>NZ_JAFCWR010000002.1:0-1371056 GCF_049897645.1 Brevundimonas sp. TWP2-1
AGTGAAACCAACCGATGAAAGCAAGAAGTTTTTCGCTTCTGTCTTCCGTGAAACCGTGAGGATCAAGACCCCCGCAGCCCCGTCGGCCAGCCCGTTTCCGAGCGAGGCGGCTCTATACGGACCACCCGTTTTGTCAGCAAGCGGATTCTGACAAGACCGCGAAACTTTCTCAAAGAGTCACGGTCGATGATCATGACCAGCAGCATCAGCCCGCTATGTAAGTGCGCAAGCTCGCCGCCTCCTCAGCGTGCTCGGCGATCTGACATTTCACCACGTCGCCGATGGAGATGACGCCGACCAGCCGCTGGGCCTGCATAACCGGCAGATGTCGGATACGCCTATCGGTCATGCGGGTCATCAGGGCCGACATCTCCTCGCCGGGTTCGGCGAAGATCACCTTGGCGGTCATGTAGTCGGCGACCGGGCGATCCAGAGCCTTGGCGCCATCGGCGGCCAGGGCCTTGACCACGTCCCGTTCGGAGAAGACGCCGACGACATGGTCGCCGTCACAGATGACCAGCGCTCCAACCCGTTTCTGCTCCAGCTCCGCGCAGGCCTGCGTCACCGTCAGGTCGGGCGTGATGGAGAAGACGGCGTTTCCCTTGGTCTTGAGGATTTCGGCGACGAACATCGCGGCTCCTTCTCTCTATAGAAGAGACGACCGCAGGGCCGGAATGGCGACAGGGCCGCTCGGGAACCGATGATTGCTCAGCACACGCCAGGAATCAAACGCCGCCGATGGATTTCGACGCGACGCCCTTGCCGAACAGCCGACCCAGCGGCCCGATCGCCAGGAAGCCGACGACGAAACCGATGGCATGGGCCTCCCAAGCGATGCTCGCGCCCTCGACGCCCGGCGCATAGCCAATCAAGCCGGTCACCGCATTGATCGCCATCCAGGCGAGAGCTGCTGTCACCACGCGACGGTCGGTCATGGGCAGCACCCTGCCCTGCCCTCCAAGCAGCCGCGTCGCCGCCCCGATCAGGCCGAACACCGCGCCCGATGCTCCCACCATTGGCTCGGTCGAGCCCCAGTGGATCAGCCCATAGCCCAGCGCGGCCAGCACGCCGCACGCCACATAGAAGAGCAGAAAGACCGTCGGCCCGATCTTGTCCCCGAACAGCCGCGCCACCGGCGTTCCGAACGCCAGCGCCGCGACCGCATTCATGATGGCATGGGCCCAGCCGCCGTGAAGCAGCATGGCCGTCAGCAATCCGCCCCAGCGTCCCTGCTCCAGATCGATCGGCGCGAAGGCCATGCTCATGCCCCTGTCGGGCAGATCGCGCTGGAAGAAGAACAGCGTCGGCATCGACAGTACGATCAGCAGCACGACCAGCGGCACGTTGAACGCGGGTTCTCTGACGGGCTGGCTGTTCTGCGGGTCGAATCGACCGGGTGCGTCTGACATCGCGCACAAATGCTCAGTGACCCTCATCACATCAAGCGCTTCTTAATAACCTTAATGCAGGTTGGGGTGCGGATCTCCCCTGGGATCCGCCGTTCGTTTGCGCGCGAGGAACCCTGTAATGCCCGCCAAGAGGCTGTTTCTATCCACCGCCGTCATGGCTCTCGCCGCTGCGGCGAGCCTGCCGGCTGCGGCCCAGTCCACCGGATCCGGCAGCGCGTCGCGCTTCCAGCAGGGTTACGGCGGCGCGCGTTCGGCCGCCAGCACGGCGACCACAGGCTATACCCGCGACGCCAAGGGCAATCGCCTGATCGTCAACGGCATCATCCAGTCAGGCGCCTCCTCCTATTCCAGCCAGTCTGGCGGCGTCGCCTCGGCCTATGCTGGCGCGGGCTCGTCCAGCAACGGCGGCACGACCATCGGCGGCTCCACCGCCATCGGCAATCAGCTGAACGTGGTGGTCCAGGGCAGCCGCAACACCGTCATCGTCAACTCGACCCAGACCAACACCGGCGCCATCAACGCCGGCACGGCCCTGAACGGGAACATCGACCTGCCATGAGCCGCCGTCATCTCATCAAGGGGTCCGCCGCCGTGTCGGCCGTCGCCCTTCTCCTCGCCGGCTGCGTCAGCCCGGTCGCGGGTCCGTCGGGTCAGTATGCGACGCCGATCGGCAATGCGCCGGTGACGGCCAACCCCACCCCCTATTCCGCCGCGCTCTATTGCCTGGCCGACTACGCCCGTCGCTATAACCTGCCCTCGCCGCGCATGGCCGTGGGCCGGATCAGCGACTACACCGGCACGGTCTCTTCGGACGGCGGCCGTCAGATCACCGGCGGCGCCTCTCTGATGGCCAACTCGGCCCTGGCCAAGGCCGGCGCCCGCATCGTCGAACGCTACGACACCTCGGTGTCCGAGCTTGAGCTGCGCTACGCCAACAACAAGCTGATCGGCGACCAGGCTCCCGAAGCCCAAGGCCCCGAGGACACCCAGTATCGCCGCATCCTGGCCGGCCAGGTGCCCGGCTCGGACTTCTATGTCGTCGGCGGCATCACCGAGGTGAACTACAACATCCGCTCCGGCGGCTTCGACATCGCCGGCGGCGAGGTCGACAGCAACCGCCCGGGTTCGGGCATCGTCAACCACCGCGTCTATGTGATGAACATCGCCATGGACCTGCGCCTCGTCCAGACGACCACGCTCGAAGTCGTCGATGTCGTCTCCTATCAGAAGCAGATCATCGGCCGCGAGATTTCGGCCGGCGTGTTCGACTTCCTGAACGGCAACGTCTTCGACATCTCGGCCGGCACGGGCGGGATGGAACCGACGCAGCTGGCCGTCCGCGCCCTGGTCGAACGGGCCACGGTCGAGTTCATGGCCAACCTCTATGGCGCGCCCGGCCCCGAAATCTGCCTCAACCCCGCCAACGATCCGCTCGGCGATTCCACCGTCGGTCCGACCGGCGGCTATTATCCGGCCTACCCCACTCAGGACACCAACAATGGCCAGACACGCGCCGATCCGTCTCGCTGGCATGATGGCCGCGACGGCGACGTTCGCCGCACTCGCCACTGAAGCGAGCGCGCAACAGACGCCGGCCTGCGATCCGCAAGCCGGCGAAGCCTGTTCCAGCACCCAGACCCAGTCCGGCGACGTCACCGGCCTGGTGGACATCGACCTGTCCGTCGATCAGGTGACCGTCAGCACCAGCGCCCAGGGCAATTCGCTCGCGGGCGGGGTGACGGCCGCCTCCGCCGGTCTGGTCTCGCGCCAGACGATGACCGGCTCCGCCGTGGCGACCAGCAACGTCGTCGTTAACGGCGAGGCCGACGGTCAGCTCAGCGTCGAAACCACCGCGCGCGGCAACTATCTGGGCGTCACCACCAACGGCGCGACCTTCGCCGTCGATGCGACCCAGTCCGCGACCGGCGACCGCGTCCAGGCCGGAACCTATGTCCAGGCGCCGGGCGGGCGCGTGTTGCAGGGCGGCTTCGCGACCAGCACGGCCGTCGCCAACACCGTCGCCATGGGCGGTCCCTCCTCCTCCCTGACGGGCGTGATCGACCAGACGGCCCAGACCACCGTCTTCGCCGAGACCGTCGCCGACGTTCAGTACATCCCCGCGCCCGCCAACTTCTCGTCCCAGGCCGTCGCCAATGCGGTCCAGACCAACACGACCGGCGCCTCGCACCAGGACCTGGCCATCCGCCAGTCCAACGGCCCTTCGACGACCGAGGCCCGCACCGACGTCTATGTCGACAACGCCTGGGACCTGACGGTCGGCGCTAACGCCGGCGCCAACCAGGCCATCACGGCCAACGCCGGCGGCTCCATGCTGATCGCGACGGACCAGACCAACGCCGGCCGCGTTCGCGCCGACGCCCGCGTCCAGACCAATCTTCAGGGCCAGACGGTGCTGCGCGCCCGCAGCGTCGCCAACGAGACCGTCGCCGGCAACAACGACATCTATCTGAAGCTGGACAACACCCAACTGAACTCCGGCGGGGTCGAGGCCAACGCTGCCTATGTCGGCGTCAACGGCTATGACGCCTATGTCGGGGCCGACGCGGTCGGCAATGCGGTGACGGGCTACGCCTGTTCCCAGTGCGGCGGCGACGTCAACATCACCAACAACCAGACCAACAGCGGCAATGTCACCGCCACGACCAGCGCCACGGTCGCCTCCGGCCGCACTGCCGTCGTCGGCGCCAACGCCGTCGGCAACACCGCCAGCTTCTACATCAGCCGCCCGGGGGGCTGACCCAAACATGACAAGTCGGTAAGGTTCGTCGGTCCAGCTTGCCGGGAAGGCAAGCTCACTTTACACATCCGGGATCGCGCCATCGGGGGTTGCGGTTTCGGAGTGATACCATGCGTTCTGCGCGTCATCTGCTGCTCGTCGCCGTCTCGGGACTGGCCCTTACCACCGGGGCCTTAACCGCCCCTGCTCTCGCCCAGACCGCAGCGCCCACCGCCGCAGCAGCCGGCCAGGTCGCGCCGTCCGCCCCCTGGGCCCAGGCCGCCAGCGACATTCCCGCCGATCCCGCCGTCCGTTACGGCCTGCTGCCCAACGGCATGCGCTACGCCCTGCTGCACAATGCGACGCCTCCGGGCCAGGCGTCGTTCCGCCTGCGCATCGACGCCGGTTCGTTGATGGAGCGCGACGACCAGAAGGGTCTGGCCCACTTCATGGAGCACATGGCCTTCAACGGCACCAAGGAGGTGCCGGAAAACGAGATGCTGCGCATCCTGGAGCGCCTGGGCCTGGCCTTCGGCGCCGACACCAACGCCTTCACCAGCTTCGATCAGACCGCCTATATGCTGGAGCTGCCGAACACCAAGGACGAGACGGTCGATCCCAGCCTGCACATCCTGCGCGAGATGATGTCGGCGGCCCTGATGGCGCCGGACGCCATCGACGCCGAGCGCGGCGTCATCGTCGGCGAGGAACGCACCCGTGACACGCCGCAGCTACGCGTGCTGAAGACCCAGCTGGGTCTGCTGGCGCCCGGCCAGCGCCTGTCCGAACGCCTGCCGATCGGCGACCTCGACATCATCCGCAACGCCCCGCGCCAACGATTCGTCGACTTCTACGACGCCTATTATCGCCCCTCGCGCGCCACCTTCATCGCCGTGGGCGACTTCGACGTGGACGCCATGGAGGCCAAAGTCCGCGCGGCCTTCGCCGACTGGAAACCCACCGCCGCCGATGGCCCGGAACCCGATCTCGGAACTGTCGCCGCGCGTGAACCCCAGACCAGCATCCTGGTCGAACCGGGCATCCAGTCCTCGATCCAACTGAACTGGATCAAGAACCCCGACCTGGACCCCGACACGGTCGCCGAACGCGCCGCCGACATCCGTCGCGGCCTGGGTCTGGCCGTGCTGAACCGTCGCCTGGGCGAGATTGCCCGCGCCGACAACCCACCCTTCATCGGCG
The DNA here is from genome assembly GCF_049897645.1 of Brevundimonas sp. TWP2-1. Taxonomy (NCBI): domain Bacteria; kingdom Pseudomonadati; phylum Pseudomonadota; class Alphaproteobacteria; order Caulobacterales; family Caulobacteraceae; genus Brevundimonas; species Brevundimonas sp. TWP2-1. The sequence goes on from NZ_JAFCWR010000002.1 coordinate 5,347, forward strand.
CCGGCGCCGGCTATCAGTCGCTGTTCGACAGCCTGGACGCCGGCACCCTGTCGGTCGCCTTCAATCCCGGCGGCTGGCAGCGCGCGCTTGAGACCGTCGAACAGGAAAGCCGTCGCCTAGCCGAATACGGCGTGACCGACGCCGAGCTTCAGCGCGAGATCGTCAACACCCGCACCGCCCTTCAGAACGCCGCAGCCTCGGCGGCGACCCGTTCGACGCCCGCCCTGGCCACCGGCCTGCTCGGCGCCGTCAACGACGATCAGGTGTTCAGCGCGCCCCAGACCAATCTCGACATCTTCGACAAGGCCGTCGAGGGCCTGACCGTCGATCAGGTCAATCAGGCGACCAAGGCCGTGTTCGAGGGCCAGGGCCCGCTGGTGCTGTTCAGCTCGCCGGTCCCGGTCGAGGGCGGCGAAGCGGCTGTCACGGCCGCGCTGGAGGCCTCGCGCAACACCCCGATCCAAGCCCGCGCCGTCGAGGCCGAGCTGAAATGGCCCTATGACAACTTCGGCGCCCCCGCCGTCCCGGCCTCGCGCACCGAGATCGCCGACCTGGGCGCCACCCTGGTCCGCTTCCCGAACGGCACCCTGCTGAACATCAAGAAGACCGACTTCCGCGCTGAACAGATCCTGGTCAGCGCCCGGACCGGCATCGGCGAACTCGGCCTGCCGTCCGATACGCTGTCGCCTCTGTCGATGGCCAGCACGGTCCTGACGCCGGGCGGCCTGGGCAAGCTCAGCCTGGACGAAATCAACCGCGTCCTCAGCGGCCGCACCTACAGCGCCTCGGTCAACCAGGCCGGCGACGCCTATATCTTCTCGGGCGCGACCAAACCCGCCGACCTGCAACTGGAGCTTCAGGTTCTGGCCGCCTATCTGACCGATCCCGGCCTGCGCGCCGCGCCGTTCGAACAGACCAAGGCCATGTTCCCACAGATCCTGGCCCAGCTGGGCGCCACGCCGCGCGGCGTGTTCCAGCGTGACGCCTCGGGCCTGCTGGCCGGCGGCGATGCGCGTGAGGTGACCCCGACGGCCGAACAGGTCGCCGCGATCCAGATCGACGACGTCCGCAACGGCGTCCGCTCGGCCCTGGCCCAGGGTCCGGTCGAGATCACCGTCGTCGGCGATGTGGACATCGACGCCGTCATCGCCGCCGTCGGCTCGACCTTCGGCGCCCTGCCCGCGCGCGGCGCCGAACCGACCCCGCCCGCCGGCTCGACCGAGCGCAAATTCGCCGCCCCCGTCGCCACGCCGGTCCAGCTGTATCACACGGGTCCGGCCGAACAGGCGCTGGGCTTCGTCGGCTGGCCGACCACCGACCAGATCGCCGATCGCAAGACCGCACGCCAGCTGTCGATCCTGTCGGACGTCCTGCAACTGCGCCTGAACGACGAGATTCGCGAAAAGCAGGGCCTGGCCTATTCGCCCAGCGCCGGCTCGACCGCCTCGGACGTCTATCCGGGCTACGGTTTCATCTCGGTGACGGCGGAAACCCCGCCCGCCGCCCTGCCCAAGCTGTTCGAGACGGTGGACGCCATCGCCGCCGACCTGCGCGACAACCCGGTCAGCGACGATGAGCTGAACCGCGCCCGCCGCCCGGCCGTCGAACGCCTGCGCCGCAGCATGGCCGACAACGGCTACTGGATGACCCAGCTGGCCGAGGCCCAGTCCAACCCGGCCACGCTGGACCAGACCCGCAACCAGGTCGCCACCCTGGAAGCCGTCACCGCCGCCGACCTTCAGACCCTGGCCCGCCAGTATCTGAAGCCCGACGCCGCCTGGCGCGCCACCGTCACGGCCCAGGCTGCAGCGGCTCAATAAGCGACCAAGAAAAAGGCCCCGGTTCTCGCGAACCGGGGCCAGTCGTCAGGATCGTCGACGGAGAGCCGACAGTCCTCTTGTCTCACGCACCGCCTGATCGGCGGCTGAACGCGCCTGTTAGGCCGCCGTTCAGAACACCCGGCCGCCGACGCCGCCGTCCAAGGTGATGACCCCGGTCAGCACGGTCGCGCTCTCGACCTGTTCCTCGCGGTATTCGGTGTATTCCTCTTCGCGATACATCGTCAGGATCTTCACCCCGGCGCCGTAGCGACGCAGCAGCGACCGCTCGTTGCAGTCGCGCTCGGGCTTCTCGGGACGGCATTCCAGCTTGCCGCCGGGGCCGTACCACAGCGCCTCATGCTTACGGCAGGTCAGGGTCGTGCCGTGGTCGAAGCTGATGTCGCCGTTATAATCCGCGATGGTCGCCTGCAGCCATGTGCCCGACAGGCAGCGATAAAGCTCGCCCTCGAATCCGTCCGCGATCTCGCGATCCGGCCGCACCTGCGAGGCAGGGTGCGGCACCTGGCGGGCGTCGATGCAGACTGCCTGGATGACGACCCGTTTCATCATGCTGCGGAAGGCGGTGTAGGGGGTGCGCACGGTCTGGGCGATCATGCCCTCGACGGCCAGGCCCTGGATCGTGGTCGGATAGGGCTGATCGACGCTGACATAGGCCGCGCCGCCGCCCCCGCCGTAGCTGCCCGAAAACCCGCCGGCCCGCGCATTCAGGTAAGACCGTGCGCCAGAGTTAGCGTTGGCGTTGGCGCCCGCGTTCGCATTGGCGCTCGCGCCAAGGTTCACGTTCACATTGACGTTGGTGTTGATGTTGCCGTTCCAGTTGCCGCCGCCGCCGCCGCCGCCACCACCGGGACCGCAGTTTCCACCCCCGCCGCACGGGGGCGGCTCGGGCGGAGGCGGCGGCTCGCACGAGGTGCAAGGCGGCGGCTCGCAGCCTGATGTGCATTGCGCCAGCGCCGCGCCGGCGCCCGCCGAGACGGCGAGACCGGCCGCCAGGCCCAGCATCCATTTCGTGATCCGCAGCCGCATCGGCGGGAACTCCCAAACGTAGATTTCGTGTCGACTGGGCAAGACGCCGGCCGATCCTGCATTCACCAAAACGACAAAAGCCTTTCGTTTCCGTTGATGACGCCTGCGCTTCGGGATGGCGCAATGCCGCATCCGTCTGCTAGACCGCCCGCATAATGACCGTCCGCGTCTCCATTCGCCTGATTTCGATTAGCCGCCCGGCGTAGCGCTTCTGGGCCGCTTGGCCCCGTGCACGCCGGGACGTCCGCCCATCAGGGCGAAAGAGAACAGCGAACGACAAATCTAGACGCCGAGACGACACATGGCCGACGCCACCGAATCCAAAGACACCCCTGCCGGCCGCGACTATCGCGACACCGTCTTCCTGCCCGAGACGCCCTTCCCCATGCGCGGCGGCCTGCCCCAGAAGGAGCCGGTCATCCTGGAACAGTGGGGCGACCTCTATGGAACCCTGCGCGCCGAGCGGCAGAAGCAAAACGCCCCCCTCTATGTGCTGCACGACGGCCCGCCCTACGCCAACGGCGACATCCACATCGGCCACGCGTTGAACAAAACGCTGAAGGATTTCGTGGTCCGCAGCCGGTTCCTGCTGGGCTATGACGTCGATTATGTTCCCGGCTGGGACTGCCACGGCCTGCCGATCGAATGGAAGATCGAGGAACAGTTCCGCGCCAAGGGCCGCCGCAAGGACGAAGTGTCCAAGGACGAGTTCCGCGCCGCCTGCCGCGAATACGCCGGCAAATACATCGATCTGCAACGCGACCAGTTCAAACGCCTGGGCATCACCGGCGATTTCGCCAACCGCTACGCCACCATGGACTTCACGTCCGAGGCGGCCATCGTCGCCGAGTTCCACAAGTTCAAGAACTCGGGCCAGTTGTATCGCGGCTCCAAGCCCGTCATGTGGTCGCCGGTCGAGCGCACCGCCCTGGCCGACGCCGAGATCGAATACCACGATCACGTCTCCCCCACGATCTGGGTCAAGTTCCCGGTCACCGGCGCGTCGGACGACCATCCCGACGACCTGCTGGCCTTCCGCACCAGCACCCCGTCCATCGTCATCTGGACGACGACGCCCTGGACCATCCCGGCCAACCGGGCCATCAGCTACGGCCCCGAGATCGCCTATGGCCTGTATGAGGTCACGGCGATGGAAGAGGGTCTGGAGTTCGCGCCCTGGGCCAAGCCGGGCGACCGACTAATCGTCGCCGACAAGCTGGCGGAAGACGTGTTCAAGGCCGCCAAGATCGCCGCCTGGACCCGCATCTACGACATCAATCCGTCGGGCCTGGAATGCGCCCACCCCCTGGCCGCGCTGGACAGCGGCTATGGCTTCTCGGTGCCTTTGCTGGCCGGCGACCATGTCACCGACGACGCGGGCACGGGCTTCGTCCACACCGCGCCGGGCCACGGCGCCGACGACTTCGAGGTGTGGAAGGCTCACGGTCATCACGAGGTGCCGGACACGGTCGATCCGGACGGTGCCTATTACCCCTCCGTTCCCCTGTTCGCCGGCCTGAAAGTGCTGGAGACCGAGGGCAAGAAGACCGGCAAGTTCGGTCCCGCCAACGGCGCGGTGATGGAGAAGCTGATCGAGGCCGGAAACCTGCTGGCGCGCGGCCGGCTGGAACACTCCTATCCGCACTCCTGGCGGTCCAAGGCGCCGATCATCTTCCGCAATACGCCCCAGTGGTTCATCCGCATGGACGAGTCCCTGGCCTCGGGCGACAGCCTGCGCGAGACGGCGCTGAAAGCCATCGACGACACCGCCTTCCACCCCGCCGCCGGCCGCAACCGCATCCGGTCGATGGTCGAGGGCCGTCCCGACTGGCTGGTCAGCCGCCAGCGCGCCTGGGGCACCCCCCTGGCCATGTTCATCGACAAACAGACCGGCCAGCCCCTGCATGACGCCGAGGTCGACGCCCGGATCGTTTCGGCCGTCGCCGAACACGGCGCCGACATCTGGTTCACCGCCCCGGACAGCGACTTCCTGGGCGCGCATGACCCGGCCCGGTATGAAAAGGTCGAGGACATCCTGGACGTCTGGTTCGATTCCGGTTCGACCCACGCCTTCACCCTGGACCCGCGCCTGCCCGAGCATGGCTATAAGGGCGATCGCCCGGCCCACTGGCCCGCCGACCTCTATTTGGAAGGTTCGGACCAACACCGCGGCTGGTTCCAGTCGTCCCTGCTGGAGGGCTGCGGCACCCGTGGCCGCGCCCCGTTCAAGGCGGTCCTGACCCACGGCTTCACCCTCGACGAGAAGGGTGAGAAGATGTCCAAGTCCAAAGGCAATACGACCGACCCCCTGACCATCATCAAGGAGAGCGGCGCCGACATCCTGCGTCTGTGGGTGTCGCTGGTCGACTATTCCGAGGACCAGCGGATCGGCAAACAGATCCTGCAGACCACGGTCGACGCCTATCGCAAGCTGAGGAACACCGTCCGCTATCTGCTCGGCGCCCTGTCAGACTTCGACGAGGCCGAGCGGCTGCCGCTGGATCAGATGCCGCCGCTGGAGACATTCATCCTGCATCGCCTGCATGAACTCGACGCCCATGTGCGCCAGGCCTATGCCGAATACCGCTTCCAGGACGTGGTGCGCCCGGTGCTGGAGTTCTGCTCCAACGACCTGTCGGCCCTGTATTTCGACATCCGCAAGGACGCCCTCTACTGCGACCGCCCCGACAGCCTGCGCCGTCGCGCCGCCCGCACGGTGATGGACGAGGTCTTCATGCGCCTGACCGCCTGGCTGTCGCCCCTGACGCCGTTCACGATGGAAGAAGCCTGGACGACGCGCTTCCCGGAGGCAGGGACCAACTGTGCGCGGGTGATTCCGGAGACACCGGCGGAGTGGAAGAATCCGGCAGAGGCCGAACGCTGGGCCGCGATCAACACCGTCCTCGAAGTGGTCAATGAATCTCTGGAAGCCGCCCGTCGCGAGAAGCTGATCGGCGGCGCCCTGGACGCCTGGCCTACGGTCACCACCCCGGCCTCGGCCTTCGCCCCGTTCGAAGGGCTCGACGCCGCCGAAATCTTCCGCACTTCGGGCGCCGACCTTGTCGAAGGCGAGACCATCTCCGTCACCGTCGCCACCGCCGACCACCCCAAGTGCGCCCGCTCCTGGCGCCGCGTCCCCGACGTCGGCTCCGACCCCGCCTACCCCGACCTCTCGGCCCGCGACGCTGATGCGGTTCGGTATTGGGACCAGACGCACGGCTGACGAACCCTTCTCCCCTCGGGGGAGAAGGTGGCTCGCGGAGCGAGACGGATGAGGGGGCTGTTTCCGCAGTCTCACCCTCACCGTTTCGAGGCGGACAGAAACCCTCATCCGAGGCCTCCGGCCCCACCTTCTCCCCCAAGGGGAGAAGGACGCGTGGCGGACGGTTGTCGAAGAACCGCAGGCGTCTCGCCTATTTTATAAGTCCGTCATCCTCGGCCTTGTGCCGAGAACCCACGGTAAGGCGAACTCGAACGTGGAAGAAGGCGCACAGCGGTTCATGCGCCCCGCCTGGTGACCATGCGGCCGAAGGGTGGGTCCTCGGCACAAGGCCGAGGATGACGGGTTTTGAGGGGCGTGAATTGCGCTCCAACCATCATAATGACGCTGGTCCATCCTGAACGAATCCAATCGCTTGCCGATTTATGTCCCCGTTCTCCCATCCCCCCTCCGAAACGCGCGTATTCTAAACCCGTCTCGTCGCATGGAGGGCTCGCTTGGCCTGCGACCTTGCGGCGGCGGGAGCGGATGGAGCGGGAGCGGGTCTGGAACGGCCCGCGCCGACATCGACTCATGGAGCGGTGTCGGAGGGTCGAGGGGGATACTCGATCGCACTCGGGACAGTCCTCGCAGGGGCTGCCGACCCGTCGCAGGCTTATGGGGTTAGGCGATAAGACCGCCACCGCTCGACGCCCCGAGCTTGCAGGCCAACCACCCGCGCGGAGCGTCATACCCTTCGTCGAAACGGTACTTACAAATTCACACTCCGGGCGAAGGCCCGGCGCTCCGCCCAGCCCTCCAATACCTTCGCAGCGAAAGCGCGAAGACGAAGCCGTTTTCCCGCCTCGCGCGACACTGCGTCATCTTGTCAAACCTAACCTCGCGCCCCAACTGCAAAGCCTAGCCAAAATCACACCTTCGCTCGCGACAGGAGCCCTGATGCCGCATGCCGACAGCCTGATCCTCACCCTGGTCGGCGGCTTCGTCCTCGCCTTCGTGTTCGGCATGCTGGCGCATCGGCTGAAACTGTCGCCCCTGGTCGGCTATCTGGTCGCCGGAGTCATCGTCGGTCCCTATACGGGCGGCTTCGTCGCCGACACCGAACTGGCGCCCCAACTGGCCGAGATCGGCGTCATCCTGCTGATGTTCGGGGTCGGCCTGCACTTTTCGCCCAAGGACCTGATGCAGGTCCGCAAGGTCGCCATTCCCGGCGCCCTGGTCCAGATCAGCGTCGCCACCGTGCTGGGCTGGGGTCTTGGCCGGTTCGTCCTGGGACAGGGCGACGTCGAGGCCCTGCTAATGGGCTTCGCCCTGTCGGTCGCCTCCACCGTCGTCCTGCTGCGGGCGCTGGAGGAGCGCAAACAGGTCAAGGGCGAGATCGGCCGCATCGCCGTCGGCTGGCTGATCGTCGAGGATCTGGTCATCGTCATCGCCCTGGTCATGCTGCCCATGGTGGTCATCCCCGCCGGAACCCAGACCGACCTGGGCACCCTGGGCCTGAACGTCGGCTGGACCCTGCTGAAGGTCATCCTGTTCGTCGTCGGCATGCTGGTCGTCGGCGGCAAGGTCATTCCGTGGCTCTTGATCCGCATCGCCCACACCAAGTCGCGCGAGCTCTTCACCCTGGGCGTTCTGGCCATCGCCCTGGGCATCGCCTGGCTGGCCTATTTCCTGTTCCACTCGTTTGCGCTCGGCGCCTTCCTGGCCGGTCTGGTCATGAACGCCTCGCCCCTGGGTCACAATGCGGCCGAGCGGTCGCTGCCGCTGCGCGACGCCTTCGCCGTCCTGTTCTTCGTCTCCGTCGGCATGCTGTTCGACCCGATGATCGTGGTGCGCCAGCCCTGGGCGGTCCTGGGCGTGCTGGGCATCATCATCGTCGGCAAGTCGGTCGCCGCCCTGGTCATCACCAAGACCTTCAAGCTGGATCGCCCGACCGGCTTCACCGTCGCGGCGTCGCTGGCCCAGATCGGCGAGTTCTCCTTCATCCTGGCCGCGCTCGGCGTGTCCCTGGGCGCCATGAGCCGCGAGACCCACGACCTGATCCTGGCCGCAGCCCTGCTGTCGATCTCGTTGAACCCGTTCGTCTTCCTGTTCGCCGACCGGATGGGCGGCAGGCCCAAGCCGCCCCCGCCCGGCGCGATCCGCCCCGCCGCCGCGGACGGCCCGATCACGGATGCGGTCGCCACGACCTGAACCCCTTTTCGCACCGCCCGCCGCCCGCTATCGTCCGATCATGGACATGACCGCAGCAGACCAGGCCGTTCTTCACTATGGCGACGGCGAGTTCGCGGTGCTGAAGCCCGGCCGCTTCGTGCGCTGCGCCGTGACGGACAAGCCGATCCCGCTGGAAATCCTCCGCTACTGGAGCCCGACGCGACAACAGCCCTATTTCGGACCGGCCGAATTCATCGCGGCACAGCAAGCCTCGACATGATCCCGTCGCGCCGCGCCCTGCTGATCGGCGCGGGCGCCAGCCTGATCGCCGCGCCGCTGGCGGCCCAAGATCGAAGCTCTCTTCCGCTTTCCCTGAACGGGGCCTGGCGTCAGGGCGGCTACGCCTTCGGTCGCACCACGCCGCGCGCTCTGATCTTCGTCGATGGCGAGGCCCTGACCACCGCCTCGGCCGCCGGCCTCTTCGTGATCGGCTTCGATCGCGACGCCGCCGCCAGCGTCCAGATCGAAGCCCGCGCGGATGGCCGCTCGGCCCGACGCACCCTCGACATCGCCCCCTACGCCTTCCCCTCGACCACCGTGAACGGTCTGCCGCCCTCCACCGTCGAGCCCAGCGATCCCGCCCTGCTGGCCCGCATCCAGCAGGAGATCGCCCTCAAGACCGAGGGCTTCGCCAGCCGCATCGACGACGACGATTTCAAGGACGGCTTCATATGGCCGCTGGAGAGCTATCGCGTCTCCAGCGCCTGGGGCGCCCAGCGCATCCTGAACGGCACGCCCGCCCGCCCCCACTACGGCATCGATCTCGCCGCCCCCCAGGGCAGCGTGATCCGCGCCCCCGCCGACGGCCGCATCGCCTTCGTGCGACCCGACATGCATTTCGAGGGCGGCCTGACCCTGATCGACCACGGTCAGGGCCTGATCTCCTGCTATCTGCACCAGTCGCGGCTGGATGTGCAGCAGGGCCAGCGCGTGCGGCGCGGCGATCCGCTGGGCCGCGTCGGCATGACAGGCCGCGCCACCGGCCCGCACCTGTGCTGGCGCATGAAATGGCGCGACCGCAATCTGGATCCGTCGCTGATGGTCGGCGCCTTCGCGCCGCAGACGCTGGCCTGATCAATGGCTACGCTTGCGGGACTAGGTATACCCCCTTAGCGTCCGGTCGCCATTTGTCGGGGACCGATGTTTTCTCTCAGATCGTTGAACGTCCTGCTGGTGGACGACAATCAGAACATGCGCGCCATCGCCGCCGCCGTGCTGCACTCGGCCGATATCCGCAACGTCCATGAGGCGGCCGAGGGCGCGACCGCCTTCGACCTGCTACGCCGGCACCCCATCGACCTGGCCATCGTCGACTTCAACATGTTCCCGCTGGACGGGGTCGAGTTCACCCGCCTGGTCCGCACCAGTCCCGACAGCCCCAACACCTTCCTGCCGATCATCATGATGACCGGCCATTCCGAGCGCAGCCGCGTCTATGAGGCCCGCGACGCCGGGGTGACCGAATTCATCGTCAAGCCGCTCACCGCCAAGGCCGTGCTGGACCGGATCAACGCCGTCATCATGCGTCCCCGCGCCTTCATCAAGACCGACGACTATGTGGGCCCCTGTCGCCGACGCCGCGAGACGCCGGACTACGCCGGGCCGTTCCGCCGCGCGTCAGACGCCTCCCGCTCCAACGCCGCATAGACCTTGTCGGGCCAGCGCTTGTGGACCCAGAACCAGTCCACGGGACGCTCCCTCACCCGGTCCTCCACGAAACGGTTCGCGGCCTGAATCCCCGCCAGCGTATCGGCCGCCTTGTCTTGGCTCTGGCTGACCACGATCGGTTCGTGCGCCGTCACCCGGAACCGCACGCCAGGCAGCCGCACCACCGACAGCGGCAGCATGACCGTGTCGAACTTCAGCGCCAGCCGCGCCGCACCGGGCGAGGCGTTCACCGGCTGGCCGAAGAACTCGACTTCCGGCCCCTGATTGTATTTCTGATCGACCAGCAGGGCGATGGAATCGCCGCGCTTCATCCCCGCCATCAGCTCGCGCGTCCCGTCGCCCTTGGGCGCGAACAGGCGGATGCCGTACCGTTCGCGGCTCTGGCGGATCAGGGCGTCCACATACGGATTGTTGGCGGCGCGATAGGTCACCTGGCACGGCACGCCCGAGGCCATGATCACCGCCGCCATCACCTCGAAATTGGCCAGATGGCCCGAGATCAGCACCGCCGGCCGGCCGCTGTCGCGCAAGGCGTGCAGCCGCTCCATACCGACCACCTCGACCCGCCCGCCCTCGGGCGTCAGACGGTCCATGACCGCCAGTTCGGCGAAGGTTCGCCCCGTCTGATCCCACTGGGCCAGCGCCAGCGCCTCGCGCTCGGCGGCTTCCATGTCGGGAAAGGCGATCCGCAGATTGCGCATCACCGTCTTCTGCGTGCCGGTCAGCGGCCCCAGGGTGCGCAGCAGCCAGCCGCCCAGCCCCGACGCGCCCTCGACGCCCAGCAGACGCAGGAAACCGAACAGCGCCTGGAAGGCCAAGGCCTCCAGACGCCAGATCAGATCTTGCTTTACACTCGCGGCGCGACCGTCAGTCGGGCTGCTTGAGCGCGTTTCTTCACCAGGCAATCGTCAATCCACCGTCCACCACTAGGGTCTGGCCGGTCACATAGGCCGACGCAGGGCTGCACAGATAGACCGCCGTGCCCGCGATTTCATCGGGCTGGCCGATCCTTTTCAGCGGCGCGGGCTCCGTCACCGTCTTCAGCAGCTCGGGGTTCTCCCACAGATATTTGGCGAAGTCGGTCTGCACCAGGCCCGGCGCGATGCAGTTGACCCGCACGTTCGACGGCCCCCACTCCACCGCCAGGTTCCGCACCAGCTGCATATCGGCCGCCTTGGAGATATTGTAGGCGCCGATCAGGGCGTTGCCGCGCAAACCCCCGATGGACGAGATCACCAGGATCGCCCCGTCTTTCCGCTCCACCATCTGCGGCGCGACCATCTGGATCAGCCAATGGTTCGAGATGACGTTATTCTGCAGGATCTTGTCGAACTGATCGTCGGCGATGCCCGCCATCGGCCCGGCATAGGGATTGGTCGCGGCGTTGCAGACTAGGATGTCGATCTGACCAAAGGCGGCGTTGGTTTCGTCCACCAGCCGCTGCAGGTCTTCCTTCGACGCGATATTGGCCGGCACCGCGATGGCGCGTCCCTCGCCATACTTGCCGTTGATCTCGGCGGCGACCTCGTCGCAGGGTCCGGCCTTGCGCGACGAGATGACGACCTTGGCGCCATGCTCCGCCAGCCGTTCGGCGATCGCCTTGCCGATTCCGCGCGACGATCCGGTGATGATTGCGACCTTGCCGGTCAGATCGAACAGTTCCATTGCGTTTCCCGTAGGTTTGGCGGGGATATTTGTTTTCCCGCTCTAGCCGAATGACATTGATAGCCTGATACTCGGGCGATTCCATCCGGGAGTGGCCGACCGCCAGCCGATGCGCAACGTAACAACGGGCTTTCTGTATTTCGCCTACCTGTTCCTCGGCATGACTGTGGGCGCCTTCCTGTGGCGCGCCGGCCTCGGGATCGGCGCAGGCGTGGCCGGAACGCTCGGCGCGCTGGGCCTGCTGGGCGCCTTTCACGGCATCGTCACCGGCATCGCCGAGCGCCGCGTCCTGAAGAAGGAAATCGGTCAGGTCCGCGAGGCCCACCGCCTGCTGGCCGATGCGATGGAGTCCACACAAGGGGCCCTGACCGAGCTGGCCCACGCCATCGAGAGCGGCGTCCTGTCCGACACCGACGCCCTGACCGGCGAGGTCCGCATGCTCGAATCCCTGGTCCAGCAGATGAGCGAGAGCATCGACGAACGCCTGTCGGCCGCGCCCCACATCGGCGTCGAGACCTTCGAGGGCCGTCGCGTGGCCCAGTCCAACGTCCTGCTGCGCACCATCCATGAGGCCCTCAGCGAAGGTCGCGTCGATCTGTATCTCCAGCCGGTCGTCTCCCTGCCCCAGCGCCGGACCATCTTCTACGAGAGCTTCACCCGCCTGCGGGACTCGACCGATCGGGTCATGATGCCGGCCGAGTATCTGTCCCTGGCCGAGGGCGAGGGCCTGGTGCCGGCCATCGACAACCTGCTGCTTTTCCGCTGCGCCCAGATCGTCCGCCGCCTGGCGCGCCAGGATCGCAAGGTCGGCGTCTTCTGCAACGTGGCCCTGACCTCGCTGGGCGATGAGACCTTCTTCCCGCAGTTCCTGGATTTCCTGTCCGAGAACCGCGACCTGAACCAGGCCCTGATCTTCGAGCTGGGCCAGGCCACCTTCGACGCCCGCGGCGCGGTCGAGGCCCGCAACATGGCCAAGCTAGCCGACCTCGGCTTCCGCTTCTCGCTGGACAAGGTGCAGACGTTGGATCTCGACTTCGCCGACCTGCAGCGGTCCGACGTCAAGTTCATCAAGGTCTCGGCCGACCTGATGATCGAACAACTGCTGGACCTCGACGGCGGCGCGCCCCTGCGCTCCATGCCCGACATCCAGGCCGCCGACTTCGCCGCCCTGACCCGTCGCTACGGCGTCGAGGTGATCGCCGAAAAGGTCGAGAACGAGCGCCAGGTCGTCGACATCCTGGAGCTCGATGTTGCGATGGGCCAGGGCCACCTGTTCGGCGAACCCCGCGCCATCAAGGACGAGGTCCTCGCCGAGACCGACCCCCCGGCCGAATTCCTCCGCTCCACCCTGCGCAGCGCCGAACAGCGCCGGCGGTTCAGCTAGACCTTTCGGACCTCTCCTCGTCTTGCGGAAAGCCGCCGCCGTTGCTCGACGGCGGCTTCGATCAGTTTTCGCTTGACGTCGCTTCAGAGCCGCCACGCCTCTTTCGCCCCCACCGGCGCCGGGGGTCTTCACCGTTGGCCTTGGCGGTGATTTCCTTGAGCTTGCGTCCCTGCATCGCGGACAGAGCCTGACCCGGCGCGCCCTTTTCCGGGTCGGCGAAGGCGCGGCCGTGGGTCTTCACCCGCTCGCTGACCGAGTCGATGAACTCGCCCTCCCATTCGGACAGCGAAACGCCCGCCTTCTCTGCCGAGCGGCGGGCGCGTTTCAAAGCATTCAGCGCGGCGCGTTTAGCCGCCTCGCGCTGCATCTCGAAGGGGCTGGGCGCGGACTTTTTTGAAGCGTTACCGCCCTTCGGGCTGCTTGAGCGCAGCTTGGATGCGCCATCGCCCTTGATGCCGCCTGAGCGCGACAGCCCGCCTCCTGGCTTGAAGGGGGTGCGCTTCAAGCCGGGTCAGCCTCAGATCTCGCCGAGGGCCGACAGATAGAGGTCCAGGATGGCGTCCTCTTCCTGGCGCTTGGCCTTGTCCTGCTTGCGGATGCGGATGACCTTGCGCAGGATCTTGACGTCGTAGCCTTCGCCCTTGGCCTCGGCGAAGACCTCCTTCATGTCGGTCATGACGGCCTGCTTGTCCTCTTCGAGGCGCTCAAGGCGTTCGATGATGGTGCGCAGGCGGCCCTGGGCCGTCGCGTTGAGAATGTCGGGACCACCGTCGAAGGACGCGTCGTCAGCCATGAGGGATACTCCAGAAATCAGGCGCGGACGCTAACCATGCCGACAGGTGCGACTCAACCGCGAACACGAAAAAGGCCGCGGACAAACATCCGCAGCCTGTGGATCGTAAGTAGGACCCAACGTGCGCACGCCGCCGAAGCGACGTGCTGCAAACGCTGCTTAGCCCTGCTTCGCCTTGAAGCGCGGGTCGGTCTTGTTGATGACGAAGACGACGCCCTTGCGACGCACGACCTTGCAGTCGCGGTGGCGGGTCTTGAGGGACTTGAGGGAGCTACGGACCTTCATCGTCGGACGTCCTGAGAGAAACCAATAAGAAAGCCGCTGACCCGGTCGGATCGCGGCGGAGGCGGTCGTATAGAGAGAGGGGTTCGGAAGGTCAACCCGCCAAAGGCCAAAACCGCATAGAACCCAGGCTCAGCCTGCCTGGCGACGCATTTCCTCTCACGTGCTCAAGTAGCCCGAAGGGCGATAGCACGTTCAAGAACTATGGAGGCCTGACCTCCGAGTCGAACGGAGGGTTTACGGGGTTGCACGCCCGTTGCGTCGCCACTCCGCCATCAGGCCGTCAGAGGGACTGCGCTAATACGCCGCATGCCTTTAAGGCGTCGATCAAAATCGAGGTTAATGACGCCAACGAGGGAGCGACAGGGCAACGCTTTCGCCTCATTGGCGCTTTATGGCCCTGAAATGGACGTTCTCGCGGATGTCATTTCACGTCTGACCCTGGGGGCTTTAGTTTGAATCTCATGCGCTTTTCCTATCGCCTTCTCCTCATCGGCTGTGTTTCGGCCTGCGCCCCCATGTTGCCCGAGCCGCAGGTGGGTTTGCCGACGCCGCAGCCCCAGCCGCAACCGGGCGCCCCCGTCACAGCCCCTGCCCCCGCGCCGCAGACGCCGCCGCTGGCCGCCTATGACCAGCAGGGCTTCGAGGGCTGGAAACAGGGGTTCCTGGCGCGCAAGGGCGGCGCCCGCCGCGCCGACTACGCCCGCGAGCTGGACGGCCTCGCGCCCGATCCGACGGTGATCCGTCTGGACCGCAACCAGCCGGAGTTCTCCAAGCCCGCCGGCGCCTATATCCAGAACGCCGTGACGCCGGTGCGAATCGCCCAGGCCAAGCAGCGAATCGACCGGGTGCCGTGGTCGGTGGTCCAGCGGTTCGGCGTGCCCAGCGAAATCCTGGTCGGCGTCTGGGCGCAGGAGAGCGCCTTTGGTCAGGTCCAGGGCGACTATGACGTCATCCGCTCGCTGGCGACCCTGGCCTATGACGGTCGCCGCCGCGACTGGGCCGAGGGTCAGTTGAAGGATGCGCTGGACATCGTCGTGGACGGCCGACGCGAGCGCGCGGGCCTGAAGGGCAGCTGGGCCGGGGCCATGGGCCAGACCCAGTTCATGCCCGACAACTATCTGCGACTGGGCGTGGATCAGGACGGCGACGGCAAGGTCGACATCTGGCGTGACGACGCCGACGCCCTGGCGTCCGCCGCCAACCTGCTGGCCCAGGCCGGATGGAAGCGTGGCCAGAGCTGGGGATACGAAGTCACCCTGCCCTCTGGCTTCGACTATGCCGAGGCGGAAGGGCCCAAACACAATTGGGCCTATTGGGCGGCCAAGGGCGTGCGTCTGGCGCAGGGCGGCACGCCGAACGGAGCCGAGGCGTTGGAAGAGGCGACCATCCTGCTGCCGCAGGGGGCAAACGGCCCGGCCTTCCTGGCCCTGCCCAACCACTATGTGATCCGGCGCTACAACAACTCGGTCAGCTACGCCCTGGCGATCGGCCTGACGGCGGACGGGATCATGGGCAAGCCGGCCCTGAGCAAGGCCTGGCCCAACGATCCGTCGATGTCGCGCGAGCAGAGGATCGGGGCGCAGCGGGCGCTGACGCAGCTGGGTTATGACACCCAAGGCGTCGATGGGGTGATCGGGACCAACACCCGCGCAGCCCTGCGCCGCTGGCAGGTGGCGACGGGTCGGATCGCCGACGGCTATCTGACGCCGACGCTGGCGGACGAACTGATCCGCCGGGCGAACTGAGGACGTAAATCCGGGCATGGTTCGGCGCTCCTGCCTTTGCGGGCGGAGATGTTGGAGGGCTGGGCGGAGCGCCGGGCCTTCGCCCGGAGTGTGAGTTTGTAAGTACCGTTTCGACGAAGGGTATGACGCTCCGCGCGGGTGGTTGGCCTGCAAGCTCGGGGCGTCGAGCGGTGGCGGTCTTATCGCCTAACCCCATAAGCCTGCGACGGGTCGGCGGGGTCTGCGAACCCCGTCCCGAGTGCGATCGAGTATCCCCCTCGACCCTCCGACACCGCTCCATGAGTCGATGTCAGCGCGGGTCGTTTCAGACCCGCTCCCGTTCCATCCGCTCCCGCCGCCGCAAGGTCGCGGGCCTTACGAGCCCTCCGATGCGACGGAACGGGTTTAGAATACGCCGGTTTCGGAGGGGGGATGGGAGAACGGGGACATAAATCGGCAAGCGATTGGATTCGCTGAGAATGGACCAGCGGCATTGTGATGGTTGGCGAGCGTTCTCTCCCTCCCCTTCATGGGGAGGGGCGGCGAAGCGGAGCGAAGCCGGGGTGGGGCAGTATGAAGCGTCTCCGCTGCCCTCACGGCCCCACCCGGATCGCTGCGCGATCGTCCCTCCCCATGAAGGGGAGGGAGAGGCGTCTGTGGGGCTTCAGCCCTTCATCCGCCAGGTGGCGCCTTCTGGGCCGTCCATGACGACGACGTTCAGTTCGTTCAAGCGGTCGCGGATGCGGTCGGCCTCGTGCCAGTCCTTGGCGGCGCGGGCGGCGGCGCGTTGCTCCAGCAAGGCCTCGACCTCGACGCGCAGGGCGTCGGAGACGTCGCCTTCCAGCCAGGCGGCCGGGTCGGCCTGGAGCACGCCCAGGATGGAGGCGCAGGCGACCAGGCGGCCGCGAGCCTGGGCCACGGCGGCCGCGTCGCCGGCCGTCATGCCGCGCTCGATCTCGCTGGACAGGGCGAACAGGGTCGCCATGGCGCCCGGCGTGTTCAGGTCGTCCTCGATGGATTTGAGGAAGTCGGCGGGCGGATCGAGATCGACGACCTCGACGCCGCTGGAGCGATGCAGGGCGCCGTACAGGCGATCCAGCGACTTCTTCGACTGATCCAGCAGCCCCTGGTTCCAGTCCAGCGGCTGGCGATAGTGGGCGCTCAGCAGCGCCCAGCGGACGACCTCGCCCGGCATGGCCTGGACCAGGTCGTGCAGCAGCAGGACGTTGCCGACGGACTTGGACATCTTCTCGGCGTCCACGGTCAGGAAGCCGTTGTGCATCCAGTAGCGGGCGTATGCGTCGTGGGCGTGGTCATCATGGGCGTGGCCGTGGGCGCAGACGCCTTGGGCGATCTCGTTCTCGTGGTGGGGGAAGACCAGGTCGATGCCGCCGCCGTGGATGTCGATGGGCAGGCCCAGGGTCTGTTCGATCATGGCCGAGCATTCGATGTGCCAGCCGGGCCGCCCCTCGCCCCAGGGCGACGGCCAGGACGGTTCGTCGGTCTTGGACGGCTTCCACAGGACGAAGTCGTGGGGGTTCTTCTTGTAGGGGGCGACCTCGACGCGGGCGCCGGCGATCATGTCGTCCAGGTTCCGGCCCGACAGGGCGCCGTATGATTTGTAGGACGAGACGTCGAACAGGACGTGCCCCTCGGCCGCATAGGCGCAGCCGGCGTCGACGATGGCCTGAATCTGATCGACGATGGCCGGGATATAGTCGGTGACGTGGGGGGCGAGGTCAGGCGGCGACACGTTCAGCAGGCCCATGTCGGCCAGATAGGCGGCCTCGTAGCGGGCCGTGACCTCGCCGATGGGCACGCCCTCGCGGGCGGCCTTCTGATTGATCTTGTCGTCCACGTCGGTGACGTTGCGGGCGTAGATGACCTTGTCGGCGCCATAGGTCCGGCGCAGCAGCCGCACCAGGACGTCGAACACCACCGGCGGGCGCGCATTGCCGATATGGGCGTAGTCATAGACCGTCGGGCCGCAGACATAGAGGGTCACCCGGTTCGGATCGCGCGGTTCGAACAGGCGCTTTTCACGGTGCAGGGTGTCGTGGATGTGCAGCGGCATAAGATAGCTAGACTTCGTTTTCTTGCAGGACGGAGGGTCCGTCCCATATAGCGGCCTGATATACAGTCCCGACGGATTGTAGAAGGTAAACCGGGCGCACCCGCCCGCCCCGGCCGGAAAATCGAGTCCATGAGCGTCATCCCCGCCAAGCCCGTCCTCGTCAGCAGCGATGAGACCGTTGTGCGTCCCAGCCGCGAACAGGCGCTGGAGGCCGTGCGGACCCTGATCGCCTGGGCCGGCGACAATCCGAACCGTCCCGGCCTGATCGACACACCGAAACGGGTGGTGGACGCTTACGGCGAATGGTTCGACGGCTATGACGCCGATGCGGGCAAGGAGTTGAGCCGCACCTTCGAGGACGTGACCGGTTACGACGACATGGTCATCCTGCGCGACATCGAGGTCGAGAGCCACTGCGAGCACCACATGGCTCCCTTCCTGGGCAAGGCCTATGTCGCCTATCTGCCCGGCGAGAAGGTGGTTGGAATCTCCAAGCTGGCGCGGGTGGTCGAGATCTATGCCCGGCGGCTGCAGAACCAGGAAACCCTGACCAACGACATCATCGACGCCATCGAATCGCACCTGCAGCCGCGCGGCGTGGCGGTGCTGGTGGACGCCGAGCATCAGTGCATGACCACGCGTGGGGTGCATCATCGGCACGTTTCGACCATCACGACCCGCTTCACCGGCGCCTTCAAGGACGATCCTGCCTTGGCGGACCGTTTTCTGAAGCTGGCCAAGGCCTGAGGCCTGAACTCGGGGACGACTGTCGCGTATAATTGACGTTCGGGAACGGCAGATCGTTTAGAACCGCTTTACAAGCCCGCATCGGGACGCCAAGAACCGATCAAGCCTTCGGGCGATCCATAGGGAAATGTCGGCGCGGATTGCAGCCGGCGAGTAACGGAGACGATGCATGGCTGCCAAGCTGGGTGGTTCCGGTGGGGACAAGCACACGATCGAACAGACGGCGGATATCAACATCACGCCGTTCATCGACATTCTGCTGGTGCTCATGATCATCTTCATGGTCGCCGCGCCTATGGCGACCGTGTCGATCCGTCTGGACCTGCCGCCGGCGCAGCCGCCCACCAATCCGACCGAGGAAAAGGAACCGGTGTACATCACCATCCAGGACTCGGGTCAGCTGTTCATCGCCGAGAACCAAACCTCCATCGACAACCTGGCCGCTGACGTCTGCACCGCCCTGGGCGGCGGTTCCTGCCAGGAAGAGCGCGTCTTCGTCCGCGCTCAGCCGGAAGTGAAATATTCGCAGTTCATGGAAGTCATGAACACGATGCAGGAGAACGGCTTCTTCAAGGTCGGTCTGCTGAACGAAGACATCGAATAGGGCTTTTGTCAGTTCAAGAATTTGGGCCGCGTTCCGAAAGGGACGCGGCCTTTTTCTTTGGCTGCGTGCTCGACGAGATTGGGGCTTGCCGGATGGACCGGACCCCGCCTTGATGCCCCATCGGCCGTTCGAGGAGTTCGCCCATGCATCGTCGCACCTTCCTGTCCGCCCTGCCTGCTGGAGCCTTGACGGCCGGAGCAATGGCGGCGTCGGCGGCTCAGGCCCGACAAGCCTCCCCGACCGCCAAACCGACCGAAGCGGCCCCCGCCCCCGCCCGTCCTGATCCCTATGCCGGCGTCGGCATCGGCGACCGGATCACCGGGCCGAAGTTCATGGGGCGGTCCACCGTCTGGGGCGCGAACGGGGCGGCGGCCACGGCCCACCCGGCAGCCAGCCTGATCGGGATCGACACCCTGAGACGCGGCGGATCGGCCATCGACGCGGCCATCGCCATCAATGCGGCGCTAGGCTTTCTGGAGCCGGTGGCCAACGGGATCGGCGGCGACGCCTATTGCATGCTGTGGGACCCGAAGCAGAAGAAGGTCGTCGGCCTGAACGGCTCGGGCGCCAGTCCGCGGGGCCTCAGCCTGGCGACCGCGCGGTCCAAGGCCATCGACGGCTATCTGCCGCGCTATGGCGCGGTGACGGTGAACGTGCCGGGCACTGTGGACGCCTGGTGGAGCGCGCATCAGAGGTATGGGAAACTGCCCTGGAAGGATGTGCTGCTGCCGGTCGCCGAACTGTGCGAACAGGGCGTCCCCATGCCCCAGGTCATCGCCTACTACCTGGAACGCAATATGGCCGCCTTCGACCGGGGCGTGATCCCGATTGAGGAGAACGACAACAGGAAGCGCATCTGGGCCGCGAACGGCGCGACGCCGAAAGTGGGCGAGATGTTCGCCAATCCCTTCCTGGGCAAGACCCTGCGGATGATCGCCGAGGGCGGGCGCGACGCCTTCTACGACGGCCCCCTCGCCGACCAGATGGAAGCCTATTTCAAGCGGATCGGCGGCTGGATGACCCGCGCCGATATGGCCGCCCACCACACCGAATGGGTCGAACCGATCCAGACCAACTATCGCGGGGTGGACGTCTTCGGCCTGGGTCCGAACACGCAAGGGCTGTCGACCAACCAGATCCTGAACATCTGCGAACAGTTCGATCTGAAATCCATGGGCTTCCAGTCCGCCGCCTCGCTGCACGTCCAGGCCGAGGCCAAGCGGCTGGCGTTCGAGGACCGGGCGCGCTGGTTCGCCGACGACCGGTTCTCAAAGACCCCGGTCGAATGGCTGAACTCCAAGGCCTATGCCGCCGAACGGGCGAAACTGATCCGGCCGGACCGAGTGATGGACCGGGTCATGCCCGGCGACGCCCCGCACCATGGCGACACCACCTATTTCAGCGTCGCCGACGCCGACGGAATGATGGTCAGCTGGATCCAGTCCAACTATCGCGGCATGGGCTCGGGCCTGGCGCCGGACAATGGGTCGGAGCCGCTGGGCTTCATGTTCCAGGACCGGGGCGAGCTGTTCGCCCTGACCGACGGCCATCCCAATGTCTATGCGCCCGGCAAGCGCCCGTTCCAGACCATTATCCCCGGTTTCGCGGTCAAGGACGGCGAGCCCTGGATGGCGTTCGGCGTCATGGGCGGCGCCATGCAGCCCCAGGGCCAAGCCCAGATCATCATCAATATGGTCGACTATGGGCTGGAGCCCCAGGCGGCCGGCGACGCCCCCCGCTGGCAGCACTATGGCTCGTCCGAGCCGACCGGCCAGCCGCAGGAAGGAACCGGCGTGCTTCATCTGGAAAGCGGCGTGCCCGAGGCGACCAAGGCGCAGCTGCGGGCCATGGGCTGGACGCTTGGCGAACCTGACGGTGGGTTCGGCGGCTATCAGAACGTCATGAAGCAAATGAACCCCGGCGGTCGCTGGACCTATGGCGCGGCGACCGAGATGCGCAAGGACGGGATCGCATTGGCCTACTGAAGGCTGGACGATGGGTCGCGTGGCGCTAAGGTGAGGCGGGGCTCTTGCCCCGTCAGAGGCCGTCTCGGCGCGACGCCCGGTCACGGGCGCGGTCAGCCAAAAAGGGGCGCCTCTCGTGTTTGGTCACAAGAAGGACGCCCGGCGCCGGCCGAAAGGCAAGCCGTGGACGGGCCCTGCGGGCTTCGCGCCCCCGCCCCTCCGCTGCGGCGCCGGGCATCCCGATCGGAGGATGCATGTTCGATCCCTGGGGTCTGCTGGCCGTCGCCGTCGTCGTGGTGATCGCCTTCGGTGTGGCGCTGCTGCTGAGCGGCCGTCGGCGCATCAGGATCAACGCCTGGCAGCGCGGGGCCCTCTATGTGGACGGTGTCTATGAGCGTCTGCTGGATCCCGGCGTTCACTGGCTGTGGAAGACCGGCCGCAACCTGCATGTCCAGCCGGTCACCCTGGATCGTCAGGTGCATGTGATCCGCGCCGACGTGATGTCGTCCGAACGCATGGCTTTGAGGCTGTCCGCCGCCGTCATCTACCGGATCGAGGACGCCGAAAGGTCGATCCGGGAACCGGTCGAACCCCTGCTCGACCTGGCCGCCGGCGTCGCCCTGACGCGGCTGGCGGGCGAGATGACGCTGGAGACCCTGCTGGCGCAGTCGCCCGACGCCGACGCCGCCTTCGCCGCCCTGCTGGGCGACACGGTCGGCGCCGCACGCATCGAACAGGCCCAGATCACCGGGGTCATCCTGCCGCCGGAGTTGCGCCGCCTGATGACCGAGGTCGAGCGTGCACGTCTGGAAGGTCTCGCCGCGCTCGAACGCGCCCGTGGCGAACAGGCCTCCCTACGCTCCCTCGCCAACGCCGCCCGACTGCTCAAGGACAATCCCGAACTGGCCCAGTTGCGCCTGCTCAAGACGGTCGAGAACGCCAAGGCCGCGACCGTAGTGCTGGGCGACGACCGACGCCGATGACCCGCGACGAGGTCCGCGCCCTGCTGCTGTCGTTTCCGGGCGTCGAGGACGGCGTGTCCTATGGTGAGGCGTCGTACAAGGTGGCGGGCAAGTTCTTCACTTGGATGCGGCCCCAGTTGGACGACAGCATCCTGGTGCATCTGGACAATCGCGATGAGCGTGACCTGCTGATCGAGATGGACCCGGCGACGTTTCATTTCACCGACCACTATCGCGACTATCCCATCGTCCTGGCGCGCATCGCGACGGTCGATCCGGTCTGGCTGAAGGCGGCGCTGGACAGGCGATGGCGCAAGGTCGCGCCGAAAAGTCTGTCGAAACAGCATCCGCGTCTTACCGGAACGGGATCGGGCGCCTAATTACACGCTCCCCTGAACGCAGCGAAGGCGCGCCCCATGGCCTATGGCGACCAACCCACGATCACCGTCGATGGAATCGAAATCCCCCTGCTCGGCTTCGGCACCTGGCAACTGGAGCCGGCGGATGCGCGGCGCATGGTCGCCGAGGCGTTGCGGATCGGGTATCGCCACATCGATACGGCCTGGATCTACAAGAACGAGCAGGCGGTGGGCGAAGGCATCAGGGATTCCGGCGTGGCGCGCGAGGACCTGTTCCTGACGACCAAGATCTGGGTCGAGCATTTCACCCATGACGCCCTGCTGAAACAGGCCAAGGAATCGGCCGACAGCCTGGGCACGACGCCGGACCTGTTGCTGCTGCACTGGCCCAAGACGACGCCGTCGTTCGAGGAGACGCTGGGCGCGCTGAACGCCGCCAAGGACGAGGGGCTGACCAAGTCGATCGGCTTGTCCAACTTCCCGTCCAGGGAGTTCCGCCAGGCGCAGGGCCTGTCCAAGGCGCGATTGATCACCGACCAGGTCGAGCACCATCCCTATCTCGGCATCGACCAGCTGGTCGCCACGGCGGCCGAGCTGGGCTCGTCGATCACCGCCTGGTCGCCGCTGGCCCAAGGCAAGATCGCCGACGACGCCACCATCAGCGAACTGGCCAAGGCGCACGGCAAGACCAACGGTCAAATCACCCTGCGCTGGCTGATCCAGCACGGGATCATCGCCATTCCCCGCACCACCAAGGAAAGCCGGGCGCGCGAGAACTTCGACATCTTCGACTTCGCCCTGACGGACGAGGAGATGCAGCGGATGGATGCGCTGGATCGCGGCGAAAGACTGGGCGACTGGCTGGACCCCGCGTTCGAATGGGACAAGACTGCCGCCTGATCGACGGAGGCGCCGGTGTTTCGCAAACGGGACCAGCCCAGGCTGTGGCGCGCGACGTTCGCCGTCGTGGGCTGGACCGCGCTCGCGCTTCAATATCTGCTGATGGTGGCGCCGGTTCAGGGATGGTCGGTGCTGGAGCGGACGATCAACTATTTCAGCTTCTTCACCATCCTGACCAACATCCTGGTCGCCCTGGCCTTCACCGGCCCGCTTTTGGGCGAGGGCTCCAGACTGGGCCGTTGGAGCGCCAGCGAGGGCGTCCGCGCGGCCGTCGCCATGTATATCGTGGTGGTCGGGGTGGTTTATCATTTCCTGCTGCATCCCTACTGGAACCCCACCGGCTGGTCGCTGCTGGTCAATGTGGTGCTGCATTACGTCATGCCCGTCGCCTTCGTGCTGGACTGGCTGTGGTTCACGCCCAAGGGCCGTTTGCGCTGGATCGACCCGGCGAAATGGCTGGCCTTTCCCTTGATCTATGGCGGGTGGACGCTGATCCACGGCCTAGCGACGCATTGGTGGCCGTATGGGTTCGTCAATGTGGATCAGCTGGGTCTGGGGCGGGTCGTGATGATCTTCGGCGGGCTGCTGGTCTTCTTCCTGCTGGTCGGACTGGCGCTGGTCGGACTGGATCGCGTGTTCGGCCGGGCAGTGCGTGACAGCGAGGCCGCAGCCATTCGCTAGTTGATCAAGAAAAACGACCAAGACAGGAGTTAGATTTCTCTTGCTTATTCACTTTATTTTTGAAAAATGGAGTGAGTTTAAAGCTGGAATACATTTATGACCCAATTTTCTGATCGTTTAGTTGAGGCCTGTGATCGAAAAGACATCATGGGACATGGCCGTCAAAGCGAAATCCGACGAAAGTTGAAAACTAAATTTGATTTAGACCTAAGCGCCCAGTGTGTAAGCAACTGGTTTAAAGGAGCCACCACACCTCGAGGCGGTCATCTTGAAAAACTAGCTGAAGTTCTCTCTGTCTCGCCCTCGTGGTTGATATTTGGGAATGACGCCGAACCGTCGCCGCTGATTGACGTAACGGCGCAGGAATCCAACGAGCGTAATGTCCGCTTAACCGACGGACTGTGGCAGTTCGTCGATGATCTCGTGGCATCCGGCGGCTATGAGGACAGCAGTGATGTTGTTCGTGCGGCGTTGCGCAATTTCAAGATTGAGCAGCCCCCTGCTTAGTTCGACATCCGACACGGATAATAGCGAGCCATGGCCTACAAATCCCTGCGTGACTTCATCGATCAGCTGGAAGCCCAGGGCGAGCTGGTGCGGGTGTCCGAACCCGTCTCCACCGTGCTGGAGATGACCGAGATCCAGACCCGGCTGCTGCGGAACGGCGGGCCGGCGGTGCTGTTCGAAAAGCCGGTCATGCCGGACGGAACGATCAGCCCCATCCCCTGCCTGGCCAATCTGTTCGGCACGGTGAAGCGGGTCGCCATGGGGGTGACGCTGGAGGGCAAGAACCGGACGACGGCGGGCGAGCTGCGCGAAGTCGGGGAACTGCTGGCCTTCCTGCGCAATCCGACACCGCCGCGTGGGCTGGGCGACGCGATGGAGATGCTGCCGCTGATGCAGACCGTCATGTCGATGCGGCCCAAGGTGGTGAAGAAGGCGCCGGTGCAGGAGGTGGTGCTGAATGGCGACCAGATCGACCTGACCGCCCTGCCCGTCCAGTCCTGCTGGCCCGGCGAGCCGGCGCCTCTGATCACCTGGGGCCTGGTCGTGACCAAGGGGCCCAGCGAGGACCGCGAGGATGATTTCAACCTGGGCATCTATCGGATGCAGGTCCTTGGCAAGGACAAGGCCATCATGCGCTGGCTGGCGCACCGCGGCGGGGCGCAGCACTATGCGCGGCACAAGAAGGCCCGGCCCGCTGAGCCCCTGCCCTGCGCCGTGGTGCTGGGCGCCGATCCAGGAACCATCCTGGCGGCGGTGACGCCGGTGCCGGACACCCTGTCGGAATATCAGTTCGCCGGCCTGATGCGCGGCGCCAAGGCCGAGCTGGTCGCCTGCAAGACCGTGCCGCTGATGGTGCCGGCCCAGGCCGAGATCGTGCTGGAAGGCCATGTCCTGCTGAACGAGTTCGAGGACGAAGGTCCGTATGGCGACCACACCGGCTACTACAATTCGGTCGAGAAGTTCCCGGTCTTCCAGGTCAGCGCGATCACCATGCGCAAGAACCCGATCTATCTGACCACCTTCACGGGCCGCCCGCCCGACGAGCCGTCGGTGCTGGGCGAGGCGCTGAACGAGGTGTTCATTCCGCTTTTGCGCCAGCAGTTCCCGGAGATCGTCGACTTCTGGCTGCCGCCCGAGGGGTGCAGTTACCGGATCGCCGTGGTGTCGATGAAGAAGGCCTATCCGGGCCACGCCAAGCGGGTGATGCTGGGCGTCTGGAGCTATTTGCGCCAGTTCATGTACACCAAATGGGTCATCGTGGTGGACCACGACATCGACGCCCGCGACTGGAAGGACGTCATGTGGGCCATCTCGACCAAGATGGACCCGGCCCGCGACATCACCGTGATCGAATCGACGCCCATCGACTATCTGGACTTCGCCAGCCCCGAAAGCGGTCTGGGCTCCAAAATCGGCCTGGACGCGACGGACAAATGGCCGCCTGAGACCAAGCGCGAATGGGGCGAGGAAATCCGTATGGACGAGGCTGTGATCGAACGGGTTTCCGACATGTGGGACCGGCTGGGCCTTCCCGGCGACGGAACACCGATCTGGAAGTAAGCTTGGCTCTTGGTCACGCCGGGGGGCGATGTGAGCGCGTTCGAATTCTTCTTCAGCTTTTATGGCCTGCTGCTGGGCCTTTCGGTCGCCGAACTGGTGGGCGGGTTTGCGCGGGTGCTGCATGAGAAGCAGCGGATCCGGTTCGGCTGGCTGACGCCGATGCTGGCCCTGTTTGTGGCTATCGACATCGCCACCTTCTGGAACCAGGCCTGGGTCATCTTCAGGGGCGCGCCGTTCAACACCTTCGTGCTGATCGTCTCGCTGGCCATCGCCGCCACCTTCTACGTTGCGGCCAGCGTGACCTTCCCGCGCGTCTCGGCCGAAGGCGGCGACGAGCGGATCGACCTGGACGACCATTTCTGGGCCCACCGACGGCTGGTGTTCAGCTGTATTCTGGCGGCCAATCTGATCGTCGCCGTGATCGTGATCATCCTGGCCCAGCTCAATCCCGGCTTTGCCCAAGTCGCCAGTTCGGTGCGCCTGTGGACCGGCGTCGCCATCTTCGTGATCGGCACGGCGACGGCGGCGTTCGCAACCTGGCGCAGGGTTGCGGTCGGAGCACTGGTCGTAGTGCTGCTCTACAGTCTTTGGCAGATGGGGAACTCGGCGGCGCTGCTGCTGAAGGCCGGCGGGTGGGCGCCCGCGCTGGGCGGCGGCGGTTGACGCCTTGTCAGGTCGAAGCAATCGGCCCACGAAAGGCCATGCAGTCCCCTCTTCTGGTTTCGGCGCTGGTCGCCGCCCTTGCCTGTAGCGTGAGCCCCGCCATGTCCCAGACGATCCCCAACACCGCCCCCTGGGACCAAGCCTTCCTGCCGCCCGCGCCGGCCTGGGACGGGGCGTCAAAGAGCCTGTTGCGCCCCGCCTCCGACCCCTGGGTCACGGCGTTCGAGGCCGATCCGGGCCATGACTTCAGCCCCAACTATGCCGACACCCGCACCTGGTTCGAGCGCCTGGATCAGGCCAGCGACCTGATCCGCATCGAACAGTTTGGCGTCTCGCCCGAGGGACGACCGATCTATGCGGTGATGGCGTCCAAGGATGGGGCGACCTTCGATCCGACCAAGCCCGTGCTGATGATCCAGGCCGGCATCCACCCCGGCGAGATCGACGGCAAGGACGCGGGCATGATGGTGCTGCGCGACATCGCCTTTTACGGCAAGGACGCCCTGCTGGACCGGGTCAACTTGATCCTGATCCCGATCCTGAGCGTGGACGGGCACGAGCGGGCCAGCGCCTATTCCCGCCCCAACCAGCGCGGGCCGCGCATTCAGGGCTGGCGCAATACGGCGACAAACCAGAACCTGAACCGCGACTATCTGAAGCTGGATCAGCCCGAGATGCGGGCGGTTCGCGGCCTGATCCTGAAATACCGGCCGGACCTTTACGTGGACGTCCACGTCACCGACGGCCTGGATTATCAGTACGACGTCACCTATGGCTTCAACGGCGAGTACGGGTCGTTCAGCCGCTCGCCGAACGGCTCAGCCTGGCTGGATTCGGTGTTCAAGCCGGCGATGAACACGGCGCTGGAGCGCGAGGGGCACATCCCCGGCGAGCTGGTTTTCGGCATGGATGACGACGAGCCCAGGAAGGGTCTGTCGGACGGCGGGCTGGGCGAGCGATTCTCGAACGGCTGGGGCTCGGCGGCCCATGTGCCGACGATCCTGATCGAGAACCACAGCCTGAAGCCGCACGAGCAGCGGGTCTTGGGCACCTATGTCTTCATCGAGGAGGCGATGCGGCTGCTGGCGGATCAGGGCGCTGGGCTGCGGGCCGCGACCGAGCAGGACAAGGCCCTGCGCCCGGCGCAGATCCTGGCCAACTTCGAGGCCGAGGAGACGCCGTCATCCACCCGTCCGTTCAAGGGCATCCTGTACGAGATGTACGACAGCGCGGCCTCGGGCCGTCAGGAAATCCGCTGGCTGGGACAGCCCGATCCCGAGCTGTGGCAGATGCCCTTCTATGGCTCCAGACCGACCCTGACCCTGACGCGGCCGACCGCCTATTGGGTGCCAAGCTATCGCACCGACATCATCGAGCGCCTGAAGATCCACGGCGTCGAGATGGAGACGGTCGAGGCGCCGCGCACGGCGAACCTTTCGATGTTGCGCCTCGTCGAGCCCAAGCTCGCGACGCGGGCCAACGAAGGTCACGTCCAGGCCTCGGTGAAGACAGTCGAGGTCGAGCGCCGGGACTGGACCTTCCCGACCGGATCGGTGCGGGTGCCGACCGATCAGCCGCTGGGCGACATCGTCGTGCTGCTGCTGGAGCCGCAATCCAGCGAGAGCTTCTTCGCCTGGGGCATGTTCCCCGAGGTCATGAGCCGGGTCGAATATATCGAGGCCTACGCCATCGCGCCGCTGGCGGACAAGATGATGGCGGCGGACCCTGCGCTGAAGGCCGAGTTCGAGGCGAAACTGGCTGCCGATGCGGCGTTCGCGGCCGATCCCCAGGCGCGTCTGGCCTGGTTCTACGAACGCACGCCCTTCTATGACGACCATTATTTGCTCTACCCCGTCGGGCGCGAGGACTGATCGATGACCACACCGCTGATGTACGCCGTCCAGGCCGCCGCCCTGTGGAGCGGCCTGCTGATCCTGATGATGCTGGTGCTGTCGGGCATCGTGGTCAGCGGACGGCGCAAGCACATGGTGTCGTTCGGAGACGGCGGGAACCCGGACCTGATGGCCGCCAGCCGGGCGTTCGGCAATCTGGTGGAATATGCGACGCCGGGCATGATCGCCATGCTGCTGCTGGCCGCCGTGGGGGCGCCGGCCTGGATGGTGCACGGGGTGGGTGCGACCCTGCTGGTCGGACGGGTGGTCCATGCCCTGGGCCTGCTGTTCCAGACCGGGCCGTCGCTGGGACGGGTGATCGGCATGTTGCTGACCTGGGTGGCGCTGCTGAGCGCCGCCGTCGGCCTGATCGCCTTCGCCGTCGTCTGACGCGGTTGCGGTGCAGCAAGCCGTCCGCCATATCGGGGCATGACTGAAACCCTGGCTGCGCCCGTTTCCACCGATCTTCTCAACGACATCGTCAGGGCGGCCCTGAGGGCCGGCGCCGACGCCGCCGAGGCGGTCAGCGCCGATCGCCGCTCCCTGTCGGTAGGGGTGCGCAACGGAAAGCTGGAAGACGTCGAACGCGAGGAGTCGCGCGACCTGGGCCTGAGGGTCTTCGTGGGCCAGCGCCAGGCGTCGGTCTCGGCATCGGACCTGTCGCCCGCGACACAGGCGCGGCTGGTCGAGCGGGCCGTGGCCATGGCCCGCCTGGCGCCGGAAGATCCCAACGCCGGTTTCGCCCCGCAAGATCGTCTGGCGCGCGGGCCGTTCGTCGACCTGGACCTGTTCGATCCCACCGAACGTAGCGCCGAAATCCTGGAACAGGCCTCGGCCGAGGCGGAAGCGGCGGCCCTGGCCGTGACAGGCGTGGCGCGGTCGGAAGGCGGCCATGCCTCATGGTCGTCCAGTCGCTGGCGGTTGGTGACCTCGCACGGGTTCGACGGCGCCTATGAGGGTTCGGCCTTCTCGCTGGGCGTTGGCGTCATCGCGGAAAAGGACGGGGCGATGGAG
The DNA here is from genome assembly GCF_049897645.1 of Brevundimonas sp. TWP2-1. Taxonomy (NCBI): domain Bacteria; kingdom Pseudomonadati; phylum Pseudomonadota; class Alphaproteobacteria; order Caulobacterales; family Caulobacteraceae; genus Brevundimonas; species Brevundimonas sp. TWP2-1. The sequence continues at coordinate 35,094 of NZ_JAFCWR010000002.1, forward strand.
CGCGGCGGCGAGAGCCGTTCGATGCGCCACCTGTCCGACCTGCCCGGCGCCGAATTGATCGGACGCACGGCCGGCGAGCGCGCGGTCGCCCGCACCGGCGCGCGCAAGATCGCCTCGACCACCGCCCCCGTCATCTTCGACAACCGCATGTCGGGCCAGATCGTGTCTCCAGCCATCGGCGCCATTTCCGGCCCCTCCATCGCGCGCGGCACCTCCTTCCTGAAGGAGCGGCTGGGTCAGCGGGTGTTCGCCGAGGGCGTCACCCTGATCGACGATCCGTTCCGTCCGCGCGGCATGGGCTCCACCCCGTTCGACGACGAAGGCGTGGCGGTCGAGAAGCGCGCCCTGTTCGACGACGGCGTCCTAACGACCTGGCTGTTGAACAGCGCATCGGCACGGCAGTTGGGTCTGCAATCCACCGGCCATGCGTCGCGGGGCCTGGCGGGACCGTCGGGCGTCTCGACCCACAACCTGCACATGGAGCCCGGCGAGCAGGATCTGGCGGGCCTGATGGCCGATGCGGGGACCGGCCTGCTGGTGACCTCGATGTTCGGGCCGTCGCTGAACGGAAACACCGGCGACTGGTCCGCCGGGGTGTCGGGCCTCTGGTTCGAGAACGGCGTGATCGCCTATCCGGTCAACGAGGTGACAGTGGCCGGCAAGCTGACCGACCTGTATCTACGCCTCCAGCGCGGATCGGACCTGGAGTTCCGGGGCGGGTTCAACGTGCCCAGCCTGATGTTCGACGCGGTGGCCATCGCGGGCAAATGACCGATCTTGAATCCGATCTCGACCTGATCCGCCAGGCGGCCATCGACGCCGGGGCGCTGGCGATCGCCGAACGCGAGGCCGGGCTGAAGATCGAGTCCAAGGTCGGCGGCTCGCCCGTCACCAGCGGCGACCTGAAGGTGGACGCCATGCTGAAGGACCGGCTGCTGTCGGCGCGGCCCGACTATGGCTGGCTGTCGGAGGAGACGGCGGACTCGCCCGAGCGGCTGTCGAAGCGGCGCATCTTCATCGTCGATCCCATCGACGGGACCGTCGCCTATATGAAGCGGACGCCGTGGTGGTGCGTGCCCATCGCCGTGATCGAGGACGGCGAGGTCGTCGCCGCCGTCATCCACGCGCCCGAAGTCGAGGAGACCTATGTGGCTGTGCGCGGCGGCGGGGCGCGGCGCAACGGCCGGGCGATCAGGGCCTCGGACGTGGATACGCTGGAGGACGCCTCGATCCTGGGCGATGCGCGACTGATCGAAGCGCCCTATTTCGACGACGAGCCCTGGCCGCCGATGCGGTTCGAGAAGCGCAACGCCCTGGCCTATCGGATGGCGCTGGTCGCCGCCGGCGCCTTCGACGCCGCCTTGGCCCTGACGCCGAAGTGGGACTGGGACGTCGCCGCCGGCTGGCTGATCGCCCAGGAGGCGGGCGCCAAGGTCAGTGATCACCACGGGCGGCCATGGGCCTTCAACCGGCCCGATCCGCGCCAGGCCAGCCTTGTCTGCGCGGCCCCGATTATCCAGCCGATGATCGTGCGGCGCTGTAAAAACGTGCCTTTATCGACCTAAGGCGAGGGCGGAAAAACCCTGCTCCACATTGATCCTTGGGCGTTCTCGGCCTATGCCGCGCGCAAACCTCCTCCCCAGCCTTCGGGCCCAGCCTTCAGGATTTCCGATGACCGATCAGAACGCCGTCCCGCCGCAACTTCTGCACATCGTCATCGGCGGTGAGCTTCGTCACCTGGGCGAGCCGACCTTCCGCGACCTGTCGCAGGTCGAATTCGTCGGCGCCTTCGGTAGCTATGACGAGGCCAAGAAGGCCTGGAAGGCCCGCGCCCAGGCGACCGTGGACAACGCCCATATGCGCTATTTCATCCTGCACGCCCACAAGCTGATCGACCCGCGCGGCGACGTGGCCTGAGTGCGGCATCGGGGAGCCGAACCGGCGCCCCGATCCGACGTTTAGTCTGTATGCGAGGACGATCATGAACCTGGAACCGCAACAGATCTTTCAACTGGTCAGCCTGCTGGCGGTGCTGGCGCTGTTCAGCTTCTCGCTGCGCGGGCACATCAACTACGCTCGCTGGTTCAAGAGGTGGGAGGCCGAGCGCAAGGCGCGGCGCGACGCCGAACTGGCGGCCGAGGCGCGCGCGAACGGCGACGAGCCGAAGACCGGCCCCTGGGGCTGAGGCCTACTCTCAAATCCGTCATCCTCGGGCTTGTCCCGAGGGCCCACCGTTAGGCTGACGCGACCAGAGAAGCCGCGCTACGCCTCTGATGTTCGAATGCGCGGCCGCCGTAGGCCCTCGGGACAAGCCCGAGGGTGACGGGTGGATAGCTGCCCTACTCCCGCCGCAGCAGCTTGTCGGTCAGCAGCGTGCCCCACCAGCCGGCCTTGAACTCGGCGCGGATGGCCTTGGGATCGTAGTCGGGGCTGTCGACCCAGTCGATGAAGCTGATCCCCCGAGGCTCGATCTCGGCGACGTATTTCTCCAGCGTGTAGTCGAGCACGCCGGTCAGCCCCTCGCGCGAGTGCAGGTATTTCTTGGACAGCTGTTTCATGGCGACCGAAATCGGTTCGCCTAGGTGGAAGTGGCGATAGAAGACCGCCATCATCCCAGCCCGGTCCGCGCCGGACTTGCAGTGGATAAGCACCGGATACTGGATCGTCCTGAAAAGGTCGCGGGCGCGGTGGATGCGGTCTGTCTGAGGCGGATCGCGCGAGTCCAGGGGGGCGTCGATCAGGGTCAGGCCCAGCCGTTCGCAGGCCTCGCGCTCCAGCCAGTAATAGCCCTCGTCGCGTTCGCCGCGCAGGTTGATGACGGTCTTGACGCCCTTCTTCTTCCAATAGGCCAGCTGGCGCGGCGATGGCTGGTTGGTGCGCACCAGGTCCGGCCCCAGCCAGTGGGCGTTGGAAAACGCCACGCGCAGAAACGCGTGGTCGGCCCAGAAATAATGCCAATGCGCCCGGAAACGGCCCATCGCGGTCGAGAGGTCGAAGCGCGCCATGCCCGCCAGATAGCGATCCGAGGCCGCCGCGTCATCCGATCTCGATCCTGATGCGTTGGAATGTTCGTCGAGAACAGGAGGCCACGTATGAAAACCCTCGCCGCAACCGCCGCCGTCGTGGCCAGCCTTTGGGCGGGCGCGGCCCTCGCCCAGACGCCGCCGCCCGAGGATGCGGCGCTGGTCGCCTATCTGCGCGAAAGGGTGCAAGGGGCGCTGGACACCACACGATACACGGCCGCGATCACCCCTGACGGCGCGACCACCCTTGTCTATCTGACGGGACCGAACTGGTGCGGGTCGGGCGGGTGCCGGCTGTTGGTGCTGGACCGCACCGGCGAGACCTATCGCTCAGTCGGCGAGATCAGCGTCGCCCGCACGCCCATCCGCCTGCTGGAACAGCAGACCCACGGCCGTCGGGATCTGGGCGTCTATGTCGCCGGGGGCGGGATCACCCAGGGGTATGAGGCCGCCGTGCCGTTCGACGGGCGTCGCTATGCCCCGAACCCGACCGTCGCCCCTGCCGTCAGGATCGAGGATGCACCGGGCGAAACCCTGATCCGCGCCGACGAACAGGGCCGCACGCTGGAACCGTCGCCGGACAAGCCTTGACTTGAACGGCGGCTCGGACGACCGAGAGGCGATGACCGTCGCCGCCTCAGACACCATGCCCCTGCGCGCCCTGCTGGCGCGGATCTGGCGCGACTATCTGTCCCGGCACAAGGGAGCGCTGATCGCGTCGGTGCTATGCGCGGCGATGACGGGCCTGCTGACGGCGGCCTTGTTGAAGCTGCTGGAGCCCGCGATCAACGGGCTGTTCCTGGGCGGGACGGAGCCCATCAGCATCTTCGGCGTCTTCAGCTTCCCGGCCGACAAGGCGGTGATCTGGATCCCGGTCGCCATTCTCGCGGTGGCGGTGGCGCGCACCCTGGCGGCGCTGGGCCAGGCGGCGCTGGTCAACCGGCTGGGCCACACCATCGTCGGCGACATCCAGGTCCGTCTGTTCGGCGCCATGATCCGCGCCGACCTGGCCCGGCTGCGCAGCCAGCATTCCGGCGGCTTCGTCTCGTCCGTTCTATTCGACGCCAATATGGTGCGCGAGGCCTTCACCTCGGGCGTCGTCAACTACACCCAGAACCTGCTGACCCTGATCGCGGTGCTGATCTACATGGGGTTCATCGACTGGCAGTTGACGATCGTGGTGCTGCTGGGCGTGCCGCTGGTGGCGCTGGTGCTGCGCCGGTTCGGGCGCAAGACGCGCAAGGCCGCGGTGGGCGCTATGGCCGAGACCGAGAACCTGTCCACCGCCCTGATGGAGAACCTGGACGGGGTTCGCCTGATCAAGATCGAAAACCGCGAGGCGGCCGAACAGGACCGCGTCGCCGAGGTGGTGGCCCGTCGCCAGCGCCACGTCATCAAGGGCGCCAACGCCCGCGCCTTCGCCGGGCCGTCCAGCGATCTGGTCGCCTATATCGTCGTCGCCGCCGTCATGGCCTATGCCGGATGGCGGGCGCAGTCGGGCGAGATGACCGTCGGCGGGTTCGCCGCCTTCATCGGCATGTTGCTGGCGGCCGGCCAGGCGCTGCGCCAGGTGACCAATCTGGCCACGGTCATGAGCGAAGGCTTCACCGCCGCGCGTCGGCTGTTCGGGGCATTGGACATCCAGCCGGAAATCCGTGAGGCGGCCGACGCCGCGCCCCTGGCCGCCGGGCCGGTCGAGGTCGTGCTGGACCGGGTATCCTTTGCCTATGCCGGGACCGATGCGCCCACGCTGGACGGCGTGTCGCTGCGGGTCGCGCCGGGGGAGACCGTGGCCCTGGTCGGTCCGTCGGGCGGGGGCAAGAGCACGATCCTGAGCCTGCTGCCGCGCTTCTATGACGTGACGGGCGGGGCGGTGATGATCAACGGCGCCGACGTGCGGTCGCTTCGCATCCACGACCTGCGCGACCATATCGCCCTGGTGACGCAGGAGCCCTTCCTGTTCGACGACACCATCGCCGCCAATATCGCCTATGGCCGCCCGGGCGCGACCCAGGCCCAGATCGAGGAGGCCGCGCGGTCCGCCGCCGCCCACGACTTCATCACCGCCTTGCCCGAGGGTTATGACACCCGCGCGGGCGAGGCGGGCCTGCGCCTGTCGGGCGGCCAACGCCAGCGGATCGCCATCGCCCGCGCCTTCGTCAAGGATGCGCCGATCCTGCTGCTGGATGAGGCGACCAGCGCCCTGGACACCGAGAGCGAGGCCTTGGTGCAGGCGGCGCTGGAACGGCTGATGGAAGGCCGCGCCACCCTGATGATCGCCCACCGGCTATCGACCGTTCGCAACGCCGACCGCATCTATGTGATCGAGGCCGGTCGCGTGGTCGAGGAAGGGTCGCACGACGCCCTGGTCGCCAGGGGCGGCCTCTATTCCCGCCTGGCCCGCCAGCAGTCGCTCGACGGTGTCCCGGTAAGTGTCGGGACCGTCGCGTGAGGCCGCTGCGCAATCCCGTCATCCAGTCCGCCCTGGCCTGGACCCTGGCGCAATGGATGCGGTTCTGCTTCGCCACCATCCGCTGGACGCACGAGAACCGTTCGGTCGCCGAAGAGGTCTGGCGCGCGGGCGGCGGGGTGCTGTGCGTCTTCTGGCATTCCCGGATCGGGCTGGCCCCCGCCTCATGGCCGCAGGGCGAGGCCCAACCGGCGAAGGGCTTGATCTCACTGTCGGCGGACGGCGAGTTCTTCGCCAAGGCCGTGGCGCGCCTGGGGATTCCCGCCGTGCGCGGATCGTCGGCCAACAAGGACAAGGCGGCGGCGGCCAAGGGCGGATCGCAGGCGCTGCGCGACGGCTTGAAACAGTTGAAGGTCGGAGCTCTGGCCATCACGCCCGACGGGCCGCGTGGTCCTGCCAAGGTCATGGCCGAGGGCCTGCCGCTGATGGCGAAGATGTCCAAAGCGCCGGCCCTGTTCATCGGAATCTCCTGCAGCCCGGCGATCCGGTTGAACAGCTGGGATCGCGGCGTCGTGCCTATGCCGTTCGGCAAGGGCGCCATCGTCTGGGACCGCGCGGACTATCCGCAGGGCGCCGACATGGCCGAGGTGATCGCCGACTGGACCGCACGGCTGAACGCCGTCGAGGCGCGGGCCGATGCGATCACGGGCCTAAAACCGTGAGGATGCAACCGTGACGCCCCTGCCGTTGATCGCCTATCGGCTGGCGACCCGCGCGCTGGAGCCGTTGGCGCCGCGCCTGCTGGATGCGCGCGCGCGGCGGGGCAAGGAAGACCCCGTGCGGGTGGACGAGCGGATGGGCTTCACCCGCACAGAGCGACCGGCGGGCGATCTGGTCTGGCTGCACGGCGTCAGCGTGGGCGAGAGCCTGTCGCTGCTGCCGGTGGTCGAGCGGTTCGTGAAGGCGCGGCCGGACCTGACGGTGCTGGTGACGTCCAGCACCGTGACTTCGGCTCAGATCCTGGCCCAGCGCCTGCCTGAAGGCGTGATCCACCAGTATGCGCCGGTCGATGCGCCGGGCGTGGTCGAGCGGTTTTTGGATCACTGGCGGCCGGGCCTTGCGGTGTTCGTCGAGAGCGAGCTGTGGCCCAATCTGTTGCTGGAGGCGCATCGGCGGGGCGTGAAACTGGCCCTGGTCAGCGCGCGGATCACCGAGAAGACGGTCGAGGGCTGGGCGCGGTTTCCGGCCTCGGCGCGGGCGCTGACCGGCGCCTTCGATCTGGTCTTGCCCCAGGATGCGGTCTCGGCCCAGCGGCTGGAGGGCATGGGGGGGCGAATCGACGGCCTGGTGAACCTGAAGCTGTCGGGCGAGCCTTTGCCGCATGACCCGGCGGCCTTCAGCCATCTGTCCGCCGCCATCGGCGACCGGCCGGTGGTTGTCGCCGCCAGCACCCATGAGGGCGAAGAGGTCGCCATCGTTCGGGCGCTGGACAAGTTGGGCGACCGCGTCTGCCTGATCCTGGCGCCGCGCCATCCCGAGCGCGGACCGCACATCGCCCAGGCCCTGCAACGCGAGGGATACGCCTTCGCCATGCGCTCGCGCGGCGAGGTGATCGGGCCCGACACCGACATCTATCTGGCCGATACGCTGAACGAGATGGGCCTGTTCCTGCGGCTGGCGGACGTGGTGGTGATGGGCGGCTCGTTCGCGCCCGCCCTGGGCCTGCCGCCGGTCGGGGGGCACAATCCGCTGGAACCGGCGCGACTGGGCAAGCCGACGATCACGGGACCGGATGCATCCAACTGGGCGCCGGTGACCTCCGCGCTCGCAGAGGCGGGCGGGCTGGTTCTGGTTCAGGCGCCGTGGGACCTGCCGGCCGTGATCGAACCGCTGCTGGCGGACCTGGACGCGGCCAAGGCCATGGGCGAGCGCGGACGTCGCGCGTCGGTCGAAGCGGGTGGCGGGCTGGAGCGGCTGTGGGCGCTGCTGGCCCCGCTGACGCCGCAGAGGCGGGCCCGGCGATGAAGCTGAACACGCCACGCTGGTGGTATATCCGAGACAGCAACCATGCGCGTGTGACGCGCACCGTGCTGAAACCGCTGGGCTGGATCTGGGCCGCCGTGACCGCGCGTCGGATCGCGCGGACGCAGCCGGTCGATCCCGGCTGTGCGGTGATCTCGGTCGGCAATCTGACGGTGGGCGGATCGGGCAAGACGCCGGTCGCGCGCGAGACCCTGAGGCTGCTGCGGGCGGCAGGTGTTGAGGCGCAAGGCCTGTCGCGCGGCTATGGCGGGCGGCTGGAAGGCCCCGTGCGGGTCGATCCTGAAATCCATACGGCCGAGGATGTCGGGGATGAGCCGCTGATGCTGGCGCAGGGGGCCCCGACCTGGATCGCGCGGGATCGTGTGGCGGGGGCCAGGGCTGCGGTCGCGGGCGGGGCGCAGGCCCTGGTGCTGGACGACGGCCATCAGAACCCGGCGCTAAAGAAGACCGTCAGCCTGATCGTCGTGGACGGCGAGACGCGCGGCGACGAATGGCCGTTCGGCGACGGATCGATCTTTCCTTCCGGCCCGATGCGCGAGCCGTTGAAGGCCGGGCTGGCGCGCGCCGACGCCGTGGTTGTCATGCTGCCGACCGATGTCGACGAGGCCGATCCCGAACTGATGGCGGTGTTCGGCGCCCTGCCCGTCTTCGTCGCGCGCCTGACGCCAGAGGGGCCGCCGCCGTCGGGGCCTCAGGTCGGGTTCGCCGGCATCGCCAAGCCGTGGAAGGTCGAGCGGTCGCTGAAGGCGGCGGGGTGCGACCTGGCGGACTTCGTCCCATTCCCCGATCATGCGTCCTATAGCGCCGAGACCATGGCGTTCCTGACAGATCGGGCGGCGGTGTTCGACGCCGGCCTGGTGACCACCGAAAAGGACTGGGTCCGGCTGACGCCCGACCAGCGCGCGCATGTCACGGCCTGGCCGGTCGTCGCCCGGTTCGAGGACGAGGCGGCCTTCGCCGCCTTCTTGACCCCCAGGATTCAGTCGGCGCGATAGACCACGCCGGACTTCATCACGAACCTCATCCGCTCCAGCTCGGTCACATCCGACAGCGGATCGCCCGAAACGGCGACGATGTCGGCGGGCATGCCCGGCGCGATCTTGCCCGCCTCGTTGGAAATCCGCAGATGTTCGGCGGCGCCGACCGTGGCGGCCTGAATGGCCTCCAGCGGCGTCAGGCCGGCGCGGACCAGAAGCGCGAACTCTTGCGCATTGTCGCCGTGGGCCGAGACGCCGCTGTCAGTGCCGAAGGCGATCTTGACCCCGCCCTCATGCGCGCGGCGCGCCATGTCCAACATCTTTGGCCCTGCCTCCAGCGCCTTGGCCGTCTGGGCGGGGGTGAAGAAATTGTTCGGGCCGGACGCGATCCGGGCGACGAAATCGCCGGCCAGCAGGGTCGGCACCAGCCAGGCGCCGTTCGACTTGAACAGGCGGATCGACTGGTCGTCCAGATAGGTGCCGTGTTCGATGGAATCGCCGCCCGCGCGCAGGAAGGCGTTGATGCCGTCCACCCCGTGAGCATGGGCCGTGACCTGACGGCCCATGCGGTGGGCGCTGTCGACGATGGCGGTCAGTTCAGGGTCGCTGAACTGCTGGCCCAGACCGGCGGCGGTGTTGGACAGAACCCCGCCCGTGGCCGTGATCTTGATGATGTCGGCGCCCGCGCGAACCTGGGTGCGGACGGCGCGCATGCAGTCCTCGGGGCCCGAGCAGATGCTCTCGGACGACAGCAGGTGCATGACGTCGTCGCGATAGCCGTTGATGTCGCCATGACCGCCATGGATCGAAACCGACGATCCCGACGCGATGATGCGCGGCCCCGGCACGTCGCCGGTCTTGACCGCATTCCTCAGCGCGAAGATCGCTTCGTTCGAGGCGCCCAAATCGGCCACGGTCGTGAAGCCGGCCATCAGGGTGCGGCGGGCGTAGCGGGCGCCGACCATGGCTTGGTCCGCATCGGACAGGGTGACCTCTTCCAACCGCGAATTCGGATTCTGCTGGCCGGTCAGATGGACGTGGCTGTCGATCAGTCCGGGCAGGACGAAGGCCTGCCGAAGGTCCACCACCTTGCCTTGAGAAGGATCGCCGACGAAGCCGTCGCGCACTTCGACGACCTGGTTCCCTCTGATCACGAGAGTTTTACCGCGCTGCACAACGCCGTTCGACGGGTCTGCCAGCAACCTTCCGGCCTCGACGAACGTTGTCGTGGGTTTCGATGAAACCCCAACGCCCGTGAAGCTTTGCTGGGCCTCAGCGCCCGCGGCCGACGCCATCAGCGCGGCCAGCGCGATTCCGAAACGCTTCATCGATCTCTCCCCGCGACACGTTGGCCGCAAAATGGCCCCACAAGGCTCAGGTTGCCTCGGCCGTAACCAACTGAAACAAACACGCCTCAAGACCAACCGCAACGAGGGCGTCGCATGCGGCTATCGAGACGAGGGCTAATTCTGGGTGGATCGGCCATGCTGGCGGGATGCGCCAGCGCAAGCGCCAAGGCGCCGCTGACCACGGCTCAGACCGGAGCCCCGATCGCGATGCCGCAGGTCGGATTGCCGACGGTCCAGACCGCCGCCCTGACACCTCCGCCGCTGGATCCCCGCGGTCACGTGCGCAAGGAACTGATGGAGCGCGCCATGACCGCGCTGGACACCCATCACCGCCACCTGCCGCTGCGCGACCGTATGTATCTGGTCGATTTCCAGAAGTTCTCGGGCGAAGAGCGTCTTTACGAAGTCGATCTGGTCGCCGGCGAGGTCAAGGTCCTGCGCACCTGCCACGGTCGCGGGTCCGATCCGGCCCACACCGGCTTCGCCCAGCGGTTCTCGAACACCCCCGATTCCAACATGTCCTCGGTCGGCGCTTACGCCACCGCCGGCGCCAACTGGGGCGCCCAGCAGGGCCCCAACGTCCTGCTGGACGGACTGGAATACTCCAATGACAAGGCGCGCGAGCGGGCCATCATCATCCACGGCGCCGACTATGCCGACCCGGATTTCCTGGCGCGCGAAGGCAAGCTGGGCCGCAGCTACGGCTGCTTCTCCGTCGCCCACACCGACCTGCCAGGCTTGCGCGAACGCATGGGCGAAGGCCGGCTGCTGTTCGCAGCGGCGTAAGCTTCAGCCCCGCTCCAGCGCTCGCCAGCCGATGTCGGAGCGGTTGAAGCCGCCGGGCCAGTCGATCTTGCGGATCGCGTCATAGGCGCGTTCGCGGGCCTGGGCGATGTCGTCGCCCTCGGCGCAGACGTTCAGGACGCGACCGCCAGAGGCGGCCAGCAGGCCGTCCTCGCGGCGCTTCGTCCCGGCGTGGAAGACCTGGACGTGAGGACCGAAGTCCTGATCGGCGCCGCGGATGATCGAGCCTTCCAGCGGGCTGTCGGGATAGCCCTTGGCGGCCATGACCACGCAGATGACGGTCTGGGGCTTGAAGGCCGGGGACGCCAAACCCGAGACATCGCCGCGCGCACAGCCCAGCAGATACGGAACGATGTCGCCCGCCATCCGCATCATCAGCACCTGACATTCCGGATCGCCGAATCGGGCGTTGAACTCGACCACCTTGGGACCGTCCTCGGTCGCCATTAGACCGGCGTAGAGGACGCCGCGATAGGGCGCGCCCTCCTCGGCCATCTTGCGGATGGTCGGCTGCACAATCAGGTCGTCGGCCTGCTGCACCAGGTCGGGCGTAAAGACGGGGGCGGGCGAATAGGCGCCCATGCCGCCGGTGTTGGGGCCCAGGTCGCCGTCGAAGGCGCGCTTGTGGTCCTGGGCGCCGCCGAACAGCAGGGCGCGCTGACCATCGCACAGGGCGAACAGCGAACCCTCCTCGCCGTCCATGAACTCCTCGATCACGACACGGGCGCCGGCTGCGCCGAAGCGACCACCCAGCATCCGCTCGATCTCAGCCTCGGCATCGGGGCGGTCGGGGCTGATGGCCACGCCCTTGCCCGCAGCCAGACCGTCGGCCTTGATGACGTAGGGCGGCTTGAACACGTCCAACGCGGCCTTGGCGTCCTTGACCGTGTCATAGACGCCGTAGCCGGCGGTGGGGATTTCATGGCGTTCGAGGAAGGCCTTGGAGAAGGCCTTAGAAACCTCAAGCTGCGCCGCCTTGGCCGTGGGGCCGAAACAGGGGATGCCCGCCGAGGCCAGACGGTCGGCCAGACCGGCGGCCAGAGCCACTTCGGGTCCGACCACGACCAGGTCGGCCTTGATCTCGCGCGCCAGGGCGGCCAGGCCATCGGCGTCGTCGGCCTTGATGGCGCGAAGCTCGCACAGTTTCTCGATGCCGGGGTTGCCCGGCGCGGCGACCAGGCGCGTAACGAGCGGCGACTGGGCGATCTTCCAGGCCAGGGCGTGTTCGCGGCCGCCCGATCCGACGAGAAGAATGTTCATGAGACCGGGCAATGACCGGCCGTCGCCGGCCGGTCAAGCGCCCGTCAGACTTAACGCCGCATTCAGCGGCTGATCAGCGTGCGGGCGGCGTCCAGGCCGGCAGGGCTTGGAGCTGGCCCGCAGTCAGGTCAGTGACCAGATCCCTGTCGCCGTTACGGTCGAGCGGGGCCACGTCGGCGACCGGCACCTGCACCTTCATGTCGCCCGGCCCTTCCAGCTCGATCACCAGATGGGTCAGGGCGCCGGAGGCGTCCAGCACCAGGGTTTCGACATCGCCCAGATCGACATCAGCGCGCGAATATAGGTCCGCGTCCTCCAGCTGGTCGCGGGTCATGTTGAAGGCCAGGGCGGCGTTCGTCGCCGCCGTATCGGCCTGCTGGTCCGGCAGGGCGACGGGTGCGGCGCCCGGCGCGGGCGCCTGGACGACATCGTCGTCGCGATCCGAACAGGCGGCGACGGCCCCGGTCAGGCAAAGGACGGCGGCGAGCGGAATGAGACGGTTCATAGGTTTCCTGACGATCTAGAGCAGGGCGGAGGCGACATAGACGCCTAGCCCCAGCAGAATGATGCAGCCGATGATCAGCCACGGGCTCATGGCGCCGCCGCCTCCAGCGCGACGTTCGAGGTCACGCTCACGCGGGTTCTGGTCGGACGGATCGGTTCCGGACGGGTCGGCCATAAAAGTCGAACGGCGGGACGCGTCCGCCGTTCCCGCGCGGATCGCCGCAGGGTAAGCTGACACCATGAGCGACGACTCCTACGTATTCGAGGGACCGGCCGAGGCCCCTGCCCCGCGCGACAACAATCCGCCGCTGTCGATTTCGGAGCTGTCCTTTGCGCTGAAACGCACGCTGGAGGACCGGTTCGGCCATGTGCGGCTGCGCGGCGAGATCTCCAAGGTCAACCGCCACGCCTCGGGCCACATCTATCTGACGCTGAAGGACGACAAGTCGGCCATCGACGGCGTGGTGTGGAAGGGATCGGCGCGCGGCCTTGGCGTGCAGCCCGAGGCCGGGCTGGAAGTCATCGTCACCGGAAAGATCACCTCCTATCCGGCGCGGTCGTCCTATCAGATCGTGATCGAGAGCATGGAGGCGGCGGGGGCCGGCGCCCTCCTGGCCCAGCTGGAGCGGCTGAAGGTTCGGCTGCGCGAGGAAGGCCTGTTCGAACCGGGCCGCAAGAAGGCCCTGCCCGCCTTCCCCGCCGTCATCGGCGTGATCACCAGCCCGACGGGCGCCGTGATCCGCGACGTGCTGCACCGGATCGCCGAACGCTGGCCCTGCCGGGTGATCGTCTGGCCCGTGGTGGTTCAGGGCGAGGCGGCGTGCGGACAGGTGTCCAACGCCATTCGCGGCTTCGACGCCATGACGCCGAATGGACCGATCCCGCGCCCGGACTTGCTGATCATCGCGCGGGGCGGCGGGTCAGTCGAGGACCTGTGGTGCTTCAACGACGAAGGCCTGGCCCGCACGGTGGCGGCGGCGCGCATCCCCATCATCTCGGCCGTGGGGCACGAGACGGACACGACCCTGATCGACTTCGTGTCGGATCGACGGGCCCCGACCCCGACCGGCGCGGCGGAAATGGCGACGCCGGTGCTGGCGGACCTGAGATATGCGGTCGCGGACATGGATCGGCGGATGCTCCAGGCGGGCGGCCGGCTGATCGAGGATCGGCGCACGCGCCTGCGGGCCGTGGCGCGCGGCCTGCCGGCGCGGCCGGAGGACTTGCTGGCCCTGGCGCAGCAGCGGCTGGATCACGTATCGAGTCGCCTGGGGTCGGGGCTGCAACGCAACGTCGCCCTGCACGAACGGCATCTGGCGGTGACGGGCGGCAAGCTGAGCCCGGCCCTGCTGCGCACGCGGATCGAGCGGGGCAAGGACCGGCTGCGGGGCGCCGGCGACCGGCTGGGCGCGGCCCTTCAGGCCAGCGTGGCGCGGGGCGAGCGGCGGCTGTTGCAGGTCTCGGCCCGCCTGTCGCCCGAACCGCTGCACCGACGACTGGATCAGCGTGAGGCCCGGCTTCACGCCGTGGGCGCCCGGCTGGACGGCGTCATGCCGCGTCGGCTGGAGCGGGACGCCGACCGTCTGGCGGCTCTCACGCGGGCGCTGACGACGCTAGATCCCGGCCGGCCCAAGCCCGGCTTCGCCCGCGTCGAGGATTCGGACGGCGGCTGGATCACCTCGGCCAAGGCGCTGGAGGCCGGTCAGGCGGTCAGGCTGGTGTTCGGCGACGGCTCTCAACCCGCAACCATCGACGGCGGCGAACCCCGCCCGGCCTCGCCGCGTCCGGTCGCCAAGCCGAAGCCGCCTGCGGCCGGTCAGGGCAGTCTGTTCTAGGGCGACCTGTTCTGATGCGCCGTTTTCCGCTTCGCCCCGGCGCCGCTTCCTGCTAACCGCGCCGCATGAAGATCACGCGCCTCGCCGTCACCGCCTATGTGTTCGCCCTTCTGATCATCGTCCTGGATCAGCTGACCAAGGCCTGGATCATCAGCGGCGTGATGCTGCACGAGGTCGGGCGCGTCCCCGTCCTGCCGCCCATCCTGAACTTCAGCTGGGTCGAGAACACCGGCGTAAGCTTCGGCCTGTTCGGCGGCGGCGAAGCCCGCTGGGGCCTGGTGATCTTCTCCATCGTCGTCTCGGCGGGCCTGGCCTGGTGGGCGACCCAGTCGAACCGTCGCCTGCTGATCACCGCCATCGGTTTCGTGATGGGCGGGGCGCTGGGCAATGTGATCGACCGGATCCGCTTCGGCTATGTCGTCGACTTCATCGACTTCTCGGGCACGGGCGTCTTTCCCTGGGTGTTCAACGTCGCCGACAGCGCCATCACTATCGGCGTGGTCCTGCTGATTCTGGACAGTCTGGTGTCGGACAAGCCCGCTAAGGTTGGCGTAGCCCCCGAAAAGTCGTAATCACCCCGTCTTCACTATGCCAACAGCGCCCTCGCGGCGCTTCGTGCATCAGCCGACCAGAGCCTGAAACCATGCGTATCCGCAGTGTCGCCGTCCTGACCCTCGTCGCCTCCTCCGCGCTCGCCGTTTCGGCCTGCGGCAGCCTGAAGCAGGGCATCGGCCTGACCAAGGTCGTGCCGGACGAGTTCGTCACCGTCTCCACCGCCCCGCTCAGCATTCCGCCCGAGTACGGCCTGCGCCCGCCCGCACCCGGCCAGCCGCGCCCGCAGGAACTGGCCCCCGAAAGCGCCGCGCGTCAGATCCTTCTGGGTCAGCGCCAGGCTGTCACCCGTACGCCGGGCGAGCAGGTCCTGGTGGCCCAGGCCGGCGGCGAACAGGCCGACCCCCTGGCCCGGTACGTCATCGACGACGAGTTCGGCGACCTGGCGCACAAGGACGAAAGCTTCGCCAACCGCCTGATGTTCTGGCGTAAGGACGATGCCTCGACCCAGGCCCCCACCACGCGTCAGACCGCCGAAGGCCAACAGACCATCGACGCCACGACCGAGGCTGCGCGTCTGCAAGCCCTGACCGGCGGCCAACAGGCCATCACGATCCAGCCGCGCCGCAGCGGCGGCTTCAAGCTGCCCGGCCTGTAAGACAAGCAGACGACGGACGCTTGCCACGGCGGCGTCCGTCCTTATTGTAAACGGACCTGACCGGAGCCGTTTGCATGACCGACACCCCAGATATCGCCGCCCTGTCCGGGGTGGAGCAGCTGCGCCTCGGCCTGACCGGCGGGATGATCGCCCCGATCGCGCGCACCGTCGGTTTCGAACTGACCGAGGTCGAGGAAGGCCGCGTCGTCTTCGAGGCCATCCCCACCACCGCGGTCTATAATCCGCTGGGCAGCGTCCATGGCGGCTGGATCGCGACCGTTCTGGATTCCGCCTGCGGCTGCGTCGTCCATTCGACGCTGCGGCCGGGCCAGACCTATACGACGCTGGAACTGAAGACCGTCTTTCACAAGGCGCTAAGCGCCGGCACGCCCGTCCGGGCCGAAGGGCGGATCGTTCAGACCGGCCGCCGCGCCGCCTTCTCCGAGGCCGATCTGCGCGGGCTGGACGGCAAGCTTTATGCGACAGCGACGTCCACATGCCTGATCATGGAGCGCTGAGAGGCAGCGAAGGTTTGCCGCGCCTCGCTTTAGCCGCTATCAGCGGCGAGCGTTGATGATCGGCCGCCGATCATCGTGCGCCCTCTCTCGCTGTCGGAAAAATAAGCTGATGCGTCGCGTGTTCACCGCCCTGGCCGCCCTCTCGATTGCGGCCTCCGTCCTGCCCGCCGCCGCACAGGCTCAAACCTCGCCCCGCGACCGTGGGGGACAGCAGCAGCCGGCCTCGGGCGAACAGGCCGCCCCCAGCCGCGCGCCGCGCATCGCGCCGCTGCGTCGTCGAGCCAACGCCGGCCCCTGCCCCTATGTGAAGATCCTCTACGACGCGGCCCGCTACGTCGAGCTGGAGGGCGGTCGCGCCGCAATTTCCAACGTCGGATATACCGGCGAGATCGAAGGCATCACCTCGGACTGCGAATATCGCGAGGCTGATCCGATTCGCGTCGATATCGGCATGCTGTTCCAGCTGGGCCGCGGGCCTCAGGCGGCCAGCGACCAACGCACCTATCGCTACTGGATCGCCGTGACCGAACGGAACAGCGCCATCCTGTCCAAGGAATATTTCGACGTGCCGGTGAACTTCGAAGGCCAGCGCACGGCCTCGGTCACCGAGGAACGCACCATCGTCATTCCGCGCGCCGGCGTGGACACCAGCGGCGGCAACTTCGAAATCCTGGTCGGTTTCGACGTCACGCCGGAAATGGCCGAGTTCAACCGCTCGGGCAGCCGCTTCCGCGTCAACGCCGGCGCGACGCCCGCCGCGCCCGCCCCTGCCTCCGCACCGAGCGAATAAATGGCCGATCTGAAGACCGTCCTCAGCGAAGCGGTCGCCGCCGCCTTCGCCGCCGAAGGCGTGGATGCGGCCCTGGCCCGCGTCACCCCGTCGGACCGCCCCGACCTGGCCGACTTCCAGTCGAACGGCGCCCTTGCCGCCGCCAAGGCGCTGAAGGCCAATCCGCGCGAACTGGCGACGAAGATCGCCGAACGCCTGACCGCCGATCCGCGCTTCGCCTCGGTCGAGGTGGCGGGACCAGGCTTCATCAATCTGAAGATCGCCGACGCGACCCTGGTCCAGCGGGCCACCGAAGTCGCCGCAGACGCCGATCATGCCGGCGCCGCCGTCGTGGCCGATCCGCGCAAGGTGGTGATCGACTACGGCGGTCCCAATGTCGCCAAGCCGATGCACGTCGGCCACCTGCGCAGCGCCATCATCGGCGAAAGCCTGAAGCGGTTGTTCCGCTTCCGCGGCGACCACGTCACCGGCGACGCCCATTTCGGCGACTGGGGCTTCCAGATGGGGCTGCTGATCACGGCCTGTAGCGACGAGGGCGTCGCGGACGCTTTCATGGCCGACGGCGAAGGCCCCTTCCCGGCCGAAAGCCCGGTGACCCTGGCCGACCTGGACCGGCTGTATCCGCTGGCCGCCGGCAAGGCCAAGGAAGACCCGGCCTTCCGCGACCGCGCCCGCAAGGCGACGGCGGAACTGCAGAACGGCCGGCCCGGCTATCGCGCCCTGTGGGCCCATTTCGTGGCCGTCAGCCGCGAGGCGCTGAAGCGCGAATACGGCGACCTGTCGGTCGATTTCGACCTGTGGAACGGCGAGAGCGACGCCGATCCGCAGATGCCCGAGATGCTGGCGTACCTGAAGGCGACCGGCCTGCTGGTCGAAGACGACGGCGCCCAGGTGGTGCATGTCGCCAAGCCGGGTGAGACCCGCAAGAAGAAGATGGCCGACGGATCGGTGATCGAGGCGCCCTCGCCCCCGCCCCTGCTGGTGATCAGCTCGGAAGGCTCGGCCATGTACGGCACGACCGATCTGGCGACGATCCTGGACCGCAAGAAGGCGCTGTCGCCCGACCTGGCGCTTTATGTCGTCGACGAACGCCAGGCCGAACATTTCGAACAGGTGTTCCGCGCCGCCTATTTAGCCGGCTACGCCGTCGAGGGGTCGCTGGAGCATCTCGGCTTCGGCACCATGAACGGTCAGGACGGCAAGCCCTTCAAGACCCGCGCGGGCGGGGTGCTGAAGCTGCGCGACCTGATCGATCAGGCGACCGAAAAGGCGCGCGAACGCCTGCACGAAGCCAAGCTGGGCGACGACCTGTCGCCGGAAGAATTCGAGGCCATCGCGCACAAGGTGGCCATCGCCGCCCTTAAGTTCGCCGACCTGTCGAACGCGCGCACCACCAGCTACGTCTTCGATCTTGACCGCTTCATGAGCTTCGAGGGCAAGACCGGGCCGTATCTGCTTTACCAGTCGGTCCGCATCAAATCCCTGCTGCGCAAGGGCGCCGAACAGGGGCTAACGCCCGGCGCCATCGTGATCGCCGAACCGGCCGAACGCGACCTGGCCCTGACGCTGGACGCGTTCTCTACCGCCGTGTCCGACGCCTACGACAAGCGGATGCCGCACCTGGTGGCCGAACACGCCTATCGGGTGGCGCAGTCCTTCTCGAAATTCTACGCCGCCTGCCCAGTCCTGATCGCGCCGGACGAGGCGACCAAACGGTCTCGCCTGGCTCTTTCGGCCGCCGCATTGAGACAACTGGAAATCGCCCTGAACCTGCTGGGGATCGACACGCCGGAGCGGATGTAGCGACGACGCCTGCGGTATGATAGCATTGCTATCGTCTGTTGGAGACCGTCATGAACATCCATGTCCGTCATCTGGACGAAGCCACGGTCCAGGCGCTGAAACAGCGGGCGGCCCGTAACGGCCGGTCGGCCGAGGCCGAGTATCGCGCCATCCTGACCGCTGCGGCGGCCGAGGAAGCCGACGGCTTCGACTGGATTCGGGTTTCCGACGACCTTCGCGCCCGCTCGGCCGGTCGGCATCATACGCCCTCCGAAGTTCTGGTTCGGGAAGGG
Organism: Brevundimonas sp. TWP2-1; assembly: GCF_049897645.1. Taxonomy (NCBI): domain Bacteria; kingdom Pseudomonadati; phylum Pseudomonadota; class Alphaproteobacteria; order Caulobacterales; family Caulobacteraceae; genus Brevundimonas; species Brevundimonas sp. TWP2-1. Next base: position 53,892 of record NZ_JAFCWR010000002.1, read on the forward strand.
CGAGACGAGCGGTGAAGGCCGTCATCGACTCCAGCGTCGTCGTCAAATGGTTCGTAAAGGAGGAGGACGCCGAGGCGTCGCTCGACCTGCGTTTCCTTCCTCTGGCCGCGCCGGACCTGCTTCTCGTGGAATGCGCCAATGTGTTCTGGGAGAAGGTGCGCAAGGATGAATACGCCGCCGACGACGCAGCCATGGCCATTCGCGCCATCGACCGCGCCCGCATCAGTCTCTCGCCCGCTCATGGTCTGACTAGCCGCGCGTTCGAGATCGGGCGTGCGCTGGACCATGCGGTCTATGACTGCTTCTATCTGGCCCTGGCGGAACGCCTCGGCCTGCCGCTCATCACCGCCGACACCAAGCTGAAGACAAAGGCGACCGATTTTGCTCCGGTCCAAATACTCAGCCTGTCGAACTGGAAGACTGCCCTCAATGCCGACTGACCTCGACACCTATATCGCCGGCCTGCCCAAGGCTGAACTGCACCTGCACATCGAGGGCAGCCTTGAGCCCGAACTGATGTTCGAACTGGCGCAGCGAAATGGGGTAGCCATTCCCTACGACAGCGTCGAGGCGGTGCGGGCGGCCTATGATTTCTCGAACCTGCAGGATTTCCTGGACATCTACTACGCCGGCGCGGCCGTGCTGCTGACCCGCAAGGATTTCGAGGATCTGGCCTTCGCTTATTTCCAGCGGGCAGCCGCCGACAATGTGCGCCACGCCGAGATCTTCTTCGATCCCCAGACACATACCGACCGGGGCGTGGCCTTCCGCGTGGTGGTCGAGGGGCTGATTGCGGGGATGGACCGGGCCAAGGCGGAACTGGGCGTCAGCAGCGGCCTGATCCTCAGCTTCCTGCGCCATCTGACCGAAGAAGAGGCGTTCGCGACCCTGGAGGCGGCCAAACCCTATCTGCATCATTTCATCGGCGTGGGGCTGGATTCGTCGGAGGTCGGCCATCCGCCGTCCAAGTTCCAGCGCGTCTTCGCCGCCGCGCGTGAGCTGGGCCTGAAACTGTGCGCCCACGCCGGTGAGGAAGGCCCGCCCGCCTATGTGCACGAGGCGCTGGACCTGCTGCACATCGACCGAATGGACCACGGCAATCGCTCGATGGAAGACGAGGCCCTGGTCGAGCGTCTGGCGCGCGAGCAGATGACCCTGACCGTCTGCCCGCTGTCGAACTTGAAACTGTGCGTGGTCGACGACCTGAAGAACCACCCCGTGCCCGAGATGCTGCGCCGGGGCCTGCACGTCACCCTGAACTCGGACGATCCGTCCTATTTCGGGGGGTATGTGAATGACAACTACAGCCGGCTGGCGGCGGCGGTCGGGCTGACGAAGGATCAGGTGACGCTGCTGGCGCGCAACAGTTTCGAAGGGTCGTTCCTGGACGAGGCTGAGAAGGCGGCGTTCCTGGCGGAGGTGGAGGCCTACGCGGCGGTCTGACGCCATCCCCTCCCCACCCGTCATCCTCGGCCTTGTGCCGAGGATCCACCCGTCCGCCGCACCGTCATGGGTTCGAGCGCGCGAGCGGCTGTACCTCCCCCCTGGATGCTCGCATGCGCCTAACCGTGGGTCCTCGGCACAAGGCCGAGGATGACGGGTTAGTAGAGTGCGGCGCACGTAACCTTGCCTTTCGCCGCCAGAATGTTCCTGTTATGTTCCGACAATGGAACAGGACGGCGAAGATGATGCAAACCTACGCTGGCTGTTCGTCGATCTGAACGCCTTCTTCGCCAGCGTTGAGCAGCAGATGAACCCGGCCTGGCGGGGCAAACCCGTCATCGTCCGGCCGGCGATGAGCGAATACACCGGCGCCATCGCCGCCAGCTATGAAAGCAAGGCCTGGGGCGTCCACACCGGGATGCGGGTGTCGGAGGCGCGCAAACTGTGCCCCGGCCTGATCGTCGCCGAGGCTCGGCCGGACCTCTATGTCGCGGTCCACAAGAAGATCATGGCGGAGATCGACCGCCATGTGCCGGTGTGGAAGGTCGGCTCCATCGACGAATGTTCGTGCGAACTGCTCGGCCCGGAGCGTCTGGAAGCGAACGCCGTGGCCCTGGCCCGGCGGATTCAGGCGGGCATTCTGGAGAATGTCGGCGATTGTCTGCGTTCGTCCGTCGGGCTGGCGCCGTCCCGGTTCCTGGCCAAGACCGCTTGCGGCATGAAGAAGCCGGCCGGGCTGACGATCCTGAGGGCGAACGAACTACCCGGCCCGCTGCTGGACCTGCCGCTGTCGAAATATCCGGGCATAGGGTCGCGGATGCGACTGCGGCTGGAGGCGGCGGGCGTCACGGACACCGCCGGCCTGTGGGCCATGAGCGGCAAACAGGCGCGGGCGGTCTGGAACAGTATCGAGGGCGAACGGATCTGGCGCGGCCTGCACGGACTGGACAGCGAGCCGACGCCGGAAAAACCGCCCGCCTCCATCAGCCACAGCCACGTCCTGGCCCAGGCCATGCGGACCCCGGACAAGGCGCGCGCCGTGGCGAGGCGGCTGGTGGTCAAATGCGGAGCGCGGCTGCGGCGGATGGGTCTGACCGGGGCCAGCCTGACCCTGCATCTGGACATGGGGCCGAAGACGGCGCCAAGAAGCGCCCGGCGGGGCTGGGAGACGGCGGCCATGAGTTGCGCCGTCGCGCCGACGCAGGACACCTTCGCCCTTCTGACCGCGCTGGACAGCCTGTGGCGCAAGGTGGAGCCTGAGCTGGAGGCTGGACGGCTGAGCTATGTCGGGGTCGGGGTTCACGGGCTGAAACCCCGCGACGCCTTCGAGACGGATCTGTTCGATTCCGGCCCGGATCAGGGCGGCGAGGCCCCGTCCCTGCGCCTGTCCCAGGCGCTGGATGCGCTGAACCGTCGCTATGGCAAGGACACCGTCAGCATCGGCCCCAAGGCGGGCCTGCCCGAATTCATCGGCGCCAAGATCGCCTTCACCCGCATCCCGGAGGCGGAGGATTTCTGGGAGTGAGCCGCTCTATCCCAGCAGGGTTTCGGCCTCGATCTCCGTCACCCCCAGCGTCCAGAAACTGTCCCGCGCCGCCGCCGCAGTTTCGGGCGCGATCGCGCGGCTGGCGTCAGTGATGACCACGGCCTCGAACCCTTGCCGCACCGCGTCCTCGGCGGTGAAGCGCACACAGTAGTCAAAGGCCAAGCCCGCCAGGAAGACGCGGGTCACGCCCAGGTCGCGCAGAAGGCCGGCCAGGCCCGTCGGGGTGCGATGGTCGTTCTCGAAGAAGCCGGAATAGGAATCGACTGCGGGATTATAGCCCTTGCGGATCACGGCCAGGGCCTTTTCCACCGTTGACGCGACGTCGGGATGGAAGTCGGCGCCCGGCGAACCCTGGAGGCAGTGGTCCGGCCACAGCATCTGGGGGCCGTAGGCGACCTTGATCTCGGTGAAGGGGGCTGCGCCGGGGTGGTTGGAGGCGAACGAAATCTGGTCCGGCGTGTGCCAGTCCTGGGTCAGGATCACCTTGTCGAACCGATCCGCCAGCCGGTTGATCAGCGGCATGATCCCCGCCCCGCCTGCGACAGCCAGATTGCCGCCCTCGCAGAAGTCGTTCTGCGGGTCGATGACCAGAAGTGCGTCGGTCCCGGAAACCTTCATCAGACGCCCGCGTAGGCGTCGATCTCGTTCGCCGACCCCAGGGCGACGGGGATACGCTGGTGCAGATGCTCGGGCTGGATGTCCAGGATGGGCTGCACGCCGTCCGTCGTCGCCTTGCCCCCAGCCTGTTCGACCAGGAAGGCCATGGGATTGCCCTCGTACATCAGGCGCAGCTTGCCGGGCTTGGTCGGCTCGCGGCTGTCCCACGGGTACAGGAAGACGCCGCCGCGCATCAGGATGCGGTGGACGTCCGCCACCATGGCCGCGACCCAGCGCATGTTGAAGTTCTTGCCGCGCGGGCCTTCATCGCCCTTCAGCAGGTCGCCGATGTAGGTCTGCACCGGCTCGGACCAGTGGCGCAGGTTGGACATGTTGATCGCGAACTCCTTGGTGTCCGGCGATATGGCGATGGCGTCGTGGGTCAGGATCCAGTCGCCGTCGTTCGACAGGGTGAAGCCCTTCACCCCCGCGCCGGTGGTCAGGACCAGCATGGTCTGGGGACCGTAGAGGGCATAGAGGGCCGCGACCTGATTGCGGCCCGGCTGCATGAAGTCAGCCTCGGTCGGCGAAGGCGTCGCGGACTTCAGCACCGAAACGATGGTCCCGACCATGGCGTTGATGTCGATGTTGGACGAGCCGTCCAGCGGGTCGAACAGGACCAGATAATCGCCGGTGGAATGGGCCGCCGGCTGGACCTCGTCCATTTCCTCGGACGCGACCCCGGCGACGACGGGGCTGGCCAGAAGCGCATCGGTCAGCATGTCGTTGGTCATGACGTCGAGCTTCTTCTGCTCCTCGTCCTGAACATTGATCTGACCCGATGCGCCGAGGGCGCCGGCCAGGGCGCCGCCGGCGACGAGCTTGCTGATTTCAGCGCAGGTGGCGGCGACGACGGTCAGGACCGTTTTCAGCCCCTCGGGCGCGTCCAAAGCGGCGATATGGGCGTCGAGGCGGGTGCGGTCGGCGGTCATGCGGTCGGTCCGGGTGCGGCTGGGAGCGTCGCACCGTTCTTGGCGGGCCGACGGCTTGAGAGCAAGAGCGACGCGTCAACCGGCGAGGCCACCGCTGATAATGAAGACGCCAAACCGCCTCCAAAAGCCGACGGCGCTTGACTTGGAGCCGGAGTCGGTGGCTTAGGTCGAGTGCTCTCGCGGGAGAGTTCTTGACTGGGAAACCAGGCTCGACGCCGAAGGCGCAACCGCCCCGGAAACGCTCAGGCAAACGGACCGCGATAGCATACGGACGCTGGAAAGTCGCTCTTGATGGGCGCGCCGACGGAGCAAGGCGACATGATTTGGTCGCCGGAATCTCTCAGGCTTCAGGACAGCGGGGGCGCGAAGACGGCGGAGCTCCGCCACCAAACGCGACCGTGAAAGCCTGAACCATGACCGATCAAGCCCTGAAGACCACGCCCCTGAACGCCGCGCACCGCGCCCTCGGGGCCCGGATGGTGGGCTTCGGCGGCTATGACATGCCGGTCCAGTATGAGGGCGTCCTGGCCGAGCACCGCTGGACACGCGAACACGCCGGCCTGTTCGACGTGTCGCACATGGGCCAGTGCAAGATCACCGGCGAGAACGCCACCGCCCAGTTCGAGCGTTTCGTGCCCGGCGACTATGAAATCCTGAAGGCCGGCAAACAGAAGTATTCGCTGCTGCTGAACAAGGACGGCGGGATCATCGACGACCTGATGGCCGGCCGCCCCGACCATGACGGCCTGTTCGTCGTCGTCAACGCCGGCAACAAGGACGAGGACTTCGCCTTCTGGGACGCGAACCTGGAAGGCGACGCCAAGCTGACCGTGCTGGACCGCGCCCTGATCGCCATCCAGGGACCGGAAGCCGCCGAAGTCATGGCCGCGCATGAGCCGATCCTGGCCGAGATGGGCTTCATGGAATGCGCCCGGCTGATGCTGTTCGGCTGCGACTGCTATGTCTCGCGTTCGGGCTATACCGGCGAGGATGGCTATGAGATTTCGGTGCCTGCGGATCAGGCCGAGCGGGTGTGGAACACCATCCTGGAGGACGCCCGCGTCAAACCGATCGGCCTGGGCGCCCGCGACAGCCTGCGCCTGGAAGCCGGCCTGCCGCTGCACGGCCACGACATCGACCCGACGACCAGCCCGGTCGAAGGGGCGCTGATCTTCGCCCTGTCCAAGTCCCGCAAGGAGCGCGCGGACTTCAACGGCGCCGACCGCATCCTGAAGGAACTGGCCGACGGTCCGTCGCGCGTCCGCGTGGGCCTGATCGTCAAGGAAGGCGCCCCGGCCCGCGAAGGCGCCGAGATCGCCGACATGGACGGTAGCGTCATCGGCAAGGTCACCTCGGGCGGCCCCTCCCCCACCCTGGGCAAGAACATCGCCATGGGCTTCGTGCCGCCGGCCTATGCCGCGCTGGGCACGGACCTGAAGGTCATCGTGCGCGGCAAGACCGCCGCCGCCGAAGTCGTCGCCATGCCCTTCGTGGCGCAACGCTATTACCGCAAACCGAAGACCGTCTGAGGATCAGATCATGAAGTTCACCAAGGATCACGAGTGGGTCAGCCTGGACGGCGACATCGCCACTGCGGGCATTTCCAAACACGCCGCCGACGCCCTGGGCGACGTGGTGTTCGTGGAAGTGCCTGAGGTCGGCAAGACTGTCTCCAAGGGAAGCAGCTTCGCCGTGGTCGAGAGCGTCAAGGCCGCCTCGGACGTCTACGCCCCCGTTTCGGGCGAAGTGGTCGAAGCCAACGACGCCCTGTCGACCGCGCCGGAAACGGTCAACGCCGCCCCGGAAGGCGACGGCTGGTTCGCCAAGATCAAGGTGTCGGACGCTGCTGAACTGGACGCCCTGATGGACCAGGCCGCCTACGACGCCTTCCTCGCCACCCTCTAAGCCCCATCGGACCCGCTGATTAAGAGTCGGCGGGTCTTCGGCCTTTCACGACCCAGGACAAGACCATGCGTTATCTCCCCCTGACGCCCGACGACCGCACGGCGATGCTCGCCGCCATCGGCGCGAAATCGATCGACGACCTGTTCGTGGACGTGCCCGACGCGGCGCGGCTGGACGGGCCGGTGGACCTGCCGCGCGTGGCGGGCGAGATGGAGGTCGAACGCGCCCTGTCCGCCATGGCCGCCAAGAACGCCACGGCCGGCGCCGTGCCCTTCTTCTGCGGCGCGGGGGCTTACAAGCACCACGTCCCGGCGACTGTGGATCACGTGATCCAGCGGTCCGAGTTCCTGACCAGCTACACTCCCTACCAGCCGGAAATCGCCCAGGGCACGCTACAGTACCTGTACGAGTTCCAGACCCAGGTCGCGAACCTGACCGGCATGCCGGTGGCCAACGCCTCGCTCTATGACGGGTCCACCGCCATGGCCGAGGGCGTGCTGATGGCGACCCGCGTGACCCGCCGCAACAAGGCGGTGATCAGCGGCGGCGTCCACCCCCACTACGTCAAGGCGACCGAGACCGTGGTCCACGCCGTCGGCGTCGAGACCCAGGTCCTGGCCCCGGCCTTCGACGCCGAGGCCGCCGTGATCGACCAGATCGGTCCGGACACCGCCTGCGTCGTCGTCCAGACCCCGAACGTCTTCGGCACGGCGACGGATGTGACCAAGATCGCCGAGGCCGCCCGTGCCGCCGGCGCCCTGCTGATCGTCGTGGTCACCGAGGCCGTGTCCATGGGCCTGCTGAAGTCGCCCGGCGAAATGGGCGCCGACATCGTCGCGGCCGAGGGCCAGTCGATCGGCAACGCCCTGAACTTCGGCGGTCCCTATGTCGGCCTGTTCGCCACGCGCGAGAAGCTGATCCGCCAGATGCCCGGCCGCCTGACCGGCGAGACGGTGGACGCCGACGGCGAGCGCGGGTTCGTCCTGACCCTCTCCACGCGCGAGCAGCACATCCGCCGCGACAAGGCGACGTCGAACATCTGCACCAACTCGGGCCTCTGCACCCTGGCCTTCACCATCCACATGAGCCTGTTGGGCGAGACGGGCCTGCGCAAACTGGCCCTGCTGAACCACGAAAAGGCCGTCGCCACGCGCGACGCCCTGGCCGCCATCCCCGGCGTCGAAATCCTGACCTCGCGCTTCTTCAACGAGTTCGCGGTGCGCCTGCCCAAAAACGCGGCCGAGGTCGTCTCGACCCTGGCCGACCACCATGTGCTGGCCGGCGTGCCCTACAGCCGCCTGGCCCCCGACGCCGGCATGGACGACGTCCTGCTGGTCGCCGCGACGGAGACCACCCTGGATGCGGACATCCAGATCCTCGCCAAGTCGCTCTCCAAAGTCCTCGGCGCGTAAGGGATACTGACCATGAGCACCATGAACACCGTCGGCCGCCCGACAGCTCCGAACCAAGTCCAGTCCAAGCCCGCCACCCTGACCGGCGGCCGGGGCCTGTTTCAGAACGAAGCCCTGATCTTCGAGGGCGACGGCTGGGGCAAGACCGGCGTCGATCTGGCTGAGCCCAAGACCGATGGCTCGGACCTGGGCGACCTGGTTCGCAAGGACCCGATCGGCCTGCCCGGCCTGTCCGAGCCCGAGGCCATGCGCCACTATGTGCGCCTGTCGCAAAAGAACCACGCCATCGACCTGGCCATTTATCCGCTGGGCTCGTGCACGATGAAGCACAACCCGCGCCTGAACGAGAAGATGGCCCGCCTGGCCGGTTTCTCGGACATCCATCCGCTGCAGCCGATCTCGACGGTTCAGGGCGCGCTGGAACTGATGGATACGCTGGCCCACTGGCTGAAGACCCTGACCGGCATGCCCGCCGTCGCCCTGTCGCCCAAGGCGGGCGCGCACGGCGAACTGTGCGGTCTGATGGCCATCCGCGCCGCGCACGAGGCCTCGGGCCAGCATGAGAAGCGCCGCAAGGTCCTGGTGCCGACCAGCGCCCACGGCACCAACCCGGCCACGGCCGCCTTCGTCGGCTACACCGTCGTCGAGGTCGCCCAGACCGAAGACGGCCGCGTGGACGTGGCCGATCTGGCGTCCAAGCTGGGCGACGACGTGGCCGCCATCATGGTGACCAACCCCAACACCTGCGGCCTGTTTGAGCGCGACATCCTGGAGATCAGCCGCCTGACTCATGAGGCGGGCGCCTATTTCTACTGCGACGGCGCCAACTTCAACGCCATCGTCGGCCGGGTGCGGCCGGGCGACCTCGGCGTGGATGCGATGCACATCAACCTGCACAAGACCTTCTCGACGCCGCACGGCGGCGGCGGTCCGGGCGCGGGTCCGGTCGTGCTGTCCGAAGCCCTGGCGCCCTTCGCCCCGGCTCCCTGGGTCGTGCATGACAACAACGGCTATCGCCTGATCGAGCGTGAGGAAGACGAGGCCGTTCAGGCCTTTGGTCGTCTGTGCGCCTTCCAGGGCCAGATGGGCATGTATGTGCGCGCCCTGTCCTACATGATGAGCCACGGCACCGACGGCCTGCGTCAGGTCGCCGAAGACGCGGTGCTGAACGCCAACTACATCAAGGCCCGCCTGTCGGACCTGATGTCGGCCGCCTTCCCCGACGGACCCTGCATGCACGAGGCCCTGTTCGACGACGAATGGCTGAAGGGCACGGACATCACCACGCTCGACTTCGCCAAGGCGATGATCGACGAGGGCTTCCACCCGATGACCATGTATTTCCCGCTGGTCGTCCACGGGGCCATGCTGATCGAGCCGACGGAAACCGAATCCAAGGCCGAACTGGACCGCTTCATCCACGCCATGCGCCTGTTGGCCGAGGCGGCGAAGGCCGGCGACGTCGACCGCTTCAAGGGCGCGCCCTTCCACGCCCCGCTGAAACGACTGGACGAAACCCGCGCCGCCCGCTCGCCGGTCCTGCGCTGGTCGGCGCCCGCTGGGTCGAACCAGGCGGCGTAAAGCCGACACCCCTAAGTCCCGTCATTCTAGGGCTTGTCCCTAGGATGACGGCCATAGGAAGAATGATGGGGCTTTCGTAGCCCCGAAATCCCTAGCCCGCCGCCCGTCTCAGCGCCGCAAAGGCCGCGCGCCCGAACGTCTCCGGCGGCGCGTCGGGATGGGCCAGCCAGACGTCCAGCGACAGCTTCATGATGCTGACCGCCGTCCCGGCGACGACGCGGCAGGCGATGTCGTCGGACGCCAGGCCCTTGCGCGCCGCCAGGGCCTCGGCCAGCAGCCGCTCGACCTGTTCGTATTTCGCCTGGTCGCCTGCCCTCAGCGAGGGTGTGCTGTGGATCAGGACGGCCACCGCCTTCGTCTCTTCCGACTGAGGCTGCCGAGCCAGGTCGATCAGGGCGTTTTCCACCATGTCCAACAGGGGCTCGTCCGCCGGCCGCGCGGCGATGGCGTCCGCGACCATCTGCGGGAACCCAGCCTTGGCCGAAAAGACGATCTCCTCCTTGGAGCCGAAATAGTTCAGCAGGGTTCGTCGCGATACGTCCGCCGCCTGCGCCACATCGTCCAGGGTCGTCGCCTCGAACCCCCTGTCGAGGAACAGGCGCATGCCCTCGGCCTGGATACGCGCGTGCGTTTCCAGCCGTTTGCGCTCCCGCAGCCCTTGATCGGCGGTAAGAATCTTTTCTTGCACTTCTTGCATATTTGCACCGGATGCAGATATGCAAGCCGGAACCCTTCGAGACAACATGTTTCAGCGACAGGATAGCGAAATGAAGACCTGGACCACAGACGATATTCCCGACCAGAGCGGCAAGCTTGTCATGATTACAGGCGCGACCGGCGGTCTGGGCCTGGAGACCGCCCTCGTACTCGCCGCAAAAGGCGCCGAAGTGGTGCTGGCCGCCCGCAATCCAACCAAGGGGGCCGAGGCCGAGCGGCTGATCCGCGCACGACATCCCGGCGCCGACGTGAGGTTCGACCTGCTGGACCTGGGCGACCTGTCGTCCATCTCCGCCTTCGCAGACCGTCATCTGACGGCGGGACGGCCCATCGACATCCTGATCAACAACGCCGGCGTCATGGCCCTGCCGACGCGTCAGGTCACGACCGATGGCTTCGAGATGCAGTTCGGCACCAACTACCTGTCCCACTTCGCCCTGACGGGGCGGCTGCTGCCACTGCTCAGCGCAACCCATTCCAGGCATGAGGGGGCGCGCGTGGTGCAACTTTCCAGCATCGCCCACAGAGGCGGGCGCATCCGCCTCGACGACCTGAACTACGAAAAGACGGCCTACAAGCCATGGCCGGTTTATCAGCAGTCCAAGCTGGCCATGCTGATGTTCGCCATCGAGCTGGACCGGCGCAGCCAGGCGCAGGGCTGGAAGCTGACCAGCGCGGCGGCCCACCCCGGCTTCGCCCGGACCGACCTGATCGCCAATGGTCCGGCCCAGTCGGGCGCGGGTGGATTTATGATGGCGGCGGGGCGACTGCTTCAACCCTTCATCAGCCATTCCGCCGCAGACGGCGCCCTGCCGACGCTGCTGGCCGCCACAGGGCCCACCGTGAAGGGGGGCGACTACTATGGACCGCAACGCGTCATGGAGATGAAGGGACCGCCGGGCTCCGCCGAGATCAAGCCCCAGGCCCGCGACGCCGAGATCGCACAACGGCTCTGGGCGGAATCCGAGCGGTTGACCGGCGTCCGCTACGGCTGATCCGTGTCGCGTCGGCAACAGGCGGCGAACGACTGCGGTTCATGACCAAAGCGTCATTCGCCGGACACCGATCCGCCATCGACGCAGGGTCTTAAGAAGTTTGTGGCAAGGTCGTCACGGTCGTCGTTTCCTTTCCCGACGAGGGATCGCGCGGCCGTGGCGACCGTTGTCATAACGACCTCCCCTCCCCATCTGGCGTATTCGTGACCTCCCTCTCTGTTCTCCTCGCTCAGCCTTCGAAACCGCGCAGCCGCATGCTGCGCCTGGTGAAACGCTGGGCGCTGATGATCGGCGGCCTGTTCGTGGTGCTGCTGGGGATTCTGATCGCGCCCCTGCCGGGTCCTGGCGGGATTCCGGTCATCGCCGTGGGCCTGATGCTGATCCTGAAGAGCTCGTTCTGGGCCAAGCGCCAGTTCATCCGCGCCCAGTACGCCCGCCCCAAATGGGTCTATCCTTTCCGTCGCCTGATGCGGAAGAAGCCGGAGTTCGCGCCGGTCTTCTGGCAGCAGGCCCTGCGCGCCGAAAAGGTCGTGGTGAAGCGGTCTGGTCGTCGCCTGTCGCGCGGTCGCAAACAGGTGCGACGCTATTTCCGCAAGCTGTTCCGCTAGTTAGCGGATATTGTTGCGGTTGCGTTGCTGCAACCGCTAACCACGGCAACGTGAACGCAGTCCTCCCCAGTCAGGCGTATCCTGTCTGTGCGTTATCAGAGAACCACTCATGCGTTGGGAGGCGCTAAGGTCATGATGTCACGCGTACAAAAGGGTCTGATCGCCGGGTTTGCGGCGACCATGGCCGTATCCTTGCTCGAAATACCCAATCTGTTCCTCAACTGGTTCGATCCCTTCCAGGGGGTCATCGCCAGCATGATGGGCATGCCTGGAAATCTGGCCGCCGGGTGGGTGGTCCACGTCATCAGCGGCGTTTTCATCCTGGGGCCGCTGTTCGCCATCCTGTGTCCCCGACTGCCGACCGATACGCCCGAGACCAAGGGCATCGCCTTCGCCGTCGGCGCCTGGGTGCTGATGATGGCGGTGATCGTCATGTTCGGAAACTACCGGACCTTCACGGCCGGCTCCGGCTTCGGCACCTTCGCCTGGCTGCTGATCACCCACGCTGTGTTCGGCATTGTGCTGGGCAATGTCTATGCCCGGCTGGTGGCGCGCGACAAACGTCTGGGCGCCACGATCATCGGCGGCGCACACGCTCACTGATCGCGGCTCGACCGCCCAAGAAAAAGGCCCCCGACGGCGACGTCGGGGGCCTTGTTCATTCGGCGTGAGTGCCGATCAGTTCAGGCGATCGCCGATCTGGGCGATGGCGCTGTCCAGCAGCGGATCCTTGGCGCCGCTGGCGATGCGGGCGGTCAGGATCTGTTCGGCGGCCTTGGCTGCCAGGTCGGCGGCGGCGGCCTTGACCTCGGCGGAGGCCTGGGCTTCGGCCTGGGCGATGCGGGTCTCGGCCATCTTCTGACGACGGGCCAGGGTCTCTTCCAGCTTGGCCTTGGTCTCGACTTCCAGACGACGGGCGTCGGCTTCAGCCTGGGCCATCATCTCGGCGGCCTGGGCCTCGGCCTCGGCCTTTTCCTTGCGGATCTGGACCAGCAGGGCTTCGGCCTCGGCGCGCAGGCGGGCGGCCTCTTCCAGGTCCGCCTGGATCTTGGCGGCCTTGGCGTCCAGGGCCTTGGCGGCGATCTTGGGAACGCCGGCGGCGACCAGGATGCCGAAGAACAGGATCAGGCCGATCCCGACCCAGATCTCCGCATTGGCGAAGCTCCAGATGCCGTGTTCGAAGATCAGGTTCATCAGGCGGCTCCCTTGACGGCGGCCAGCTCGACTGCGGTCGCGGCCTTGCCGGTCAGACGCTCGACCATGGCGGCGGTCGTGTCGGAGGCGATGGTGGAGACATTGGCCATGGCGGCGTCGCGCGTCTTGCCTATGGAAGCTTCGGCCTCGGCGATGCGGGCGTTGACGATCGCTTCTTCCGCGGCCTGGCCGGCGTTGGCGTCCTCGGTCACGCGGGCCTTGGCGGCGGCGGCCATCGAACGGGCGTCGGCGCGGGCCTTGGCGACTTCGGCCTGAGCGAGAGCGGCCTGTTCGGCGGCCTCGGCCTGGACCTGACGCGCGGTGGCGACCGCGGTGGAAATGGTGTCGGCCCGTTCGTCCATCACCTTGCGAAGGCGCGGCGCGAAGACCTTGGAAACCAGCAGATACAGGACGACGAACAGGATCAGCAGATAGCCGATCTGGCCCGCCCAGTGCTCGAACTGGAATTGCGGCAGGCCGCCCGAGCCGTGCTCGGCGGCGGTCGCCGTCTCGGCGTGCAGGTCCGCTTCGACCGAAGCCGGGACTGCATGGTTGGATTGGGTGCTGGCCATGAACCGTCTACTGCAGGATCAGATGAAGCGGCGCGCGGGCGAACCCCGCGCGCCGTAATCGGCTGATATCAGCCGAAGATCATCAGGATGCCGAGCACGAAGGCCAGGATGCCCAGGGCTTCGGCCAGGGCGGCGCCCACGAACAGGTTGCCGACTTGGCCGGCGGCGGCCGACGGGTTGCGCAGGGCGCCGGCCAGGAACTGACCGAAGATGTTGCCCACGCCCAGGGCCGAACCGATCATGCCGAGGGTGGCGAGACCGGCGCCGATGTATTTCGCGGCTTCAGCGTCCATGATTGTATTCCTAGATTAAAGTCGTTGGTGGTTGGGGTGAAGAGACTGGTCCGGCCCTTTAGTGGGCGTGGTCCAGGTTGACCACATCATTCAGATAGATGCAGGCCAGAACGGCGAAGACGAAGGCCTGGAGGAAGGCCACGAGGAACTCCAGCGCGGTCAGGGCGACGACCATGCCCAGCGACAGGGCCGCGACCGGGAAGGCCAGCAGACCGATGCCGCCGCTCAGGCCCAGCATGCCCAAGGACACGACGAAGCCGGCGAAGATCTTCAGCGCCACGTGACCGCCCAGCATGTTGCCGAACAGACGAAGCGCCAGGGTGACCGGACGCAGCAGGAAGGAGACGAACTCGATCAGGCCGACGACCGGGCGCAGCGCCAGCGGCGCGCCCATCGGCCAGAACAGCTTGAAGAAGCCCAGGCCGTTCTTGGCGAAGCCGACCACCAGCACCAGACCGAAGGTGATCAGGGCGAAGGTGATCGTGATGGCCAGCTGCGAGGTCGCCGTGAAGGTCAGGAACAGACCCAGGATGTTCATGCCCAGGATCAGGGTGAACAGGGTGAAGACGAACGGGAAATATTTGCGGCCTTCGTGACCGATGATGGAATCGGCCAGGTTGTCGATCAGGCCGAACATGCCCTCGCCCGCCGACTGCAGGCGGCCCGGCACGATCTTGGCGTTCGACGTCACGGCGGCCAGGAAGCCGACGATCACCACGAAGGCGGCCGTCATGGCGATGTGCGAATTGGTGATCGCCAGATCGACCACGCCCAGAACAGGCAAGGCCACGTCAGGAAGGTCGATGACCTTCTGAATCTGAAACTGATGAATCGGATCGGCCATGAAGCCCTATCGTTCCCCGTCTTCGTCGGCCTCGACGTAGGGTTCGGCCGGAGCCGACGTTCCCAACGCCTTTGCCTGCGCCATCAGCCGGTTGGCTGTGCGACGCGCCATGTAAATCGACAAGGCGAAGCCCAGAAGGACCCCGCCGATCAAACCCCACGGACGGATCCCAAGGGCCCAATCCGCGATCGCCCCGAACGCCAGACCCACCAGGACCCCGCCGAGAAGCTCGGCGATGATCTTGTAGGCCTGACCCGACACCTGATGGCCGGTCAGCTCGGCGGATTTCTCCGCCGTCGTCCGCGCCTCCAATGCGGATGCGCTGTCTTGGAGGCGTTTGATCGCCTCTTCGCGCGATTCCGGCATGGGGGATAGGACCTGTGCGCTCAGCGTCCGGACAGTGCGTCCGAACGGGTCTGAATTCGGCGCGGAAACTAATCGTGAGCGGCCCATAGGTCAAGGCGTCGTGATCACGCTCTAAACCGTTGTAGAATTTCGACTTTCGCCGCCTGTGGACAAGCCGTGACGATGCGCCGCTGTTCACGGCGACAGAATCCCGCCCGTCGCGACGCGGGTCCGATGGCGATCAGCGCCGCAAACGACTAGGTTCACGGCCATGAATGCGCATGTTCCTCCCCCCGCCGCTCCGCTTCGCCCCATTTTGGTGCGCTTGGCCACGCCGCGCGGTTTCTGCGCGGGGGTTGATCGGGCGATCCAGATCGTCGAGCGGGCCATCGAGAAGTTCGGCGCACCCGTCTATGTGCGCCACGAGATCGTTCACAACCGCCACGTCGTAGAGCGGCTGAAGGCCATGGGCGCGGTCTTCGTCAAGGAACTGGACGAATGCCCGGACGACCGCCCGGTCGTCTTTTCGGCCCACGGGGTGCCCAAGTCTGTGCCCGCCACCGCCCGGGCGCGCGAGCTGGTGTTCCTGGACGCCACCTGCCCCCTGGTGTCCAAGGTCCATGTCGAGGCCGAGCGCCATCACGCCGCCGGCAAGCACATCATCCTGATCGGCCATGCGGGCCATCCCGAGGTGGTCGGCACCCTGGGCCAGTTGCCGCAGGGCGCGATCAGCCTGGTCGAGACCGAGGCCGACGCCGAATCGTTCGAACGCCCCGGCGACGCCCCCCTGGCCTATGCGACCCAGACCACCCTGTCGGTCGATGACACGGCGGGCATCCTGAAGGTGCTGAAGCGCCGCTTCCCCGAACTTCCCGACCCGCACAAGGAAGACATCTGCTACGCCACCACAAACCGTCAGGACGCGGTCAAGGCGCTGGGCGAGGGCTGCGAGCTGGTGCTGGTGGTGGGGTCCAAGAACTCGTCCAACTCGGTGCGGCTGGTCGAGGTGGCGATGCGCGCCGGCGCCGGCGCCGCCTATCTGGTGGACGATGCGTCCCAGGTGGACTGGACCTGGTTCGACGGGGTCCAGACCGTCGGCGTCACCGCCGGGGCTTCTGCACCCGAGCCGCTGATCGAGGGCCTTGTGGACGCCATCCGCGCCCGGTTCGACACCACGGTGACCGAGGACGACGGCGCCCGCGAGACCGTGACCTTCAAACTCCCACGTCTGCTGACGGCCTAAATCGCTAACCCAATGGGCGCGATGAAGTCCACATCTCGTTTCAAATCCCGTCACCCTCGGGCTTGTCCCGAGGGCCCACCGTTGGTCGCGCTCGACTGCAGACGTTGCAAGCCGTCGCCTGAACCCGTCCGCAAACTAGTTCGCATTCACCGTAGGCCCTCGGGACGAGCCCGAGGGTGACGGAAGTGGTTGGTGCAGGATCTACTCGACAGCCTTCAAGGGCAGGGCGACGCGGAAGGTGCTGCCCACGCCGGGCGCGGTCACGACCTCGATCTTGCCGCCCATCAGCGCGGCCAGGCCATGCGCCGCCGTCAATCCGAGCCCAAGGCCCTCTGCGGTGCGCGTGCTGCTCTCGTCGCCCTGGGTGAAGGCGTCGAACAGGCGCGTCGCCGCCTCCGGCTCCATGCCGGGGCCGGTGTCCTCGACCTCCAGCACCAGTTGATCGCCGGCGACGGCCCGCAGGGTGATCTGGCCCGTCCGGGTGAAGCGCACGGCGTTGTCGCTCAGCGCCGCCATCAGTTTCTCGACATGGACCGGATCGCCCAGCCATTCGCCCTCGGCGGCCTCCACCGTCATCTTCAGGCCCTTGGCCTCAGCCGCGCCACGAAGGTCGTTGGCGACACGGCCGAGCAAGTTGTTAGGGCGGAACGGTCGCGTCTCCAGCGTCACCGCCCCGTCACGCAACCGCACCACATCCAGCAACTCCTCGACCAGCCGCAGTTGCTGACGACCCGACGCCTTCAGGATTTCCAGCCTGTCTCGCTGCTGGGGCGTGACCAAATCCGCCCCGATCACCTCGGCCATGCCCAGCACCCCGTTTAGCGGCGTGCGCAGTTCGTGGCTGACGTTCGACAGGAACCGGGTCTTGGCCTGGTTCGCCGCCTCGGCCCGCTCCAGCGCCGCCGACAGTGCGACCTCGGACGCCCGCAGACGGCGCACATCGGCGGTCGTGTTCCAGAACAGGGACGCCGCGCCCACGATCAGAACCACGACCAACACCAGCAGCAGAGGCCCGGCCTTCGTCAGGATCTGATAGCCCGGCCGTTCCGGCGTCCAGACGACGCGGCCCAACAGGGCGCCGCCGGCGTCGCGCACATCGACGCCGATCATGCCCTGGGGCGGCGCGGCGTCACCGGGCTGGAAGTGAATGCGATCCAGCGCCAGTCGCGTCCTCAACAGATCCAACTCGGCCAGGAAGGGCTTGAACGAGGCGACGACCGGATCGGACGCCGGCGTCGCACCCAGGGCCGTATGTCGCACGACGGTCGAGGCGCCCAGCACATAGACGGCGTCGCCCACCCGCACGAAGGCGGCCTTCAGACGAACGCCTGCGTCCGCCGTCACCGAATGGTCGCGACCAGCGGCTTGTGCGCGCAATCGATCGACCAAGGGTCGGGCAGCGCGCGCGAATGGATCGCCGGCTTGGGCGCTGGCCGGTCGGGCCTCGGTGCTGATGCGGAACAGCCGACCCGTCGCGTCATAACCCAGGGTGAAATGGTGCTTATGCTGGACGGCGTAGAAGGCGCCCATGGTGCGATCGTACCAGGGCACGTCGCCCGTCGTCATGTGATCGACCGCCTCGTCCCAGACCGAAGCCGTGGTCAGGTTCTCGCCGATGATTTCCAGCGCCCGCGTCAGGCGCAGTTGCACCAGCGCCTCTTCCTTGCGGGCCTGGTGGGCATCGATGCCCTGGCTGACCGTGCCCAGAACGCCAGCCATGCCGATGATGGACGACAGCATCAGGATCACCGCGATCCTGAACGTGCTCCATGCCCGCCAACCCGATTTCGATGTCACGCCACTCATAAAGTTCAGCTTAGCCGGCGCTGACTAAAACTGCGTGAACGTGACTGAGCGTCAGCGTTCCTCGCCGACGAAATCCTGGGCGAACTCGGGCGCCTCGTCGTCGAGGGGCAGGCTGCCGTCCTCGTCGTCGGCCTCCGACGCGCGGCTGGGGTCCGGCACCTCGAACCCGACCGGCAGCGACAGGTCCAGCAGGCCCGCGGCCTTCATCTCCTGAACACCCGGCAGGTCGTACAGGGTCGCCAGGCCGAAATGCTCAAGGAACCGATCCGTGGTCGCATAGGTGACGGGCCGCCCGGGCGTGCGCCTGCGCCCCCGCAACCGCACGAACCCCATCTCCAGCAGCAGGTCCAGCGTCCCCTTGGAGATGCTGACGCCGCGCACGCTCTCGATTTCGGCGCGGGTGACGGGCTGGTGGTAGGCGATGATGGCCAGGGTCTCCAGCGCGGCCTTGGACAGGCGGCGCGGCTCCTCGCGCTCCTGCGTCATCATAAAGGCCAGGTCCGGCGCGGTGCGGAACCGCCAGCGGTCGGCGACACACTCCAGCTCCACCCCCCGCCCCTCATAACGCGCGCGCAGGCCGGCGATGGCGCGCGCCACATTGCAGTTCTCGGGCAGCCGCGCGGCGATCTCGGCGGCCGTCAGCGGCCCGGCGGCCGCGAACAGCAGGGCCTCGACCCGCCGCTCGATCTCGGCTTCGTCGGGTTGGAACGAGAGGTCGCTCACGGCGTCAGCTCCAGCGGCTGGCCCTGCCCGCGCCGTTTCAGGAACAGCTCGGCGAACGCCTGCGTCTGTCGAATGTCCATCGCCCCCTCCTTCACCAGCTCCAGACTGGCCGACAGGGTCGAAGCCGTAAAGCTGGCCTGACTGGGGCCTTCCTCGCCCTCCCGGTGCGGCGCCACCTGATCCAGCGGGGTCCAGTCCGCCAGTTTCGGCATGATCTCGCGCAGCCAGTCGCGCGCCGCCTCCAGCGGAAAGGCCTCGACCCGCTGGCCCGGCGAATACTGCCGCGCGCCCTCGCGCCGACGTTGGGTCACATAGGCGCTCATCAGCTCGTACAGGCTGGCGTCGATCCTGTCCGACGGCACGATCACCGTCGCCTCGGGGTCGCCGCGCGTGAAGACGTCGCGTTTCAGCTGGGGCCGCGCCATCAGCTGTTCGACCGAGCGCCGCATGGCCTCCAGCTTCTGCAGGCGGAAGGCCAGGGCGGCGGCCATCTGCTCGGCCGGCGGCTCCTCACCCTTGTCTTTCTCTGTGCGCGGCAGCAGCAGCCGCGACTTCAGATAGGCCAGCCACGAGGCCATCACGAGGTAGTCCGCCGCCAGGGCGAAGTTGCGCCGCCGCGCTTCGTGCACGAAGGCCAGATACTGTTCCGCCAACTGGGTGATCGACAGCTTCAGCAGATCGACCTTCTGGTTCCGCGCCAGGGCCAGCAGGACATGCAGCGGCCCTTCATAGCCGTCCAGATCGACCACGAAGGCCTCGCGATCCTCGACCTCCGCGACGGCGGTGAAGTCCAGATTGGGCTGAAACGCTTCGGACATTTTCCCTTGGCCTACCGCGCTTCGCGCTGCTTGAGGCCGGGAGGGTCCAGGCGGCTCATGCCTGCGCCTCGCCCACGTCTGGTCCCTTGGCCACGTCCATCCGACCGCCCATGGCCTTGAAGAAACGGTCATGCCCTGCGACAGGATCCAGCGGCTCCGGCGTCCGCACGATCCGCGCCATCGCCGCCTCGGCCCGTCGGCGCGCCCCGCCCTTCAGCGACCCGACGCCTTCGGCGACCTGACGCATTTCGTCCATGTCGCCGTTCCAATGCACGACGATGTCGCATCCGGCCTTCAGGGCCTTGTGCGCGCGCTGGGTCAGCGAGCCCGACAGTGCGTTCATCACCAGATCGTCGGACAGCAGCAGACCGCCGAACCCCAACCGCTCGCGGATCATGCGAATGGCCTTTTTCGACTGCGTCGCCGGATGCTTGCGGTCGATCGCGGTGAAAACGATGTGCGCCGTCATACCGATCGGCATGTCCGACAGGGCCTTGAACGGCGCGAAATCCCAAGCGTCCAGCGTGTCCAGATCGGCGTGAACGGTCGGCAGGTCCTTATGCGTGTCCGCAAAGGCGCGGCCATGGCCAGGCATATGTTTGATGCAGGGCAGAACCCCGCCTGCCAGCAGCCCTTCCGCCGCCGCCCGCCCGAGCACGGCCACCGTCTCGGGATCGACGCCATAGGCCCGGTCGCCGATGATGTCGTGGGCGCCGGGCACCGGCACGTCCAGCACCGGCAGCAGATCGACGGTCACGCCAACCTCGCGCAGATCGTGCGCCATCAGACGTGCGCCCAGCCGCGTCAGCTCGCGCGCCTGGGGCAGATCGTTCGTCGCCTTCAGATAGGCGTTCCCTGGCGGATATTTGGGCCAGTGAGGCGGTCCCATCCGCTGGACCCGGCCGCCCTCCTGATCGATCAGGATTGGCGCGTCGGGGTCGCCGATGCAGGCGCGAAGTTCGTCGGTCAGCGCCCGCACCTGTTCCGGCGTGTCGATATTGCGCCGGAACAGGATGAAGCCCCACGGACGCGTCTGCGCGAAGAAGGCCCGTTCGTCCTCCGTCAGCCGATGACCGGCGCAGCCGTAGATGGCGGCAGAGGTCATATCTCCCCCCCCGTCACCCTCGGGCTTGTCCCGAGGGCCCACGATTCACATCGCAGAGCGGTTGACTGAAATGCACATACCTGGACCCCGCCCCGCCGACCGAAATGCGGACGGGTGGGCCCTCGGGACAAGCCCGAGGGTGACGGAAGGTGAAATGGCGTCACCGAACGATGCAGTCTCGGCCCGCCGCCTTCAGCGCGTTGCAGAAGGCGACCGCCCGTTCGCGCGACAGGCCCGAGAAGGTGGTGCGGTACAGGGTCGAACCGCTGGACGAGGTCACTTCGGTCACTCGCTTCTGGGCGCCCGATGCATATTGACCGAACCGGCCGGCGACGGCGGCGTATTCGCGATCCGCGATCTCGGTCGAGGAGAAGGCGCCGATCTGCACCGCGGCCGAGCCCGTCGCAGCGGCCGGTGCCGTCGGCGCCGGCGCCGGCGCCGGCGCGGCCGGAGCAGGCGTCGTCGGACGCGGCGCGGGGGCTGCTGGTCTCGTGGCGGCGGGCGGCAGGCCCTGACCGGTCGGGGCGGCGGTCGGCGGCGCGGCGGGTCGCGGCTGGGGCGCTTCCGGCGGCGGGGTGAAGGTCACGGGGGCGTCGGTCGTCTCGCCTTCGTCGCGATAAACGCGCACGCCCTCGGCCGGATCGATCGGCTGGGCGTCGACGGGCGGCGCCGTCTTCATCTCGCCGACGGGCTGGCCCACCGCAGGCGGCGCGTCGGTCGAGGCGCGCATGCCCGAGCGATAGAAGAAGATCACGGCCACGATCAACAGCAGCAGGACCACCGCGCTGATGATCAGGGTGACCGGCGGCGCCTTGCCCCCGCCCGACCCGACATTGCGGCCGCTGCGCGGGTCATAGCTGTTGCGACGGAACGGCAGGTCATCATCGGTCGGGGGCGTATACGCGCCCCGGCCCGGCTTGTTGTCGTCATCAAAGGACATGGTCGCGCTCCGCCGTCTGTCAGGCGCGAATCGGCGCGCCGAACGATCACTCTACGCCCCCGCGCAAATCTTTCGAATCACAGATCGAGGGCGAGGTCGAGGCTGAACAGTTTCTGGTGCACTTCTATGGCGTAGCGGTCGGTCATGCCGGCGATATAGTCGCAGACGGCCCGCGCCCGCTGCGTCCCGTCGCTGGTCAGGGCGGGCGTGCTCCATTCCGGCGGCATCACCTCCGGCTCGGCCATGAACAACTCAAACAGTTGCGACAGCACCCGCCGCGCCTGGCTGCGCGTGCGGTTGACGCGGTAATGGCGATACATCCTCTCGAACAGGAACTTGCGCAGCACCGCCAGATCCCCGTGCATGGCGTGCGAGAAATCGACCATGGTCCGCCTGGCCAGACGCACGTCCTCGGTCGTGACGATCCGGTCGTCTTCCAGCCGACGCGCCGTCTCGGCCAACACGTCCTCGACCATGACGCCGATCATCCGCCGCACGGCCTCGATCCTCAACATCCGGTCGTCGATGGCGGGATAGTCGCGACGCACCTGGGCCAGCATCGGCCCGATCAGCGGCACCTGATCCAGGTCCTGCAGGGTGATCAGCCCCGCCTGAACCCCGTCGTCCACGTCATGGTTGTTGTAGGCGATGTCGTCGGCGACGGCCGCGCACTGGGCCTCCAGCGACGCGAACGTCCCGAGACGCAGGTCCCACCCCGCCTCACCGCCCGTCCGGTAGGGCCGCACCACCGACCAGGCCGGTTCGTCCAGCCGATGCGACACCGGGCCGTTGTGCTTGATGACCCCCTCGACCGTCTCCCAGCTCAGGTTCAGCCCGTCGAACTGCGGATAGCGGTTCTCCAGCTCGGTCACGACACGGAAGCTCTGGACGTTGTGGTCGAAGCCGCCGTGCCCGGCCATCTGCACCACCAGTTCGTCCTCGCCGGCATGGGCGAAGGGCGGGTGGCCCAGGTCGTGCGCCAGGGCGATGGTCTCGGCCAAGTCGTCATCCAGCCTCAGCGCATGGGCCAGGGACCGCGCGATCTGGGCCACCTCCAGCGAATGGGTCAGGCGGGTGCGATAATGATCGCCCTCGTGCGCCACGAAGACCTGGGTCTTCTCCTTCAGTCGCCGAAACGCCGTCGCATGGATGATCCGGTCGCGGTCGCGCGCAAAGGCCGTGCGGGTCCGGCTACCCGGCTCGGGAACGCGGCGCCCCAGGGTCAGGTCGGCCCGTTCGGCGTAGGTCGCGAGGCCCATCTGGCTGAAGTCTGTCTGGCTCAAGTCATCAACTTTGAAGCTGCTTTGATGCGGGGGCCCTTTGCGAACGCCCTTGCGCGCCTCATATAGACAGCCGTGAGCACCGTCCAATCCACAGAACCGTCCACACCCGCCTTCAGCGTCGCCACGCGCGCGCCGGAAGGCATCGTCCTGGCCGCCAGCGCCGCAAAGCGCCTGGCCAAGCTGGGCGCGGCCGAGGGCAAAACCCTAATGCTGCGGGTCGCGGTGGACGGCGGCGGCTGTTCGGGCTTCCAATACCGGTTCGAACTGATCGAGACGGCCGAGGACGACGACCTGCGCATCCAGGCCGACGGCCAGGCGGCGGTGATCGACCCCGTCTCGGTCCCCTTCCTGAAGAATTCCGAGATCGCCTATGTCGACGAACTGGCCGGCGCCCAGTTCGTGGTCCGCAACCCCAACGCCGCCTCCAGCTGCGGCTGCGGCGTCAGCTTCTCGATCTGACGCCGGTCAGCGTCGACGCCGGATCAGGGCCCAGACGGTCACGACCACGGTCGAGGCCAACAGGGCCGAAAACACCCCGTCCCACATCCCCTCTTCCAGCAGCGCGCCGATCAGGCCCGTCAGGCTGAGCGCGAACACCAGGATCGGCGCCCCGAAGATGGCCCACAGGCTGAGGTCCTTGCGGCTCACGGCTTTCGCCTGCCCTTGGCCAGCAACAGATACAGGCCCGAGATCAGGATGACGATGGTGGCGATGTCCAGCAGCGCCCACAGGATTTTCAGCGCCAGCCCGCCGTAGTCGCCGAAATGCAGCGGCTGCGACAGCGACAACGCCTTCACATACCAGGGCGTCGGGGCCACCGCCGCCAGCTCTCCGGTCCGCGCATCGATCAGGGCCGGCGTCGTCAGATGGGTGGTCAGGGGCGTGTCGCCGTGGAAGAAGACGGCGTAGTGGTGATCGGTCGAATAGTCGGTCCCCGGAAACGCCACGAACTGCAGCTTCATGCCCGGCAGCGCCTGTTTCGCTCGCTCCACCGCGGCATCCAGCGAGGCACGCTCGCCCGCAGGCGCCGGGGCGTCGTAGGCGACGGTCAGGTCCTTCAGCGCCGTGTTCTTCCAATAGGCTAGGATCGGCGTGGCCAAGGTGTTGACCACCCCCGTCGCCCCGACCACCAGCACCCACCCGGCCGTCACCACGCCCAGCAGGTTGTGATAGTCGAGCCAGCGGGTCCGCGCGGCCTTCCGGGCCCGCACCGTGCCGAACGGCAGCCGGCGCATGAACGGCGCATACAGCACCACCCCCGACACCACCTCCGCGATCAGCATCAGGCCCATCAGGCCCAGGAACAGCATGCCCGGCAGGCCCAGGAACATGTCGGTGTGGAGCTGAAGCAGGAACTCCATCACCGGATGGCCGGCGACCGGCGGCGCTACCTCGCCGCTGGTGCGGTCGATGGGCTCGAAACTGTATTTCCCCGCCGGCCCGTTCGGATCGACGCTGGTGACGTTCACCACCGGCCGGTCCTCGTCGAAGCTCATGAAGGCCGGGACCTCGCCCGGATGCAGGGCCAGCCCCGCCGCCAGCACCTGGTCCAGGCTTAGCGGCGGCGCCTCCGGGTTCGCCGGGGCCCAGGCCTGCGGCAGCAGCACCTCCTCGATCTCGTGCGTGAACACCAGCGGCAGGCCGGTCACGCACAGCATCAGCAGGAACAGGGTCGAGACCAGGCTCGACCACCTGTGCACCCAGGTCCAGGCGCGGATGGTCCGCGTCTTCATCCGGCTCAGAACTCGGCCGAGACCGACAGGCGGAACGTGCGGGGCGCGCCGAGCGTCAGATAGCTGGAGGTCGGGGCATAGCCGCCCACGGCCACCCACTGATCCTCGTCGGCGAGGTTCTCGACCCGCGCGCGAACCGTCAGCGGCTTGCCGCCGGCCTCGAAGGCGTAGCGCACGCCCGCATCGAACCGGGTCCAGGCGTCCAGCTCGACCGTATTGTCGGTGCTGACCGGCTGTTCGCCCGTGTAGACGACCCGGCCCTCAAGCGTCAGGCCAGCGACCATCGGCACGTCCCACTCTGCGTTCAGATTGGCCTGGAACTCAGGCGAGCCGGTGGGGCGCAGGCCCGTGAGGTCGTCGGCTATGCCCGTGCCCGGCGTTTCCGTGATCTCCGCATCAAGCCAGGTCGCGCCGCCGATCAGGCGCAGGCCCGCGATCGGCTCCCCATACACACCCAGTTCCACGCCGGTGTTTTCCTGCTCGCCGTCAGCGCTGTAGATGCCGGTCCCCTCGTCAAAGAAGGCCTGGGGCTTGTTGGCCCGGAAGACGGCCAGAGTTCCGCCGAACGATCCTGCATCATACTTCACCCCGGCCTCGATCTGCTCGGACCGGAACGCGGCAAGCACCTCATTGGGATTTTCGACCGGCAGTCCAAGCACCTGCGTCGGCGTGATGCCACCGGGCTGCAACGCCTCGGCGTAGTTGGCGTAAAGCGAGAGGCGTTCGCTGGGCTTGAACACGACCGCGAAGGTCGGGGTCCAGGCGTCATCTGTGTAGTCCGACAGCGCGGCCCCGGTGTTGTAGTCGAACGACTGCGTCTCGATCTCCTGATAGCGCACGCCGACCGTGGCCAGCAGGCGACCGTCCAGCAAGGACATCATGTCCGCAAAGGCGATCGAACGGTTGTTCACCCGTTCCGTCACCAGCGGGTCGGACAGGTCGCCTCCGACGAAGAAGTCGGGCGTCGGCGCCGTCACGTCGATCGGATCGTACAGATCGCTGGCGAAACCGGCGAAGTCCGAGAAGGCATAGGCGTTCCTGGACTTGGATCGCACCTGCGACGCCGAGGCGACCAGACGGTGTCCGACCGGTCCGGTCGTCACGTCCGCGCGCAGGCCGACGTCGCCCGCCCACAACGTGTCTTCGCGCACATTGTCGAAGCGATAGGCGCTCAGCGACCCGTCCGCATTGGCGTTCGGATTAGCCAGGACGTTGTCCTCCTCGCCCCGACGCCCGCCCACGGCCGCCCAGGCGGTGACGCGGTCGGTCAGGTCGAACTCGCCGCGCGCGGCGCCGAACAGCTGTTCGTCGTCGGTATAGGTCCAGGGCTGGGCGAAGTTGGCGTCGGCAGAGGGCGCCTCGGGAACGGCGCCGTTCGGCGTCACCTGCGGACGCGGCGCGTCGATGCGGTGGTCCTGCCAGCCCAGGTCGGCCGAGAAGCGGGCGCGTTCGCCGCGACGATCAACGCCCAGGCCCAGGACGCGCAGTTCGCTGTGCTGATCCTCGACCGCGCCCTCGCCCGCTCGGCTGACCAGATTCAGGCGCGCGCCCCAGGCGGCGTCGGCGCCGAAGCGGCGCGCCAGATCGGCGGCGGCGTAAATCTCGTCGCCGCCTTCCCATCCGGCCGTCAGACGGTTCAGGTCCGCGCCCGTCGCGCGCTTGGGCACCAGGTTGAAGGCGCCGCCCACCCCGCTGCCGCCCGGCGCGGCGCCGTTCAGGAAAGCCGTGGCCCCGTGGAAGACCTCGACCCGCTCAAGCAGTTCCGGCGCCACATACTGGCGCGGCAGCACACCGTACAGGCCGTTGTAGGTCATGTCGTCCGAGTAAACCGGGAAGCCCCGGATCAGATAGACTTCCTGGAAATTGCCGAACCCCTTGGTCACCCGCACGGCCGGGTCGTTCTGCAGCACGTCGCCGACGCTGCGCGCCTGCTGGTCGCGGATCAGGGTCTCGGTATAGCTGGTCACGTTGAACGGCGTGTCCATCGTGTCCAGCGCGCCGAACAGGCCGACACGACCGCCCTTCGCCACCTGACCGCCGGCGTAGGCGCCGGGCAAGCCGACCTGCGACCCGCCGGTGACGACGATCTCGCCCAGTTCCGCCACGCTCGGCTGGTCCTGCTGCGCCAGGGCGGGCGTGGCGGCGGCCAGGGCCAGGCTGCTGACGACGCAGGCGAGACGGGAAAAACGGATCATGGATTGCAACGCATTATCAACGCAGGGAGGAAGGCGCTCCCATACGCCTCGTTGCGACTGGCTTGCAATGCCAGAGGCCTGGGTTGCGACATTTTGCGGTCGGACGACCTTGCTTTTCGCCCTCGCCCAACGGCCTCATGACGCCGACACTTCTGAAGGCGCCCGCCATGCCGATGCTGACCCCCGCCCTTCTCACCGCCAGCCTGCTCGCCGGCGCGGTCTCGACCGAGATCGCCCTGCCGTCACAGCCCGCGCCGCTTCACGGAACCCTGCTGACGCCCGACGCCCCCACGGCCGTCGCCGTCATCCTGCCCGGCTCCGGCCCGACGGATCGGGATGGGAACAGCCCGCTGGGCGTCTCGGCCTCGACCTATCGTCTGCTGGCCGAGGATCTGGCGGAACAGGGGATCGCCACCGTCCGCATCGACAAGCGCGGCATTGCCGCCAGCACGGCGGCGGGTCCGGCCGAGGCCGATCTGCGGTTCGACGCCTATGCCGCCGACGCCCGCGCCTGGGCGACCCAGGCCGCCGCACGCGCGGGCCTGCCCTGCGCCTGGCTGATCGGCCACAGCGAGGGCGCCCTGGTCGCCCTGAAGGCGGTCGAAAACGATGACAAGATTTGCGGCCTGGTCCTGCTGTCCGGCGCCGGCCGCCCGGCGGGCGCGGTGCTGCGCGAACAGCTGGCGACCCTGCCCGAGCCGATGAAGACCCAGGCCTTCGCCGCCCTGACCGAACTTGAGGCCGGCCGCACCGTCGCCGACACGCCGCCCGCGCTCGCGGCCCTGTTCCGCCCCTCGGTCCAGCCGTATCTGATCTCGTGGCTGCCGCTTGACCCCGCCGCCCTGCTCGCCGCCTACGACGGCCCGGTCTTCATCGGCCAGGGAACCACCGACCTCCAGATCACCGTCACAGACGCCCAAGCCTTGGCCGCCGCCGACCCCAATGCCACGCTGAAACTCTGGGACGGCGTCAACCACGTCCTCAAGACGGCCCCCGCCGAACTCGCGGCCAACATGGCGACATACGCCGATCCGGCCTTACCGCTTGCGCCGGGCGTGACGGAGGATGTGGGCGCGTTCATTCGGGCAAATAGGGGCGGCGAGCTAGGCTTCTGACACGGACACACCGAACTTCCGTTAGGAGGTGAAATGCAAACATCACGCAGAAGGCGCTGGCGTTTCCGCACGGACTTCATTGGTCGCCGCAACCGGTGCGGGGTTCAGCCCGATTTGCGCGAGACCGCCGACAACCACGGATGCTGCGCCCAACAGGAATAGGCAGACCCAGAATGGATCGCCGTCTGGGTCACTACCCGCACTCACTCCCGCGATACCCGCGATCACCCAGCAAGAAAGCATGAAAAGAACGGCAAAGATCCACGTGGAATTACCGTAGACTGCGGCTGTCAGGCCGCATGCAGCGAAAAGAAGACTCATAACAAGACTGAAAGCAGCGTGAACAGGCCTCGCCGCGCCCAATCCTCTAAAAACAGCTGCAAGCAGAATAGCCACGCCAATCAGCACCAGAGAAAGAAGAACCGACAGTGCAAGAATGAGCAGGAATACTTTGATGAAGCCCTGCGCGCCGTCGAATTCAGCTGGAAGGCCTTGCCCAGCGCTGAGACTGGATAGGGCATTCAAAGCTGGTGCTGAATTTGTGACCGTAAAGTACAAGCCTACCAAGCCAATAATGACCTGAAGCCAGCCCGATATTTCAGCGCGTGTCATGGTGCCCTTTTGTCATCAATCGGCCTTCTGTAGCAGCGATTCGAGCAGCCCCTGCAGGCTGATTCCTACGGACCGATTCAGTCATAGACTGAGTTTCGTGAATCGCTACGTCCCCGCACTCCCCCGCGCCTCATCCGCCAAGGCGAAGAACCGCTCCCGCACCTCGGCTGCGAACGGGTTGTCGCGTTCGATGGCGCGGAAGACGGCGGGGCTGTCGTGGCGGACCATGTCGACGGCCTGCATCAGCCGGTCGAAGCTGGCGGTGGTCATGCGCGTCGGCAGGGGCTCCATGGCCATCAGGACGCGGGCGATCAGGTGGGTCAGGCCCTGGACCGTGGCGGCCTCGCGGTCGTGATCCTCGGGACTGACTGAAAAGACCTTCAGCCCCAGCGCCCGGCGGCAGAAGGCGGCGACGCGGCGGGCGTCCTTTCCGCCCCGCACCCCGCAAATGGCGATGCGCAGGCCCGCGATGCCGTCCTTGCCGCTCTGGGGGCCGAACAGCGGGTGGGTGCCGACGATCCGCACGCCGGGCGGCAGCAGGGCGTCCATCGCCTGCGCCGGCTTCACCTTCACCGAGCCCACGTCGACGGCGAGGGCGTCGGGCGCCAGATGCGGGCGGATGGCGATCAGCGTCGCCTCCAGCGCCTCGACCGGCACGGCCAGCACCACCGTCGGACAGGCGGCGGCGGTCGCCAGGTCGGTCAGGGTCGCGACGCCCTCGCCGTCGGTCGCCGCCGGATCATGGGCGAAGATGTCGAACCAGGGCGACAGATGCCGCGCTGTCAGCCGCCCGAAGGCGCCGAAGCCGATCAGGCCGAGCTTTTCCCTAACGACCGTCACCCTCGGGCTTGTCCCGAGGGCCTACGGCGGATGTCCCCCGAACCGCGACGCGGACGCGACGGCGCGTCATCCCCCGTCACCTTTTGCGCGGAACGGTGGGCCCTCGGGACGAGCCCGAGGGTGACGGATCGTGTGGAGGGCTGCCTCACAGCGTCTCCATAAACCGCACCGGCCGACCGTGGGCCGATCCGATCAGTTCGCCGTCCTGCATCACCACCCGCCCACGCACGATGGTCGCCATCGGCCAGCCGGTCGCCTCGACGCCGTCGAACGGGGTCCAGCCGCAGCGCGTGGCCTGCTGGTCGTGGGTGATCGTCCGCTTCGCCTTCAGATCGACGATGGTCAGGTCGGCGTCATAGCTGACGGCCATCCGCCCCTTGTTGGCCGTGCCGAACACCCGCTGGGCGCCGGCCGAGGTCAGGTCGATGAACCGTTCCAGGCTGAGCCGCCCATTGGCCACATGCGTCAGCATCAGCGGCACCAGGGTCTGCACCCCCGGCATGCCCGACGGCGAGGCCGGATAGGGTTTGGCCTTCTCTTCCTTGGTGTGCGGCGCGTGGTCGGACCCCAGCACGTCGGCGACGCCTTGCTGCATGCCCCACAGCCAAAGGGCGTCCACATGTTCCTGCGACCGGATCGGCGGGTTCATCTGGGCGTAGCTGCCCAGCCGCTCATAGGCCTCGGGCGCGACCAGGGTCAGGTGCTGGGGGGTGATCTCGACGGTGGCGACATCCTTGTGGAAGCGCAGATATTCCATCTCGTCCCTGGTCGTGACGTGCAGGACGTGGATACGGGCGCCCGTCTCCTGGGCCAGGCCGACCAGGCGGCGGGTCGAGCGGATGGCGCTTTCGGCGTCGCGGACCTCGGGGTGGCTGGTCCAGTCGCCAGTGCGGGCCAGGCCGCGCCGCTCGACCAGCCGGTATTCGTCCTCGGAGTGGAAGGTGGCGCGGCGGCGCACGTTCGACAGAACCTTGCGCACCCCCTCGTCGTCGGCGATCAGCAGGTCGCCGGTCGAGGCGCCCATGAAGACCTTGACCCCGCAGCAGCCCGGCAGCCGCTCCAGCTCGCCCAGATAGTCGGCGTTCTCGTGCGTGCCGCCGACATAGAAGGCGTGGTCGGTCCACATCCGGTCCTTCGCCCTTGCCAGCTTGTCGGCCATGGTGTCCGGGTCGGTGGTGTTGGGATTGGTGTTCGGCATCTCGAACACGGCGACGACCCCGCCCAGGGCCGCCGCGCGCGACCCGGTCTCCAGGTCTTCCTTCCACTCCAGGCCCGGTTCGCGAAAATGGACCTGGGTGTCGATGACGCCGGGCAGGACGGTCAGGCCCGTCGCGTCGAAAGTCTCCCCGGCCGAGGCCTGGGACAGGTCGCCGATGAAGGCGATCTTGCCGTCGATCACCCCGACGTCGGCCAGGCCGCGCCCCGCGTGATTGGCCACCTCGCCGCCACGGACGATCAGGTCATAGGTCTGGGTCATGGGCGGGCTCCTGCGGCTGGTCGCGCAGGTTCTAGCGGATGCCGCGCCGATCATGAAGGCCGCTAAACACTCTCCCTCCCCGTTCGGGGAGGGTGGTCGAGCCGCAGGCGAGACCGGGTGGGGAGGGCCAGGCGAAACGGCACAGGTCTGTCGCAAGGTTGCTCGCCGCCCCCACCCGGCCGCTTCGCGGCCACCCTCCCCGAACGGGGAGGGAGATCGGGTTCAGCCCCGCGCCTTCAACATCCGCGTCGCCGTCTTCAGCACCCGCTCCCACGGCAGGTCCATCATATGCTGGATCGCCTGGTTCAGGCGCGGATCCAGCGTCTTGAACTCGTCATAGCTGCGCGGGCCCCGCACGGCCTCGCCCTTCCACGGCCCGCGCGTCGTCTCGTCCGACGGGCCGAACACCGCCACCACAGGCGCGCCCGAAGCCGTCGCCAGATGGGTCCAGATCGAATCCGCACCCACGTACAGCGCCGATTTCGACAGGGCGGCTGCCGTCTGCAACCGCGTCAGCTTGCCCTGCAGCTCGATCACCCGCGCGCGCGGCACGGCATAGCGGATGGTGTGCGCCGCCTCGCGATCGATCTCCTCGCCCACGATCATCAACCGCCCGCCCGCCAGCGGCCCGTCGTCGGCCAGCAGCTTGGCCGCCACCTTGGCGTAGCGTTCGGCCGGCCAGCGCTTGCCCATCCACTCCACGCCCGGCCCGACCGCCAGGATCGGGCCATCCCCGCCGGTCATGGGGGTCAGCGCCTCGACCTGGGCCCGCGTCTCGTCCGACACATAAAGCCTCGGCCCCGGAACTTCCTCCGGCTCCAGTTTCAGCACCGCCGCCGCCGCCTCTACGGCATGCAGACCCGGCTGGTCTTTGCCCCGCACCGCCCGCTTGTGCCGCCTCAGCTTGCCGGACAGGTCCGAGCCGCGCATGTCCACGACCAGGCCCCATTTGGTCCCGCGCACCTGGTTCCACAGGGCGATCCATTCGAAATGGCCCTCGCGCTCCAGCACGATCAGCTTGGTCAGGCGTGGCGTGTCGGCGAACAGCGGCGCGCTGGCGGCCGATCCGACGATGGTGAAGGTCGCATGCGGCAGGCTTTCGACGAGATGCGCCAGCACGCCCGAGGACAGCACGGCGTCCTCGGCGTCCGCCTCGGCGATATACAGGATGGGAAACCGCCCGATCATCCGTTGACGGATACAGGGATTCTATCGGGGGTTCAGCGTCAAACGCAGGTTTCCACAGGCAGGCGCCATGGGTTAGAACCCGCGCCCATGATCCAGACGCCCGATCCCGCCGCCGCCGCCGCCCTCGAACGCTTCAAGGCCCAGCGCGTCACGGCCATCTATCGGCTGGACCTGATCGCCAAGGGCGCGACCATTTCCTACGAGGACGGAACGCCCATCGACATGGCGTCCGAAAAGGCCCGGCTCGAAGCCGTCGTCGCCGACATGGACCGCCGCATCGCCCAGCTGGAACGCACAGCCGGGTGAGCCTTCCACTCCTCCCCGGCCGGACCTGCGGCGGTTGCGTCGAATGCTGCCGGGTCATTCCGCTGGACCTGCCAGAGCTGGCCAAGCCGACCGGCGAGCTGTGCGCCTATTGCGTCGACGGCGCCGGCTGTTCGGTCCACGCCATCCGGCCCCAGACCTGTCGCATCTGGTTCTGCCTGTGGCGCGTGGTCGAACTGTCGGACGACTGGCGGCCGGACCACAGCGGCGTCATCGTCCGCCCCGACGGGGTCGAGGACGGGATCATCACCCTGTATGTCCTGCGCCGTTCGGACTTCCTGGCCTCGCCCCAGTTCTTCATGACCGTCGCCGGCTGGATCGCCGAGGGGATCGAGGTCGCCCTCAGCATTCCTGGCCCGGT
The DNA here is from genome assembly GCF_049897645.1 of Brevundimonas sp. TWP2-1. NCBI lineage: Bacteria > Pseudomonadati > Pseudomonadota > Alphaproteobacteria > Caulobacterales > Caulobacteraceae > Brevundimonas > Brevundimonas sp. TWP2-1. The sequence continues at coordinate 86,699 of NZ_JAFCWR010000002.1, forward strand.
CGGAACCTATCCCGCGCGCGCCGTCGTCACCGACTGGCTGCGCCCGGCGATCGAGGACGGCGATCCGGCCGCCTTCCTGGCCCGCGTCCTGCGCTCGCTGGACACCCTGGCCGAGCATGAGTTCCAGCCCGATGGCGTCGTGGCGCGATACGCCGTGACAACCCAGGATGCCCCGCCCGCTTAGCCGAAGCTTAAGTCCTTGCCGTTATTCTGAGATCTGTAACGTCGCCGCTTGAGAGATACGCCGGAAATGCAGGCCTGGGACGCGCTGCGACGCCCGATCTGGATGTTCGATCCGTCCGCCCTGCGCGGCGTCTATGCGAACGCCGCCGCCCTGGATCTCTGGGGCTCCGACAGCCTCGACGCCCTACTGGCCCGTGACTTCAGCCAGCTATCGCCCGCCGTCCTGGCGCGCACCGAACGTCTGGCGCGCGAGACGGCGAACGGCGAGACCCTGTCCGAACACTGGACCTTCTATCCGAACGGCCGGCCGCTGACGGTGACGGCGATCATCTCGACCCATTGGCTGGACGATGGCACGCCGGTCCTGCTGTTCGAGGCCGCCCCCATCGAGGTCGAGAGCGAGGAACGTCGCGCGGTCGAGGCCCTGCGTCACACCTCCACCCTGATCTCCCTGTTCGACAGCGAAGGCCGCCCGCTGTTCTCCAATCCGGCGGCGTTCGCGGCCTATGGATCGACCACCCATCCCTTCGAGGCCCGGTTCGCCGAGCCGGAGCGCGCCCAGCCCATGCTGGCGGCGGCCCTGTCCGGCGACCTGGCGGCCGACGTGTGCGAGATCGTCACGCGCGAGGGGCCACGCTGGCATCATCTGGACATCCGCCCGGCCATCGATCCCGTCACCGGCCACCTCGGCCTCATCCTGACCGAGATCGACGTGACCGAACGGGTCCAGGCCGAGCAGGCCCGCGTCGCCGCTGAACAGAAAACCGCCATGGCCGAGGCCCGTCAGCGGTTCCTGACCGACATGTCGCACGAACTGCGCACGCCGCTGAATTCGGTCATCGGCTTCTCGGACCTGTTGTCCAAGGCCGGCCTGGCACAGGAACACGCCGACCACGCCGACCGGATCAATGGCGCGGGCCAGCGCCTGTTGTCCGTCGTCAACGACATGATCGACCTGTCGTCCGACAAGGTCGTTCCTCTGCCGACGCTCGACGCCGTCATCGAGGAACCCGCAGCCGCCAATGAAGACGCCGCCGCCCTGCGCGTCCTCTATGTCGACGATCACGACAGCAACCGCGCCCTGGTCATGGCCGTCATGTCCGCCCAGGGCATCGTCTGCGCCACCGCCAACGACGGCGCGCAAGGGGTCGAGGCGGCCCGCGACGGCAACTGGGACGTGATCCTGATGGATATCCAGATGCCGGTGATGGACGGCGTCGATGCGACCCGCGCCATCCGCGCCCTGCCGGGTCTGGTCGGCCGTACGCCGATCCTGGCCCTGACCGCCAACACCCTCCCGGAACAGCTGATCCAGTACGAAGAGGCCGGCATGGACGACTGCATCGCCAAGCCGATGAACATCGTCGATCTGGTCACCCGCGTCACGGCCTGGGGCGCCAGCGACTGGCGCAACTTCGACCCTCAAGCCGCGGCAGCCGTCGCCTAATTTCGAACCGGCGCCTTTAGGACCCGCATCCCGCGCCCTATCTTGCGCCCATGCCCATCGCCCGTCTCGACAGCCGCGCCCTGATCTCCGTTACGGGCGAGGACGCGAAACCCTTCCTGCACAATCTGCTAACCCAGGATGTGGAGACGCTGGCGGAGGGCGAGCTGCGTTTCGGCGGCTTGCTGTCACCGCCCGGCCGGCTGCTGTTCGACCTGTTCATCCTGGGCCAGGCCGACGGCGTCCTGCTGGATGTCGCGACTGAGCGCCGCGACGCCCTGCTTCAGCGCCTGTCGATGTACAAGCTCCGCGCCAAGGTCCAGGTCGCCGCCGACGACGGTCCGATTTTCGCCGCCTGGCCGGAGACACCCGTCGGCTTCATCTCCGACCCGCGCACGCCGCTGATGGGCGGCCGTCTCTATGGCGAGGCGACGCCAGACGCCAGTGAGGCCGACTACGACGCCCACCGCCTGTCCATCGGCCTGCCCGACCCTGCCGCCGACGCGCCACAGGACAAGACCTATCCGATCGAGGCCGACTTCGACCTGCTGAACGGCATCGACTTCCAGAAGGGCTGTTTCGTCGGACAGGAGACCACCTCGCGCATGAAACGCCGGGGAACGATCAAGAACCGGATGCTGCCGCTGGACTTCGACGGTCCGTCCCCCGCCTTCGGCACCGAGGTGCTGAAGGGCGAACTGCGCGCGGGCGAGGTGTTGTCGGGTCGTGAAGGCTCGGCCATGGCCCTGCTGCGGATCGACCGGCTCGACGGCGACCTGACCGTGGACGGCCGCCCTGTGCGCTTGCGCAAACCCGCCTGGATGGGCGAGGACGTCCCTCCCTCCTCCAACGCTTGAGTCTCCCATGAAGATCGCCGACCAGATCGTCCTCGTCACCGGCGGCGCACGCGGCGTCGGCGCGGCGTGCGTCCGCGCCTTCGCCAACGAAGGCGCCCGCGTGATCATCAACTGGCGCGCCAGCGAGGACGCCGCGACCGCCCTGGCCGCCGAGATCGGCGACCGCGCTATCGCCCTCCAGGCCGACGTGACCGACCGCGCCGCCGTCGACGCCATGGTCGCCGCCGCCCAAGGCCATTTCGGCGCCCCCGTCACCACCGTCGTCAACAACGCCCTGGACTACAGTTTCAACGGCGACGCCCGGTCGCAGATGACCGACATCGGCTGGGACGAACTGGCGGCCCAGTTCTCGACCGTCGTGCGCGGCGCGCTGAACGTCATCCAGGCGACCGCCCCCGGCATGGCGGCGGCCCGGTTCGGCCGCGTCGTCAACATTGGCACCAATCTGTTCCAGAACCCGGTCGTGCCCTATCACGACTACACCGCCGCCAAGGCCGCCCTGCTGAGCCTGACCCGCACCGCCGCCGGCGACCTCGGCCCCGACGGCATAACCGTCAACATGGTCTCGGGCGGCCTTCTGCGCACCACCGACGCCAGCGCCGCAACGCCCGAAGCCGTCTTCGACTTCATCGCCGGCATGACGCCCCTGCGCTCGGTGACCACCCCCGAAGAATTCGCCGACGCCGTCCTGTTCTTCGCCTCGCCGTGGAGCCGCGCGGTGACGGGTCAGAACCTGGTGGTGGACGGGGGATTGGTCAGGGACTGAACCAACGTGATCTTCCCTTCTCCCAGTGGGAGAAGGTGGCCCGAAGGGCCGGATGAGGGTCGGCCGGTGGGCCAGTTCGCAAAGTCCCGACCCTCACCCTTTCGCGCAAGACCGATCGCTGACGCTCCCGGGCGCTCAAGCCCTCTCCCGGCGGGAGAGGGAACTGGACACACTCGAACAAACCGGCAACCTCCCGCCATGACCGACTCACACGCCTCGGGCCGTTGCGGCTGGTGCGGGACCACCGACCCGCTCTACATCGCCTATCACGACACCGAATGGGGCGTGCCGGAGCGTGACCCGCGCGCCCTGTGGGAGAAGCTGGTCCTCGACGGCTTCCAGGCCGGGCTGGCCTGGATCACCATCCTGCGCAAACGCGAGGGCATCCGCGACGCCTTCGATAATTTCGATCCCGAGATCGTCGCCCGCTACGGCGAGGACGACATTCAGCGCCTGCTGAATGATCCCCGCATCATCCGCTCGCGCGCCAAGATCAACGCCGCCATCCGGGGCGCCCAGATCTGGCTGGAGATGCGCGATAACAACGAAGACTTCTCCGCCTGGCTCTGGTCCTTCGTCGACGGCGAACCGATCCAGACCCCCTACACCGACTTCCACCAGGCCCCGACCCAGACCGAACAATCCGTCGCCATGGCCAAGGCCCTGAAGAAACGCGGCTTCAACTTCTGCGGCCCGGTGATCGTCTATGCCTTCATGCAGGCCGTGGGCATGGTCAACGATCACCAGACGACCTGCTTCCGTCACGCCCAGGTTCGTGCGATGGCGGGCCATGGCTAGAGCCCCCGCAAACCCCAAGGCCTTCCCGACCCTCGCGCTGGAGACCGTGCTGATCCAGCGCGTCAACGGCCCGGTCTGCGGCGTGGACGAGGCCGGGCGCGGTCCCTGGGCCGGTCCCGTCTCGGCGGCGGCGGTGATCCTGAACCCCGACGACCTGCCGCCCGGCATCGACGATTCCAAGGCCCTGACCGAAAAGCGCCGCGCTGCGCTGGAGCCCGAGATCAAGGCCCGCGCCGTCGCCTGGGGCGTCGGCTTCGCCTCTGTGGAGGAGATCGAGGAGCTGAACATCCTGCACGCCACCGGCCTGGCCATGTGTCGCGCCATCGAGGCGCTGCAGGTCCAGCCGGTCGCGGCCCTGGTGGACGGCAACTATCGTTTCAAACTGCCGTGCGACGTGCAGACAGTGGTCGGCGGCGACGGCCTGTCGCTATCCATCGCGGCGGCGTCGATCCTGGCCAAGACGGCGCGGGATCGGCTGATGATCGATCTGGACGCCCAATATCCCGGCTACGGCTTCGCCAGCCACAAGGGTTACAACGCCCCGATCCACCAGAACGCCTTGAAAACCTTGGGCCCCTGCCCCGCCCATCGGCGCAGCTGGTCCCCGATCAAGGCCCTGCTTCAGGACGCCTGAAACCGGCTCAGATGTGCATGAAGCCGCCCAGCAGCGCGCCCATCAGGGCGGCCACGGCGGCGCCGGCGATCGCCATCATCCAGCGCGGCGGGGCGCTCAGCTCGGGCTCGACATCCGCCTGCTCCATCGACGCTGTCGCCTCGGCCGGGCGGCTGTAGCGGGCGGCATTGTGGGTGAAGGTGGGCCGTGCGTCGCCAGCGGATGCGCCCCACGCCAGGTCGCCCTGCGCTGCACGCGGCGCCCACGAATGCGGCTCCGCCGCCGGCCGGATGCGGTAGTCGTCGGCGCGGTCGGGGTTCGGAGAGCTGTGCGTGTGCGGTTGCATCCATCCACAACGACACGCCGCGATTCGCGTTCCTCAACTGGCGACTGTTGTTTTCGCTGCGCTTATGCGGCCACAGGCAGCTCGACCGGCCGGTCCGTGACCACGAACAGGTGTTCGACGTTTCTCAGCCGCCCGACCGTCCCGACCTTCTCGCCCTTGGGATTATGGATGCCGATCCGGGCGCCGACGTAACGCGGGTGCGCCACCTCCAGCACCTGAACATGGCCCCGCGCCGACAGCATCTCGACCAGTTCGGCCCGGCTCAGATAGCCCTCGTCGTTGAAGCTGACGATCAGATTGGGGGCCTTGACCCGTTCGATCACGCTGCGCAGCGCCGGCCCGATGCCAGGCCGGCTGTTGAAGGCGCTCTTGCGCGTCCTCACGTCCACCCGCTTGTTGGCGATCCCATAGGTCTCGGGCCGGTCCCACAGCACCAGGCTCTCCCAGCAGTGATAGTTGGCCAGATAGGAATGCTGGTTATAGGGCGGGTCCAGATAGACGAGGTCCGCCTCGACCTGTTCGGCGATCTCGATCGCATCGCCCTGGGTCGCCCGGCACGGCCCGCCGTCCACCGCCGCCACCATGTCCGGCGTGCGCAGCTCCAGCGTCTTCAGCGCCCGAGGCGCCCACTGTTTCATATAGGCCATCTGGACCCCGGCGGTGGAATCCACCCGATCCGCCGCCTCCATCAGGCTGACCAGGACGATGGCCTTCAGCTCGGGCTCCAGCCCCATCGCCTCGATCCGGTCGCGCATGGCGTCGATACGCGCGCCGTTTTCGGGGTGGAAGTAGCGGGCGTCCTGGCAAAAGGCCTGGGTGAACCATCCCGCCTGCGGCGTCACCGTACGCAACTCGGCCAGCACGGTCTCGACCCGGTCGATCCACCGCTCCCGATCCGCCTGGACATAGGCGGTCGCCAGGGCGTGGGCATAGGCGTTGTAGTCGTTCGACCACACCTGAAACCCCTGCTTCTTCAGCGCATGGCCGACCCGCGCCGTGCCCGAGAACAGGTCGCAGACCCGCCCGCCCTGGGGCAGGACGCCGGCGACGGCGCCCGTCACATGGCCCAGCAAGGCGCGCTTGGAGCCGATGTATTTGATCATGACGCGGCCCGACTCATCGCCCCACCATAGCCGCTTACCGCGCGGCGCGAGAGGGGGCGGGGACCGAGCGCATCATCGGGTCGCACTCGGCCCGGTCGGGATCGGCGGCGACCACCCCACGAAGGCTCTCCCCTACCCCGCGATCTGACCGAAGTCCGCGACCTGGCCCATCACGTCGCGCACCTGGCCCAGCAGCTTCAGGCGGTTGTCGCGTTCGGCGGGGACGTCGGAGTTGACCAGCACGTCCTCGAAGAACCGGTCCACCGGGGCGCGCAGGCGCGCCAGGGCCGTCATGGCGGCGGCGAAATCCTCGGTCTCCAGCGCGGCTTCGACGGCGGTGCGGGCGGCGCCGACGGCGAAGGCCAGGGTGGTTTCGGCCTCGGGCTGGTTCGGCAGGCCGGTCTGGACCATGCCGGTTGGGACAGGCCCCTTCTTCTCTTCGGCGCGCAGGATGTTGGAGGCGCGCTTGTAGCCGGCCAGCAGATTGGCCCCGTCGTCCGTGGCGAGGAAGGCGGCCAGGGCCTCGACCCGACGCACGATGCGGACGAGGTCGTCGTCGCCCAAAGCGAAGACGGCAGACACGAGGTCGTGGCGCTGGCCCCGGTCGCGCAGAAGGACCGTCAGGCGGTCGGCGAAGAAGGCCGCAAGTTCAGACGACAAAGACAGCTTGTCGACTTGCCGTTCCACCTTGCCCTGACTTGTGATCAGCGCAATCGCAGGAGCGAAAGCGTCGTCGGTTAGAGCAAGCCGGATCTCATTGTTCAGAATCAGACGCAGCACGCCCAGGGCGGCACGGCGCAGCGCAAACGGATCCTTCGACCCCGTGGGCTTTTCGTCGATGGCGAAGAAACCGACCAGGGTGTCCAGCTTGTCGGCCAGGGCGACGGCGACCGTGACCGGCGCGGTTGGGACCGTGTCGGCGGGGCCTTGCGGCTTGTAGTGGTCGCGGACGGCGTCGGCGATGCGGTCGCGCTGGTCACGGCCCCACCCGCGGTCGGCTTCGCCTCCCGGTCCCTCCCCATGAAGGGGAGGGAGAGGATCGGGCACGGCTTCTCCCTCCCCTTTATGGGGAGGGACGGCGGAGCGGAGCGAAGCCCGGGTGGGGAAGTTCGTTGCGGTGCGGGCGTAATAGCCGCCCATGATCCCCTGCAGTTCCGGGAATTCGCTGACCATGCCCGACAGCAGGTCGGCCTTGGACAGGCTGGCGGCCATCTCGGCTTCATCCGCGTCGGCGCCGACCAGGGGCGCGATCTCGCGGGCGAGCGCCGCGATGCGCTCGACGCGCTCGGCCAATGTGCCCAGTTTGGCGTGGAAGGTGACGCCGGACAGTTTGGCGTTCCAGGCGTCGAAGCCGACCTTCTGGTCCTCGTCCCAGAAGAAGCGGGCGTCGTTCAGGCGGGCGGACAGGACGCGGCTGTTTCCGGCGGCCAGGGCCTTGCCGCCGTCGGTCGCCTCGACATTTGCGACGACGAGGAAGTTGGGGGCCAGGCCATCCTTCGACGGATCGCGGACGGCAAAATACTTCTGGTGCACCTTCATCGACAGCCGCACGACCTCGGGCGGCAGGGCCAGGAACTGCGGGTCCATGTCGCCCAGGATCGGGGTCGGCCATTCGGCCAGGCCCGCCACCTCATCCAGCAGGCCGTCGTCATCGACCAGGGCCAGGCCGCGCGCGGCGCAAGCGGCCTTGGCCTGTTCCAGAATGCGCAGCTTGCGGTCGGCTGCGTCGATCAGGACGAAGTTCTTTTCCAGTTGGGTGCGGTAGTCGACGAAGTCGCTGACCTTCAGCGGCTGGCCCGAGCCCATGAAGCGGTGGCCCTCGGTGATCGCATCGGATGGGATGTCATCGATCTCGAACGGCACGACCTTGCCGTCAAAAATGCAGAGGATGCGCTTGATTGGACGGACCCAGCGCAGGGTTCCGGAGCCCCAGCGCATCGACTTGGGCCAGGGGAAGGTGCGGATGACCTGGTCCACCGTCTCGGCGACCAGATCAGTGGTCGCCCTGCCCTTGGACGACAGGACGGCGAACAGGACGCCATCGCGCTCGGTCAGTTGATCGCGGGTCAGGCCGGTCTTGCGCAGGAAGCCTTCCAGCGCCTGTTCCGGGGCCGAGGCGCGCGGGCCTTTCAGCTCTTCCTCGCGGTCGGGCGTGGCGACGGGCAGGCCGTCGATGACCAGGGTCAGGCGGCGCGGGCCGGCATAGGTCGTCAGCGCGTCCCAGGTCAGGCCGGCGGCCTTCAGCCGGTCGGAGACCATGCGGTCGAGGTCGCGCGCGGCGCCCTGCTGCATGCGGGCGGGGATTTCTTCGGAGAAGATTTCGAGAAGAAGTTGGGGCATCAGTCGGCGGACTCTTCGGTCGTGGCGGCAGACCGCATCAGGGTAAGGGCGACGTCCCGCAGGGCCAGCGGCGCATCGGCCGCACCCGGCTCTGCGCTGAAGGCGATGTTCAGCAGGAAGGGGCGCGGGGCCAAAAAGGCGGTCTGCAAGATGCCGAACCACTCGTCGCTGACCACGACGACGCCGCGCCAGCCGCCGGGCTGTGCCGTCAGTTGGCCGCTCAGATCACCGGCGGGGCGGACGATGCGGACCTCGGCCCAAGATTCCTGGCCCTCAATTTCCACGCGGCCGCTGGAGAACAGCGAGATCGCCTCGCCGGGGTGCTGCTCCAGATTGATGTCGGCCAGATCGAAGGAGAGAATTCCGGAAACAGTGCTCACGACGCGGCCTTTTCATTTTCGACATAGGCCAGGGCGCAGGCTTTGCAGAGGTCGCGGATGCGGCCGATGTAGCTCTGGCGTTCGGCGACGGCGATGGCGCCGCGGGCGTCCATCAGGTTGAACAGGTGGCTGGCCTTCAGCACCTGGTCGTAGGCGGGCAGGACCAGGGGCTGGTTCTGCGGGCCGCGCATGTCCAGCAGGCGCTGAACCTCCGAAACCATATCCTCGAACCGGCGCTTCAGCCCGTCCACGTCATAGCCGTGGAAATTGGCTTCCGACTGCTGGCGCTCGTTCTCCAGGAAGACCTCGCCGTATGTGAGCCCCTCCTTGGTGAACTTGAGGTCGTAGACATTGTCCACGCCCTGCACATACATGGCCAGACGCTCCAGCCCGTAGGTCAGCTCACCCGAGACCACGTCCACCTCGATGCCGCCGACTCCCTGGAAATAGGTGAACTGCGTCACCTCCATCCCGTCGCACCAGACCTCCCAGCCCAGGCCCCAGGCCCCGACGGTCGGGTTCTCCCAGTCGTCCTCGACGAAGCGGATGTCGTGCAGCTTCGGATCGATGCCGATGGCGGCCAGCGACCCCAGATACAGCTCCTGCAGGTTGTCTGGGTTCGGTTTCAGGATGACCTGGTATTGGTAATAGTGTTGGAGGCGGTTGGGGTTCTCGCCATAGCGACCGTCGCCGGGGCGGCGGCTGGGCTGGACATAGGCGGCCTTCCACGGCTTGGGGCCGAGCGCGCGCAGGACCGTGGCGGGGTGCAGGGTGCCGGCCCCGACCTCGATGTCATAGGGCTGGAGAATGGCGCAGCCCTGCTCGCCCCAATAGCGGTGGAGCGTCAGGATCAGGTCCTGAAACGCGAGCGGCTCGGTCGAGGTGGTCAAATCGGGCTCGTGGGGAGGGGTGCAAAAAAGACGGCGGACCATAGGGCCCGCCGCCTTCCGCTTCAACACGCTACCAAGCGAGCGCGTGGGTGACCCGTGTTATTGAGGGGTCGGGTTGGCTTCGTCGCCACCGTCAGCGGCGGGATCGGCCGCATCGACCGGGGGCGTGGCCGAAGGATCGACCTGACCATCGGTCGGATTGGCGACCGGGGGCGAGGCCGTGGTGGTGGTCGCAGCAGCCGGTTCACCAGTCGGGGCCGTCGCCGGAGCGGCCGGGGCGGCCTCTTCAGCCGGGGCGGCGGCTTCTGCAGGTGCAGCCTCTTCAGCCGGAGCAGTGGCTTCGGCAGGGGCGGCGGCTTCTTCATCGCCCATGGCGGCCATGGAGTTCGCCGGGTTCAGGACCTGGTCGATCGGGAAGATGGCGCCGTTCGAGGCGTCCAGCTCAGCGCTGACCACGGTGGCGCCGTCAGCCTTGATGGCCGAGCCGGTGCCGTCCAGCAGGACCTGGCTCTCGGCTGCGGTCGGCACGCCGCCCTTCTTGCCCATGATCTGGTCGGGCGTCACGTCGGCGACGATGACGTGATAGAGCAGCAGCTGACGCAGTTCGGCGGCGTTGGCCGGATCCATCAGACGCGTGCGATCCGCCTCAGGCAATGCGGCGAAGGCCGCGTCGGTCGGGGCGAAGATCGAGATTGCCGGGCGCGTCGCCAGGGTGTCGGTCAGTTGCGCCGCATCCAGGGCCGCCAGAAGGGTGGTGAACTGGCCGCTCGCCTTCAGCTTGTCCACGACGGTCTCGCCGGCGGCCGGCGTAGCGGCCTGGGCGACATCCGTTGCAGCCGGCGCTGCGGCTTCAGCGGCCGGCGCCGATGACGCAGGCGCGGCAGGCATGGACGGATCACTCTGCGGCACGGGGGCCCCGGCCGGGGCGGGCGAGGTTGGCGGGGTGACGTCCTGCGCGAAGGCGGGAGCGGCCATCAGGGTGACCACGGCGGTTGCGGCAAGCAGTTTTTCACGAAGCATGACGGTATCCTTTTTCTGTTTGAGGATCGCCATGAGGGGAGCGGCGACCCGTTCCAGTCATCGGAACTGCGGACTCAAATCAGAACACCGTGATCTGGTTCCGCAGCGTCGAAACAATTCGTAACGATTGTGATGATCAAGGCGAGACCTTGGCGATATCGGCGTTCAACAGGACGAATGGCCAGTATTCGGCCACAAAGCTCGAACGCTACTGAACGGCCAACCGCGTTGCTGTGACCCAGGCGTGGGGATGAGCGGCGGCGAGCGTTCGCGCCGCCGCCTGGGCCGCCGCCTCGGTGAGATACAGGCCGAACACCGTCGCGCCCGAACCAGACATGCGGGTCAGGGCCACATCCGGCGTGGCGGAGACGGCGGCGAGGGCGTCCGCGATGGCGGGCGTCAGGGCCAGGGCGGGCGGCTGGAGGTCGTTGCGCTGAACCGACAGCCAGTCGATGACGGCGGCGACGGACCAGTCGTGCGGCGGATCCGGTCGGTCGGCCGAACGCATCGGCCCGGCATCATAGGCGCGATAGACGGCGCCGGTCGGCGACGAAACGCCGGGGTTGAACAGGACGGCCGGCAGCGGCGGCAGGCGCGGCTCGTCGGTCAGCACATCTCCCCTGCCCTCGGCCCAGGCGGTGCGCATGCGCAGGCACATGGGGCCGTCCGCGCCCACGACGCCGGCGACCGCCTCCAGCGCCGCATCGTCGATGTCCAGCGACAGGGCTTGCCGCGCCAGCTTCAGCGCCGCGCCCGCGTCCGACGAGCCGCCGCCTAGCCCGGCCGCGATGGGCAGGCGCTTGTCCAGGGTCACCTTCAGCTTCGGCTCGCCCGTTCCCGCGACTTCGCCCAGGCGCCAAAGGGCGCGCAGGATTAGGTTGTCGGGCGTAGCCCCCAGCGCCTCGCCGAACGGCCCGGTCACATCAAGAGACAGGCTGTCGGCCGGCTCGACCGAGACCTGGTCGCCCACATCTGCGAAGGCGACCAGACTGGACAGGGGGTGATAGCCGTCGGCGTCCACCGCCCCGACATGCAGGAACAGATTGATCTTGGCCGGAGCCAGGGTGGTCAACACGGGCATGCAAACTATTGAGAGACGCCCAGCGCAGGCGCGGCGCCATCCAGCCCATTGGCGATCTTGCGCTCGACATCGGCGCGGCGCTCGGGTTCGGGCTCCAGCACCAGGACGCGGTTCCACAGCCAGACCGCCTCGCGCTCGCGGCCAACCCGCCAGTAGGCGTCGCCGAGGTGATCGTTGATCTCGGCGTTGGACGGCTCCTTGTCGACGGCCTGCTCCAGGGTGTCGACGGCGGTTTCGAACTGGCCCTGTTTGAACTGGGCCCAGCCCAGCGAATCCTGGATATTGCCGTTTTCGGGCTCCAGCGCATGGGCGCGGGCGATCATCTCGGCGCCCTCCTGGACCCGCAGGCCCTTATCGACCCACAGATAGCCCAGGTAGTTCAGCATGTCGGCGTCATTAGGCGCGGTCTGGAGCGCGGCCCACAGTTCGGCCTCAGCCTCGGACGTGCGGCCCAGCGCCTCATAGGCGGCGCCGCGCAGGAAGTGGACGCTGGCGCCCTGATCGGCGGTGTTCAGCACCGGGCCGTCCAGCAGGGTCAGCGCCTCGTCATGCTGTTTCAACTGCATCAACTGGCCCGCCAGGACCAGGGCGATACGGCGGTCGTCGGGGCTGGCGGCGGCGGCGCGACGCAGTTCGGCCAGGGCGTTGTCCGACTGGCCATCCTCTTCCAGCGCAATGGCAAGCTGGGCGCGGGCGGCGGCGTAGAGCTGGGGATCGTCGGTTCCGACGCGCGACAGGGCGTTGCGGGCGGCCGACTTCAGACCGGCGCGCGACAGCACCTGGGCCAGCTGGAACTCGGTCTCGTCATCGTCGTGCAGGTTCTGCGCGAGCCGCAGATAGACGGCGGCGAACTCATTGCCGCGCTCGGCCGAGGCCTGGGCGGCGGCGGTGATCAGGCCCTGGGCCGCGCCTTCGCGGAAGTCGGGCAGGACCGGGGGCCGACCGCCGTCGCGCACCCGCTGCAACGCGCGGACGACGCCGGGATCGACGGGCTGAACCGCGATCGCGGCCTCATACAGGGCGACGGCGTCGTCGCGACGGCCGCGCCGTTCCATGAACTCGCCATAGGGGCGTTTGAACAGGGCGCCGACCCCGGCCACGTCGGCGGCGGCCTTCAACTCGACCTCGGCCTCGGCATAGTCGCGACGCTTTTCCAGCAAGGCGGCGCGGTTCATCCGGGCGAAGGCCAGGGTCAGGGGATCGCCGCTGATCGGGGCGGGCTGAAGCGCGCGGGTCCAGTCCCCGGCCGCCGCCGCAATCCACGGCGCGACCAGCAGGCCGGCGCGTGCATGGGGGGCGCCGATGGGTTGCTGAGCCAAGGCGGCGTTGGACGTCCTGGCGTCCCCGCGCACGAAGTCCTGAACCAGCCGGACCAGGCGTCCGCCCTCGACGAAGGCAGGCGAGGCCGTCGCATCGGTGGGCGCCAGCGCGGCCGCCACGTCCAGATCGCCGGTCAGCAGAGCCGAGGTGAAGGCCTGTTCGCGCACGCGCGGTTGCTCGGGAACCAGTTGCTCGGCCTGGGCCAGATAGTCCGAGCCGGCCGCGCCCTCGCCCTGCATCAGGGCCAGCTTGCCCGCCAGATACAGACCATAGGCGCTGCGGCCCTCGGCGTTCGTGGGGATCGGCGCCCAGACCGCAGGGATGGGCGGCGTGACCGGGGTGTCGGTGATGATGATGAAGGGATCGGGCGCGGCGTCCTGGCTGGACGGCGCCTGATCCGAAGGCGCCTGGCCCGGCGTCGGCTCGCCTGGCTTGAGGATGATCGCCGGCGGATGGGTTTCCGGCGTCGGCGCGGCAGGCGGGGTTTCCTGTGCGCCGGCCTGTCCGGCCATGGCCAGGGCAAGAACGGTCAGGGAGGCGGCGAAGAGGCGCGAACGGGAGGCGATCATGCCTCGACCCTTCACGCTTTCACCCGCCCCCGCAAGAGGACAGATGATTGCTCCCCCCACTCCGCTCATCCCGGCGAAAGCCGGGACCCAGGTCTTTGGGCGAAAGGCACCTGATGTCGGAGGCCGGTGGTCATCCGACGCACGGACGATGCGAAAGCACTGGGTCCCGGCTTTCGCCGGGATGAGCGGGTTGAAGGGGTTATTCCGTCACATGTTCGGATAGTTCGGACCGCCGCCGCCCTCGGGCGTGGTCCAGACGATGTTCTGCGACGGATCCTTGATGTCGCAGGTTTTGCAGTGGACGCAGTTCTGGGCGTTGATGACGAAACGCGGATCGGTCTTGGCGACCTCGTCCGCATAGACGACCTCGTACACGCCCGCCGGGCAATACAGCCGGGCCGGTTCGCCGTATTTGGGCAGGTTGACCTGGATCGGCTTGGACGGGTCCAGCAGCTTCAGGTGGGCGGGCTGATCCTCGGCGTGGTTGGTGTTGGAGATGAACACCGACGACAGTTTGTCGAACGACAGCTTCCCGTCCGGCTTGGGATAGCGGATTTCCTTGTGCTTGGCGGCCAGCTCGGTCGAGGCGGCGTCGGTCTTTTCGTGGCTCAGTGTCGGGATCGGTGACCAGCCGCCCAGCAGGGTGCGGCACCACATGTCGAACATGCCGAACGCCCCGCCCAGGGTCGTGCCGAACTTGCTCAGCAGGGGCTTGGCGTTCTTGACGACCGACAGCTCCTTGTAGACCCAGCTCTTTTCGAAGGCGGTCTGGTATTCGACCAATTCGTCGCCGCCGCGCCCGGCCTGAACCGCGTCATAGGCGGCGTCGGCGGCCAGCATGCCGGTCTTCATCGCATTATGGCTGCCCTTGATGCGGGGCACGTTCACGAAACCGGCCGAACAGCCGATCAGGACGCCGCCGGGGAAGCTCAGCTTCGGTATCGACTGCAACCCACCCTCGGTGATGGCCCGCGCCCCGTACGAGATGCGCGTGCCGCCTTCCAGGTGCGGGGCGATGGACGGGTGGTGTTTGAAGCGCTGGAACTCGTCGAACGGCGACAGGAAGGGGTTCTTGTAGTTCAGGTGAACGACATAGCCGACGGCGACGTAGCGGTCGCCGAAATGATACAGGAAGCTGCCGCCGCCGGTGTGTTCGTCCAGCGGCCAGCCGGTCGTGTGCTGTGCCAGGCCCGGCTGGTGCTGTTCGGCAGGCACCTGCCACAGCTCCTTCAGGCCGATGCCGTATTTCTGGGGCGACTTGCCGTCCTGGAGCTTGTGTTTGGCGATGATGGTCTTGGCCAGGGAGCCGCGCACGCCCTCGGCGATGAAGACATATTTGCCGTGCAGTTCGATGCCGGGCTGGAAGTCGTCGGTCGGCTTGCCCTCGCGGTCGATGCCGAAGACGCCGGCGACGACGCCCTTGACCCGCCCCGTCTCTTCTTCCCAGACGACGTGGCTGGCGGCCATGCCGGGATAGACCTCGACGCCCAGGGCCTCGGCCTGCTCGCCCAGCCAGCGTGTGACATTGCCCAGCGAGGCGATGTAGCAGCCGTGATTGTGCATGAAGGGCGGCAGCAGGGGCATGGGCAGAGACGCCTCGCCCTGCGGCCCCAGCAGCAGGAATTTGTCCTTTGTGACCGGCGTCTCCAGCGGCGCGCCGCGTTCCTTCCAGTCGGGGAAAAGCTCGTTCAGCGCCTTGGGATCGATGACCGCGCCCGACAGGATATGGCCGCCGACCTCGGCCGCCTTTTCCAGCACCGCGACGGTGATCTCCTTGCCGTCCTTTTCCGCGCGCTGCTTCAGGCGGATGGCCGCCGACAGGCCGGCCGGGCCGCCGCCGACGATCACGACATCATATTCCATGACCTCGCGTTCGACGCCGTCCAGCGCCTCCAGCGGCGGCAGATTGTCGATGATCGCTTCCTCACGGGCGTTCTCTGCGCCGCCTTCGATGGCTTCTTCGGCCATGATTTCCCCTGAATCCCGGTTGTCTGTGTGGTTATGCCGCTTATCGGAAGGTGACGCGAGGGCGGTCAAGGCCTATCGGTAGCCCGAGACATGAACGCGCAACCCCATGACATCGCTGAAGTCGAAAGCCTGCTCGCCTTCTGGCGGGATGCGGGGGTGGACGCCTGCTATGGCGATGCGCCCGTCGACCACACCCATGTGGCCCCGCCGCCGGCCGTGAAAGCCGTGCATAAAGCGACCGCCTCGGTCGTCATGCCGCTGGTCGGCGCCAACGCCGAGGACGCCATCGCCGAGGCGCGAAGACTGGCCGCAGGCGCGGCGACGCTTCAGGATTTGGCGGCGGCCGTCGCGGCGTTCGAGGGCTGTCCCCTGCGCGGCAT
The DNA here is from genome assembly GCF_049897645.1 of Brevundimonas sp. TWP2-1. NCBI lineage: Bacteria > Pseudomonadati > Pseudomonadota > Alphaproteobacteria > Caulobacterales > Caulobacteraceae > Brevundimonas > Brevundimonas sp. TWP2-1. Next base: position 102,757 of record NZ_JAFCWR010000002.1, read on the forward strand.
GGGCGCGACCCAGTCGGTATTCGGGCGCGGCAATCCCAACGCCTCGGTCCTGATCATCGGCGAAGGCCCCGGCGGGGACGAGGACCGGATGGGTCAGCCCTTTGTCGGCAAGGCCGGGCAACTGCTTGACCGGATGCTGGCGGCGGCGGGCCTGACCGACAAGGTCTTCATCACCAACACCGTCTTCTGGCGCCCGCCCGGCAATCGCACGCCCAGCCCGCAGGAGCAGGCGGTCTGCGCCCCCTTCGTGGAGCGCGCCTTCGCCCTGTTGCAGCCCAGGGCCGTACTGCTGCTGGGCGCGGCCTCGGCCAAGTCCGTGCTCCAGGCCGAAGAGGGGATCATGAAGCTGCGCGGCAATTGGAAGGAATGGCGTCTGGCGGAGGGCGCGGTGTCCGCCCCCGTCATGCCGACCCTGCATCCGGCCTTTCTGCTGCGTCAGCCCCAGGCCAAGCGTCAGGTGTGGAGCGACCTGCTGTCGCTGGCCGTTCGCCTTGAAACGGACTCGGTTGAAGAACAAGGCTAATCGCGGCATGCTGGCATGCTGACGACCGATCGCCATACACGCGCACGTATTTTACGCGCGTCGCCAACGAGGGGGCCGCCGCTTATGTTTCTTTTCCGCCGCGCGTTCCTCGCGCCGACGCTTGCTGTTGCTTTCAGCGCCTTGGCGGGCGCGGCCATCGCCGAAACGCCTTACGCATCAACCGCCGAATCGAGCGCCGGTTCCAATCGCCTCTCGGCGCTCAGCTCTGCGGACCGCCTCTCCTACACCACCGCCTTCGACGCCCTGCGGCGCGGCGACATCGAGACCGCCCGCGCCTCGGCGCGCCAGGCGCAGGACCGGGTCCTGCTGGGTCAGGTCGAGTTCGAAAGCCTGTTCCACCCCGACCACGTCGCCACCTACGAAGAGCTGACGGCCTGGCTGGAGACCTATTCCGACCTGCCCTGCGCGGACCGCGTCTACACGCTGGCCCTGCGTCGTCGCCCCGACGGCGCGCCCGAGCCGGTGCGGCCCGGCGGCGTGATCGGACGCACCTGGAACAGTCTGTTGACGGCTGTCTCGGGCGGCGGCGGGGTCGACGATCCGGCGAAGGCGGCGCGCGTCGCCTACAACAACGACGACCTGACCGGCGCCTCGGCCGTGGGCCGCCAGATCGGCGACTGGTGGACCGTCGGCCTGGCGGAATGGCGGTTGGGCCAGTTCCACGAATCCTTCGCCGCCTTCGAGCGCGTCGCCAACGATCCGACCGAAGACCCCTGGGTTCGCGCCGGCGCCGCCTACTGGACCGCGCGCGCAGCAGGCCAGTCGGGCCGTCAGGATCGGGTGACCGACTATCTGCGCCTGTCGGCCCAGTGGCCAGCCACCTTCTATGGTCAGATCGCCCTGCGTCAGCTGGGCGAGGAGCCGACCATCGAGAACATGGGCCCGCGCGCCTATGAGGCCGAGCCGCGCCTGCGCCGCGCCGCCTATGTGCCCCAGAGCGCCGCCGTCGAGCCGACCGCGCTGGAAGCCTTCGTCCAGGCCGACGCCCGCGCCAAACGCACCGTCGCCTTCTATGAGGTCGGACGCCGGGCCGACGCCGAGACCGAGCTGCGTTCCGGCTTGCGCACCGCCGTCGGCGATGCGGCCAAGATGTGGACGGCCCTGGCGCGCGCCATCATGCCCGTCGGCAATGCGGACGCGACGCGCATCGACGCCACGCGCTATCCGATGCCGGACCTAGCGCCCGAGGGCGGCTTCGTCATCGAGAAGGCGCTGGTCTATGCGCTGGCGCTGAAGGAAACCGACTTCAATCCCAACGCCCGGTCCAGCGTCGGCGCCTATGGGTTGATGCAGGTGATGCCGACGACGGCGGCCGAGATGACGGGGGATCGCACCTTCGTTTCCGATCCGTCCAAGCTGCTGGTCCCGGCGGTGAACATGCGTCTGGGCCAGACCTACATCAACCGGATGCTGGCCTTGCCGGCTTTCCAGGGCGACCTGCTGCGGGCCGTGGCCTCATACAACGCCGGGCCGGGGCCGATGCTGTCGGCGGTGCGCAAGCTGGGGCCGGACGCCGATCCCCTGCTGCTGATCGAGACCATCGACGTGCCCCAGGCGCGCGATTACGTCGAGAAGGTCATGGCCAGCTACTGGATCTACCAGCGCCTGTTCGGCGGCCCGCTGAAGACGCTGGACGCCCTGGCCTCGGGCGCCCGGTCCGTGCCCATGGCTCTGGACTATGTCGCCCCGCCACCCCAGGCCCAGCCGGTGCTGATCGCCGAAGCGACCACCGTCGCCGGCGCGCGCTAGAAGACCGTGAACAGCAGGCTGGCCCAGAAGGCCGCGCCGATCAGGGCCGCCAGACCATAGCCCATGACCGGATGAATGCCGCGCGAGGCGGGTTCGGCCGTATCGGTGCGCTGGGTCGGGCTCTTCATTCCCCACAGATAACGGCGTCCGCTTAACGCAGCGTCAGCCGGGATGGTTGTCGCCCGTTAAAGCCCCCGCCGAAGCCAGGGCGTCGGCCTCCCATTGGCGAAAGTCCGGATGGGCCAGCAGGGTGTCAGCATAGGCCTGGGCCGTCCCGTCATCGCCGTGGGCCGCCAGGTCCAGCTGGAAATGGCGAATGCGGGCGGCGACCGGCGTGAAGAAGGCGTCCGGCACGGACCATTCTCCGAACAGATAGGGCCCGCCGTCCCCAAACCGGTCGCGCATGCCCCGCCACAGTTCGACGATGCGGCGCAGATCCTTGTCCAATCCCGGATGGTGCGGCGCAGGAACACGGCTGGGGCCGACCATCCAGTGGTCCGGCCCCGTCGAACAGGCGGTTCGCAAGGCGTTGAACCCACCGTGCATCTCGCAGGTCGCAGACCGCGCCAGCCAGCGCGCATGGGCGTCGGCGGGCCAGAGCCGCGCCTCGGGGTAGCGTTCCGCCGCCCAGACGGCGATGGCCATCGAGTCCCAGATCACCTCGCCGTCGACCTTCAACACCGGGACTTGGCCGGTGGGCGAATGCTCGCGAATCCGACGATCGGTGTCCGGCTGGTTCAGCGGCACGACGATCTCGTCGAACGACGCGCCGCAGTGTTTCAGCACCAGCCAGGGTCGCAGCGACCATGTCGAATAGGCCTTGTCGCCGATCACCAGTTCCATGTCGTCCTCACCTTGGAAACGTGGCGACCATCAATGGCTGGACGCCAGCTTCAGCACAACCAGTCCCGAGGCCACCAGGACCACGCCTGCGATCCTGAGCGGCGTCAGCGGCTCGCCCAGGAAGACCGCACCGACGACGAAGGCGCCCACCGCCCCGATGCCGGTCCAGATGGCGTAGGCCGTGCCCAGCGGCAGGGTTTTCATCGCCATAGACAGCAGGCCGAACGATCCGATCATGAAGACCAGCATGCCGACGGTCGGCCACGGCTTGGTGAAACCGGCCGACGCCTTCATCAGAAAGGCCCAGACGACTTCGAGCAGGCCGGCGAAAAGAAGGAATACCCAGGCCATGACGGTCTCCCTTGCATGGCGAGCCGGGTCGTCCCGGCGGTCATGCCCAATGAAGGGAGAGGTCGTCCTCTGAACGGATATCTGGGACAGCCAGGCGCTAAGTCAAGCGACCAACCTTGACTCGAGGCCCCTTGCGACCGACACGACCCGCCTATGATCACGCGCTATTCCCGCCCCGTCGCCGCCGCCATCTGGTCGCAAGAGACCAAATACAAGATCTGGTTCGAGATCGAGGCCCACGCCGCCACCAAGATGGCCGAGCTGGGCGTCATCCCCCAGGACGCGGCGGACGCCATCTGGGCCAAGGGCAAGGACGCGACCTTCGACGCCGACCGCATCGACGAGATCGAACGCACCACCAAGCACGACGTCATCGCCTTCCTGACCCATGTGTCGGAAATCGTGGGCGAGGAAGCCCGTTTCCTGCACCAGGGCATGACCTCGTCGGACGTGCTGGACACCTGTTTCGCGGTCCAGCTGGCCCGGTCGTCGGACCTGCTGATCGACGGCGTCGACCGCGTCCTGGCCGCGCTGGAGACCCGCGCCAAGGAGCATAAATACACCCCCACCGTCGGCCGTAGCCACGGCATCCATGCCGAGCCCGTGACCTTCGGCCTGAAGCTGGCCAGCTATCACGCCGAGTTCCAGCGCGCCAAACGCCGCCTGATCACGGCCAAGGAAGAGATCGCCACCTGCGCCATCTCCGGCGCCGTCGGCACCTTCGCCAACGTCGATCCGGCCGTCGAACAATACGTCGCCGACAAGATGGGGCTGCAGGTCGAGCCGGTCTCGACCCAGGTCATCCCGCGCGACCGCCACGCCGCCTTCTTCGCCGCCCTGGGCGTCGTCGCCAGCTCCGTCGAGCGTCTGGCCGTCGAGATCCGCCACCTGCAGCGCACCGAGGTGCTGGAGGCTGAGGAATTCTTCGACAAGGGCCAGAAGGGCTCTTCGGCCATGCCGCACAAGCGCAACCCTATCCTGACCGAGAACCTGACCGGCCTGGCCCGTCTGGTCCGCTCGGCCGTGACCCCCGCAATGGAAAATGTTGCGCTGTGGCATGAGCGGGACATCAGCCACTCGTCGGTCGAGCGCGGCATCGGCCCCGACGCCACCATCCACCTGGACTTCGCCCTGCAACGTCTGGCCAATGTGGTCGAGCGGCTGAACGTCTATCCTGAGAACATGCAGAAGAACATCGACCGCTTGGGCGGTCTGGTTCACTCGCAACGGGTCATGTTGGCCCTGACCCAGGCCGGCATCTCGCGCGAGGACGCCTATGCCGCGGTTCAGGAGAACGCCATGAAGGTCTGGCGCGGCGAAGGGGTCTTCATCGACTTCCTTAAGGAGGACGACCGCGTCACCCTGCCCGCCGAACAACTGGAAGCCCTGTTCGACCTCGACTACCACACCAAGAACGTGGACGTGGTGTTCAAGCGGGTGTTCAATGAAGCATGATCGCCGCGCTGCTCGCTCTATTCATTCAGGCCAACACGCCTGAGATCAGCTATATTGGCTGGTCAGTGTATGCGCCGACCACCTTACTGTCCGACAACGCCCGGGCAGAGGTGTGCCTGAGGCGTCACAAGGGCTCACGCTCCATCAAGACGGACATGCGATGCGTAGTAAGTCCGGGTAGACAACTGAGCGGCTGCGATTTGAATGACGATAGCCAGATGAGCGTTCGCGATCTGGAAACCCTTCGCTGTATTGCCCAAACACAATCCGCTCCATCCGCCGCTTCTATCGGCAGGACGATGATCGTCACGATCACGGTTAACGCCCGTTGAACAGGACGATCCAGCTCAATCCCCGGCTCGATCCCCGCGACTATGCGGCGGCCTATGCGCGCGACGGCATGGTGCAGGTGCCAGATCTGCTGGAAGAGGCCAGCGCCGAATGGCTGGAGCTCGCGTTGGAACATGACACGGCCTGGCGCCTGTCGCTGAAGACCCCCGAAGGCGGCAAGCTGCTGTCGCCCCAGGAGATGCAGACCCTGGGGCGGGACGCCATCGGCGCCAAGATGCAGAAGGCCTTGGCCGAGGGGCGTGACGGCTTCTCCTTCCTCTACCTGGCCTATCCGATCATCACGACCTTGTTGACCGGCGAGGACGAGGGCCACGCCACCCATGCCCTGCTGCAGTTCTTTAACGACATTCCCTTCACCACCTTCGCCAAGGCGGTGACAGGCGAGACTAGCGTAACCAAGATCGACGCCCAGGCGACCTGGTTCCGGCCCGGCGACTTCCTGACCCAGCATGACGACACCGGCGTGGGCGAACGGCGCGCGGCCTATACGCTGGGCCTGTCGCGCGACTGGCGGCCTGACTGGGGCGGTCAACTGATGTTCCACGACGCGAACGGGGACATCGAGCGCGGCTTCAAGCCGGGCTTCAACGTCTGGACCGTGTTCAAGACGCCACGAATGCACTCCGTCGCCCCGGTCGCCGCCTATGCCGGCGGCAAGCGTCGCTCGATCACCGGCTGGCTGCGCGACGATCCGCCGGTCAAGTGACCGACCGCTCGACCGGCGACCGCAGACAGGGCTTCGCCCCCGTCGTTGATGGGGAGACCCGCCTGCTGATCCTCGGCAGCCTGCCCGGCGACGCGTCGCTGAAGGCGGCCCAGTATTACGCCCATCCCCGCAATGGCTTCTGGCCCCTGATCGGCGGCGCGCTGAGCGAAGACCTGGCCGCCATGCCCTATGAGCAGCGCCTCGAACGGCTGAAGGCGCGCGGTGTGGGTCTGTGGGACGTGATCGCCTCGGCGGAACGGTCTGGCAGTCTGGACGCGGCGATCCGCTCGCCCGAGGCGGCCGATCTGCGGGGTCTGGTCGAAAGCCTGCCGAACCTGCGGGCCGTGGCCTTCAACGGCGGGTTGGCGGCCAAGCTGGGGCGGCGAATCTTACGCGATCTGGAGGGCGTCGCCCTAGTCGATCTGCCGTCGTCCAGCCCCGCCCATGCAATATCCTTGTCGGCAAAGGCGGACAGCTGGGCCATACTGGGGCAGTTTCTCCCCGGATAAGCCTGTCGCCTGATGATCCTGACCCTATCCTGCCCAGACCGCCACGGCATCGTCGCGGCCGTTTCCGCCTTCCTGCTGGAGCGGAACGCCAACATCTCCGACGCGCAACAGTTCGGGGACGCCTCCAGCGCCACCTTCTTCATGAGGGTGGTGTTCGAACCGGCGGAAGGCGACCCGGAGGCGGCGATCCGGGCAGCCTTCGCACCGTTAGCCAAGCGGTTCGCCATGGACTCGACCCTGCGCGGTTCCGCGCCGCGCCGGGTGATGATCCTGACCTCCAAGTTCGATCACTGTCTGGCGGACCTGCTTTACCGGTGGCGCATCGACGAACTGCCGATGCAGGTAACGGCGGTCGTGTCGAACCATCCCCGCGAGCAGATCGGCCATGTCGATCTGGGCGACCTGCCCTTCCACCACCTGCCGGTCAGCGCCGCCGACAAGGCGGCGCAGGAGGCCGAACTGCTGCGGCTGATCGAGGAGACGGGGACCGAACTGGTCGTGCTGGCGCGCTACATGCAGATCCTGTCCGACGACCTCAGTCGCAGGCTGGAGGGGCGTTGCATCAACATCCACCACTCCTTCCTGCCCGGCTTCAAGGGCGCCCGCCCCTATCACCAGGCCCACGCCCGCGGGGTGAAGGTGATCGGCGCCACCGCCCACTACGTCACCCCCGACCTGGACGAAGGCCCCATCATCGAACAGGACGTGGAGCGGATCAGCCACCGCGACACGCCCGAAGATTTGATCCGCAAAGGGAGAGATATCGAACGCCGCGTCCTGGCGCGCGCCGTGCGTCGTCATCTGGAGGACCGCGTTTTGCTGCACGGCACAAAGACGGTGGTGTTCGAAGACTGAATGGTGAAGCTGCGATGTCTTGACGCGGGCCATGCATCCATTGTGCGGTTTCGCGCGTAACGTTCCCGTTACCGCCTTGAGAGCGGCCCAAAGGGAACGAAACACAATGACCAATCTTCGCAATCTCATGCTCGTCGCCGTATCGGGCGGCGCGCTGATGGCGCTTGGCGCCTGCGGCAACAACGAACCGGCCGCCACGACCCCGGCGGAATCGACCGCCATGGCTCCGGCCGAGGGCGCCGCCATGGCTCCCGCGACCGATCCGATGGTCGGCGGCGCCGCCATGAGCCCCAACGAGACCATCGTCGCCAATGCGTCCAAGGCGTCGAACCTCAGCACCCTGGTGTCGGCCGTGACCGCCGCCGGTCTGGTCGAGACCCTGCAGGGCCCCGGCCCCTTCACCGTCTTCGCGCCTGACAACGCCGCCTTCGAGAAGATCCCCGAGGCGACGCGCACCAGCCTGATGCAGCCGGCGATGAAGGCCGACCTGACCAAGATTCTGACCTATCACGTGGTCGCCGGTCGCCTGACGGCCGCCGACATCGCCGCCCAGGCCCAGGCCAATGGCGGAACGGCTACCCTGAAGACGGTTCAGGGCGAAGAACTGAAGGTTTCGGCCGGCCCGAACAACACCTGGGTCATCACCGACGCCAAAGGCGGCACGTCCACGATCACCCAGGCCGACGTGGGTCAATCCAACGGCGTGGTTCACGTCGTGGACACGGTTCTGATGCCGTAAAAAATAATTTGGTTTCGGGCGGAAACGCCTGAAACCAAATCTCGGCGCTCGTGTTCTTCAAGGGCGCGAGACGCACACTACGCCGGGTGAGACATCCCCCAACGTCCCCGGCGAAAAGAAAGGGCCGCACTTTCCCCCGGGTGCGGCCCTTTCGAATTCTCGGATCAGCCCGAAGGCCTAAGACCTACTCGCCGGCGCGAATGCCTTCGCGGGCGATCGAGGCCAGTTCGTCGATCTTGGAGCGAATCTCACCTTCCGACACCGACAGGCCCGAGGCCTTGAAGTCGCCGGCGACCTTGCGGAACACGTCCTCGTCGCCCGGCTGCTCGAAATCGGCGCGCACGACGGCGGCGGCGTACTGATCCGCGCTCTCGCTCGACAGGCCCATCTTTTCGGCAGCCCAAAGACCCAGCATCCGGTTGCGCCGGGCGATGGCCTTGAATTCCTGCTCCTGATCGAGGGCGTATTTAGCCTCGAAGGCCTTTTCCCGATCGTCGAAGGTCGTCATTTCGCTCAGCAAAGCTCCGTCCACCCCGCTAACGTCGGGGCAAGGGCCGTCTATAGACCGCCCATCCATGAACGCAACCTGACTTCAGTCTTGCAGGGCATCCTGTCCCCAACCATTGCGCGCGTCGCCATCCTCATTTGTATCGAGGCCCGCCTTCGGCTAAGGAGACGCCGAACGAGATTGACTGCCCGAACGATTCCGAAACGCGCCGCCAGGACCGGGTCTTCCCCATCCAAAAATGGCCGCGCGATTTTTGTTTCTGGAGGGCGCCCGTAAGCCGGGACCGGACCATGAACAGCAAGCGCAAGAAGATCTACGAAGGCAAGGCCAAGATCCTGTACGAAGGACCCGAGCCTGGCACCCTGATCCAGTATTTCAAGGACGACGCCACTGCGTTCAACGCGCAGAAGAAGGCCGTCCTCGAAGGCAAGGGTGTGGTCAACAACCAGATCAGCGAGTTCATCATGTCGCGCCTGAACGGCATCGGCGTGACCAACCACTTCATCAAGCGTTTAAACCTGCGCGAGCAGTTGATCCGCGAAGTCGAGATCATTCCTCTGGAAGTCGTCTGCCGCAACATCGTCGCCGGCTCGATGAGCCAGCGCCTGGGCATCGAGGAAGGCACGCCCCTGCCCCGCTCGATCATCGAATTCTACTACAAGAAGGATGAGCTCAACGACCCGATGGTCACCGAGGAGCATATCACCGCCTTCAACTGGGCCTCGACCCAGGAGCTGGACGACATGCTGGCCATGACGGTGCGGGTGAACGACTATCTGTCGGGCATGTTCAGCGCGGTCGGCATCACCCTGGTCGACTTCAAGATCGAGTTCGGCCGCGTCTGGGAAAACGACTTCAGCCGCGTGCTGCTGGCCGACGAGATCAGCCCCGACAGCTGCCGCCTGTGGGACACCACCACCGGCGAGAAGCTGGACAAGGACCGCTTCCGCCGCGACCTGGGCAATGTCATCGAAAGCTATACCGAAGTCGCGCGTCGCCTGGGCATCATGAAGGGCATGCCGACGGTGATCCAAGGGGGGCTGCATTAATGGCTAAGGTCAAGGTTCACGTCTTCCTCAAGCCCGGCGTCCTGGACGTTCAGGGCAAGGCCGTCGAAGGCGCCCTGCAGGGTCTGGGCTGGTCGGGCGTCTCGAACGCCCGCGTCGGCAAGCTGATCGAGTTCGACCTCGCCGGCGCCGAAGATCCCCAGGCCGAGGCCAAGAAGATGTGCGAGCAACTGCTCGCCAATACGGTGATCGAAAGCTACCGCATCGAGGCGGCTTAAAATCTGTCGTCTCCTCCCCATTTCATGGGGGAGGAGACGGTTGCATCCTTCGACAGCGACGCCAGTTTAGCAGACGGCTTGATTGACGGAGCGCCAGTGACCTTCACCCTCACCTCCAACGACATTCAGGACGGCGGCGTGCTGCCGGACGCCCAGGTTCACGCCAAGGGCAACCAGTCGCCTCATCTCGCCTGGTCCGGCGCGCCGGAGGGCACCAAGAGCTATGCAATCACCTGCTATGATCCCGACGCGCCGACCGGCTCGGGCTTCTGGCACTGGACCGTGGCCAATATCCCCGCCGACGTGACGGAGCTGGAGGCTGGAGCCGGATCGTCCGGCGGGCATCTGCCGCACAGCGCCATCCAAGGCCGCACCGACTTCGGCCAGGCCGGATTCGGCGGCGCCGCCCCGCCTCCCGGCCATGGTCCGCACCGCTACATCTTCACCGTCTTCGCCGTGGACGTGGAAAGCCTGGACGTCACGGCCGACAACTCCGGCGCCGTGTTCGGCTTCAACCTGCACTTCCACACCCTGGCCAAGGCCTCGATAACCGCGACCTACGAAAACAAAGCGTGATCGCTGTCGGGCGGCGTCGCCCTTGTCGTGTCATGAACGCTGATTAGTTTGCAGCGCAACATGACAGACGCCGCCCTCGACACCGCCCTTCCCGTCCGCTCGCGCGGGGCGGTCGCCCTCGTGCTGATCGCCCTGGCCATGGGCGGCTTCGCCATCGGCGTGACCGAGTTCGCGGCCATGAGCATCCTGCCCGACTTCGCCGCCGGCCTGGGCGTCGATGCGCCGACCGCCGGTCATGTCATCAGCGCCTATGCCGCCGGCGTCGTGGTCGGGGCGCCGATCCTGGCGGTGCTGGGCGCGCGGCTGCCGCGCTGGCATCTGCTGATCGGCTTCATGGCCCTGTTCGCCGTCGGCAATGTGCTCAGCGCGCTGGCGCCCACCTATGGCTGGATGCTGGTGTTCCGTTTCCTCAGCGGCCTGCCGCACGGCGCCTATTTCGGAGTGGCGGCCCTGGTCGCGGCCTCCATCGTGCCGCTGCATTTCCGCACACGGGCGGTCTCGACCATCCTGATGGGACTGACGGTCGGGACGGTGCTGGGCGTGCCCGTCGTCAACATCATCAGCCATGCCTATGGGTGGCGCTGGACCTTCGCCATCGTGGGCGTGCTGGCCGTGATCACCATGGCCCTGGTCGCCCTGTTCGCCCCGCGCGATCCGGCTCACCCCGACGCCAGCCCCTGGCGGGAGCTGGGCGCCTTGAAGCGCGGGCAGGTCTGGCTGACGCTAGGTGTCGGCGCCATTGGCTTCGGCGGCATGTTCGCGGTCTATGCCTATCTGGCCTCGACGCTGCAGGCCGTGACGGGCGTGGGGGCCGAGGTCCTGCCCTGGGTGTTCGCCGTCTTCGGGGTCGGCATGTTCCTGGGCAATATTCTGGGCGCCTGGGCGGCCGACCATGTGGGGTTCAAGGCGGCGGGCGGCCTGTTGCTGTGGAGCGCGGCGGCCCTGGCGCTGTATCCCATGGCGGCGTCGAACCTGTGGGCCGTGATGGGGGTCGTCTTCCTGATCGGCGGCGGCGGCGGCCTGGGCTCGGTGTTGCAGACGCGGCTGATGGATGTCGCCGGCGACGCCCAGACCCTGGCGGCGGCGCTGAACCATTCGGCCTTCAACACCGCCAACGCCATCGGCCCGCTGCTGGGCGGCATGGCCATCGCCGCCGGTTACGGCTGGACCTCGACCGCTTGGGTCGGCGTCGCCCTGTCGCTGGGCGGGTTCGCCATCTTCCTGGTCGCCTGGCTGACGGGTCGGGCGCGCGTGACGGCCTGACAAGCCACAAGAACCCTGCTAAAGGGCCGCGCCATGAGCGCAGCCGTCATCGTCTTCCCCGGTTCCAACTGTGATCGCGACTGCAAGGTCGCCGTCGAACGCTCCACCGGCGAGTCCGTCTCCATGGTGTGGCATGCAGACACCGAACTGCCTTCGGGCCTGGACCTGATCGTCATTCCCGGCGGCTTTTCCTATGGTGACTATCTGCGCTGCGGCGCCATGGCGGCCCAATCGCCGGTGATGCAGGCCGTCAAGAAGGCGGCGGACGAGGGCGTCGCCGTGGTCGGCATCTGCAACGGCTTCCAGATCCTGTGCGAGGCCGGAATGCTGCCCGGCGCCCTGCTGCGCAACAAAGGCCTGAAATACGTCTGCAAGCCCATCGCCCTGACCGTCGCCAACGGCCAGACCCGCTTCACCGCTGGCTATGAAGGCCAGGCCGAAGTCACGATGACCCAGGGCAACGGCGACGGAAACTTCTTCGCCGACGCCGAGACCCTGGCTCGGATCGAGGGCGAGGGCCAGGTCGTCTTCCGCTACGTCGACAACCCGAACGGCTCGGTCAACGACATCGCGGGCATCCAGAATGCGCGCGGCAACGTCCTTGGCATGATGCCCCACCCCGACCGCGCCTTCGAGGCCGAACTGGGCTCCGCCGACGGCGCGACGCTGTTCCGGAGCATCTACGCGGCGGCTTGACGGCAATCTGAAGTTAGGGCGGATTGTGCCCATGCGCAGTTCTCTTCGACTCACCGCCGCTTTCTTGGCGCTCGCCACAGCGACACCAGTACTGGCTCAAGAAAGCCCCTCACAAGGCGAGGACTGGACGTTGACGGCCGTTCCTGAGCGAAAGGCCGTAATGGCCACGATCGACTTCACCTCGGGTCTTGCCATTGCCGCGCGTTGCGTCGATGGCGTCTACGATGTGCTGATCACGGGACTGCCCGAGACAACAAAAAGCTCGACCTCGCGTGAACTGGGAATCCAGGCAGGCGATCAGGAAGAACCCTACACCTCAGTCTGGACTGTAGGCACACAACGTAACACCGCCTTTAGCCGCATTCCCGCCGTTGTCGCCCGCGATTTGGCCAAGGGCGGCAAGCTTCAGGTCATTGTACCTGCCACAAACAACGGCCCGCGGACGCGCTATGTCATGGATCTCGATCCTTCCAGCACGGCTATAGAGCAGACTTTGACCGCCTGCGGACGGCCGATGGTGGATCCCCGTGAAGCTCGGGCTGATGAAATCGACGGCAATGGCCAGGACGGATTGCCCGATACGGTACGGTGGCAAACCATGCCAAGACCGGTTTTTCCAAATCCTGTCGGTGGCAGAATGCCGCTTGAGGGCTATGTCGCGCTCTCTTGCGTCCTGACAGCCTCGGGTCAGTTGACCGAATGCCAAACCGAAAGCGAGCAGCCGGCAGGGTACGACTTGTGGAAGGCCGTCGAGCGTTCGTTGCCGCGGGCCAGACTGGAACTGTCCGATGAAGCCTCGGCGGCCGGCCTGACTTTGGCCGGCCGAATGGTCCGCTTCTCGGTCAATTTCAAGGTCGAGCCCTAAGCCCGTCTAGATGTCCTTAATCTGAGACCGACCGTCGGAAAGGTCGGCAGCCTGGTCGTCTTCGTCTGCGTCGTCGAACGCCTTTTCACCAGCCTCGCGCTGGGCGGCCAGTTCGCGGGCGCCTACGCCGAGGCCCTGTTCGATGGCCCGGTTAGCTTCGACCTCTTCTTCGAGAGATGGCGTGTGGTTGTTGGTGTCGGGATCGGCCATGGGGTCTTCCTGTGTTGACGGCTGACCCTGACAACCGTTCGGTCCCGGCGATTGTTCCTATCGACCGAAAAACGGCTCCAGGCTGGCGCGCGACAGGGGGCGGAAGATCAGGAACTGACCGCCGACGGTCACGGTGATCTCGTGCGCCTGTGGGCGCTGCAGCAGGGCGGGATCGTCCAGCGAGACCGCGCGACCCGAGGCGATGTCGCGCGCATCCAGCGGCGGGAGGGTCGGCCGACCATTGGCTGAGGCCAGGGCCGCCATGAAACCACGAACCTCATTGGCCTGTTGCTCGGGCGTCAGGGCGGAACGCACCCGGGTCCATGCCGTCTGGACCGGCGTCGTCAGGGTCGAGACGGTTTGCGCCCGCCCCTCGCCCGCCACAGCAAGGGCGGCAAAGGCGGCGAGGCAAAGGCAGAGAAGGCGAGCCCTGATGATCATGTCCCACAGGATGAGGCCCGCGCTCGCCAATGCAAGCTTCACTTTTCTAGCGTGATGGATGAACCTTCTGGCGGTCCGGCGCGTAAAGGGCCGACAAGCGTCGCACTGGAAACCGAATGTCCTCCATCATCCGCCCCACACCGCGCCAGCGCACCCGTCGTCTGGTCGTCCTGGCCGCCGCCCTCTTCGCCATCGTCGTGCCCCTGGTGCAGAACCTGGCCGGCCTGGGCCTGACGCAGGCCGAGTTCGCCGCCGACGGCAACACCACTCTGCGGGTCGCCGGCTACGCCTTCTCGATCTGGGGTCTGATCTATGTCGGCATCCTGGCCTATGCGATCCGTCAGGCCCTGCCGCAGACCGGCGAGAGCCCGCTCCTTAACCGGATGGGCCTGCCGTCCGCCGTCGCCTTCTTCGGCATCGGCTTCTGGATCATCGTGGCGGCCATGAACCTGAAGGCCGCCAGCGTGGCCGTGATCTTCGCCTCGCTGATCGCCCTGCTGCTGCCGCTGTTGGCGGTGTCGGGCCATATCCGCGCACTGCGGCTGATGGACCGCGAGCGTATCCTGCTGGTCTGGCCTCTGGCCGCCCTCGCGGGCTGGCTGACGGTCGCCGCGCCGCTGAACCTGATCACGACCGTGACGGCGTTCGACGCCCTGCCCGCCGCCCTGTCGCCCGCACTGTGGGCCATTGTCGCCATCGTGGCGGTCGTGGTCGTCGCCCTGGCGGTGACGGCGGTTCTTCGGACGATGGCCTATCCGTTACCGACCGCCTGGGGCCTGCTGGGCGCCTTCGTCGCCGAACAGGCGGACAAGCCCGCCGTCGCCTTCACCGCCTTGGCCGGTGCCATCATTGTGCTGGTCGGCGGGCTGCTGCTGACCTTCCGGCTGCGGCCGGGCGTCGAACGCGCCCGCTAAGGCTCAAGGTTTCGGCGTATTGGTGACGGCGTCGTCCTGAGGGTCGTGATCGTCGGCGCCGACGTCGAAGGCGCCGTCCTCATCGAAGCCGACGCTCCCAACCCCGACCGCCGAGCCCGTCAGACGCTGACGACGGCTGGCCATTGCGGCCTCCGGCGCGGCGGCGTCCATCTCCGCCGTCGTTTCAGGATCGTTCGAACGGTCCATCTGCTGGCCTGAGGCTGGGACGATGCGGTCGGTGTGGGGCTTGCTCATACCGCGTCCTCCTCGGTGTCGTCAGCCTTCTTCTGAGCCTTTTCGGCCAAGGCGGAGGCGCCCGCGTCGTCGGCGGCGATCTCGGGCAAGTCGTCGTCTTGCGGCGTTGCGGCGGGGTCGATGGGGGTGTCGGTCATGGCGGCTCCTGTGGCTGTCGCCTGAATCAACCGCTTGCGATGTTCGATGTTCCCCGATCTTGCGCCGTGCGGGCTGACATTTGGCCCATCTGCGGCTAGAAGCGCCGCCCATGAGCGCTCCTGAAAAGACCCCCGTCAAAACGATGGCCGAACTGGCCGCCGAATACGGCCTGGCCCCGAACGAATATCAGGTCGTCCTCGACCGGCTGGGCCGCGAGCCCAACCATGTCGAACTGGGCGTCTTCTCGGTCATGTGGTCCGAGCACTGCTCGTACAAATCCTCCAAGATCCACCTGGGCAAGTTCCCCACCACCGGCGAGCGCGTCATCTGCGGGCCGGGCGAGAACGCGGGCGTGATCGACATCGACGACGGCGACGCCTGCATCTTCAAGATGGAGAGCCACAACCACCCCTCCTACATCGAACCCTATCAGGGTGCGGCAACGGGCGTGGGCGGCATCATGCGCGACGTCTTCACCATGGGCGCCCGCCCGGTGGCCCTGCTGAACGCCCTGCGCTTTGGCGATCCGTCGCACGAGAAGACTAGGCGCCTGGTCAAGGGCGTCGTCTCCGGCATCGGCGGCTACGGCAACTGCGTCGGCGTGCCGACCGTGGCGGGCGAGACCAATTTCCACGCCGGCTACAACGGCAACATCCTGGTCAACGCCATGTGCGTGGGCCTGGCCAAGTCGGACAGCATCTTCTATTCGGCCGCGCCCTCGGCGGGCCTGTCGGTCGTCTATTTCGGCTCCAAGACCGGCCGCGACGGCATCCACGGCGCGACCATGTCCTCGGCCGAGTTCGACGACGAGTCGGAATCGAAACGCCCCACCGTCCAGGTCGGCGACCCCTTCGCCGAGAAGCTGCTGATCGAGGCCACCCTCGAACTGATGGCCTCGGGCGCCGTCGCCGCCATCCAGGACATGGGCGCGGCCGGCCTGACCTCCTCCTCGGTCGAGATGGCCGGCAAGGGCGGCGTCGGCATCGAGCTGAACATGGACGCCGTGCCCCAGCGCGAAGAGGGCATGACCGCCTATGAGATGATGCTGTCGGAAAGCCAGGAGCGGATGCTGGCGGTCCTGAAGCCCGGCCGCGAGGCCGACGGCGAGCGCATCTTCAAGAAATGGGGCCTGGACGCCGCCACCATCGGCGTCACCACCGACACCGGCCGCCTGGTGCTGAAGCATCACGGCGAGACGGTCTGCGACGTGCCCCTGGCGCCCCTGTTCGACGACGCGCCCCTGTACGACCGCCCCTGGGTCCAGCCGGACCTGCATCCCCGACTGAACCCCGCCGACATCCCCGCCCCCGACAACTGGGCCGATGCGGTGATGAAGGTGATCGCCTGCCCCGACATGGCCTCCAAGCGCTGGATCTGGGAACAGTACGACCGCCACGTCATGGCCGACACGCTTCAGGACTCTGCCACCGGCGCCGACGCCGGCGTGGTCCGCGTTCACGGCACGGACAAGGGTCTGGCCGTGACCAGCGACTGCACCCCCCGCTACGTCCAAAACGACCCCTATGAGGGCGGAAAGCAGGCGGTGGCTGAGGCCTGGCGCAACCTGACCGCCGTCGGGTCTCGCCCCATCGCCATCACCGACAACCTGAACTTCGGCAATCCGCAACGCCCCGAGATCATGGGCCAGATCGTCCGCTCCATCGACGGCATGGCCGAGGCCTGCCGCGAGCTGGTCTTCCCGGTCGTGAGCGGGAACGTGTCGCTCTATAACGAGACCAACGGCGTCGCCATTCCGCCGACCCCGACCGTCGGCGCCGTGGGCCTGCTGCCCAACTACGACGTGGTGACCAACTTCTCGACCATGGCGGCGGGCGATGCTCTGGTCCTGATCGGCCAGACCGTCGGCGAACTGGGCGCCTCCATCTATCTGCGCGAGGTCCTGGGCCGCGAGGACGGCGCCCCGCCCCCCGTCGATCTGAAGCTGGAAAAGAAGACCGGCGACTTCGTGCGCGACCTGATCGAGGCCGGCGATCTGACCGTAGTCCACGACCTGTCCGACGGCGGCCTGATCGGCGCCGCCGCCGACCTGGCGCTGGCCTCCGACGTCGGCGTGACCCTGGACGCCTCCAGCGCGACCCACGCCCACATCTTCCTGTTCGGAGAGGACCAGGCCCGCTACCTGGTCGCGGTCCCAGACGCCGACGCCCTGATCGCCAAGGCCCAGGCCGCCGGCATGCACGCCTCGGTCGTCGGCCACGCCGGCGGCGACGCCTTCGCCTCTCGCGGCGACAAAGGCGAGCTGTTCAGCATCCCCGTCGCCCATCTGCGCGAATGGCACGAAGGCTGGATGCCGGGCTGGCTGGGCGACGCGGCATGATCCGCGTTCTCGCACCCCTCGCTCTGCTCGGTCTGCTGGCCGCCTGCGACGGCGGCGGCGACCCGGTGGAGCAGGCGCTGCGCGACACATCGGCCGCCAACCATGCGGCGGCGACCCGCACCACGGCCGAGACCCAGGCAGCCGGCCACACCGGTCACGGCAAGGCCGGCCCTACACCCGGCGATCAGGCCTTCGCCGCGTCCGAAGCCGAGATGCACGAGAAGATGGCCGCCGCATCCGGCCAGACGATCGACCAGGCCTATGTCGCCAAGATGATCGCCCACCACGAAGGCGCCGTCGCCATGGCCGAAGTCGCCCTGCGTGACAGCCGCGACCCCGAAATCCGCCGTATGGCCCAGAGCGTCGTCGATGCCCAGACGCGCGAGATCGCCGAAATGAAGGCCTGGGCGCCGACCTCCGCTCCGGCGAACTGAGCGTGGCCAAGGGATCCTACCGCGGCGGCGGAACACCGGCGGGTTCCACCCGTGCCAAGGCGGCGCCGATGGGGCGCTCTCGGGCGCAGAAGCCGGAGCGGCCTGCCGGACGCCCGCAATCCAAGCCTTCACAGATCACGAGAGACGAGCTGAAGCATTTCGCCTTTCGCGACCGCTCCAAAGAGGCGTTCCTGGATGAGCTCGACCCTCTGCTCCGCGCCTGTTTCAAGGGGGGCTTCACCCGACCCAACGAGGTCGCCGGCCTGCTGAACAAGTCGGGAAAGACAACCGCCTGCGGCCAGCCGTGGACGCCTCACCTTGTCTGGGGTCTTCAACGCTTTCTGTTCGAGCGTCGCGAAAAGAAGAGAGCCTCTCAAACGGCTCCCGCGGCGCCGTCGTCCCCGGTTTCGAAACCCGCGACTTCAACCCAACGCGCGAAGGATTTGGCCGCTGAAGACATGGCGCGGCTGCTCGGCGCCATCGCCAGGGCGCGGCCGTCGCGTTGACGTCGCATCGATCCTGCATGAACGCATGCACCAGATCGCGCGTATAAGGGATGAGGCGCCCGGCTGAACCGGCAATCTGCTTAAGGGACGGTCCTATGGACGCGACGACCGCCGACACCATCTTTCGCCCCGCGATACCGCCCCGGCGGACGGGCAAACCCCTGTCGTTGCTGCCCTTCCTGTGGATCAGCTGGCGCGACCCGATCCAGATGTGGTCAGAGCGGCACTTCACCGAGCCGCAGTTGCACGGGAACTCGGCCTTCGGCGAAATCCTGGTGGTCAGCCACCCCGAGGGTGTCCGTCACGTCCTGACCGAGAACGCAGCCAACTATGAGAAGGGCGACCTGCAACGCCGCGTGCTGGGCCCCATGCTGGCCGAAGGCCTGCTGCTGACCGAGGGCGACACCTGGCGCCGCGCCCGCCGCATCCTGGCCCCGCTCTTCACCCCCGCCAAGATGGCCACCTTGAACGCCCGCATGGCCGAGGTCTGCCAGGCCCGCGTCGCGGCCTGGTCCCTGTCGGCGCGCGGGCGGGTGCTCGACATCGATTCCGAGATGTCCGGCCTGACCTTCGACATCCTGTCGGCCACCATGTTCTCCGACGAACTGGGCGGCGAGGCGCGCGGGTTCGAGCGCGCGCTGAACCAGTTCCTGGCCAACGGCGCCCGTATCGATCCGCTGGACGTGCTGGGCGCGCCGGACTGGGCCCCGCGCCTGGGCCGTCTGGCCAGTTTCCGTTCGGCCCGCTTCTTCGAACAGCGCGTCACCACACTGGTCGAGGCCCGCCGCGCCCGGATCGAGGCCGGGGATACGCCGCCTGACGACCTGCTCAGCGCCCTGCTGCTGGCCAAGGACGAAAACGGCGGCCCCGGCCTGTCTGACGAAGAGGTCGCGGCCAACATCCTGACCTTCATCCTGGCGGGACACGAGACTACGGCCCGCGCCTTGGGCTGGACCCTGCACCTGCTGTCGCGCCAGCCCGAATACATGGTCCGGCTCCAGGCCGAAGCCGACGCCTTCGACGTCTCCGATCCCAAATGGGCCGACGCCCTGCCCTGGACCCGCGCCGTGCTGGACGAGACCATGCGCCTGTTCCCGCCCGCCCCGACCATGGCGCGCAAGGCCCTGGCCGACGACGAGATCGGCGGCCAGCCGATCAAGGCCGGCGCCACCGTCATCATCTCACCCTGGATCCTGCAACGCCACAGCCTGCTGTGGGACGACCCCGACGCCTTCAAACCCGAACGCTTCCTGCCCCAGAACCGCAAGTCCATCGACCGCTACGCCTACATCCCCTTCAGCGCCGGCCCCCGCGTCTGCATCGGCGCCGCCTTCGCCATCCAGGAGGCGATGATCGCCCTGGCCGCGATCCTGCGCGCCGCCGAAGTCGAGCCCCTGACCACGGTCGAACCCCGCCCGGTTCACCAGATCACCCTGCGCAGCCGCGAACCGATGCGACTGCGGCTGAGGGCGCGGCGCAAGGGCTGACCCAGCCCAACCGTCCCCCTTCCGCCATGAACGGTCTATAGGTCGCGCCGTCCTCCCATCGGAACCCGCCATTGCGCACCGCCGTCCTGCTCCCTCCCGGTTGTCTCTTCTCCGAAGCCCAGCCCAACTCGATGGAGACCGTCGTGCGGACGATGGCGGGCGTCGATCAGGGCGGGGAGGCCCGCATCTTCTGCTGCGTCGGGGCGGACGATCACAATGCTCCCGGCGTGGACGCCCTGCCCCCCGGCCGCATCCGCATGCCCACCCTGATCGAGCGGCTGCGCGCCTTTCGACCCGACGTGATCGAACACCATCAGCAGGTGAAACAGGCATTGGCGGTGCAACAGGCCCTGCCTGGCACGCCTCACCTGCTTTATCGGCACAACGCCCTGCGCCCGCCCCGCCACCCCATCGACCGCTGGCGCTACCGGGCGCGTTACGAGCGGCTGGACGGCCTGGTCTTCGTGAGCGTCGCCGAGCGCAACGCCTTCGTGCGCATCTTCCCCGATCTGGACGACCGGGCGTTCGCCGTGCCCAATCCCATCGACGCCGGCGCCTGGCTGGCCTCGCCCGAGGGTCGACAGCCGGTGATCGCCTTCGCCGGGCGCGCCATGCCGGAGAAGGGCGTCGATGTCCTGTGCGCCGCCCTGCCCGACGTTCTGGACGCCCATCCCGACTGGCGCGCCGTGCTGATGCTGAACGACTGGAACGACCACGCGCGCTGGGCGGCCCGGCATGTCGCGCCGCTAGAAGCCTATGGCGACCGGGTGAAGGTGCTGAAATCCGCGCCGTTGGCCGAGGTCCGGCGACGGATGCAGTCGGCGGCCATCGCCCTGACGCCCTCGGTCTGGGACGAGCCGTTCGGCCTGACGGCGATCGAGGCCCATGCGGCAGGCGCAGCCCTGATCTCGTCCGGGCGCGGGGGCTTACGCGAAGCCAGCGGGCCGCACGCACTCTATGTCGATGCGGTGACGCCCCGGACGCTGGCGGCGGCGATGGAACGGCTGATCACGGCGCCCGACGAACGGTTGGCCCTTGCGCGCGCAGGCCAGGCCTATGTGCTGGCGACCCACACGCCCCAGCGTCGCGCGGCCGATCTTCAGGCCGTGCGCCAGACCCTGATCGAACGCCGACGGGCGGCCGCCTGACGCCTTACAGAACCGGCACGGCCTGGGACAGGCGCCCGCCGACGCGGATCGGCTCGACGCGCGTCGCCAGCCCGGTCTTGTCGTCCGTCTCCACGAACACGCCGCACACCGTCGCCGGCCCCGACGCCGGCATATAGCGACCGCCGGAGATGCGGGTGGTGAAGCGCCGCAGCGGCTCTTCCTTCTCGTTGCCGATAACGCTGTCATAGTCGCAGCAGCCGCCGGCGTCGGTCTGATAGGCCGTGCCGCCGGGCAGGATCTGGCAGTCCGCGGTCGGGACGTGGGTGTGGGTGCCGACGACCAGCGAGGCGCGCCCGTCGCAGAAATGCCCCATGGCCATCTTCTCGGACGTGACCTCGGCATGCATGTCGACGATCACCGCATCGGCTACGGCCCCCAGAGGCGCAGCCGCAAGCTCGCGCTCGACCGCGCCGAACGGATCGTCCATTGGGTCCATATGCACCCGGCCCAGCACGTTCATCACCAGGACGGTGCGCCCCGAATGGGTCTCGAACAGATTGGCCCCCGCGCCCGGCGCATCCATCAGGCGCGGATAGTTGGCCGGCCGGATTAGCCGCGGCTCACGCACGATATAGGTCAGGGCCTCGCGTTGGTCCCACGAGTGGTTGCCCAGCGTCAGGCAGTCGGCGCCCGCCATGAACAGTTCGCGCGCCGTGTTCTCGGTGATGCCGAACCCGCCCGCCGCGTTCTCGGCGTTGATCACCACGAAGTCGAGCTTCAGGTCGCGCTTCAGGCCCGGAAGATGGTCGCTGATGCCGTCACGACCGGACTTGCCGATGACGTCGCCGAAAAATGCCAGTCTCACGTCAGAGACTCCGTCCAGTCCTGGCAACGCAGGCCGGGAACGCGTTGAAACTCACCAAGATTGCCGGTCAGCAGCAGCAGGCCGCGACTGCGCGCGTGGCCTGCGATCAGGGTGTCGTGAGCGCCGATGGGGGTTCCGGCTTTCTTGAGATAGATCTTGATGTCGGCGGCGTGGGCGGCCGCCTCATCATCGAAATCCAACAGCACCAGCCGCTGAACAAAGTCCTCGACCTCGGCCTTGTGGTGATCAGGCCGCGACGACAGGCTTACGCCGTAAAACAATTCCATCAGGGCGATTGTCGAAAGGCAAAGCCGATCAGCGCTCGTCCTGAAGTGAGACCGAAGCAGGCCTGATCGGTCTCGCAGCGCGCGCACGCACACGCTGGTGTCCAACATGGTCTCAAGCATCAGTCGAACGAAACGACGCTGTCGTCTACCGGATCGGCAGGCTCTCCGATATCGATGCCCGGCCGGTCGAAGAAATCATCCCAGACCGCGTTTGCAGGCAACAGGAGAAGGCCTTTGCCCTCCTTGATCACCCGCAACTCTTTGACGTCGTCAGGAAAAGCAACGGCCTTGGGCAAACGCACCGCCTGCGAGCGGTTCGACTTGAACACAGTGGCCTTCAGGGGTGCTGACATGGCCGACATATCCGCTACGACCACGGATATGTCAATGACATATCCCGTCAGAAACTTTGATAGCCCGCCTCAGTCAGAACCCCATGCAGCCGGATGTCATGCGGTTCCAGCTCCAGCCGCTCGACCTTCTGTCCGACATAGGCGAAGCCGATGCGAAGCGCGTCGGGGCGGGTGGCGAAGGTGCGGTCGTAATAGCCGCCGCCCTGCCCCAGGCGCCCACCCTGATCGTCAAAGGCCAGCAGGGGCGCCAGGATCAGGTCGGGCGTGACGACGTGCGCCAGCGGCAGGGGGGCGGGGCACCCGGCGGCGTCCAGTTCCAGCGGCTCGCCCGGCGACCAGGCGCGGAACTCCATGGGGGCGTCGCGCTGGATCACCACCGGCAGGCACAGCCGACGGCCGGCGGCCTCCAGCGCCACAGCGAGGGCGTCGGTGTCCAGTTCGGACCCCATGGCGCGATAGAGGGCCACGATCTCGGCAGGCGGCAGGGCGTCCGCATGATCCGCCGCGCGCGACGCCGCCAGAGGATCGATCTCGGCCAGCCGCTTGCGAACCGCCCGCGCGGCGGATCGCATCTCATGCTTGCCCTGGATCATTCGGCCACCCCTACCAACGCCCCGACCCTAGCGAACCAAAGCGACGCACACGCAACAGCAAAACGCACTCAAGCAGCGGAGCGACCGCCGCCGCTCAGCGAGCGCGCTCAAGCAGGAAGCAACCACATCGCGAGTAATGGCGCACAAACGTGCTCATGCAGCGAGCCGCCGCGCGGCGAGCGGT
The DNA here is from genome assembly GCF_049897645.1 of Brevundimonas sp. TWP2-1. Lineage (NCBI taxonomy): Bacteria > Pseudomonadati > Pseudomonadota > Alphaproteobacteria > Caulobacterales > Caulobacteraceae > Brevundimonas > Brevundimonas sp. TWP2-1. The sequence goes on from NZ_JAFCWR010000002.1 coordinate 126,166, forward strand.
AGCACAAAAAAAGAGAAAGGTTGGCGGCGCCGCAAGAACCGTGAAGGGCGTTTAAATCCTCTCGAACCTGGGTAGCCAGGTGGGCTCCATATGCCCAGGCCCTCGAGCCCGGACAGGGACAGATCCCTTTGAGTGAATTAAGGTCGCGAGGAAATGTATGCCTTCGACGTGGGCCGCAGCAAGACCCGCCGTCGAGCAAGATAGGCCTTCGCCTCGGCTTGCGCCAGCCTGCGTCGAATCTTTGGTCAGATACCCGATCAGATTCCTTGGGCGATCTTCTCGATCCGGGCGGCGACGGCGTTGAGCGCCTCGGCGACGCCGTCCGTCGAGGCCGGAGCCGGGGCCAGGGTGGACGGCGCCGCCTTGCCGCCGTTCAGGCGCGCCTCGTGCAGTTCGTCGGCCAGGATCAGGGCAGACATCAGGAACAGCCGCAGATCCCCGACATGGCCGACGTCCTGGGCCACCTGGCGCACCTGGTTGTCGAACTGTTTGGCCAGGATGCGGACCCGCTCTTCCTGACCGTCGGCGCAACCCACCGCATAGGGCCGCCCGTTGACCTCGACCGTCACCGTCGCCATCAGCCGGCCTCGCTTTGCGCCAGCACAGCGCGCACGGCCTCGGCCGCACGCCCTAGGGCGTCGGAGGCTTCGCGTCCTGCGGCCTCCAGCTCGGCGACGCGCTGATCCGAACCACGGGGCGCGAACAGGTCGTCGTCCGCAATCGCGGGCGCCGAGGCGGGGCGCGCCTTCAGCTGCAGGATCTTGCGTTCCAGTTCGGCCAGGGCGCGGTCGATACGCGCCCGTGCGGCCGTGGTGGCGTCTGCCATCGGTCGCTCCTTCAAATTGCGTATAGAACCCGAGGACGCGTCGGGGTAAAGCGGCGCGCCCCCTTTTTCCGCCGTCCCATACAGAGGTCTCCACCGTGACCGACGCCAAAACCGCACCAAAGGCCACGCCCGAGCAGATGGCGAACGCCATTCGCGTCCTCGCCATGGACGGCGTCGAGCAGGCCAAGTCGGGCCACCCCGGCATGCCGATGGGCATGGCCGACGTCGCCACCGTGCTGTTTTCCAAATTCCTGAAGTTCGACGCCAGCCGCCCCGACTGGGCCGACCGCGACCGCTTCATCCTGTCGGCGGGCCACGGCTCGATGCTGATCTACGCCCTGCTGCACCTGACCGGCTACAAGGCCGCGACCAAGGAAGAACTATCCAACTTCCGCCAGTGGGGCTCCAAGACCGCCGGCCACCCCGAATACGGCCACATGCCCGGCGTGGAGGTCACCACCGGCCCCCTGGGTCAGGGCATGGCCACCTCGGTCGGCTTTGCGATGGCCGAGCGTCACCTCGCAGCCAAATACGGCGACGCCCTGGTCGATCACCGCACCTGGGTTGTCGCCGGCGACGGCTGCCTGATGGAAGGCGTCAGCCAAGAAGCCATCGCCCTGGCCGGCCGCTACAAGCTGAACAAGCTGACGGTCCTGTGGGACGACAACGAGATCACGATCGACGGCAAGGTCTCCCTGTCCGACGCCACCGATCAGAAGGCCCGATTCAAGGCCGCCGGCTGGGCGGTCAAGGCCATCGACGGCCACGACATGAACGCCATCAAGTCCGCCCTCAAATGGGCCACCCGTCAGGACAAGCCGACCCTGATCGCCTGCAAGACCAAGATCGGCAAGGGCGCCGCCACCATGGAAGGCAGCCACAAGACCCACGGCGCCGCCCTCGGCGCCGCCGAGATCGCCGCCACCCGCCTGGGCCTGGCCTGGGATCACGAACCCTTCGAAATGCCGACCACCATCGCCGACGCCTGGGCCAAGGTCGGGCGTCGCGGCGCCAAGGACCGCAAGAAGTGGGAGGCCCGCCTCGCCGCCTCTGGCCAGGCCGCCGACTTCACCCGCGCCATGAAGGGCGACCTGCCCGAGGGCGCCTTCGACGCCCTGAACGCCAAGATCGCCGAACTGATCGAGACCAAGCCCGCCCAGGCCACGCGCCAGTCCTCGGGCGCCGCCCTGGACCAGGTCTTCGCCTCCATCCCCGAACTGGTCGGCGGCTCGGCCGACCTGACCGGCTCGAACAACACCTTCGTCGCCGGCACGCCCATCCTAGACGCCCCGTCGTATGAGGGCCGCTACGTCAACTGGGGCATCCGCGAGTTCGGCATGGCCGCGGCCATGAACGGCCTGGCCCTGCACGGCGGGATCATCCCCTACGCCGGCACCTTCATGGTCTTCTCGGACTACAGCCGTCCGGCCATCCGTCTGGGCGCCCTGATGGGGGTCCGCGCCATCCACGTCCTGACGCACGACTCGATCGGCCTGGGCGAGGACGGCCCGACCCACCAGCCGGTCGAACATCTGGCGGCGCTTCGCGCCATCCCCAACCTGCTGGTCTTCCGCCCCGCCGACACGGTCGAGGCCATGGAGTGCTGGAAGATCGCGCTGGAGACCAAGACCTCGCCCTCGGCCATGGCCCTGTCGCGCCAGAAGACCCCGGCCGTCCGCACCGTCGCGGGCACGGAAAACCTCTCGGCCAAGGGTGCCTATGAGATCAAGGCCGCGTCGGGCGAAGCCAAGGCCACCCTGTTCGGCACCGGCACGGAACTGGCCCTCGCGCTCAAGGCCGCCGAAACGCTTGAAGCCGAAGGCGTCCCGACCCGCGTCGTCTCCGTCCCCTGTTTCGAATTGTTCGAGCAACAGGACGCCGCCTACCGCGCCTCGGTCATCGGCCGCGGCACGATCCGCGTCGCCGTCGAGGCCGCCATCAAACAGGGCTGGGAAGGCTTCATCGGCGAAGACGGCGCCTTCATCGGCATGACCGGCTTCGGCGCCTCGGCCCCCGCCGAAGTCCTCTACGACAAGTTCGGCATCACCGCCGACGCCGTCGTCGCGGCGGTGAAGGCGCGGCTGTAGAAAGCCTGCCCTTCTCCCATTGGGAGAAGGTGGCCCGCAGGGCCGGATGAGGGTCGGCCGGTGGGCCAGTTCGCACCACCCGACCCTCACCCTTTCGCGCAAGAACGACGGCTTACGCCGCCGCGCGCTCAAGCCCTCTCCCAACGGGAGAGGGAAGGCTTGTGGAGGTGTCGATGATTTCGGTTCGCGTTCTGGTGCTGACCATCGGCCTGGCCCTCGGCATAACGACGACGGTCGCCGCCCAGACGCCGACGATCGCCGAAACTCCCATCGTCATCGGCCGGTCCTACGCCCTGCCCTCCGCGATCATGGGCGCGGCGCGGGAAATCAACATCTGGCTGCCCCCCGGCTATGCCGACAGCGGCCGGACCTATCCCGTCCTCTATGTCCTCGACGGCGGCCAGGATCAGGACTTCCACCACATCTCGGGCCTCGCCCAGCTCGGGACCGTCGCCGGCACGACCCGTGACGTGATCTTGATCGGGATCGCCTCGGTGGATCGCCGCAACGAACTGGCCCTGCCGACGCAAGATCCCGAACTGATCGCCCGCTATCCGACCCAGGGCCATTCGGATCGCTTCCGCCGTTTCGTCGCCGAGGAGGTCCTGCCCTTCGTCGAAACCCGCTTCCGCACCAGCGGCGAGACGGCCCTGATGGGCGAGTCCCTCGCCGGCCTGTTCGTGGTCGAGACCTTCCTCAAGGAACCCCAGATGTTCGACGCCTATGTCGCCGTCAGCCCCAGTCTGTGGTGGGACGGCGGCGTCCTGGCGCGTCAGTCCGCCGTCCGCCTGCGCGACCAGTCGAACGACCCCCGCACCCTGATCCTGACCCTGGGCGACGAAGGCCCCGAGATGCAGGCCCCGATGGACGTCCTGACCGCCAATCTGCGCGACCACGCCCTGCCCGGCCTGAGCTGGAGCTTCACCCCCCGCCCGACCGAGACCCACGCCACCATCTACCACGGCGCGGCCCTGGACGCCTTCCGCCGCCTCTATGCGGCCCCCGCCCAATGAGCCGTATCGGCGCCGTCAGCCTGCTGGTCCACGACTATGACGCGGCCATCGCCTTCTATGTCGGCAAGCTCGGCTTCGACCTCAGCGAGGACACGGACATGGGCGGCGGGAAGCGCTGGGTGCGCGTTACCCCCAAAGGCGGCGAAACCAGCCTGCTGCTCGCCCGCGCCACGACCGACGTCCAGAAGTCCCAGGTCGGAAATCAGGCCGGCGGCCGCGTCTGGCTGTTCCTCGAAACCGACGACCTGCTGCGCGATCACGCCGCCTGGCTTGCCGCCGGCGTCGTCTTCCGCGAAACCCCGCGTCACGAACCCTATGGCAAGGTGGTGGTCTTCGAAGACCTCTACGGCAACGCCTGGGACCTAATCGAACCCGCCAACGGAGCCTGACCCCGATGAAACTCGGCACCCCGCTTTCCGACACCGCCGTCCGCGTCATGCTGCTGGGCTCGGGCGAACTGGGCAAGGAGGTCGCCATCGAGCTTCAGCGGCTCGGCGTCGAGGTGATCGCCGTGGACCGGTATCCCAACGCCCCCGCCATGCAGGTCGCGCACCGCAGCCACGTCATCCCGATGACCGATCCTCAGGTGCTGAACGGCGTCATCCTGGCCGAGGCCCCGCACATCATCGTGCCCGAGATCGAGGCCATCGCCACCGAAGTCCTGGCCGATATCGAGGCCGCCGGCATGGCCGTGGTCATCCCCACCGCCCGCGCCGTGCAGCTGACCATGAACCGCGAGGGCATCCGCCGCCTGGCCGCCGAAGAGCTCGGCCTGCCTGCCAGCCCCTACGCCTTCGCCGGCAGCGCCGAGGAACTGGCCGCCGGCGCCGAGACCGTCGGCTATCCCGCCTTCGTCAAACCGGTCATGTCCTCGTCCGGCAAGGGGCAATCCTTTGTCGAAAGCCCTGATGAAATCGCCGACGCCTGGACCTACGCCCAGTCCGCCGGCCGCGTCGAAACCGCCCGCGTCATCGTCGAGGGCCGGATCGACTTCGATTTCGAGATCACCCTGCTGACCGTCCGATCGCGCGCCGCCGACGGCTCGATCGCTACGTCCTTCTGCGCCCCCATCGGCCACCGCCAGGTCAAGGGCGACTATGTCGAGAGCTGGCAGCCCCAGGCCATGACGCCCGCCGCCCTGGCCGCCTCCCAGGACATCGCCGGCAAGGTCACCGACGCGCTCGGCGGTTTCGGCGTCTTCGGCGTCGAACTGTTCGTCAAGGGCGACCAGGTCTGGTTCTCCGAGGTCTCGCCCCGCCCCCACGACACCGGCCTCGTCACCCTCGCCAGCCAGACCATGAGCGAGTTCGCCCTCCACGCCCGCGCCATCCTGGGCCTGCCCGTCGACGTGACCCTGCGCGAACCCGCCGCCAGCGCCGTCATCTACGGCGGCATGGAGGCGCAAGGGATCGCCTTCGAAGGCGTCGCCGAAGCTCTGTCCGTCCCCACCGCCGACCTGCGCCTCTTCGGCAAGCCCGAAGCCTTCGACCGCCGCCGCATGGGCGTCGCCACCGCCCGCGGCGCCGATGTCGAGGAAGCCCGCGCACGCGCGCGCGAAGCGGCTGGGCGGGTGAAGGTGGTTCGGAGCTGAGACAGATTTCCCTTCTCCCCTTGCGGGAGAAGGTGGCCGAGCGCAGCGAGGTCGGATGAGGGGTTGCCCCCACTCTGACCGGAAAAGCTTCGAAGCTGAACCGACCCCTCATCCGGCCCTGTGGGCCACCTTCTCCCGCAAGGGGAGAAGGAAAAGCGTCCAAACCCGACCTGCATTTCTACGACTTTAGTCGATTGGCCTTGTCCCGCATTGTGGTGCAAACCAAGGGCGAGGGCCGCAGTCAGCCGGCCGGGAGGGATCTGTCGTGGGCAAACTCAGCACACCCATAATTTTCGGCGCCATCGCCATTCTGGGGGCCGTGTCCCTCGGCGTCATCGCCCTGCATCAGGGCGAGAGCATCAGCGCGGTCTGGATGGTGGTCGCCGCCGTCTGCACCTACGCCATCGCCTATCGGTTCTACGCCCGGTTCCTGGCCAACAAGGTGCTGAAGCTGGACGCCGCACGTCTGACGCCGGCCATGCGCCGCAACGATGGGCTGGACTATGTGCCGACGCCCCGCAACGTCCTGTTCGGTCACCACTTCGCCGCCATCGCCGGCGCGGGGCCGCTGGTCGGGCCGGTGCTGGCCGCCCAGATGGGCTATCTGCCCGGCGTGCTGTGGATCCTGGTCGGCGTGGTTCTGGCGGGCGCGGTGCAGGACATGATCGTCCTGTTCATGTCCACCCGTCGCGACGGCAAGTCGCTGGGCGATATGATCCGCACCGAAATGGGCACCATCCCCGGCATCATCGCCCAGGTCGGCGTCTTGATGATCATGGTCATCATTCTGGCCGTTCTGGCCCTGGTGGTGGTCAAGGCCCTGGCCGAGAGCCCGTGGGGCACCTTCACCGTCGCCGCCACCATCCCCATCGCCATCTTTATGGGCCTGTACACCCGCTATCTGCGGCCCGGCCGCGTGGGCGAGATTTCGGTCATCGGCGTCGTCCTGCTGATCCTGGCCATCATCGGCGGCGGCCATGTCGCGGCCGATCCGTTCTGGGGCCCGGCCTTCACCCTGACCGGCCCTACCCTGGCGATCCTGATGATGGTCTATGGCTTCATCGCCTCGGTCATTCCGGTCTGGCTGCTGCTGGCGCCGCGCGACTATCTGTCGACCTTCCTGAAGATCGGCGCGATCGTCGCCCTGGCCATCGGCATCCTGATCGTGCGTCCGCACCTGCAAATGCCGGCCGTCACCCCCTTCATCGATGGCACCGGCCCGGTCTTCGCCGGTGCCCTGTTCCCCTTCCTGTTCATCACCATCGCCTGTGGCGCGGTCTCGGGCTTCCACGCCCTGATCTCGTCGGGCACCACGCCAAAGCTGCTGGAGAACGAGAACCAGATCCCGCTGATCGGCTACGGCGCCATGCTGTGCGAAAGCTTCGTCGCCGTCATGGCCCTGATCGCCGCCACCGTCCTGGACCCGGCGGTCTATTTCGCCATGAACAGCCCGGTCGCCCTCATCGGCAACGATGCGGTCTCGGCCGCCGCTGCGGTCGCCCAGTGGGGCTTCCACATCACGCCTGGAGAGCTTGAGCAACTGGCCCGCGACGTGGGCGAGAACTCGATCCTGTCGCGCGCAGGCGGCGCCCCGACCCTGGCGGTCGGCATGGCCCACATCCTGTCCAGCGTCATTGGCGGCCAGGCCATGATGGCCTTCTGGTATCACTTCGCCATCCTGTTCGAGGCCCTGTTCATCCTGACCACGGTCGACGCCGGCACCCGCGTCTGCCGCTTCATGATCCAGGATCTGCTGGGCGTCGCCGTGCCCAAGATGCGCGAGACCAAGTCGTGGAGCGCAAACGTCGTCGCCACGGCCCTGACGGTCGGCCTGTGGGGCTACTTCCTCTACACCGGCGTGGTCGATCCGCTGGGCGGCATCAACAGCCTGTGGCCCCTGTTCGGCATCGCCAACCAGATGCTGGCCGCCGTCGCCCTGATCCTGGGCACGGTCGTCCTGTTCAAGATGAAGCGCGAGAGATACGCCTGGGTCACCATAATCCCGGCGACCTGGCTGCTGATCTGCACCCTGACGGCCGGCTTGCAGAAGCTGTTCCACCCCGAGGTCCGCATCGGCTTCCTGGCCCACGCCCGCAGGTATCAGGAGGCCCTGGGCGCCGGCGAACTGATCGCCCCGGCCAAGAGCGTCGGCGACATGCACCGCATCATCGTCAACGACTACGTCAACTCGACGCTGACGGCGGGCTTCCTGTTCGTGGTCGTCACCATGTTGATCTACGGCGTGCTGGCGTGCCGCAAGGCCTATCGCAACAACCGGCCGACCGTGCGCGAATATCCCGAGGCGCACGAACTGACGCCGGCCGACGAAGCGGCGGACATCGCCCGTGCCTAGTCCTCAGACCCAGGACGACCTGCTCTGCCTGTGCCGCGACACCGCCCTGCGGTGGGGTCGCGGCGTCAGGCGCACGGCGGGCGCCATGATCGGCCAGCCGGATTATGACGCCTACGTCGCCCATGCGACAGCGACCCACGCCGACCAGCCGCCGCTGGACAAGACGGCCTTCTTCCGCCTGCACGAACAACGCCGCTTCGGCGGCGCCGGCGGCTTCAAATGCTGCTGATCTAGAGACTGCTGGCGGTGGTTTCGGTCCGAGCCCGATCCTCCGCCTGAAGCGCGGCGATGGCGGCCTCCAGCGCGGGGTCGTCGCCGGCGCGGCGCTGGGCCACGCTGCGGGGCGCGGCGATATCGGGCGTGACGCCCCGCTTTTCCAGCCGCATGCCGCCCGAGGTCACGAAGTCCGCCCGGCTGAGCGTCAGTTTCCCGCCGTCGGGCAGATTGGTTTCCTGCGCGATCAGGACCGATCCCCCCGTCTTCTCTCCCACCACGATCCCGCGTCGCGCCTCCTGCAAGGCGGCAGGCGTCAGTTCCGCAGCGCTCCGACTGCCCTGGTCCACCAGCACCGCGACGTCGTTCGACAAGGGATCGCGTCGGTCGCCGCAGTCGCCCGCCGCCCGCAGCACCACCGCCCGGCCGCTGCGCCCCCGCCGCGTGGCCCAGGCCTGATTGGCGGGCAGGAAACAGGTCAGGACCGCCTCCGCCTCCATCAAACGACCACCCGGATTGCCACGCAGGTCCAGCACCACATCGACATCGGCCGGCAGCCCTTCCAGCTCGCTGCCCATCCAGGCGCCCAGACCCTTGTCGAACTGCTCGACCCGCAGGACCAGCACGCCCGGCCGCGACTTGTCCGCCGTGAACGGCTCGACCGCGTCCATCACGCGCGGGGTCAGGGCGGTCTCATGGCGCTGGCCTGTCTCGTCCGTCAGGACCAGTCGCACCGGCTGCCCTTCGTGCGTCTCGACATCCGGCCCCCAGGGCCGACCGTCGACCGAGTTCAGCGACCAGCCCAGTTGCACGCCCGCCTCCTCGGCCGGCGAACCGGGCCGGATGCGTTCGACGGTCCAGTCGTCGGGCGTCTCGCCCCGCATCAGGGTCAGGCCCATCACGGCGCGGCGTGCGAACTGGACCTCCTGGCGACGCACGGCGGCCGGGGGGCTGGCGGCGGCATGGCCGTCGTCCAGCAGGTCCAGCATTTCGTTGATGACCCGGTACAGCCCCCGCTCGTCGGTCGCCGCCAGGGCCTGGGGCCGGAACTGCGCCCGCGCCGCGTTCCAGTCCACGCCGTGCAGGGTCGGATCGTAATAGCCGCGCCGGACCTCGCTCCACACCCGGTCGAACACCCGCTGGTTCAGCCGCGAGCGGTCTCGCGTCTGGGGCGCGGCTATGGACTGGATAGACACAGTCGCGCCGGCCGGCTGGGCCACGGCCGGCGCGCTCAACGGCAGGCCGAGCAACAAGAGGCTGAAAAGCCGGACGGAAATTCTGACGCGCATGGACGGCATCTGACGCCAGACGCCCCTTTGGCTCAAGTCACGACTGCGCGTTATTCCGGCACCCGCGCCCCGTCCCAGGCGAAGACCCCGCCGCTGTCGGCCGGCGTCAGGCCCGACAAAACCGCCAGCAGCCGCTCTGCGGAATGGTCAGCCGTGAACAGCCGCCCCTCGGCCACCCCTTTCTGGAACGGCGCGCTCAGGCCCGTGTCCACCGTGCCGGGATGCAGGCCGGCGATCACCGCCTGCGGATGGCTGCGCCCCATCTCGATCGCCAGATTGCGCAGGATCATGTTCAGCGCCGCCTTGGACGCGCGATAGGCATGCCAGCCGCCCAGCCGGTTGTCCGAAATCGACCCCACCCGCGCCGACAGGGCCGCGAACACCGCCCGCCGATCCCGCGGCATCAGCGGCAGCAGGTGCTTGGCCGCCAGCGCCGGCCCGACCGCATTGATTCGGTAGTCCCGCAGCATGTGATCGGCATCCAGCTGGCGTAAGGACCGCTCCGGCTGAAACCCGTCGTGCAGCACGCCGGTCGCCAGCACGATCAGGGTCGGCGCAGGCCCTTGGCCGATCCGTTCGGCGGCCCGAGCCAGCCCAGCCTCGTCCTCCAGATCGGCGGCCAACCCTTGCGCGCCCGCCACGTCCGCGCCCGACCGCGACACGGCCCAGACCGTCTCGAACGCGCCTCTCGCCAAAATCCGTTCGACCATCGCCCGGCCGATTCCGCCCGTCGCACCGATCACCACTGCCGATCCGTTCATCGCGTCTCCCCTCCTGGTTCGTCCCATGATAGGGGCGCGGCATGAGCATCACCACGGTCGGCCTCGATGCCGACGACACCCTTTGGCACAACGAGACGATCTTCCGCCTGACCCATGCGCGGTTCGTCGATCTGCTGGCCGACCACGGCGACGAACCGACCATCGAGGCGCGCCTCGCCGAGACCGAACAACGCAATCTGCGTCTCTATGGCTATGGCGTGAAGGGCTTCACCCTGTCGATGATCGAGACGGCGATGGAGCTGACGAACGGCGAGGCCCCGCCCCATGTCGTGCGCGAGATCCTGGCCGCCGGCCGCGAGATGCTGGCCCACCCGGTCGAGACCCTGCCCGGCGTGGACGAGGTCATCGCCGAACTGTCCGAGAAATACCGCCTGGTCCTGATCACCAAGGGCGACCTGCTCGATCAGGAGCGCAAGCTGGCCGCCTCGGGCCTGGGCGACCGTTTCAGCGCCGTCGAGATCGTGTCCGAGAAAGACTGCGCCACCTACGACCGCGTCTTCACCCGCCACGGCACCGGCCCGGCCGAGGCCGTCATGGCCGGCAACTCGATGAAGTCCGACGTCCTGCCCGCCATCGCCGCCGGCGCCTTCGGCGTCCACATCCCCTACCACGTCACCTGGGCCCACGAACTCGCCGACGCCCCGGCAGACGAGCCCCGCTACGTCTCCCTGGCCCGCATCGGCGAACTGCCAGACTGGATCGCAGCGATCGCGGATCAGACGTAGCCGAGCAGCGCGCGCAGACCCGGCGCATTGTAGTCGACCAAAGCCTTCTGGGTGGGTGAAAGCTCGGCCGGGAAGGTGATGGTGTTCGCCGGCTTGAGGTTTTCCCTGGCCGTGCGGCTGTAGCGCCGGTCCGCGCCAATGGTGGCCCGCTCGCGCCAGTCCTCGGGCCGCTCTATGCCGCAAGCCTTGAAGAGGTCCGCAAACAGCGCGTCGGCCTCTGGCGACTCGATGTCCTTAACCGCGCCCAGCAGATCCTCGTACCGGATGAGATGCACGCCCGTGCCCAGCCAGGCGGCCGCATTGTGCGTGAAGATATCGATCAGGCCAGGCGACTTCTGATGGATGCCGAAGATCATCATGTTGATCAGGGCGTCGGCTGAGAACACGCCGGATTTCAGGTGTGCGATATTGTCCTGCTGAAACTCCTCGGACACGAAGAAGCGTGCCCGCGCCAGCACCCAGTCGTAGGGATCGCGCACCATCAGAATGTGCCGCGCCGTGCGCACATTGGCGTAGGATTGGTCGCTGAACAGCAGGTGTGCTGCACTTATCATCGGCACATGCGGATTGAAGGCGTCGAGGTGCAGATGCATGTTCGGCACCTGAACGAAGTCGGCCTTGTAGTGCTGCTCGACGGGGACGAACATCCGCATGATGTTGCGCAACAGATGCGTGCCGCCCTTGGGCACGCTGTTGAGCATGACCGGCTGTTTCAACGGCTGCTGCGAAAACCGAACGACCTGTTCGTCCAGGGTGTCAGGGATACCGCCGATACGGGCCATGTCCAGATCTCTTACGTTGTCGCACATGAGAACGGGGCGGCGGATCGCTCCGCCGCCCCGTGACGTCTTTGCCGGATTGCGACCTTAGAAGGTCTTGCTCACCCGAAGGAAGCCCCGACGACCATAGAAGGCTTCGGTGTACTGCGACCCGAAGACCGAGTTGCCCTGAACGGTCGTGGCGAACGAACTCGCCGCCGGCGGCAACTCGTCGAACACGTTCGACACGCCGCCGCTGACCCGCCAGCCGTTGTCGCTGTCGTAGCTCAACGAGACGCTGTGGAAGCTGGTGAACTCAGCCACAGCCTTCACCTCGACCCGACGACCATCGATGGTTTCGAACAAGTCGCCGTTGTCGTCGATGTAGTCGAAGCGGCTGTCCTGGTTTCCGATCCAGTCAAAGCCCCAGAACGCGGTCCACGGACCATGCGCCAGGCTGGCGTTGATATTGCCGACCAGTTCCGGATTGCCGATGCGGCCCAGCGGATTGACCGGTGCATCCTCGAACAACGCGGTCCGGTCTTCCAAAGTCCAGGTTGTCTGGCTGTCAAGCGTCAGCTCACCCCACGGCGTGTCGGTGATGTAGCGAACAGTGAAGTCCAGTCCGCGGTTGGTTTGTTCGGCGACGTTCAGATACGAATCGCGCACCTGAATGATGCCGCTGGAGTTCACGTCGCGATCGAACTGGTTGCAGATCGGATCGGTCGGGAAGTTGTCGGAGGTGTAGCAGGCATTGAGAATGCCCGCCGCGCCAAGGTTACGAACCTCGTCCTTGATCTCGATTTCGAAGTAATCCACCGCCAGGCTCAGACCGCTGTTGGGCGGCGTGAGGACCACACCCAGAACCGTGGCCTTGGAGGTTTCAGGCTCCAGAACGCCCAGACCGCCGCCGGTCACAATTGTCGCCGAAGACGGCGCACCTGCGTAAGCCCCATCGACCCCGCCGCCCGGCCCCGCGGCGCTGGTGCAATTGTTATAGACCTGCTGCGAGACGGAACCGTCCGCGAGCCTGTTGTCCAGGTTCAAGCAGGGGTCGATGGAGCGTTGCGCCAGGAAGCTAGTCTGATCGGCCAGATAAAGTTCGAACAGCGCAGGCGCGCGGAACGAGGTGCCGTGCGATGCGCGGAACCTGATGCCGTCCATCAGCTCCCAGTTCAGCCCGACCTTGTAGGTGGTGGCGCTGCCCGACGTCTTGGTGTCGGTGTAGCGGCTTGAGAGAGACAGATCGAGTTCACGCGCAAACGGCACATTCTTCAGAAGCGGCACCGCCAATTCGGCATAGACTTCGCGGGTCTCGTCCGAGCCTGCGGTGATGCCCGAGCCGGAAAGGCCCCAGCTGTTGTCCGCCAGTGTGACTGCGCCCGGCGTGTCGTTGATCTCGTCACGACGAATATGGAAGCCCAGCGCGAGGCCGAGCGGACCCGCAGGCAGTTCCATCAGGTCACCCCCGATGAAGCCTTCGATATAAGTCTGTTCGTAAAGGGTGTTGCCCGTCTCAGTGTCGAACAGGAAAGCGCGCTCTTCGTCCGTCAGGCGACCTGCCAGGAAGTCTGGATCGGTGAAATCGACGTCGATGCATGGACGCCCGCTGATCGGCAAATTCGACCCGACACAGCTTGATGTCTTGAAGCTGGTCGAGTCCACTGCGTCCTGAAGGATGACGTCGGAGGTGTAATCACCGTCCGAGCGGCTGTACTGGACGAACACATCCCACTTCCAGTTCTTAAGCGGCCCCACGCTGAGGTCGCCACGAATACCGGCGACACCACGCATATAGTCAACGCGCTGCGATTGGTCGAAGTGGTCGGTGATCGGCGTAGCGCTGAGAAGATTCGGGCCGGTAAAGCCTGTTACGGGGTCGCCGCCCGATCCCGGACCGTAAATATAGTCGAAGAAATCAGCGGTGTAAGTGTAGTTCCAGAACTGGCGGAACCCGTCGGTGCGGCTCTCGCGGCGGTTCAGCAGGAACTCGCCATAGATTTCGGCGCTGCCGAGTTCATACGCCCCTTCGATAAAGGCGGTGTAACGATCGACCTCAGGAATGATGGACGCTTCTCTGGCGAAGTCCGGCAGGTTGTTCGTCACCGCCCGTGAGGGCGTGTCGTAGTTGACCAGATAGAAGCCGGCGGGTGCGTTGGCATATTGAGACGCGATCGCGGGATCGGTTGGCCGCGTCGGAATGTACTGACCCAAGTTGCCGTCATAGTCGAACTGGTAGCGACCGGGGCGACCCGAGAAGTCATCGCCATAGACGTAAACCTGACCCCAGGGCGTATCCGTGCATTGCGGCTGGCCGGTGCGCGGATCGATACGATCCGCCCGGTTACGCGTGCCCGGCTCGAAAACATACTGGTTGGTGCAGATCAGATAGTCGCGGTCGCCGGCGCGCAGGGCTTCCTGGCGATAATAGTCCGCCGAAAAGTTGACGTGGCCACGATCAAACTTTTTGCCGAAGGATCCAGAGATATTGAATTGCTCGCCACCGCCCTCGAACGGCGCTGTGGCGAAGACGGACATCTCGCCGCCATCACGGTTCTGGTCGGTGATCAGGTTGACCACGCCGGCGACGGCGTCGGAGCCGTAGATCGACGAGGCGCCGTCCTTCAGGATGTCGATGCGGTTGATGGCGGACTGCGGGATGACGTTCAGGTCAAAGGACGACACGCCGCCGCGTGTGCCTGCGGGGCCTGCACGACGGCCATTCAGCAGAACCAGAGTACGGTTGGCGCCCAGGCCGCGCAACGAGATCGTCGCGGCGCCCGGACCGCCATCTGTAACGAAGGCGCTGGAAATAGCCGAGTTCACCTGGGGCGAGCCCGCCGCCAAGGTGGACGACTGAAGGAACTGAGCCGTATCGCTGATGCCGCGCTGCTCGGCGCGCTCGGACGTCAGCACCTGGACGGGCGATGCGCTGGTGAACTCGTTGCGGGGAATGCGCGAACCCGTCACCACGATTTCGCCGACCTCTGTCGCCGATTCAGCGGGCTGCTCGCCTTCAACGGGCGGCGGCGTTTGCTGCGCGGCGGCCGGAAGGGCGGCCATGAGACCCACAGCGGAAAGCATGCTGCCCGCCAACAACCGAGAACGTTGATACTTCAAGCTGAAATCCCTCGAGATTATGCGGGAGCAACAACCAGCTCACTGCATATCGCTGATGTAACTTCCTAGAGAAACCACATTAGGACCAAAGCCTCGACGCAACCAAGTCTGAAATGTGTTCTACCTGCAACACGAAGGTGACAAAATCCACCTGTCCCGGATTCATCTTGAGGCGAAGATTAACCGGCAGCGTCATTCATCCCTGGCCATCCTCGCGCGCTTCGATTTGCGCTGATGGGACGTTTCCGGTTGCCCCCTCGCCCCTCCCTCTCTAAACGGGCCGCTTAACCGACAAGCAGACGTGAGCGTCGCAGGGCCAGGCTCTGCGGGGACTTCTCGCGCGCGTAGAGAACGAAGGACGACGCAGCCCCTTGGACGCCTCGGACATCAGTCATGACGAACGCGACGCCATGGTGCGCGCGGCGCTGGCCGAACAGGGCGACAGCGGCGTGACCCCGCGTCACACGCGATTCTACTTCTATGGCGAAGGCGACCACGGCGACCTGAACGAGGTCGCGCGTCGCGCCGGCTTCCTGACCGGCGGCGCCGACGATTCCACCACACTTGAGACCACCATGGCGGTGGACGAGGCGTCGTTCGCCGCGACCTCCGCCATGATGCAGACCTGGGCCGCAGCGTTTCAGCTGGACTACGACGGCTGGGACTGCGCGGTCGTGACCCATTAGCGTTCAATAAGAAGAAGAGCTGGCGATGCCCAAGCGCACAGACATCCAATCCATCCTCATCATCGGCGCCGGCCCGATCGTCATCGGCCAGGCGTGCGAGTTCGACTATTCCGGCGTCCAGGCCTGCAAGGCGCTGAAGGCGGAAGGGTACCGGGTCATCCTGGTCAACTCGAACCCCGCCACCATCATGACGGACCCCGAGGTGGCCGACGCCACCTATATCGAGCCGATCACGCCCGAGATGGTCGAGAAAATCATCGCCAAGGAACGCCCCGACGCGCTTCTGCCGACCATGGGCGGCCAGACCGCGCTGAACACGGCCCTGGCGCTGGACGCCTCGGGCGCGCTGAAGAAATACGGCGTCGAGATGATCGGAGCGAAAGCCGACGTCATCGACAAGGCCGAGGATCGCCAGAAATTCCGCGACGCCATGGACAAGCTGGGCCTTGAAAGCCCCCGCTCCAAGGCCGCCCACTCGATGGAAGAGGCGCTGGAAGGACTGGAGTTCGTCGGCCTGCCCGCCGTCGTCCGCCCGTCCTTCACCCTGGCCGGCACCGGCGGCGGCATCGCCTTCAACCGCGAGGAGTTCGAGGAGATCGTCCTGCGCGGCCTCGACCTGTCGCCGACCACCGAGGTCCTGATCGAGGAATCGGTGCTGGGCTGGAAGGAATACGAGATGGAGGTCGTCCGCGACACGGCGGACAACTGCATCATCATCTGCTCGATCGAGAACATCGACCCGATGGGCGTCCACACGGGCGACTCCATCACCGTCGCCCCCGCCCTGACGCTGACCGACAAGGAATATCAGCGGATGCGGACCGGCTCGATCAACGTCCTGCGCGAGATCGGCGTCGAGACCGGCGGATCGAACGTCCAGTGGGCCATCAATCCGGCCGACGGCCGCATGGTGGTGATCGAGATGAACCCGCGCGTGTCGCGCTCGTCCGCCCTGGCGTCCAAGGCCACCGGCTTCCCCATCGCCAAGGTCGCGGCGCGTCTGGCGGTCGGCTACACTCTGGACGAACTGACCAACGACATCACCCAGGTCACGCCGGCCAGCTTCGAGCCGTCAATCGACTATGTCGTCACCAAGATCCCGCGCTTCGCCTTCGAGAAATATCCGGGCTCGGAGCCCTTGCTGGGCACCTCGATGAAGTCGGTGGGCGAGGTCATGGCGATCGGCCGCACCTTCCAGGAATCGATGCAGAAAGCCCTTCGCGGGCTTGAGACCGGCCTGTCCGGCTTCGACGAGATCGAGATCGAAGGCGTCGCCGATGTCGAAGACGCCGGCGCCGCCCGCGCCGCCGTGGTCCGCGCCCTGGGCGTGCCCACGCCCGACCGTATCCGCGTCATCGCCCAGGCCTTCCGCCACGGCCTGACGGTGGAAGAGGTCAACGCCGCCTGTTCCTATGAGCCCTGGTTCCTGCGCCAGATCGCCGACATCGTGCGCGAGGAAGGCCATATCCGGGTCAAGGGCCTGCCGACCGACCCGACCGAGTTCCGCCGCCTGAAGGCCAAGGGCTTCGCCGACGCCCGCCTGGCTCAGCTGACCGGCGCGACCGAAAAAGCCGTCCGCACCGCCCGTCGCGGCCTGAACGTCCGCCCCGTCTTCAAGCGGATCGACACCTGCGCGGCCGAGTTCGCCAGCGCCACCGCCTATATGTATTCGACCTATGAGACCGGCGCCCTGGGCCAGATCCCCGAGTGCGAGTCCGAGCCGACGAACAGGAAGAAGGCCATCATCCTGGGCGGCGGTCCGAACCGGATCGGCCAGGGGATCGAGTTCGACTACTGCTGCTGCCACGCGGCCTTCGCCTTCGCCGACATCGGCGTCGAGTCGATCATGGTCAACTGCAACCCCGAGACCGTCTCGACCGACTACGACACCTCCGACCGCCTGTATTTCGAGCCGCTGACGGCCGAGGACGTGCTGGAGCTGATCGAGGTCGAGCGCTCGAACGGCGACCTGATCGGCTGCGTCGTCCAGTTCGGCGGCCAGACCCCGCTGAAGCTGGCCCACGCCCTGCAGGAGGACGGCATCCCGGTGCTGGGCACGTCCGTCGACTCCATCGACCTGGCCGAGGACCGCGAACGCTTCCAGCAAATGCTGGAAGGCATCGGCCTGCGCCAGCCGCCCAACGGCCTGGCCCGCAGCGCCGAAGAAGCCGCGCAAAAGGCGGAAGAGGTCGGCTATCCCGTCGTGCTGCGCCCCTCCTACGTACTGGGCGGCCGCGGCATGATGATCGTCCACGACCGCGAGCAGCTGGACCGCTACGTCCACGAGGCCATGCGCGTCTCGGGCTCGGACCCCGTCCTGATCGACCACTATCTGAACCGCGCCACCGAGGTGGATGTGGACGCCCTGTGCGACGACGAGACCGTCTTCGTCGCCGGCGTGCTGGAACATATCGAGGAAGCCGGCGTCCACTCGGGCGACAGCGCCTGCTCCATGCCGCCCTGGTCCCTGTCGGCCGAGACGGTGGCCGAGCTGAAGCGCCAGACCACCGAAATGGCCAAGGCCCTGAAGGTCCGCGGCCTGATGAACGTCCAGTTCGCCATCGAAGAGCCGCACAGCGCCGAACCCCGCATCTTCGTGCTGGAGGTCAACCCGCGCGCCAGCCGCACGGCGCCCTTCGTGGCCAAGACCATCGGCCAGCCGATCGCCTCGATCGCCGCCAAGGTCATGGCCGGCGTGCCGCTGAAATCCTTCGGCCTGACCGACAAGCCCTACGACCATATCGCGGTCAAGGAAGCGGTCTTCCCCTTCGCCCGCTTCGCCGGGGTCGACACGATCCTGGGTCCGGAAATGCGCTCGACCGGCGAGGTCATGGGCCTGGACTGGAAGCGTGAGGGCGAGGCCGACATGGCCCCCGCCTTCGCCCGCGCCTTCGCCAAGTCCCAGATCGGCGGCGGCGTCACCCTGCCGACCTCGGGCTGCGCCTTCATCTCGGTCAAGGACGAGGACAAGGCCTTCATCGTCGATGCAGCCCGCACGCTTCTGGCCGAAGGCTTCACCCTGATCGCCACCGGCGGCACCCACAGCTACCTGGTCGAACAGGGGCTGGAGATCGGCCTGGTCAAGAAGGTGCTGGAAGGCCGCCCGCATATCGTGGACGCCATGAAGAACGGCGAGGTCCACCTGGTCTTCAACACCACCTCGGGCAAACAGTCGCTGCAGGACAGCTTCTCCCTGCGCCGCACGGCCCTGATGATGAAGATCCCCTACTACACCACCACCGCCGGCGCCCTGGCGGCGGCCCAGGCCATCGGCGCCATCAAGGCCGGCGACCTGGATGTCCGACCGATCCAGGACTACGCCTGATCACGGACCGGAGGGGCGTGCAGACGCCCCTCCGGTTCGCCCTATGACCGACCGTCAGGCCGCCCGACGCGCGGCGTAGGTTCCGCCCGGCAGGGCGCTGATCCAGCCGTAGCGGACCAGGGTGGACAGGGCCTGGACCACCCGCTGTTCGATCTTCTTGCCGCCGCCCTTGAAGGCGCGCGACACGGCGGCGGCGTCCATCGGACCGTTCGCCGCCTCCAGCACGGCGTGGATGGCCATGGCCTGTTCGCCCTTGTCCTTGGGGAAGACCGGCAGGCTCTTGTCGATGGCGACGACCGTCTCGCCCAGGTCCAGTTGACCGGACTTGGCGGCGGCGCCCTTGGCGAAGCGCGGAATCTGATAGTCGGGCCGCAGCCAGCGCACGTGGCCGGCGGCCTCTTCCGCCGCGCGTTCGGCGTTCAGGGCGACCAGCCGTTCCAAAATCTGTTCGTCGCTCAGGTCGTGGGGCCAGCCATAGGCGTCGGCGGTCGCCCGGTCGATCTGATCGTGCAGATCCTTGAGGATCAGCACCCGGCCGCGTTCCTTGACGTCCTGATCCTTGGCGTCCAGCGGCGTCCCGGCGCGAATCTTCTCCAGCACATTATAGAGGCCGGTCAGGGTCAGGTCCGGATGCTCGGCCTGGACCGTCTTGCGGGTGGCGTCGAGTTCCTCTCCGAGGTCGCGGAGGGTGGTCCGGATGGCGTCGGATGGGTCGGGGAAAGGGAAGGGATCGAAGCACTCTGAATGGTTGTAGGTATGGTCGTTCCCGACCCCCAACCAACCGCCTGTGCTGAATGCATATGTGGTATGGATGCGGCTACTCAGCACCGTAAGTCGATCAGCATTCGACAAGGCAATGAGAATGACCTTGCTCTCTGCCACGGTATCGACGTCGAGGAACTGAAAGAGCCTGTGCTTTGCAGTTCTAGTTGTGGCGATGTAGCGGTCCAGGCCAGCGACGGCGTCTCTCTGGGAGCGGTGCGTTCGACCATGTAACCACCAAAAGCGCTTTCGGCTGGGCTCTCTACCGGCGTCTCGCTCGGGCTTCACGAGCTCAAAAAGCCGCGAAAATGTTTGCGGCATTCGAGTTCGCAGATCTCGATCAGACAGCCCGAATGTGTCGATGACGAAGCGATTTTGGTTGCGTTGAGAGAGGTCGCGTCCGTTTACATACGGACGAATAATCTGAGCACTGGCTCCACCATCCGTTGCGATCAAGTGGTCACGCTCCGAAGCGGTCAACACGAAGCCTTGACCGTTCAGTTGCATTCCTTTGTGGGCGATCCCTTCGTTGGCGGCGAGGCCTTCGAGCGAGGAGACAGCGGACCCCACCGTCAAATCCGAATTGATGCGTCCTTCGCGCTCGACGAACGTCAGCGCAGGATTGTCGCTATCCAAGCTGGCTTCCGAAACGACCTCTCTAAGCTGACCATTAAACGCTCCAATGCGCGCGACTGTCATAGCGATGCGCACGGCTGCGCTATCTTTTGTCGCCTTGGTCCACGGATGGTCGGGCACGGCGAAGATGATCGATATCGGTGCCTTCGCGGTAAGGTGCCGCTCAATCACACGACGCTGGAACACTTGGCTGATCGAGTTGGTGGTGACGAAGCCGAACCGGCCCAAGCGCGTTTTTTTTCGCGTCAGTAGTTCCGCCGCGCGTTCCCACCAATACATGACAAAGTCGGCACTCTCGTTCATGTCTTTGTGCGCCTTCCACAGCGCCTCGGCGTAGCCCGGCATCATTCGTGAACGAAGCATCGCTCCCCCGATAAACGGCGGATTCCCCACGATGAACTCCGCCGTCGGCCAGTCCGGCCGCCGCGCGTTCGGATAGACTTGGACCGCAACCCCGTCCCTCATGTCGAACTGGTATTCGGGATAGCCGTCCCAGGTCAGGACCGCGTCCTTCTGCTGGATATTGCCGAAGGCCTTCAGGATCGGTTCGGCGGGGTGTTCGACGCTGTTGCGGTAATGCTGTTGCAGATAGCCGATCCACAGCACCAGCTCGGCGATGGCGGCGGCGCGGACGTTCAGTTCGATGCCCAGGAACTGGTGCGGATCGACGGTCTCGAAGCCGATGCCCTCGGTCTCGCCCAGCTCGGCCAGGGCCTCCAGCACCTCGCCCTCCAGCCGCTTCATCAGCTCCAGCGAGACATAGAGGAAGTTTCCGGTGCCGCAGGCCGGGTCCAGCACGCGGGTCGTGCAAAGCTGATGATGGAAGGCGCGGACGGCCGCCACCGCCTCCTTGTGCTCGCCCCGTTCGCGCGCGTCCCCGGCCTTGACCAAGGCGGCGTTCCAGTCGCCGCGCAACGGCTCCATCACCGTCACCTCGACCAGCCGCTCGACATAGGAACGGGGGGTGTAGTGGGCGCCCAGCTTGCGCCGCTCGCCCGGCTCTAGCGCCTGCTCGACCAGGGTGCCGAAGATGGCCGGCTCCACATAGCGCCAGTCGTGGCTGGATGCGGCCAGCAGTTCGCCGATCTCCTCGCGACCCAGGGGGAAGGCCTTGGCGTTCTTGAACAGGCTGCCGTTGAAATGGCGCAGATGCAGACCGAAGCCGGCATAGAAGCGGCTCTCGTACTCTGGCGCGTCCATGCTCTTCCACAGGGCCTGGAGCATCGGCGCGAAGCTCTCGGGATGGTCCAGCTGGTCCTTCAGCAGGGCGGTGAACCGCCCGCGCGGCAACAGGTCCACGTCCTCGGCGAACATGGTGAAGATGCACCGCATCAGGAAATGGGCGACCTCTTCCGCCGGATGCTTCTTCTCCAGCCGTTTCGACACCTCGGCCAGCCGCTCGGCGATCTGGCGGGTGACGCGGGCCGACTCGCGGGTCGGGTCCAGCGACAGGGGCTCGGTCCAGATCGCCTTCAGCCGTTTGACGATCTTCTCGTCGCGCAGATCCTCCAGCCGAACCCGGAAGCCCTTGCGGTCGGGGAAGTGCGAATAGGCCCGGCCGCTGCCCGAGAAGTCGGCATAGACCTCGAACACATAGCCGACGTCGCAGACGATGATGAAGGGCGGGGCGGCGTGGTCGGCCGGCAGGCGGAAGACATAGTCCTCGGCCTGACGCCGGGCGTTGCGCATCAGCACGTCCCACTTGCCTTGGGACGCGGCGGTCGAGGCGGTTTCGTCCGCCTTGAACAGCGCGCCCTGGCCGTCGTCGCGATGCGCCGCCCGCGACTGTTTGGCCTCCAGGATGAAGCAGCCGCGCTTGTACAAATCGATCCGCAGCGTCGAGGCCAGGCCTTCGGACTCGCGCCGCTTCACGCCTCGCTCGAAAACATAGTCGTTGGTGCGGGTGTCGTCGCTGGCCGGATCAGGACGCGGGAGATCCAGCGCTTCGCACAGTTCCGTCAGGAACATCTGATAGTTGGCGCGCTCGGCCCCGCCCCGCGCGGCGCTCCAGCGCTCAATGAAGGTGTCGATATCCAATGATGCGCCCCGTGTCCTCGCCACACCCTAGAGTGTGTTCGTTCTCAGAGGAACCGACCTTCACCCCGCCTCTTCTTCCCCGTCCTCGCCCGCCACGATCCGGGTCGCGGCCAGGTCGGCGGTGACGTTGCCGACGGTGCGGAAGATGTCGGGGATGACCTCCACCGCCAGCAGCAGGGGCAGGACGCCCAGCGGCAGGCCCATGGCCAGGCAGATGGGGCCGATGGCGGCGAAGAAGCTGACTTGGCCCGGCAGGCCGACCGAGGCGATGGACACGGCGATGGCCGTCAGCCCCCCGGCGATCAGCACCCCCAGGCTCAGTTCGACCCCGTGCAGCTGCGCCACATAGAGGCAGACCGCCAGGTTCGCGACCGGGCTGGTGATGCGGAACACCGCCACCGCCAGCGGCAGGACCAGGCCCGCCGAGGTCTGGGGCACGCCCAGCCAGTCGCGGGCCCGCTCGATCATGACCGGCAGGCTGGCCAGCGACGACTGGGTCGAGACGGCGACGACCTGGGCCGGGGCCACGGCGCGGGCGAACCGGGCCAGCGAAATCCGTCCCCAGACGATGGCGACGACATAGATGATCAGGATCAGGCCGATCTGGCTCAGGCAGACGATGGCGACATAGTGGGCCAGCGTCCCCGCCACCCCCAGCCCGGCCCGCAAACCGACGCCCAACGCCAGGGCGAACACGCCGAACGGCGCGGCCAGCAGCACCCAGTGGACGATCACCACCATGGTCTCGGCCACCGCTTCGAAGAAGCCCGCCAGGGGGCGGCGCAGCTCCGTCTTGATCCGGGTCGCGGCGAAACCGAAGGCGACGGCGAAGACCACGACCGCCAACACCCCGTCGTCCGCCGCCGCCTTGATCACATTCGCCGGCGCCAAACTAGCCAGAAAGGCGCGCAGGCCGTCCGTCCGCGCCGCCTCGCCCACAGTCGTCAGAGACTCGGTCGTCACCCCCGCCAGCAGCCCCCTGCCCGCCTCCGGATCGATAGGCCAGACCGCCAGCAGGCCCAGCCCCGCCAGGATCGCATAGACCGTCGCCCCGACCAGCAGCACGCCGAACACCACCAGCGACCGCACGGCGATCCGCCCCGTCGCGGCCGCATCGGCGATGGAGACGATGCCGGTGACCAGCAGGCTGAACACCAGGGGAATGACCGTCATGCGCAGCGCATTCAGCCAGACCTGGCCCAGGCTTTCGACCACCCCCAGCGAGCCGGTCAGCCACGACGCCTGCGTCCCCTGCGCCAGGGCTCCGACAACCACGCCCGCGACCAGGGCGGCGATGACGAAAAAGCTCAAAGAGGTGAAGAAGGCGGCGATGCGAGATTGGCTCATAAACCAGAGCTAGCACCGCTTTTCGCGGCGCGCGCGCCAAACCTTCTGTCGGCCATCTTCAGTTCATGTCGTCGCAGGGCGAACCGCGACGCCAGACGGCGCGTTAAGCCGCCAAAGGAGATCAATCATGTCCCGTCTGCACAAACTCGTTCCCATGCTCGGCGGCCTGCTGCTGTCCAAGGGCGGCCGGCGCGTCGCCGGTCGCCATGCCGGCAAGCTCGCCCTGGCCACCCTGGCCTATGAGGTCTGGCGCAACCGTCGCGAAGGCGCCAAGCCTCAGGTCACGCCGAGGCCCGCGCCCGAGCCCCGCGCGCGGTGGAGTGGTCGTCGCCCGCGCTAGCGCTCGACTTGCCCCTCGACTTCTGGGGCGGCGATGCGAATAGTCACGCCTCGCCGCCTGGAGCCGACCCATGATCAAAGTCCATCACCTAAACGACAGCCGTTCGCAGCGCGTCCTGTGGCTGCTGGAAGAGCTGGGCCTGGACTATGAGGTCGTTCGCTATGAGCGGAACGCCGGCAACCGTCTGGCCCCGCCCGAACTGCTGGCCATCCACCCCCTGGGCAAGTCGCCGGTGATCGAGGACGGCGGCGTCAAGGTCGCCGAGACCGGGGCCATCGTCGAATATCTGCTCGACACCTACGGCCAGGGACGGCTGCGGCCGGCGGTGGGGACCGAGGACGGTCGTCGCTTCACCTATTGGCTACACTATGCCGAAGGCTCGGCCATGCCGCCCCTGCTGCTGAAACTGGTGTTCGGCATGCTGCCACGCCGCGCGCCGGCTCTGCTGAAGCCGCTGGTCAAGAGCATCGCGAACAAGGCCCTGACCAGTTTCGTCGATCCCCAGCTCAAGACCCACGTCGGCTTCTGGGAGGACGAACTGGGCCGGTGCGAATGGTTCGCGGGCGATCAGTTCACTGCCGCCGACATCATGATGAGCTTCCCCGTCGAGGCCGGCGCCGACCGCGCATTCGACGCCGCGACGAAACCCCGCCTGAAAGCCTTCCTGGCCCGCATCCACGCCCGCCCCGCCTATCAGCGCGCCTTGGAACGCGGCGGCCCCTACAGTTACGCGTGATCGGATCGTGATCGGGGGCGACGCAACCCGGCGTCGCCCAGCACGTTGATAGGCCATGCGCCTTCAAACCATTCAGATCGTGGCCGGACTTGCAGCGGCCGTCGCCTTCATCCTGGCCTTCATGGCTGCAGGAGCCGCCCTTGTCTCGGGCCTGTTCATGCTGGCTGGTCTCGCGGCCGTCGCCTGGTTGGCCTACAGCCTGATCAAGGGCGTCCTGCGCCGCGATCCCAAGTCCGAACCGCCCGCGCGAGCCTGATGTTTTCATCGGCTCGGTTTCCCGCTCTTGAAATCTTGAGCGGGAAACCCTAATATTGATGCCCGGCCGCGCCCGCCCCGCGGCCTTTTGTATGCTTACTTTGCGTCTTTCCAGTCTCCGGGCGAACCAGAAAAATCACGACACCAATGGAAAAAGTGCCGATGACGGGCGAGGGCTACCGTGTCCTCGACGATCAACTGAAGCAATTGAAGTCGGTCGAAAGGCCGAGCGTCATCGCGGCCATCTCCGAGGCCCGCGAACATGGCGACCTGTCTGAAAACGCCGAATACCATGCCGCCAAGGAGCGGCAGGGTTGGATCGAAGGCCAGATCGCGGACATCGAGGACAAGATCAGCCGCGCCCAGGTTATCGACGTGTCGAAACTGTCAGGCAGCCAGGTCAAGTTCGGCGCCACGGTCACCGTGGTCGACGAGGACACCGAGGACGAGGCCCGCTATCAGATCGTCGGCGAACACGAAGCCGACGTGAAGAAGGGCAAGGTCTCCATCGCCTCGCCCATCGCCCGCGCCATGATCTCCAAGGAGGTCGGCGACGTCGTCGAGGTCAACACCCCCGGCGGCGTCAAGGCCTACGAAATCCTCAAGGTCGAGTGGAAGTAAGCCAAACTTCGCACGACCTTCTCCCTCCCCGCTCCGGGGAGGGTCGTCGCGCAGCGACGGGGTGGGGGCGGCCCGGCAGGGACGCACTGTCTGAAACACGTAAGGTCCGTGGGGTTTCGCTATGCCCTCCCCACCCGACCTCGCTACGCTCGGCCACCCTCCCCCGCAGGGGGAGGGAGAGCAGATGACGCGCCCCCTCTCCATCTGGGTCGTTTCCGACGGCCGCGCCGGCATCGAGAATCAGGCGCTGGGCCTCGCCGAGGCCGTTCAGCGCCTGACCCCAGCCGAGATCGCGATCAAACACATCCGCTGGCGGCCGCTGTTCGACCGCCTGCCTTCGGCGTTGAAGACCCCGGCCATGCTGGCGTCCGCGCCGCTGACAGAGCCGTGGCCTGATCTGTGGATCGCCACAGGCCGAGCCACTCTTCCCCTCTCGACCCGCGTCAAGGCCTGGAGCGGCGGCAAGACCTTCGTCGTCCAGACCCAGGATCCCCGCTGGGCCAATGATCGCTACGACCTGATCGTGGCCCCCGCCCATGACGAACTGTCGCGCGACAATGTCTTCGAGATCACCGGCTCGCCCCACCGCATCACGCCCCAGCGGATCGCCGAGGCTGCGCCCGCCTTCGCCGACCGGATCGCCCCCCTGCCCCACCCGCGCGTCGCCGTGCTGATCGGCGGCAAGTCCAGGGCCTTCGACCTGCCCGAGGCCCATGCGGCGGATTTGGGTGATCAGATCGCGGACGCTGTGCGGGCGTCGGGCGGCTCGCTGATGCTGACCTTCTCGCGCCGGACGCCCGACGCGGCCAAGACGGCCATGACCGCCCGCCTGTCGGACCTGCCCGGCTGGATCTGGGACGGAACGGGCGACAACCCCCTGTTCGGCTTCCTGCATTTCGCCGACCACATCCTCGTCACCGAGGACAGCGCCAACATGGCCGCCGAGGCCGCCTCGACCGGCAAGCCGGTCCACATCCTGCCGATGATGCCGCTGAAATCCGGCGACAAGTTCGCCCGCCTGCACGACGACCTGCAATCACGCGGCGCAACGCAGCCCTTTGACGGCACGCTGGACAGCTGGACATACGACCCTCTGGCTGAAACCGACCGCGCGGCGCGCGCGGTGCTGGAAGCGATGCGGGCGCGCTGACTTTTTCCTTCATCATCCTCCGGCGCGCAGCGGCCGGGGGACCCAGCGGCGCGCGTGAGCGCGAACCTGTCGCGGAGCAGATGTCCAACAGTTCGCAGCGGACGCATCGCCTTCGGCGCCGCTGGGTCCCCCGGTCTGCGCCGCAAGCGGCTTGCCGGAGGATGACGAAAGAAGACATCAGCGCCTTCACCAACGTCCGATCCTGACGCAGGTGTGACCTAGGGTCGATCCACGGCCAGGGAGGCGCTTTAAGAATTGCTCGCAAAAATCTGCACTAAAGTGCACTCAAAAAATATGCAGTGGCGTTTAGTCGCCCCCGCCGCCGCCATCCCCGCCACCGTCCGAGCCTCCGTCATGGCCGCCCTGATGATGTGTGTCCGACGACGGGACCACCGTGCCGCCGCCGTCCGACCCGTCGCCTTTCTTGGCGGGCTTGGCCTTGGCGTTTGCCGCGCCCATCAGCGCCACGCCCAAGCCCGATCCGATGGCCGTGCCCAAGGCGAGACCCAGGCCGATATTGTCCATCGCGGCGCCCAGCGCCACCCCGATCGACACCCCCACGCCGATCCCGATCGGCAAAAAGGCCGCGCCCTTGTTGGTCATCCCCATCTCCCTTTCTCGTCAGACGAGACTAGCATCGCGCAAACGGGAATCAGCCCCTAAATAGGGGCCATGACCCAAGCTCGTACCGTTCGCGTCGCCATCATCGGTTCCGGCCCCGCCGGCTGGACCGCCGCCATCTACGCCGCCCGCGCCTCGTTGAATCCCGTCGTCATCGCCGGCATCCAGCCCGGCGGCCAGCTGACCATCACCACCGACGTCGAGAACTATCCCGGCTTCGCCGACACCATCCAGGGCCCCTGGCTGATGGAGCAGATGCAGGCCCAGGCCCTGCACGTCGGCACGGAAGTCATCCACGACATCGTCGTCTCCGCCGACCTGTCGCAGCGCCCGTTCAAGCTCAAGCTGGACGGCGGCGACGAAATCCTGGCCGAGACCATCATCATCTCCACCGGCGCCCAGGCAAAGTGGCTGGGCCTGGAGAGCGAGGCCGCCTACCAGGGCTTCGGCGTCTCCGCCTGCGCCACCTGCGACGGCTTCTTCTATCGCGGCAAGGAAGTGGTCGTGGTCGGCGGCGGCAACACCGCCGTCGAAGAGGCGCTGTTCCTGACCAATTTCGCCTCCAAGGTCACCGTTGTTCACCGCCGTGACGAGTTCCGCGCCGAGAAGATCCTTCAGGACCGCCTGTTCGCCCACCCCAAGGTCGAGGTGATCTGGAACTCGGCCATTGAGGAGATCGTCGGCGTCGTCGACGGCATGGCCAAGAACGTCACCGGCGTGCGCCTGAAGAACGTCCAGGACGGCTCGACGCAGGAAATCCCCGCTGACGGCGTCTTCATCGCCATTGGCCACGCCCCGTCGTCGGAACTGTTCAAGGGTCAGCTGGAGACCAATTCAGGCGGCTATCTGCGGGTCAAGCCCGGCACCGCCTCGACCGAGATCGAGGGCGTCTGGGCCGCCGGCGACGTGACCGACGACGTCTATCGCCAGGCCGTCACCGCCGCCGGCATGGGCTGCATGGCCGCCCTGGAAGTCAGCCGCTTCCTGGCCGAAGAAGACCACGCCAAAGCCCACAACCCCATCAGCCATGCCGAGGCTGAGAAGATCGGGGTCTGGTGACCCCGATCCTTCGGTATCAGTAGGCGCTCGCCTCCGTCAGCTCCGCCACATCCTCGTCCGACAGCGTCAGGGTCGCCGCCTTCAGCGTGTCGGCCAATTGCTCGGTCGAGGTGGCGCTGACGATGGGCGCGGTCACGCCCGGCTGGGCCAGCAGCCAGGCCAGGGCGACCTGGGCGGAGGTCGCCTCGTTCTTCTGGGCTACGGCGTCCAGCACGGCCAGGATGCGCACGCCGCGCTCGTCGAACTTGTCCTTCAGCATCCCCTCGCGCTTGGTCCCGGCGATCTGATCGACGGTCTTGTACTTGCCGGTCAGGAAGCCGCTTTCCAGGCTGAAATAGGTGATGACGCCCAGCCCCTTCTCGATCGCCAGGTCCTGCAACCCGCCCTCGAACGTGTTGCGGCTGTAGAGGTTGTAGTGCGGCTGGATGGTCGCATAGGCGGCCAAGCCTTCGCGTTCCGAGATCGCCAGAGCCTCGCTGACCTGTTCGGCCGAATGGTTCGACGTGCCGATGGCCCGGACCTTGCCGGCCTTCACCAGCTTGTCGAGCGTGCGCAGCGTCTCTTCCTGCGGCGTCTTCGGGTCGGGCCAGTGGGTCTGGTACAGGTCGATATAGTCCGTCTGGAGCCGGCGCAGCGACGCCTCGACCGCCGTCTCGATCCAGGCCGGCGACAGGTCGTTGTGACCCTGGCCCATGTCCGAGCCGACCTTGGTCAGGATCTTGACGTCGTCGCGCCGCCCGCGCGCCTTCAGCCATTTGCCGATGATGACTTCGCTCTCGCCGCCCGAATGGCCCGGAACCCAGCGCGAATAGGCGTCGGCGGTGTCGATGGCGTCTAACCCGGCCTCGACGAACCCATCCAACAGGGCGAACGACGTCGGCTCGTCGGCCGTCCAGCCGAAGACGTTGCCGCCGAACACCAGGGGAGCGATGTCCAGGCCGCTGGAGCCGAGCTTGCGTTTGGTCAGGGTCGTCATGGGGGAGGTCTCCTGTGGGGGAGCCCTCGACATATGCCGCATCGCGGCGACCGCAACCGCCTTGGAAGCGGTCAGGCGAAGAGTTGAAGGCCGGGCGGCGCGTATTCGACCGGCCCGCCCTGACGGCGACGCAGGGCATAGTCCACGGCCCTCTGGACCGCATGTTCGTCTGTGGGCTTTGACAGGACGCCGATGGTGCCGGCGACGCCGTCACGCACCATGCCGGGGTTGGCCGTCATGAAGAGGACCGACACGCCCATGTCCTGGCCCAACTCGCGACCCAGGTTGATGCCCGTGGGGCCGTCGGACAGGTGGATATCGACCAGAGCAAGGTCCACGTCGTTCTCGCGCACCAGGTCGAGCGCGGCCTTTGCGGTCGCGGCGACACCCAGGACTTCATGTCCCAGATCTTCCAGAACGAAGCGCAGCTCCATGGCGACCAGAGCTTCGTCTTCGATGATGAGGATACGCGCGGTCATAGGTGATGCTTGTGCTCGGGAACGTACACAACGCAGGTTGGCCCGATAGGTTTCAACATAAGGCTAATTTCTGACACCGCTCGCCGCCCTGCGGCGCGAGAGCGCCGTCGCCGGCAGATCGACGACGACCTTCAAACCCTCCGGTCGCCATTCGCGTTCCAGCCGACCGCCCAACTGGCCCTGGACCGACAACGTCGCCAGCGAGGAGCCGAAACCGGTGCGCGAAGGCTCGCCCTGGATGGTCGGGCCGCCGCTTTCGCCCCAGGTCAGGACGAACCGGTCTTCGTCACGAACAGTGACAAGCGAGACCACGCCCCCCTTCTCCGACAGAGCGCCGTATTTAGCGGCATTGGTCGCCAGTTCGTGGAACAGCAGGGCGACGGAGGTCGCGGCCTGATCGTCGAACACGGCGTCGTCTCCCGTGATCCTGACGCGCGGCGCGCCCGTCTCGTCGGCATAGGCCTTGAACAGGTCCGACAGGAAGGAATGCAGGGTCGTCGCGCCGACCGTCGGCTTGGACGTCTCGGTGTGCGGACGCACGAACTCGTGCGCCCGGGCCAAGGCGGCGATGCGGGTGCGCAAAGAGGCGGAGAAGGCCTTGGCCTCGGGATACTGACGCGCCGACAGGGCGACCAACGCCGTGATCACCGCGAAGATGTTCTTGATCCGGTGGCTCAGCTCCTGGCTGATCAGTTCGCGGCCCTGTTCAAGCCTCTTCAGCTCATCGATATCGGTGCAGGTGCCAAACCAGCGCGTGATCTCTCCGTCCTCGTCGCGGATCGCCACCGCCCGTCCCAGGGTCCAGCGATAGACGCCGCTGTGGTGCTTCAACCGGTATTCGATCTCGTAAGGTTCGCCTGTCTCCAGCGAGTGCCGCCAGGCCGCCCAGGCCCGCTCCTGATCGTCCGTATGGAACATGTCGTTCCAGCCCTCGCCGTCCGTGGAGCCTGCGGGCACGCCCGTGAACTCGTACCAGCGGGCGTTGTAGTAGTCGTGGAATCCGTCCGGCTGGGTCGACCAGACCATCTGCGGCATGGCGTCGGCCAGGACGCGGAACCGGGTCTCGCTCTCGCTCAGCGCCCGGGCCGTCTCGGCGAGATCCGTCTCGATCTGTTTGCGCTCGGTGATGTCCACGGCGATGCCGGGCAGACGGATGGCCTCGCCCGAACGGTCGAAATAGGCATGTCCCCTAGCCAGCACCCAGCGCACGTCGCCCTTGGCCACCAGCCGGTATTCGCTGAGAAAGACGCCGTCCCCGGACTTGGCGCGCTCGATCTCCTCGCCGACACGCACCGCATCGTCTGGGTGAACGCTGGCGGTGAAGACCTCGATGGGCACACCGTCGCGCGCCGCGGCGGCGTCCACGCCATACATCCGGGCGAAGCGTTCGTCGGCGACGACGCGGTTCTGGGCGATGTCCCAGTCCCAGGCGCCGACATAGGCCGAGGCCTCCATCGCCAGACGCGCGGTGTCGCGGCTGCGATCCCGGTCCAGCAGGGCGCGACGCAGCTCCAGCTGGGTCATGACCTGATCGGCCAGGGTTTTCAGGGCCATGGTCTGAAGCTCGGTCAGGCCTTCGGGGCGCGGCTTGTCGTCGAGCACGCACAGCGCACCCAGCGACACGCCGTCGGACGTCTTCAGCGGATGGCCAGCGTAGAAGCGGATGTGGGGCGGGCCGGTGACCAGGGCGTTGTCGGCGAAGCGCGGATCCTCCAGCGCATCCGTCACCACCATGGCGGCGTCGGCGAGCATGGCGTGGGCGCAGAAGGACAGGGGGCGCGGCGTCTCGCGCACGCCCAGCCCGACCTCGGCCTTGAACCACTGACGCTGGGCATCAACCAGACTGACGGCAGCCATGGGCGCGTCGCAGAGGCGCGCGGCGAGGTTTGCGATGTCGTCGAACGACGCCTCCGGCGTCGTGTCCAGCACCCCGTATTGTTTGAGCGCTCTCAGACGGTCAGCCTCGTCCCACCTAGGACATTCGACTTCGGGGTGGGTCAAGCAGGCGTCCTCGTCGGGCCGGAGATGTCCGGGCACGAGCATAAATGCCCAGACCGGTCAAAGCGTTGCAATGCGGGATTTCAGTTCGCGGGTCGACCGCCTTCTTCGACGTCCATGGTCGCGACGCCCTCCGGCGCGGGCGCGGCGGGCCTGGGCGCGGCTGCGGGCCGCTCCAGGGCGGTCAGGCGGGCGTTGATGGCGGCGACCTCGTCGCGGGTCGGCAGGCGGCGTCCGCCAAGGCTGACGACGCCGACGACCCGCTGCTGACCATCAACCTCGACGGTGCGCAGGGGCGCGTCCTTGGCCGGGGCGTCCGGGTCGGGACCGCCGGTCGCGGCGCCGGCTGCGATGGTCATGCGGGGCCGCGAGAAGCGCGCCTCGTCGATGACCGGCTCGCGGCCGTTGTAGACTTTGCGGAAGGCGGCGGTTTCGCCATAGACGCCCTTCCAGCGATAGAAGATGTGCGCGCCGATCTGCGTCACCTTGGCCACCGTCGGCGCCCACCAGGGATGCACATAGTCGGCGTGATAATGGGTGGCGGTGCCGACCTGCTGGGCGACCTCGCCGTTCAGCGCCTTTTCCGCGACCTTGCGCGCCCGATCCCAGGCCCAGCCGACTGGCGCCTGAGCCAGCGAACCGTCGCAGGTGAAGCTGAACTGGCAGCCCGTCGTCCGCTCGGCGCCCTCGAACACCACGCCGCAGACGGTGTTGGCGTAGTTGGGATCGCGCACCCGGTTCAGCACCACCTGGGCCACGCCGGCCTGGCCGCTGTCCGGCTCCAGCGCCGCCTCGAAGTAGACGGCCTGGGTCAGGCAGCGCAGAGCCCGACGACGATCGTCGGCGCTGCCCTTGAACACGAACGGCAGGGCGGGACGCAGCGCGCCGGACGCGGGCGCCAGGGCGGCGTTCAGACGCTGGGCCTCCAACCCGCTCTTGCCAGGCTCCAGACCCGGCTTGCCCGCCAGGGTCAGGCTTTCCCAGCCGGGCGTCAGTCCATACAGGGCCGGCTGCAGCAGGTTGGGATCGTGCCGCATGGCCAGGGCCAGTTGCGACGGGGTCAGACGGCCCTTGATCGCGTTCAGCCCGCCCTCGCCCAGATCGCCGCCGGTAATGCGCGACACGGCCTCGGCCGTGCGGTCCACGTCCGGGCGCACGCTCGACCCGGCGGCCATGGCGACGCCCAGCACCGCGCCGGCCGCGGGCAAGGCCGCCGCCGAACGCCGCAGCGCCGTCCACATCGTCTTCCAGGGCAACAAGGTCATTCACCGTCCACAGCCGCGATCGGCGTAATCGCCTCTCGCTGAAACCGCATCTATTCGGACTTATAGGCCATTTTCCGGCGATCCGGCGACCGTCGTTACGGCGACCCCGCTGCGCAACGGGGGTGGTCGCCCGAAACGCAAGGTGTAAAGCTACGTTCCAGCTTCGCAAACGCGACGCTGATGGGGCAAACCGACGGTATGAGCGCAGGCGTATCGAAACGGCGTATCGCGGGCATGGATCGCTGGCTTGTCGACTTGGCGCGCCTGCCGACGATGTCGCCGCTGCGTCGCGTGCTGATCGGGGTCGGCATCGCCCTGCTGGGTTTGGTCGTCCGAGCGGCCGCCTCTCCGCTGTATGGCGAGGTGACAGGCTTCACCATCCTGCTGCCGGCCGTCACCCTGGCGGCGCTTGCGGGCGGTTGGACCGGCGCACTCGCCGCCCTGGCTGTCTGCACAGGGGGCGGTTGGGCGATCGTCGCCATGACGGCCACCGGCCGAGACGGCATCCTGAACGCCATCGGCGGCGCGGCGACCTGGAATTTCGTGCTCGTCGGTCTGTTCATCTCCGCCGTAGGCGCCTCGTTGCGCAGCGCCATTTCGCGACTGAGCGAAAGCGAGACGCGGTTCCGACTGCTGGCCGACACGGCCCCCTCGCCGATCTGGCTACTGGACGCGAACGGCGAGTTCGAATTCGTCAATGCGGCGGTCTTCGCCCTGCACGGCCTGAGCGTGGAAAAACTGCGCGAAGGCGGCTGGAAGTCGTCGGTGCATCCCGACGATCTTGAGACCGTCAAGGCTGCGGAAAATGCGGGGGCTGCGGATCGACAGCCCTTCGAGATGGAGGCGCGGATCAAAGGACCGGACGGCGTCTGGCGCTGGATGCGGGCCATTGTCCGCCCGCGCTTCGACGGCCAGGGCGTCTTCCTGGGTTATGCCGGGATTTCGTTCGACGTGACGGAGACGCGCGAGGCGCTGGATACGGCGGCGCGGGCCGAGCGTCGTCAGGCCTTCCTTCTGGACCTCAGCGACCGGCTGCGTGACCTGACCGATCCCGAAGAGATCATGGCCGATGTCGAAAGCGCCCTGGGCGCCCTGCTGGACGCCGACCGGGTCGGCTATGGCGAGGTGGATCAGGCGGCGGGCATCGTCTCCATGAGCCGCGACTGGACCGCCGGCGTCGCTAGCGCCCAGGGGCAGTTCAGCCTGAACGCCTTCGGCGAAGACTTGATTACGGACCTCACCGAAGGCCGCACGATCCAGATCGAGGATATTCGCCAGGACGCGCGCACAGCCGCCTTCGCCGACGCCTTTGACGCCATCGAGACCCGCGCGCTGATCCGCGCGCCACTGATTCGCACGGGACGGCTGCGCGCCTTCCTCTATGTCCATTCCGCGACCCCGCGTCGCTGGACCGAGGCGCAGGTCGCCCTGGTCGAGGAGGTCGCCGCCCGGACCTGGGCCGAGGTCGAGCGCGCCCGCGCCGAGAACGAGACCCGCGAGAGCGAGCAACGCTTTCGCGCCATCGCAGACACGGCCCCGGTCCTGATCTGGGTCACGCAGCAGGACCGCACCCGCGCCTTCGTCAACCAGGCCTATGTCGACTTCTATGGCGCGGACTATGAGACGGTCCGCACCCTGGACTGGCGCGAGGCGCTGCACCCTGACGACCAGGCCCGTATTCTGGCGGAGTCCGTGGCGGGCGAAGCGACCCGCGAGCCGTTCTCGATGGAGGCCCGCTATCGGCGTCACGACGGCGAGTGGCGCTGGCTGAAGTCTTTCTCGCGCCCCCGGCTGAACGGGTCCGAAGTGGTGGGCTTCGTCGGCGTGGCCTTCGACGTGACCGACATGCGTGCGGCCCAGGCCAGGCTGGAAGAATCGGAAAATCGCTTCCGCATCGTCGCCGACAGCGCGCCGGCCCTGATCTGGATGAGCGACGACGCCGCCCAGATGGTGTTCGCCAACAGGCGCTATCGCACCTTCTTCGGGGTCGAGGCCGACGGCCATTTGCCCGACAGCTGGCGCACCCTGATCCACCCGGACGACGAGGGCGTCTTCGTCGCCGCCTTCATGCGGGCCTTCGAGGCCAGAGATCGGTTCGAGGCCCTGACGCGGGTCAACCACCCGCTGCTCGGCTTGCGCTGGCTGCGCAACGAGGGCGTGCCGCGCTTCGACGCCTCTGGCCAGTTCCAGGGCTATGTCGGCGCCTGCCTGGACGTGACCGACGCCAAGCGCGCCGAGGACGATCTGAAACGGATCAACGAACTGCTGGCCGAACGCGTGGACGAAGCCCTGATCGACAAGGCCCAGGCCGAGGCCCAGCTGGTTCACGCCCAGCGGATGGAGGCGGTCGGGCGGCTGACCGGCGGGGTGGCGCACGATTTCAACAACCTGCTGACCGTGGTCATCGGCGCCCTGGACATCATCCTGCGCAGCGACGATCCGGCCAAGCGCAAGAAGCTGGGCGAGGCGGCCCTGGCGGCGGCGCGGCGTGGCGAGAGCCTGACGCACCAGCTGCTGGCCTTCTCGCGGCGCCAGGCCTTGAGGCCCGAGCCGATCGACCTAAACGCCCTGATCCGCGAGAGCGAGCCCCTGTTGCGGCGCGCCGTCGGAGAGGCGGTCGATTTCAAGGTGAAGCTGAAACGCGGCGGCGCATGCGCCAATGTGGACCCGGCCCAGTTCGAGGCCGCGCTGCTGAACCTGATCGTCAACGCCCGCGACGCCCTGGGCGACGTGACGGGGGCCGAGAGCCGTCATGCGCGGATCACGGTTCAGACGCGGGCCTACACCGTCGAGGCCGGGCATGTCGCAGAGCTGCCGCCCGGCGACTATGTCTGCATCGCCGTGTCCGACAATGGCGAAGGCATGTCGCCCGAGATCCGTGATCGGGTGTTCGAACCCTTCTTCACCACCAAGGGCGTCGGCAAAGGCACGGGCCTGGGCCTGAGCCAGGTCTATGGATTCGCGCGCCAGTCGGGCGGCGGCGTCCATATTGAATCCGAGCCGGGACAGGGAGCCGAAATCTGCCTCTATCTGCCGCCCCTGTCCGCCGAGGATGCGGTCGCCGCGCCGGTCGCGGCGTCGGGAGACGACGCGCCCCTGGCCGAGGGCGGGCGGATGTTGCTGGTCGAGGACGATCCCGGCGTCGCCGCCGTGGCGCTGGAAATCCTAGAAGGTTTCGGGCTTGAGGTCGACTGGGCCGAGAATGGCGACGACGCGCTGAAGTTCCTGCACGCCGACCGCTTCGACGTGATGCTGACCGATGTGGTCATGCCCGGCGGCATGAGCGGGGTGGAGCTGGCGCGCACAGCCGCGGTCCAATGGCCCGAACTGCGGATCGCCTTGACCTCGGGCTATGTCGGCGAGGATGTGGATGCGGTGCTGGCCGACACGACCTGGCCGCTGCTGCGCAAACCCTATTCGTCGGACCAGTTGCGCGCCCTGATGGAGCGACTGAGCGCCGCGCCGGCAAGCTGACAGGCAAAGAAAAACGCGCCGCAGAGCTGCGACGCGTCGATCTTTTCAGCAGTCGGCTTGCGCCTAGCGGCGCGCCTTGCGCGCGGCGTAACGGGCGTCGCGCTTTTCCTTCTGCTCTTCCTTGGTCAACTGCTTGCGCGCCTTGCGGTCGGCGCGCTTCTCGGCCTCGATCGCTTCCTGAGCGGCGAGATCGGCAGCCATGCGTGCGGCGTCCTTATCGGCCTTCTCGCGGCGCTGTTCGGCCTTGGCCATCTCGTGTTGTTGACGCAGGGCTTCCTTTTCGGCGGCGCGCTTCTCGGCCAGCCGATCGAATTCGGGGTCGGGCGCAGCGGCCTTCGGCTTGAATTTGGCGAGCAGGGCCTTCTTGGCTTCCTGCTGGGCGGTAATGCGGTCGGAGAATCCGGTCTTCAGATCTTTCATGCGAAAGCGTCAGGGTTCCTTGTGAACGGCCAGGGGCGGCCGTCGGGGGTCAGGCGGCGAAAAAACGCGCATCCCGAAGCGGGGGGCACAAAGCCGATAAGCGAGCGAAAATCAAGGTTCGCCGCCAGGAAATCGGTCCTGCGAGTCATTTGGCGTGCGATGGCGTCGCCATCGCACGCCGTTACTAAGGTAGGTCGCGCCCGCCCGATGACAAGGGTTGCCGTCCGAACGGGCGCGGTCGGCGCCCGGTCAGTTCGGCTTTTGCGCCTGCCCCACGGCCGCTCCAGCGGCCCCGCCGACGGCGGCGCCCACAGGGCCGCCCACGACAGCGCCGGCGATGGCGCCGCTGGCGGCCTTCTGTTCGATGGTTGCGCCACAGGCGGCCAGGGTCAGGGCGGCGGCGACGGCGGCGGTCAGGACGAGTGTTCGGGACATGGCGCTTCTCTCCAAAAGGCCAAGCTTGAATGCGAACGCGACGCCGCGGTTCCGGCCTTTCGCTTTAGTAGCGATTACGCGCGGCGTCACATTCTTGAACAGACAAAGACGCCGCCGTTAATCTGCTGCACCGCAACACGTCGTTCGACGGGCAGTTTCTGTGTAACCGAATACAGTATTCGGTAGTTCGACTATGCAAGATGCGCCGGATTTCCGCCACAAGCCGTCACCCATCTGAAAAATATCTAGTCGTTTCGCCACCTTAACCATCGGATTGCGAATCGAACACATTGAGGCCATAAAAGGCTGGCTAAAGGCCCGTCCTCGACGCCCGGGCCAGTGAGCCGAGCGCCGGAAATTGCAGGCTAGAATGCGACCGCAGAGTCGCCTCGCCGGCAAGACTACCCCCGGGGGCCGCGTTTCTCGCCCTGCTGAACAGGACTATCTCGTTGTCGCATTCCTCGCAGACGCGCGCCATTCTGCGCGCCGATCGTGTGGCCAAGATCAAGCCCATGACGGCAGCCGCAGCCTTTGGCGGTCTGGTGGGACTGGCGATCGGCTGCGCCTATCTGGGCGGCACGACGGCGCGCGCGACGACGCTGCGCGCCCAGGCCGAACGGATTCAGGGCGCCACCGCCGCCGGTTTCACCGAAGAAGCGCTCGCCGCCGCCGCCGGCGGTTTGGACGCCAGCGCCCTGACCATCGCGCGTCGCCACGATCCCTATACCAGCGCCGGCTCGGCCCAGCGCGACCGACAGGCCGAACTGCTGGCCGCCCGTCTCGAACAACTGCGTGCACCCGGCGACGCCAATCTGCGCCGCGCCAGCCTGACCGCCCCGACCGCCGCCCGCCCCTTCCAGATGGCCAACGCCCTGGACGCCAGCCGCGACCTCGATTGCCTGACCCAGGCCGTCTATTATGAAGCCCGCGGCGAAGGCGGCGACGGCATGAAGGCCGTGGCCCAGGTCGTCCTGAACCGCGTGCGCCACCCCGCCTTTCCCAAGACCGTCTGCGGCGTGGTGTTCCAGGGCGCGGCCCGCAGCACCGGCTGCCAGTTCTCCTTCACCTGCTCGGGCGTGATGCGCGGTCGCGTCAACCAGACCGCCTGGAACCGCGCGCGCGCTGTCGCGTCGGACGCCATGTCGGGATCGGTCTTCGCCCGCGTCGGCAACGCCACCCACTTCCACACCACCGCCGTCGCGCCGGGTTGGCGTTCGTCGCTGGTTCAGGTCAGCCAGGTCGGCAGCCATCTGTTCTACCGCTTCGGCGGACGTTCGGGCTCCAGCGGCGCCTTCACCTATGCCGCGCGGCCTTCGGCGCCTGCGGAACAGCCGCGCCTGATCCAGGCCGGCCTCAACCCGGTCGAGACCGCGCGTCAGGCCGGACAGGCCGTGGCCTATACGATGGTGCTGGCGCAGGAAGGCCGGTCCCTGCCGGCTCCGGCCGCCCAGCCGGCGACGACGCCGCGCCCGGCCGCCGCGACGACCCCGGCGCCGACCGCCGCCCGCGCCGCCAACGCCCAGCCGGTTTCCCGTCCCGCGCGTCCGGCCGAAGCCCCCGCCAAGACCGACATCGTCGAAACGGCCTCCAGCCCCGCCTGATCGGCCCTGGTCTGGAGGGTCTGGCGCCTAGAGCGCGTCCAGACCGATATCGAGAACCGGTGCCGAATGGGTCAGGGCGCCGACCGAGATCACCTCGACGCCCGTCTCGGCGATGCCGCGCACGGTCGTCAGATCGACCCCGCCCGACGCCTCCAGCACGATCCGCCCGGCCACGCGCGCCACGGCGGCCCGCAGGTCTGACAGGCTGAAGTTGTCCAGCATGATTACGTCCGGCGCCGCGCCCTCGTCGATCAGGGCCAGAACGGCGTCCAGCTGACCCAGCCCGTCCACCTCGACCTCGACCTTCATCAGGTGCGGGGCGAAGGTCCTGGCCCGTCGCACGGCCTCGGCGACCCCGCCACAGACAGCGACATGATTGTCCTTGATCAGGATGGCGTCATCCAGGCCGAAGCGATGGTTCATTCCACCGCCACAGGCCACGGCGTGCTTTTCCAGCGCGCGCAGACCCGGCGTGGTCTTCCTCGTGTCCGCGATCCGCGCCTTCGTTCCGGCGACCGCATCGACATAGGTTCGCGTCAGGGTCGCCACGCCGCTGAGCCGTCCGACGAGGTTTAGCGCCGTCCGCTCGGCCGACAGGAAGGCGCGGGCGTCGGCCTCGACCACCGCCAGCACCGCGCCGGCGTCGAAGGCGTCGCCGTCATAGAGGCGCACGTCCACGAACGCCTTCGGATCCATGGCCAGCACCGCCAGCCGCACGCAATCGATCCCGGCCAGCACGCCCGGCTTGCGCGCCGCGAACGCCGCCTTCATGCGCGCGCCCTCGGGAATGCAGGCCATGGCGGTCACGTCGCCCGCCCGGCCCAGATCCTCGGCCAGAGCCATGCGCACGACGGGTTCGATCAGGACATCGGCAAGCCGTCTCATTCCGCCGCCTCCAGCGCCGCCGGGCGCGTGATCCGCACCCGCGTATGGTCGGCGTGCGCCGCCGTCTGAGGATAGTCCGAGCGATAATGACCGCCCCGGCTCTCGCGCCGATCCAGCGCCGCCCGGGCGATCAGCCGCGCCGCCAGCAGGACGGCCGCCGGCCCGTGCTGGACCTCCAGCCTGTCGATCAGCGCGATCAGGGCCGACAGCCCCGCCGCATCGCGCACCACGCCCGCATGGGCCGTCATCGCAGTCCGCAGTTCGGCCATCGCCGCGTCAGGCAGATCAGGCGCAATCTCGACCGGCGCGGGACGGCCGCCGCCTGTTTCCAGGGCAGCCGCCACGCCCGCGCGCCGACCGAAGGCCGCCGCTTCGAGCAGGGAGTTGGAGGCCAACCGGTTGGCGCCGTGCACCCCCGTCGCCGCGCATTCTCCCACCGCATAGAGGCCCGCCACCGTGGTGCGCCCATCGGCGTCGGCGGCGATCCCGCCCATGTGATAGTGGCAGGCCGCCATCACCGGAATGGGGCTGATGCGCGGATCCAGTCCGCTGCGCATGCAGGCGGCGAAGACGGCGGGAAACTCGTGCGGGAAGGCCTCGCCGATGGCCGTGCGCGCATCCAGAAAGGCGCCCCTCCCCTCGGCCCGAGCCGCATGGACCGCCCGCGCCACCACGTCGCGCGGCTTCAGATCGGCGTCAGCTTCGTCGCCCAGCAGGAACCGGCCCTGTCCGTCGATCAGCCGCGCCCCCTCGCCGCGCAAGGCTTCTGTCGCCAAGGGCGCGGGGTCGAGCCCTACGTCGATGGCGGTGGGGTGGAACTGCACGAACTCGGGATCGAGGATTTCTGCACCGGCACGCGCAGCCAGCGCCATTCCCTCGCCCTTGAGCGCCGCCGGGGTCGTGGTCGCCGCGAACAGGCCGCCCGCCCCGCCGGTGGCCAGCACAACGGTCGTCGCCGTGATCTCGACCAGACGTCCGCCGCGCACGACCACCGCCCCGACCACACGGCCGTCGGCGTCCTGCAGCAGGCCCTTCAGCCGCGCGTCGTCCCACACCTCGATCAGCTTCTCGGCCCGCACCGCCGCGACCACGGCCGACAGGATGGCCCGCCCGGCCCCGTCGCCGCCGACCCGCGCCACGCGGGGAACGGAATGGGCCGCCTCCAGGCTGACGACGAAGCCGCCGTCTGCATCCCGGTCGAACGGCGCGCCCAGGGCCGCCAGCCATTCCACCGTCTCGCGCCCCGCCTCGGTCAAGGCCCGTGTCGCGCCCGGATCGACCAGGCCAGCGCCCGCCGCCTCGGTGTCCTTCGCATGACGTTCAGCCGAATCCTGCGCCGTCAGGGCCGCCGCCATACCGCCCTGCGCCCAGGCCGACGAACAGGCGTTCAACAGGGATTCCGGCGTGACGACCAGAACATTCACGCCCGCCTTCGCCGCCTCCAGCGCGGCCGATAGGCCAGCCAGGCCTGCGCCGACGATCAGCGGTCCGTCATGCCGCGTTCGGGTCATCCGCGCACTCCGAGATAGTTCAGGCCCAGTTGCATCGCGCCGGCCGGATCGCCGCCGGTCATCGGCATCAGGGCGCCGACGGCCGCCGCCGCACATACGGCAAGGGTCAGCAGATAGAGCCCCAGGCTCTTGCCCGCCTCGGGCCAGCTCAGCGTGCCCCAGGCCGCGCGCCAGACGCCGCGCTTCAGATGGCTGAACACCGACAGCGCCAGGAAGGCGGCCAAGATGAACCGCCCGGTCGTCAAACCCCACCAGACCACCGCCACGCCGATGACCAGCAGCACGATCTGCTCCAGCCGCGGATGCACGCGCGTCAGCACCGGCCCCAGGGCCTTGGACCCGTCCAGCGGCGGCGCAGGGACCAGGTTCACCAGGTTCAGCATGGCGATGAAGAAGGCCCCCATCAGCCATTCGCCCTGCCCCATCGCCATCCACACCCCGACGAAGGGGATCATGGCCAGCAGGCCGAACGCCGGCCCGGCCAGCGACACCAGCACGCCGTCCCATTCGCTCTTCGGCTCCCGTCGCGCCTTGGCCAGCCCGCCCAGGAAGGGAATGATGTAGATTCGCGCCGGCCCCATGCCGAGCTTGTTCATCGCCAGGGCGTGCCCCGCCTCGTGGACGAAGAGGCCGATCAGCACCGCGCCCGCCACGATGGCGCTGCCCGTGACCCACCACAGGAAGCCGCCCATCAGGGCCGTGGACAACAGCGCCCAGACCAGGCTCTGGTCCTTCTCGACTGGGGCTTCGACGGCAGGCGTCTGTGCGGCCTCGCGCGCGATCGCCTCGTCCGGCTTGATATCCCAGGGGCCGGGCGTGCGCGCGGGCGTTTGATTTGGGGTGTCGGTGTTGCTCATGGCGTCCAGATGGGCGCGGACGACCGTCCCGTCGCCGGGACCGATCGCCGCGTCGCTCAGATCAGCTCCACATCGACGTGATGCCGCGCCTTGACGAGGTCGTAGCGCGCGGGCACCAGCGGCGGCGGCAGGTCGATCATCCGCTGCACCGCCAGGCGTCCGCGCTCGATCATGTCGGCCGGAACCGTCACCTCGAACTGCATGTGCAGCAAGCAGTCGCGGATGTTTTCCAGCGTGATCCGCTTCATGTGCGGGCACAGGTTGCACGGACCGATGAACTGCACGCCCGGCACGTCGCCGGCCACGTTCGAGGCCATCGAACATTCGGTGATCAGGACCACCTGTTTGGGCCGGCGCGTCTCGACATAGTCGGTCATCGCCGCCGTCGAACCGGCGAAGTCCGCCGCCGCCAGCACGTCTTCGGGGCATTCGGGGTGGGCCAGGATTTCAGCGCCCGGATAGGCGGCGCGCATCTCGGCGATGTCGTCCACCGTGAACCGTTCATGCACCTCGCAGCGGCCCTTCCAGGCGATAATCCCGACCGTCGTCTGGGCCGCGACATTGCGCGCCAAATATTCGTCGGGGATCAGGATGACCCGGTCCACGCCCCATTCTTTCGCCGCCCATTCCACCACCTGGACGGCGTTGGCG
This sequence comes from Brevundimonas sp. TWP2-1, assembly GCF_049897645.1. NCBI lineage: Bacteria > Pseudomonadati > Pseudomonadota > Alphaproteobacteria > Caulobacterales > Caulobacteraceae > Brevundimonas > Brevundimonas sp. TWP2-1. The sequence continues at coordinate 169,050 of NZ_JAFCWR010000002.1, forward strand.
CTGGTGCAGCAGATGTCGGTCTCGGCCTTCACATCGGCCGTGGTGTTCACATAGGTCACGACCGGCAGGCCCGGATAGCGTTGCTTGATCAGCCGCACATCCGCCCCCGTAATCGAAGACGCCAGCGAACAGCCCGCCCGCAGGTCGGGGATCAGCACGGTCTTTTCCGGGCTCAGAATCTTCGACGTCTCGGCCATGAAGTGCACGCCTGCCTGGACGATCACCTTGGCGTCCGACCGAGCGGCCTCCTTGGCCAGGCCCAGGCTGTCGCCGACATAGTCGCCGACCCCGTGGAAGATCTCGGGCGTCATATAGTTGTGGGCCAGGATCACGGCGTCGCGCTCGCGCTTCAGCCGGTTGATCTCGCTGATCAACCGCGCCTGGGCCGGCCATTCCAAAGGCGTGACGTGGTCCTTGACCTTCGCCCACACCCCGGCGGTCTCCCGCTCCAGTTCCTTCGTCAGACCAAAGGCGCCGTCCGCCATGACCGTCTCCCTAGACCCTTATGCTCAAAGTTAGCATAAGCGGGAACAATGTAGGCCGATGCGAACGCGGTGCAAGAGGAAATGCAAAGCCGCACTCCGCAAGCGCCGAGGGCCCGAATCTGCAAAAACCGTTCCCATGACGGCCGATTTCGCCTAGATGACAGCCCACTTCTTTGCCGTTTCAACCCTATTCACGACATTTCCATGCAGGACACCATCCGCCGCATCCTCACCGCCCGCGTTTATGACGTGGCGGAGGAAACGCCTCTCGACCCGCTGCGCCGCCTGTCGGTGCGGCTCGACCGGCCTGTTCTGCTGAAGCGCGAGGATTTGCAGCCGGTCTTTTCGTTCAAGATTCGCGGCGCCTACAACAAGATCGCCGCCCTGTCGGAGAAAGAACTTTCCAAGGGCGTCATCTGCGCCTCGGCCGGCAATCACGCCCAAGGGGTCGCCCTGGCCGCCGCCCGCCGCAACATCCCCGCCACCATCGTCATGCCGACCACCACCCCCGGCATCAAGGTCGCGGCCGTCCGCGCCCTGGGCGGCGAAGTGGTCCTGCACGGCGACAGTTTCGACGAGGCCTATGCCTATGCTCGCGATCTGGAGAGCCAGACGGGCGCCGCCTTCATCCATCCCTTCGACGACCCCGACGTCATCGCCGGCCAAGGCACGGTGGGCTTGGAGATCGCCCGCCAGCACGCCGACCCCATCGAGGCCGTCTTCGTGCCCATCGGCGGCGGCGGCCTCGCCGCCGGCGTCGCCGCCATCGTCAAATTCCTGCGCCCCGACACCCGCGTCATCGGGGTGGAGCCGGTCGACGCCCCCACCATGAAGGCGTCCATCGACGCCGGCGAGGTCGTGACCCTGAACGAGGTCGGCCTGTTCGCCGACGGCGTGGCCGTGCGCCGCGCCGGGGATCACACCTTCCGCCTTTGCAAGGATCTGCTGGACGAGATCGTCCTGGTGGACACCGACGCCATCTGCGCCGCCATCAAGGACATCTTCGACGACAGCCGCGCCATCGCCGAACCCTCGGGCGCCGTCGCCCTGGCGGGCCTCAAGGCCTGGGCCGCCGCCCATCCCGGCGCGGGGACGCTGATCGCCGTCAACTCGGGCGCCAACCTGAACTTCGACCGGCTGCGTCACGTCGCCGAACGGGCCGAGATCGGCGAGGGCGCCGAGGCCCTGCTGGCCGTGGCGATGAAGGACGACCGCGACGACTATCGCCGCTTCCTCGACAGCTTGGACGGCCGGTCGGTGACCGAGTTCAACTACCGTTGGTCCGGCGACGGCCATGCCCAGATCTTCGTCGGCGTCGCGCTGCGCAACGGCCCGCACGAGCGCGACGACCTGATCGCCACGCTCCGCAGCGGCGGCTACGCCGTCGAGGACATGAGCGACAATGAGACCGCCAAACTGCACGTCCGCTACATGGTCGGCGGTCGCACCGTCGGCCTGCCGCACGAACGCATCCTGCGCTTCCAGTTCCCCGAACGCCCCGGCGCCTTCCTGCGCTTCCTCAACAGCCTCCAGCCCGCCTGGGCCCTGACCCTGTTCCACTATCGCAACCACGGCGACGACGTGGGCCGGGTGCTGGCCGGCATCAGCGTGCCCCCGCAGGAGCAGGCCCAACTGACCGCCGCCCTCGCCGACCTGGGCTATCCTTACGTGGACGAGACCGCCAATCCGGCCTGTAGGCTGTTTCTGGACGGCGCCTGACGAGCAAAGGGCGGCGACCGTTTCCGGCCGCCGCCCCTCTTTTTCTGACGGTGATCAGAGCTTCTTGTTGAACCGCACGAAGAAATAGCGGCCGCGCGCCGAAACCGGGGTCGCCACCGTGCTGAGGAACGGCTCCTCGTCCGTCAGGTTGTTGACGCCCAGGATCAGGTCGCTCTTGCCGTCGATGTCCCAGGACAGCGAGGCGTCGTGGGTCCAGATCGGATCGTTCCACGGCGCGTCGAAGGACACCGTATTCTCGATCTCGACGCCCGAACGCGTCTGCTTGCTCTGATAGTTCGAGAATAGGCCGGCGGTGAAGTCGCCCACGCTCCAGCGGACGGAGGTGTTGACCACCCACTCGGGCGAGTTCAACTGCTCCTTGACCGGATTGGCCAGGGTTGCATCCGCCACGAACGGGAAGTCGTTGCGATCCTCCAGCCAGGTGCCGCCGACGCCCAGGGCCAGCGAACCCCACTCCGACTTGCCGAACGTACCCAGATCCAGACGATAGACGGCGTTGAAATCGACGCCCGACGCCTCCAGCCCGGCGAAGTTCACCTGGCTCTGCTGCAGATAGTCCAGTCCACCCTGGGTCAGAGAACCGGGACGGTCGTCGCGGCTGAGCAGGGCGCAATACTGGTTGGCGATGCTGGGCGCGTCATAGCAGCTGTTGACGATGTCCTGGGCCGAGACCGACGCAATGGCGTTCTCGATCTTGATGTTCCAGTAGTCGGCCGTCAGCGTGAAGTTCGGGATGAAGCGCGGTTGCAGCACCATGCCCGCGGTCCACGAATCCGAGGTTTCGGCCTGCAGATCGGGGTTGCCGCCGGCGGCGCCGAAGAACTGGGCCGTCAACGGATCTTCGAAGTCGTAGGTGGAGCTGACCGTCACGCCGTAACGGGCCAGATCCGCCCGGCAGTTGGCCTCGCGCGTGCTCGTCCCTTGCGTGATGTTCTCGGCCGAGCAGGGATCGATCGGACGGAAGCCGGTGGTCTGCAAAGGCGTGAACAGTTCGGCGATGTTCGGCGCACGCACGGCCTTGGCCACGCCCCCGCGGAACCGGACGTCGGTCACCGGCGCCCAGACCAGGTCAGCCTTGAAGGTCTCCGTATTGCCGATGTTGCTGTAGTCGCCGAACCGCGCGGCGGTGTTCAGGGTCAGGGTCTTGGCGAACGGCAGGTCAGCCAGCAGCGGGAAGCTGATCTCGACGAACCCTTCCGATACCTCGAACTCACCGGACACGGCGGCCGTGGTGGCGTAGCGGAAGGTCACGCCCTGCTCGTCATAGTCGTTCGGATTGAAGTCGCTCTGTTCCTTGCGATACTCGCCGCCGATGGCGAAGCTGATCGGGCCGCCCGGCAGGCTGAACCAGCGCGAGAGATCGCCGGCCAGGAAGCCCGAGACGACCGTCTGCTGGATCAGGGAGGTGTCGGTCGCCAGCGGCCCGACGAAGGCCGAGGCTTCCGGGCTGACGTTGCCCAGGCCGAACAGGTTCAGCGGGCGGCAATCCGAACCCGCGCCCGGCGTGAAGGTCTGGAACGGGTTCGGCACCGGCCCGCCGAACTCGGGATAGAGGCCCGAAATGGGCGGCGCCGCCGTGGGATCGAGGGTAGAGCGGCAGACCGCCTGGCCGGTCACCGGATCGGTGACGGCGTCGAGAGCGGCGAAGAAGCGGTCCTCCAGCCGCACGGCGAAGGTCGTGTCCCGCTCGGTGCGGCCATAGTTGAACGACAGCTCGTAGTTCCAGCCCAGATCAAGCTCGCCCCGCGTGCCGACCACGGCGCGATAGGTGCGGCGATCGCTGACGGCCTTGGGATCGAAGATGTCGATGTGGTCTCGCGAAAGCGCGATCTGAGCCGTGCCTGCGACGCTGGGGTCGGCCGCGATCTCGGCGTTGACCAGGGCCCTCAGCGCCGCCGGAATGAAGGGGTTGTCCAGCGAGATGGGGATGGAGTCGTCATAGGTGTTGTAGGGGCTGAACGTCGTGCCCTTGTTCCACGACGCATTGATCTCGACGAACGGGTTGAAGAAGGTCGAGAGGTTGTAGTTGGCCGTGAAGCTGACCGAATAGCTCGACTCCTTGGGCAGCAGGCTCTGGTTGTCGAAGACCTGGGCCGCGCCGTCGCCGCCCGACTGGTTGGAGGAGCCGGCATAGAGGCCGTCCTGGAAAGGCCGCAGCTGCCCGGTGACCGGATCGACCGTGTAGCAGCCATAGCCGAGCTGGCCGTTGCGGTTGGTGTTGCAGTCGGCGTTGACCTGCGGATTGGAGAAGAAGCCCGCCGGGTCGGCATAGCCGTCGCCGTCCAGATCGATGCCGATCAGGCCGCTGGTGCTGGAGATCGAGAAGCGGGGGTCGGCGATGAAGGCGCGCGGGGTCGCCGTCTGGGCGCGCGTGATCAGCGACGCATCCGTCCCGACGTAACGCGGCGCGCCGCCCAGCAGGATGGTCCGACCTCGTGTATTGGCCAGGGTGCGGCCTGGAGGCAGGGGATCGCCGACCTGGAAGAAGAGCGCGGGGTTGGTGTAGTCGTCGTAGGTCCCGTTGTTTTTCGAATAGCTGCGATGCCCGTAGTAGAGCTCGGAGCGTTCGTTGCCCTGCACCCCGATCGTGAAGTTGCCGCGCCCATTGTCGAAGTTTCGGCCATGCAGCAGCGAGATATAGAACTCCTCGGCGTCGCCCTCGCCAGACAGGCCGCCCTGCACCGTCATTTCGGTGCCCTCGTAGTCGTCCTTGAGGATGAAGTTGACCACGCCGGTGACCGCGTCGGACCCATAGACGGCGGAGGCGCCGCCGGTCAGGACTTCGACACGCTCGATCAGGCCGGCCGGAATGCTGCTGACGTCCACGGCGGCCGATCCGGGCACGCCGGCGACATAGCGGCGCCCATTGACCAGGGTCAGGGTGCGCTCCGCCCCCATGCCACGCAGGTTCAGGGTCGCGGCGCCGCCATTCGCCTGGGCCGAACTGGTCGAGGATTGCAGCGCCGGGATGCGGTCGAGCAGGTCGGCGACCTGCGTCACGCCCTGGGCCTCTATCGATTGCGCCGTCACCACCTGAACCGGCTGGGCCGCCTGCGTCGCGGCGGTCGCAGACAGGCGCGAGCCCGTGACGACGATCTCATCGACCTCGGACGGCTGGTCCGGCGTAGATTGAGCGAAGGCAGGCGTCGAAATGGCGCCCAGAATCGATCCGCCAAGCAGGATCGAGCGGAAAACCGCTTTTTTATGCATGATTATCCCCAATCATCGCGAGAGGAGTCGCGATGGCTGCAAGGATTTTGCTGCAATGCAGCAGGCGTCAATCGAAGATCAACGAAATGCTGCAACTTTGTGGCAATGCTGTCGCATTTTGACCACAACTACTAACGTGCTGGATGATCGCCAGCTCGTTCTAAGCGCTGAGATTATTTCGCGATTTCATCGCTGTGGACTCACCCGCTGAAACAGAAGGGCCGCATATTGCATTGCGGCGATATGCGGCCCTTTCAAACGCTGGCGACAGGTCGATTGCACATCTGCGATGCAGCGACCGACCGATTTAGGTCACGCCTTGTCGATCGCTGCGGCGATCTGGTCGCTGGAGTGCCCCGTCAGGTCCTTGGCGATTTCGCCGACCAGCTTGCCTTGAAGGTCCTTGTGCCAGTGCTTGCGCAGTTCGCCCAAGGTCTTGGGCGCGGCGATCACCAGCAGTTCGTCGATCTTGTTGGTGACCGACCATTTGTTCAGCACCTCTGCGACCCCCATGGCGAAACCGTCTTCGGCCTGGGTGTCGTTGTCAGGATTGGCCTCATTCGAACGCCGACCGGCCGAGCCGGAAACGCGATCCGCAATGGGGGGATTTTCCAGCGGCGTCAGCTTGATCTCCGAAGCGTTCGTGTTCTTGAACAGGGCCAGCTTTTCGCCGTCGACCACCGCCACCAGCGCGCCATTGGAAAGTTTCATCGTCGATACTCCAGTCTGTAGGGATGCGGATAACGAACCGGAGCGCATGCCGTTGCCTCGCGCGGCTATTCCCATAGTGTCGCGCGACAAAACCGCCGAGAGACCGAGCCATGCCTGACGCCCTGCCCCTGGACCGCCGCCGCCTGATGGCCCTGGGCGCATCGGGCGTCGCGGGCGCGATCCTGCCCGGTTGCGCGACGATGCAGACCGCCGCGCCGCGCCGGACGGTGTGGACTTTTGATCGGTTGGCAGACATCGGCGGGGTCGCGACCAGCGTCGAGGGCGACCCGACCCTGATCGACAGTCCCTATGGTCGCGCGGTGCTGTTCGACGGCGTGGGCGACGCCCTGTTCATCGAGGACCACCCGCTGGCCGGGGCCGAGACCTTCACCTTCGAGGCCCTGTTCCGGCCCGACGGCGGCGCCTTCGAGCAGCGCTGGTTCCACCTCGCCGAAGAGGCGCCTGCCGGCCAGCCGCCGCCCCAGACGCGCTTCCTGTTCGAGATTCGGGTGGTTCGGGACCGCTGGTACCTGGACGCCTTCACGCGCGGCCCCGGCTACAACCACACCCTGATCTTCCCCGAGCGCCTCTACCCTTGCGGCCAGTGGTTCCACGTCGCCCAGACCTTCGACGGCGTCATGTACCGCGCCTATGTCGACGGCGTGCTGCAGGGCGAAAATGCCGTGCCGTTCAAGCCCCAGGGACCGGGTCGCGCCTCGGTCGGCTGTCGCATGAACCGGGTGAACTATTTCAAGGGCGCAGTGCGTCAGGCCCGCTTCACCCACGCCGCCCTGCCCCCCGAACGGTTCACGCGTCGCTGACGGCAGACAGTGCCGGACTAGGCCTCGCCAACCCCCTCAGGTTGCGCCTATTGTCGGAGAACCGAAGGGGAGAGCGGATGATCATGCTGAGGATTCTGGCTGCAGCTCTGGCGCTATCGACGGCCGCCATGGCGACGGCTCCCGCGCCCGCCCTTGCGGCGGCCGCCGCCGACACACCGCAAATGTCGCGACAGGAACGCCAGGATCACGACCTCTTCGTTCAGGCCAACGCCGAGTTTCAACGCCGGGGCTATCCCGCGCTCGCCCACCGCCTTCCGGCGCTTCGCCAGGCGCTGGACCGGATGCCTGCGGACTATGGCCAATTGGTCGAGCAATCAGGTCAGCATGTGGTCAGGGTCACCGATCCGGGCGACGTGCTGATCATGATGATCGGCCTGTCCGCAGCCGCCGCCAAGGACGGCGGAAACGCCAAGGGCGCCACGGCGCTGCCGAACGTCTATGGCGACATCGCGCTGATGCTCGCCTCGGAGGCGGTCGAGGCGCGTCGCTATGACGAGGGCATCGCCTATCTGGATCGCGTGCTGAAGGTCCAGCCGAAGAACTGGCTGTTGCTCGTTGAAAAGGCCGCCGCCCTGCAGGGGTTGGCGCGTTGGAACGACGCCCTGGCCCTGGCGGACGCCGCCTTGGCTGACAACGACATGCTGATGGTTCTTCATCGCGGCCCGTTCCATCGCCGGCGCGGCTTCAGCCTGATCGAACTGGATCGACTGGACGAGGCCAAGGCCGCCTACGAGGCCGCACTCGAAATCGATCCCGAGGACGCAAACGCCAAGCGTGAACTGGACTATATCGCACAGCTGAAGGCCGGCGCCCCGCCGACCGCCCATCAGGTGATCTCTCCCCTCTCGCCGACGCCTCCACCGCCGACCAGCTAAAGCAACCGCCCGCCCGCCTCGTGCGCCAGCAGCCAACGCTTGCGCTCCAGCCCGCCGGCATAGCCGGTCAGCGTCCCGTTCGCCCCGATCACGCGGTGGCAGGGCACGATGACCCCGACCGGGTTCGCGCCATTGGCCAGACCGACCGCCCGCACCGCCTTGGGCGCGCCGATCGCGGTCGCCAGCTGGCCGTAGGTGCGCGTCTCGCCGGCGGGAATATCCCGCAGGGCCCGCCAGACGGCGCGTTGGAAATCCGTGCCGCCGGTCTTCACCTCGACAGCGTCGAAGGCGGTCAGGTCTCCGCCGAACCAGGCCTCGACGGCCTGACGCACCGGCTGCGGCGCCCGGCCTTCGGTCAGGACGACCTCGCCATAGTGACGACGCAGCAGCAGTCGCAGCCGCGCCTCATAGTCGTGGAAATCCAGCGCCCGCACCGCGCCGTCCGCATCGGTGACGACCAGCACCTCGCCCACCGGCGAAGGGATTCGGTCCAGGGTCAGATGCATCTCAGGCTGCTTTGTCATCTCGCCGCTCCTCGATCAGGGTCCAGTACAGGGCGCCATAGGCCCGCCACGGCCGCCACTGCTCCGCGCGCGCCATCAAGGCCGCATCCGTCGTCGTCAGCCGATCGCTGGGCGCATCCTCGCCCGCGTCGATCCAGTCGCCCGCCGGCCGCAGTCCCGGCCGGGCCTCGACGGCCGCTCGCAGGACGGGATCGGCCGACAGGTCGCGCGTGATCGCCTCGGGATCGGCGGCGAGATCGAACACCCGCCGCACACGCGCCAGAACGCCGGGCAAGGCCGTCAGCTCGCCGACCCGCACCTCGACCGCCGCCCTGCCCATGGCGGCGGGGCGCACCGTCACAGACCCGTCCGTGCCATCCACGTCGATGCGCAGCCGCCGGGTCCAGACACCATCGACCACCGCCTCGTCCGCGACGCCGCGCATCGCCAGCGTCGTCATCATGGCGGCCCAGTCATAGGGGGGCCGGTAGGACAGGTTGATCTTGATCACCCCGCCCGGCTCGCCCTCGACCTTGCGTCGGCGCAGGTCCGACGGCGCGCGGCCGTAGAGGGCCTGGAATGTCTCATTGAACCGTCGCACGCTGCCGAAGCCGGAAGCCATCGCCACCTCCGCCATCGACAGGTCGCTTTCGTGGATCAGTTGTTTGGCCAGCAGCACGCGCCGCGTCTGGGCCACGCTGACCGGGGCGGCGCCCAGGTGCTGGCGGAACAGGCGGCGCAGTTGCCGCTCGCCCATGCCCAGCCGGGTCGCCAGCGCCTCCGCATCGCCCCTATCCAGCGCGCCCGCCTCGATCATGGCCAGCGCCCGGCTGACCGTATTCGACGTGCCCCGCCAGGCGCCCATTTCGGGCGCGGTCTCGGGCCGACACCGCAGGCAGGCCCGAAGCCCCGCCTCCTCGGCCGCCGCCGCCGTCGGATGAAAGACCACATTTTCCCGCTTCGGCGTGCGCGCCGGACAGACCGGCCGGCAATAGATCCCGGTCGAGGTCACGCCGGTGAAGAAACGCCCGTCGAAGCGGGCGTCCCGCGCCACGACGGCGCGCCAGCAGGCGTCCTGATCCAGGGGCTGTTCCATGGGGACAGGATGCCCCCGCCGCCTCGCCATGTCTCGCGGTTTTCGGACATGGATCGGATCGGGGATCGGATCAGTCCTTCAGGAAGAACAGCGCCTCCACCGTCGTGTCCAGCGCCCGCGCCAGTTCCAGCGCCAGGACGGTGGAGGGCACGAAGACGCCGTTCTCGACCGTATTGATGGTCTTGCGCGAGACGCTCGCCTTGTCGGCCAGCCCCTGCTGGGTCAGGCCCGCGGCAGTGCGCAGTTCCTTGAGCCGTGACCCCAGTCGCGGATCACCCATCGCGGCCGGCCTCTCGGTCCAGCCAGGCGAACCGCAACCCCGCCGATGCACCGCCCAGCGCCAGCACATAGGGCAAGGCCATCACGCCATAGTCCGCGCGCCACAGCCCCAGACCCAAGGCCACGGTCACGCCGCTCATCAGCACGACGAAGGCCAGGATCATCGACTGCGCCCGCATCACCTGGGTCAGTTCATCCTCCAGCAGGCGGCGGTTCTTCTTTGCATGCCAGTCCCACCCCATGACCAGCACGGGGATCAGCCAGCCGTACAGGACCGGCAGCAGGATCTGGACGTAGGCGCCGAGGTTATGGTCCCCGCCCAAGACACGCTGCACGGCGCTGTGGGCCTGGGCCATGAACAGCAGCAGCACGGCGGGGTAGATCACCAGCTGTTGGGTCCGCGCGCGTTGAAACTTGTCGCGCTGGGCGCCCTCGCCGCTCGTCGCCATATCGATCGGTCGGCCTGGCCGCCCAAACCAGGCCAAGATCGACCCGATGAGGACCACAGCAAAGCCCATGCCTGCCACCACGCCGGCGGCCGTCGCCTGATCCCCCTCCGTCCCAAAAAGGATCGCGAAGCCCGTTCCGCCGGCCAGCGCGACGGCGCCGACGACCGCCATGACGATCCCGCTCCACCAGCACCTGCCGCGTTCCGTCTTCATCTGCCGAACCACAGCCCCGGCGTAACCGCTTTCGTCATTGCTCATGACATCCTCCTGAAGTAACCTTGAGGTAACATATCACCTATAGGTTACACGCCGTCAAGAGGCGATCGTCACATGGGCCAGAACAGCAGGATCATCGGCGGCCCGATGACCAATACCAGCAGGCTCAACGGCGCACCCAGCTTCGGATAGTCCGAGAATTTGTAGCCGCCTGGCCCCATGACCATGGTGTTGCATTGGTGTCCGATGGGGGTCAGGAAGTCGCACGCGGCCCCCACCGCAACCGCCATCAGGAAGGGGTCGGGCCGATGACCCAACTGCTGGGCCAGAACACCGGCGATGGGCGCCACGACCAGCACCGTGGCGGCGTTGTTCAGGAAGGGCGTGACCGCCATCGACACGGCCATCATCCCCGCCACGGCGACCACCGGCGGGATGCCGTCGAACAGCGCTTTCAGATGGCTGGCGATCAGGTCGGCCCCGCCGGTCTGCTGGATGGCGTCGGACACGGGGATCAGCGCCGCGATCAGGACCAGCAACGGCCCGTCCAACGCCGCATAGGCGTCCCGCATCCGCAAGCCGCCCAGGGCCACGATCACAACCGCCGCGCCGAAGAAGGCGATGGCCACGGGAAGAATGCCGAACCCCACCATCACCATCGCCGCCGCCAGCACCACCGCCGGCAGGTACTTGCGTCGCTTGCCGCCCAGCCGCACCTCGCGCTCGGCCAGCGGCAGCAGCTGCAGTTCGGCCAGCACCTTGGGCAAAGCCGCCTCTGACCCCTGCAACAGGAGCACATCGCCGGCCTGCAACTTGGCCGTCCGCAGATGCTGGGTCAGTTCATAACCGCTGCGCGACACGCCCAACAAATTGAGCCCGTGCTGGCCGTAGAGGTCCAACTGCCGCACCGACTGGCCGGTGAGCGGAGACTCGGCGCCCACGACCGCCTCGACCAGATGCACCTCGTCCTTGGCCTGTTCCAGCAGGACGGGCCGGTCCCCGCGCACCAGCTTCAGCTTCGTCGCGTCAATGAAACCCTCCAGCGCCTCATGGTCGCCCTTCAGCAGCAGGGTGTCGCCGGCCTGGACCTGGGTGTTCCCGCGAGGCCGCGTGCGTCGCTTTCCGTTGCGGATCAGGGCCATCACCTTGATCGCATCGGGCGCCATGGCCGACAGGGCGGTGATGGTGGTGCGGTCGAACGTCCAGCCGTCAGGCACGCGCGCCTCGGTCAGATAGGCGTTGGCCGACAAGGCGGCGGACAGTCCCAGCGTGCCCGTTCGATCCTTGGGCAACAGCCGATAGCCGAACGCCAGAAACACCAGCGCCGCCGCCGTCAGCGCCAGACCGACGGGCGCATAGTCGAACATCTGGAACGGCTGGCCGACGATGTCCTGACGCACCTCTGCGACCAGGATGTTGGGCGAGGTGCCCACCAGGGTCACCATGCCGCCCGCCATGGCGCCGAAGGCCATCGGCATCAGCAGCCGCGACTGCGGCGTGCCCGTTCTTCGCGACACCTGAAGCGCCACCGGCATCATGATGGCCAGGGCGCCGACGTTCTTGGTCACCATGGACAGCAGGGTCACCGCCGTGGTCAGCACCGGAACTTGGCTGCGTTCCGTCTTCAGGTGCGGCAGGACCCGCTTCAGCGCCATCTCGACGATGCCGGACCGGGCGAAGGCCGCCGAAACAATCAGGGCGCAGGCGATGATGACTGTCACGTCGTTGGCGAAGCCCGCGAACGCGTCCTCCGCCGGGATCACGCCGACGGCCAGCCCCGCGACCAGCGCCGCCAGCGCCACCAGATCATAACGGAAGCGGCCCCAGATGAAGGCCGCCACCGTCAGGCCCACCAGGCCGAACGCCAAACCCTGTTGTAATGTCACGCGATAACCCAGCCCCGATGCGGTCCAGAACGGCGCCGCTTGGCCCCAACGGCGCAACCGCCTGAAGGTTCAGCCCCTCCCGTCGCGGAAAGGGCTGTTTTTCAGCGACCCACGATCAGGCGCGCTCCTGCCCGTACCACCCGGACCACCTCTGCGGCGAAGGCCCAGACCACCACGACCATCAGGATCGTCGCCACCCCGCCCACGTCCTCGCCCGAGCGGCCGATCAGCACCCGCACCCGCTCCACGAAGTCGGTCGCCGTTCCGACCCAGATCAGCGGCGACAACGCCGACCAGAACCAGACCCACAGCAGCCCCCAGGCCGCCGCGATCCCGAACGCCAGATCGCCCAGCGCCGTCAGCCGCACGTTTCCGCCCGACGCCGCCCGCATCAGGTCGAACCCGACACGGCAGGCCGCGAACAAGGCGACCGGCCAATAGGCGGCGCGCACCATCTCGCCCAGGATCCGCCCGTAATCGACGCCGTCGACGACGCCCGCCAGATCCTCTGGCCGGATCGGCGCGACCTGAAGCAGGCCCGTCCACCACAGCAGCACCACGGCCCAGCCGATGGCGCTGGCCACAGCCCGGGCCACTGGCGACATCTCGGCGCTCTTGCGCACCTCGGCGCCGGGCTTGGCGTCGGGTTTGGCCTTGGACGAAGACCAGTCGCCGCGCGCCAGCTTCTGGCCCCACTGTTCGGCGTCGAAATCGCCGCCCAGTTCGAACATGCCCAGATCCTTGACCCGCCATCTGGCGATGAAGTCCGGCTTCTTCTCCTGGCGTTCCAGAATGAAGCCGGCGACGGTCAGCAGGCCGACGATGGTCACGGCCCCGCTGAACAGGCTGGCGATCCCCTGCCCGATCGCCTGGCCCACATAGACGTCGCCGACCAGCACACGAACCGCCAGCCCGATCAGGGTCACGCACGCCATGACCGTCAGCCCGACCTTCACCCCGAACATCCACCAGGGATAGAGCTCCGGCCCGATCAGCGCCTGCGGGCCTGATCGATAGCGCGCCGCCACCGTCAGGGGATGCCCGACCTCGCGTAGCAGGGCCTCGACCTCGTCGTCGCTGGGCGCACGACCCAGGCGCGCCTCCAGCGCATCGATCCGCCCCATGATCTCGTCGCGCAGCTCGGCGACGATGTCGTCGCGACTGTCCTTGGGCAACTGCGCCGCCAAGGTCTTCAGATAACGTTCGACGAGGTCCATGCCCGTCTCTCCCTCTTTCCCGGTGTTCACAGCATCTTCTCCAGCGAGGCCGACAGGCCGCGCCATTCGGTCGCGAGCCGCGCCAGCATCGCCTCCCCGCGCGGCGACAGGCGATAGAACCGCTTCCTGCGCCGCTCCTCCTCGCGCCACTCGCTGTCCAGCAGCCCCTGGCTCTCCAGCCGGCGCAGCAGCGGATACAGGGTGCTCTCCTCCATCTCGACCCCCGCCTCGCCCAGGGCGACCCGCAGCGAATAGCCGTATTGTTCGCGCCTCAGGCTCGCCAGCACGGCAAGGATCAACGACCCCCGCCGTAGCTCCAGCCGCAAGCTCTCGAACAGCAGCGCCTCATCGTTCTCGCTCACGCGCCATCTCCGTGCGTCACATAGTGTATGACATACAGTGTATGCGGCATACTGTGTGTGAGAGTCAAGCGGTCGCGCTTTGACACCAAAGAAAAAGGGCGGCGGACCGATGTCCGCCGCCCTTAGTCAGTCGCCCTGATGTCGTGGTTAGAACGACTTGGTCAGGTTTACGAAGGCCGTGCGGCCCAGGTAGTCGTAGCCCGAATACAGCGGGGCGTTGCCGACCCGGTTATATACGCCCGACGAGATGGTCGGCGGGTTGTCATTGAACAGATTGCGAACGCCGAGCGTAGCGGTCCAACCGTCGGACGCATACTGGACCGAGGTGTTGTGCAGCCAGTAGTCGTCGGTCGCCAGGTCGTAGTCCGAAGTCGCCGGATCTTCGCCATAGTACTCGTAGCTGTCTGTGCCCTGGATCCATTCGACGCCGTAACGCACGCGCCACTTGTCCCAGGCGTAGGAAACGTCGGCCGTTCCGGTGAACTCCGGATTGTTGATCATGCCGGTGAAGTCTTCCAGCGGATCTTCGGCGAACAGCTTGCTCGAGATTTCCGTGTACTGCGTCACAGCCAGGTTGAACAACGCCGTTCCGGGACCGACATCCTTGCGATAACGCACGGTGTAGTCGAGGCCCTTCACGTTGTCGGTGGCCAGGTTGATGTAGCTGTCCTGGACCGTCAGGCTGTTATCGACCGTGCTGCGGGTAACCAGCCGGCAGAAGCCGTTGTCGGCGGCGAAGTCGGCGGGGTTTGAATCGTAGCAGCGGGTCAGGATTTCGCCAGCACCGGTGCGCGAGACGCCATTGTCGACTTCGATCTCGTAATAGTCGACGGCGAAGGACAGATCACCCCAGGACGACGGCAGAGGCGGCTGAAGCACCAGACCGACCGTCATGTTAGTCGAGGTTTCGGCCGACAGACCGGCATCGGCGCCGCCCGAAGTGACGACACGAATGCTGGTGACCGACTGGAAGTCGCCCGGCAGGCTCTGCGCGGTGCAGTTGGCGACCCGGTTCGGATTCACGTTCGGCGCGCCGTAGTTGTTGCAGCTATCCAGGGTGTTGGACTGGAAGCCGGTCGTTGCGCCCACGAACTGCTCGAACAGGGCGGGTGCGCGATACGACGTGCCGTAGGTGCCGCGAACCGTAACCCAGTCGATCGGACGATAGACCAGCCCAATCTTGTAGGTCGTGTCGTCGCCGTAGGAGTCATAGTCCGTATAGCGGAACGAACCGTTCAGCGTCAGCTCCTTGGCGAACGGCATATCCGCCATGATGGGCGCTTCGATCTCGCCGAAGACCTCCTTCACCGAGTCCGAACCGCGCGTAATGGCCGAGGTCGAGAAGTTGTAGGTGTTGCCCAGTTGGCTATCGAGACCCGGCGTGTCGTCGATTTCCGATTCACGCCATTCGGCGCCGAAGAAGCCCATCACGCGGCCAGCAGGCAGGCTGAACAGCGGACCGTCGATGCCGAAGCTGACGACCTTCTCGGTGAACTCGGTCGTGCCGGTCACCGGACGGAACACGTAATCGACCCAGTTCTGAGGCAGAACGCCGCCGATGGTCTGAGTGTTCAGTACGGGCGCGGCGACGCAGCCGGGGTTGGCGCCCAGTTGAGCGCACTGGAACTGGCCCGGCGCAGTCTGGACGACATCCAGGGTCTCGATCAGCCGATCCGTCAGGAACTGCTCGCTGGTGTAGGTCGATTTGGAGCGCGAGTAGCTGAACGATGCGTCGTAGCGCCATTCGGGGATGAAGAAGTTGCCCTTGATGCCTGCGACGTAGCGGCCGAAATCGACCTCCTGCTCGGAGTAGTCGTTGCCAAAGCCGATGAAGGCGCGGACGCCGACGTTCTGACCCTTGTTCAGGCCCTGATCGGCGAAGGCGACGCTCCCCTGAAGATTAGCCGGGATCAGCGGGCTGCCGACGGCATAGTCCAGCGCCAGTTGGCGGTAACCGGTCTGCGAAGACTTGCGACGGTTGAACAGGGCTTCACCGTAGATTTCGGCATCGCCAAGCGCCTGCAGCTGATAGCCGGCTTCGCCGTACAGGGTGGTGATCTCGACCGGCGAGATCAGCGACTCGTTCAGCATGCGATCTTCAAAGGTGTCGCGCACGTTGACGTCATTGGCGCCGCCGCCGACGCCTTCGAAGCCGACCAGACCGGTGCTGACGGCGGAGTTCGGACGCCAGCGGTTGAAGGTGGAGCCGACCGCACCCGCGGCGGGGACGCCGGCCAGAGTACCGGTGCCGATGGTGTTGATGGTGACGCCGTTCGAGCCGGTCGTGGTGATCGGATAGCATTTCGACTGGCCGGTCAGCGGGTCGATATAGTCCTGGCCGTTGCGGAAGCCGTCCGTCTGGCAACGCGTGAACTCACGGTCGCGCAGGGTCAGTTCGTCGCGCTCGTAGCGCTCGACCGAGCCGGCGGCGCGCCAGCGGTCGCCGCTGGTTCCGGCCGTCAGCGACAGACGGGTCGAACCGCCCGCGCCATTGGCTTCCAGCGGCTCGTTGCGCTGGCCTTCGATCGTCACACCGTCGATGTTCTTGCGGGTCTGGATGTTGACCACGCCGGCGACGGCGTCGGAGCCGTAAACCGAGGAGGCGCCGTCGCGCAGGATTTCGACGCGATCGATCATCGCGGTCGGCAGCACGTTCAAGTCGGCAGCGCCGACCGAACCTCGCGAACCAGCCGGCGAAACGCGACGACCGTTCAGAAGAACCAGGGTGCGGCTGGGCGACATGCCGCGCAGGCCGATGGTGTTGGCGCCGGGGCCGCCATCGGTGACGTAGCCGCCGTAGGAGTTGTTGATCTGCGAGGTGCCGCCGGTGACGGCCGTGCTTTGCAGCGCTTCGGTCGTCGAGGCGAAGCCTTGAAGCGTGGCTTCTTCACGCGTCACGACCTGGGTCGGCGACGGCGCATTGTAGTTGTCGCGGCGAATGCGCGAACCGATGACGACGATCTCATCGACGGTTGAAGCTTCACTGGATTGTGAAACGGCAGCATCCTGTGCTGCAGCGATGGATGGAGCAAACATCGCAAGCGATGCTGTAACAATTCCGCCGACCACGGTCGACGCAAGGAGATGATTCTTACGGTTACGCATACGCCTCATTCACAATCTGTATTGACACGATACTTAACGAAACCCGCATATCGCAGGTATGTATCACCGATATACGTAATATATCGATTGTGTGACAGCCCTAGGCGCAATGCGGACGCATCACAACTGAAAAAAGTCATGGCTGCGTCGACAACACGGTTGAATTGCGCGCGAAATGCCGCAGTTCTGGCCAAAATGAGCATTAACTTGTTACATCACGCCGTTTGTCGAAAAGTTTTATCCCAACATTCGAGATGCAACGGCTTGCAGCCCCACACGCTATGGCGAGACCTGCCAGCACTCACTAAGTTCTGTTCATGAACCGTTCTTCGACGCCGAAGCCCGCCGCCGCCAAGCCGGTCAAGCCCGTTCACGTGCCCAATCCGGGCGTTCAGGAGGCGTCGGCGCAGTTCGTGCGGGACACGGGCCAGAAGGGGGGCAAGCCGGCCAAGGCCATGCCGATGTTCGCCCCCGTCACCGGCCCGCGCCTGACGCCGGAAGAGCCCATCGCGGCCCCCGCCGACTGGGTGCCGCACCGCCCCTCGCACGAGGGCAAGAAAAAAGGCGGGCGCTTCCGGCTGGAGACGAAGTACACCCCCGCCGGCGACCAGCCCGCCGCCATCGCCGAACTGGTGGCCCAGGCCGAGGCGGGTGACCGGGATCAGGTGCTGCTGGGCGTCACCGGCTCGGGCAAGACCTTCACCATGGCCAAGGTGATCGAACAGACCCAGCGCCCGGCCCTGATCCTGGCCCCGAACAAGACGCTGGCGGCCCAGCTCTATTCCGAGTTCAAGAGCTTCTTCCCCGACAACGCCGTCGAATATTTCGTCAGCTACTACGACTACTATCAGCCGGAAGCTTACGTTCCGAGAACCGACACCTACATTGAGAAGGATTCGTCGATCAACGAGCAGATCGACCGGATGCGGCACTCGGCTACTCGGGCGATACTAGAACGGGAAGATGTCATCGTCGTGGCGTCGGTGTCCTGCATCTACGGCATCGGGTCGGTGGAGACCTATACGGCGATGACGTTCACGCTGAAGGTCGGGGACCAGATCGATGAGGGCAAGCTGCGGGCGGATCTGATCGCGTTGCAGTACAAGCGCAACGACCTGAACTTCGACCGGGGCATGTTCAGGAAGCGCGGGGACGTGATCGAGATCTTCCCGGTCCACTTGGAAGATCGCGCCTGGCGCATCAGCCTGTTCGGGGATGAACTGGAGGCGATCCAGGAGTTCGATCCCCTGACCGGCAAGAAGACCGCCGACCTGACCGAGATCACCGTCTACGCCGCCAGCCACTATGTGACGCCGCGCCCGACGCTGAACCAGGCCACCAGCGGCATCAAGGCCGAGCTGAAGGAGACGCTGGACTGGATGGTCGAGAACGGCAAACTGCTGGAGGCGCAACGCCTCGAACAACGCACCCGCTTCGACCTGGAGATGATGGAGGCCACCGGCAGCTGCGCCGGCATCGAGAACTATTCCCGCTGGCTGACCGGCCGCGCGCCGGGCGAGCCGCCGCCGACCTTCTTCGAATACATCCCCGACAACGCCCTGCTGTTCGTGGACGAGAGCCACGTCACCATCGGCCAGATCAACGGCATGTTCCGGGGCGACTACCGCCGCAAATCCACCCTGGCGGAATACGGCTTCCGCCTGCCCTCCTGCATCGACAACCGCCCGCTGAAGTTCGAGGAATGGGAGGCCATGCGCCCCCAGACGGTGCACGTCAGCGCCACCCCCGGCCCGTGGGAGATGGAACAGGCCGGCGGCGTCTTCGTCGAACAGGTCATCCGCCCCACCGGCCTGATCGACCCGCCGGTCGAGATCCGCCCCGTCTCGGGCAAGACCCGCAACCAGGTCGACGACGTCATCGACGAGGTCAAGGCGACGACGGCCAAGGGCTACCGCAGCCTGGTCACCACCCTGACCAAGAAGATGGCCGAGGACCTGACCGAATATATGCACGAACAGGGGGTGCGCGTCCGCTACATGCACTCCGACGTGGACACGCTGGAGCGGATCGAGATCCTGCGCGACCTGCGACTGGGATCGTTCGACTGCCTGATCGGCATCAACCTGCTGCGCGAGGGGCTGGACATCCCCGAGTGCGGCCTGGTCGCCATCCTGGATGCGGACAAGGAGGGCTTCCTGCGCTCCGAGACCTCATTGATCCAGACCATCGGCCGCGCCGCGCGCAACGTGGACGGCCGCGTCATCCTGTACGCCGACCGCATGACCGGCAGTATGGAGCGCGCCATCGCCGAGACCGACCGCCGCCGCGAACGCCAGGTCGCCTACAACACCGAACACGGCATCACCCCCGAGAGCGTCAAGCGCGACATCAAGGAGATCATGGCCAGCCCCTATGAGTCGCGCGAGATGGACCGGATCACCCGGCCCGGCGTGGCCGAGGCCTCCAAACCCTTCGTCGGCTCCAACTTCCAGGCCGCCCTGCGCGACCTGGAAGGCCGCATGCGCGAGGCCGCCTCCAACCTGGAGTTCGAAGAAGCCGGCCGCCTGCGCGACGAGATCAAGCGCATGAAGCTGATGGACCTGGAGTTCGCCAACGAAGCCCTGACCGGCGCGGGGGAAGAGGTGGACAAGTCGGCGCCCAAGCGATGGCGCGCGGATGCGGCAGCGGAGGCGCAGGAGCGCTTCAGGAAGGGGCGGCTGTAGGGCGAACTCAACCGCGAGTTCAGTTACTGGATTGAGATTTTCGGTAGCAATGATTGTATCTTGGCTATCAGAACCCTTCTACCGGCGCTGCTAGAGTAAGACCCTGCGGCACCGCGAGGTGCTGCGCGCCAAAAGTCTAGGCCCACCACGGCGTTTCCAGAAGAATCGTCGCCTTGTAATCTCTCCAGAGCGTCACCGAGAACCCTCGTGTAAGTTTCACCTTCGGTGAGCGGAAGTCCTTGTGATCGGGCGATCTCTACGACTTGCATCAGAAGAGTATGCATGACAATGACGCCAATTCCCTTCTGAAGCGAAAAATCCTTAGGTTGGTCAAATGCCTCAGGAAATACTCCTCGAATGCCTTTCCAATACGCGTCTATGATCTTGAGCTGCTGATCATCAGTGAGAGCCTTGAAATACCCAGAGCTCAGTACTGATTTCAGTGAAGTGACCATAGATGCGGACGGCATCACGGTGTCGCCCTTATCCATGGACGCAAACCTGATCCTGCTTCTCCAAACAGGACTCTCTTCGCTCAACCTCCTCACAATTCCCTGAGCATAGACCTGCCAATCTTGGCCGCGCTCAACCAAGGAGGCCATCACACCCGGATCTTGCGCACGCTTGTAGAGCAGTTCGTGTGCGAGATCGGTTCGGACCGATTTGGCTTTTGAATTGACGAGATAGAACTGTTCCATCTCCTCATCTTCGTCTGCACCTATCATGCAGGTGAATGGAATTTGGTATCCTGACCAATAATCACTATCGACCTCGTTGATAAGTTTTTCGAGGGCAAGGACTCTATGCTGGCCATCTACTACATAAAAACGAGCTTCGCTCTCGGCGATAGCTTTCAGATTTAGCGTTCCACCTTTTATGTATCGAATCGAATCTTTATTTCTAAGATTTAGCAGGACAGAAGTAGGCAGATCTACTCGCTTTTTACGAAGATCTACGGCCAGCTCGTTAACTCGCGTGCCTTGCGGAAGCCGTTGGTATCCGCGGCCCGTTCGGGGGTCGAGATGGGGGATGTGGTACTTGTCAGGGATAAGAGATCCCGCAGGAATGAAGCCCGACACTAGCTGCACATCGGCTCTGACAAGGAAGGGGCCCATCACAACGGGAATTTCCGCCGGAGCGGCAAACTTCGAGCCGGGCACTGCTGGTCGCCTGAACATTGTCATCTCCTTCGTCCGAACAGTCTGGCGGGGGATCGCTAACAACACAAGATCCGAATAACCTGATCCACAAATGGGGATCCAAATATGCGGATCCGATAATTTTTGCTGGACATCTGGTTTGGTTACCAATACGAAAAGGGCGGGCCAGTTTCCTGGCCCGCCCTGAAGTCCGCGGCTGTAGTCTAACGGCACTACCGCTCGGCTGACGCCGCTCTGACTTGCTGTTGCAAGCCTAAGTTAGTCGGTTTCACGGGGGTTTTCAATCGCCGTGGAGACTAAACTGCTATGCCTATTGGAACCACAGCCAAGACCGGGGCGCGCTGCCCGGAAAGCGGAATCTGGAAGGTGCTCGGTACGCCATCGACCACCGCTCCTATCGCCAAGACCAACGTCATGCCCCCGTATGGCGGTAAGGCTGTTACGTGGTCGCTGATCCAGCGCGCCTAGTAACGACTAGAAACGAACGAGAGGCAGCCGTCACGGCTGCCTCTTTTTGGTTAAACCAACTCCACCTTCAACACGCGCGCCGCATGGCTGAGCGGATGCAGCGTCACGTTCGACGCCTCCGGGTCGAGGACGCGGTTCAGTTGGGCGCGGCTGGTCTTTCTCTCGGCGGCCATGGTTGAGCGGGTCAAGCCCATGACCTTCATCGCCGTTCTGATCCCTTCTCCCCTTGCGGGAGAAGGTGGCAGCCGAAGGCTGACGGATGAGGGGTCGCGCGGGCGAAGACGATGGGCTGCTGGGCGTGCGGACCGAACTTCAGGCGTCAGTGTGACCCCTCATCCGGCCCTGCGGGCCACCTTCTCCCGCAGGGGGAGAAGGGACGCGGGTGGGGAGGCGTGAATTGCAATCCTGAGAGGATTTCGACACAACTTTCTCATGGATGACTGGCTGCAATCTCGCGCCAAGGCGATGCGTCGCGAGCCCGTGCTTTATGAGCAGCGGTTGTGGGCGATCTTGCGGGATCGGGGGCTGGCGGGGCTGAAGTTTCGGCGGCAGGTGGTGATGGGGCGGTATATCGCCGACTTCGTCTGCTTGAGGCATCGGCTGATCGTCGAGGCGGATGGGCCGCAGCATGAGGATCGGGTCGAGGACGCCGAGCGGGATGCGTGGTTTCGCGAGCAGGGGTTTCGGGTGCTGCGGTTTCCGAACCAGGTGATCGAGAACCATCAGGAGAAGGTGCTGGCGGCGATCGTGGCGTCGACGCGGGAGAGGTTGGTGGGGGATTAGAATTCCTTCTCCCTTTGCGGGAGAAGATGGCCCGAAGGGACGGATGAGGGGTCAGCTTGAATCAAGCCGCTGAGGCCTGAGCAACCCCTCATCCGACCTCGCTCCGCTCGGCCACCTTCTCCCGCAAGGGGAGAAGGATCAGATTTTAGAGTTCATCCAGCGTCTTCTCCCATTCCTCCATCGACACGATCTTGCGCAAGGGGCCGAGGTAGAGGTCGATGCCCTGGGAAATGCGGCGGTCTTGTTCGCGTTCGATGACGGGGTCGAGGCCGGCTTCGCGGAGTTGGGTCTCAAGGGCGGCGATGCGGCGGTCCAGCTGGACGCGGCGGGCCAGTTGGGCGTGACCCCATTCGGTGTTGGCGCGCTCCAGCTTCTGCTTCGCCTGCCAGTACTGGCCGCGCAGTTCCCAGTCGCTCTTGTCGCTGGTGTTCATGGCGAAGCGGTTCTCGGCCTCGTCCGGGTTTGTCAGGATGTCGAAGACCAGTTGCAGGGGGGCGGTCTTGATCGTCAGGCGAGAGGCGCGGCCGGGGCCGTCGCGGTCGGCCAGTTTGCGATAGGTCTCGGCCAGAGCCGCCAGGGCGCGGGCCTGGGCGAAGTCCTGGGCGTGGAGGGCGCGGCCCGAGGCCTGGGCGGCGGCGCGGGCCAATTCCAGTGGATCGTGGGCGGACGGGTCGTTGGGATCGTCGGGCGAGAGGTCGGCGGCGTCCTCGGGCGACAAGAATGGGGGCGACAGCGGCGGCGGCGCGGGCGGCGGGGTTTCGGTGCGCGGGTGGCGCGACCAGCCTTCCTTGGTGGCGCGGGCGCGCAGGGCGGCCTCGGTGACGTCGTGGCGGGCGGCGACGGTTTTGGCGTCGAGGCCGGAGAGATAGTCCTGTCGGACCTGGGTCCAGACCTCGGGCGGTTTGATCTTGTATCGGCGTTTTTCCATGCGGACAGTATGGGGCGGTCTCTACCTCAGGCCGGAAGACGGGCGGTTTTCGAGGCTAGAGACCTGATTTTCCATATCGCGACATGTCAGGTACGGCGCGCCAGCCATCCTAAATCGGCGCGCGGCGAGGCTTGCGTCCGATGATGACGCAGCGGCGTGCGACGACCCTTTCCCCATGAGCCAGGGCATACATCGCAAGATCCGGCCGGACGCCGTCTGGGCCGAGGTTCGCAAGGCGTGGGAGGACGGCGAGACGGCTCGCTCAGTCGCCGCGCGCTATGACGTGGGGGTGCACGCCCTGTGGAAGCGGCGCGAGGCGGAGGGGTGGAAACGGCCCGATCCGGCGCAGGCGGGGCCGATCGAGCCGGCCGAGGGCTGGGACCGGCATATCCAGGCGCGGCGCGACGCCTTTTCCGCCCAGCTGGAGGATGCGCGGGCGCTGGCGGAATGTCTGGCGGCGGCGATGACGGACGAGCGGCTGACCCGCGCGCCGCACTGGCATATTCCGTGGCTGTATCACTGGCGGGCGACGCATCTGGGGCCGGAGGCGACGGCGCGGGACCGGGCGCGGGCGGTCGAGACGGGACAGCCGTGGGCGGAGCGGTTCTGGAACGCGGACGGGGCGCTGAAGCCGCTGGCCTGGCTGGATCTGGAGATGGCGCGGCTGCATCCCGAGGAGTGGCGCGCGGCCATCGGATTGCCCGACGGCCTGCCCGAGGCGGCGACGCGATACGCGCCCTGATGTGTGCGGCAGTTGACTTATCGGCGATAAGCGCCCATTTGCGCTGCGTCGCACAATCGCGATCTCCGGCGTCTCCAGCGCGTGTGGGTCCTTTCCGGACCTGTCTGTAGAAGCCGCCGGCCCCTCATATCCATTCGCTGCCCGGACACGCGGGGCGGCGCCCGATCCACCCCGCAGGCCTCATTTTCGAGGCCCCGTCGGGACTGGCGGTGCGCGGCCCGACGGCGTCATGCCATGGCCGATGCGCGTCGCCGCTACGCGAAAGACACAACTGTGAGCATCACCTTCGAATCCATGGGCCTGAACAAGGCCCTTCTGCAGGCCCTGGCCTCGACCGGCTACACCACGCCGACCCCGATCCAGGAAAAGGCCATCCCCGACGTCATGGCCGGCAAGGACCTGCTGGGCATCGCCCAGACGGGCACCGGCAAGACCGCCGCCTTCGCCCTGCCGATCCTGCATCGCCTGGCCGAGAACCGCATCGCCCCCAAGCCGCGCACGACCCGCGTGCTGGTCCTGTCGCCTACGCGTGAGCTGGCGACCCAGATCGGCGACAGCTTCAAGGCTTACGGCGCCCACCTGGGCTTCCGGGTCGCGGTCATCTTCGGCGGCGTGAAATACGGCGGTCAGGAACGCGCCCTGCAACAGGGTCTGGACATCCTGGTCGCGGCGCCCGGCCGCCTGCTGGACCATATCCAGCAGAAGAACCTGGACCTGTCCTCGACCGAGATCTTCGTGCTGGACGAGGCCGACCAGATGCTGGACCTGGGCTTCATCAAGCCGATCCGCCAGATCGTCTCCAAGATCCCGGCCAAGCGCCAGAACCTGTTCTTCTCGGCGACCATGCCCAGCGAGATCGGCAAGCTGGCGGGTGAGCTGCTGAAGGATCCGGTCAAGGTCCAGGTCACGCCGCAGTCGACCACGGTGCAGCGCATCAGCCAGTCGGTCGTCTATATCGAACAGGGCCGCAAGCGCGCCCTGCTGACCGAGATGTTCTCGGATCCCGAATACACGCGCTGCCTGGTCTTCACCAAGACCAAGCACGGCGCCGACAAGGTCGCGGCCTATCTGGAAGCCGGCGGCGTGGAAGCCGGCGCCATCCACGGCAACAAGAGCCAGCCCCAGCGTGAACGCACCCTGGCCGCCTTCAAGGCCGGCAAGCTGCGCGTCCTGGTCGCCACCGACATCGCCGCGCGCGGCATCGACGTGGACGGCGTCTCGCACGTCGTGAACTTCGAACTGCCGCACGTGCCGGAAAGCTACGTCCACCGCATCGGCCGCACCGCGCGGGCGGGCAAGGACGGCACGGCCGTCAGCTTCGTCGCCGGCGACGAGATGAAGCTGCTGAAGGATATCGAGAAGGTCACACGCCAGAAGATCCCGGCCATCGACCGCCGCAACGACAAGGCCCTGGGCCAGCTGGACGCCACCATCATGGCCACCGGCGTCGGCAAGAAGGCGACCATGCCGGAACGCGAAGGCGGCGATCGCAACGAAGGCGGCCGTGGCGAAGGTCGCGGCGGTCGTGGACGCAGCCGCGTCCCGCATCGCGACGGCGTGCGCCCGGAAGGCGGCGGTCAGCCGCATCGCCAGCGTCGCGCCCGTCCCGGCGAGACCCCGGCGGCCCCGCGTCCCGAACGCGCCTACAACCCCCTGGCCGGCGAGCGCGTCCCGTCGATCAACGACAACGTCAAACCGGCGGAAGGCGAAATGAAGCGCCGTCCCCGTCGCCGCCCGTCCAACGGCGGCAAGGGCTATGTCGGCGGCGCCAAGGCGTAGGATCGAACGGCGGGGTTCGCGCCCCGCCTTCATCTTGAGACAATAAAAAACGGCGGCTCCTGCGAAGGAGCCGCCGTTCTCATGTCAGGCGTATGCGGACCTTAGAAGGCCCAGGTCGCGCCCATCGAGAAGCCGACGCCGTAGCCGGTGGCTTCGCCGCGCAGGTTCGAGACGACCAGGCCGTTGCCATAGACGTCGCGCGTGTCGTTGATCGCAGCGGTGTCGATGTCGATGTAGGTCACGGCGCCGTCGAAGGTCATCGAACCGACCGTCTTGGACAGACCGGCGGCGTAGAGCCAGCGGTCGCCGTCCGGGATGCGGGCGGTGCGGTGATCGTCCGGGGTCGGGGTCGGGTCGTAGCCCAGGCCGGCGCGGAAGGTCATGGACGGATCGATCTTGTAGTCGAAGCCGATCGCGCCGGTGGTGACGTCGTCATAGTCCTGGACGATGATCGAGCCGCCGCCGGTGTAGGCCACGCGGATGGCGTCGAACTCGCTCCAGCCGATCTGGTTAACCTGGGCGTTCAGGGTCAGGCGGTCGTTGACGGCGTAACGGGCCGAGACGGTGGCGTACCAGGGCGTGGTGAAGGACGCGCCGCCGTCAGCCGAGACGTTGGCGCCGGCCAGGACGCCGGTCAGGCCCGAGATGTTCACCGAACCTTCCAGCTCGTGCTCGATCTTGGAACGGTAGGACAGACCCAGGTCCAGCTTGCCGAAATGCATCTGGGCGCCGGCGTTCCATCCGTAATCCCAGCCGTCGCCTTCCAGTTGGTTGCGGCCGTCGGTGGACGGCGAGACGGCATAGGCCGGCGACAGGACGGCGGGGATCGGCACGTTCGGCAGGGCCGACGACAGGGTCGCCTTGGCGTACTGGGCGTCGAAGCCGGCGCCGATGTCCAGCCAGTCCGTGACCGTCATGGCGGCGACCAGGCTGACGTTGGCCGAGCGCAGCTCGGACGTCAGGGCGTCGTAGCGCGCGAAGTCGGTCGGCTCATACTTGGTGGTGAAGTTGTAGGGAGCCTGGACGGCGAGACCGACGTTGAAGCGGTCGCCGATCGGCATGGAGACGGCGAAGTTTGGCACGATGCCGCTTTCGACGACTTCGTGGACGTGCGGGTCGCCGTTGACGGGGGCCGTGCGGCTGACGATGGCCGGCGTGGGGACGTTGTAGGTCAGGCTGGAGCCACGGTCATCGACGTCGGAGTCGAGGACCAGGCCGTGCATGCCGAGATAGACTTCGCGTTGCGTGCCGGCGATGGCGGCGGGGTTCCACCACAGCGATTGGACACCCTTGTCGGCGCCGACGCCGGCGTTGGCGCGGCCCTGGGCGCGCGTCGATTGTTCCTGGACGTAGAAGGAGCCGGCCATGGCCGGAGCGGCGACGCCAGCCAGCAGGGCGGTCGTCAGGGCGAGCCCGCCCACGCGGGCGAAGTTCCTGGAGGTCATTTCAAACACCTAAGTAAACGTCGACCGCTTTACGCGCGGTCGATCCGGGGAGGAGCCCACTCAGCGTTCACGGCGCGAAAGCGTTGCGAGCAAGGCCCCCATCGGACCGGAAACGGGCGAAACCGTGGCGCCTGCGCCGCACATGATCACGGCTTCGAGAGGTTACGTCGCGGCAACATCGATGCCCATATTTCGCAGTTCGGCGATCAAATCTTGCGCCGCCGCCTCGACCAGGCCCGCGTCACGGCCACGGATGACCAACTGGGTTCCGATCTCGCCGACGCTGCCGTGGCCGAAGGGATAGCTGCCGAACGACAGGTCACGGCGCAGATTTGCGGCGGTCCGCAGCACATCGGCCACAGCCCCCTCGCCCACCCCGCTGACCTTCAGCGTCCGGGCATGAACGACGGCGCCGGTGCGCAGACGCGGCGCCACGTCCTCCAGCATCGCCTGCATGATCCTGGGCACGCCGGCCATGACGAAGACATTGCCGATGTTGAAGCCGGGCGCGTCGGTGACCGGATTGGCGATGAGCATGCCTCCGTCAGGAATGCGGGCCATGCGACGGCGCGCGGCGTTGAAGTCGTAGCCATAGCGCCGCGCCAGGATCGCCAGGGCCTCGGGATGTTCGGGCAGGGCCACGCCGAAGGCCGCCGCGACGGCGTCGGCGGTGATGTCGTCGTGGGTCGGGCCGATGCCGCCGGTGGTGAAGACATAGTCCCAGCGCGCCCGCAGCGCGTCGAGCGCCTCGATGATCCGGTCGTGGTCGTCGCTAACGACCCGCGCCTCCATCAGGTCAATCCCCAGCGCGGACAGGAAGCGGGCGATGGTGTTGGTGTTCGTGTCCTGGGTCCGGCCCGACAGGATTTCGTCGCCGATGACCAGCACGGCGGCTGTGACGGCTTCGGGGGGCCCGGCAGCAATGGGCCCGGCAGTGGGATCGACGTCGGTCATGCGGGAATCCAAACTCGGGGTTGAGGTTTCATGCTATAACGACCATCTGCGGCGAACGGATTGCGCCGTATCCCCGCCTTTTGCAGACCGATCGCCCCATGTACGAAACGCCCGAAATCGAAACCGACGTCCTGGTCCGCTCCAGCGCCATTCGCGTCCACGAAGCCGAAGACTTCGAAGGCATGCGCAAGGCCGGCCGTCTGGTCGCCGAGGCGCTGGACATGATCGCCGCCCATGTGAAGCCGGGCGTCCTAACCAGCACGATCGACGATCTGGTGCGCGAGTTCACCCTGGACAACGGCGGCCTGCCCGCCTGCCTGGGCTACAAGGGCTATGAGAAGACCGTCTGCACCTCGATCAATCATGTCGTCTGCCACGGCATTCCCGGCGACCGGGTGCTGAAGGACGGCGACATCGTCAACATCGACCACACCGTCATCGTCGACGGCTGGCACGGCGATTCCAGCCGCATGTATGCGGTCGGCGAGATCAATGCGCGGGCCAAGAAGCTGATCGACGTGACCTATCAGTCGCTGGATCTGGGCCTTGAACAGGTCAAGCCGGGCAACACCTTCGGCGACATCGGCTTCGCCATCCAGAAGTTCGTCGAGGCCCAGCGCATGAGCGTGGTCCGCGACTTCTGCGGCCACGGCATCGGCCGCGTCTTCCACGACAGCCCCAACGTCCTGCACTACGGGCGTCGCGGCGAGGGGGCGGTGCTGAAGCCCGGCATGTTCTTCACCGTCGAGCCGATGGTCAACCTGGGCAAGCCGCACGTGAAGGTGCTGTCCGACGGCTGGACCGCCGTGACCCGCGACAAGTCCCTGTCGGCCCAGTGCGAGCACACCATCGGGGTGACGGAAGACGGGCTGGAGATTTTCACGGCCTCGCCAGCGGGGCTGTTCCGCCCGAACTGATGGCTGACGGTGCGTCATGCGCTGATACAGGCACTTCCTTGATTGGAAACGCGACGCTAGGTTGCCGACACGCAACCTGGTGATTTCGTCTATGAGGAATGCATACGCCGCAATCGGCCTAGCGATGCTGACGCTGGGCTGCGCCGCTGATCGCGCGCCTTCCACCCCGAATGCCTCGACCGTGATTTCGGACCAAGGCGCAGAGGTCGAGCGCTGCGTTCCGCTGAGGACCAAGGCAACGTTCAGTTGCTGGTGGTCCGGACCGGACGCCCCGCTGACACACTGCGTCAACTATGGGGAGGATGAACCTGCCTGCGGCCTGAAGACCCGAGGCGGCGCCTATCTGAACCGAGGGGCGCCAGGCGGCGGCAATATGTTCGAGCGTCAGGGCGGGACGTGGCAAGTCATCTCCGTGTTTGCGGACAGCGAAGGCCGTGTCGGAATGGTGGCGGAGCGAATGGACGGGACGCGGTTCCTGAGCCACCACGACCAGTCACCGCCAGCGAGCGCCGCACCGTCGCAGCCCATACGGCCAAGATGGCCCGCTGGGCTGGAGTTCGGCCCCGAACAGGCGGCGCCGTAATGTCGCTGGACGAGACTTCGGAAGCATCACACCAAGTCGTAGGCGGGACCAAACCCAAACCGCGCCACAGCGGCCATCGTGACCGTCTGCGCGAGCGGGCGGCCAAGGGCGGGCTGGGGGCCCTGCCCGATTACGAACTGCTGGAGATGCTGCTGTTCCGCAGCGTGCCCTACAAGGACACCAAGCCGCTGGCCAAGGATATGCTGGCGCGGTTCGGGGGGCTGGAGGGGATCGGCGCGGCCAGCCATGAGGCGATCGAGGATCAGGTCGCGCGGTCGATGGGCTATGCCGTCGGCAAGGCGACGCGGGCGATCGCGCTGGACCTGCAGCTGATCTTCGACGTGACGCGACGGATCGCGCGCGAGCCGACGGCGAAACGGCCGGTGATCTCGTCATGGACGGCGCTCTTGGCCTATGTGCGGGTCGCCCTGCAGCACGAACCGCGCGAGCAATTTCGCGTCTTTTATCTGGACAAGAAGAACCAGCTGATCCTGGACGAGGTGCAGAACCGGGGCACGGTCGATCATGCGCCGGTCTATCCGCGCGAGGTGGTGCGGCGCGCGCTGGAGCTGTCGGCCAGCGCCCTGATCCTGGTGCACAACCATCCGTCCGGCGATCCCACGCCCAGCCGCGCCGACGTCGAGGTCACGAAACAGGTTGTGCAGGCCGGGCGCGCCCTTAACGTCGAGGTTCACGACCATCTGGTCGTCGGCCGCGACGGGGTGGCCAGCTTCAAGCAACTGGGCCTGATGTGAACGACAGGATTCTGACGACCGAACGACTGGTGCTCAAGCCCGTCTCGATCGAGGATTTCGACGATCTGCTGACGCTGTGGTCGAACGAGGACTTCACGCGCCACATCATGGGCCGGGCGCTGGGGCGCGAGGAGGTCTGGTTCCGGCTGTTGCGCGACATCGGCCATTGGGCGGCGATGGGTCACGGCAACTGGACGATCCGGCTGCGCGAGGGCGGCGTCTATCTGGGCAGCGTGGGGGTGTTCGACTA
Organism: Brevundimonas sp. TWP2-1; assembly: GCF_049897645.1. Classification (NCBI taxonomy): domain Bacteria; kingdom Pseudomonadati; phylum Pseudomonadota; class Alphaproteobacteria; order Caulobacterales; family Caulobacteraceae; genus Brevundimonas; species Brevundimonas sp. TWP2-1. The sequence continues at coordinate 199,474 of NZ_JAFCWR010000002.1, forward strand.
TCGCCGCGAGTTGGAGCCGCCGTTCGAGGCGCCCGAACTAGGCTGGGGCATTGGGCCGGCGTTCCAGGGCAAGGGCTATGCGGCCGAGGCCTTGACGGCGGTGCTGGGCTGGACCGACCGAACGCTGGAGAGCCGCACCGTCTGCATGATCGCGCCGGAGAACCTGGCCTCGCTGAAGCTGGCGGCGCGGGTCGGTTATCGCCCCTATGCGACCGCGACCTACAAGGATCACACGGTTCAGCTGTTCGAAAGGCCGGTTCGCGGCGCGTAGGTCGCCATTAAGGATTATCGGGCACACTGGCGTCGAACGAACCGCGAGTCCCTGCCCATGCCCATGTCCGTGGAAACGCTGCGCCAGCATCTGGTCGACGCCTTTGCCGACGCCGAGATCGAGATCGAGGATCTGGCGGGCGACGGCGACCACTATCGCGCCCGCATCGTATCCAGCGCCTTTGCGGGCGTGCCGCGCGTGCGCCAGCACCAGATGGTCTATGCCGCGCTGAAGGGCCAGATGGGCGGCGAGCTTCATGCGTTGGCGCTGGAAACCTCGGCGCCCGAGGCGGGAAACTGACCGATGCGTTATAGGCCCTTCGGCGCCTCGGGCGCCGCCATCTCCAACCTGACGCTGAACTTCGGCGCCGATGCGCTGAAGCGCGGGCGCGAAGCGGGGCTGGACCTGCTGTATTCGGCGCTGGAAGCGGGCGTCAACAGCTACCGTCTGGAGAACGCCGATCCCGTCGCGGCCGAGGTGCTGGGCGAGGCGTTGTCGCACGTGGATCGCAAGCTGGTCTACGTCAGCCTGACCCTGGGGACCGGCGACGGTCGCGAAAGCGTGCGGGACTTTTCCGCCCAGGGCATGACGGCCGCCATCGACCGGGTGCTGCATTTTTCGGGTCTGGGCTGGATCGACGTGGCGGTGCTGCACGAGCCAGGCGAAGCCGAACTGGCCCAGTCGTCGTTGAGCGCGCTGAAGGCGATGCGGGCGACCGGGCGCATCAAGCTGCTGGGCATCGCGGGCGGCGGCGAGGTGATGGACGCCTATGTCTCGACCGGCGCGTTCGACGCCCTGCTGACGCCGTTCGACATCAACGCAGGCTGGTCGATCCGCAACCGCATCCGTGCGGCGCGGGATCAGGACATGGCGGTCTTCGCCTATGACTTTCACACCGACCGCCGAAGCCGCGCGCCCGACGCGCCAGTGTTCAAGAAAGGGCTGTTCGGCCTGGGCGGTGGAAAAAGGCCTGTCGATACGCCCAAGAAGGACGCCTTCGGCTTTCTCTATCGCACGCAGAACTGGACGGCCGAGGCGATCTGCCTGTCCTACGTCCTGACCGATCCGTCGGTGTCCAGCGTGATCGTGACCGCGACGGACACCGACCGCCTGGCCACGCTGGCGGCTGCGCCCGAGCGCGACCTGCCGCCCGGCCTCGCCGCACAGATCGAGATGGCGCGCGTCGTCGCCAACGTCGCCGCCTGACGCAGAGCGACCCGCGCCATACAGATCGTCGCGCACGCCTTGACCGCGCCCTCCGCTCTCCCTAGCTGACGGGCTTCACGAAAGGCCTATCCCGTGACCGACACCGCCCAGACCGCCGATCCCGCCCACGCCTTCATCGGCGAAACCGTCGCCCAGAACGACGTCGTGCTGTTCATGAAGGGCACGCCGGACCAGCCGCGCTGCGGCTTCTCGTCCCTGGCGGTTCAGATCCTGGATCATGTCGGCGCCGGCTTTGTGGGCGTGGACGTGCTGCAGGACGAAGCCCTGCGCGAAGGCGTCAAGAGCTTCACCGACTGGCCCACCATTCCGCAGCTCTATGTGAAGGGCGAATTCGTCGGCGGATCGGACATCATCCGCGAGATGTTCCAGGCCGGCGAACTTCAGGCCCTGATGGTCGAGAAGGGCGTGCCGCTCGGCGAGGGCTGATGGCCCGCAAGACGCTGAGCCCCCGCGAGGACCGAGAGGTCTTCGTCGTGCCGCTGGACGTGCGGCCCGAGCACATCGACGCCAACGGACACGTCAACAACGTCGTCTATGTCGGCTGGCTGCAGGACGCCGGCACGGCCCACTGGAACGCGCGCTTCGACGACGAGACGCGGGCGAAATGGTCCTGGGTCGCGACCCGGCACGAGATCGACTATCTGCGCGGCATCGAGCCGGGCGCCCAGGGCGTGGTCGCGCGCACCTGGGTCGGCGATCCGCAGGGACCGCGCTTCACCCGCTATGTCCGCATCGAGGACGCCCAGGGCCGCGTCTGCGCCCAGGGCGTCACCGAATGGGTGCTGGTCGACGCCGCGACCCTGAGGCCCCAGCGCATTCCGCCCACGATGCTGGCGGTTTTCGAGACGCCTACTTCAGCGGATTGAGAATCCGCGCCGGGGTACCGGGCTCCAGGCCCAGGTCGGCGTAGGTCCAGCGCAGTTCGACGCCGCCGGCGACCAGGGCCTTGCACAGGTCCGGCTTAGTGCGACGCAGGGTGATCTCGGTGGGCGAGCCGTCCGACACCGACACTTCGAAGTCCGACGCCTGGGTGCAGCCGTTGGAATCGACACGCGCGACCAGGGCGCCGTCGGTAAAGCGGGCCTCGCGAATGGCCTCCGCCGGCGGGGCGTCGTTGCGCGTGACATTGACCGAGACGTTCTCGCCCGCATCGCTGTCATAGATGACGCAGGCCGACAGCAGCGGTGCGACCAGGGCCGCGACCGCCAGACCCTTTGCGAGACCCCGCATCACTGACCCGAGGCCGGGGCGGTGATGACCCGCGTGGTCGGCTTTTCGGTCGAGACGATGATGCAGCCCGACAGCAACGGAGCGGCGATGGCGATGGCGAGAGCGAGACGAAGCATGTGGTGTTCCCCTTTGAAAGCTTGACCCTTTGTGCCGCGCGGGTCGGTTCCGCACACGTGAATTATCGGCAAGCTGGATGAACAATCGGACAGGCTGGACTTGAACGCGTCTGCAACCGCCATAGCTACGGTCCCTCCCCTTCTCCTCGGATCGTCTCTCATGAGCCTGCTGTTCTCGCCCCGCGCCGTTGGCCCCCTGACGCTGAAAAACCGCGTCGTCATCGCCCCGATGTGCCAGTATTCCGCTGTCGACGGCGTGCCCCAACCCTGGCACGTCCAGCATCTGGGCAGGCTGGCGATCTCGGGCGCGGGCCTGGTCATCGTGGAGGCCACAGGGGTCGAGGCGGCGGGGCGCATCACGCCGGACGACACCGGCCTGTGGAACGACGCCCAGGAAGCCGCCTTTGCCCGGATCATCACCGACATCCGCACCTACAGCGACACGCCGATCGGCGTTCAGCTGGGCCATGCGGGCCGCAAGGCCTCGACCAGCGCGCCGTGGAAGGGCGGTCGCGCCCTGGGCGCCGACGAGGGCGCATGGGAGACGTTCAGCGCCTCGGCCGAACCGTTCAAGGACGACTGGCATACCCCGACGGCGATGACGCAAGGCGACATGGACCGGGTCGTCGCGGCCTTCGAGGACGCCGCGCGCCGGGCGGACCGTGCCGGGTTCGACCTGGTCGAGCTGCACGCCGCCCACGGCTATCTGCTGACCCAGTTCCTGTCGCCCCTGTCCAATCGCCGCACCGACGACTTCGGCGGCGGGTTCGAGAACCGGGCGCGCTTCCCCTTGCGGGTGGCGCAGGCCCTGCGCGACGCCTGGCCCCGGACCAAGGCGCTGGGCGTGCGGTTCAACGGGTCGGACTGGGTCGAGGGCGGCATCGCCCTGGATGAGGTCACGGCCTTCGGTCAGGCCCTGCACGACATAGGCTATGACTATCTGCACCTGACGTCGGGCGGCAATGTCGCGCGCGCCGACATTCCGGGGGCCGAGCCGGGCTATCAGCTGGCGTTCGCGCAGGCGGTGAAGGCGGCGACGCCGGACGCCAACGTCATGGCCGTGGGCATGATCTTCGACCCGCAACAGGCAGAGGACATCGTGGCCTCGGGTCAGGCGGACCTGATCGCCATCGCCCGTGCGGCGCTGGACGATCCCAACTGGGCGCATCATGCGGCCGTGGCGCTGGGCGACGACGAGAACCTGCCGCCGCAATACGAGCGGGCCGGCAAAACGACCTGGCCTGGATACGGCAAGGCCGGCGCCTAAGGCCTGATCAGGCGGCGTCTTCCAGCGGTCGTGCGCCGTCCCACAGGACGCGCGCCGCCGCCAGAATCTCGCCCTCAGCCGTCTTCTGCGGGCGGCCCAGCAGATAGCCTTGAACCTCGTCGCAGCCCTGGTCGCGCAAGAAGGTCAGCTGTTCCAGCGTCTCTACGCCCTCCGCCAGGACCGGAATGTCCAGGCTCTCGCCCAAGGCCAGGACGGCGCGGATAATGGCGGCGGATTGCGGCCCGCCGTCCAACTCCGACATGAAGGAGCGGTCCAGCTTGATCTTGTCGAACGGGAAGGCGCGCAGGGTCGACAGGGACGAATAGCCGGTGCCGAAATCGTCCATGGCGATGGACACGCCCAGCAGCTTCAGCTGGCGCAACACATGGGTGGTGCGCTCCATGTCGGTGATCATGGCCGTCTCGGTGATCTCCAGCTCCAGTCGCGCAGCTGACAGACCAGTCTCGATCAGGATCTGATGCACCAGGCGCGGCAGATCGACGTGGCCCAGCTGGACTGGCGACAGATTGACCGCGATCTTGTGCGGCTCGGCCCAGGCGGCAGCCTCGGCGCAGGCGGTGCGCAGCACCCATTCCCCGATCGGCAGGATCAGGCCGTTCTCTTCGGCCAGGGGGATGAAGTCGGCCGGCGAAATGAAGGTCCCGTCGGGCTGGATCCAGCGCAGCAGAACCTCATAGCCGGTGATGTCGCCCGTATCGACAGAGGCCTGGATCTGCCAGTTCAGGCTGAACTGGCCCTGGTCCAGGGCTTCGCGCATCTGCTGGGCCATGCGACGTCGCGTGCGCACCGCCTCGTCCATCTCTTCCTCATAGAAGCAGACGTCGGTCCCCAGCGAGGCCTTGGCCCGGTACATGGCCAGGTCCGCGTCGTTGATCAGGGACGAGATGTCGCGCGCGTCGTCGGGCCAGACGGCGACCCCCACGCTGAGGCCGCAAGCGACTTCGGCATGGTCCAGCATGACCGGCGCGATGACGGCCTGGCGCAGACGATCGACCAGGCCCAGCGCGTCCTCGCGCTGTTCGACCGCAACCACGGCCACGAACTCGTCGCCGCCCAGACGAGCCACGAACTCGCCGGGGCGCAGACTGGCCTTCATCCGTTCGGCGATGCGGATCAGAAGCTGGTCGCCCGCAGCGTGGCCGTGAACGTCGTTGACCTCCTTGAACCGATCCAGGTCCATGGCCAGCAGGGCGACCTTGGTCGCGGCGCTGTCGTCGGCGGTCTGGCGCGTCAGCCACTCCAGGAAGGAGGAGCGGTTCGGCAGGCCGGTCAGGCTGTCGTTGCGCGCCAGGTGAGCGATGCGGCGTTCCTGGGCCAGGCGCGTGCGCAGGTCGCGCACGGCATAGATCATGAAGTCGCCCTCGACCGCGTGACCGCCGTCACGGCGCACGGCGATCTCGACCGGGATCTCGGTCCCGCCCGCTCCGACCAGCCTGGACTGGGTCAGACCGCCCACGGTCAGGTCGGCGGTGTGGACGATCCAGCGCGACAAGGGCTCCCCGACCAGGGCGTTGCGGTCCATGCCCGCCAGTTCGGCGAAGGCGGCGTTGGCGGCCAGGATCAGGCCGTCCTGCGCGACCACCATGCCGTCCACGCTGCCTTCTATCAGATGATCGAGGCGCGCCTTGGCCTGAAGCCGGGACTGCATGTCCAGGGCGTGGCTGGCGACGCCGGTGCCCAGCATCATCAGTCCGACGGCGGAGACGGCGAAGGCCAGCACGACATTGGCGGCATCGGCGGCGACGGCGTCGATCATCGGCGACAGGGGTATGACCGTCATCGCGGCCATGCCGGTGAAGTGCAGCGCGACGATCCCCAGGACCATCAACGCGACCGGCGCGATCTGTCCGGGACGGCGCGCGCGGTTGAACGCCAGGGCGCCGAAGACGACCGCACCAACGATCGAGGCGGCGATATAGGCGGCGGACCAGTGAATGACCGCATCGGTCGCAAAGGCCGCCATGCCGGTATAGTGCATCGCCACGACGGTCAGGCCGAACAGAACGCCGCCGATTTCGGCCGAGAACCGCAGGGTCCTCGACGCGACCCACAGCGCCAGGGCGCTGCCGGCGATGGCGACGCCCAGGGAGACGCCCGTCAGGACCGGCTCGTAGCGGATGGCGGCGCCCGGCTCATAGGCGATCATCGCCACGAAATGGGTGCACCAGATCGTCGCCCCGGTCGCCACCGCGCCCATGAAGGCCCAGGCCAGGCGCGTGCCCTTTTCGGCGGCGCGCAGCCGGCGATAGAGGCGGAAGGTGATGATGGAGCCGATCAGGCACAGGCCGGCGGCGAGCCCGACCAGCCACAGATTATGGTCGTCGGTCAGGCAGGTGAAAAAGCGCATGAAAGCTACAGACCGTGGGGAAGACAGCCTGGCTCCGTAGCAGCAGAGAATTTAATCAGACGCGCCTGAACAGGCTTAACCAATCCCTATCCGAGGTCAGGAACGCGGCAGTTGATAGGGGTTGTTGACGCTGATGGGCGAACCGGGCGGCAGGCCCAGTTCCTCGAACGACCATTTCAGCTCGACGCCCTCGACAAGGTCCTGGCGGCACTTGTCCTCGTCGATGCGGCGCAGGGTGATAACGGCGGCGCCGCCCTGCAGGCTGACGATGGGGATCAGGTCTTCCTTGTCGGTGCAGCCGTTGGAGCTGACCCAGAAGACGGCCTCATCCTTGGTGAAGGCGGCGGCGTGGATCGGTTCGAGCGCGCCGGGCATGCCCTGGGTCGAGACGGACGGCTCGCCGCCGGTGGCGCAGGCGGCAAGGCTCGCCGATGCGGCGGCGATCAAAGCCAGTCGTCCGATGATGGAGTCGCGCACCGACGACCTCCCCTGTCTCTCAAAGCCTGAACGGGCCGAGAATGCGCCTGTTCGCCCGTGGAGGGAACAGGGTAAAAACGAAGGGCCCCGGACGAGTCCGAGGCCCTTCAAACTCAACTGGTCGAGGCTTCGCTTACGAAGCGTAGTATTCGACGACCAGGTTCGGTTCCATCTTCACGGCATACGGCACGTCCGACAGTTCCGGCACGCGGACGTAGCGAACCGAGAACGAGCGGTCCGACAGTTCCAGATAATCCGGCACGTCGCGTTCCGACGACGTCTGGGCTTCGATCACCAGAGCCATGCTGCGCGACTTTTCCTTCACCGTGACGACGTCGTCCGGCTTCACGCGGTAGGAGGCGATATCGACCTTCTTGCCGTTGACCGTGACGTGGCCGTGGTTGACGAACTGACGGGCGGCCCAGACGGTCGGGACGAACTTGGCGCGGTAGACGATGGCGTCCAGACGCGATTCCAGCAGACCGATCAGGTTTTCCGAGGTGTTGCCCTTGCGACGCGTGGCTTCGTCGTAGGTCTTGGCGAATTGCTTCTCGGTGATGTTGCCGTAGTAGCCCTTCAGCTTCTGCTTGGCCTTCAGTTGCAGACCGAAGTCCGAAACCTTCGACTTGCGACGCTGACCGTGCTGACCGGGACCGTAAGAACGCTTGTTGACCGGCGACTTGGCGCGGCCCCACAGGTTCTCACCCATGGCGCGGTCGATCTTGTATTTGGCGCTGTGGCGCTTGGACATTCTATTCTCTTTTCAACGATACGGCCCGGCGTCCCCTCGATTGGGAATGCGATCTCAACGGCGGTCCACGCATCTTCCGTCATCAATCCCGCCCTCGGCGAACCGGAGGCATGGAAGGCGGCGCTTATGGCCACCGGGCGGCCGTGAGTCAAGCCGGGGGAGTCAAGCCGGGCGGGCCGTTAAGCACGATGGGATGGAACGATGGGCCGCACCCATCCCTTTCCGACCGGGTGAAGCCTCCAGTCGCCTGAGACGATAGAGGAGGACGAAGGGTGACGAATGAAGCCAAGACGTTCCAGACCGGCCTGTCCGAGCCGGCGTTCGCGACGCTGAAAACCAAGCTGATCGACCTTGTCGAGCCGCTGAACGACGGGCAGCTGCTCGAACTGGCGGACGGCATCCACGAGATGCTTCGACAGCGTCGGATGCTGCGCCAGCACCATGCCGAGCGCATGAACGAACGCGCCCGGCACAGTCTGGATCTTCGTATCTAGTCGATGGGCGCCTAATCCTTCGCCGATTGCGCCTCGGAGATGAACATCGCCCGGCCCTCGCGGGTGGCGACCTTGCCCAGGCCCGGGAACGGGAAGTGATAGGCGTAGATGTGGGCGCCCGAGTTGCGTAGCGCCGTCACCTCGTCCAGCCGCGCCTTCTCGCCCGCCGCCTGATCGTCGTCATAGCCGACGCGCCAGTCGGGATGTTCCACCGACAGGATCCAGTGGTGCATCAGGTCGCCGGTGAAGAGCAGCTGGTTCTGGCCGTCGGCGATCAGATAAGCGACATGGCCCGGCGTGTGGCCCGCCGTGTCCTGGGCCGTGACGCCCGGCGCGATCTCTCCGCCCGGCGCGAAGGCCTGGACCTTGGGCGTGATGATCCGCACCAGATCGGCCAACTCGGGATTGGCGCGGATCGACGCCCACTCCGCCTGCGACATCCGGATCGCCGCATTGGGGAAGGCCAGACCGCCGGCGCGGATCAGGCCGCCGACATGGTCGGGGTGGCCGTGCGAGATCAGCACGTCGGTGATGGAGGCCGGATCGACGCCGGCCTTTTGCAGGCTGTCCATCAGCTGGCCCTTGCCCTCGCCCAGGCCGGTGTCGAACAGCATGGTCCGGTCGCCGTTCCTGACCAGCAGCGGATGGATTTCCAGCATGATCGGGTCGGCCGGCTGACCGGCGGCGGTCAGGGACGCAGCGACCGCCTGCGGTGTCAGGCCGACGCCGAAAGTCTGGTTGTCGTTCTTGACCGGGTTTTCGCCGTCGAACAGGGCGATGGCGTCCAGCGCGCCGATCTTGAACCTATAGACCGGCTTCTCGGCCGGGGCGGCGACCGTCTGCTGCGGCGTGGGCGGGGCGTGATCGCCGGGCTTCTGCTGGCCCGCCTGTGGATTGCACGCCGCCAGCGCCAAGGCGGCCGTCGCGGCCGTCAACATCACCCTACGCATCGCTTCACTCCTGTGTCTGTGCAGCTTGAATCGAAAACGCCCGCCGGAGGTTCCGGCGGGCGTCGTCTTGTCTCGATCTAGATCGCGATCTGTGACGGGCCTTACTTGGCGGCGGCGTACAGTTCGTTGACCTTGTTCCAGTTCACGACCGACCAGAACGACTTCAGATAGTCGGCGCGGCGGTTCTGGTATTTCAGATAGTAGGCGTGTTCCCAGACGTCGGCGCCCAGAATGACTTCGCCGCGCTCGTCCACGACATCCATCAGCGGATTGTCCTGGTTGGGGGTCGAGGTGATCTTCAGCTTGCCGTTCTGGACGATCAGCCAGGCCCAGCCAGAGCCGAACTGTGCGGCGCCGGCGGCGTTGAAGTCTTCCTTGAACTTGTCCATGCCGCCGAGGTCGGCGTCGATGGCGGCCTTGAGTTCAGCCGAGGGTTCGCCGGCCTGGTCGGCCGGGGCCAGCAGTTCCCAGAACAGGCTGTGGTTCCAGTGACCGCCGCCGTTGTTGCGGACGGCCTTGGGCGCGGTCGAGATGCTGGTGAATATCTCTTCCAGCGACTTGCCCTGCAGACCGGCGTCGGCGTCGACGGCCTTGTTCAGGTTGTCGACATAGGTCTGGTGGTGCTTGTCGTGGTGGAAGGTCATCGTCTCCTTGTCGATGGCCGGCTCCAGCGCGTCATAGGCGTAGGGCAGCGGGGGCAGGGTGAAGGCCATGGGAGAGCTCCTTTTCCGACAGATCTTGATAGGCAGCACATAGGCGCCCGTTCGTAAAACCCAAGCGACAAAGCCCGGATTCGTTCCGACTTATCGGCCCGGAACGGTCAAGCTGGCAAGTTCGCCTTCAGGCATTCGCGCACGGCGCGCTTCACGTCGCCCGGCGCATTGGGCTCGTCCACACCCTCGGCGGCGAAGACGGCGCGCACGGCGGCGTCCAGACCCTTGGGCAGGGCCTCGATCACCCGCTTCTGGCCCTTGGCATGCAGGCAATAGCCCACCTCGCGGCACAGGGCGGAAAACATCGGTTCGTAGGGATCGGGAGCGCTCATGGCGCCCCTCTATCACCGCCGGGCGATCAGCGACAGTCAGTCACGCCTTCAACCGCTCAGCGTGGAAGGCGACGTGGTCGGCGATGAAGCTGGTCATGAAGAAGTAGGAGTGGTCGTAGCCGGGCTGCATGCGCAGGGTGATCTTCTGGCCTGCGGCGTCGGCGGCGGCCTGCAGCAGTTCGGGTTTCAACTGGTCGATCAGGAAGCTGTCGGCGTCGCCTTGGTCGATCAGGATGTCGTCATAGACGCCGCGTGCGACGCCGGCGGCGATCAGTTTGGCGGCGTCGTGGCGGTCCCAGGTCGCGCGGTCGTCTCCGAGATAGGCGGTGAAGGCCTTTTCGCCCCAGGCGCATCGTGTCGGCGAGCAGATGGGGGCGAAGGCGGAGACGGAGCGGAACAGGTCGGGATGGTTCAGCGCCAGGGTCAGGGCGCCGTGGCCGCCCATCGAATGGCCGCTGATGGCGCGGGCGCCCGTGGTCGGGAACGCGGCGTCGATCAGGCCGATCAGTTCCTCGGTGACATAGGTTTCCATGCGGAAATGCGGGGCCCAGGGGGCCTGTGTCGCATCCAGATAGAAGCCCGCGCCCTGGCCCAGGTCATAGGCGGGGTCGTCGGCCACGCCGTCTCCACGCGGGCTGGTGTCCGGCGCGACGATGATGACGCCGTGTTCGGCTGCGGCCTGGTAGGCGCCGGCCTTGGTGGTGAAATTGTCCTCGGTGCAGGTCAGGCCCGACAGCCAGATCAGCACGGGAAACGGACCCTCGCCCGCCGGCGTGAAGACCGACAGGGTCATCGGCGTGCCGGTCGCCGTGCTGTCGTGCTTCATATAGCGGAGGGTTCCGCCGTGGACGATGTGGGTCTTGGTGGTCTCGAAGGTCATGCCCTCTGGCTAGTCCACCTGACGAACCCCCGCAATGCGTAAGCCTTCACGGCAAGCGACGTCAGGCGAAGATGTCTGACAGACTAAGGGCTCGGGCTTCGCACCGGAAGATTCACGCCAGCTTCGGCACAACTACCTTGAACCACAGAATTCATGGCAGGGATCATCCGCTGCCTGTTCCTCGGTTCAGCCAAATGGATAGCCATCAGCGCGGTCTCTTTCTCGCCAGATATGGAATACTGATAGGCGACGTCTTCGCCGGTCTCCAGCCGCACGATGCCGCAAATCGATCTGCCGTTTGAAGCTGGGACAGCCCAGACCGGTGAAGCCCCCTCCACTCCGACTCTTTTTATCGCGTAGGCCTCGGCTGCCCCCACTGTCGGCCTGGCGAAAGAAACAGCGACCGGCTCAGGTGCACTGCACGACACAAGCGCCAAGCCAAAGGCCGAAATCATGATGGCACGCATCGCAAATCCAAGCTGACGGAACGTCGGAAACGCACTTGTCACAGACTGGCCTGATAAATCACCCCGCCCGGTGCATGGCGCAGATCTTGTTGCCCGAGGGATCGCGCAGATAGGCCAGGATCATCGGGCCGAACGGGCCTTTGCGCTCTCCGGGCGGATCCTCGATGGCGCGACCGCCGGCGGCGACGCCGGCGTCGTGGAAGGCCTGGACCATCTCGGGCGTCTTGGCGTGAAAACCGATGGTGCCGCCGTTGGCGTGGCAGGCGGGGTCGCCATCGATGGGGGCACCGACCGCAAAGGCGCCCATGCGGGTGCGCCACCAGTAGCGGCCCTTGGGATCGGGACCCTGCCCCGGCTCGACGCCCAGGGCGCCGAGCGCCGCGTCATAGAATTTGCGCGACGCCTCGATGTCGTTGGCGCCGACGGTGACGTGGGTGAACATGGTCGAACCTCCCGATTTTAAGTCCGTTTCTTTAAACAACGAACCGTGCGGCGCGCAAGTCGATCAGAACACCACCACGCTGCGGATGCTCTTGCCCTCGTGCATCAGGTCGAAGGCCTTGTTGATGTCTTCCAGGCCGAAGGTGTGGGTGATCATGGGGTCGATCTCGATCTTGCCGTCCATGTACCAGTCGACGATCTTGGGCGTGTCGGTGCGGCCGCGCGCGCCGCCGAAGGCCGAACCGCGCCAGACGCGACCCGTGACCAGCTGGAACGGGCGGGTGGCGATCTCCTTGCCGGATTCGGCGACGCCGATGACCACGCTCTCGCCCCAGCCGCGGTGGCAGGCCTCAAGCGCCTGGCGCATGACCACGGTATTGCCGGTGCAGTCAAAGGTGTAGTCCGCGCCGCCGCCGGTCAGTTCGACCAGATGGGCGACCACGTCGGGCACCTCCTTCGGATTGACGAAATGGGTCATGCCGAAGCGACGGCCCCATTCTTCCTTGTCGGCATTGATGTCCACGCCGACGATCATGTCGGCCCCGACCATCTTCAGCCCCTGGATGACGTTCAGGCCGATGCCGCCCAAACCAAAGACCACGGCATTCGCCCCCGGCTCGACCTTGGCCGTATTGACCACCGCGCCGACGCCCGTCGTCACGCCGCAGCCGACGTAGCAGGCCTTGTCGAACGGCGCGTCCTTGCGGATCTTCGCCACCGCGATCTCGGGCAGGACGGTGAAGTTGGAGAAGGTCGAGCAGCCCATATAGTGGGCGATGGCCTGACCCTTGTAGCTGAAACGCGAGGTTCCGTCGGGCATCAGCCCTTTCCCTTGCGTCGAGCGGATCGAGGTGCACAGGTTGGTCTTGCGCGACAGGCACGACTTACACTGGCGGCATTCCGGCGTGTACAGCGGGATGACGTGATCGCCGACCGCGACCGAGGTCACGCCCGGCCCCACCTCGACCACCACGCCGGCGCCCTCGTGGCCGAGAATGCTCGGGAAGATGCCCTCGGAGTCCAGACCGTCCAGCGTATAGGCGTCGGTGTGGCAGATGCCGGTGGCCTTGATCTCGATCAGCACCTCGCCGGCGCGCGGCCCCTCCAGATCGACCTCGACGATCTCCAACGGACGTTTGGCCTCGAAGGCGACGGCGGCGCGGGTTTTCATGGCGAGGGCTCCTTGGTTTGCGCCTGTTTCTCACGAGCGACGCCGGGAAGGCCAGCCCGTCCGCCGATGAAGGCCACTGAAAATTTTTTGAGTGCACTTTAGTGCAGATTTTTGAGATCGGTTCGCAGAAGTTGGCGGCGTCTGATGTGTAGAGGATGACGGTGTCAGGATCGGACGTGTCCCGATCCACGACAGGCTTGCATCATCCACGCGTGACAATAGTCTTATCCGGCAACGGAGAGACTCCATCATGCTGGCCTGGTTCCTCGCTGCCGCCTTGAGTTTGGCCGACCTTTCCCCCGCAGCCGAGGCGGCGCTTCGTCCCTTCACCGAGGCCATCGCGACGGCACGCGCCAAGCAGGCCGCCCTGCCGGAGAACCCGACACCCAAGGAAAGACTGGAACTGGCGCTGACCCTGGATCAAGAGCCGTTGAAGGCGATGCACAGCGTCGATCTTTCGGCCCTTTCCGAAATGGATCGACTTGCCGCTCAAACAGAAGCGAAGGCGCGGCTGGACGCCATCAGCAACGAGACGGTGTCCACGGTTTTGTCGCTGGTCCCGCCCGAGGGCTGGTTCTCCAACGCTGCGTATGGCCAGGATGCTGCGACAGGAGCCTTCCTGGTCATCCAGCACGCTGATACGGCGTTGCAAAAACGGTTCTTGCCCGCGCTGGAAGCGATGGCCGAGCGGGGCGAGGCGCTGAAGTGGCAGTATGCGATGATGTACGACCGCATCGCTGTCGCCGAAACCGTCCGCAGCGGTACGGCACCCAGATGCAATGCGTAGCCGGCCGCATGGTCCCGGCACCCACGGAAGACCCGGAACGGCTGGAGCAACGTCGCGCGCCGATGGGTTTCCGTTGGCCCGACTACGACGCCTATCTGGCGAACTTCGGCGCTTGCTGAACGCGCCACAGATCAGACAGGAGATCGCGCCTTGAACCTCGTCGTCCTGACCGGCGCCGGCATATCGGCGGAGAGCGGCGTGCCGACGTTTCGGGCCGATGATGGGCTGTGGTGCGGGCATCGGGTCGAGGATGTGGCGACGCCGGAGGGGTATGCGGCCGATCCGGCCCTGGTGCAGGACTTCTACAATCAGCGGCGGCGGCAATTGGCCGACGTTCAGCCCAATGCGGCGCATCGGGCGCTGGCGAATCTGGCGGCGCGGTGGGAGGGCGACTTCCTGCTGGTGACGCAGAACGTCGATGATCTGCACGACCGGGCGCATACGCAGACGCCGCCCGCCGCCGGGTTCGAGTTGATTCATATGCATGGCGAGCTGTTGAAGGCGCGCTGCACCCGGTCGGGCGTGGTGATGGACTGGACGGACGACATGGCGGCGGATCAGGCCTCGCCGCATCACTCCGACGGCCTCATGCGGCCGCACATCGTCTGGTTCGGGGAGATGCCGCTGGAGATGGCGCGGATCGAGGCGGCGCTGGAGGCGTGCGACCTGTTCGTCTCCATCGGCACGTCCGGCGCGGTCTATCCGGCGGCGGGATTCGTGCAGTCGGCGCGCTATGCAGGGGCGCGGACGGTGGAGATCAATCTGGAGCCGACGTCGGGCGCGCGCCTGTTCGACGAGGGGGTCTATGGGCCGGCGACGCAGGCCGTGCCGGGTTTCTTCGACAGGCTGTAGATACGAAAACGGCGACCGCTGCGAAGCGGCCGCCGTTCCGGTCTTGAAGTCGAAGCGGGTTAGGCCAGGACGACGATGGTCACGCGGCGGTTCTGCGAACGGCCTTCCGGCGTGTCGTTCGAGGCCACCGGCTGTTCCTGACCATAGGAGATGGTCGCCATCCGGTTCAGGGCGACGCCCTGACGGTTGAGGAAGCGGCGCACGGCCTCGGCGCGCTGCTCGCCCAGCTGGTCGTTATGCTCGGGCGTGCCGGTCGCGTCCGTATAGCCCTGGATTTCCAGATAGACGTTCTTGTTCTCGCCCTGCAGACGCTGGGCGAACTGGGCCAGGCGTTGCTCGGCTTCGGGCGACAGGGCCGCCGCGTCGGTGGGGAATTTCACGGAATCGTCCGACAGCACGACCTGATAGAGGAACTTGCCCTCGGCCAGCTTGTGCGCGTCGTTGGCGCGTTGCAGGGCCTGGCCTGCGGTGCCTTCGACGGTGGTCACGCGGTTGTCGACGACCTCGACCTGATCACGCACGAAACGATGGCTGGCGCAGCCGCTGGCCGCAAAGCCGAGGGCGATGAGGGCGCCGCCGACGACCGCCGTCCTGAGTTTCGATCTGCTCAAGTTCTGTCTCCTTCTTGCCGGGAGCGCCACACCCGTTTTTGCGCCAGATGAAAATGGCGTAGGGCACAAGGCGGAGTAATGACGTGCTTTGGGCGGGATCATGTCAGCTTGACCATAAGCAGATCGGGCATTTCGCGCTATTCGCGAGCGGCGGCGGAACCTTCGCCCCAGTGACGACGTTGCGCCGCCGACGGTCAAGGCCGCAGGCGGATGCGCTCATCTATCACTGATCTGAACCGCTGTTCGGTTGTATTCGGAGCGACGCCACTTTCCTGACGCGACCGAATGTTTTCAACAGAGCCTGAAGATTTTTACAGGCGTTCTGTTCTGATGACCATGCGGCACGGTGTTCAACAGTCATCACGGATCAGCGATTGAGCGCCGGCCGCATACGGCGGTGGGCGCTGGCGGCGACGCCGATCCTGGCCGTGCATGCCGGGCTGGCCCTGCTGATGACCGCGCGCGCGACGCCTGAGCCCCCCGTGTCCGAGCCGCCTTTGGTGATGGTCGAACTGGTCGAGCCGCCGCCCCCTCCCCCGCCACCGCCCGCACGGGTCATCGCCCCCGATCCCTCGCCCAAGCCGGATACACCGGCCGCCGCGGCCCAGTCGGCCGCGCCGCCCAGGCCCGCGCCCCAACGTCGCCCGCCGGCCGTGGCGGCGGCGCGGCCTCGACTGGTCGTCGCCAAACGCCCGCCGGATGTCGAACCCCTGCCCGCCGCGCCTGCGCCGCCGGGACCGCCCCTGCCCTTGCTGGGCGCGGCCCAGATCGCCGGCGCCATGACGGTGGGTGCAGGACCGGGCGGTGGAGGCGGAACGGGCGTGGGGGCCAGCGGCGGATCGGGCGGAACCGGCTCAGGCCCCGGGTCGGGCGGTGGATCGTGCGACATGGTGCGCTGGGTCCAGGACGCCGTGCGCGACGACCAGGCGGTGCGCCGCGCCGTCATCGCCGCGTCTCAGGACATGAACGCCAACGGACGCGCCATCCTGGTCTGGAACGGCGACTGGCTGCAGAGCCGCAACCAGTCGGGCAAGGGCCTGGCCGGCGTGCGCCAGGCCATCGCCCTGGAAGTCGCCTTCGCTCCCGCCGAGTGCAAGAGCCAGAGGATGACCGGTTTGGCGGTTCTGAAGCTGGAAGACCGCCCCGGCGGCGCGCAGCTGGCGCTGGGCAAGGGCAGTTGGCGGTGGTCGGACCTGCTGGGGGCGGGTTAGGCCGCCCGCGGACCGAACAGGATGATGCCCGCGCCGACGATGCAGACCAGACCGCCCAGCACGTCCCATCGATCCGGCGTCGTCTTCTCGACCACGGCCATCCAGATCAGAGACGCACAGATATAGACCCCGCCATAGGCCGCGAAGGCCCGGCCCGCCGCGTCGCTGGGGACCAGGGTCAGCAGCCAGGCGAAGGCGATCAGGCAGACGACGCCCGGCGCCAGCCACAGCGGCGAGCGGTCCAGCCTCAGCCAGGCCCAGAAGGCGAAACAGCCGCCGATCTCCGCCAGCGCCGCCAACGGATAGATCAGCAAGAGCTTCATCCTCGCCTCCTATCGCTCGCCGCGCGGCGGCTCGCTGCTTGAGGAGGCCTTCGCCGCCCGTTCCGCCGCCAGCTTGGCCAGCACCCGGCCCCGACCGCGCGACAGGGCGTGGATGGCGCCGCGCATGGTGGCGACCTCTTGCTCCGAGAAGGCGGCGCGCCCCAGCATGACGCGCAGGTTCTGGCTCATCGAACGCTTCTTCTCGGGCGGATAGAAGAAGCCGCCGTTTTCCAGCTCTTCTTCCAGGTGTTCGTACATGCCGACCAGAAGCTCGTTCGACGCCGGCGGCTCGCTGTCGCGGAAGCGCGGCGGCGGGGCGTCCAGGATCAGGGTGCGCCATTCATAGGCGTTGATCGCCACAGCCTGGGCCAGGTTCAGCGAATGGTGCCGGGGGTCGATGGGGATGGTGACGATGCCGGCGCACAGGGCGATGTCGGTCGTCTCCAGCCCCGCCCGCTCGCCGCCGAACAACAGGCCGGTCTTCAGGCCCGACGCCGTGTCGTCATAGAGGACGCGGCTCGCCTCTCGCGGGGTGCGGACCGGCTGGCGTGTCTCGCGCGGGCGGGCGGTGGTGGCGAAGACGGTGTTCAGGTCGGCGACGGCGTCCGCGACGCTGTCGAACACCCGCACGCCGTCCAGCACCCAGTCGGCGCCCGAGGCCATGGCCCAGGCCCGGTCCTGGGGCCAGCCGTCGCGGGGCGTGACCAAACGCAAATCCGTCAGACCGAAGTTGGCCATCACACGCGCCACGGCGCCGATGTTCTCGGCCATCTGCGACTTGTCGAGGATGACGGCGGGGGGTGTTAGCTCCGACAAGGAAATCAGTCCTCGCCCACCATGGCGATCCAGGGGTCTGCGGTTCCGGCCTCGACCTCGGCGACCTTGACGGCGGGCCAGCCGATGGAGGCGCTGCCCGAGGCGGTCCAGGCAGTGATTATGAAGTCGCGCAGTTCGCCGGCGCCCGCGGCCAGGCGTTCGTTGACGAAGGCCGCGCCGCGCGGGTCGGCGTCGCGGAAACCGCCGGCCTTTTCCAGCCGATAGAAGGGGATCACCGTGCCGAGCGTCGTGGTCAGATAGGAGACGGTGCGCGCCTTGACGTCGAAACCGTCCAGGCTGGCGGCCGGCATGGCGGCCTCGACCGCGTCCAGACGGGCGACGCGGTTGGTGAACTCGCCCTCGAAGACGGCGTGGGTCTGACGCGAGTTGGTGAAGCCTTCCGGGTTCGGGAAGTCGCCCCAGCCGTTGTAGTGGATCGTCGTGTGATGCGGCTGGGAGCCGTCGCCGACATAGTGACCCATCACGCCGATGTCGCGCAGGATCAGGGCCTCGCGGCGGATGCGGTCGGCGCGGTACCAGGCCTGGCGCTCCATGTTCGTCTCGCGCTTCTCGGCGGCGTTCAGCACGCGCCAATAGGCGAAGTCGCGGCCCAGGTTCTGCCAGGCGTCGACCATGGCGTAGGGCAGATAGCCGGCGTCGTTGACGTCCAGACCCGCCTTGGTCAGGGCGGCGTCATATTCCGATTTCAGGCGCGGCAGGTCGTTGATGCTCATGCCGCGCTGGTCAAACACGCGACCCTGGTCGTCCATGTCGATGAAGTGGGCGGTGTCGCGCTCGCGGTCGTGGGGCTGGCCGGCGCCCTTCCAGCGGTCGGGCTCGCGCGCCAGTTCGCCCACGTCGGCGATGGCGGCCGGGGTGCGCAGGAAGGCGGGCAGATCGTCAGGCAGGGCCCGCATCGCCGCCACGCCGATCAGCCGGTGGCCGGTGTTGCCCCAGGCGGTGACGGTGACGGCCGGCGCGGCGACCGCGATCAGGGCCAGGGCGGCGATGGCGAGACGTTTCATGAGGCGACCTCGAAGACAGGAAGCCCTCGCTCTAGCCCATCGTCACGCAAGCCTCCACCCACGTCAGACGTCGGCGGGCTCGCGCCGCGTCTCCGGCGCGGCCGGGCCCGCCTCGTCCTCGTTCAGCAGGCGGCCTTCGCGGCGCGGTTTGATGTAGGGGGCGGGCTGGGGCGTCGGCATGTTGCCACGCATCAGCTGGCGGCCGGCCTTGAGCCCGCCGGTCAGTTGCAGGTCCAGACGGGCCTCGTCGCGACGACGCACGTCGCCGATGGCCTCGGCCGCCTGGCCTTCGTCCATACCCAGTTCGATCAGAGCCCGCTCGCCGAACTTCAGCGCCGATTCGAAGGTCTCGCGGATCTGGTAATCGACCCCGGCCTGGATCAGGCGCATCGAATGCCCCCGGTCGAAGGCGCGGACCATGATCTTGGTGGTCGGGAACTCGGACTTGACCAGTTCGACGATGCGGTCGGCGGCCTCGGGTTTGTCCACGCAGACCAGGACGATCTCGGCCTCCTCCGCACCGGACGCCCGCAGCGTGTGCAGCTGTGTGCCGTCGCCGTAATAGACCTTGAACCCGAACTGCGAGGCGGCCTGGATCATCTCCACGTCGTTCTCGATGATCGACACGTCCACGTCGCGCGCCAACAGCGGCTGTGACACGACCTGGGCGAAACGACCGAAGCCGATGATCAGCACCTGGCCGCGCAGGTCCTTGGCGAAATCGACGCCGTCGGCGTCCTCGGCCGACACGGTCGGCTTGGGCAGGAAGCGCTGGGTCAGCAGACTGGTCAGGGGCGTCAGGGCCATGGACAGGATGACGATGGCCGACAGCATGGCGCCAACCTGGGCGTCGAACAGGCCGGCCGTCACCGCCGCGCCATAGAGGACGAAGGCGAACTCGCCGCCCTGGGCGAACAGGGCCGCCCGCTCGACCGCCTCGTGGTGGGAGGCCTTGAACAGGCGGGCGATCCCATAGATGCCCAGCGCCTTGACCACCATGAAGGCGACCACGCCGCCGACCACGATGCGCCAGTCGGTGATGACCACCGACAGGTCCAGCGACATGCCGACGCTGAGGAAGAACAGGCCCAGCAGGATGGCGCGGAACGGCTCCACGTCCGATTCCAGCTGGTGGCGGAAGGTCGATTCCGACAGCAGCACGCCGGCCAGGAAGGCGCCCATGGCCATCGACAGACCGCCCAGCGACATGGCCCAGGCGGCGCTGACCACGACCAGCAGGGCGGCGGCCGTCATCACCTCGCGCCCGCCGTAACGGGCCAAGAGGCGGAAGATGGGATCGACCAGATATTTGCCGGCCAGCAGCACGCCGCCGACCGCTGCGACCGCGAAGCCGATGGTCTGCCACAGGGGCGGGGCCTGCTCGTTCGCCACGCCCAGCACCGTGGCCAGGACGGCGACGATGGCCAGCAGCGGCACGATGGCCAGGTCTTCCAGCAGCAGGATGGACACCGCGCGCTGGCCCGGTCCGCCGGCGATCTCGCCGCGCTCTTCCAGCATCTGCATGATGACGGCGGTGGACGACAGGACGAAGCCCATGGCTCCGACGAAGGCGACGGGGGCGGAGAAGCCCGCCAGCATGGCGGTGAGGGTCAGGATCAGGCCGCAGAACAGCACCTGGGCCGCGCCCAGGCCGAAGATTTCCTTGCGTAAGCCCCACAGGCGTTTGGGCCGCATCTCCAGCCCGATGATGAATAGGAAGATGACCACGCCGAACTCGGCGACGTGCAGGATGGTCTCGGGTTCGCGGAACAGTTTCAGGCCGAAGGGACCGATGGCCAGGCCCGCCGCCAGATAGCCCAGCACCGACCCCAGGCCGATGCGCTTGAACACCGGCACGGCGAGCACGCCCGCCGCCAGCAGGGCGGCCGCAGCGCCCAGATCCAGTCCCGTTGTCGCCTCGGCCATCGCGCCCCTCGTATGCTCAAGCTCCATTGTGGGGATCGAATCGCCGGATTGCGAGATGGCGCCGAAGACACGGTCGCAGATCGCCGTGCGACGAGCGGCGTCCGCGCCACAGTTTCGCCCCAGGACGATCCGCGACTGGCGTCAAGAAAACAACCGGAGGAAGCCATGTCACGTCTCGCCCGGATCGCCGCCCTGTCGGTGTTGAGCCTGTCGATCGCCACGCCGCCGATGGCCCTGCCGTCCGTCGCCTTGGCCAAGCCGCTGGATGGCGAGCCGACGCCGGCGGCCTGTGGCCCTCTGGGCTTCGACCTGGCGCCGCCCGCGCCAGTCCCGCCGGTCGTTCGCAGGGTGGCGCCGGCGGGGCCTCCCGTCATGGTCGCGCCCACTCGCAAGGAGGATCGCGTCGCATACGCCCCCCCTCCGCCACCACCGCCGCCGCCGCCGCCTCCTCCACCTCCCGCCGCGATGGCGGGGAGCGTGGTCGTCACGGGCTCTCGGGTTTCAGTCATCACGCCAGCCCCCGCGCCCGCCGATACCGAACGCTATCCCGATGCGACGCCCAATCCGGTGAAGCGGACCAGCGATCAGCCGGTCTCGACCTTCTCCATCGACGTGGACACGGCCGCCTATTCGAACGTCCGCCGCTTCATCGACGAGGGGCGCACGCCGCCCAGGGACGCGGTGCGGGTGGAGGAACTGATCAACGCCTTCGACTACGACTACGCCCGGCCGACCGCGCAGAGCCGGCCGTTCGCCATCACCACGGCGGTCGCCGCCTCACCTTGGGCTGAGGGCCGGCAGATCGTGCATATCGGCCTGCAAGGCTATGAGCTGCCGGCCGGGGAGCAGCGGCCGCTGAACCTGACCTTCCTGGTCGATGTTTCGGGATCGATGGGGTCGGCCGACAAGCTGGACCTGGCTAAGAAGGCGATGAACCTGGCCATCGACCGGCTGCGGCCGCAGGACACCTTAGCCGTGACCTATTACGCGGAAGGCGCGGGCACGACTTTGCAGCCGACGCCGGGCGACCAGAAGCTGAAGATGCGCTGTGCGGTGGCCAGTCTGCGCGCCTCGGGCGGCACGGCCGGGGCCACCGGCATGACCAACGCCTATGACCAGGCCCAGGCCAGCTTCGCGCGCGACAAGGTCAACCGCATCCTGATGTTCACCGACGGCGACTTCAACGTCGGCGTCACCGACGACAAGCGGCTGGAGGACTATGTCGCCGACAAGCGCGGGACCGGCGTCTATCTGTCGGTATACGGCTTCGGGCGCGGCAACTATCAGGACGCGCGGATGCAGACCATCGCCCAGGCCGGCAATGGGGTGGCGGCCTATGTCGGGGATTTGCGCGATGCGCGCCGGCTGTTCGGCCCGGCCTTCGACAAGGGCGCCTTCCCCATCGCCGACGACGTCAAGATCCAGGTCGAGTTCAACCCCGCGCGCGTCGCCGAATGGCGTCTGATCGGATACGAAAACCGGCTGCTGAACGAGGAAGATTTCAACAACGACCGCATCGACGCGGGCGAGGTCGGATCGGGCGCCAGCGTCACGGCCCTGTATGAGATCACCCCCGTCGGCGGCCCGACCCAGGTTCCTGAGCGGCGTTATCCAGACAACCGGATCGGCGTGGGCGGCGGCGATCCGAACGGCGAGATCGGCTTCATCCAGGTGCGCTACAAACAGCCGGGCCAGAGCCAGTCGGAGCTGATCCAGCAGCCGCTGACCAATCACGCCTCAGGCCCTGTCGGCGCCCAGCCGCCGGAAGCGACGCGATGGGCCATCGCCGTCGCCGGTTTCGGACAGAAGCTGCGGGGCGATCCGTGGATGGCGGCCGACTATGGCTGGGATCGGATCGTCGATCAGGCGCAGGGGGCCAGGGGCGAGGATCCGTACGGCGACAGGGCCGAGTTCGTACAGATGGTCCGTGCGGCCGAGAGCCTGCCTTCGCTACGAACGCCCTGATCGGAACCGCTACGCTCGCGGCGGGTTTCCAGCGCAACGCTTCAACCAAGGAAACCCGCCATGAAGATCCGCGACGTGATGACCAAGGACGTGCATCTGGCCCGCCCCGCCGACACCATCCAAGATGTCGCCAGCCGCATGGCCAAGGGCGGCTTCGGCTTCGTGCCCGTCGCGGACGGCGACCAGCTGATCGGCACGATCACCGACCGCGACATCGTGGTGCGCGCTCTGGCGACCGGCGCGGCCTCCAGCGCGGCGGTGGTGGAGTTCATCACCCGCGATCCGCAGACGGTGCTCGACACCGACGACCTGAAGGTCGTGCTGGACCTTATGGGCGCCAAACAGATCCGCCGCGCGCCGGTGGTCGATAAGCATGGCCGCGTCGTCGGCGTGGTCTCGCTGGGCGACCTGTCCACGCGCGTGAAGGAGAAATACGCCGGCGAGGCGCTGGAAAGCATCTCGCGTTAAGACCTGCGTAACCGCGCCCCGACACCGGGCGTCAAGGATCGTCGTTCATCCTGTCCGTTGAAGTTCGGAGAGGTCTATGGCGCGCGCGCAGTTCCAGAAGGGTCAGAAGGTCTGGGTCGAATGCGTCGGCGCCTGGGCCTTCATCGAACAGGTCCAGCCCGTCTGGGCCAAGGGCTTCGACGAACCCGTGCGGGTCACCTATGACGTCGGGCTGGGGCGCGAGTTCACCGCCAGCGAGCTGATGCTGGCGATGGACGATCCGTCGGCGAAAGAGGGCGTGGGCGAATGGCGGCTGCTGCGGGCGCGCAACAAATGGCAGTTGCCCGAGGACTGCCTGCACCATCCCCACCCCGGCACCTATCCCGTCGTTGTAACCGACCGCGCGGACTGGGGCGGCTGGCGCGTGCCGGGCGCGGAATACGACCGCGACCCGCAGCAGATCGAGCTTCAGGCCCGGCTGATCGCCGCCGCGCCGCAGCTGATGCAGATCGCCCAGGGTTTGGTGGACATGGTGTCGGAGGCGCCCGACGACGCCCCGCCCGCTGTGCTGACCCTGGCCAGCCAGGCGCGCGATACGCTGCAAGGCGTGACGCGGGTTCTGGAGCCTGCGCCGGACCGCCTGTCAGCGCCGGTCACACCGGCTTAAAATACCGTTAAAAGCGCGCGCCAAGCCTCGACAGGAATCCGCGACGCAGCCTAGATTCCCCTCACAGCAGATTTGCCGGAGGGACGGGGCTTGCGCGACGAGGAGCGGCGGGAAAATCGGTCGGGGCGTCGCGCCTCCGACCGCGCCCCCGGCGCGCCCGCCTGGTTGCGCATTTCCGTGCTGGTCCTGGCCCTGATCGCCACCGGCTATGTGCTTCTGGCGTCACGCGAAATCACCAGACCGACGCGGGACGTCAGCCGGCTGGAAGCCGAGAACCTGACACTGAACACGCAGCTGGTCGCCAGCCAGACCGCCGTCCTGATCCAGTCCGCCGACGCCGGCCTCGCCGCCGGCCAGACGGTCATTCGCGCCGGTCGCCCGCCCATCGAAGTGGTCGAGGCCGCGCGACGGGTTGCGCCTCAGGTCGGGTTTTCGCTGATCGGTCCCGGCGAAACGGTTCAGGCGACCCAGGGAGAGGGCGCCGTCGTCGCGTCGTCGGCCAGCGTCGACAGGGTCCGGCTGGAGGCGCGGATCGACCCGGTCCTGCCCGCGTCCAGCGACGCGCGGATCGTCTCGGCGGCCGGGGTTGTGCTGGCCTCACGGCGCGCCGCCGAAGTCGGTCAGCCGATCCGGGCCTTGATCGGGGCCGACGCCGCTGCCCTGGCCGGCGATGGGGCGCCGCGCACCGTGACGGTCGGCGGCGAGACACGGATGGCGACCGCCGCCCGCACGACCGCAGACGGTCCCTATGTGGTCACCCTGTCCCAGGGCGACGCGACCTCCTTCTTCGACGATGCCTGGCTGGTGGGCGTGCCGCTGCTGCTGGGTCTGGTGGTCGTCGCCCTGTTCGTCCTCTACGGCTTTCGCCAGACCCGTCAGCACCGCGAGCGCATCGCCACCGAGAAGCGGTTCCGCATCGCGGTCGAGGCCGCGCGTTGCGGCGTATGGGAGTGGGACCTGAAGAAGGACGAGGTGTCCCTGTCCGACTATATGGCCGCGCTGCTGGGCTTCGAGCGCGGCGGGGTGACCTCGGCCGACGACGTGATCGCCCGCGTCCATCCGCGCTTCCAGGAAGACTTCCGCCACGCCCTGCGCCAGGCCGCCGCCTATGGCGCCTTCGAGATCACCTTTCCCGTGCCGGGCGCCGACGGGCGGGCGCGCTGGATCGATGCACGCGGGCAGGCGCGCGGCCCGCGAGGCGATGCGGGCTTCACAGCCATCTTGGGGGTCGCCCTGGACATCACCGAGGCCCGCCGCGCCAAGGCCGCCGCCCAGGCCGCCGAGAGCCGGCTGCGCGACGGGGTCGAAAGCATCTCCGACGCCTTCGTCCTGTTCGACCGCCAGGGCCGGCTGATCCTGTGGAATCAGGCGTTCGAGGACGCCTTCGGCTTCGAGCACGGGATCGTGCGGCGCGGGGCCTTGAAGGACGAGCTGAACCGCATCGCCGCCCTGGCCATCAAGGCCGAGCATAAACCCGCAGGGGGTCGCGCCGGTCTGCGCGAGGTCGAACTGCACGACGGGCGCTGGCTGCAGCTGTCCGAACGGTTCACCTCGGAAGGCGGCTCGGTCGTCACCGCCGCCGACATCACCGCCATCAAACGCCAAGAGGCCGAGCGCCGCCGCGCCGCCGACGACCTGCGCGTCACCGTCGATCAGTTGGAAGCCAGTCGTGAGACGCTGGCGCTGCTGGCCCGCAAATACGAGGTCGCCATGACCCGCGCCGAGGCCGCCAACCAGGCCAAGTCCGAATTCCTGGCGAACATGAGCCACGAGCTGCGCACGCCCCTGAACGCCATCAACGGCTTCTCGGAGATCATGGCCAGCGAGCTGTTCGGGCCGCTGAACGAGAAATACAAAGGCTATGCGGGCGACATCCTGAAGTCAGGCCAACACCTGCTCAGCCTGATCAACGACGTGCTGGACATGGCCAAGATCGAGGCCGGCAAGATGACCCTGCACTATGAGCCGGTGTCGCTGCGCGAGGTGTGCGAGGACGCGGTGCGCCTGATGCGCGGCAAGGTGCAGGAGGCGGGGCTGAAGATCTCGGTCGAGGGCGGCGACCTGCCCGACATCGAGGCCGATCATCGCGGGGTCAAACAGGTGCTGCTGAACCTGATCTCCAACGCCGTGAAGTTCACGCCCGACGGCGGGTCCATCACCCTGTCGCTGAACCGGTTCGCAGGCCCGGCGGGCGAGGACCGTATCCGCGTCGCCTGCGCCGACACCGGTATCGGCATCGCCCCCGACGACCTGGTGCGCCTGGCCCGCCCGTTCGAACAGGTCGAGGGCCAGCACTCCAAGACCACGCAAGGGACAGGCCTGGGTCTGGCCCTGACCAAGGCCCTGATCGAGATGCACGGCGGCCAGCTGACGATGGAAAGCGAACCGGGCGTCGGCACGGTGGTCAGCTTCGACCTGCCGGTGAAGCGGCCGGACCAGACGGTGCAGCCGATCCGGGCGGCGTTCGCGGCTTAGGGCGTTCGCCTGACCCGAACGCAGCCGTTTCGCATCATTCGCTCGTGATGAACGCCATTGCCGCCCCCATCTGCGGATCCCGACCCGAGGCGATGTCTTCGGCCGTCGTCTGAACCAAGACGTCGGGCTGGATCGCGGCGTCCGGCTGGGGCGTATCGGGGAAGCTGGCGATCAGCGGCAGGTCTATCTCGATGCCCGACGCCGGAAGCTTGAGGAAGAAGAAGGCGCCGCCGTTGATGCCGCGCCGATTGCCGCCGGTCGGCTGGCCGATCAGGGTGGCGGCGCCGCTCTG
Organism: Brevundimonas sp. TWP2-1; assembly: GCF_049897645.1. NCBI lineage: Bacteria > Pseudomonadati > Pseudomonadota > Alphaproteobacteria > Caulobacterales > Caulobacteraceae > Brevundimonas > Brevundimonas sp. TWP2-1. Next base: position 226,026 of record NZ_JAFCWR010000002.1, read on the forward strand.
TTGCACAGCCTGGGCGAAGGCGAAGGTGGCGGAGCTGTTGGAGGCGTCGCAGAGGACCGCGACCGGTCCCGTGAAGCGCGTTCCGGCCGGTCGGATGACCGTGCCCTCCGCATCGTCGTCGTAGCGGGTCAGTCGATAGAAGCCGGGGCGTTCGGTGGAGGGTTGGGCCTGGTCGCCCCAGTCCAGGAAGCTGCGGTCCCAGGTGTGAAGATAGGGCCGGACCGACGCAGGGGCGCTGCGGTAGCGGGTCCAGCGCTGGTTGCGCGACACAGGCAGATCGCGGTCGATCAAACGGCTGAGGATGAGGGCGCCGCAGTCGAGGCCGCCCTCATTGCCGCGCAGATCGATGATCAGGCCTCGCGCCCGCTCTGAGCTCAAGGCGTCCACGGTCTCGCCCAGCCAGGCCTCCCAGGCGAAGGTCGAGTTGAACAGGGCCCAGCTCGGCATCGTCAGGCGGCGGAAGCCGTCGGGCAGGCTTTCCAGCGTCCAGGGATTGGCGTCGCCGGTCGGGCTGGCCGACGGCGCCAGGCGGGACTGCCGCTCCGCAAGGGTGAGCAGCGGCGCACGCACGATTCGTCCGTCCGCGAGGGTGAAGGCGGCCTCGTCCTTCAGCGGCAGGATGAGCGGCAGGTGGATGTCGAAGGTCTCGAAGCGGTCTTCGCCGCGAACCTCCATCAGATTGATCCGCTTGGCGTCGTTGCCGCCGTCGGCGCGAGCGAGCGGGACCAGTCGGGCCAGAAGCGTTTCGGTGGCGACGCCGTCGATGGCGCTGACGACAGTGCCACGCGGCAACGCGCTCGAAGTCGTGTGATCCTCGGTGATCACGATGCGGTCGTCGATCCAGCGAAAGCGGAAGGGCACGAGGGATCGGTCCGGATACATGGCCGCGACCATGGCGTCGTCGCCGTTATAAGGGCTGGGATAGGTGTGGCCGCAGCGGATCGAGGCGGTGACCCGCGTCAGCGCCAGGAACCGCTCACGAAAAGACCCAGGCGCCCGCCAGGTCTCGCCAAGCGCGTCGAGGCGCGTCGTGATCTCGGCCGGCGTGCTGTAGCGGTAGAGGCCCGGATGCATGGTCTCCCAGACCGCGCGCAGGATGGCGACATCGCCGCTCCAGTCGTCGGACCGGGACTGCGCCCAGGCCGGACAGGCCGAGGCGAGGGATAGGCCGGCGGACATCTGGAGCAGGCGGCGGCGGTTCAGCGACGGCATGGGATATCCTTGATCTCGATCGTGTCGAGGATGTGCGGCCTCACGCCTTTGCGCGCCTCAGATCATCGTCACACGACACAAAAACAGGATCTGAGACCTGTTGGCGGTACCGGGAGGGTGGCAGGCCATAGCGGGCCTGGAAGGCGCGGTTGAAACTGGCCTTGGAGGCGAAGCCCATCTCGAAGGCCAGGTCGAGCAGATCGGCGTCCGTGCGGGCCGCGAGCGCCTCAGCCACGCCCTCGGCCCTGAGACCATTGACGAAGACAGAGAAGTTGACGCCGAGCCCGAGGTTGATCGCTCGGGACAGCCGCCCGCTGTTGGTGCCCAGACACCGGGCCAGACGCGGCAAGGTCAGCGCCGGCTCGCGCCACCAGCCTTCGGCACGGGTGCGGGCTGCAAAGTCGGCGGCGATGGCGCCCCAGTCCGGCGCGACGCGCACGGGCTCGTCGGTCACCGGCGCATCTTCAGGGACGAACGTCTCGGGGAGGCCGGCGTGGCGCCAGCCCGAAACCCCGAGATAAAGGCCCAGTGCGCCGAGCGCGAAATACAGGCCGGCCTGTTGGAAATAGTCGATGCCGCCGGTCAGGGCGGACCAAAGCCAGAAACCGACCTCGACGAGGAGGCCGAGGACGATGGCGGCTCGCACTCGCCCAAGCCAGCGCGCGGAGAACAGGTCGTCGTCGCTGCGGGCGTCGGCCAAGCGACGGCGATAGTCCGTGAGCACCCGGCCGATGGCCCAGGCGTAGGCGCCGAGGCTGGCCATGGCGAGCACGTCGAGGACCGGGGCCGCCACCTCGCGGTGAACGCCTGTGTACCAGGCCCATTTAATGTCCAGCGGCAGGAGGAAGCAGGCCCCGAAATAGAGGAACTGCGCGAACGGCGGGGCCATGTGCCAGGCCATCCGGCGAGGCAAGCGACCGGCCTGTAGCGCATGGGCATAGGCGTAAAGCAGGGGGCCCAGAACCAGGGGGATTGCGAAGGGCGCGAAGGTCAGGCCGCGCCAGAGATCGTAGGCGCCCGCGAATCCGATGGCATAGGGGATCAGAAGGCCTGCAATGACCAAGAGGGCGCCGGCCAAAAGGCGGTTGGCCATCCGTCGCGTTGAGGCGGTGACGAGGGCGATGGCGAGGGCGGTGATCTGAACGGCGATTAGGCCGAGAAGCGCCGTTCGCCATCCGAAATCGAGTTGGAGTTGGTCCATCACCCGACGCTAGAAGCTGGCGCCGACGAGAGGAAGCCTACCTCGCGCGACTGACCCAACTGCGAAGAGCCTACATCAACTCCACGCCCATCGCGGTCGCTTCGCCGCCGCCGATGCAGAGGGCGGCCATGCCCTTGGTCTTGCCGTGGGCTTTCAGGGCGGACAGGAGGGTGGTCAGGACGCGGGCGCCGGAGGCGCCGAGCGGGTGGCCCAGGGCGCAGGCGCCGCCGTTGACGTTGATCTTGTCGTGGGGGATGCCGAGTTCCTGCATGGCGATCATCGGCACGATGGCGAAGGCCTCGTTGACCTCCCACAGATCGACGTCGTCGGCGCTCCAGCCCGCCTTCTTCAGCGCCTTCTGCAAGGCGAAGACCGGGGCGGTGGTGAACAGGCTGGGCTCCTGGGCGTGGGCGGCCTGGCTGACGACGCGGGCGACCGGCGTCAGGCCCAGGGCCTGGGCCGTCGACTGGCGCATCATCACCAGGGCGGCGGCCCCGTCCGAGATCGAGGCGGCCGAGGCGGCGGTGATGGTGCCGTCCTTGCCGAAGGCGGGCTTCAGGTTGGGGATCTTGGAGGGGTCGGACCTGGTCGGCTGTTCGTCGCGATCGACGATGACGGGGCCCTTGCGCGTCTTGACCTCGACCGAGGCGATCTCGGCGTCGAAGGCGCCTGAGTCCTGGGCGCGCTTGGCGCGGCCGGCGCTTTCGATGGCGTAGGCGTCCTGCTGCTCGCGGGTGAACTGATAGACCTTGGCCGTGTCCTCGGCGAACTGACCCATCAGCTTGCCGGGGGTGTAGGCGTCCTCAAGCCCGTCCAGATACATGCTGTCGGAAATGACGTCGTGGCCGATGCGCGCGCCACCCCGGTGCTTGGTCATCAGATACGGAGCGTTGGTCATGGACTCCATGCCGCCCGCCACGATCACGTCGGCGGACCCGGCGGCCAGGGCGTCATGGGCCATCATGGCCGCCTGCATGCCCGAGCCGCACATCTTGTTGATGGTGGTCGCCTCGGTCGTGACGGGAAGGCCCGCCCCCATCCCCGCCTGACGCGCCGGCGCCTGGCCCAGGCCGGCGGGCAGGACGCAGCCCATGATGATCTGCTCGACCTTGTTCGGGTCCAGCCCGGCGCGCTCCAGCGCCGCCTTGACCGCGACGGCGCCCAGGTCGGTGGACTTGGCGTCCGACAGCACGCCCTGGAAACCGCCCATCGGGGTTCTGGCGTAGGAGACGATGACGACGGGATCGGACATGGAGCGGTTCCTCTTGCTTGCGGCGACAGATAGCGATCCGCCCGATCAATTCAAAGCGTCAGGAGAAGTGCAGCCGCCGATACTTGCCCCGGAAATAGAGCAGCGGATCGCGTCGCGGTTCGAACCGCGCGCGCGTGACCCGGCCGATGATGACCAAGTGATCGCCGGCCTCGACGATCTGTTCGGTGCCGCATTCGAAACTGGCCAGGGCGCCCGACAGGATGGGCGCGCCGGTGTCCCAGGTCTCCCATGCCACGTCCTGGAACCGGTCGGCCTGGGACCGGGCGAAGACGCCGGAGGTCGGCTGCTGGCCGATGTGCAGGACGTTGATGGCGAAATGCTCGGCCTGACGGAAACGCTCCACGTTGGTGGACGAGCGGGCCAGGCAGAACAGGATCAGCGGCGGGTCCAGCGACACCGACGAAAAGGAGTTGGCGGTCAGGCCCACGGGCTGTCCGGCCTCGTCCAGGGTCGTCACCACCGTCACCCCGGTGGCGAAACAGCCCAGAGCGTCGCGCAGGGTGCGCGGGTCGGACCCGGCCTGATAGTGCAGGGCCTCGCGCGGGGCCTGGCGTTCGAGGAAGCCCAGCAGGGCGGCGTTCTCGGCCTCGACATCGGCGAACGTGTCGGCGCGCGAGATGATCTGCGTCGGCACGCCGGCCAGCAGGACCTCCACGTCGGGCGACAGCGCCCCCTGCCCTTCTGCGGCGACGATCACCACGCAACTGGCCAGGGCCGGGCCGGTGACGGCCAGGGCGGGGGCCACGACCGGCAAGGTCTCGTCCGCACAGACGATGGCCGGGCGCGACGGGATTTCGGTCAGCAGACGTCTGAGCGCCGCCGGGCCGTCCTCGGTCTTATCGAAATCGGCGGCCAGGACGACATGACGTCCCGCGTCGACCAGCGCCCGCACAGACCGCCGCCAGTCGCCTGACAGACGCTCGGGCGCGCCGATCAACAGGACGATGGGATCCTCCGGGTCGCCCCAGCTTTCGACGTCCAGGCCTCCGATCCGGGGCGGCGATGCGGTCATGGGGCGGGGCGGTCCGGTCAGTCGTGAAGCGAAGGGCGATCCCTAATAGGGGAAGTCCGGCGGCGGACGCCAGAGACGTCTCAGCCGCCGTAGCTCCTGCCGCCGCCGCCGAAGCCGCCGCGCGAGACGACGGTGGTGCGGCTTTGCACGCGGCTGGGCGCCTGACGCGCCACGTCGCCGTGCTCGCGCCCGTTCGTCAGGGTCTTGCCGGTGCGGTAGTCGCGGTAGGTGTAGCCGCCGCCGTAGCCGTTCGACAGCCGGCCTTCCCGGTCGCGATACAGCGGTCCGCCGCCGCGATAGCCGCCGCCGTTCAGCATTTGCCCGATGATGAATCCGGTCAGCAGGGGGGTAAAGAAGGAGCCGTTGCCGCCCTGATTGTTGGGCTGGCACTGGGATGGTCCCCACTGGCCTTCGCATTCCTCGCGCGTGGCGTATCGGGGCGCGGTCTTGGCGGCCTCTTCCTGGGCCTTGGTCTGGGCGGCGTCGCACTCGTTGTCGGGGATGTCGTTGGCGGCCTTGCACTCGTCCAGCGACTGATAGGCCAGGGTCGGCTCGGGCTCGGGCGGCGGGACGCGCTGGGGCGAACCGCAGGCGGCCAGGGAGAAGCTGGCCGTCGCCATCAGGCTGCTGACGTGCAGGACGCGCGAGCGCTTCAGCCGGCGCATCGTCTCGGTCTTGGGCAGATCTTTCGGATCGGTCATGGCGGTCACGACGTCATGCAGGCGGCGTTGAGAAGGCCGACGCAGATGGAGATGGAGGCCAGATAGACGGCCGCGGCGATCTCGCCCGCCTCAATGCGGACGACCAGATTGCGGAAGGCCATGCGGCTGATGGCGACGAAGACGACGATCTGGATGATCCCGGCCAGCAGGGCCCAGGCGGCGAACTCCATCAGGCTGACGGTGTGCGACAGGGCCGAGGCCAGGGGCAGGACATAGCCGATAAGCGCGCCGCCCAGGGCGATGGCGGCGGCGGTGTTGCCTTGCCGGATCAGCGTATGCTCGTGATACGGCGTGACCCACTGGTAGACCAGCTTGAAGGCCAGGGTGAAGGCGCCCGCCATGGCGAAGGCGATCAGGAAGGCGATCGCCCCCTGCTGAAAAATGAACCAGTCGAACATCTGTCTTGCCCCTCGGATTGCGCGCTCAGGCGCGGAACTCGGCCATTTCCAGTGGAATGCCGATCATGATTTCGTGCGTCGTCTCGCCGCCCTCGGGCTGCTGCTCCAGGGCGATCATCAGTTCGCGCCCGCCGCCCAGCTCGCGGGCATACAGCATGCAGGTCTGGAAGATCTTCGCATAGGGGGTGGTCGCGGCCCGGTCGTCCCAGATCGTCTCCCAAAGAGTGACCGGCGGCTGGACGGCGTCGCTCTCGGCGAACCAGAAGCGCGGATAGTCCGGCAACTCCTCGGCCGCGCCGTGGAAGACCGGCGCCGACAGCCGGTCGCGCCAGATGCGCCGTTCCCGCTCGCCCGGCGGATAGGCCGAGGTCCAGGGAATGAACAGGCTGAAGTCGTAGCTTTCCAGCCCCGCCTCGTCGTCGCTCATGGCCTGAAGCATGACGTGGTCGTCGGTGTAGAAGCGATGGACGAACTGACCGCTGTCCAGACTGACCAGCCCCTGCGCCGAGATGTCCAGCACGTCGCGATCCAGGACGAAATGGGTCTCGTCGCCCAGCCGGCGCCAGGCCAGCGGGTCCAGCGATACGGTGCGGCCCACGGTGATGTTGCGCACCGTCGCCAGCCGATTGGCGGGGGCGGCCTTCTCCGACGATCCGAAAAGCTTCTTGAACATGGGACGATCAGTATCCGGCCAGGCTCGGCTGGCTCAGCCGGGCCGCCGAGACATAGAACAGGCGGTCGCCGTCTTCCACGCCTGTTTCGGGCGACGGATTGAAGCGCGGCGTTTCGGCGCCGTGGGGTTGATGCGCCAAGAGGGTGGCGCGGTGATGCAAAAGCCGTTGCGTCAGGTCGCCGACCGACCGGCCCGCACCCGCCCATCTCAGACTGAACAGGGTCGCGCCGTCATCTAGATGGCTGGTCAGGGCGCTGATCACCTGGCTGGAGCCCGGATCGCGCGCGGCGCGGGCCAGCATTTCCGGCGCCGACGACAGAACGATCTCGACCCGAGGACAATGTTGCGCCAGCAAACGCGCGCTGTCGGCGTCATCGAAGAAACACACGATGTGCGCGGCGTCCGGCGCCATCGCCGAGACAGCCAGGGTCGCGGTCAGGGTGTCCGCATCGCTGCTGGCGTAGATCAATATGCGGCTGGCGTTCGCCGCACCGGCTCGCGCGAGGCCTGTTGTCGAGGTCAGGCTTTCCGTCTGGACATAGCGAATGCGCGGATCGACGTCCGCCACCGCCTGCCGCGTGAGCAGCACCAGGGTCTGGGACCGATTCAGCTCCGCACACAGTTCCTCGACCATCTTGGGCGTCCGGACGGGGTGATAGCCGACCAGCAGAATCGTATCGGTCATCTTCGAATAGTCTCCCTTGCCGGATCGCCGGATGCGCCAGATGTCTCCGATCCCGGCCAGAACCTTGGCCACGACGGTGGTGAAAGCTGCGATGGCCCCTGGAAAGATCCACAAGGCCGTGACCAGCCGCCCGCCGACGCCTTGCGGACTGATGTCGCCATAACCTACGGTGTAGGCCGTCGTCGCGTACCAGTAGAAGAACGTCAGCGGATCATGCAGCTCCGCCTCTCTTGCGATGGCGAGAAACAGCCACGACGAGACCGCGTGAAAGAGGATCAGGCCGATCAACATCCGCCAGTGCATGTCGGCCATGGCGTGGAACGCCCGGTCGAAAATCACGGCCAGCTTCATTCGCGGCAGCAGCATGCGTTCCCTCTTCAGGTCAGGATGAGCCCAGAGCCCTAGGCGAAGTCAAGCGTTCATGTTACGCGTTGCATGAAACATGCCCGTGACCGCCCCGCCCTCGTCAGCCGCCAATGATCGCATCCGTGCGTGGCGACAGGCGCGTCGCGAGGCGGGGCTGGTCAAGCTGGAGCTTTGGGTGCCCGAATCCGCCCGCGACGACGTGAAGGCCGCCGTGCGCGCCATCATCACCGATTCCACACGCGGCCCACAGCTTGCGAGCCAACCGCGCCGCCCCACTTCTCATTCCATCACCCCTGGAGACGACCACCACATGGACGCCGTGATCGAGACCCCCTGGACCGTGCCCGCCATCAAGTCGGCGCTGGACGGTTCCGCCCTGCTGCGCGAGGGCGAAATGACCGTGCGCGTGGTCGAGGGCGCCGAGCCCGTGTTGCTGGCGACCATGCACGAATACGGCGACCTGCCGGTCTATCTGAGCGTCGGCGGCGCCCAGATCGTCTGTTCGGTCCTGCTGTGGCCCGTCGCCGAACAGGCCGACCGCCACGCCTTCAACGAGTTTCTGCTGAAGGCCCAACGCGTGGTGCCCCTGTCCAACTTCGCCATCACCAACGTCGGCGGCGAAGACGTGTATGAGCTGATGGGCGAACTCTCTTGCAAGACGACGCTGCAGACCATCCTCATCGAACTGCGCACCCTGGCCGAGAATGCGATCGACGCCACCGAACTTCGTGAAACCTTAGGCGCCGACGCCGCCTGATCCGGAAGACCGACCATGTCCATGCTCAGAAAACTGTCCGCCCTGTTTCGGGGTTCGGCCCATGACGCGGCCCAAGGCGTCGTCGACGCCAATGCGCTGAAGATCCTCGACCAGGAAATCCGCGACGCCGACAATGCTCAAGGCAAGGCGCGCGACGACCTGGCCGGCCTGGTGGCGCGCCGCCGCATGGCCGAAAACGAGATGGCCAGCTTCCGCGACCAGATCGCCAAATACGAAAGCTCGGCCCGCTCGGCCATGAGCCAAGGCAAGACCGACCTGGCCCGCGAAGTCGCCGGCCGCATCGCCGAGCTGGAGGTCGAGATCACCAGCCGCGGCCCGCTGATCGAGGACATGAAGACGGCCGAAACGCGCCTGCGCACCGCCATCTCGGCGACCGACCAGAAGATCGAGACGCTTCGTCGCGAGATCGACATCGTCAAGGTCAACGATTCCGTCCAGAAGGCCCAGACCTCGGTCGCCCTGAACTCGGCCGGCGCCCAGTCGCGCATCGGCTCGGCGGCGGACAGCCTGCAACGCATCAAGCAGCGCCAGGCCATCCAGGAAGAAAAGCTGAACGCCAATCAGGCGCTGGAGGATCGCCGCACCGGCGCCGACCTGGACGCCAAGCTGCGCGAGGCCGGCATCCTGCCCGGCCATTCGTCGGCCGACGACGTCCTGGCGCGCCTGAGCCAGCCGGAGGTGACGGTGGTCACGCCGCGCATCGGGCAGTCCACGCCCGACAAGGACCCGGCCTGATCCATGGAGCGTCTGCGCTTCGATCCCCGCACCGACTGGGACGCCAAGGCCGAGGAACTGGGCTTCACCTGGCGCCATACCGATGGCAAACCCTATTGGGACGAGACGGCCGCCTACGCCTTCTCGCTGGCCGAGATCGAGGAGGGGATCGAGGCGCCGACCGAGGAACTGCACGGCCTGTGCCTGGAGCTGGTCGATGAAGCCGTTCAGTCCGAGCGGCTGATGGAGCAGCTCGATATTCCCGAGACCATGCGGGACTATGTGGCCGACAGCTGGAAGCGGGGCGATCCGTCCCTCTATGGCCGGTTCGACTTCGCCTACGACGGCACAGGCCCGGCCAAGCTGTACGAATACAACGCCGACACCCCGACCAGCATCTATGAGACGGCGGTGTTCCAGTGGCTGTGGCTGGAGGACCAGATCGCGGCCGGCGCCCTGCCCGCCAACGCGGATCAGTTCAACAGCCTGCACGAAAAGCTGGTGGATCGCTTCCGCGCCATCTTCCCGAACGGCGGTTTCGTCCATTTCGCTTCGGACGCCGAGTTCGTCGAGGACCGCCAGACGGTGCGCTTCCTCGAAGACCTGGCGCGTCAGGCCGGGCTGGACCCTCAGTTCGTCGCCATCGACCAGATCGGCCTGAACGCCGACGGCCGGTTCGTGGACCACGAGAACTGGATCATCCAGGCGATGTTCAAGCTGTATCCGTGGGAGCAGATGCTGCGCGACGAATACGCCGCCCCCCTGCCCACCGCCGACGTGACGGTGCTGGAACCGGCGTGGAAGAGCATCCTGTCCAACAAGGCCATCCTGCCCCTGTTGTGGGAGCGGCACGGGGGCCACCCCAACCTGCTGGAATCCTATTTCGAGGGCGATCCGGCCGAGAGCGCGCTGGGGTCGTCCTATGTCCGCAAGCCCCTGTTCTCGCGCGAGGGCGACAATGTCGAACTGATCGACCAAGGCCTCAGCGCAGCCGAGGTCGTGGACGGCGGCTATGGCGAGGGGCGCTACATCCGCCAGGCCCTGTGCGACCCGCCGCTGTTCGACGGCAACCACGTCATCGTCGGATCATGGGTGGTCGGGACGGAGCCGGCGGGGATCAGCCTGCGCGAAGACACGGGCCGGATCACCCGCAACACCTCGCGCTTCGTGCCGCACTTCATCCGGGGCTGAGGCGATCGGCGTCGTAGGCGGCAACTAACGGTGACGCTCGCCGTTACCGTGGCCTTACACAGACGCCCGAAAGCCGCATCCATGTCCCATATCCGCCTCGCCCTGGTCGCCACGACCGCCCTGACCCTCGCCGCCGGGGCCGCCGGGGCTCAGACGCAGTATCCCTCCACGACGCAGGACCGCCTCGGCGCCGTGGTCGGCGCGCTGTTCGGGGATCGGCTCGGCTTGTCGGCGATGGACCAGGCTTGGCTGCGCGGTGGACGCCCTTTGCGTGACGGCCAGAGCCAATTCTCGACCCAGGTGGACGCCAGCTTGAGAGCAGGCTCAGTGTCCAGCTCGGCCGCGACGCGGTTGCGGTCAGACTACACCGCCTTGGTCGATCTGGAGACCCGTTACGCTGCTGACGGCATCAATACTCAAGAGCGCGCGGACCTTAACGCCCGCTACACGGCCCTGACCCAGACATTGCAATCCGGCGCTTCGGGTTATGAAGAGACCGACACGGTCGCCCAGGGTCGCGCCGCCTTCAATGCGCGCGTGGACGCTGCCATGACCGCACGTCGCCTGACCCGCACCGAGGCTACCCGCCTGAAAACCGACTACCAGGCCCTGATCCAGATCGAGACCCGCTACAATTCGGACGGCGCGATCAACGCGACGGAACGCGCCGATCTGGACGCGCGCCTTGATGCGCTGGACCTGCGTGTCGGCGACGGCCCGACCGGCACGACGCCAGCCGCCAATCTGACGGCGCGCGCGCGACTGACGAACCTGGAGACGACCCTGACCGCCGCCGAGCGCTCTGGCGCCGTCATCCGCGCCGAGGCCGCAGACATCCGCGTCGAGGCCGGCGACCTTGCGCGCCTGGACGCCGCCTACGCCCGCTCCAGCCCGTCGGCCGACGACACGGCCTACCTCAGCCGCCGCATCGGCGAACTGGAAACGCGCGCACGCCGCTAAGAGCTGCCCCAACCCTACCGCTCCTTCAAAAGCGGCTGCTCGTTTTCAGCGCTACCAGTTCAGCTCCAGCCCCACCGAAAGTTGTCGGCCGGCGGAGCCGATCTGGAGCAGGCGGGCGGGGGTGCGTTCGTAGGCCAGGTCGCGGGTGTCGGTTAGATTGGTGGCGGCGATGGACAGGCGGGTGCGGGCGTCGATCCGGTAGGTGGCCTGGGCGTCCAGATAGCCGGCGGGCCCGACGATGAAGGCCGAGACGCCGCCGCCCTGCAGGTCGGCCTCGGAGCGGAAGGCGGATCGCCACGACCAGGACAGGTTCAGCGCGAATGGGCCGCGTTCCAGGTAGGGATTGATCGACCAGGCGAGGTCCGACACGCCGGTCAGACGCTCGCCGTCCGCCAGGCGGCTGTCGGTCAAGGTGGCGCTGGCCCAGACGCCCAGTCCGCCGCCCAGCCGGTGGTGAAGGCCCGCCTCCAGCCCGTCGATCCGGGCCTGGCCGACATTGCGCGGTCGCGACATCAGGACCGGCGCCTGGACCGCCGCGCCGGCTCGGGTCTCGAACGTCAGGGTCTCGATCGCCCAAGTCGCCTGGATGAAGTCGCGGATCGTCTTGTGGAACAGGGCCAGGCTGAAACTGGTCCGGCGGCCGGTGACCTCATAGGACAGATCCAGATTGGTCGAGACATAGGGCGTCAGTTCGGGGTTGCCGCCGATCCCGCTGAAGATCACGCCCGGTTCGGGGCTGTCGACGGCCGCCAGCCCGTATTGGTAGATGGCCGAGACCAGGACGCTGGCGGGCACCGTCGAGGCGCGCAAGTCGGCCAGGGATGGGCGGGTTATGGTGCGCGACGCCGCCAGGCGCACGACGGCGTCGTCCGCGATGTCGAGGGCCAGGTTCAGGCTGGGCAGCAGGATCGCATCCTCGCCATCGTGGGTCAGGGGCGTGACCTGCGCCACGCCGCCGACGCCAGCCATGCGCGCGCCCTCGACATGGGTGCGTGTCCCGACCAACCGGAGACCCGCGTTGCCGAAATAGGACAGGCCGCCCCCGCGCCCGTCGAAGTCCGCCCGGACATAGGCCGCGGCGACCCGCTCCTCGACGCCGTAGGAGTTCTGCAGGTCCGAGCCGGTCGGCGTCAGGTCGTCCGGTCGAAACACCACGTCGTCGCGTTCGCCGGGCAGGACGAAGGCGGCGCGCAGCCGGTCGAACGCCGGCGTGATCCACGGACCGGGACGCGCCGCGATCAGGTCGGAAAAAACGTCTCCCGGCGTGACGCCGTCATAGAGGGCGGCGATGTCGCCCTGGCCGGGGCGCAGGGCCGCGCGTCGGTCGCGGCGCTGATAGTCGCGGCTGCGCGCGCTGAACTGGCCGCCCATCTGAACGGCTGAAAACCGAAGGCCGCCCCAGGTTCGGTCCAGGGTGCGGCGGGCGTCCAGGACGGCGGTCACGTCCTCGTCGCGGGACTGGACCGCCCTGATGCTCAACTGAGCCAGAACCAGCCGGGAGGGATCAAGCAGGTCGAATTCGGTCGTCAGTCGGTCCGTTCGACGGGCGTCGGCGGCGCCCTCCAGATCGAAGGCGTAGGCGACGCCTTCCGGCGACTGGGCCGACAGTCGCTCCAGCGGCGTGTCGAGCACGGAACGGGCGCTGGAGACGCTGAGGCGCGGGGTCAGCCGCCAGTTCCCGCGCCGCAGTTCGGCGCCCAGCGAGGCAGCGACGTTCAGGTGCGACTGGTCCGAGAACTCGGTGTTGTTGTCGATGCGGCCGGCGTCGATCCGTCCCGCCGTGACGACCCCGTCCTGAACCCGCTGAATCGCGCCCGGCGTCGCCAGCCGCTCGCCTAGGCCAAACACGAGCCGGTCCTCACGTATGGCGTTGTCGAAGGTCGAGACCAGGGCGTCGAAGTCGAGGCGCAACGCGGGCGAAACCTGCCAGTCCGCGCCGACGAAGCCGCTGCGGCGGCGTCGATCCTCGCTTTCGACCGTGGTGCGCAGGTCGTTGGGAACCGCCAGGGTGCGGCCGTCCAAGACGATCTCTCCATAGCGCATGACCTGAAACCGATCATAGCGGACCGATCTCTGTTCCTGCGAAAGACCGGCGACCAGGCCGGCGGAACCGCTGGACGACACCCATCGTCCGCCTACGGACAGATCGGGGCTGATGCGTCCATCGCGCGTCGTGGTCTCGCCGCCCAGCCGCAGCGTCAGGAACGGATCGCCGTCCAAGCCGCCGGCCGTCTCGATGTCGATGTTGGAGCCGATGCCGCCCTCGGTCAGGTCCGCCGTCGCGGACTTGGTCAGGCGCGCGCCCGCCAGCAGGTCGACGGACAGGGCGCGAAACCGGAACTGCCGCCCGCTCTGGGTCGAGTTGCGGATGTTCTCGTTGAAGGCCACGGGCGCGCCGTTCAGTGTCACGGACTGGAACAGCGGCCCCAGACCCCGCACGCTGACGAACTGACCCTCGCCGACCTCGCGTTCGATGGCCACGCCCGGCACGCGCTGCAGTGCTTCGGCCAGATTGGCGGAGGGCAGGTCGCCCATCCGTTCGGACGACAGGCCGTCGGAGATGACGTCGGCGTCGCGCTTGCGTCGCAAGGCCTCGTCGATCCGGTCCGACAGGCGGCCGACGACCTCGACCGCTTCCAGTTCGGTCGTTTCGGGCGGGGGCGGCGCGGCCGGTCTGGCGGTCGGTCGGGCGGTCGGGGCGGCGACCCAGATGCGCACGCTCCGCGATCCGACGAAGCGATAGCGCAGGTCGGTCCCCTCCAGCATCCGCGCCAGGGCGGCGCGCCAGCTCATCCGTCCGTTGACTGGGCGCGTGCGCACGTCCCGGCCGGGCCGTTGGACAAAGGCCAGTTCGCACCCCGCCTCCAGGCACAGGCGCAAAAGCGCGGAGGAGGCGTCCTGGCCGGCGATGTCGAAGGTCTGAACGCGCGATGCAGACTGGGCCCAAGCCTGGTGTGCAAAGGCCGGCTGGGCGAGCGCCGAGATCACGGCGACGGTCGCAAATCCGCAGACGACGCGCCATGGCTTGCGTCGCACGCCGGCGGGCAGCGATGCAGCGAGCGGTTTCAAACAGCGAGCCTCGGGGAGATGTTCCGTGAAGCCCTTAGCGCAGTCCCATGACAGGTCTGCGATACGGCCGCCTCACTCCGCGCGGATCAGCCGACGGCCGTCTTCGTCCTGCACGATGCGGATCGGCAGCAGGGCCGCCATCCGGTCCTCCAGCGCATCCTCGCCCTCAAGCGGCAGGATCACCGTCACGCGCGTCCGGCCAAGCGCGGGATCGGCCAAGACCAGGGGATGGTCCGAGTAACGGGCGACGGCGGCGACCACGGCCGACAGGGGCGCATCCTGGAACACCAGACGACGCTTGCGCCAGGCCGTCGCCATCTCGACGTCGGCGGCGGTCTTGCGGATGCCCGGCTTGCCCGGCTGGAAGTCCGCGCGTTCGCCCGGCGACAGCGTAAGGGCGCCGTCCAGCGCACCTTTGGCCGTCGCGTCGCGCGTCCCGACCGCGACCCGCCCCTGCAACAGCGAGATCTGCGCACCGTCGCCGGTCAGGGCCGTGACGAAGCGCGTGCCGGTCACGATCACGCGGCGATCCCCAACCGCCACCTGGAAGGGTCGGGCGGTGTTGTGGGCCACCTCGAAATAGGCCGCGCCCCGCTCCAGCGTCGCACGGCGCGCGTCGTCGCCCAGGTTGACGCGGATGGCGGACCCGGCGTCCAGCGTCACCCGCGACCCGTCGTCCAGGGCGATGTCGGTGATCCGGCCGGGCGCCGCCTCATAGAGCCGACCCTGTTCGGCGCCTTTCAACATCGGGACCAGGACCACGGCGGCGGCGACCGCCGCCGCAGCGAGACCCGACGCCAGCAAGGGACGGCGCGTCGTCGACTTGCGCTTGGTGCGGCGCAGGGACGCCAGATCGCCGGCGAAGGCGCTGCGCAGGGGCTCCAGCGCGGCCTGGTCGGCCTTGGCCTGTTCATACTGACGCAGATGGTCGGGGTCGGCCTCCAGCCATGCCAGCAGCGCCGCCTGCTCGCGCGCGCCCGCGCCCGGCCGCGCCATGCGGGCCAGCCACGCCTCGGCCGTCCTTGGACGAGCGGCGATCAGGATGTTCAGGCGCTTCAGCATCAGCGTGGCGATTTCCTTTCACACGCGCGGTGCAGGTCGCTTTTGCGGCCTGCCTCAAAAAGCACAACGATCCAGCGGCGAGACACCTCAGTCGCCCCGCGATTTCTTCAGTTGACGGAGGGCTTCGGCGATATGTTTTTCGACCATGCTGACGGATACGCCCAGTCGTCCGGCGATTTGGCGATAGGTCAAAGCCTCGAACCGATGCAGCAGGAAGGCGTCGCGGGTCTTGGGCGGCAGGGCCCGGATCACGGCGGCGGCGGCGGCCAGGTCCTGGCGGCGGATCAGGCCTGTCTCGGCGTCAGGCGTCTCGCTGGCGATCGCGCGCGGGCCCTTGTCCAGGTCATGGATGTCATGGGCGCTGCGTCGGGCGGTCTCACGGCTGTCGGCCTTCCAGCGGTCGAGCTGGATGTTGCGGGCGATGACGAACAGCAGGGGGCGGGCGTCGGCGCTGTTCAGATCGTGGCCAGCGCGGTGGAAGCGCACGAAGGCCTCCTGAACCACGTCCTCGGCGTCGCCGGCGCCGCGGGTCTTGCGCAGCAGATAGGCGACCAGATCGGCCCGCAGACGGTTCACCTCGGCCTCAACGTCGGTGTCCGGCGCACGCGCAAAGACGCCCCCTCCTGAGAAGGAGGAGGCGTCACGGCGAGGCGAGCGCGCGGGGATCACGCGCTCGCCTGACAGTCAGGGCAGGGGTTCAGGTCCACGAACGGATCAGAACTCCATCCGCAGGCCCAGATTGATCCGGCGTCCCGACATTTCGTACATCGTGGGGAAGGACGGATCCATCGTGTAGCCCTTGGTCGCCTCGTCGGTGACGTTGATGCCTTCCAGGTTGATCTGGATGGCGTCGGTCACGCGATAGCTGGCCGACAGATCGACCTGGCCGTAACCCTCGCGCCAGATCGGATACATTTCGTAGCCGATGGCTTCGACGTATTTGTCCTTGAAGTTGTAGGACGCACGCGCCTGGAACCGGGCGTTCTCGTAGAAGAGGGTGACGTTGTAGGTGTTGTCGGCCAGGCCGACCGGCGGGGTGGGAATGCCCAGCTTCGACGTGCCGGTCAGCGAGCTGTCCAGAACGGTGTAGTTGGCGTTGATCCCGAACCCTTCCAGCGGCGCGTAGAACTGTCCGAACGGCACCACGGCGACCAGTTCGACCCCGCTGACCTCATAGGAGCCCGCCTCGTTGATCGGCTGGTAGACATCGAAGGTATAGACGCCGTCGATCGTGCCGTTGGCGTTGTATTTGGTCACGTTCGGCACGGTGCCCGTCAGGGCCTGACGCACCACGCCCTCGATTTCCTTCCAGAAGTACGAGACCGCCAGAAGGCCGCCGTCGCCCAGATATTGCTCCAGCCCGACTTCCCACTGTTTGGCGTAGGTCGGCTTCAGGTTGGGGTTGCCGTCGGTGAAGCGGAACGAGTTGAAGCTGGCCGTGCGCTTGTAGGCCAGATCGGTCAGGGCAGGGCGGATGAGGGTCTCGGACGCCGCTGCGCGGAACACCAGGCTGTCGGTCAGTTCGGCCGTGAGGTTCAGGCTGGGCAGCACCTTGTCATAGCCGCCGTCGCTGGAAATCGGGGCGGGGGTGAAGCCGGTCGTGCCGTTCGGGTTCTGGATCTGGTGATAGCCCGACGAGGTGATCGCGGTGTCGACATAGCGCGCCCCGCCGTTGACCGAGACCGGCACCGGACCGATGTCGAAGTTCAGGTCCGCCATGGCGTAGAGCGACAGGACCTTTTCCGAAACCTCGTAGTAGTCGCCGGGCGTGAACGGCGTGGAGAAGCCGTCGTAGCGGAAGGTGCGACGGGCATAGTCGTTCGACACCTGGCTCCAGGTCAGGTCGCGGATGCTGAAATCGCCGCCGGGCACCAGTTCGCCGATCGGCGTCAGTTCGCTTTGCGACATCGGACGGTTCAGATAGTCGACGCGGCCCGGTCCGGTGCCCTGGATGTTAAGGGCGCCGTACTGACGCTCCTTGGACTTGTCGGTATAGCGCGCGCCGAACTGGACGCTGGTCAGGGCCGGGAAGAAGTCCAGTCCCAGGTATTTGGTGAAGTCGATCTGGGCGGCGTATTTGTCGTCGGTGATCTGTTCCAGCGACGTCTCATAGGCTTCGAACAGATAGCTCTGAGGCGAGTTGTACATGTCGATCGAGGCGGGGTTGGCGCTCTGGATCGTCTCGCCGCCATCGGTGGTCCAGCGTGTCCGCGACGGCGCATAGGCGACGTGCTTCAGGTTCGAGTAGTCCAGCGTCTTCTCGGCGCCGGAATAGCCGGCCAGGGCGTGCAGCTTCCAGCTGTCGCCGCTCCAGTTCAGCTCAGTCCCGAACTGGCGATAGTCGGTCTCGTTGATCTGCTCCTTGCTGAGCATTTCGTGCTGGGTGGCGGTGTATGAAACGTCGCGCAGCACCACCATGCCGTAGTCGGCTAAAGTGGTCTTGTCGTACTCGTGGATCGTCTCCAGCGTCGAACGGCTGGAGGCCGAATAGGCGGCCGCATCATACTGGTCTTCGGTCGTCTCGTAGCGGCCGATCAGGGCGTCGAACGCCAGGCTGAAGTTGGCCGACGGCCGGTATTGCAGCGAAAGAGAGCCGCCCCACTGGTCCTGGGTGTTCAGATAGGCGCGGTCGCCGACCTTGTCCTGGAAGATGATGCGGTCGGTCTCGGCGGCGTTGGCGCGGTTCTGGACGATGACGCCGGCGTCGCGCGCCAGGACGGCCTGCGCCTGGGTTCCTCGCGTGCCGCTGGCGCTCAGGAAACGCGTCAGGGGACGGAAGTTGATGCCCGATTCCGAGTCCGTGCGGTTGGTCCGACGTGCGGTCGAGAAGGACACCAGCGCGCCCCAGTCGCCCCAGGTGTCGCTGGCCAGGAAGGACAGTTTCGGATCGGTCTTTTCCGAGATGGAGTTGTAGGCGCCCTCGACCGCCGCCACGACGCGACGCCCCTCGTAGTCGAACGGGCGGGCGGTCGAGATATTGACCGAACCGGCGATGCCGCCTTCCTCGTCCGCCGCGCGCGGGGACTTCTGGACCGTGACCTGCTGGATGATTTCCGAGGCGAAGATGTCGAACTCGACGTCGCGCCCGCCGCTGCCCGAGGCGGTCGCCAGACCGTTGATGGAGACGAAGGTGAACTCGCTGGGCAGGCCGCGCACCGACACGCGCTGGCCCAGGCCCCTGTTGCGTTCGATGGTCACGCCGGGGATGCGCTGCAGCGCCTCCGCCAGGTTCTGCTCGGGGAAGTTGGCGACGTCTGTGGCGACGATCGAGTCGGAGAAGCCGACCGTCTTGCGCTTGATGTCGACGGCCTCTTCCAGGCTGCGGCGATAGCTGCCGGTGACGATGATCTCGTCGACCTGGGACACATCCGCCTGAGCCGGGGCCTGAGCAGGGGCTTTCGTCGAGACTTGATCGGCCGTTTGCGCGAAGGCGGCGAACGGCGAGACGGCCGCGACGACCAGCGCCGTCGTGCCGAGAATTCGGTTCTTCATTTGGACTACCCCCAGAGAGCTTGACGCGTTTCACCCGCGAAACACGTCGACCGGCCCATGGCGTCACGCCGGCCGATCTACCGCCCTCAACGACGGCGTCACCCCGCCCCTCAGCGTGTGACAGCCGATTTCATCCAATGTTCACGGCGCTGTCGCGTTCGACCCCTCAGCCAGCCCCAAACCGGCCTTGGCGAGCGCCGCCTGCACCTCTGCGCGCGCCGCCTCCATGTCGCGGCGGAAAGTCTCCGAGCGCTGTTCGGCGCCATAGATGACCACGCCCGACAGGATGCCGGCCTCGGCGGCGCTGTAGCTGTGCGAGCCGCAGACGAAGCGGCTTTCGGCGAACTCGCGACCGCGCGCATACAGGGCGTCGGCGCGCTGGGGCGCCAGTTCGGCCAGGATCATGGCGATGTGCATGCCGTGCGCCGAATGGCCGGACGGATAGTCGGGATTGCCCGCCAGGTGATCGCTCTTGGCCTCGCAGATCGGCAGGTCCGTGCCGATGTAGGGGCGCTTGGTGCCCCAGTGTTCCTTGGCCACGCCGACCACCGACCGGTCGTTGCCCGACCGGTCCAGAAGGGCGGTCAGCACCGGGGCCTCTTCCTGCGTCAGGCGCACGCCCAGCGCCTGGGCGAAATGGTCGTATTTGTCGCCCGTGACGTCGCCGGTCGCCACGTCCCAGCGCGCCGTGCCCTGAAGCGCGCGGGTCTCGCGAAACACCCCGGCGTTGGCGATGTCGCGGGGCGAGCCCGGCTCGGGCGGCGGGGCCAGCACCGTCGTTAGGTCCGGTCGCTCCGCCGGCGCCAGATAGCCGCGCACGGGCGCCCCCGCGATCATCTCGACCGCCAGCCCGTCGCACCGCGCCGCCGCCCGCACCGGATTGCACGCCGCCGCCTGGGCGCCCGGCAGACGCACCTCATAGGTCGCAAAGCGCGGATCGGCCCAATAGTAGTCGGTCGAGACATACTGCGCCCCGCTGGCGAAGGCGGCGGTGCGGCGGCCGACGTCGGCGGCCCTGGCCTCGACCGTGTCGGCGTCGGCGCGGGTGCGCACGATGAAGCCTTGGCGCACGGCCGCCCGGATGCGATCCTGCTGGGCCACCGGATCGTTCAGCGTCAGATAGGCAGCGGCGGGGCTGGCCTCGTCGGTGTTGACGAACATCGCCCGGCCCTGAAGCGACGGACGGCCCGCCGCATAGGCCGCGACCTTCTCCGGCCCTTCGTCCAAAGCGAAGAAGACCTTGCCGCGGGCCTCGCCGACCGTCGGCCAGCCGCCGGCCAGCACGCCCTCGCGCAGGGTGGCGTGGCCGCCGCGCACCTGGTCCGGCGTGATCAGGCGACCGGCGTCGAACACGGCGCGGATCTCGGCGTCCAGCGCGTCCCAGGCCGCCGCGTCGAAGTCCATCGGCGCCACGCCGCCGGGCATCGAGGCCGAGCCCGTCTTGGCGTTCAGCATGATCAGGATCGGCGCATGATCGGGATGGGCGGCCGACCAGGCGCGGATCTGGGTCAGACAGGCCACGAAGGTCAGACAGGAACTGCGGAAATCCACGTCGGGCATATGCAGCACCTTCATCCCCGACCGCGCCATGGCGTCCTGGAAGCCCGCGCTCGTCGGCGCGCCCTGGCCTGCTCGGCCCAGGGCCGAGGCCGGACGCGCATAACGCCCGCCCTGGGGATCGTTCAGCACGTCGATCTCCAACTGACGCGCGCCGGCGTCCAGTTGTTCCGTCAACGGACGATGGGCGTAATCCAGCCCCATCGCGCGCGGATCGACCGCCGTCATCGCCGCCAGTTCCGCCTCGGGAATGGCCAGCTTGTAGCTGTTGTGAGTGCCGACCACGGCGATGTCGTTCATCCGCAACGACCGATCCATCCAGGCCCGCGCACAGGCGTCACCGCCCGCTGCGCCTACATCGGCGGCGGTCGGCTCGCAGGACGAGGCACCCAGAAGCAGGGCGATGACAAGAGCGCTCATGATCGATCTCCGGGAAGGACGCCGCTGGAAATCGCGCGTCCTTCAGACAACGACCGTGGACCACGCTTCCTCAACAACGGCGTGACAGGGCTCGAAGGGATGACGGCTCTTAGGCAGACCTGATGGCGGCGTGCGCAGCGGCTTCAGGGCGTGGCGAACCCGCCGTCCACCTGGAGGGTGGCGTCGGCGTTTTCGACAACAGCCAGCCGCGAAACCTCCAGTCCATGCTCCGCCTTGAGCGTCATCAGCCAGGGAAAGAGTTGCGCGCTCGTCGTTCGATCGGCCCGGAACCCCAGCCCGCCTGACGGGTCCATCCCAGTGGTGATGACCAAGCCGGCCGCCTCGGCGCTCTGCCGGACCAGGGGTTCGATGTCGGTCCGGGCCGTTTTTGCGACGGCGGCGTCCGGACTCTTCGGCAGACGCCTGACGCCCGCATCGACCTGCAACAAGGTCGTGCGCGCCTCGGCGCGCCGCTCGGCTGCGGCTTCGCGCCAGGCCCATGCGGGACGGACGACGAGCAACCACAGGAAAACCCCAGCAGCGATGAGCGCCATGACGGCGAGCATCTGCCGCTCGCGATCCGTACGCGACCACCACCAGCGCGTCGCCGGATCGAACAAGGCAGTCATAATGCGGCTCCGATCCGGATTTCGCTGACGATGCGCCCCGTGTCGTCGACCGTGCTGGCGTCCTCCATCACGAGGCCGGCGCTCGTCACAGCGCGTTTGAGCGTGTCGAGGTCCTGATAGGCGGAATAGCTTACGGTGGCCCGCACGCCGCCGTCTGGATCTGCAGCGAAACTGTCGAGTTCGGCGCCATCGACCCCCTCGACGGCGACATAAAGGGCCGCAGCGACGCCGGTGACGCCCCCCGCCGGGGCCGATGCGAGACGGGCCTCCAGGGCGGCCCTGGGATCGGGAGAGGCCGCCAGATCGGGCGCAGCACGCGTCAGGATCTGCCGGGTCTGGTTCTGCATACGGTTCGCCATGATGTCATCGCGCGCAGCCATGGCGAGGGTCAGGATCAATGGGGTCGCCAAGAGGATGACGGCCAGAGCCATCACCCGCTTCCAGTTTCCGCCCGCAGAAACACGGCGGCGCTCGATGAGGTTGATCGCCGGCCGCAGAGCCGCCTCGATCATCAGGCGCTCGATATCCTCAGGGTCGTCGACAATGACGAGCGACCAGCCTTCGGTCAGCAGTTCGACCATGTCGGGCTGGACGGTCGCCGCCAGACGCCGACCCCGCAGTGCGACATTGGGCGCAAACGACACCGCCACGATACTGTCTTCGGCTAGCGGCGCGGGAACGACGAGCGTGTCGGGCATAAGGACGTCGACGGCGACACCCAGCGCTTCGCAATAGTCCAGCCAGACCCGGCGCAAGGACGCATCGAATACGACCGCGATCCGATCCTCGCCCTCGACGGCTGCGCTCAGGGCGACCTCAAGGCTTTCCGAGGCCACGGCCAGTTGTTCCCGCAAGGCCCAAAGGACCGCCGTGCGCTTCTGAACGTCGCTCCCCGCCGGCACGTTCACCCCACGGACGAGCACATCGGCGCCGGGCGCAATGACGACCGTTCGCATGGCCAGGGGTTTCTCGACCGGATCGAGCGGCATCAGGCCGCGCTGCAAGACCGCGCCGTCCGGCGCAATCACCATGAACGGGGCGGGTTCCGAAGCCAGGCTCGGGATCAGGATCAGGCGGGTGGAGCTCATTCGTCGAGGGTCCAGCGTTGGATGACGGTTCGGGCCCCGCCCTCAGGCGGCGCGTAAAGCAGCGCGGTGCGGACGGCGCGAGAACCGCCGTAGTCGACATCGACGCGCAGATCGAAATAGCGGGTGAGAAGGCTCGTCTGCTCACGCGCCTGCGGGGAGGCCGCAGAGCCAAGCAGCGCCGGCTGGCTCCAGAAGGCGTCGACGCTTTGCCATCCGTTGCGAGGCCGCGCCTCGATCGCGGCGCGTGCGGCCGAAAGACCGATCTTGCCGTCCAGCAGCATCATCAGCAGAGGCGCCGCCTCCGGCTTCAGGGTGTTGACGTTGAGCACGCTGGGCCGAGCGACCGGCAGGGCGCAGACGAAAGGTCGCAGACGGCGGTAGGTTTCGGCGTCGAACCCGCGGATCGCGCGAAGCTCGCTGACCTCGGTCAGCATCACGCCGCCGGTTCGATAAGGGATGGCCGAACCGGCGTATGAGCCGTCTTCTGCGCCCGCCGCCCGGGTCGCCGGATCGACGTCCAGCCAGTCCACCAGACCGTCCGCCGCCGCAAGCGCCGCCCCTTCCGTCAAGCCCAGGCTTCGTCCAAGGGCGACGAACTGCGCGATCCCTGCGGGGCGCGCCGTCAGGTCCTCGCCCTGCCCCTCGACCACGCTGTTGAGGTTGAAGCAGTTCTGACCGTCGCGCACGACGGCGCTCAGGTTTCCTCCGTCGATCGGAAAGCTCAGGACGCGCCCGTCCCACTCAGGCTCCAGCGGCGTCCTGGTCGGTCCCATCGCGATGAGTTGGGTGATCTGGCGTAGCGCAAGCAGCTCGGCGCCGTCGGCGTACATCTGGGCCTGGGCCTGACCCTCGGCGTTCGTGGCGCGTCGGACCGAAAATCGCACGTCGTCCAGCACGGCGACGGCGACGACCGACATCACCGCGACCAGCAGCAGCACGGTCAGCAAGGCCATGCCTTCACGGCGTCCGGACGCCTTGGCTTTGCCCGACGCGGTCATCGGCCGCCCACCAGAAACAGCTGCTCGACCTCGCCCAGACCTTTGAGCGTCATCACCAGACGCACCGCGTCCGGCATCGGCTTGTCCGCGCTGGAGATAAAGGCCGGCGCCTCGACCCCGTCCCTGATGAAGCTGATCTTCAGACCCGAGACGCCGCGATAGAGCACCTGGGCCGATCCGACGCGCGCGCCGTCCAGCCGGGGCGCGACCCGTCGCTCCAGGCGGTCGTCGACAAGGCTGTACTCGACCCGCTGAAGCGAGGCGCGCGGCTGGTCGCCGGGATTGGACCAGCCGGCCCTCACCAGGATCAGGACCGGCGCGCCGGGCTGGGTCGCGCCGACGATGGGCTGCTGCTGCGGCCGCCCCGTCGTGCCCCGCGTCCGACGCGCGGTCGCCTGGCCGATATCCGACTTCAGCAGCGCCCGCATGCGCTGCAGGTCGCCGGTCCGGTCCGTTTCAGCCTTGATGGCGAAACGGTTGTCGATGGTCTGGGTCAGCACCGTCGCCCCTGCTGCGGCGATCAGGGCGAAGATCAGCAGCGAGATCATGACCTCGACGAGGCTGAAGCCGGCCCGTCCGGAAGCCCGCCTCATGAGGACCGCGCCCGGAAGGCCGTGCGGTCCGCCGCCTGCCCCTCGTCACTGGACACCCGGACCTCGACCCGCTGGATGTCGGCTACGTCGGTGGGCGCCACGGTCCGTGTCCAGCTCCAGTCCCGACCCGCCAGGTTCGTCCGCCCGTTCGACACGCCGTCGCTGAGCGAAGGTGCGATGACCGCCTCGACGACCAGATTGTCCGCCACGACGCCGCCGAGGGTGCGGCTCTCGACCCGCGCCGCCGAACGCGTGTTCTCTCCAGCCAGGTTCAACAGGGCCATGGCGGACAACCCGAAGACCGCCATGGCGACGAGCATCTCGACCAGGGTGAAGCCATCGCGCCGGGCGCGCCGATCAGTCATCGATCTTGACCTCTCCGGCGCCGTCCACGGTCACGGCCCGCGCCTGGCCCTCGCGTCTCAGGGTCAGTCGGTAGGGGTCGGCCACGCCTGTTGGATCGAAGACGACCAGCGCCGCCTCCTGACCCGGTTCGGCGACGGTGCCAGTTTCCCAAGGCACGGGTTTGAACGGCCCCTCCTGCAACCGTGTCCAAACCCGACCGTCGAAGGCCTGAAATCCATAGCCGGATGTCGTCGTCTCGACGGCGATCGGTCGGTTGGTCAGCACCGCCTCGTCCCGTGCGCTCGCCAACCGGGCGGCGAACCGCTCGGCCTCTGCGCCGACGGCGGGCCTCGGATCGGGGGCGACCATCACCACGGCGGCGCCCGCCATCGCGATGATGGCGACCGTCATCATCAGCTCGACCAGGGTGAAACCGGCGCGCGGCTTGCGACCTGGTCTAGCTCTGCCAGTTGCCAAGGTCCGCATCCTCACCCTCGCCGCCCTCCTTGCCGTCCGCGCCCCAGGAGAAGACGTCGAACTGACCGCCGTGCGTGCTCGGGCGCCGATATTGATAGTCCTGGCCCCAGGGATCCTTGGGCAGGCGGCGGACGTAGCCGCCTTCGCGGTAGCGCTCAGGCTGCGACAAGCCCTGGGGCGCCGCCACGAGGGCCTGCAGGCCCTGGGCGTTGTCCGGGAAGGTCAGATTGTCGAGCCGATAGGTTTCGATCGCCTGTTCGAGCGTCGAGATGTCGGCCCGGGCCTTTCCGACCATGGCCTTGCCCTGGGCCGGCAGGACATTGATGGCGACGACCGTCGCCAAAAGACCGATGATGACGATCACCACCATCAGTTCCACCAGGGTGAATCCGGCGCGTCGGCGGCGCTGCGTCTGTGTCTTGGTTTGGGTCATCTCAAGCAACTCCTCACCCCATCGCCAGGGTATTGATCTGAAGAATGGGCAGCAGGATCGACAGCACGATCAGGCAGACGATCCCGCCCATGATGACGATGATCGCCGGCTCCAGCAGGCTCAGCATCACGGCCGTAAATGTCGCGAACTCGCGCTCAAGATAGTCGGCCGCGCGGTCGAGCATGGGCTCCAGCCGCCCGCTGCTCTCGCCGGAGGCGGTCATGTAGACAAGAATGGGGGGGAAGACGTCGGCCCGGCGCATGGCGCTGGACAGACCGCCGCCTTCGCGCACCGTATCCGCCATCGTCTCGGTCGCGCGCCTCAGGGCCCGATTGGACACGGTGCGCGCCGTAATGGTCAGCCCCTCCAGAACCGGAAGCCCTGCGGCGATCATCGTCGACAGCGTCCGAGCCATCTTGGCGCCGTGCAGATCGCGGGTCAGTCGCCCGACCAGGGGCAATCGCAGTTGCAGGCGATCGACTGTCAGCCTGAAGCTTGGGTTTCGCCACATCGCGGCAAAACCGACCGCCCCGATGGCGATGACGAGCGCGAGCAGCCAGCTCCAGTTTTGCATCAGCTCCGACACGCCGATCACCAGGCGAGTCAGCAGCGGCAGGGTCTGCCCCATGCTGTCGAACTGATCGACGACCTTGGGAACGACGAAGGTCATCAGAGCCCCGATGACGCCCAGCGCGACGACGGCAAGGACGAGAGGATAGACCAGGGCTGTGATCACCTTGCCCCGAACCTGCTCGTCCAGTTCAAGCCTGTCGGCCAGGCGCTCAAGGATGGACTGAAGCGCGCCGGACGTTTCGCCCGCCGAAACCATCGCGCGATAGAGCGGTGGAAAGGCCCTGGGTTCCAAAGCCATCGCGTCCGACAGACGCCGTCCGCTCATCACCCCGCCGTGCACGGTCTCCAGGATCATTCGCACCATGGGCCGGTCCGCCTGAAGGGCGATGGTGCGCAAGGCCTCTTCAATGGGCGCGACCGAAACCAGGGTCGCCAGTTGCCGGGTCGTGAGCGCCAGAGCCTTCGAACTCAAACGCCCCGGCTTGCCCGAAGGCGCGCGATCGACACGAGACGCCGCGCCGGTCGAGGGCGCGATGTCCAAAGGGACAAGTCTTTTTCGACCCAGCGTCTTTCGGACGGCGGCGTCGTCCGGCGCCGCCACGGCGCCCGTGACGGTCCTGCCCTCTGCATCCACGGCCACATAGTCGAACAAGGCCATCAGGCCGCGACTCCCTGTGACGACATCGCGGGCTCAAGATGAGCGGCGTCCTGCTGCGTTTCCTGCCGGGCGACCCGCACGGCTTCCTCGACGGAGGTGACGCCGGTGACGACAAGTTCCCGGGCGCTCTGGCTCAGGGTGCGCCCTCCCCGCTCCGGCGACGCAAAGGCGATGGCGGCGATCGCTTCTTCTCCGGCCTCGGAGGCGATCAAACGGCGGACGCGATCATCCACGCGGATCAGCTCGTAGAGGCCCGTCCGTCCGACATAGCCCGTTTGATTGCATCGCGCGCAGCCGTGCGGACGCCAGACCGTCTGACCGATCGCAAGTCCCGCCAGTTTCGCGGTGGCGACATCCGCCGGCTCCGGGCGTCGGCACTCTTCGCATAGCCGTCGCACCAGCCGCTGGGCGACGATCAATCGTAGGGTCGAGGCCAACAGGAAGGGCTCCACGCCCATGTCGCGCAGGCGGGTGATGGCGCCCGCCGCATCGTTGGTGTGGACCGTGGTCAGGACCAGATGGCCCGTCAGGGCGGCCTGAACGGCGATGCTGGCGGTTTCGGCGTCGCGGATTTCACCCACCATGACGACGTCGGGATCCTGGCGCAGGATGGCGCGAAGCCCGGCGGCGAAGGTCATTCCCACCTTGGTGTTGACCTGGGTCTGGCCGACGCCGTCGATGGCATATTCGACCGGATCCTCGACGGTCAGAATGTTGCGGGTCGTGTCGTTGAGCAGGGTGAGACCGGCATAGAGACTGGTCGTCTTGCCCGAGCCGGTAGGTCCGGTCACCAGTATGATGCCGTTGGGCTCCGCCAGCGCTGCGCGGAAAGCCTCAAGCACCAGCGGGTCCATGCCCAGCCGGTTCAGATCAAGGTCGGCCTGCGCCTTGTCGAGGATCCGCAGCACCACGCGCTCTCCTCCCCGCGAGGGCAGGGTCGAGACGCGGACGTCCAACGTCTTGCCGCCGAGCGTCAGCGGAATTCTGCCATCCTGGGGCACACGTTTTTCGGCGATGTCCAACCGCGCCATGACCTTGATGCGTGACACCAGAAGCGGCGTGATGCGCGGGTTCAGACTCAGGGCCTCGCGCAGCACGCCGTCCACCCGCATGCGGATCGTCAGAGCGTTCTCGAACGGCTCCAGGTGGATGTCCGAGGCGCCCGCGCGCACCGCCTCGGCGATCACGCCGTTGATCAGCCGGATCACGGGCGCGTCGTCGGCGGTGTCCAGAAGATCGGCGGCGGCCGGCATGTCGTCGATCAGACTATCCAGTCCGCCCGGCATCCCCCTGCCCGGCAGACCCAGGTCATCGCCGTCGCCGGCCACCAGCGAGTCGCCCGCATAGACCTGCGACAGATGACGATCGAAAGTCGCCTGATCCATGTGTTCGATCTTGAGCGGACGCCCCAGCGCACGCCGGGCCTCGATAAGCCCCGCCGGGTCGGCGCCCTCCCTGAGACCGACCAGGGCGACGTCGCCGGCGTCGAGCAGGATCACGCCATTCCGCTTGGCGAACCCATAAGGCAGCGTCGGATTGACCCGAGTGATCATGGTCGCCCACCGGGCGGTGGAGCGCCATCCGCAACAGGCTGCAGGGGCGCCCCTGCGACCGAACCGACAGGCGCGGCCCCGACAGGGACATGTTCGGGCGGCGTCGCGCGCATATATTCGCGCAGCATTTCGTCCAGGCTCGGCTCAGCGCCTGGCGTGGCGGTCAGCTGCTGCTGGCGCATATAGCCCCAGCGGTCAGCGGCCAGCCTCTGGGCGTCGCTCTCCGACCTCACGATCGTCGGGCGGATGAAGATCATCAGATTGGTGCGGCCCCGCTGACGGCTGGTCGATCGGAAGAGAGCTCCGATCCCCGGCAAGTCGCCCAGTCCTGGGACCTTGTCGACCGACAGCCGATCATTCTGGTCGAGCAGGCCGCCCGCCACCGCAATGGCGCCGTCGTCGACGACCATCGTGTTCTCCAACTCACGCTTGTTGAGCACGAGATCGGACGAGGAGTTGGTCAGCACGCCGTTGATGCTCGACACCTCCTGACGCACATGCAGGGTGATCGAGCCGCCTGCATTGATCTGGGGGCGAACCGTCAGCTTGACGCCGATGTCCTGGCGCTGAGTGGTGCGGAAGGGGTTGGAGTTGCCGTCGAGCAGGGTCTCGCCGGTCGTGATCGGCACCTCCTGCCCCACCAGGATCGTGGCTTCCTCATTGTCCAGCGTCATCAGCGAAGGCGTCTGCAGCAGGTTGGACCCTTCGTCGGTCTTCGCCGCGTTGATGATGAAGCCGAACAGGCCGTCGCCGATACGGCCGCCGCCGCCGCCGACAAATCCGTTCGCGCCGAGCAGGCTGTTGAGCGCAAGCCTCTGCAGCTGATCGCGGATGGTCGCATCCTTTGGATCGTCCAGCTGCCCTGCGGCCGCGCCCCCTGCGATCGGCACCAGGGGCGTCGACCGGTTGGGATAGTTGGTCAGGCCCGCCGGATTGCCGTCCTCACCCGCCAGCACCCATTGGACGCCGAGCTCGCGCACCGCCGTGTCGCTCAGTTCGACCACGATCGCCTCAATCAGCACCTGCTGGCGACGGGCGTCGAGCTGACGGATCACCTCGGCAAGCATCCGTTGCGTATCGGCAGACGCCGAAATCACCAGGGCGTTGGCCCCGGGGAAGCGCGCGATCGTCGCCTTCTGGCCAGGCAAGACGGTCGTCGGCGCCGAAGCCGGAGCCTCGACAGGCGCCGTCTGACCGATCCCGCCAGACCCTCTTTGGCTCGCAGGCGTGGCGTTGGCGCTGGCCGCCGTCACCTGCTGGCCGACGATCTGCTGCAGAACCGGCAGCAACTGCTCCGCATTGGCGTGTTCGAGGAAGACGACCTTGACGTCGTCGGCCGATTGGGCGCGCCGGTCGAGGTCTTCGATCAGGGGGCGGATGCGCGCCACGGCGGCAGGGTCGCCACGCAAGATGACGGAGTTGGAGCTCTCGACGGGGGTCACGGACACCATGCCCTGCCCCGGCTGTCCGCCAGGCGGGGTGAGAACCGTCTGCAGAACGGCCGCGATCTCACGGGCGGAGGAGTTTTCCAGCGTCAGGACGTCGAAGCTGGCGCGGTCCACGTCGATGCGCGCGATCAGGGCGCGGATACGGGTCAGGTTGTCGGCGAAGTCCGCGACCACCACGCTGTTGCCGGCGGGATTGGGCAGGACCTGGCCCTGGGCGCCCACCAGCGGCCGAATGGTTTCCGCAGCCGAAGCTGCATCGATGTTGCGAAGCTGGAAGACTTCGGTCGAGAACCGCTCGGTCCCGACGGTCGACGGCCCCTGGGCCGCACCGGTCGCGGGACTGATGCGATAGGCGCCCGACCCCGTCGGCGTCACGACCAGGCCGTTTGCCCGCAGGGTCGACAGGAACACCTCGAACAACTCGGCCCGGCCAAGGGGTCTGTCGCTGGTCACCGTGACGGTCCCGGTCACCGCAGGATCGACGATGAAGGTGCGCCCGGTCATGCGGGCGACATCCTGAATGAAGGCGCGGATGTCGGCGCCCTGGACGTTCAGGGTTTGCCGGCCGGCGGACTGGGCCACAGCGGGCGCCGCCGTCAGCGGACCTTGCGCCAGCAAGATCGCCGAGAGAACGCCGGCAAGGAAGGTGGAACTGCGTCGGTTCACCGAGTTGTCCTTATGGTGGTCGTCTGCACTTGCCCGGCCCGTTCGAAACGGACCTCGGCATTGGCACTGTTGGCGAGTTGGCCCCGCAGGGCGGCGATCCGGTCGAGGCCGGTGAGTTCGTTGCCGTTGACGGACAAGATCACGTCGCCGGCCTGAAGACCTGCTGCGGCCAACTGGTCTCCGGAACCCGAGACGGTGAAACCCTTGATGGCCATGCCCTGCATCCGGGGACGCAAAGAGGCCTGGGCCATCAGTCTGGACGGATCGACGACGGCTGCCGGGACGGAGGGCGCGGACGCGGGCGCCGCAGGACCGACGACCTGCTCGCCCGGCGGCGGCGGAGGCGGAGGCGGCGCCCCGACCGGGATTTCGGAGAAGACCAGTCGGCTGACGGACAGGCCCCGCGCCAGGGTGACGTAGTCCTGCCCGACCTCCTTGAGCACCAGACCCGGCTCGACTTCCTCGCCGACACCCACGGAAACCTGACGCCCGTCGGCGAGGCCGATGATCGCCGACCCGTCGCCAGCGCCGCCGCTGCGCACGCCGAACAGGCGAAGCTGGGCCGTGTCCGCATTCGTCACATCCGCCAGGCTGCTCAGGCCGCCCGTGCGGAAGAAGGCGTCGAAACGCTGAAAGACGTTAAGGTCGGCCGGCTTTATCTGCGCCTGCGCAAGCGGCGCCATCGACGGCGCGTTCGGATCGACCACGATCCAGACCAGACGTCCGGCCTGAAGCAGCAGCAGGCCGATCAGGACAGCCTCGACCACCACCCGCAGATGCGCGGCGCGATCGGGACCGCGCACCGACTGCGCAGTCGCGGATGTCCATTGGCGGAGTTTAGAGATCACGTTTGCGCGCCCGACACTCGCCGTCGCGTCCAATGCGCGCGGCAAGATCACGCTCCTAGACCAATCGGCGTAAGGCGGCTTCACTGGTATGCGACAACCGCGAGAACCTCGCGTGACACTTGCGAGGTCTGCGGATGAAATGTCTTAAAAACGTCAGGGGTCGATACGGGATCGACCCCTGACAGGCTGTTCTAGAAGCGCGCGGTCAGGCTGACCGAGGCGCTGGATCCGAGATCGTAGTTGTTGATCCGTATCTTGCGGCCCTGTTCCTGATATTCGTCGTAGTCGGTGCCGAGGAGATTGCGCAGCTCGATAGCGAGACCCAGGTCCTGCCCGATCACGGTGAAGTCCTTGCGATACACCAGGTCGAGAAACACACCCGGATCCTGAATCAGATCCGGCTCGCCGGGACGGCCACGCGCCGAGGTGCGCTCGGAGACGTAGTTCACGATGATGGTCGCTTGCGACCTGGCCGCGTCATCTTCCCAACCGAACTGAAGATTGGCGACGTGGTCCGACTGGCCCTGCAGGCGGCTTCCATCGATGACATAGAAAGAGGCCGGTTGGGCGACGCCGAGGCTGGACTGGGTCGTGACGGTGTCGCCGTCTTCGACCTTAACCTCGGAGTTGGAGTAGGTGTAGTTGCCCGAGACCAGCCAACGCTTGCTGGCGATGAACGGCAGGCCGTTGTCGGGGAACTCCCAGAACTTCTTGGCCTCCAGTTCGACCCCTTTGACGATGGCCTTGGGGGCGTTGATGAAGGTCTGGGAAATGCTGGCGCCCTGATCGACGACGCTGGATTCAACCGGCTTGTCCAGATCCTTGTAGAACAGGCCGAACGTCACATACTGGTTGCGGGCGAAATACCACTCGTAGCGCGCATCCAGGTTCAGGAACTCGGTGTTCACCAGATAGGGGTTGCCGATGAAGGTCCTGTCGCTTTCGACGTCCGTATATTGCTGCGGCGCCAGTTCGCGGAACTGAGGCCGTCCGATGGTCTTGGACGCGCCGAACCGCAGTTGCATGTCCTCGGCGAAGTTCCAGGTCACCGTCGCCGCCGGCAGCACGTAGCTTTCGTCGATTTCGGTCGGAAGGAAGCCGGTCGCGGCGCCGAACAGGTCGAACGGATTGACGCTCTGCTTGCCGTCCTCGAAGCGGACGCCGAGGTTCAGGTTCACCAAGGGGATGACCTCGGCCTCGACCTGACCGTAGACCGCATTGACCCTCAGATTTGCATCATAGGCCGAGGCGCCGTTCGAGCCCGTGATTTCTTCCAGCTGCAGCGTGGAGCCAATGTTGAAATCCGAGAACAGATAATCGACGCGCGAAAGCTGCTGTTCGGGGGTCAGGCCGTTCGGGGCGATGAAGTGCAGGAGGCGCTGCTGCGACGAACGATCGTTGTCGCTGCTCGCCACGCCCAAGGTGAACTTGGCTTCGCGCGCTTCCGAGAGCGGCAGGGTGTAGCTGACGTCCGCGCCGCCCGAGACGATGGTGTCGTCCAGATTGCTGAACGAGATCCGGTTGGCCTGGAGATTGTGGATGATGTCGCCGGCCGCGTTCTTGCCGTAGCCGAACTGGGTCTCATACGGCGCGTCGCGCGATGTCTTGGCGTAGGCCGCACGCCAGGTGAAGTCCCAGGCGCCTGCCGTGTGATCGCCGGACAGCTGGGTCGTGAAGAGCTGACGGGCGAACCATTCCGTATAGTCGGTGCGGCGATAGGCGCCGCCGCCCAGATCGTCGAAACCAGCGACCGAGCGGGCTTCCTTGGTGACGTTTCGGACGTAGAAATTGGTCCACTTGATCTCGTTGTCGTCGTTCGCCAGGCTCAGAGAGCCGAACAGATTGAGACCGATGTTGTTCTCGTTGGAACGGAACACATAGTCGTCGGCCAGAACCAACTGACCGCTGTCGATCCGGCCGGATTGCCGCACGCCTTGGCGACCCTTCCAGCTGTTGTCGTATCCAGCGACGAAGACCGCGCCTAGGGAACCCCACGGGGTGTCCATTGCGTTTCCGCCGGTCAGGCTGAAGCCGAGGTTCGCCGGGGTTTGCTCCTTCTGGAGAAGACGCAGCGGAGCGTTTTCCAGCGACTGGCCGAGGGTCCTGAGTTGGGCCGCCGTATAGTTGGGGCCGGCCTGGATCCGGTTGCCCGACCTGAAGGCCAGGTCGATGCCGTCGGGAAG
Organism: Brevundimonas sp. TWP2-1; assembly: GCF_049897645.1. NCBI lineage: Bacteria > Pseudomonadati > Pseudomonadota > Alphaproteobacteria > Caulobacterales > Caulobacteraceae > Brevundimonas > Brevundimonas sp. TWP2-1. The sequence goes on from NZ_JAFCWR010000002.1 coordinate 259,303, forward strand.
GCTGCGGGTGCCGTCGTCGAAGCCCGTAAAGTCGGTGCGCGATCCATAATAGATCAGGTTGTTGCGGCCGGTGAACTCCGTGTCGGCACCCACCGAAGCCTTCATCGTGAAGAAGGGCCGCGTCGGCGTCGACAGGGTCTGAAGGTCGATGACGCCGCCGCCGAATTCACCGGGGAAGCTGGCGGAATAGGTCTTCTGAACGGTGACGCCCTTGAGGATGTCCGACGGGAACAGGTCCAGCGGGATCACGCGTTGCAGCGGCTCGGGGCTGGGAAGCGGGGAACCGTTCAGCAGCGCCGAAGAATAGCGTTCGCCCAGACCGCGGACATAGACGAACCGGCCTTCGACGACCGACAGGCCGGTGACGCGGGTCAGGGCCGCTGCGGCGGTGGAATCGCCCGTTCGCTGCAGGTCCTCGGCCGTGAGGAAGGCGGCCACCTCGGGGCTGGCGCGGTTTGGTTCGGGGATGAAACGGCCGAGAACCACGATCTCATCGACGGTGGACGGCGTTTGATCGACGTCGGCCTGCGCCTGCGCCGCAGGGGTCTGCTCGACGGGAGCGGAGGGGTTTTCGGTTTGTGCGAATGCCACGCCAGGCGCGACCATCGCGCTTGTGGCTAGCAAGACCCCTGTCAGGGTCAGAGTAAGAGTCTTCATGATCTGCGCCTTGAAGGGGGTGTGACGAAAACAGGCGAAATGGGACGAGGACCCGACCGGGTCCCCGTCCGCCTTTTCGTCATCAGCAGGTCGAACCGGCCGCCAGGCCACAGGTCCAGCCGAGGTACCAGGTGTCGGCCGCGTTCCTGACGGCGCCGATGTAGGTGACCGAGGTGAAGAACGGATACAGCGCCGGTGCGTTGGCGGCCGTGACCGCCGTCTCGTTGGCGCCGTTGATGAAGCTCAGATTGGTATTCGCCATGGTCGCGCCCGCCGGAGCCGTCATCGTCGACGTGCCAGCCGCGGTGTTGTTGACGTTGGTGGCGTTGATGAAGACCGCCTCCGTCGCAGCGGCGTTCACGTTGCTGTCGTTTTCATAAGGACGCGAGCAGGCGAAGTAGACCGAGCGGAAGATCGGCGCGTTGGTCACCGTCTGCGCATCGTCGATGTCCAGGCAGGCCGCAGCCGAGGTCGTCGGATTGGTGAAGACCGAGTTGATGATCGACGGCGAGGTGCCGGTGTTCAGAGTGATGATCGCATCGGCGGCCACCGCGGCGTTGCGGCCCACGATCGTGAAGTTCGAGATCTTGGGCTGGGCGAAGTAGGTCGTGCCCGACGGCGCGGCCGACCATTCGAAACCACGGCTGCCGTTGGTCACGGCCGTCGGCCTCTGGGTGACGATGCCGAACTGCGCGCCGCCGCGCCAGCCGGTGTCGGTGTCCAGGCCGTCATCGTCCGCGCCGTTGATCACCAGATAGCTGAGGTTGACGTTGCCGCCGAAGATTTCGATGCCGTCGTCCGACGAGTTGTAGGACTGGAAGTGATCGACCGTGGTGCCCGAGCCGACGCCGGCCAGGGTCAGCGCTTGCAACTCGTTGTTCGGCGAGATTTCGAAGCCGGAATAGTTGACCTGAACATAGCGCAGGCGGCCCGAGTTATCGGCAGGGCTGTTGCCGCCGTAGTTGGCGCTGGTGCCTTCGATCTGACCGACGCAGGCTGCGTTCGGCGCCGTGACGCCCACCGGGCAGACGGCGGTCGGCGCGCGACCGGCGATGACCAGACCACCCCATTGCCCCTGCGACGACGCGGTCGTCGTGCCTTCGACGTTCTGCCGGCTCGTGAAGATGATCGGGCTGGTCGGGGTGCCTTCGGCGAAGATTTGCGACCCGCGATTGACCAGCAGATAGTCGGTTCCGCCCGAGGCGAAGATCTTGACGCCCGCTTCGACGGTCAGGATGCCCTGGGTCGAACCGGCGGTCGGAGCGGCGGCGTCAGGCCCCCGATCGGTGCCGACTTCGGTACGGCCGGAGATCGAATAGATGGTGCCCGCGCGCAACGGCACGGTCAGGGCGCCGAGGATTTGCTGGGGAAGCTGGCAGACGCGAAGGGTGCCGTTGGCGATCAGACCGACGTTGGCGAAGCCCGTGGGGCAATCTGTCGCCGGCGTGCCGTTGCCGGGAGCCGGGGTGGTCGGGCCGCCGCCACCGCCGTTGCCGCCGCCGAAGTCCCCTTCGCCAGGCGAAGCCACCTCGGCCGAGCCGCAGGCGGAGAGGGCGAGAACGCAGGTTCCAGCCAATAGAATGTTGTTCAAGCGAAGCATCGAGATCCCCTGGAAATGTGCACGGGCCACTGCGCATCAGTCTGACGCAGTCCAGCACCCCTTCCGCCGGGTCTATGCTTTTATTGTAATAGACTCATGACATCCGGACTTCTTATTGTTTAATTGTCTTCATGCGGACGGTTTTGGGATTTTTCCAAGCCGCATGATCGTTGGAAGTGTGCGGAATATTCTGCCAACATTAAGGAAGAGAGCAAATTTACTTAATCCGTAGCCTTTGCAATATTCATAAATTTGTAAAAATACACACTGACCAACCACAATCGGAGTGAACCTGAACGTGTCCCTTACGCCGAACTTTGGCGTGCCCCCGACCTGACCTGCGGATCAAAGCCACGTTCTGGGTGCAGAAAGGGTGGACGGGGTTGTCGCGGAAGGGCGAAAAAGCGTCGAAAAAGCGCGTCGAAGTGTACGTAAGCACCGTCAACCAACGCCCTGAAGTTGCATAAAAAAATGCCGTTAGAACAGGCGCGTAGACTGTCCGTGGCGCCGATGATGGAATGGAAAAATTTCTTATTTAATTCAGTTACTTACAAATCTTTGTGTGCATGATTTGCACAAAAAGGTCCTGTTTTCTTACGGGATCGCCCCGACCTAACCCGGCCGCTAAAGTCCCTCTTCGATCAATAAGAACTCCTCGCCAGAGGCATCCGCCTGAGATTTCGTCAGATCTGGAAAGCCCGCCTCAGTACCTTCTCGCGATAAACATCGTGTCACCGCTCCATGGCGCTGGGTTGACCTTGAAAAGGTTTGTCCAAGCTAAATGCGAAGAGCTAGCCAACGTTGGGAAGCGAGATGGAGGCGATGAGGCCGCCGTCCGAATGGTTGGCGAGCCGAACCGTGGCCCCCGAGGCTGCCGCCTGGGCGCGGGCGATGGTCAGGCCAATGCCGGTGCCCCGGCGCCCCGGCGTGGATACGGCGGTCCGTCGGACGAAGGGCTCGAAGAGTCTTTCATCATCAGGATCTGGCAGGCCGGGTCCCCGGTCGCGAACTTCGATCAAAACGCGGTCGCGTTGGACCGAACAGCGAAGTTCGGCTGCCTGTCCATAGGTGACGGCGTTGTCGATCAGATTGTTCAGCGCACGGGCGAGGGCGTTCGGCTTGACGCGGAGACTGCAACCGCATCCGCCGGCGAACCGGACATCGGCGCCGAACTCCGCGGCGTCTTCAGCCAGACTTTCGACGAGGGAGTCGATGTCCACTATCGACCAGGGCTCCGTCGTCTCGTGACTGCGGGCCAGGTCCAGGCCTTCGCTGACGAGGGACTGGGTCGCCATGACGTCGGCCACCAGGCGTGCTCGCAGGTCGTCGTCCTGGACGTGTTCGAGCCGGAGGCGCAGGCGCGTCAGGGGCGTCTGGAGATCGTGGCTGATCGCCGCCAGCAGCTGGGTGCGCTCACGCAGACCCGCGCGGACCCGAGCCTGCATGATGTTGAAAGTCGATAGCGCCGTCCGGACTTCGCTTGGCCCTCCCACGTGAGCGTCTTGGGCGTCGAGCGACTCAGCAAAGGCCGTCGCCGCGTCCGTCAGGCGTCGCAGGGGCAGGGTGACGAACCGGGCGACCAGAAGGGATAGGGCTGCGCTCGCCGCCAGCAGGATCAGCAAGTAGACGGGATTGCGGCTCGATTCGGTGGGCATGACCACCGGGGGCTGGAACATAGCGACCGTGCGCCGGGTGTCGCCCGGCGGCGTGAAGCTGACCAGCCAGCAGTCGAGCTTGAGTTCGAACCCGTCGCCCAGTTGTTCCGGCATCTGCCGCTGAAATCCCGGAGGCAGACAGGCCGCACTCGGCGCCGCTCCGCCTGTGGGCTTGTAACGCGCGCCCATGGCGGCGATCAGCTTGCGTTCCAACTCGGGATCGCGCTGAAACGGCGGCGCCTCATCATGCAGTCTGACGCCCGGATTGGTCTGAACCGAAGCCTTGCGCGCGACCTCCGTCGGCTGGGCCGTCCAGCGCTGCTGAATCTCTGTCGCACGGGCGACGAGTTGGTTCGTTCTCAGAACCTCGAAGTCCCGGCGTCTGGAGCCTTCGGCGAGGGCGAGGGAGAGCACCGCCGCTGCCGTGATGCCTATCGTCAAAAGCACGAAGGTGCGCCCACCGACCGAATCCAACACCCGCCACAGCGCGATCGCCGCCGCCTTGAGGCCCCTGATCACCCGAACACCACGTCCGCCGCCAACACATAGCCTTCGTTTCGGACAGTCAGGATCAGGTCGTCGCCCGGCCCCGCGAGCTTGGAGCGAAGGCGGCTGATCTGGAGGTCGATGGCCCGGTCCCCCGGCGTGACGATCCGGCGGTCGGACATCAGCAAGTCCTCACGGGACAGCACCGCGTGCGGATTGCGCACGAAACGATGCAACAGCCGGTATTCGGCGGACGACAGGATGACCAGCCGACCGTCGGAGGCGACCAGGCGTCTCTGGACCAGATCGAGGGTCCAGTCGCCGAACCGGGCGCTGCGCTTGTTCAATGACGGATCCGGCTCGTCGCCCCGTCGGCGCAGCAGGTTGCGGATTCTGGCCAGCAGTTCGCGCGGCTCGAAGGGCTTGGTGAGGTAGTCGTCGGCGCCCAGTTCAAGACCAAGCACACGGTCGATCGAGGCGTCCCGTGCCGTGACCATGATGATGGCCTCGGTTCGGCCCGCGTTCCGCATCTCCCGGCACAGGTCGACGCCGTCGCCATCGGGCAGGTTGAGGTCGAGGATCACCACGTCGAACGGCTTGACGGAGAGGGCGGCGCGAACGTCCGCGAGGCTGGCTGCGGCCTCGACGTCGAAGCCGGCCTGACGCAGCTGCTGGACAATGAGGTCACGGATGTCCGCGTCGTCATCGACGACCAGGACGGTGGCTGCGTGGGTGGGGGGTGCGGCCGGCATACCGTCGCTTTACGCGCGACGCAGGCCTTTGTCTGCCGGCGGCGGCGTGAGGACATCGTTTGATACACAACGATACAGCGCGACATTCGCTGACATCAATCAGCGAGAACCGACATGCAATCGCTCTGCAACGACATACGCTCCGGTGCGAGGAGACTTCATGCCTCGGCGATCCCCGCGCCGATCGGTCATCGGAGAGCCTCATGAATCCGTCGCCCTGGCGAACCTCCCCGGTTGCACGCGCCAGCGTCATCGGCTCAATCGCGGCCGCCCTTGTGCTGTCCGGCTGCGCCGACAAGGCTCCGCCGCCGCCGCCGACCCCCGAGGTGGGCTTCGTGACCTTGCAGACCCAGACCGTGACGTTGACGACCGAACTTGCCGGTCGGACCGCAGCGGTCAACGTCTCCGAGATCCGCCCACAGGTGAACGGCATCGTGCGCCGGCGTCTGTTCGAGGAAGGCGCCATGGTCCGTGCGGGCCAGGCGCTCTATGAAATCGACTCCCGCCTCTATAGCGCCTCCCGCAACCAGGCGGCCGCACAGCTGGCCAGCGCGCGCGCCCAACTGGCCGCCGCCGACGCCGAGGCCAGGCGCTACGAAGGCCTGACAGACATCGACGCCGTCAGCGGACAGGCGGCCGACAATGTCACCGCCACCGCCCGCCAGGCCCGGGCGGCTGTGGCCCAGCAGGAAGCGGCCTTGCGGACCGCCGAGATCAATCTGGGTTTCACCCGCATCACCGCCCCGATCAGCGGCCGGATCGGTCGCTCGCTGGTGACCCAGGGCGCGCTGGTGACCGCCAGTCAGGCAGACGCCCTGGCCGTCATCCAGTCCGTCGATCCCATGTATGTGGATGTCACCGAATCCAGCGCCCGCATCCTAGAGCTGCGTCAGCAGTTCGCCAGCGGGGGCCTGAGCGCGGCCAGCGCCAGTGTGACACTGGTTCTTGAGGACGGCTCCGAATATCCGCAGTCCGGCGTGATCGCCTTCACCGAACAGGTCGTCGACGAGGCCACCGGGTCGGTCACCATCCGCGCCCGCATCCCCAATCCGAACCGCCTGCTGTTGCCGGGGATGTTCGTTCGCGTCCGCCTCGGCGAAGGCGTCGTCCAGAACGGCATCCTCGCGCCCCAACAGGGCGTTACGCGGAGCACACGCGGCCAGGCGGCCGCCATGGTCCTGACCGCCGACAACAAGGTCGAGCAGCGCAACATCACTGCCGACAGGGCCATCGGCGACCAGTGGCTGGTCACCAGCGGCCTGAAGGCGGGCGACCGATTGATCGTCGAGGGCACGGCCAAGGTCCGACCTGGACAGGGCGTGAAGGCCACGGCAGTGACCCTGGGCGCCCGCGCCGCGACCACCACGCCGGCAGGGCGGTAGGCGATGATCAGCCGCTTCTTCATCGCACGCCCCATCTTCGCCTGGGTGCTGGCCATCGTCATTATGCTGGCGGGCACGGCCTCCATCTTTACCCTGCCGATCGCCCAGTATCCGGACGTCGCCCCGCCCACGATCAGCGTCAGCGCCAACTATCCCGGCGCCTCGGCCGAGACGCTCGAAAGCAGCGTGACCCAGGTGCTGGAGCAGCAACTGACCGGCCTGGACGGGATGCTCTATTTCTCGTCCAGCAGTTCCTCGGCCGGACAGGCGTCGATCACCGTCACCTTCTCCAAGGGAACGGACCCAGACACCGCCCAGGTCCAGGTCCAGAACAAGGTTCAGCAGGCGCTCAGCCGCCTCCCCTCCCAGGTCCAGCAGCAGGGTATTCAGGTCTCCAAGCGGAACTCGGACTTCCTGCTGATCGTGTCGCTCTACGACACCACGGACCAGAGAGGCGCTTCGGACACCGCCGACTATCTGGTCGCTAACTTCCAGGATCCGCTGGCCCGTGTGTCCGGTGTCGGCTCCAGCCAGGTGTTCGGCTCCCAGTACGCGATGCGCATCTGGCTGGATCCGTACAAGCTGCGCAGCGTCCAGCTGATGCCGTCCGACGTCACCGCCGCCATTCAGGCCCAGAACACAGAAGTCTCGGCGGGCCAGCTCGGCGCCGCGCCTTCAGCCGCCACCCAGCAGCTGAACGCAACCGTCACGGCGCGCTCTCGCCTGCAGACGGTCGATCAGTTCAAGGCCGTCATTCTGAAGACCCAGAGCAATGGCGCCATCGTGCGACTGGGCGACGTCGCCCGGGTCGAGATCGGCAGCGAATCCTATGGCACCAACGCCCGCCTGAACCGGCACCCGAGCGCCGGCATCGCCGTCCAGCTTGCACCCGACGCCGATGCGCTCGACACGGCCAAACTGGTCAAGGCCGAGGTGGCCCGTCTGTCGGCCGGTCTGCCTGACGGTTACGAGGTCGCCTATCCTCGCGACAGCACCGGCTTCATCGAACTGTCGATCCATGAGGTGGTGAAGACCCTGATCGAGGCGGTCATCCTCGTGGTCATCGTCATGTTCATCTTCCTGCAGAGCTGGCGCGCGACCCTGATCCCGGCGATCGCCGTGCCGGTTGTCTTGCTGGGCACCTTCGGCGTCCTCTACGCCTTCGGCTATTCGATCAACACCCTGACGCTGTTTGGCATGGTGCTGTCGATCGGCCTGCTGATCGACGACGCCATCGTGGTCGTGGAAAACGTCGAACGGCTGATGGCCGAGAAGGGGCTCTCGCCGCGCGCGGCCACGATCGAGTCGATGGACGAGATCAGCGGCGCCCTGATCGGCATCGGCCTGGTGATCTCGGCGGTGCTCCTGCCGATGGCCTTTTTCGGCGGCTCCACCGGCGTCATCTATCGCCAGTTTTCGGTCACCGTCATCTCGTCCATGCTCCTGTCGGTGCTGGTCGCCCTGGTGCTGTCGCCTGCCCTGTGCGCGACCCTTCTGAAGCCCAGCCATACCGATCCGCTGGAGAGAAAGGGCATTGGCGGCAGGTTCAATCGCTGGTTCGACACCACGACCAACCGCTATGTAAAGGGCACGCGATCAGTGATCGGGCGCAAGCTTGTCTTCCTGGGCGGCTACGCCGTCATCGCCCTGATCATGGCCCTTCTGTTCGTTCGCCTGCCGACCAGCTTCCTTCCGACGGAGGACCAGGGTCAGGCCATGATCCAGTGGACCTTGCCGGCCGGCGCGACCACGGCGCGATCCGAAGCGGTCGGCCGTCAGGTCGAGGATTACTTCCTGAATCAGGAAGCGGACTACACCCAGGCCGTCTTCGCCATCAACGGCTTCAGCTTCGGCGGCGCCGGCCAGAACGCCGGCCTGGGCTTCGCCTCCCTGAAGGATTTCGACGACCGCAAGGGCGAAGACGCCTCCGCCGACGCCGTGACCGGACGAGCCACCGCCGCCCTGAGCGGCGTTCGCGATGCCCAGATCTTCGCCCTGACCCCGCCGGCCATCTCGGGCCTTGGGCAGAGCAACGGCTTCACCTTCCAGCTGCTGAACACGGGCGGCCTGTCCGAGACCGAGTTCAAGGCGCGGCAGACGGCGCTGATCGCCGCAGCCAGCCAGGACCCCTTGCTCAGCGCCGTTCGCGCCTCGGCGCTTCCGGACACGCCGCAGCTGAAGATCGATCTGGACGAGACCAAGCTGTCGGTCCTGGGGCTGAGTTCCACCAATGTCGCCAACACCCTGAGCACCGCCTGGGGCGGGTCCTACGTCAACGATTTCGTCGATCGCGGCCGGGTCAAACGGGTCTATGTTCAGGGCGACGCCCAGTATCGCTCGGCGCCGGACGACCTCTACGCCTGGGGCGTGCGGGGAACCGACGGAGCGATGACGCCCTTCTCGGCCTTCGCCACGACCCGCTGGGACACCGGGCCCGCCAGCCTGGCGCGCTTCAACGGCCAGGGCTCCGCCGAAATCCAGGGCCAGGCCGCAGCCGGCGAAAGTTCGGGCGTCGCCATGACGCGCATGGCCGAACTTCAAGCAGAGCTTGAACCCGGCACCGGGTTCGCCTGGAGCGGCCTGTCCTATGAGGAACAGCAAAGCAGCGGCCAGGCGCCCTTGCTCTACGCCCTGTCGATCCTCGCGGTCTTCCTGTGCCTCGCCGCGCTCTACGAGAGCTGGTCTGTGCCTCTGGCGGTCATCCTCGCCGTGCCGCTGGGCATTCTCGGCGCTGTACTGGCGGTCACGGTGCGCGGGCTGGACAACAACGTCTATTTCCAGGTCGGCCTGCTGACGACCGTGGGGCTGACCGCCAAGAACGCCATCCTGATCGTGGAGTTCGCCGAGGCCAACTACCGCTCCGGCAAGGACGCCATGACCTCGGCGCTGGCCGCAGCGAAGATTCGCCTGCGGCCGATCCTGATGACCTCGATCGCCTTCATCGCCGGCTGCGTGCCTTTGGCCATCGCAACCGGAGCCGGCGCGGCCAGTCGCGTGGCCCTGGGGACGGCTGTGATCGGCGGCATGCTGACGGCGACCTTGCTGGCGATCTTCTATGTGCCGCTGGCCTTCGTACTGATCACGACAACGATGGAGCGGTTTTCGAAGACTCCCCGCGTCCATGACCGGCGTGGCGATGAGACAGGGCCTGACGTCGCCCGGCCCGAAGGAGCCCGATGATGAAACGCCTCCTCGTCGTCGCCGTCTCCCTCTCGGCCTTGTCAGCCTGCAACCTCGCGCCCGTCTATCAGCGACCGGATCCGGCGATCGTCCAGAGCTTCCCGACCGGCCCCGCCTATGGGCCGCGATCGGAGGCGCAGCTCACGGCCTCGTGGCGCAGCCTGTTTGACGACGCGCGTCTGCAGACGCTGGTCGGCCGGGCGGTGTCCGACAACCGCAGCCTGCGACAGTCGCTGGCCCAGGTCGAATCGGCGCGCGCCCTCTATCGCAGCCAGAGGGCGGCCCAACTGCCCTCGCTGAGCGGCGGACTGAGCTCCAGTTTCAACGGAGGCTCCGCCTCGGTCCAGGGCGACGAAAGTCATCAGGCCAGCCTGAACCTTGCCAGTTTCGAGATCGATCTGTTCGGCCGCCTGCGCAACGAGACGGCCGCCGCCTTCGAAAGCTATCTGGCCACCGAGGCCGGCGCCCGCTCCGCCCACGTGACCCTGGTCTCGGAAACCGCCAGCGCCTGGCTGGCCATGGCCGCCGATCAGGACCTGTTGCAGCTGGCGCAAGACACGGCGACCAGCGCCCGGCGGTCCCTGGACCTGACCCGGACGCTGAACGAACGCGGCCTCGTCAGCCGCCTGGACGTCGTGTCCGCCGAGCAGGTCCTGTCCCAGGCGGAGGCCGACGTGGCGGACTTCACGCGCCAGGTCGCCCAGGACCGGAACGCCCTGACCCTGCTGGCCGGCGGGCCGGTCGAGGACGCCCTTCTGCCCCCCTCGCTTATGGCGCTCGATCAGGCGATCGGCGTCCCCGCCGCAGGCCTGTCATCGGACGTGCTGCTGGATCGCCCCGATGTGTCCCAGGCCGAGCATCAGCTCCGAGCCGCCAATGCCGACATCGGCGCGGCCCGGGCCGCCCTGTTTCCGACCATCAGCCTGACCGCCCTAGCAGGCGTGATCAGCCCATCGCTAGCGGGCCTGTTCGACGACGGTGAGGACACCTGGACCGTGTCTCCTTCCGTCACCGCGCCGATCTTCTCGCCGACCGCCCGTGCGAACGTCGCCTATAGCGAGGCACAGCGGGATGCAGCGGCCGCCGGCTATCAGTTCGCGGTGCAGACGGCCTTCCGTGAGGTCGCCGACGCCTTGGCACGCGACGGCACGATCGACGCCCAGCGCGCCGCCCTGTCCGCCCAGGCCGCCTCGGCGACCGAAAGCCTGACCCTGAGCGAGGCGCGTTATCGGGCCGGGATCGACGACTATCTATCCACTCTGACGGCGCAGCGTTCAACCTATGCCGCCCGGCAGGCCGAGTTCGGCATCGTGCTAGAGGATCTGCTGAACCGGGTGACCCTGTATCAGGTGCTCGGCGGCGCGGCGGAGGATTGGGCGGCCGCGATGTCCGATCCCACTATGGCGTCGATCCCATGACAGAGACGCTGAATGCTCATAAGGGCCTGGCGTTTGACGCCCTGAGCTTTTCCCAGAGCGGATTCGAGATTCAGCCGCGTTTTCCCACGCCGTTTTTGGTCGCCCCGGTCAACGAGGCCGCCGAGCTGAAGCCGCACCTGTCACAGATCATCCTCGCCCATGCTTCGCGGATGTCCGGCGTGGCGAGAAGCAACGCGGGCGGGTGGCAATCGGATGCGGACTTCGCGGACTGGGGCGGTCCGGCGGCGGAGGTGCTGCTGACGGCCGCATGTCATCTGGCGACGCTGTTCACCGCCGTTGAAACCGACGACGGCCTTTTGGAGGGCGCGCCCGCCTGGCGGGTAAACGCCTGGGCCAACATCAACGAGCCGGGCGACGCCAATCGTCCGCACCATCATCCCGCCGCCTTCTGGTCCGGCGTCTATTGGGTCGACGACGGCGCTGAGGACGAGGACATTGAAGTGGGCGGCGAGTTCGAGATGCAGGACCCGCGAGGCGTCCTGCCGGCCTTCTACGCCCCCCGGCTCAGATATGCCGTGCCCGGCGGTCTGACCGCCGGTCGGGAGGATTTCTTCACCCCGCGCGCGGGCGTCCTGGTGATGTTTCCATCCTGGCTTGTCCACGCCGTCCGTCCCTACGCCGGCACGCGAAGGCGCATTTCCGTAGCCTTCAACCTGTCGGTTTGACCCCGTCGTCATCGTCACCCCTAGCCGCTGGAGTCCTTATGCGAATGGCCTTCCCCCACAGAGCCTCGGCAGTCCTCCCGCTTGTCGCCGCTCTCGCCGCCTGCGCCAGCGGGCCGCCTGAACCACAGATGGGCGCTGCGTCCCATCCTATACGCGCGACCTTTTTCGTAAGTCCGCACGGCGAACCGTTCGTGTCTGAAATGGGCCAGCCGTGGCCTTCGGCAGACTGGTTCATCGGCGCTGATGAGAACCTCGACGGCGAGGTGACGTTTCAGGAATTTGCGGCTGATGGGCAGCGTTGGTTCGGCCTGCTCGACCTCAACAGCGACGGCAACCTGAACCAGGGCGAACTCAGCGTCTATGAACAGTCCCTGCGCCAGGTCGGCGCCCAGTATGGCGGCCGCCCCGGACCGCGCGGCGCCGGACGCCCCGGCCTGCCCGGCAGGCCGCGCAGCGGGCCGCCCCAGGCAATGGCGCAACTGCAGGACCGGCCGGGCGGCGGTGGTCCGCCAGGCGGCGGCCCGCCGGGAGGCGGCCCTCCAGGGGGCGGGGCTCGCGCCGAACCTCGCTACCGCCCCGATGGCTATGGCGTCATCGCCGACGGCGGATTTTTCAATCTGCCCCAGCCCGTCAAGGCTGCTGACGTGAACCTCGACCAACGCGTCACGGCCGAGGAGTGGGCGACGATGATCGAGCGCAGGTTCATCGCCCTCGATACCGATCGCGACGGCAGGCTGATGCTGGAGACCCTGCCAAAGACCCCTCTTCAGGCCCAATCCGAACGGCGTCGTCATTGACGGTCTCGGCGCCCGGCCACGCCCGGGCGATCGTATTGCTCCCCCCAGTTTACCCCCCGGGGCTCCGGCCCCATTCCCCAGGAGACCACCATGCGTAAGATTCTCATCGGCCTGTCAGCCGCAGCACTGACTTTGGGCGGGTTCTCGCTTGCAGCTACCGATCTGCAAGCTCAGGCCAGACCCGAAGCCCGCGAGCAAAACCAGTCAGGGCGCGACCGTCACGATAACGGCCGTCAGAACGAGAGCCGTCAGAACGAAGGCCGCCGCGATACTCAATCGTCAAACTCTTCGCGCTACGGCAACTGGGACTCGCGTTGGGGCGCTCGCCCGGCGGCCCCGCCGAGCCACTTCTCCCGCACGTCCGACTGGTACCGGCACGTCCGGGCCTGCCAGCAACGCTACCGGAGCTACAACGCCCGCACGGACCGCTACGTCCCGCGTCAAGGGCAGACCGCGATCTGCCGCCTTTGATCAACTCGCCATGCCTGGGTGGGCAGTCCCAATATTTGTCTCACCCAGGCGTGGCGGCCTGTTTAGCGCATCAATAGACATCAAGTCACACACGCCAGCATCAAGAGATTGATACTTATAGGATATCCAATACACATCAGCTGAGTGTGCAAGATTTTGTGTAAGTTTGAGCGCGCAGTTATAGGGGCTCATGCTACGGTATCCGCCGTTCATGAGGCCCGCGACTGCGCGGGATTGGGTGAGAAGTCAGATGCCCTCCCATGGACTGCGATCGCGTGCGTGATGACCAGCTTGATGGCGCCGATGTTGATGCTCAGGGTCATCGGTCCAGCCCCCTCGTTGGCTCTGGCTTTGCCGAAATCGATGAAAAGCTGCCTATCAAGTTGGCCCTGTTTCTCTCACCCCAGCCGCGCCCTGAGCATCTTTAGTGTCGTCGCCTTCGACCGCCTCGGGGCCTTTCCGACCGCGCGACGTGGAGGTCAATGAGTTCGGCGAATGTCGTAATCCGCGACCCGAGAATCCCGCGGCGTCTCACCGCGATCGATTTGACGTTCTGCCTCGACCGCCCAGGCCTTGGCATCGTCGAACCGCAGGAAGGTCTGGCTCGCAACATGTCCCTTACGCCGAACTTGGGCGCGCCACCGACCAGACCTTTGCTTGCGGATCGAAGCCATGTTTTGGGTGCAAAAAGGGTGCAGTGAGTTGTCGTAGAAGGGCGAAAATCGTCGAAAAAGCGCGTAGAAGTGTCGCTGAGCACCGTCAACCAAATCCCTGAAGTTGCATAAATAAATGCCGTTAGAACAAGCGCGTAGACTGTCCGTGGCGCCGATGATGGACTGGACCGACCGGCATTGCCGGGCGTTTCACCGTGCGCTGACGACGCGGGCCTTGCTCTATACCGAGATGGTGACGGCGCCGGCGGTGTTGCATGGGGATCGCGAGCGGCTGTTGGGGTTCGATGCGCTGGAGCATCCGGTGGCGCTGCAACTGGGCGGGTCGGATCCGGCGCAGCTGGCCGAGGCGGCGAAGGTTGGGCAGGCGTTTGGTTATGACGAGATCAATCTGAACGTCGGATGCCCGTCCGACCGGGTCCAGTCGGGCAGGTTCGGCGCCTGTCTGATGCGCGAGCCGGAGCTGGTTGCGGACTGTATGGCGGCGATCCGCGAGGCGGTGAGCGTGCCCGCGACCGTCAAATGCCGCATCGGCGTGGACGATCAGGATCCGGCGGTCAGCCTGTTCGCCACGGTGGACGCCTGCGCCGCCGCAGGCGTGGAGGTCTTCATCGTCCATGCGCGCAAGGCCTGGCTGAAGGGTCTGTCGCCCAAGGAGAACCGCGACGTGCCGCCGCTGGACTATGATCTGGTGCGCCGGCTGAAGCGCGAGCGGTCGCATCTGAACATCTCGATCAACGGCGGCATCGCCTCCCTGGACGAGGCCGAGGCGCATCTGGACGACGCCGATGGGGTCAAGCTGGACGGGGTCATGCTGGGCCGCGCCGCCTATCACGAGCCGGCCATCCTGGGTCAGGCCGACCGTCGCCTGTATGGCGAAGCCGTCGCCGACACCGACGCCTTTGCGGCCCTGGATCGCTATCGGCCCTATATGGCCGCGCGCCTGGCCGAGGGGGTCGCCCTGCCCGCCATGGCGCGACACATGCTGGGCCTGATGCACGGTCGCCCCGGTGCGCGCGCCTTCCGGCGCATCCTGACGGTCGAGGCGATCCAGCCCGGCGCCGGGCTGGAAGTGCTGGACCGCGCCGTCGAGGCTGTGCGCGAGGCCGAGGCGCGTCGGGACACGCCACACGGAGAATGGGCGGCGTAACCCAATCTTCAGGGCCGTTCGTCAGGATAAGCGCGAACCCTCCCCTATTGGATACGCGCCATGAAAACCCTGCTCATCGCCGCCCTCGCTGCGGCAGTCCTGCCCGCGACCTCGGCTCTGGCCCAAGAGGACGGGCGTTTCGCGGTCGGCGCCCAGGTCGGCACGCCGGGCGTCGGTCTTCAGGCCCAGTTTTCCCTCAGCCCCGTCGTCGTGCTGCGTGGCGGCTATGACGTGCTGAACTGGGATCGCGACCAGACCTACAAGGGCATCGATTACGACGCCAAGATCGACTTCAAGTCGCCCGGCGCCTTCGTGGACGTCCATCCGTTCCGCAACGGGTTCCTGATCTCGGGCGGGGCCTATTTCGGAGATCGCAAGATCGATCTGGACGCCACGCCCACGGGTAACGTCGTCGTCGGCGGCGCGACCTTCACCCCGGCCCAGGTCGGGACGCTGACGGGGCGTATCGATCTTGAAAGCACTGCGCCCTTCGTCGGCTTGGGTTACGACAACACATTCACGCGCGGCGGTCGCGTAGGCTTCCGCATCCTGGCCGGCGCGGCCTTTGGAGATTCGCCCCAGGTCAATCTGGATGCGCGCGGCGGAACCCTGTCCAACGATCCGATCTTCCGCGCCCGGCTGGATCAGGAAGAGCAGGAAATTCAGTCCGAAGCCGACGATTACAAGGTCCTGCCCGTCGTCCAAGCAGGTCTGAACTTCAAGTTCTGACGACAAAACCCGTCCCCAGCTTGCTACGCTGGCGCGCAAGCTGGGGATGGATATATCATGAAAAACAAGGCATTAACTTAGAAACAAATCGTAACGCAAAGCGCGCTGAACGATTTGGCCGCTTTCTCGCCACAAGTTAACGCGACAAGGCGGGCGCCGGCGGCGTTGGGAGCCGGTGTCTCCTGAGCGAAACTCATGATCGGCGCTTCCGCTGCTATCGCCATGCTTTGGGCTGCCGTGTCGTCTGTGACGAGCGGGCCTGTCCCCTACAATGATGTCGTAGCGGCGGATGAAGTCAGGGTTAAAACCCCTGCCGCCACCGTCGGTTCCGCCGAAATCGAGACCGCTCTGAACGCCGAACAGACCGAGCTGATGGCCTCGGACCCCGACTGGCGCGCCTCCGCGCGCCTCTATCACGCAGGCGGCGGCGGCGCGACGGGCAACGATTCGCTCGGTTGCCGTCCGATCGCCATGCGCACCGTCGCGGTCGATCCCCGCGTCATTCCCCGCCGCACCAAACTGTTCATCCGCGAGACGGTCGGCCTGCGTCTGGCCGACGGCACCATCCATGACGGCTACTGGTATGCGTCCGACACCGGCGGCGCGATCAAGGGCCAGAAGGTCGATCTCTACACCGGCCACGGCCGCGGCTCGATGGCCCAGGCGCAGCGTCTGAACATGCGCACCCTGACCATCGCCGACGCCGGCCGCTTCGACGGCTGCCCCCCCGCCTGGACCACCGCTTCCAACTGATCGGTCCAATCATGAAAAACGCCGGCGCCCTCACGGTCGCCGGCGTTTTCGTTTCTGGTGCTGACCAGGATCAGTCCATCTCGGACACTTCCAGCGTCGATTGCACCATCGAGTCGTTGTAGGTGCCGACCCAGATGTCGTAGCGGCCGCTCTGCGGATTGGTGATCGTGACCTTGGGATCCAGGTCGCCGCCGCTGTCGTCGTCGCAATAGAAGCGGCCGTTCGGCGTATTGATCAGCAGGGTGGTGTCCTCTTCCGCCCGCACGCGGAACGTCAGGTCGGAATCGCCTGGCTCGAAGAAGATCTGGATGTCCGGCGCCGCGCTGACCGAGCCTTCGCACCCCGACTTGGCGGCCGAGGCGGGCGCCGAGCCGCCGGCCAGGATCGACTTGATCCAGGGATCGGGCGTGAAGCCGCCGCGCAGATTGGCCGTGCCGTAGTTGGGCTCCAGGCTGATGTCCGGGCCGCTGCCCGCATCGTCGCCATCCATGCCGACGCGCTCTGTGACCGACAGGGTCGAATCGACCATGCTGTCGCCATAGGTTCCGACCCAGATGTCGTAACGGCCGCTTTGGGGGCCGTCGATCGTGACCTCGGGGTCCAGATCGCCGCCGCTGTCGTCGTCGCAATACCAGTCGCCGCCCGGCGTGTTGACCAACAGCGTCGTATCCTCCGACGCCACGGCCTTGAACGTCAGGTCCAGCGCGCCCGCCTCATAGGTGACCTGAAAATCGGGCGCGGCGCTGACATTGCCCTCGCAGCCGGACTTGGCGCGAGAGGCCGGGATCGAGCCGCCGGCGCGTATGGCCTTGGTGTAGGGATCGGGCTCGAACCCGGCCGAGAGGTCGACCGTGCCGTAGTTGGGATCCAGGTTGAAATCGGGCCTGGCTTCGCCCTTCTGCGCTAGGCTGACGCCCGGCGCGAACAGGACCGAGGCGGCGGCGACGATGGCGATGGATTTCATGAGCGCTCCCTCCAGCAGCGGCGAACCGCCGCAGGGGCCAGACTAGTCGGTTTCAGATAACCGCGCAGCTTGAAATGCGGATCAGAAGCGACGCTTGCCCGACACTGTCTCGAAGAACAGGCGGAAGTCGCCCATCAGGCTCCACAGCGGATATTTGAACGTGGCGGGCCTGTTCTTCTCGAAGAAGAAATGCCCCACCCAGGCGAAGCCGTATCCGATCAACGGCATGGCCAGCAGCCACCAGGGATTCCACGTCACAAGGAAGACCCCGAACGCCAGGATCACCAGTCCGGTGCCTACGACGTGGATGCGCCGGCACGTCCGGTTGGAATGTTCGTGGATGTAATAGGGATAGAAGGCCTCGAACGAGGCGTATCGTTCTTGGGGTGCCGACGGCTTGCTCATGGGCGAAAGGTGCGCCGGCAAGGCATAGGTGGCAAGAGCACACCCATTCCGCTCATCCCCGCGAAAGCGGGGACCCAGTGTTTTGGGCGCTTCGGCGCAAACGCTACGCGGCGGCGCCTATCCCGGACATCGTGCCACGCAAAAGAACTGGGTCCCCGCTTTCGCGGGGATGAGCGGAGTTTTTCCGGTCAGCCCTTCGGCTTGCCCTTGAAGCCGTCCTTCTTGAAGTTCGGCTTGCCCTGGAAGGCCTTCTTGGCGAACGGCTTGTCGGCCGCGGCGTTCGAGCGCGGGTTGCCGCCGCCGTCGGCCTTGGGCGCCCAAGGCTTCTTGAACGCGGGACGGGCGTCGCCGCCGTCGGCGCGCTTGTAGGGGGTCTTCTTGAAGGGACGGTCGCCCTCGTCGCGGTTCGGCTTGCCAGAGAAGCGGCCGGCCTTCATCGAACCCGGCGTCGGGGCTTCCGACGGCGTGATCTTCACCTCATCCTTGGACGCGGCGACGGCTTCGCGGAAGGCCTTCTCGTGGGTCTTGGCGACCTCGAACCGTGTCTCGTCAGGGAAGGTGCGGATGGCGCCGATCTGGGGCTTGGTGATGCCGCCGATGCGGCAGATCAGCGGGATCAGCCATTTGGGGTCGGCGTTCTTGTTGCGGCCGACGTCCAGGCGGAACCAGACCACGTCGTCCGAACCCAGGCGGTCGCCGGGCCAAGGCTGGGCGGCCGTGCCGTCTTCGTTGCGCACGGTGCGCTCGCGCTTGACGGGGCTGCGGTCGGAGCCCGGATCGGACAGTTCTTCCGGCGCCGGCTGCTCCTTGCGCAACAGGCGCACCAGGGCGGCGGCGATCTCGTCGGGCGTGCGCTCGGCGATCATCCGCTTGGCGACGATCATGTCCTCGTCGGAGACCTCGGCCTCGAAGAACTCGGGCGACAGCAGACGGCCTTCGTCGGCCTTGCGGATTTCGTCGAAGGTCGGCGCGCCGGACCAGACGGCGTCGATCCCGGCGTCATCCATCAGACGCTCGGCCTTGCGGCGGCGCGAGTGCGGCACCAGCATCACGGAGACGCCCTTCTTGCCCGCCCGCCCCGTCCGGCCCGAACGGTGCAGCAGGCCGGCGCGGTTCATCGGCAGTTCGGCGTGGATGACCAGGCCCAGGTCGGGCAGGTCCAGACCGCGCGCGGCCACGTCGGTGGCGACGCAGACGCGGGCGCGGCCGTCACGCAGCGCCTGCAGGGCGTCGGTGCGTTCGCGCTGGCCCATTTCGCCCGACAGCGACACGGTCGAGAAGCCGCGCTCCAGCAGCGAGGCCTGAAGGTGGCGCACGCTGTCCCGCGTCGAGCAGAAGACCATGGCGCGCGGCATCTCGAACCAGCGCAGGGTGTTGACCACCGCATGTTCGATCTCGTTGGGGGCGATGCGATAGGCGCGGTATTCGATGTCGGCGTGCTGGCGCGACTTGTCGGTCGCGTCGATCCGCACAGCGTCCTTCTGGTAGCGCTTGGCCAGGGTGACGATCTCGCGCGCGATGGTGGCGGAGAACAGCAGGGTGCGGCGTTCGGCCGGCGCCTGGTCCAGGATGTGCTCCAGGTCCTCGCGGAAGCCCATGTCCAGCATCTCGTCGGCCTCGTCCAGGACGGCGACCTTCAGCTCCGACAGGTCCAGGTTGCCCCGGTCGATGTGGTCCTTCAGGCGGCCGGGCGTGCCGACGACGATGTGGACGCCGAAGCTCAAGGCGCGGGCTTCGCGGCGCGCATCCATGCCGCCGACGCAGGTGGCGATCTTGGCGCCGGAGTCGGCGTACAGCCAAGTCAGCTCGGCCGCGACCTGCATGGCCAGTTCCCGCGTGGGCGCGATGGCCAGGCACAGGGGCGCGCCGCCGGGGCCGAAGATCGGCTTGTCACCCAGCAGGGTCGGGGCGGCAGCCAGGCCGAAGGCGACGGTCTTGCCCGAGCCCGTCTGCGCCGAGACCAGCAGGTCGCGTTCGGCGTATTCGACTTCCAGGACGGCGGCCTGAACCGGGGTGGGTTCGGCATAGCCCTTGTTGACGAGGGCGCGGTCGAGCGCGGGATGGACGGCGGGAAAGGGCATAGGGAACCTGGGCAAACGGACAAGGGCGGTCGCCGAAACGACCGCGCCCGGCCGAGGTCAGACCTCAGGCCGGGCGAATGATGGCGCTCTATACACGAAAAAGGGCGCAAGCGGGGCGGAAAACGGCGTTCACCCTGTTCCTTCAGGCGACGTTGACCTGAAAGACGCAGTCTGGAGACCGAACGCACCTCGTCTGGACCTTAGCCATGCAAGCCCTGTCTATCGCCGCCGCCGGAATGACCAGCGCCCAGAACCGGTTCGACAACAGCGCGCGCCGCACCGCGACCGCGCCGCTGGATAACCTCGCCGAGGAAACCGTCGAACGCATCCAGGCCAAGACCGCCTTCAGCGCCAACGCCGCCGTCGCCCGCACGGCCAACGACATGACCGGAACCCTGCTGGACATGCTGGCCTGAGATTGACACTTCTTAGGCGCCCGCCTTCTCCGGCAGGTTGAAGAAACCCACGAACCGGTCGAACACGGCCCGGTCGCCAGTCAGGGTCATCATCCCGTCCACTTCGAACGCAGCCGGCGGAACCTTGCCATAGACGCAGGCGGCGACCAGCGGCGGCTGGGTCGTCAGCACGACATCGGCGGCGTCGGTCGCGTCGCGGCGCGTCGTGATGACCCCGCCTTCGATGCGAACGACGAAGGGCTCGTCGCCGAAGATAAAGCCCACACACATGGCCGCATCGCCGGCCAGGGCCGAGTCGAACATCGTCTCGAACGACTGCATGATCGACACCGCGCTGAGCGGCAGGGTCGGGTCGTGCATCGGCGAGCGCGCCGCCCAGCCGCCCAGCACCATGAAGACCGGCTTGATCTCGTAACCCCAGTCCGTCAGCTCATAGACCTGGACCGAGGCGGGCGGCGGCAGCTTCCTGCGCCGCAGAATGCCCGACGCCTCCAGCCCCTCCAGCCGCTGGGTCAGCACATTGGCCGAGATGCCGTGCAGATCCTTTCTCAAATCTCCGAACCGGCGCGGGCCCATCATCAGTTCGCGGATGACCAGCAGCGCCCAGCGCTCGCCGATCAGATCCAGCCCATGCGCCGCGCCACAGGCGTCGTAATATTTGCGTCCGGCCTTTTCGGTTACTTTTTCTAACTTCATGGTTGACTATCATAATCATCGAGGGCAGGTTTCGCAAACGAACAAGGATGAGGAAACGCCGTGTCCCAGCTGATTTTCATCAACCTGCCCGTCGCCGACCTGTCCAAATCCATCGCCTTCTACGAAGCCGTCGGCGCGACGAAGAACCCGAAATTCAGCGACGACACGGCCGCCTGCATGGTCGTGTCGGACGTGATCCACGTCATGCTGCTGACCCACGACAAATGGCGCACCTTCACCGACCGCCAGATCCCCGACGCCCACGTCTCGGCCCAGGTCATGCTGTGCCTGTCGCGTGACAGCCGTGACGCGGTCGATACGGTCGTCGATCAGGCCGGCGGCGCAGGCGGTGTGATCGATCCCAACGCGACCCAGGATTACGGCTTCATGTACGGCCGCAGCTACGCCGATCCCGACGGCCATATCTGGGAAGTCATGTGGATGGACCAAGCCGCCGTCGCCGCCGGCCCCGAAGCCTTCGCCGCCGACGCCACTGCAGCGTGATGGCCGATCCCCGCGAACTCAGCATCAGCCGCCTGATCAAGGCCTCGCCGGAAACGGTCTGGAAGATCTACACCCAGCGCACCGGCGAATGGTTCTGCTCCCGCCCGTGGACTACCCCGGTCGTCGATTGGGACCTGCGCGTCGGCGGACGGGCAAACATCGAACTGGCCTCGCCGGAGGGCGAGCGGTACCCCTATTCCGGCGTCTTTCTGGAGGTCGTGCCGGGCCGCAAGCTGGTCTCGACCGGCGCCTTCACCGAGGGCTGGGTGCCACAGGCCGGCGACAGGAACTTCGTGCGCATCGATACCTTCGAACCCGAGGCCGGCGGCACGCGCTACACAGCCACGGCCCGCCACTGGGACGAAAAGGCCGCCGAGACCCACAAGACCATGGGCTTCGAACAGGGCTGGGGCGCCGTGGCCGATCAGCTCGCCGCCCTTGCAGAGGGAGACGCGTGATGGCCGACAAGATCGTCCCCTGCCTGTGGTTCGACGGCGACGCGGAGGCGGCGATCGCCTTCTACGTCTCCCTCCTGCCCGACAGCCGCGTGACGGCCGTCAATCGCTCGCCCGTCGATACGCCGTCCGGTCCGGCCGGCTCGGTCCTGACGGTCCAGTTCGTGCTCGCCGGCCAGGCCTATCTGGCGCTGAACGGCGGCCCGGCCTTCCGCTTCACCGAGGCCGTCTCTTTCATGGTGATGACCGAGGATCAGGCCGAGACCGACCGCCTGTGGGACGCCCTGATCGCGGATGGCGGCAGCGAGAACGATTGCGGCTGGCTGAAGGATCGCTGGGGCCTGTCGTGGCAGATCACGCCGCGCCGCCTGATGGACCTGACGACCGATCCCGATCCGGCGCGCGCAGCCGCCGCCATGCAGGCCATGATGACCATGCGAAAGATCGACATCGCGGCGCTGGACCGCGCCGTCACCGACCTCTGAACCCAAACCAAGGAGACGACAGATGACCTATGTGACCGGCTTCCTGACCCCCGTGAAGACCGAGGACAAGGCGCGCTACGTCAAGTCCGCCGAGGCCTCCTGGCCCCTGTTCCAGAAATACGGCGCCCTGTCCCAGGTCGAGACCTGGGGCGAGGACGTGCCCGACGGCAAGCTGACCAGCTTTCCCATGGCGGTGAAGCTGGAGGACGGCGAGGTGGTCGTCTTCTCCTGGGTGACCTGGCCCGACCGCGCTGCGGCCGACGCCTGTTTCGGCAAGATGCAGGACGACCCCGACTTTGCGAACATGGACATGCCCTTCGACGGCAAGCGCATGATGTGGGGCGGTTTCGACGTCGTCTTCGACGGCAAGGCCTGACGCAGGCCCTGACGTAGGGCGGCCATGTCCGAACCCAAATCCTCCCGACGCATTGTCATGGATCGAGGAGAAACGACATGGCCGCCCGCCCCACCTGGCAAGGACATCTGAAGCTGTCGCTGGTCACCTGTCCGGTGGCCCTCTACACGGCGACGACCAGCACCAATGACGTGCGGTTTCACCTGATCAACCCCGACACCAACAACCGCATCCGCATGGTGCCGACCGACCCCGACACCGGCCCGGTCGAGCGCAGCGATCTGGTGCGCGGCTATGAGGTGTCCAAGGACGAATACGTCCTGTTCGACGACGCCGACTTCGACAAGGTGAAGCTGGAAAGCACCAAGACCATCTCCATCGACAAGTTCGTCGACGATACCGAGATCGACCGGCTGTACTGGGACGATCCCTTCTTCGTGGTTCCCGAAAAGGGCGCCGGCGTCGAAGCCTTCGCCGTCATCCGCGACGCCATGAAGAAACAGGGTAAGGTCGCCCTCGGCTGTTTGGTCCTGCGCGGCAAGGAACGTCAGCTGGCGCTGGAAGTCCGGGGCAAGGGCCTGATCGCCTACACATTGCGCGCCCATGACGAGGTGCGCGATTCCGACGACTATTTCGACGACATCCCCACCGTGAAGGCCGACCCCGACATGGTCGAGATCGCCGCCCGCATCATCGGCCAGAAGGAGGCGGACTTCGATCCGTCCGACTTCAAGGACGGCTACGACGACGCCCTGCGCGCCATGATCAAGACCAAGTCCAAGGGCGGCAAGGGCGTGGTCGATGTCGCCGAACCGGACGACACCAACGTCATCGACCTGATGGCGGCGCTGCGCAACAGCCTGAAGGGTTCGGCGACGGGGGCGAAGAAGCCCGCCGCCAAGAAGGCGCCGGCGAAGAAGGCTTCTGCAAAGAAGCCGGCAGCGAAGAAAAAGGCCGCCGCCTGACTATTTCGAACTGACCCCCATCGCCTTCAACGCGGGCTTCAGGCTAACCGCCGAGGCGCGGAAATCGGCCCACGGATCGGGCTTCTTCAGCAGGGCCTCATAGGTCCACAGGTTGAACGCGGCCGGGTCCAGCCCCGCTCTCACCTGCCCCCACGACAGCGGATAGGCGATGCCCGCCCCCGGCCGCGCGCGCGGCGACCAGGGCGCGACCGCCGTCGCCATCCGCCCGTTGCGCAGATAGTCGATGAAGATCTTTCCGCCCCGCGCCTTCTTGGCCAGGGTGGTGGTGAACCGGTCCGGCGCCTCGGCGCGGATGGCCTCGGCCACCGCCTTGGCGAAGGCCTTGTTTTGATCCCAGGTCACGCGCGAGCGGGTATCGGTCTTGATGGGCGCGACGACGTGCAGCCCCTTGCCCCCGGTCGTCTTGACGAAGGCCGCCAGGCCCAGCCCCTCGATTTTCGCCTTCACCACCTTCGCGGCGGCGATCACGTCGCCGAAATCCAGCCCCTCGTCGGGATCCAGGTCGAAGGTGATCTGGTCCGGGACCTCCGGCGCGCCGGGCGCACAGCCCCAGGGATGCAACTCCAGCCCGCCAGACTGGGCGATGGCGACCAGGCCGCCCGCATCGACGGCGGCGACGTAAGGGGTGCGCGCCTTGACGTCGATCAGCTTCAGGCGCGGGTTCGACCCCGCCATGGCGTGGCGCTGGAAGAAGGTCTCGCCGCCGATCCCCTCGGGCGCCCGAATGATCGAGGTCGGCCGGTCCGCCACATGGGGCAGGATTCGCTCGGCCGCCGCCTCATAATAGCGCGCCAGGTCCGCCTTGGTGATCGCCGGCCGGTCGCCGACGGCGGGCCACAGCACCTTGTCGGGACTGGAGATCGTCACCCCCGCCACCACCACCTTGCCGGGCTTGCCGGCCGACCGCACCGTCGTCGTCGCCTTCTTGTCGGCCTCGCCCATCTCCGTCGGAGGCTGCGGCGCCTGCGTCACCTCGGCGGCCGTCTTGTCCTCGCGCAGGCCCTTGAACGCCGCCTGCCTCAGCGAACCGGATTCGGTGTATCCGCCATGCTCGACCTCGGCGACCAGCACCGGCTTGACCCAGTGGATGTCCTTGGCGGCCTTGGGCGCGCCCGCGCCGGAAAAGGGCGACCTGTCCGCCGCCACCCCCTTCAGCGCCGGGACCAGCGTCTTGGTGACCGCCTCGCCATAGCCGGTCCCGACCCGGCCGAGATAGCGCAGGCCGCTCTTTTCCCTGACCCCGACCAGCAGAGACCGGAACCGCGTCCCGCCCTGCGACGACCAGCCGCCGATCACCACCTCGTCGCGCCCCCGGCATTTGGACTTCAGCCAGGTCGAGGACCGCCCGGCGTGATAGGGCGCATCCAGCTTTTTCGAGATCACCCCTTCCAGATCCATCCGACAGGCGCTCTCCAGCACCGCCTGCCCGGTCGAGGCGAAATGCTCGACGTAGCGCAGCCGCGTTGCGCCCGACTTACCGATCCGGTCCACATAGGCCTGCAGCCGCGCCTTGCGATGCGACAGCGGCAGCTTACGCAGATCCTCCGCCCCCTCGAACAACAGGTCGAAGGCGAAATAGACCAGCCCCCCCGTCTTTTCGTCCGAGATTGCGGCCTGCAACGCCCCGAAGTCCGGCATGTGATCGTCGTCCAGCGCGCACAGCTCCCCATCGATCACCGCATCGGGCCAGGTCGCGGCGTCCGCCGCCAGGTCCGGGAACCGGTCGCTCCAGTCCAGACCCTTGCGCGTCCGCAAGACCGCCCGACCGCCCCCGACGCCGATCTGGATGCGGTATCCGTCGAACTTGATCTCGTGCGCCCACCCCGTCCCGCCCGGCGGATGGTCGGTCACCTTGCACAGTTGGATCGGCACGAAGGCCGGCGGCTTGCTGGCCTTCGCCGCCGCCTTTGATGGCTTGGGCTTGGCCGGCCCTTTACGCCCCGTCGGCTTGGACGCCGTCCATTCCTTCGTCCCGTCCGCGATCTCGGCCAGCGACCGCCCGGTCGTCACCGAAGCATCGATCTCGGCCAGGGCGTCCCCCTCCCCCGCCACCGCGAAGTCGTCCTTCTCCTTCAGCAGCAGCCAGTTGTTTCTCTTGGACGGCTTGCCCCGGTCGCTCTTCAACCGGATCAGCGCCCATTTTCCCTTCAGCCTTTCGCCGTGAAGGATCATCTTGATCTGGCCCTTGGCCCAGGCCGCCTCCAGGTCCGGCTCCTGCGACTCCCAGGTGCCGACGTCCCACATCTGCACCGTGCCGGCGCCATAGTTGCCGTCGGGGATCGTGCCCTCGAACGAGCCGTAATCCAGCGGATGGTCCTCGACCTCGACCGCCAGCCGCTTGACCGCCGTGTCGCGCGAAGGCGCCTTGGTCACGGCCCAGGATTTCAGCACCCCGTCCGCCTCGATGCGGAAATCATAATGCAGCCGCGTCGCCGCGTGACGCTGGATCAGATAGCGAAAGCCGCCCTTGGCCCGGCCGCCCTTGGCGCCCTTCGGCTCGGGCGTCTCGCCAAACCGGCGCTTGGCCTGATAGGTCTTCAGTTCACCGCGCATAGGGGCGTAATCCGCCTCAGGCGAAACCGTTGCGCTTGTCCGGTTTCGGCCAGGATATCCAGCGGCTGAGTTGGACCGGCCAATCCATCAGCGCAGTTCAGAATAAGGTTCATCACAGCGATCACAACGAGGCCACCGAGAACACGACGGAGCCGTGCCGGCTCGGCAAAGGCTTATGGCCTGCGGCGGCGAAGCCTTAAATCGATCAGCGGCCTGGACATAGAGTTGCGAGCCGACGCGCGTTCGATTCCGTCGTGTACGCCGTGACTTCGTCGTGCCCATTGTGATGAACGCCTTCCAGGCCACATCAACTCAAGCGCCGATTACTCTAGCGACAGAAGCGCGTGTCCGTCGCCTCCAGATGCAGGTGGTCGTAGTGGACGGCGTTGTAATCGGGGCTCAGCGTGGTGCCGAAGATGCGGCAGGCGTCGTCGCGGATGCGGCGCAGGAAGCGCGCCTCGGCCGTGTCGCCGTTCCAGCCGTTGGTCACCGTGATGCGCCGCCCGTCCCTCAGCCGCACCCCGGCGAAGTCCAGCGCCGCCGCCTGGGAATGGGCGCTGACGCGGTTCGAGCCGACGCCGTTGTTCACGTTGCGACAGGCATAGGCGCCCATGTGATCGATCTGGACCACGTCCGAGCCCAGGATCTCGCGCGCCGCCGGCTCCAGTGATTGCCGACGCCAGATGCTCAGGGCCAGCGCCGTCTGGCAGGTCATCTGCACATCCCCCGGCGCCATCCGCGCCACCGTGCCCAGGTCTGCGCCCAGCACCCCGCCCTGGCTCAGGCCGCAGGTCGCGGTGTTCTGACGATCCGGCACGGGGCTGAACCGCACCCGCGCGGCGTTCAGCTCGGCTAAACATCGCCCCAGGTCCCGCCCCTCGCGCACCACCGCGCCTTGCGTCCCCCCATCGATGGCCCGATCCACCAGCCCCCCGACCAGGGGCGCCTCGGTGCGCGACGGATAGGGTGACGGCCGCAACGGCTCGGGCGGCCGCCGCACGCAGCCGCTCAGGATTAGCACGACGCTGAGGGCGATCAGGAAGGGTGAGGCGCGGGACACGGCAAACATCGCCAGGACGCTTATCTGATTCCCTGATCGCGCGCGGTCACGAGGCGGAGAGCCATCTACCGCCGATCTTCAGCCGCGCCCTTGGCCCGGCACCGGTCCGAGCAGAACCGCACCTGCGCCCAGTCCCGCGCCCACTTCTTGCGCCACGCGAACGGCAGGCCGCAGGCGGCGCAGACCTTCTGCGGCAGATCGGCCTTGGCGGGCGCCGTGCCGAGGTTGACGTGCTTTCGGCCCATGTCGTTCCACAATGAAAAAGGGCGGCCCCGTCGGAGCCGCCCCTGATCATATCAGCTGTCCAGGAAGGACCGCAGTTTGCGCGACCGGCTCGGGTGTTTCAGCTTGCGAAGCGCCTTGGCCTCGATCTGACGGATCCGTTCGCGGGTGACCGAGAACTGCTGGCCGACTTCTTCCAGGGTGTGGTCGGTGTTCATGCCGATGCCGAAACGCATCCGCAGGACCCGCTCCTCGCGCGGCGTCAGCGAGGCCAGCACGCGGGTGGTGGTCTCGCGCAGGTTCGACTGAATGGCCGCATCGATGGGCAGGATGGCGTTCTTGTCCTCGATGAAGTCGCCCAGGTGGCTGTCTTCCTCGTCGCCGATGGGCGTTTCGAGGCTGATCGGCTCCTTGGCGATCTTCAGGACCTTGCGCACCTTCTCCAGAGGCATGGCCAGCTTTTCGGCCAGTTCTTCCGGGGTCGGCTCGCGGCCGATCTCGTGCAGCATCTGGCGGCTGGTGCGGACGATCTTGTTGATCGTCTCGATCATGTGCACCGGGATGCGGATGGTCCGCGCCTGGTCGGCGATAGAGCGAGTGATCGCCTGACGGATCCACCAGGTGGCGTAGGTCGAGAACTTGTAGCCGCGGCGATATTCGAACTTATCGACGGCCTTCATCAGGCCGATGTTGCCTTCCTGGATCAGATCCAGGAACTGCAGGCCGCGGTTGGTGTATTTCTTGGCGATGGAAATGACGAGGCGCAGGTTGGCTTCGACCATTTCCTTCTTGGCCTGGCGGGCTTCGCGCTCGCCCTTCTGGACCGTCTGTACGATGCGGCGATAGTCGTCGATCGGCAAGCCGGCTTCCAGGGCCACGGCGGCGACGTCGGCGCGAATGGTGGCGATCTGGGTGGCTTCGTTGTCGCTGAACTTGGTCCAGCGCACGCCTTGGTCCTTGATCCGCTCGGTCCAGGTCGGATCCAGTTCGGCGCCGAAATAGGCCTTGAGGAACTCGGGACGCGAGATGCCGTAGCTGTCGGCCAACCGCAGCAGACGGCCTTCCAGACCGATCAGGCGCTTGTTGATCGCATAAAGCTGCTCGACCAGCGCCTCGATGCGGTTGTTGTTCAGCTTCATCGTCTTCAGACGGTCCGAGATGGACAGCGTCAGGGCGCGATAGGCCTTCTCGTCCTTAGCGCTCAGCACCTCGCCCTTCAGACGGGTCTGGACCAGCTTGTCCTGCAACGCCCGGAACGCGCCGAAGTCGGCGGCGATCAGGTTCAGGACCTCCATCACCCCATCGCGCAGCTCGGCTTCCAGCGCCGAGATCGACATGCCGCCGCCGTCGTCGAAATCGTCGTCGTCATCGTCGTCGTCGGTTTCCGGCTTGGCCTCGGCCGCCGGTTTTTCCTCGGTTTCTTCTTCCGCCTCAGCCTCGGGCTGAACAGCGCCGGGCAGGGACGAGGGGTTCAGCACGCCATAGGTGGCGTCGAGGTCGATGACCTCGCGCAGCAGGATGCGGTTGTTCTCAAGCTCGTCGCGCCAGACCATGATGGCCTCGAAGGTCAGGGCGCTTTCGCACAGACCCGAGATCATGGCGTCGCGGCCGGCTTCGATCCGCTTGGCGATGGCGATTTCGCCCTCGCGGCTCAGCAGTTCGACCGAGCCCATTTCGCGCAAATACATCCGCACCGGATCGTCGGTGCGGTCATAGGCGGCCTTGGCGGGCGCTTCGGCGACGGCGGTGCCGGCGGCGGCGGCGACGTCGGTGGACTGCTGCTCCTGCGCGTCCTCCTCGGCCTCGACGACGTTGACGCCCATCTCGGACAACATGGCCAGGGTATCTTCAATGGCGTCGGGCGTGACTTCTTCGGACGGCAGAACCTTGTTCAGCTCTTCCATCGTCACATAGCCACGGGCCTTGGCCTGTTTGATGAACTTCTTGACGCCGGCGTCGGTCAGATCGAGCAGGGGCCCATCGGTCGAAGCCTCGGTTTCCTGCGTCTCGGTCTGTGCGTTCATAGTCAGTCTGTCTCCAGCCGGAGGGGGTGATCAATCCGCCCCGACGAAAAATACAATGCCTGGCGGGCCGTAAGGTTACGAGCCCGCGCTGTCTTCCCAAATCGTCCCGGCTTTGATCGCACGGCGAAGCGCATCCCGCTCGGCCTTAAGCCGGCGAAACGCCTCATCCTGCCCAGGCACATCACGTGCATGGGCCAAGGCGTCCTCCAACGCGGCTACGCGTGTTGAAGCGTCGAACGCCTGCGACCATCGGATCCTTGCCTCGGCGAGGGGCGCATTTGCGGCCAGGAAAGGCGCGCCGGACTTTGCCGCCGCCTTCTCGACCTCGCGCACTAAGGCATCATGACCCGATTGCGCCAGATGGCGTCGCAGGGCGGCAGAGTCAAGGCTATGTCCCGACAGACGCAGGCGAACCAGCTCCTGGGCCAGGCCATCCAGTCCCTTGTCGCCGAAACCGTGGGCTGCGATCTCCTCCAGATGGTCGTCCATCCGTTCGGGATCGTCGATGGCGCCGTGGGCCAGGGCCGCGGGCACCGGCTCGATGGCGCGGAACAACGACTGCATCGCCTGCGCCCCTTCCGCCGTCTGACCCAGCTTGGGCGGCGGGCCGAAACCGCGCCTGCCCTGCCCCGGCGTCCAGGGCGCACGTTGAGGGCTGCGCGGGAACAGGGCGTCGAAACGGTCGAACAGGTCGCGGCGGTACTGTTCGGCTAAATCCTTGTCCTGAATGGCCGAGGCGGTGTTGCGCAGCCGCGCCTTGAAGCCGGCCTTGCGTTCCGGCGTGTCCAGCGGTTCCAGATCCTGTTCGCGGCGGAACAGCACCTCAGCGAATCCATGCGTGTCGGCCAGGGCCTGGCGCAGCGCCGGGGCGCCCTTGTCGCGCAGAATGTCGTCGGGGTCCTGCCCGGCGCCCAGCAGTGCGAACCGGAACGACCGCCCGGCCTTCAGCAGCGGCAACGACCGTTCGATGGCGCGATAGGCGGCGCGCAGCCCCGCCGCGTCCCCGTCGAAACACAGCACCGGCTCATGGCTGACGCGCCACAGCCGTTCCATCTGCTCTTCCGTCAGGGCCGTGCCCATCGGCGCCACGGCCGGCAGGCCCGCGCGCTGGCAGGCGATGACGTCCATATAGCCTTCGACCACGATGATGGCCTGGTCGTTCTTGCTCTCCGCCCCCAGGATCCGCCGCGCCTCGGGCAGGCCGTAGAGCGTCGCGCCCTTGTGAAAGAGCGGGCTCTCGGGGCCGTTCAGATATTTGGCCCGGTCGTCGGGATTCATCGCGCGGCCGCCGAAGCTGACGATCCGCCCCCGCGCATCCAGGATGGGGAACATCAGCCGGTCGCGGAACCGGTCATACGGTTGGCCGCCGCTTTCCGGCGAGATCAGCATCCCGGCCTCGACCAGTTCAGCGGGCTTGGCGCCGCGCTGGATCAGGGCCTGTTTCAGCCCCTCGCGATCATTGGGCGCATAGCCCAGGCCGAACCGCTCCCACTGATCCTCGGGCAGGCCGCGTTTTTCGAGATATTCGCGCGCCGCCTTGCCCGGCGTGCGGCGCAGATTGGCGGCGAACCATTTCTGGGCCAGATCCATCCAGTCCGACAGGCCCGCGCGCTTCTGCTCGCGCTCGGCCTCCTTTGGGTCCTCGGCGGGCAGTTGCATGCCCGCCTCGCCGGCCAGCCGCTGCACCGCCTCGACGAAGCTCAACCGCTCGGTCTCCTGCAGGAACGAGATGATGTCGCCGTGTTTTCCGGAAGAAAAATCGTGGAAGAACCCCTTGTCGTCGTTGACGAAAAACGACGGCGACTTCTCTTTCGAGAAGGGCGACAGGCCGACGTATTCCCGGCCCTGACGTTTCAGCTTCACCGTCCGCCCGATCACGTCGGACGGCCGAAGGCGGGCCTTCAGTTCATCGATGAATCTTTCGTCGAAACGCACCCGCGATCCTTAAGCCTTGCGGCGCTTCACGTCGACGATCTGGCACGTCGATGATCGGAGAACGATCAGGCGGCTCGTCCGGGCATCCCCCGATATCCGAACGAACCGCCGCATCGCAGAAGGCGTAAACCTTGGCGTCCCCCAACGCCTTGGCTAACGAAGTCCTAACGCCTCGCGGACCGGCATCTGAAGTCAGGACCGGCGTTCTGTCGAGGGGGCTACCGGTTTCCATCGACGGATCGTGGCGAGACTGTGTCTTTTGCGCCGCGCGCCGTTCGCCTCAGGGGCGACCGAAGGGCACGACCTTGTTGGCGCCGTCGTGCCCGATATCGGCGGTTCCGAGGAAGGGTATGCCCGACCTCAGGCACCAGTAGCGAACGATCTCCTCGGGAGTCTGTCCGAAATCGGGATCGTTTGGCGTGACATCCGAAACACGCCCCAGGCGAATCCCGGCCACACGGCGAATGCTGGCCTGGCTGGTCAAATGAAACATCATCCGGTCGATCCGGTAGGCGGCCTCAGAAACCTCCTCCAGCATCAGGACGTGACCGGACAGATCCGGCTCCAGCGCCGTGCCGGTCAGCTCATTCAGAATGGTCAGATTGAAGGCGACGGCCGGTCGCGGATCGGTCGCCAGAGACGGCTCGATCCAGTCGGTCCGCCCGGTGGTCAGCCAGGACAGGGCGCCCTTCGCCGTCGCGTCGTCGCGCACCGAATCCGACGCCATCGGCCCGTGCGCCAAATGTTCGAACCCGGCCTTGTACATCCCGGCCAGCAGGCTGCCGGCATCGGAATAGCCCATGTAGCGCTTCTTGCGCGCCACAGCGTCCAGGCGCGGAATCACCGCGTCGGCGATGCGGCACGAGCCATAGCCGCCGCGTGCGAACCAGATGGCGTCGATGCGCGGGTCGTTGGCGAACTCGACGAAGGCGTCGGCCCGCGCCCGGTCGTCGCCGGCGAAATGGCCGTGTTTCAGGAAGCAGGCGGGGTGAAACACCACCGCCACGTCGCGGTCGGGATGGTTCTGCGCCATCCAGACCTCGACCGCCTCGGCGCGTTCTTTCGAAAACCGCGAACTGGCGCAGACGACGCCGATCTTGAAGCTATTGGTCGCCACGCGCGCCTTCTTCGTCGTTTTTGCGATCCCCACTGGCGGACCGGCCCGATCCCCTGTTCTAAGGGGGCATGAACCAAGACGCCTCCTATTTCTTCTGCGGCATCGGCGGGTCGGGCATGCTGCCCCTGGCCATGATCGTCCAGGCGCGCGGCGCCGCGATCGAAGGCTCCGACCGTGCGCTGGATCAGGGCCGCACGCCCGAGAAGTTCGACTGGCTGCGCGCCCACGGCGTGACCCTGCACCCCCAGGACGGTTCAGGCGTCACCCGCGCGGATCAGACCGTGATCACCACCGGCGCCATCGAGGACACCGTGCCTGACATCGGGGCAGCCAGACGCGCCGGCGCGACCATCAAGACCCGGCCCCAGCTGCTCAGCGAAATCTTCAACGCCGCCCCGACCTCGGTCGGCGTGGCGGGCACCAGCGGCAAGTCCACCATCACCGGCATGATCGCCTGGATTCTGCATCAAACGGGCCGCCAACCCACCGTCATGAACGGGGCGGTGATGAAGAACTTCGCCGACGCCGATCATCCGTTCGCCAGCGCCCTGATCGGCGGACCCGACCTGTTCGTGTCCGAGGTGGACGAGAGCGACGGCTCCATCGCCGGCTACGACCCGACGGTCGCCGTCGTTTCCAACATCTCGCTGGACCACAAGTCGATGGAGGAGCTGCGCGACCTGTTCGGCGGCTTCACCGCGCGCGCGACGACGGCCGTGCTGAACCTGGACAATCCCGAGACGGCGGCCCTGGCCCAAGAATTGGCCCAGACCCTGCCCGCCGGCAAGGCCATCACCTTCGGCCTGGGCGAGGAGAAGGCCGACCTGTCCGCCCACGATCTTCAGCCGCTGCCGACGGGCATGAAGTTCCGCCTGATCGAGGGCTGGAGTGAGCACGACGTCATCCTGAACGTCCCTGGCGCCCACAATGTCGCCAATGCCCTGGCGGCGCTGGGCGCCACCCGGGCGCTGGGCGTGCCGACCAGCGAGGCGGTCAAGGCGCTGGAGACCTTCGCCGGCATCCGTCGCCGCATGGAGGTGGTAGGGACGGCGGGCGACATCACCGTCATCGACGACTTCGCCCACAACCCCGACAAGATCGCCGCCACGCTGAAGACCCTGCACGCCTTCGACGGGCGCCTGCTGATCCTGTTCCAGCCGCACGGGTTCGGCCCGCTGAAGCTGATGAAGTCGGAGTTTGTCGAAGGTTTCGCCGGCCTGATGCGTGAGGACGACGTGCTGCTGATGGCCGAGCCGGTCTATTACGGCGGCACCACCGACCGCAGCGTCGGGTCCGAGGACATCGCCTCCGGCGTCCGCGCCGCCGGGCGTCGGGCCGAGGCGCTTGCGACGCGCGCCGCGTGCGGCGACCGGATCGTGGAGATCGCTCAACCGGGAGACCGGATCATCGTCATGGGCGCGCGCGACGACACCCTGTCCAGCTTCGCGGCGGAACTGCTGAAACGACTACGGAAATAGCCGCTCATCCCGGCGAAAGCCGGGACCCAGTCCTTTCGCGAGGCAGTATGTCGGGGATCGACAGCCGCGACACAGGTCACGTCTAGGCGCCCAAAACACTGGGTCCCGGCTTTCGCCGGGATGAGCGGAAAAGTTAGTAGACGTCGCGCCGATACCGCCCGTCTTCCAGCATCGTCAGCACCACATCCGCGCCCAGCGCATTCTCTAACGCCGTATGGACGCCCTGCGACATGCCCTCCAGACTGCCGCAGACATAAATCGCAGCCCCGCGCGCGACCCAATCGCGCAGGTCGTCAGACGCCGCCGCGACCAAATCCTGCACATACCGTCCGTCGCCCAGATCGCGTGAGAAGCATCGGTCCAGCCGGCGCAGCACGCCCGAAGCCATCCAACCCTGCAACTCCGCATCGAAGAAGGCGTCGTGCGCCTGCGTGCGCTCGCCGAACAACAGCCAGGCCCCGCCCGCCGCCGTACGCGCCTTCAGGTGCGCCCTCAGCCCGGCGATCCCCGTGCCGTTGCCGATCAGGATCATCGGCGTCTCGTCCGCCGGGCCGTGGAAGCTGCGGTTGGTGCGCAACCGCATACCGATCTCTCCGCCGAGCGCCAGGTCTTGGGTCAGCCAGCCCGAGGCCAGGCCCGGCGCGCCGTCGGGATGGCGCATCAGACGGATCAGGAACTCGACCCGGCCGTCAGACGGCAGGGAGGCGATGGAATATTCACGCGAGCCCGGCGTGACGCCGTCCCGCTCGGGCAGGCCGACCTCGGCGATGTCGCCGGCCGACCAGTCGGGCGCCGCGCCCACGGATTCGAACGCCAGATGATACGCCTCGCCGCCCGGACTGCCGGGATTGACCAGGGTCCGTTCGACCAGCCGCCAGGGGTCGTAGGCCGGCGGGGTCCAGTCGGGGGCGGTGACGCTGCCGGTGATCTGGTTCAGCTGGTGCTGCCAGTGGCGGATGGCGCCGGCCTCGCCATTATCGACCTCGACCGTGTCGAACAGGGCCTGCGCGCCCGACCGCCTCAGCCAACCGTCCACCGCATGGCCGAAGGCGCAGAACTGGTCGTAGCTGCGGTCGCCAAGCGCCAGCAGGCCGAACCGCAGCCCTGACAAATCCGCCGTCTCGCCCATGGCTTTGCGCACGAACCGGGCCGCGCTGTCGGGCGGATCGCCCTCGCCCGTCGTGGACACGATCAGCAGCGCGCTGTCCGTCGCCTTCAGGGTCTGCACGTCCAGATCGGCGAAGGACAGCACCCGCGCGCCCACGCCGCCGTCGCTCAAGGCGCGCGCCGTCATCCAGGCCAGCTCCTCGGCGAAGCCTGTCTGGCTGGCGAAGGCGATCAGCACCGCCTGGGCCTCGCCCGCCCCGGTCCCAGCGCCCGCAAAGGCGTCGGAGCGCGCACGCGCCGCCGCCCTGGCCCGGCGTTCGCGCCAGACGATGACGGCGATCAGGGCCAGCCAAAGCACGAACGCCCCGACCGCCCACAGCCAGCGCTGTGGATCGGCTGTCACCCCGGCCGATCTCCGTCGGGGTCGTCCATCATTGCGGCGAAGGCCGGCGTCATCCGCTCGACCGGTCCGCGCTCGGTGCGCTCGACGAAGTGGGCGATCAGGCCCACGGCCTCGGCATATTCCGGCCCCTCGAAAGGCCCCATGACCGTCAGAGCGGTGGCGTAGGCGTCGGCCATCATGGCCGAGGCGTGCAGCACCGTGACCGAGCTCAGATTGTTGCTGACCGGACGGCCGGTAGAGCCGTCGATGGTGTGGGGATACAGCCGGCCGTCATGCCGGAACGCCCGGCGATAATCGCCGCTGGTCGCCACGGCCAAGTCGAACAGGGCCGCCACAGTGTGAGGCGCAGGCGAACCCTCGACCCGTTCGATCTCGACCCACCAGGGTTGGGCGTCCGGCTTGACGCCGCGCCCCTTCAACTCGCCGCCGACCTCGATCAGATGCGAGGTCGCGCCCATCGCCGTCAGTCGGTCGGACACGCGGTCCACCGCATGGCCCTTGGCGATACCGGAGAAATCGAGCTTCATGCCGCCCATCTGCATCACGCCGCGCGCATCGGGATTCAGCCGCAGCTTCTGCCAGCCTGACACGGCCATGGCCGCCGTTATCTCTTCGTCGGACGGCACCGGCAGCAGGGCCGAGCGTGGTCCAGGCGGGCCGAAACCCCACAAATCGACCAGGGCGCCCAGGGTCGGATCGACCGCCCCGTTCGTTTCGTCGCCTAGGGTCATCGCCGCATCCAGCAGAGCCCAGAACGGCGGCGACACCGCCCAGAACCCGGCCGGCGCAGTGTTGAACCGGCTGATCTCGCTGGACGGCTCCCACGGGCTGAACAGGGCGACGACGGCCGTCAGTTCCTGTTCGATCGCGTCCTGGATTTCCGCCTCGCCCACGCCCGGCGGCGCGATCACCCGCGCGCTCCAGGTCGTGCCCATGGTCTCGCCGCCCAGCGCACGGATCAGGTCGCTGGGCGGACGGGGCGGCGCGCCTTCGATGACGGGCACCAGAACCCGGTTATCGGCGCGGTCGGCCAGCGGGCTGGCGTCGCCGAGATTGACCGTGGGCGGAGCGGCGCGGGAACCGCGCGAGAAGGGTGTGTCTGACATACCCTTCGCTTAGGGCAGGACTTCCATCGCCGCCACATAGCTGGCGTTGGAACCGAGCGTTTCGCCCTGACCTTCGGTGCGGACCGAGGCGTTCAGCCAGTACATGCCTGCTTCCGGCCAGGTCACGGTGAAGGCGCCGTCGGCGCCGGTCGTAACGGTCGATTCCTCGGGATTGTCGCGATAGCGCAGGCCGCCGCGCGCCACGGTGACCTCC
Source organism: Brevundimonas sp. TWP2-1 (assembly GCF_049897645.1). Classification (NCBI taxonomy): domain Bacteria; kingdom Pseudomonadati; phylum Pseudomonadota; class Alphaproteobacteria; order Caulobacterales; family Caulobacteraceae; genus Brevundimonas; species Brevundimonas sp. TWP2-1. The sequence continues at coordinate 296,256 of NZ_JAFCWR010000002.1, forward strand.
AGGCCCGACGCCGGCTGGCCGTTGTTCAGCAGCTTGAAGGTTGCGGGCTCGCCGACGACCAGGTCGTTGGGGTGGGTCACGGGAACCAGCTCAAGCCCTTCGCCGGTTGTCTTGAAGACGGTGTCGGTCGGGTTGTTCAGGGTGACGAAGGTCTCGATGCGGCTGGCGGTGCGGGTCGCCTGCACGTCGGTCGCGCCCTGCGGCAGGCCCGCAGGATATTCGGCCGCCGCGCCGCGCCAGCGCTTCTGCTCGCCATTGAGCTTGTAGCTGGCCATGACGCCGCCCATGACATTGGCGATCTTGTAGGTGCCGTTCTGCGTAAGGTGGGCGTCGAAGGTCGAGCGATAGCGGCCCTGCATGGCGTTCTCGGGCTGAACCGCCGAGCCGTCCGGCGCAGTGATGGCCAGGCCGGTCAGGCGCATGGCGGCGTGATCGGGGTTAAACACCTGGTTCGACATGCCGGCGTCGAAACCAACCCAGGCGTCCGTGCCCGACAGGGTCGTGGCGGTCGGCGCCAGCCAGGCGCGGTGAGCCTGGGCGGCCATCGGGGCGGCCAAGGCTGCGGCCAGCGTGAGGAGAGCGATCGTCTTCTTCATGGGTCTGTTCCTTAGCGAGAGACGGCGACGCGCACGGCGCCCAGTTCGGTGGAGCCGGTTCCGGCGCCGGTGTTGGCCGCGCCCCAGCGGAAGGGCACGCGCACGACCTCGCGGCCGCCCAGTTCACGGGCCGCCTCGACGACGATGTTGTACTGACCGGGTTGCAGACCGCGCAGGCGGGCGGCTGGCACGGTGACGGTCTGGCGACCCGGCGCGCGCGTGGCGCCCGAGACGCCGTCGGCCGGCAGGGTCATGGCCCGGCCACCCTTGCGCCACCAGGTGCGCAGGTCTTTCAGCCAGTCCTTGCCGTCGCCCTCGTTGTTGCGGGTCTGTTGGTACCAGATCGCCAGAGTCCGCTCGGCCGACTGGTCCGGCTTCTCGATCCACACGGCGACATAGGGGCGGTGATAGGAGGCGGTGTTCAGGCGCGGAATCTCGACCGACACCGTCAGGTCGGCGGCCATGGCGGGCGCTGCGGCGGCGGCGAGACCGACTGTGGTGATGACGATGGGGAGCAGGCGCATCGGAAAACTCGTCAGTGAATGAAGATCAGGGCGATGACGACGGGGATCAGCAGGCCCAGCGCCGCCAGCGGCCAGGTCGAGGGCCGACCCTTGGCGTGCAGGAACATCAGGCCCAGCCCCGTCAGGGCGAAGATGGTGCAGGCGACGGCGAAGACGTCGATGAACCAGAACCAGACCGAGCCGGCGTTGCGGCCCTTGTGCAGGTCGTTGAGGTAGGCGATCCAGCCACGGGTGGTCTTCTCGTGCAGGGCGGCGCCGTTCGAACGGTCGATGGTCACCCATCCGTCGCCGCCGGGCATGGCCAGGGCGACATAGACCTCTTCCGGCGTCGTCTCGGTCGGCTTGCCGGCGATCTCGACCTTCATCGCCTCGGACGCCCATCGCGCGACGGCGTCGGGGACGGGATCGGTCGTTTCCTGCGGGAAGGCCGCGAGCCGCGCCAGTAGGGGCGCCGGCAGGGTCGCGGTCTGTTCGACCGTGACCGGATTTCCGGGGATCGAGGCCGCGTGGTTCAGGGTGATGCCGGTGACGGCGAACAGGATCATGCCCACCAGGCTGACCGCCGCCGAAATCCAGTGCCAGCTATGGAGCTGCTTCAGCCAGAACGACCGCGCGCCGTTCAGCGCCGCCTTGGGTTTGGGGCCCTTGGCTGCCGTTTCGGCCTGACGCTGTGTGGCGAGTTCGGTCACGCCGTCGCTGTGCCATTGTTGCGAACGGGTTGCAATAGCATTCAGCAGCGCCGCGACACCTTGCGCCTCAGACCTCGGCCCAGCGACGCAGCAGATTGTGATAGACGCCCGTCAGTTCGATCACCGCCTGATCCTTCGGTCCCTTGTCCAGCCCGACCCGCTGGGTGGCGATGTCCAGACGGAACAGCATCTCGCGGTCGGCGTCGTCGCGCACCAGGCTCTGCATCCACATGAAGGACGACACCCGCGCGCCGCGCGTCACCGGCGTGACGCTGTGCAGGCTCTTGGACGGATAAAGCACCAGGTCGCCTGCCGGCAGCTTGATCGACTGCGACCCGTACATCTCCTCGATGATCAGTTCGCCGCCGTCGTAATCCTCGGGCTCGGACAGGAACAGGGTCGCCGACAGGTCGCTGCGGATGCGCAGGGCCCCGCCCCCGCGCGCCTGGCGGATGGCGTTGTCCACATGCAGGCCGAACTCGCCCCCGCCCTCATAGCGATTGAACAGGGGCGGGAAGATCGTGTGCGGCAGGGCCGCCGCCACGAACATTGGATTGGCGTTCAACGCCTGGACGACCAGGGCCGAAACCTCTTTCGCCACCTCCGAATCCTCGGGCAGTTGCAGGTTCTTCTTCGCCGTCGCCGACTGATGGCCCGAGGTGGCGTTGCCGTCCGCCCAGGGACCGGCGTCCAGCCGCGCGCGCAGGGCCTTGACCTCGGCCTTGGAGAAGACTTCCGGGATCTGCAGCAGCACGACGGCCTCGCTCAGAGAAAAGGCAACGGCCCCGCGGGGGATCGCGGGGCCGTCAGGATAGGCTGCGTAGGCGGCCTTTAGAAGCGCAGGTTCAGGGCCAGGATGGCTTGCCGACCCGCCGCCACATCGGCGTGGTGAACGCCATTGGTGCGGATGATGTAGTCCTCGTCCGCGACGTTCTTAACGTTCAACTGAAGCGTCGCCCGATCGGTCAGGTCATAGGTGGCGAAGGCGTCCACACGGGTCCATTCCGGCGCATAGACACGGTTGGCGCCACCGCCTGCGCCGCCCTGGTTCCCGCCCAGCGACTCGGACGTGTAATAGACGCCGCCGCCGATCGTCAGCCTGGGCAGCAGGCGATAGGTGGTGAACAGGCTTGCGCTGTGTTCGGGCGTATTGGCCAGCGGCAGCCCCTGCAGCGGATTGACGCTGGAGACCGGGGGCGTGCCAGACACGACCACGGCCGCCTTGGTCAGTTCGGAGTCCATGTAGGTATAGCCGCCGAACACGGTCCACTCGCGGGTGATATTGCCCGAAACGCCCAGTTCGATGCCCTTGACCTCGACCTCGCCCTCCTGACGGAAGACGTTGGGCTCGACCAGGATCAGCGCATTCTTGCGCGTCAGGTGGAAGGCCGCGGCCGACAGGGCCAGACGGTCGTGGAAGACATTGGCCTTGGCGCCGATCTCGAAGCTTTCGGTGTCTTCGGGGTCCAGGACGACATTGGCGACACCATCGACGGTGCCCGTGCCGCCCGAGGCGTTCTGGTCGCCGGCCGAAATGGTCGGCGGCGTCGAGGAGGTGGACCAGGACGCATAGACGCTGCTGCTCGCCGTCGGCTTGAAGACCAGGCCCGCCTGATAGTTGGTGAACTCCCAGGTCTGTTCCGGCACGGCGGTATAGCCCGCGACGTTCCAAACGCCTGCGGTGGATGATGGAGAACCCAACACGGCGTTCACGCCCTTGACCGAATATTGGTCCCAGCGAACGCCCAGGTTCAGGATCAGACGCTCGTTCAGGGTAATGCTGTCGTTCGCATAGACGCCGACGGCCTCGGTCGTGTTCGAACTGGTCGGGCCGCGATTGATCACGCCAGTCCAGACGTCGTCGGGATTGGGATTATAGACCTGGGTGCAATCTCCCGCGCCCGAAGCGCCGGCGGCGGTCGGATAGGATCCGCTGATGGTCGTCAGGCCTGTCGGGCAGATCGAGCCGGAGGTCGTGTAAGTCGAATAGGTCGCGTTCTTGTTGTGCTCGCGCGACAGTTCGACGCCGACGTCATAGTTGTGTTTGATCGAGCCCGTGGCGAACTGGCCGAAGACGTCCGTCACATTGGCCAGGGTGGTGACCGGGTTCCAGCGGGTCTTGGTCCCCCGCTTCATCCAGTAGGTCCCGTCGGCCGCACGACCGACATAGCCGCCGTCGCCGGGGTTGGTGACGATGTAGTCGTTCAGCGTCCGCGAGAAGCGGCTGACGTTACGGATCGTGGCGAAATCGTTGAGGCGGTGCTCGGCCCGGAAGGTGAAGGTATCCACCTCATTGGTCAGATAGTCGCGCGCCTTGAGGCCGTAGAAGCTGTCGTAAGGCACATCCAGAACGCCGCTGTCGGTCGTGCGCGACTGGATTTTCGTGAACAGCGGAATGCCGTAGTCGGGCATCTGATCGCTGGTGAGATGGTAGTAGCTGAAGACCATCGAGGACGGCGTGCCGAGACCGGCGCCCAGGCTGATGGCGGCGCCCCACTTGTCATAATCGACGGCGTCGCGGCCGGGCACGTCGCCCTGGGCGCCCATCAGATTGATCCGCAGGGCTGCGGTCTCGCCCAGAAGCATGTTCGTATCGACCGTGCCGCGCAAATAGCCGTCCGTGCCGGCGCCGGCGCTGACATTGGTGAAGGCGTTCAGCTTGGGCGACTTGGACCCAAGGTTGATGCTGCCGCCGCCCGAGCCGCGACCCGAATAGACCGCATCCGGTCCCTTGATGACCTCGACCTGCTCCAGGTTGAAGACCTCGCGTTGCTGGCCGCCGGTGTCGCGGATGCCGTCCACGAAGATGTTGTTGCCCGACGACTGGCCCCGGATGAACGGACGGTCGGCCAGCGGCTGGCCGCCCTCGCCCGCTCCGAAGGTAATGCCCGGCGAGTTCGACAGCAGGTCCTGCAGCGACGAGGCCGAGGTCTGTTCGATGATGGCCTGGGGGATGATGGTGACCGAACGCGGCGTGTCGACCAGGGGCGCAACGAACTCCGGGCTGACCGGAGCCGGCTTTTTGATCTGACCGTTCACGTCGATCGTGCCCAGGTTGGCGGGCTGTTGCTGGTCCGCCGTGACGACCACGCCGTCCTCGGCGATCACGTCAGCGGCCAGAGCCGGGGCGGAAACCAGCATGCCGGCGGCGCTGGAGGCGAACAGAAGCGCCCGGAGGGAGGCGGCGCGGGAGTCGGACATAGTCTTGCGACCTTTTGGTCTGATTTTGCGATGCGGTCGCAATAACCAGCTTCAATATGTCGCACAAGGGAAATTGCGAACAAATCGCAATCTTAATCAGCCGACGACGGTCATCGTCCTCGGGGCCGGCGTCTTGTCCAGGTCCAGCCAGGTCGGATCGGGCATGGCCTTGTGAGCGGAGGCCAGGGCCTCGGACCAGCGACGGCCCAGGTCGCGGAAATAGGGATCGTCGACGTCGATGCGCCGCTCCATCCCCGTCAGTTGGTCGCGCGGCATCACGATCAGGTCCAGCGGCGGCCCAACGGCGATGTTCGAACGAATGGTCGAATCGAACGAGATCAGCCCCAGCTTCACCGCCTCCGACAGCGAGGTCGAACTGTGCAGGGCGCGGTCCAGAATGGGCTTGCCATATTTCAGTTCGCCGATCTGCAGATAGGGGGTGTCCGGCCCGCACTCGATGAAGTTGCCCTGACCGTAGATCAGATACAGGCCCATCTTGCCGCCCGCGATCTGGCCGCCCAGCAGCATGGAGGCGTTGACGTTCAGCGCATCGGCCGTCGGCGAGCACGGGGTGTTGATGGTGGCGCGCACCATAGCCATGGCATGGCCTAGGATCTGGGCGGCGCGGAACAGGGTCGGGGCGGTCTCCAGCGTTTCCAGATCGACCGAGTCGGGCAGCTTCACCCCCGCCGCCGCCATGGCCAGCGCCGTCTGGGTCACCGACAGATTGCCCGCCGTCGCCACCGCCAGCAGCCGCTCGCCCGCCGACTTGTAGATGTGCAGCTTGCGGTAGGACGAGATGTTGTCCACGCCCGCATTGGTGCGCGTGTCGGCGATCATCGCCAACCCTTCGTCCACCAGCATGCCTACGCAATAGGTCACTTCGCTCTATCCGCTCCCCGCGTTGCGAATCCGATGACGCTAACAGATTCGCGCGTCATGCCTATCAGGGCCATCCGCGCGACTGCAGTTGTTGTTGGGTCTGTTGCACGGGCCGCACATTCAGGGCGACCGTCAGGGTCTCATGACCCCCTCCATAGCTGGTTCCCCGGATCGGCGTGGCCCCGCGCGCGTCCAGACCGACGGCGACACGGACATAGTGTTCGGTCGGGCTGATGCCGTTGGCCGGATCGAACCCGACCCAGCCCAGGTTCTCGACCCAGGCCTCTGCCCAGGCGTGGGCGGCGTCCTGGTCGTGCTGGCCGTCCTGGCGGCTGAGATGGCCCGAGACATAGCGGGCGGGAACCCCCATCCGGCGCGCCGCCGCGATGAAGATCTGGGCGTGGTCCTGACAGACGCCGCGTTTCTGGGCGAAAGCCTCGGCGGCGGTGTGGCTGGCCGAGGTCGAGCCGACCTCGAACGCCACATCCTGCTTCAGCGCGCCCATCAGGGCGTGCATCCGGCCCAGCGTCGCGCCTTCGGGAATCGAGCGGGCGAAGTCGTCGATGGCGGCATCCGGCTTGGTCATCGGCGTCTCGCGCAGGAAGACGATGGGCGACAGACGCTCGGCCTGGCCTCGCACCACGCCCCCCGTGTTCACCGTCGCCACCTCGCCCGTGACCCGGATGGTCAGGGCGTCGGTCGGCCGCTCTGTATAGAGGCTGTGGACCACATTGCCGAAGGCGTCCTCGCTGCGACGCAGGCGGGCGTCCACGTCGGTCTCGATGCGCCAGTCGCGCACCTGCTGCCCCTCGCACGAGCGCGGCGTCAGTCGCAGCATCTGCACGATGAACCGCGCCGGGCGGGCGTAGGCATAGCGGGTGGAGTGGTCGATCCGGATCCGCATGTCAGACCAGATACTGTTCTTGGACGGCCGCAGCCAGGGCGTTGTTCTGGTTCAGGAAACCCTGAATGTACTCGTGTAGGCCGGACTGGAAGATGTCCTCGATCTTGGCCTCGTTGAACTGGGTCAGCCGATTGGAGGCCAGTCGCTGGGCCGGGCCACGCCGCCCATAGTCGGTCGCCAGCCGCTCCAGATAGCTGACGATCATTCCCTGGCACGACGCCAGCGAACGCGGCATCTGGCGGTTCAGCACCAGCAGATCCGCCACCAGCCAAGGCCGCACGCTCTCGCGGTAAACCCAGCGATAGGCGGTCAGGGCGGAGACCTCGCGCAACAGGGTGGTCCACTGGAAATAGTCCAGCTGTCCGCCCACCCGTTCGCCGGGCGGCAGCAGCAGGTGATACTTCACGTCCAGCAGGCGCGCGGTGTTGTCGGCCCGCTCGATCGCCATCCCCAGCCGCAGGAACCAGTAGGCGTCATTGCGCAGCATGGTCCGCGACGAGGCGCCCTCGACCGCCAGGGACGTCGATTTCACGAAGTCGAGGAAGTTGGTGAAGTCGTCGCGCTTGGTCGGTTCGCCCAGTTCGTTCAGGCCGTTCCAGGCGCCGTTGATCGCCTCCCACAGCTCGATCGTCAGGGCGGTTCGCACCGAGCGCGCATTGGTCCGCGCCTTGGTGATGCAGGCCTTGATCGAGGTCGAGTTGTCGTAGCCGAAGGCCAGATATTCGCGGACCGACTTCTCCGAGATCGTCCGACCCGAGGCGTCGAACCCGCTCTTGACCCCCGACGAGGCGATGGCGCCCGCCCAGGCCGTGACGGTGGCCTGATCCTTGGCCGGCAGGGCGGCCAGGCGAATGGCGGCCTCCAGAATGCGCGCGAGGAAGTCCGCCCGCTCCATATAGCGGCCGGTCCAGTAAAGGCTGTCTGCGGTGCGTGAAAGCATCAGTTGTCCAGCACCCAGGTGTCCTTGGTTCCGCCGCCCTGGCTGGAGTTCACCACCAGCGACCCCTCTTTCAGCGCGACCCGCGTCAGGCCGCCGGGCGCGACGCGCACCCCGGCCGGACTGGACAGGACGAACGGCCGTAGATCGACGTGGCGGGGCGACAAGGCGCCGCCGTTCAGCGTCGGCGCCGTCGACAGGCTCAGCGTCGGCTGGGCGATGAAGTCGTCGGGATCGGCGATCAGCTTGGCGCGGAAGGCCTCGATCTCGGCCTTGGTCGAGGTCGGTCCGACCAGCATGCCATAGCCGCCCGATCCGCCCACTTCCTTGACCACCAGTTCCGGCAGCTTATCCAGCACCTCTTTCAGCGCGTCCGCCTCGCGGCAGCGCCAGGTCGGGACGTTCTGCAGGATCGCATCCTCGCCGGTGAAGAAGCGGATGATCTCGGGCATATAGGTATAGACGGCCTTGTCGTCGGCCACGCCCGTCCCGATCGCATTGGCCAGGGTCACCCGTCCGGCGAAATAGGCCGACATCAACCCAGGCACCCCGACCGTCGAGTTCGGCATGAAGGTCAGCGGATCGATGAAGTCGTCGTCGATGCGGCGATAGATGACGTCGACCCGCTTCGGCCCCTCGGTCGTGCGCATGAAGACCGTGTCGTCGTTGACGAACAGGTCCGTGCCCTGGACCAGCTCGACCCCCAGCTTGTCGGCCAGAAAGCTGTGCTCATAGTAGGCCGAGTTGAACGGTCCCGGCGTCAGGACGACGATGGTCGGATCGGCCCCTGCCCCTGTCGGTGCGGAGGCCTGCAACGACCGCAGCAGCATGTCGGTATAGATTTCGACCGGTCGCACCGCATGTTCCGCGAACAGGTCGGGGAACAGCCGCATCATCATCTCGCGGTTCTCCAGCATGTAGGAGACCCCCGACGGCGTGCGGCAGTTGTCTTCCAGCACGTAGAAACCGTCCTCGCCTGTGCGCACCAGATCGACGCCCGAGATATGGCACCAGACATCGCCCGGCGGCCGGCGGCCCTGCATCTCGGGTCGATAGTGCGGATTGGTCAGGATCAGGTCGGCCGGGACGATGCCCGCCTTGATGCATTCCTGCGCCCCATAGATGTCCTTCAGGAAGGCGTTGATGGCGGTGACCCGCTGCTTCAACCCCTTTTCCAGCCCGCTCCATTCGTCCGCCCCGATGATGCGCGGCACCACGTCGAAGGGGATCAGGCGTTCGTTGGATTCCTCGTCGCCATAGACAGCGAACGTCACGCCCATACGGCGGAAGAACAGCTCCGCCTGGCGCGAGCGCGCCTGCAGCAGATCGGCCGGCGCGTTTTCCAGCCACGCCGCCAGGGTCTTATAGCTGTCGCGGATCGCACCTGATCCGCCGCCGGTCATTTCGTCGAAAGCTCTCGTCATTCGCCCCCGCCGCGTTGAGATCGCAGCTTGAACGTCCCCAAACGAAAAGCGCAACAGTTTTGTTGCACTGCGGCGACGCTCACCTCCCCGTTCGCGAAGGCGAACGGGGAGGACAGGTCGCGCCAGCGACCAGGAGGGGGCGACTCGGTATCTGAATATTTTAGGAGGTCGCCTTCGCCGTCGGAGTCGCCCTGTCCTGACCGCTTCGCGGTCTGTCCTCCCCATGCGCCTTCGCGCATGGGGAGGTGACAATCAGGCCGCCACAGCCTTCATCGAAATCGCCGGATCGGCCAGCTTTTCCAGATGGACCGGCGTCGCCTTCCCGATCAACTGCTTGCCGGCCATGAACTCCGGCGGCGCATTGACCGCCTCGACGCAGACAATCCTGTCGCCGTTCAGGTGAAACACCGCAAAGCCCGACGCCGATGGATCGCCGCGCACCACCTGCCGGTCCGCATCGAACGGCAGGCCGGCGATCTGCAGCTTGAAATCGTACTGATCGGACCAGAACCACGGCACCTCGGGCGTCGGCCCGGCCCGTCCGACGATGGCGGCGGCCGCCTGTTTGGCCTGCTCCAGCGCATTGGGCACGCTCTCCAGCCTATGATGCACCCCGCCATGAACCGGGATCGGCCGGCGCGTCATGTCGCCGACGGCGAAGATGGCCGGATCGCTGGTCCGCGCCTGATCATCCACCACCACCCCATCGTCGCAGCGCAAACCCGCCGACCGCGCCAGGCTTTCGCAGGCCAGGGCGCCGACCCCGACCAGCACCGCATCCGCGCGCACCACTGATCCGCCCGCGAGGGTCACGCCGTCGTGGGCCACGGCGACCACCTCGGCCCCGGTCAGGATCTCGACCCCGTGCGCCCGGTGCTGGGCGGTGAAGAAGGCCGACAGGGTCTCCGACGCCACCCGCGCCAGCACGCGCGGCGCGCGCTCGATCACCACCGCCTCGGCGCCCAGGGCCCGGGCAGAGGCCGCCGCCTCCAAGCCGACATAGCCGCCGCCGACCACCGCCAGCCGCTTGCCCGGCCCCAGCACGGCCTTCAGCCGTTCCGCGTCCTTCAGCGTCCGCAGCTCCAGCAGTTCGGGATGATCCCCGCCCGGCACAGGCAGTTTCCGCGCCGTCGACCCCGTCGCCAGCACCAAAACGTCATAGATCTCGCTCGACCCGTCATGGAAGGCGACCGTCTTCGCCTCCGGATCCACCGACACGGCGACCGTCGAGGGCCGGAAGTCGATGTTCTGCTCGGCGTAGAAGCTCAGCGGCCGCAGCAGCAGGGCCTCCAGATCCGCTTCACCCTTCAGCCAGGCCTTGGACAAGGGCGGCCGTTGATACGGCGGCGCATCCTCCTCGCCCACCAGCACGATCGGCCCCTCATGGCCGTACTGCCGCAGAAACGCCGCGACGGAGCCGCCGGCATGTCCGGCGCCGATGATCAGGATCTTGGTCATGAGAGGGATGTAGAGTGGCGAGTGGCGAGTGGCGAGTGGCGAGTGGCGAGTGGCGAGTGGCGGATCGGTGAAGAGTGCTAGTGAGCAAGAGGTGAGCCAGACAAGTCCCGCTCACTTCTCGCTCACCCCTTGCTCACGCCCAGCTCACTAAACGCCCCTTGACCGTTCCACTGTTACAGCATAGTGGAACGCGCATGACGACCCCGCCCGCCCGCGACGCCCTCCATGACGCCCTGCTGTCGATGCAGACGCGCGCGGAGATCGACGCCTTCCTCGCCGACCTCTGCACCCCGGCGGAACTGCGCGCCTTCACCGAGCGCTGGCAGGTGGCGCGCCTGCTCGACGCCGGCGGCAAATCCTATCGCGAGATCGCGGCCGAGGCTCACGCCAGCCCCACCACCGTCGTCCGCGTCGCCCGTTATCTCAAAGACATGCCGCACCAGGGCTACCGCATCGCCCTGGACCGCCTGAAGAACACGAACTGAGTATCCGAACATGAGCACTGTCCAGGGCCGGCTTCGCATCGCCGTCCAGAAATCCGGCCGTCTGGCCGACCGCAGCCTCGACCTGATCCGCGACGCGGGTCTGAAATGGGTCAAGGGCCACAACGACCTGCTGTATCGGGTCGAGAACTATCCGATCGATCTGCTGCGCGTCCGCGACGACGACATCCCCACCTTCGTGGCCGACGGCGTCTGCGACCTGGGGATCGTCGGCGAGAATGTGCTGGAGGAAGGCCGCAACGGCGGCGCCAATGCGTCTGTCGTCATGCCCTTGGGCTTCGGCCGCTGCACCCTGAAGATCGCCACCCCTCCGACCCTGGCCTATGACGGCCCGGCCTCGCTGGACGGGCTGCGTATCGCCACGTCGTATCCGAAGATCCTGCGCCGCTTCCTGGACGAGCGTGGGGTCAAGGCCGAGATCGTCGTCATGCGCGGCGCCGTCGAGGTGGCGCCCCGGCTGAAGCTGGCCGCCGCAATCTGCGACCTGGTCTCGACCGGCGCGACGCTGGAGGCCAACGGCCTGGGCGCCGAGGACACGGTGCTGGAAAGCCAGGCCGTCCTGATCCAGTCCCCGGTCGCCCCTGAGCCCGGCCTGCAGCACCTTCTGGACAGCGTCATCGAGCGGATGTCCGGCGTCGTGTCCTCGCAAGGCGCCAAATACGTCATGCTGAACGCGCCGCGCGCCTCGCTGGACCAGATCACCGCCATCCTGCCCGGCGCCGGCTCGCCCACCGTCATGCCCCTGATGGGCCGCGACGACGCCGTCGCCGTCCACGCCGTCTGCCAGGAGGCCGTCTTCTGGGAGACGCTGGAGAAGCTGAAGGCCGCCGGCGCCTCGGCCATCCTGGTCCTGCCCATCGAGAAAATGATGTGATGAAGCTGATCGACTGGTCTTCCCTCGACGCCGCCGGCAAGACGGCGGCCCTCGCTCGCCCGGCCCAGCGCACGGCCGGCGACGTAACCGACGTGGTCCGCGCCATCCTGGACGACGTGCGCCAGCGGGGCGGCGCGGCCGTCACCGACTGGTGCCTGAAGCTGGACAAGGCGCCGCCCCGCCGCATCGCCATCACGCCTGAGGCTGTGGCCGAGGCGCGCAACGCCCTGGCCCCCGGCGACGTCCGCGCCCTGCGCATGGCGGCCGAGAATGTCCGCGTCTTCCACCAGGCGACCAAGCCGGAAGACACCCCCTTCATCGAGACCACCCCCGGCGTGCGCTCCAAACTGGCCTGGCGTCCCATCGCCTCGGCCGGTCTCTACATCCCCGGCGGCACCGCCCCCCTGTTCTCGTCCCTGCTGATGCTGGCTATCCCGGCCGGCGTCGCGGGCGTGGGCCAGCGCGTCGCCGTCACCCCGCCCGACAAGAACGGCGGCGTCCACCCCGCCATGATCCTGGCCGCCGCCGAGGCGGGTCTCGACGCCATCTGGCTGATGGGCGGCGCCCAAGCCATCGCCGCCCTGACCTTCGGTGTCGAGCTGGAGGACGGAACTATCCCCGCCTGTGACAAGCTGTTCGGTCCCGGCAACGCCTATGTCGCCGAGGCCAAGAAACAGGCCTCCGCCCTCCCCGGCGGTCCCGCCGTCGACATGCCCGCCGGCCCGTCCGAACTGATGGTCATCGTCGACCGCGACGCCGCCCCCGAGATCGCCGCCGCCGACCTGCTCAGCCAGGCCGAGCACGACGCCGACGCCCAGGTCATCCTGGTCTCCACCAGCCGCGCCACCATCGACTACATCCTGTCGGAGGTTGAGACCCAGGTCGCGACCCTTCCGCGCGAAGCCATCGCCCGCGCCTCGCTGAACGAGGCCCGCGCCATCCTGGTCCGCGATCTCGACGCCGCCGCAGAGGTCGCTAACCTCTATGGCCCCGAACACCTGGCGATCCAGATCGACGACCCCGAGCCCCTGGTGGACTCCATCAAGGCCGCCGGCGCCGTCTTCGTCGGGCGTTTCGCGGCCGAGACCCTGGGCGACTACGCCGCCGGCCCCAGCCACGTCCTGCCGACCGACGGCGGCGCCCGCACCCTGGGCGGCGTCACCACCGCCAGCTTCATGACCACCATGTCGGTCCAACTGGTCTCCGAGGCCGGCGCCCGCGCCCTGGCCCCCATCGCCGCCCGCCTGGCCCGGATGGAGGGCCTGGAAGCCCACGCCCGCGCCGCCGATCTGAGGGCCGAAGGATGACCCTGCCCGCCCCCTATCCCCCGCTGGTCTCCGGCGGCGAGGGCCTGGACCGCTATCCCGGCGAGCCTGCCGACCTCGCCGCCCGCATGGCCGCGATCTACGCCGTGCCCGCCGACCAGGTCCTGCCGGTGCGCGGCCTGACCCACGGGCTGGAGCTGGCCTATCGCCTCGCCGCCCGCGACGGCGGTTCGGTCGAGGCGCCCAAGGCCGAGCCCTATGACAGTCTCGCCGCCATCTATCCGGCCAAGGGCGAACCCGCAGTCGTGGTCATCCGCGCCCTCGGCTCGCCCGAGGCCGTCGCCGAAATGGCCGCCCGCGTCGCCCCCGCCCTGCTGGTGGTGGACGAGGGCCTGATCGAGTTCTCCGACAGCGTCTCCGCCGCCACCGTCGTCGCCGATCAGCCGAACCTGGTCGTGCTGCGCAGCCTGTCCCTGGCCTATGGTTTAGCTGGCGCCCGCGTCGGCGCCGCCATCGCCCAGGCCCCGACCCTGGCCCGCCTGGCCTCGGTGCTCGAGCCCTACGCCCTGCCCGAACCCCTGTTGCGGTTGGCGCAACAGGCGCTGGACCCGTCGCGGATGATCGAGACCGCCGAGCGGATCGCCTCGGTCCGACGCGAGCGCGAGCGGATCACCCGCGAACTGGGCCGCCAGATGCCGGTCGAGCCCGGCGTCGGCCCCATCGTCATGGCCCGCCCGGAAGACCCCGCCGCCGCCCTGGCCGCACTGACGACCTATGGCGTCGCGGCCGACCTGTCCGGCGAGCGCCTGCGCCTGCCGGTCTCGATCAAGCCCGAGGTCAACGACCGGCTGCTGGCCGCCTTCGGCCTGACGCCCGCCAAGCGCCGCCCGGCCCGCGTCGGCCAGGCCGTGCGCGATACGAAAGAGACCCGCATCGTCTGCGCCGTCGATCTGGACGCCCCCGGCCCCATCAAGATCGAGACCGGCGTCGGCTTCTTCGACCATATGCTGGAGCAGATCGCGGCCCACGGCGGCTTCTCCCTGCGCCTCCAGTGCGAGGGCGACCTGCACACCGACCCCCACCACACGATTGAGGACAGCGCCATCGCCCTGGGCCAGGCGCTGAAACAGGCGCTGGGCGAAAGGAAGGGCATCGCCCGCTACGGCTTCGTCCTGCCGATGGACGAGGCCAACGCCACCGTCTCCATCGACCTGTCCGGTCGTCCCTATCCTCTGTTCGAGGGCACGTTCGACACCCCCTTCATCGGCGACTACCGCACCGACCTGACGGCCCACGTCTTCCGCTCGCTGGCCGAGGCCATGGGCGCCGCCGTCCACATCTCGGTCACGGGCCAGGACGACCACCACAAGACCGAGGCCGTCTACAAGGCCTTCGGTCGCGCCCTGCGCCAGGCCATCCGGGTCGAGGGCGATGCGGTGCCGTCCACCAAGGGGGTGCTGTGATGAGCGCACGCGCATTCCTTTTCCCCTTGGGGGAGAAGGTGGGCCCGAAGGGCTCGGATGAGGGGGCTCTGTCCGCCCCACTGACGGCAAGAGTGGGTCTGCATCCGGCAGCCCCCTCATCCGTCTCGCTCCGCGAGCCACCTTCTCCCCCGAGGGGAGAAGGCTGATGGAAGTCGCCGTCATCGCCTATGGCGCCGGCAACGTCGCCTCGGTCCAGTTCGCGCTGGAACGGCTGGGCGCCACCGTGCGCCTGACCGACGATCCCGCTGTGATCGCAGAGGCCGAACGGGTCATCCTGCCCGGCGTCGGCGCCGCCGGCTACGCCATGAGCCGCCTGTCCGAACTGGGCCTGATCGAGCCGATCCGCGCCTTCCCCCGCCCCCTGCTGGGCGTGTGCCTGGGCCAGCAACTGCTGTTCGTAACCAGCCAAGAGGGCGAGGGCGTCGATCTGCTGGGCTTCATCCCCGGCGCCGTGTCCCGGCTCGAGCCGGCGGGCGCCCTGCCCGTGCCGCACATGGGCTGGAGCCGCCTGACGCGCGACCATGACGACCCGCTGCTGGACGGGGTCGCCGACGGGGCCTACGCCTATTTCGTCCACGGCTTCGTCTGTCCCGACGGCCCAGCGACCCTGGCCCGCGCCGACTATGGCGGCGCCGTTCCGGCCATGGTGCGATCCGCAAACCGCTGGGGCTGCCAGTTTCACCCCGAACGCTCGGCCGAGGCCGGGGCGACCATCCTCAAGAACTTCCTGGGCATCTCATGCTGATCTATCCCGCCATCGACCTGAAGGACGGCGTCTGCGTGCGCCTGATGCACGGCAAGTTCGACCAGGTGACCCAGTATGACGAACAACCGGCCGCCCGGCTGACCGCCTTCACGACCGAGGGCGCGCAGTGGATCCACATCGTCGATCTGGACGGCGCCGAGGCGGGCGAGGCGCGTCAGCACGGCCTGATCGGCGAACTGACCCAGGCCATCGACGTCAAGATCCAGTCGGGCGGCGGGGTCCGCGGCGCCAATGACGTGGCCAAGCTGCTGGACGCGGGCGTGTCGCGCGTCGTCGTCGGCTCCCTGGCCGTGACCCAGCCCAACGACGTCGCCGCCTGGCTCAAGGGCTTCGGCGTCGAACACATCACCCTGGCCCTGGACGTCAAGATCGAGAATGGCGTGCCCGTCCCGGCCCTGAAAGGCTGGACTCAGTCGTCGGGCGTGACCCTGTGGGAGGCGCTGGATCGCTATCCCAAGGGGACGGCCAAACACCTGCTGGTCACGGACGTCGGCCGCGACGGCGCAATGACCGGCCCGAACCTGGACCTGTTGGCGGAAATCCGTCAGCGCCGTCCTGACCTGGTGCTCCAGGCCTCGGGCGGGGTCTCGTCGCTGGACGACATCGCGGCGGTCAAGGCCCTGGGCTGTCACGGGGTCATCGTCGGCCGCGCCCTCTACGAAGGCCGCTTCACCCTACCCGAAGCCATCGCAGCGGCCAAGCGGTCGTGACAGCGCGGCGCATCATCCCCTGCCTGGACGTCAAGGACGGCCGGGTGGTCAAGGGCGTGAAGTTCGTCGGCCATACCGATATGGGCGACGCGGCGGAGCTGGCCGCCCGCTATCGCGATGCGGGTGCCGACGAGCTGGTCTTCTACGACATCACCGCCAGTCCCGAGGGCCGAACCCTGGACTATGGCTGGATCAAGGACATCGCCCGGCTGCTGGACATCCCCTTCTGCGTCGCCGGCGGCATCCGCACCGTCGAACAGGCCGCACGCTGCCTCGACCACGGGGCGGACAAGGTGTCGATCAACTCCCCCGCCCTGGAACGTCCCGAACTGATCGCCGAAATGGCCGCGCGACTTGGTAGCCAGTGTGTCGTCGTCGGCGTCGATAGCCGTCTGGAGGACGGCGAATGGGTGGTCCACAAATACACCGGCGATCCCGACGCCCGCCGCCACGCCGGCAAACGCACGCTGGACTGGCTGGATGAGGCGCAGGGCCTGGGCGCCGGCGAGATCGTGCTGAACTGCATCGACCAGGACGGGGTTCGCAAAGGCTATGACATCGAACAGCTGTCCGCCGCCCGCGCACGCCTGACCATCCCCCTGATCGCCTCGGGCGGCGCCGGCGCGCCCGAGCATTTCAAGGACGTGTTCGAAAAGGCCGACGTTTCCGGCGCACTCGCCGCCAGCGTCTTCCACACCGGCGCCATCGCCATTCCCGACCTCAAGCGATACCTGGCCGACCAAGGCCTGGAGATGCGGATATGACCCTCGACCCCAACACCATCGATTTCGAAAAAGGGAATGGCCTGGTTCCCGTGGTGGTGCAGGACGCCGCCACGCTTCAGGTGCTGACCCTGGCCTATATGGACCGCGCGGCCCTGGACGAGACCCTCGCGTCCGGCGAGGCCACCTTCTTCTCGCGCTCGCGCGGGGGGCGGTGGAGGAAGGGCGAGACCTCGGGCGACCGGCTGCATGTCGTCGGCATAACGCCCGACTGCGACAACGACGCCTTGGTCCTGTCGGTGAACCCGGTCGGCAACGCCTGCCACCTGAACCGGACCAGCTGTTTCGGCGAGGCCGATGCGCCGGGCGTGGGCCGCATCGCCCGGCTGGAGCAGACCATCGCCGTTCGCGCCGCCGCCGATCCGTCCGAAAGCTGGACCGCCAAACTGATCGCCCAGGGGCCCAAACGCATCGCCCAAAAGGTCGGTGAAGAAGGCGTAGAGACCGCTCTGGCCGGCGTCGCAGGCCCGGACGAGGAACTCGCCAGCGAGGCTGCGGATTTGATCTATCACCTGCTCGTTCTTCTCCATGCCCGTAACATGGTGTTTCAGGACGTGCTGGACGTGTTGGCCTCACGCGCGGAAGCGGCCAAAGACAGCGGCTAGGCCGTAAAGGCATGCGTCCCGACAAATGGGATCATCGAGGGACAAGACATGGCGGCTCTCATTCTGTTCGGCGGCGGCGGCGATCTGGCGATGCGCATGCTTCTGCCGTCGCTGTATTTCCTCGAACACGACGGCCTGCTGCCTGAAGGACTGAAGATCATCGGCGCCGCCCGCTCGGAAGAGAGCGCCGACGACTATATCGTCAAGGTGCATGAGGCCGTGAAGGCGCGCGCCGAGGCCGACCAGGCCTGGGACGAAACCAGCTGGTCCAGGATGAAGGCTCGTCTGGACTATCTGGCCGTGGACGCCACCTCGCCCGACAGCCTGAAGCCCCTGAAGGACAAGGTCGGCGACGGCGAGGTCACCTCCTTCCTGGCCGTCTCCCCCTCGCTCTACGCCCGCATCGTCACGGCGATGAAGGCGGCGGGCCTGGCGGACAAGAACTGCCGCATCGTGCTGGAAAAACCGGTCGGGCGCGACCTGAAGTCCTTCCTGGAAATCGACGACGCCGTGGCCCACGCCTTCAGCGAAGACCAGGTGTTCCGTATCGACCATTATCTGGGCAAGGAGACGGTCCAGAACCTGATCGCCCTGCGGTTCGGCAACACGATCTTCGAGCCCCTGTGGAACAACCTGTCCATCGATCACGTCCAGATCACGATCGGCGAGACGGTGGGGGTCGGCGACCGCTGGCCCTACTATGACGAATATGGCGCCCTGCGCGACATGCTGCAGAACCACATGCTGCAGCTGCTGTGTCTGGTGGCGATGGAGCCGCCCAGCGATCTGGACCCGGACTCGGTGCGCAACGAGAAGGTCAAGGTGCTGCGGTCTCTGCGTCCCGTCACGGTGGACGAGGCCGAGCGCGTCACCGTGCGCGGCCAGTATGTGGCGGGCGTCTCAGAGGGCAAGCCGGCCAAGGGCTATGACGAGGAGCGCGGAGCGGATTCCGACACCGAGACCTTCGTCGCCGTGCGCGCCGACATCGACAACTGGCGCTGGGCCGGCGTGCCCTTCTTCATGCGGACCGGCAAGCGCCTGCCCGAGAAGCGCACCGAGATCGTCATCCAGTTCAAGCCGCTGCCCCACTCGATCTTCGACCGCGACGACCGCGGAGAGGTGCAGGCCAACCGCATGATCATCGAGCTGCAGCCCGAGGAAGACATCTCGCTGACGGTGATGAACAAGCGCCCCGGCCTGGATCGCCGGATGCAGCTTCAGCCGATCAAGATGAGCCTGTCGTGGGGTGTCCCAAATTCGGGGGATAGCAAGTCCGCCGCCCCGCCGCGCCGCCGCATCGCCTATGAGCGGCTGCTGTTGGATGCGATGGCGGGAGACTCGACGCTGTTCGTGCGACGCGACGAGGCCGAGCAGGCCTGGAAATGGGTGGATGAGGTGTCCGAAGCCTGGGCCGAATCCGGCCTGAAGCCCGACGACTATGTCGCCGGAACCTGGGGGCCCGACAGCGCCGACATGCTGATGATGCGGACCGGCCGCGACTGGAACACGACCGATGCGTGAAGCTGTTACGTCACCCTCTCCCGCCGGGAGAGGGCTTGAGCCTCCGAGAGCGCAGCGATCGGCAAGGCGAAAGGGTGAGGGTCTCGCTCCTTCATTCGGCGTGAGCCGCGCCCCTCTCCGTGCGACGGCTTACGCCGACGGCGAGACCCGACCCTCATCCGTCCGCTTCGCGGCCACCTTCTCCCAACGTGAGAAGGGATTTGTTCTCGGCGGAGCCGTTCAATGACCCACCCCATCGAAGCCTTCCCCACCGTCGACGCCTGGGCCGAGGCCATCGCCGCGCGACTGGCCGAGACCCTGGGCGCCGCCGTGCGCGACAATGGTCGCGCCCTGTTCGCCGGCCCCGGCGGTTCGACGCCCGCGCCGGTCTATCGCCGTCTCTCCGCGACCGACCTGGACTGGTCCAAGATCGCCGTCACCCTGGTGGACGAGCGCTATGTCCCCGAGACCTCGCCGGAATCGAACGCCCGCCTGATCCGCGACGTGCTGTTGCAGGATAAGGCGGCTACGGCGCGCTTCATCCCGCTCTACACGCCCGAGGTCACGGTGGACCGCGCGGGCATCGTCGCGGCCAAGGCGCTGGCCGATGCGGGCGGTCGTTTCGACGCGGTCCTTCTCGGTATGGGGGAGGATGGCCATATCTGCTCCATGTTCCCCAACAGCCCGACGCTGAAGACCCTGCTGACCCCGACGCTGAATCCCACCGTCCTGGGCGTGCCCCACGGCCGCGACGGCGCCGCGCCGACCATCGAGCGCCTGTCGATCAACCTGGCCTATCTGATGTCGGCGGGGCGCGTGATCCTGGGCCTGAAGGGCGAGGCCAAGCGTCGCGTCTTCGAGGAACAGGCCCAGGGCGATCCCAAGATTCAGCCCATCGCCGCCCTGATCGCCGCAGGCGTCCCCCTCGAAGTTCTGTATACGGAAGACAGCTGACATGACCCTGCACCCCACGGTCGCCGCGGTCACCGCCCGAATCGTCGAGAAGAGCCGCGAGACCCGCGCCGACTATATCCGTCGCATGGACGCCGCCCGTGACAGCGGCACCGGCCGCGCCAAGCTGAGCTGCGCCAACTGGGCCCACGCCTTCGCCGGCCAGACCATCGCCGACAAGCTGACGGCCATGGACGGGTCCAAGCCCAACCTCGGCATAGTCACCGCCTATAACGACATGCTGTCGGCCCACCAGCCGTTCGAGCGCTTCCCCGGCGTGGTGCGCGAGGCCGTGCGTCAGGTCGGCGCCACGGCCCAGGTCGCCGGCGGCACCCCCGCCATGTGCGATGGCGTCACCCAGGGCCGCCCCGGCATGGAGCTGTCGCTGTTCAGCCGCGACGTCATCGCCATGTCCACCGGCGTGGCCCTGACGCACGACGCCTTCGACGCCGCCCTGATGCTGGGCGTCTGCGACAAGATCGTGCCCGGCCTGTTCATGGGGGCCCTGGCCTTCGGCCATCTGCCCGTCGTCTTCGCCCCCGCCGGCCCCATGCCTTCGGGCATTCCGAACGCGGAGAAGGCCCGCGTCCGCGCCGAATATGCGCAGAACAAGGTGGACCGCCACACCCTGCTGGAAAGCGAGATCGGCAGCTATCATTCGCCCGGCACCTGCACCTTCTATGGCACGGCCAATTCCAACCAGATGATGATGGAGCTGGGCGGACTGCACATGCCGTCCACCGCCTTCGTCCATCCCGACACCGGCCTGCGCGACGCCCTGACGGCGGCGGCGGCCAAGCGCGCGGTCGAACTGGCCCGCAGCGGCGAATGCCGCATGGCTGATGTCATCAGCGAAAAATCCATCGTCAACATGATCGTGGCGCTTCTGGCCACCGGCGGTTCGACCAACCACGCCATCCACCTGGTCGCCATGGCGCGGGCGGCGGGTGTGCTGATCGACTGGACCGACATGGACGAACTGTCGTCGGTCACCCCGCTTCTGGCCCGCGTCTATCCCAATGGCTCGGCCGATGTGAACGCCTTCCAGGCCGCCGGCGGCGTCGCCTTCGTGGCTCGCGAACTGGCGCAGGCCGGGCATATCCACTCGGATGTCACCACCATCATGGGTCAGGGCATCGAGGCCTATTTCCAGGAACCGTCGATGGTGGACGGCCAGTTGGTCTGGCGCGACGGGGTCAAGGAAAGCCTCGATCTCGACATCCTGCGCCCCGCCTCAAACCCCTTCGACAAGGAGGGCGGTCTGCGCCTGGTCCAGGGCGACTTGGGCCGCGCGGTCATCAAGATCTCGGCGGTCAAGCCCGAGAACCGCATCGTCGAGGCCCCCGCCGCCGTCTTCGAGACCCAGGAAGACGCGCTGCAAGCCTTCAAGGACGGCAAGCTTTACCGCGACGTCGTGGTGGTCCTGCGCTTCCAGGGGCCCAAGGCCAACGGCATGCCCGAATTGCACAGCCTGTCTCCCGCCCTGTCGATCATCCAGGACAAGGGGTTCAAAGTCGCCTTCGTCACCGACGGCCGCATGTCGGGCGCCAGCGGCAAGACCCCCGCCGCCATTCACATGTCGCCCGAAGCCCTCGCCGGCGGCCCGTTGGCCCATGTGCAGGACGGCGACATCATCCGCTTGGACGCCGAGGCCGGAGTCCTGACCACCGTCGGGATCGCCGACCTGACCGCCCGTCCCCTCGCCGCCCGATCCGCCGCCAACGCCGAGGGCTCTTCCTGGGGCTATGGCCGCGAACTGTTCGGCGCCTTCCGCCATGTGGTCACCACGGCCGAACAGGGGGCGACCGTCTGTTTCGCCGTGCCGACCGGCTCTCGCGGTCATGACGACACGCCGCCCAACCCCAACTTCGTCGACCGGACCGTGGACGCCTGATCCACCGAACCGCGCGCAGGAAACGCCTGAAATGAATGACAAGACCCTCCTCGTCGGCGATGTCGGCGGCACCAACGCCCGCTTCGCCGTGGCCCGGATGATCGACGGCAAGCCCGTGCTGGATCACCACGAGAGCTTTCCCGCCGAGACCTATCCGACCTTCCTGGAGGGCGTCGCCGCATTCGTGGACGGCTGCGACGTCAAGCCGACGGGCGGCGTCATCGCCGTCGCCGGCCCGGTCACCGACGGCGCCATCGACCTGACCAACTCGCCCTGGGCGGTGTCCGAGACCGAGCTTCAGACCCTGGGCCTGAAGCCGGTCAAGCTGATCAACGACTTCGAGGCCCTAGCCTGGGGCGCGCCCATCGTGCCGGAAGACCAGCTGGAAAGTTTGGGCGGACCGGTGGACGGCGATCCGCATTCGACGGTGGCCGTGTTGGGGCCCGGCACCGGCTTCGGCGTCGCCGCCCTGGTGCGCGACGCCCACGGCAAGGAAATGGCCATGCCGTCCGAGGGCGGCCACGCCTGCTTCCCCCCCGGCGATCCCGTCGAGGACGAGATCCTGCGCATCCTGCGCCGCCGCTATGATCGGGTCTCCATCGAACGCCTGATCTGCGGCCCCGGCCTGTTGAACATGCACAGGGCCTTGGCCGAGATCGACGGTCGCGAGACCCATATCGACGATCCGGCCCAGATCACCGAGACGGCGATGAAGGATCCCAACAGCCCGTGCGGCGCCACACTGGCCCGCTTCTGCGCCATCCTGGGCGCCGTGGCCGGCGACATCGCCCTGACCACCGGGGCGCGTGGCGGCGTCTATATCGCCGGCGGCATCGTCCCGCGCATCCTGCCCTTCATCAAGGCCAGCCCCTTCCGCCAGCGGTTCGAGCGCAAGGGCCGGTTCAAGGACTATATGGCCGATATTCCGACCAAGGTGATCATGCACAAACACGCCGCCCTGCTGGGTGCGGCGCGCGTCGCCTTCGCCCAATCCGAAGACTGAAAAACTTGGGCGATCACGAAAATCTCACGGCAGCGTGAACCGAACCGGCGCCGTGGCGTTTTCGAGTTTCCACCTAGGAGAGGAAACTCAAATGAAAAAGTTCGCCATCGCCGCCGCTTCGGTCTTCATGCTCGCCGGCGTCGCCGCCTGCGGTGAAAGCGCCGCCGACAAGGCCGCTGAAAAGCAGGCCGACGCCATCGAAGCGACGGGTGAAGCCCGCGCCGACCAACTGGAAGCCCAGGCCGCTGCGACCTCGAACGAGGCCCAGGAAACGGCTCTGAACGCTCAGGCCGATCAGGTCGAGAAGAACGCCGACCGCAAGGCCGACATGGTCGAGCAGCAAGCTGGCAACGCCGACGGCGGCATGACCACCAACAACACGCCATCGACCCAGTAAGATTTGGCGATACAGTAAATCCGTTTACGGATGGATCAGCCCCCGTCGTTCGCGACGGGGGCTTTTTCGTGCGTGATGGGTCAGTCGATGCAGAGGGTCGGACCGGCCTTGCCGTCTTCGACCGGGGTGTTGCAGCCGAAGCGGTCGCTGGTGGCCTGACAGACGCCAGTCGTCGCCGCGCCCGGCGCGACGCCGGTGTTGCCTTCGACGCGGCAGTCGCCCTGGCACTGGTCGCCGTCGGTGCAGCGCTTGCCGGCGTCGGCGTAAGAGATCACGCACTGCCAGGACTGCATCCGTCCGACCTGTTTCATCGTGCCGCCGCGCGTGGCGCAGGCCGAGGCGTCGGCGCTCTGCATCGGGGCGTCGGAGCCGGCGCTCGTCGTGGTCTGAGGCGAGCAGGCGGCGGCCAGTAGGGCGACGGCGGCGATGAGGGAAACGCGGATCATGAGATCTGTCCTTTGGTGAAACCTGACCAGACGTCGTCGTAGTCGAGCTGCATCTGCGGTGATTCGGACGCCCATTTCGTGACGCGGATCGGCATGCGCGTCTCGAACATGAAGGCCAGGGTGTTTTCGATCTTGTGCGGCTTCAACTCCGCCTTGACCGCGCCGTCGTAGCTGGCCTGGTCGGGACCATGGCCGCTCATCCGGTTGTGCAGGGACGCGCCGCCCGGTGCGAAGCCTCCGGCCTTGGCGTCATAGGCGCCGGTCACCAGCCCCATGAATTCGCTCATGACGTTGCGGTGGAACCACGGCGGCCGGAACGTATGCTCGGCCACCATCCAGCGCGGCGGGAAGATGACGAAGTCGATATTGGCCGTGCCCGGCGTCTCGGACGGGCTGGTCAGGACGGTGAAGATCGACGGGTCCGGGTGGTCGTAGCTGACGGTGTTGATCGTGTTGAACCGCGCCGTGTCATAGCGACAGGGGGCCAGATTGCCGTGCCAGGCCACCACATCCAGCGGGCTGTGGTCGAAGGTCGTGGCCCACAGGCGGCCGCCGTATTTCTGAACGCACTGGGTAGGGCGATCGACGTCCTCGAACGCCGCGACGGGGGTTTCGAAGTCGCGCGGGTTGGCCAGGCCGTTCGAGCCGATGGGGCCGAGGTCCGGCAGGCGGAACGGACTGCCGTAGTTTTCACAGACATAGCCGCGAACGGGGCCGTCGATTTCGACGCGGAAGCGGACGCCGCGCGGGATCAGGACCACATGGCCGGGTTCGGCCTCGATCACCCCCATCTCGGTGACGAACCGATGCGCGCCTTCTTGCGGCACGATCAGCAGCTCGCCGTCGGCATCGTAGAAGACCCGGTCGGTCATCGAACGGTTGGCGACATAGAGGTGGATGCCCGCCCCAACCCCAGCATCCGGCTCGCCATTGCCGCCATAGGTCGTTAGTCCCTCGACCCAGTCGGTAGGCGCCTGCGGCATCGGCAGCGGGTCCCAGCGCATACGGTTGGGGTTTGACGGCGTCTCGTCGAACGGACCGGATCGCACCATCCCCTGATCGAAGGCCGTATACGGCCCGTGCTGGGCCGAGGGGCGCAGACGGTACAGCCAGCTGCGCCGGTTCTCGGCGCGCGGGGCTGTGAAGGCCGTGCCGGACAGCTGTTCGGCGTACAGGCCCATCGGCGTCTTCTGCGGCGAGTTCTGGCCCACCGGCAGGGCGCCAGGCGCGGCCTCGGTCGCGAAATGATTGCCGAAGCCGGTCTGATAGGCGGGCGCGTTGGATCGCGTCATGTCGTGTCTCCCTATGGCGCCGGTTTAGCCGTCCGTTGGACCAGCGTCACCCTTTTGCGGCGAGGCAACAGCTTGGCCGTTCGCGCGTTGACAGCCGCCAGGGAGCTGCACCGCCATGACCTATCTGACCCGCGCCGTCTTCGGCTTCGCCAGTCTTCTGCTGCTGCTTTCGGCTATGGCCCTGATCGGGTTTGGCGTGAAGGATGCGGTGGAAGGGATCGGACGCCCGGATCAGTCCGGCGCCGACGCCGTGCTGGACATGCTGGGCTATGTCATCGTCGCCATCGCCGTCTTCGACGTGGCCAAATACATCTTCGAGGACGAGGTGCGGCGCGGCAACGAGCGGCGCAGTGCGGCCGAGGCCCGGCGCAGCCTGACGAAGTTCCTGTCCACCATCGTCATCGCCCTATTCCTGGAGGCGCTGGTGGTGGTGTTCAAGACGGCGCGCGAGGACGTGGCCCTCCTGCTCTATCCCTCCGCTCTGCTGATCGCCGCCGTCCTGGTGCTGGTGGGCCTGGGCGCCTTCCAGCGTTTCTCGGCCACAGTCGAGGAGAAGGTCGGCGACGACGACGAGGCGGAAGAGCGCAAGGACGAGGTCAAGCGCAAGGCGGACGCCCGGAAGTCCTAAGCCTGTTTCGGCAAGAAGGGCGAGAAGGTGATGACGGTGAAGGTGTCGCGCACGTGGGGCCGCGTCTGGACCTGTTTGGTCACGAAGGTCCCGATGTCGGCGTCGCGCGGCAGATTGAACTTGGCCAGCAGGTCGTGCTGGCCCGAGGTCGAATAGACCTCCGAGACGTTCTCGACATTGTCCACGATGTCGGCCGCCACCTCGTTGGCGTAGCCCAGCTCGCATTTGATGAAGACGAAGATGGCGGTCATCATGGCGGATCAGTCCTCTGGTTCGAGGGCGTTCCTAGCGGATGACGACGTGCCGGGTAAGCCGCAAGACACAGACGCCGTGCTGGAGGCGCAATACAACAACCGCGCCCTGGTCCCCGACCACCCCGCCGTCATGGCGCGCTGGAAGGCGGGATCGGAGGCCGCGCGGGCAGCCCATCCGCCCGAAATCCTGCAATACGGCCCCGGCGAGCGCGAGCGGATCGACTGGTTCGACGCAGGGAAAGGTGCGCCTGTCGTGGTCTTCATCCACGGCGGATATTGGCAGGCGCTGGACGCCGGCTGGTTCAGCTTCGTCGCCCCGCCCCTGCTGGCCCACGGCGTCAGCGTCGCCATCCCGACCTATGACCTGGCCCCGGCTGTGCGGCTGGGCCGGATCGTCGATCAGATGCGCGCCGCCGTCGATCTGATCCATGACCGCACCGGCGCCCATCCGGTCGTCAGCGGCCATTCGGCGGGCGGGCATATGGCGGCCTGCCTGCTGGCGGACGGTCGCGCCTCGGCCGCCGTCTCCATCTCGGGCGTGTTCGACCTGGAGCCGCTGATCCCGACCTCGCTGAACGCCGCCCTGGACCTGACCCCCGCCGAGGCGCGCGCCCTCTCGCCGATCCACTGGGCCGCGCCCGCCGGCGGCGTCCTGGACTGCATCGTCGGCGGGGCCGAGAGCGACGCCTTCCGACACCAAAGCGAGGCCATGGCCGCGCGATGGGCCGTTCAAGGCGCCGAGACGCGGTTCGAGGCCTTGCCGGGCCTGAACCATTTCACGGTGCTGGACCCGCTGTTCGATGCGAACAGCGCACTCATCCGTCGTTTGGCCGATCTGGCGCACGGTCGCTAACGCGGTTTGACTTGACCTTGCGACCGCGACATCGGAGGTCGGACGCGAAACCTATCGCAGAGGAAATCGTCCATGGCTCATGATCGCGTCAGCGTGCTTCAGGCGCTTCAGACCCAGGGCGTGTGCCCGGTCTTCTACCACCCCGACGCCGAGGTCAGCTTGAACGTCATTCGCGCCTGCGCGCGCGGCGGGGCTCCGGTGGTCGAGTTCACCAATCGCGGCGACTTCGCCTGCGACCTGTTCGGCGAGATCAATCGCGAACTGATCAGGACCGACCCGGACGTCGTCCTGGGCATCGGTTCGGTCGTCGATGCAGGCACGGCGTCGCTTTATCTGAACCGGGGTGCGCGCTTCGTGGTCAGCCCCTGCCTGATCCCCGACGTGGCCAAGGTCTGCAACCGTCGCATGGTCGCCTATTTCCCCGGCTGCGGCTCGGTGACCGACATCGGCGAGGCGCACGAGCTGGGCTGCGACATCGTCAAACTGTTCCCCGGTTCGTCGGTCGGCGGCCCGGACTTCGTCAAGGCGGTCAAGGGACCGATGCCCTGGGTCAAGATCATGCCGACAGGCGGCGTCGATCCCGACGAGGCCTCCATCGCCAAATGGTTCGGCGCCGGCATCGTGGCGGCGGGCATGGGTTCGAAACTGGTGACCGACGAAGCCGTCAAGTCAGGCGACTGGGCCGCCATCGAGGCCAAGGTCCGCGCAACGGTGGACGCCGTGGCGGCGTTCCGGGCGTCCAAGAAAGGCTGATCTGTCAGGCCGTCAGCGGGACGGACTTTGGTCCCGCTGACGATCGTTTCGTTCGCCGTGCACGATGGCGCGGCGGGCGTCGCCCTTGCGTTGCAGGATCGGCGTCAGGGCCTTGCGTTCGTCAGGCGTCAGCGTGCCCAGCACGGCGACCGCCCCGTTTTCCAGCCGCGTGCGGCCGCGCATCTCCGCAGCCCGGGATTGGTCCAGCAGGCTCTGAACGCGGGCCGCGTCCAGCGTCGGTTGACCGGCCACGTCGATGGCCTCACGCCGCGCCGCCCGAGCCGCCTCGAAATCAGGCCGCGCCGCCAGCGCCGATTCTCGTAGAGCGGTGCGCACGCGGTCTTGAACGGCGGGGTCCAGATCGGCCAGCACCTCGGCCAGCGGACCTTCGCGACCGGGACGCCTCTGATCCTCGATCTTGCGTTCGATCCTGTCGCGATTGACCACATAGGTGACGGCGCCCGCGACGGCGAACACGTTCAGCGCCACCGACACAGCCAGGGCGATCTTCAGGGTCTTCGACGTCATCCCAGAACCTCGGTGTCGTCCACGCCGGTCAGCGAGGATTGATAGAGCACCGCATCGGCCCGCGCGTCAGCGGTCAGATGGGTGGTCAGGCCGACCCCGGCGACCACGCCCGCGCAGGCGGCGGCGGCCCATCCAGCCCCCAGATACCAGACCCCCCGCCCCAGCCGGCCACGCGCCTTAGGCTTGGGCGCAGCGGCCAGAATGCGCGCGGTCAGGGCGGCGGACGGAGCCGGCGCCGGCGCGGCGTTCAGCAGGGCGTCCAGCGTCGCCGCCTCGTTCAGCACCGCCTTCAGCGACGGATCGGCCGCCAGCAGGCTTTCGGCGAAGGCGCGCTCGGACGCGGGCCACCGACGCAGGTCGGCGCCGTAAGCGTCCGCCAGTTCGTGCAACCGTTCCGCCTTCATCGTCCGTCTCCTCTACCCGCCCTCGGCGACCCGGCCGGAGCCATGTCCGAAAGGGCCTGACGCAATGCGCGACGACCGCGCGACAACAAACTCTCCAGCGCCTCGACGCTGATCTCCATCAGGGCGGCCGCCTCGATATTGGACAGCTCCTGATAATGGCACAGGACGATGGCCTCGCGCTGACGGTCCGGCAGCCGTTTCAGCGCCGCATCGACCCGCACGCCTGTCTCGGCCGCCAGCAGCCCCCGATCCGGCGCCGGGCCCTCGTCGGGGCGATCCGGCGGCGCATCCGTCGGGATTTCGCGCCGTCGTCTCAGCCGGTCGTAGCAGAGGTTCAGCGCCACCCGGTGCAGCCAGGTGTCGAACCTGGCCTTGCCGGGCGCCCATTTCGGGGCCTGACGCCAGGCCTTGAGCATGGCTTCCTGGGCCACGTCCTCGGCCTCGGCCGCGTCGCCCAGCATCCGCTGGGCCAGGGCCAGGATGCGCGGCAGCTTGCGCGAGACGAGCGTCTGCGCCGCCGCCGGGTCGCCCTGACCCACCCGGCGCACCAGATCCTCGTCGGGATCGACGATCGCGACCAAACCTGCCTCTTTCGCTGCTGACGAAAGGGACCGGTTCGCTCATGACGGCCGACCCCGACACCGTTCTTACTCCGAAGCCGGGGCGGGGGAAGCCGGTTGTTGCGCCGGACGGGCTGCGCGGCGTTCCGCACGCTGGGCCTGACGCTCCGCACGATGGGCGGTCATGGCCGTGCGGCGCTCGTCGGCCGAGATCACGCCGTCGCGGTTGCCGTCGATCTTGTCGAAGCGTTCGCCCAGCTTGGCGGCGACGTCGGAGATCACCACCGGACCGCGTTCGCGGCCGGGGGCACGCCCTTCGGCGCCCGGACGACCGGGACCGCGCATGGCGTGACGCGGGCCGCCGCGATGACCCTCACGATTGCCGGCGCGTTCGGCGCGCGGGCCGCGATCAGGGCGCGCAGCATGGCCGGCGTCGAACTCGGCGCGGCTGATGGAGCCGTCGCCGTTGGCGTCCAGCTTGGCGAAGCGGGCGTCGGCGCGTTCGGCCTGGCGGGCCTGCATGCCGGCCTGACGTTCCTCGACGCTGACCGTGCCGTCACGGTTCGCATCCAGCGCGGTCAGGCGAGCCACGCGCGTATCGACGTACTCGGCGCGCGTCATCTGGCGGTTCGCTTCCCCGCGCGCCTGATACGGAGCGGGTGCGCCAGCGGGGGGAACCTGTGCGGTCGCCACGCCGGCGACGGCGGCCAGCGCGATGACGCTCAGGCCGGTCAGAAAGGTCTTTCTCATCTCGATCATCTCCATGGACCGCATGGCGCGACCCTTTGACATTGCCCTGTCAGGAGATTGAACGCGGCGTCTCCGAATCTCCGTCGCGACCCTCTTTTTCGAGTCTGGCCGGCACCGCCCTTTCGAACGCCTTGCGCGCCCGCGCCCGCAGATCGGTCAATTCTGTCTTCAGGGCCTCGAAGTCCTGAGCCCCCGCCGCCTCGGCCAGACGCAGCTGGAAGACGGACGGCTCGGCCTCCGGATCGACCCGCCCCTCGAAGGCGGCGGCCAGCAGGTGGGCCAGCCGCTGCTGCACCCGCCAGGCCTCGGCCAGGACCGGGTCGTCGTGCAGGGCCTCCAGCGTCGATAGGGTCAGCGGTTCGCCGATGGCGGCGGCCTGCAGCTGACGGAACTGGGCCGCGAACTCGGCGTCCACCTGTCCGCCCGGAGACAGTTTCATATCCCAGAAGCCGTGGGGGCGCCGCTCGCGATCCATCAACGCACGCATCTTCCTGACATCGGCGGCGATATCGACGCCGGGGCGCGGACGTCGCAGCGCGGCCTCGATGGCGGCCGAGACCTGGGCGCCGAACTTGGCATCGCTGGCCCAGACCACGCGGGCGCGGGTCAGGACCATGAACTCCCAGGTCTCGGCCTCGCGGGCGTAATAGGCGTCGAAGGCCTTCAGCCGCACCGAGACCGGCCCCTTGGAGCCGGTGGGTCGCAGCCGCATATCGACCTCATACAGCCCGCCCTCGGCCGTATGCGCCGACAGGGCCGCGATCAGCCGCTGGGTGAAGCGGGCGTAGAAGACATCGGCGGTCCAGCCCTTGATCGCGGACACGGCGTCCGGCGGCGCCTCGTACAGGGTCATCAGGTCCAGGTCGGACCCGGCCGTCATCTCGCGCGAGCCGGCCTTGCCCAGGGCCACCACCGCCACCGCGCCGGGCAAGGCGCCGCCCAGCCGTTCCGTCTCGGCCAAGGCCGCCGGCGACAGGGTCAGCATGGCGGCGTCCGCCAGGGCGGCATAGGCGCGACCCGCCGCCTCCGGCCCCGCGCGTCCGGTCATGGCGTGGATGCCGATGCGGAACATCTGTTCGCGGTGCAGGCGGCGCACGGCGTTCATGGCGCCTTCGAAATCCTCGGTCTCGCCGGCTTCGCGCAAGATCTGCTCTGTCAGGCCGGTCTCGGCGGACAGGTCGGCCAGGAAGCGGGCGTCCAGCACCCCGTCCAGAGCCGCCGGTTGCCGCCCCAGGGTCCGGGCCAGGCGCGGCGCAAAGGCCATGACGCCCAGCACCATCTCGAACAGCTTGGGCTGATTCAGGAACAGGGCCTGGACCTGGACCCCCGCCGCCAGGCCCGAGAAGAAGGTGGCGAAACGCCGAAACGCGTCGTCCGGCGCGCCGGAGCGGGCCAGAGCCTCAAGCAGGCGCGGGGCCAGGCGGGTGAACAGTTCACGCCCCCGCGCCGTCCGCGTCGCGGGGATGCGGCCGTGGTGCCAGCTGCGGATGGTGTCGGCGACGGAGGGCGCCTCGGAAAAGCCCATGCGACGCAGGGTCTCCAGGGTCTCGGGGTCGTTTTCGACCCCGGTGAAGACCAGGCTGCCATAGCTGGAATCCAGATCCTCGCCGCCCTCGAACAGCTCGCCGTAGCGGGTGTTGACCCGGACCAGCAGGGCCTCGACATGGGCATCGAAGGCCGCCAGATCGCCGGAACCGGCCAGCGCGGCGACGGCGGCGCGGCGTTCGCGGTCCTCGGGCAGGCGGTGGGTCTGCTCGTCGTCCAGCATCTGCACCCGGTGCTCCAGCCCGCGCAGTTCGACATAGGCGGCCGACAGTTCCTCGCAGACCGCCTGGGGGATGTGGTCGGCGTCGGCCAGCGCCTTCAGCGCCTCAAGCGTGCGCTGTTTGCGCAAGCCCGGATCGCGCCCGCCCAGGATCAGTTGCTGGGTCTGGGCGTAGAATTCGATCTCGCGGATGCCGCCGCGTCCCAGCTTCAGATTGGCCCCGGCGGCGTGCAGCCCCTCGCCCGTCTTGTGGACGTGGATCTGTTTCTTGATCGACTGGATGTCGAGCACGGCGGCGTAATCCAGGCTGCGCCGCCAGATGAAGGGGATCATGGCCTTCAGGAACCGGCCCGCCGCCCGCATGTCGCCCAGCACCGGCCGCGCCTTGATGAAGGCCGCCCGCTCCCAGTTCTGGCCGACGCTCTCGTAATAGGCCAGGGCCATCGGTCCCACGACCACCGGCGGGGTCGAGGAGGGGTCGGGCCGCAGCCGCAGATCGACGCGAAAGACATAGCCGTCGGCGGTCCGTTCGGTCAGCAGGGTGGCGATCCCCTTGCCGACGCGATTGGCGAAATCCTGCATCTCCTCGCCCTCGCGCAGGGCCAGGACCATCAGGCGCGGCTCGAAGAAGAGGGAGATGTCGATGTCGGAGGAATAGTTCAGCTCATTGGCGCCGTGCTTGCCCATGGCCAGGCCGAACAGACCGGGGATCGGCCCGCGCGGATCACCGGGCGGCGACACCAGCCGGCCGCGCGCCCTCTGTTCGGCGGCGACGGCGCGCAGGGCGGCGCGGCACGAGGCGTCGGCGAACCTCGACAGGGCGTCGGTGACCTGATCCAGATCCCAGACGCCGCCCAGATCGGCCAGGGCGGTCAGCAGATGCAGGTCGGCCTTCAGCACCCGCAGCGGGGCGCGGACCTCATCCGGCTCGGCGTCCAGCGCATCGGTGTCGCGGATGATTCCCGCGAGGCTGGCGGCGGGATCCTGTTCCAGCAGGCGTCGCAGATGGGCCGGTCGGCGGCGCATCAGGCCGGCGAGATAGTGAGAGGCGCCGGCGACCGGGGCCAGAGCGGGCCAGGCGGCGTCCAGGGCAGCGCGCCAGCCGTCGGCGTCGGCGGCCTCGATCAGGCTTTCCAGCAGGCGGTCGGCGGCGACGGCGCTGGCCACAGGACCGGCGGGGCGGAGGGATTGAAACAGGGGCTGGGACTTGGACTCGGCCATTCAAATCTTCCGCTCATCCCCGCGAAAGCGGGGACCCAGTGCCTTCGATCGGCACAGCCGTTGGACCACGATCCAAGACACAGCCACAAGCCCGAGCGCCCAAAGAACTAGGTCCCCGCTTTCGCGGGGATGAGCGGAAATGAAGGGTTCAGGCTGAAACTGAAGCAGGCGGCAGCACCAACGCCACCCTCAGCCCCGGCCCGAAATCGCCATAGGCGCCCGGCCCCTCGTCCAGCACTACCCGGCCGCCGTGCGCCTCGGCCACCGCTGTCACCAGCGACAGGCCCAGGCCCGAGCCGGGCTCTGTGCGGCTGTTGTCCAGGCGGACGAACCGCTGGACCACCCGTTCGCGATCCTCCTCCGGCACGCCCGGTCCGGTGTCGGTGACGGAATATTCGATCTCGCCCGACGACCGCCGCCGCGCGCGCAGCTTCACCGCCCCGCCGGCCGGCGTATATTTGATGGCGTTGTCGATCAGATTGGCCAGGGCCTGGGCCAGGAACGGCTGGTTGCCCTCGATCATCAGGCCGCGCTCGACCTCGGACGAGAAGTCGATCGCCTTGTCCTCGGCCGCCGGCTCGTACAGTTCGGCCATGTCGGCGGCGAGGTCGGCGGCGTCCATCAGCCTGGGGTCCGGCGCGCCACCAGCTTGCAGACGCGCGATGGCCAGGACGGTGTTGAAGGTCTTCAGCAGGTGGTCGGCCTCGTCCAGGGCGATGCCCAGGGCCTCCACCCCGTCGATCTTGCCCGCCTCGGCGTCGATCAGGGCCACCTCCAGCTTGGCCCGCATTCGCGTCAGCGGCGAGCGCAGATCATGGGCGATGGCGTCGCCGGCGTGGCGGATCGAGGACATGGACGCCTCAAGCCGATCCAGCATGGTGTTCAGCCCCTGGCCCAACTCGTCCAGTTCGTCGCCGGTGTTGCGGACGGGGGCGCGGACCTTGAGGTCGCCCTCCTGCACCGCCTGCACGACCTGGTTCAGCCCGGCCATCGACTTCTCCACCCGCCGGCTGATGTAGAGACCGCCCGCCAGGCCCAGCAGCATCACCAGCGCCATGGCGCCCCAAAGGGCCTGGGTCAGGCGGGCCAGATACTCCTCGATGTCGCCGATGTCCTGCCCAACGAACAGATGCTCGCCCCCCGACAGGGTGGTGATCACCCCGATGGAGCGCCGACGCTGGACCTTGCCTTGCGCATCCGTGTCGGTCAGGCGGAAGCTCTCCCAGTCGCTGGCGCCGGCCGGCAGGCTGAGGTCGATGTCGATGGGCGATTCGGTGATGTTTCCGGTGATCGTCTTTCCGGCTGCGTCGGTCAGCAGATACAGATACGGCCCGCCCCGGATCGACCGCTCGACCAGCGCCTGGTTCAGGGCGTCGATGCCGCGCGTGCCGTGGATCGCCGTCAGGGCGCCCAGCTCGATCTCCACATCCGCCTTGGCCCGCCCCTGAGCCTCCGACGCCGAGGCGAAATAGACATAGGCCAGGATCGCCCCCGCCGCCGCCACGAACAGCGCCAGGAACAGCAGCGTCAGACGAAAGGGCGTGCGGCGAAGGAGGGAAGGAAGGCGCATGGGTTAGGAGAAATCTTCTCCCTCCCCCTGCGGGGGAGGGTGGTCGCCGCGCAGCGGTGACCGGGTGGGGCGGGCAAGGCAACGCCCACGCACATCTTCAATGACCTGGGCTAACTGATCCCGGACCATGAGATTGTCATAGCGCAAGGTGATCAGCCCCTCTCTGGCAAAGACCGCGTCACGCACGCGATCTTGCCGGGCGCGGTCTTCGTAGAGATGAGACCCGCCGTCCACTTCCACGATCACTCCTCGGGCCCAACAAAAGAAATCTAGGTAGTAGCCCCGCAAGGGAGCCTGTCGGCGAAAATGCAAACCCTGCGTTCTGAGTTCGCGCAAGGCGACCCAGAGGCGAGCTTCCGACGGGGTGAGCGCCTTTCGCATCGCGCGGGCTCTAGCGATGATCGCCATGTCGCCTTGCCCTCCCCACCCGGCCGCTACGCGGCCACCCTCCCCCGAGGGGGAGGGAGAACTTCCTGCGCCCTACGCCTCCAACCGATATCCCGCCCCGCGCACGGTCTGCAGCATCGCCCGGTCGAAACCCTTGTCGATCTTGGAGCGCAGGCGGCTGATGTGGACGTCGATGACGTTGGTCTGGGGGTCGAAATGATATTCCCAGACCTTCTCCAACAGCATGGTGCGGGTCACCGACTGGCCGGCGTGGCGCATCAGGAACTCCAGCAGCTGGAACTCGCGCGGCTGAAGATCGATCTCGGCGGTTCCGCGATGAACCGTGCGGGCGATCAGGTTCATTTCCAAGTCGCCGACCTTCAGCACGGTCTGGACGCCGCCGGTCTCGCGACGGCGCGCCAGGGCCTCGACCCGCGCGATCAGTTCGGCGAAGGCGTAGGGCTTGACCAGATAGTCGTCGGCGCCCGCTTTCAGGCCCGTGACCCGGTCCTCGACCTCGCCCAGGGCCGACAGGAACAGGACCGGCGTCTGATCGCCGCCCTTGCGCACCGTCTCGACCATGCCGACGCCGTCCAGGCGCGGCATCATCCGGTCCACCACATAAACGTCGTAGCCGCCCTTTTGCGACTCCAGCAGCCCAAAGGCGCCGTCCACGGCATGGGTCACCTCATGTCCGGCTTCGGACAGGCCCCGCACCATGGCGGTCGCCGCCTCGGCGTCATCCTCGACCACTAGAATCCGCATCAAACCCCTCCCGGAATCAAAATCGCCGCCGATGGTAGCGCATCGGCGGCGATAGAGTGAGTTAAGGCTTGGTCAGAATGCCGATCATTCGCCGCTGGACAGCGGCAGCACGATCGACCGGTTGCCGTCTGGTGCGCGCAGCAGCAGCAGAATACCTGGACGATTGGCGGCTTTGGCCGCAGCGACCGCAGCTTCCAGTTCTGCCGGCGTAGTCACCGCTCGGTTGTTGGCGCGCAGGATGACCACGCCTGCCGGCATTCCAAGCCCCGCTGCCTTCGAACCGCGAGCCACATCCGTTACGACCACGCCGTTGATGTCGGCCGGCACGGAGTAGCGTTGGCGAAGGGCATCGGACATCGGGACAACCCGCATGCCTTCGACCACAGCGCCGGAAGGCGAGTTAGGCGTTGACGGCGACTCGTCGCCATCTTGAGAACCAACTTGAAGCTCAGCTTCTGCCGGACGACGGGCTGCGCGAACATTTACAGTCTGGCGGCGACCGTCTCGCAGGATGTCCAGACGCAGATTGTCGCCAACCTTCGCCGCCCCTACGCGCCGGGTAAGTTCAGTGTTGTTGGTCACCACTTGACCATCCACAGCAGTCACGATGTCGCCAATCTGCATGCCCGCGCGTGCTGCAGGGCCGCCAGGCGTCACATCACCAACGTAGGCTCCCTTTTGACCTTGGGTCAGACCTAATGCGCCGACCAAGTCCGGTGTGACGGTCTGAATCTGGACGCCAAGATAGCCGCGCTCGATAGTTTCGCCCCGCATGAGTTGCGATGTGATGCGCTTGGCGACCTCGGCGGGAATGGCAAATCCGATGCCGACCGATCCGCCGGTGGGGGACAAAATGACGGAGTTAACCCCGATGACGCGACCGTGGATGTCAAAGGTCGGGCCGCCCGAGTTGCCCCGGTTGATGGCGGCATCGATCTGAAGGAAGTCCGTATAGGGGCTTTCGGCGCCGCCGATGTCGCGCGCCTTGGCCGAGACTATGCCGGCCGTGGCTGTGCCGCCTAGGCCGAACGGATTGCCAATGGCGATGACCCAATCGCCGACGCGAGGCTCGGCCGTCTCTTCGAAGCTGACGTATTTGAAATCATTGCCCTCGACCTTGATCACGGCGAGGTCAGTGGCTTCGTCGCGGCCGATCAGGCGGGCCGGCAGTTCGCGGCCGTCCGACATCTTGACCTTGATCTCGGTCGCGTCGGCGACGACGTGATTGTTGGTGACGATGAAGCCGTCCTGCGAGATGAAGAAGCCCGAGCCGGCGCCCTGGGTCGTCTGCGGCTCGTCACCACCCTGACCGCCACGGCCCTGCGGCGGCACGAACTGGAACGGCAGGCCGGGGATGGTGAAGGCGCCGCCCTGGGGCTGGTCGACCTTGACCGTCACGTCGATCTGCACGACGGCCGGCGAGACCTGATCGAAGATGGTCGCGAAACTGCTGGGCGCGCCCGGCGGGGGCGTGAAGCTGTCGCCGTTGGCCGGGACCGGGGTGATGCGGTTGACCGCCTGCGGCTCCGCATGCGCGCCGGGCCAGTTGATGACGCCGCCGGCAGTCGCCGCCGCCGCCAGGGTCAGGCCGGCTGCGGCCCCGAGAATGAACTCCTTGCGCTTCAGCATCGTGGTCCTTGCGATCCTCTGTCCAGCGCCATGCGGGCGCCGGTTTCGCGATTGATATAGGCCGGACGGCGCTTATGCCAATCCCAGCCGCCGATCGTTGATCTCGACTAGCGCCCGTCGTGAGGCGAGGTTGCGTCAGGATCGCGGCGAAGCTTCTCATTTCGCAGAACTTCGTCCAGCCGCGCTTCTTCTTCGGCCGTCAGGGGCGCGGCCTCGACCGGCCGGCGGCGCGCGCGCAGCATCAGGACGGCGATCGCCAGAAGCACCAGGGCGAACGGCCCGAACCACAAGAGCCAGGTGCCTGCCCGCACCGGCGGAGTGAACAGGACATAGTCGCCAAAGCGCCGCACCAGGTCGTCGCGCACCGCCTGGTCCGAGGCTCCGGCCGCAATCTCCTCGCGGATCAGGCGGCGCATGTCGCCGGCCACTCCAGCCGGACTGTCGGCGATGGCCTCGTGCTGGCAGACGACGCAGCGGACGTCCCTGAACAGGGCCTGGGCGCGGGCTTCCTGGGACGCATCGGTCAGGGGCCGGTCGGGCGCGGCGGGCGGCTCGGCCGCCGTCAGCATCACTGCCATGATGGGCGCGGCCAGCAGAGTCGCCAGCCGTTTCATGCCGTCTTGCGCCGTCGCGGGCCGACGCCGACCCGCAGCCGCCGATCCATCAGGGACAGGACGCCGCCCAGCGCCATGATCATCGGCCCCAGGAAAATCAGTCGCGCCCACGGGTTCCAATACAGACGCACGACCCAGGCCGGCTGTTCAGGACTGCCCGCCCGCTCGCCGATCACG
Source organism: Brevundimonas sp. TWP2-1 (assembly GCF_049897645.1). NCBI lineage: Bacteria > Pseudomonadati > Pseudomonadota > Alphaproteobacteria > Caulobacterales > Caulobacteraceae > Brevundimonas > Brevundimonas sp. TWP2-1. Next base: position 334,201 of record NZ_JAFCWR010000002.1, read on the forward strand.
ACATAGACGTCGTCCAGCCCCCGGAAATCCAGCCCGACCTCGGTGGTGGTCTGACCGCCGGCGGGGAAGAAGCGGCGCTCGGCCGTGACCGTGCTGGCCCGGCCGCGATCATCGGTCGGCCGCACCGTCAGCCGGCCCTGCTCGGCCAGATAGTTCGGCCCCTCGACCACGCGCACCTCGTCCAGGGTGACGGTCCAGGGTCCGGCGGAGACGCTCTGGCCCAGCGACAGGGCGCGCGCCGTCTCGGCCTTGAAGCCCGTCTCGACCACCGCGCCCAGGATGAAGACCCCCAGGCCCAGATGCGCAAAGGTCATGCCCCAGGCGCCCAGCGGCAGGCCCTTCAGACGACGCAGGGTCTCGGCCGCCGACGCCCGGAACAGGCGCGCGCGTTCGGCCACCTCGGCCAACGATCCCAGGATCAGCCAGGCGCCCAGGCCGATCCCTGCGGCGGCCAGCGCCTTCTTCGGTTCCCACAGCGCATAGGCCGTAAGAGCCGAGACGATGGCCAGGCCCGCCGCGACGGCCAGACGCTGCATCGCGCCAGGCAGGTCGCCGCGCTTCCACGCCAGCAGCGGCCCGGCGGGCAGGATGATGAAGGCGACCATCATCAGCGGCGTGAAGGTGGCGGCGAAATAGGGCGGGCCGACCGAGATGGTCGCGCCGGATGCGGCCTCCAGGATCAGGGGATACAGGGTGCCCAGCAGCACGGTCGCCGCCGCCGCCGTCAGGAACAGGTTGTTCAGCACCAGGGCCCCCTCGCGGCTGACGGGGGCGAACATTCCGCCGCCCTTCAGCTGGGGCGCGCGCCAGGCGAACAGGGCGAAGGCGGCGCCGGCCGTGATCCCCAGAATAGCCAGTAGCATCAGACCGCGCTGGGGATCGACGGCGAAGGCGTGGACGGAGGTCAGCACCCCAGACCGCACCAGGAAGGCGCCCAGCATGGAGAAGGTAAAGGCCAGCAGCGCAAGGAAGACGGTCCAGCCCGCCAGCGCGCCGCGCCGTTCGGTCACGACCGCGCTGTGCAACAGGGCCGCCCCCGCAAGCCAGGGCATGAAGGAGGCGTTCTCGACCGGATCCCAGAACCACCAGCCGCCCCAGCCCAGCTCATAATAGGCCCAGAACGACCCCAGGGTGATGCCGACGGTCAGGAAGGCCCAACTGGCGAGCGCCCACGGCCGGACCCAGCGCCCCCAGGCCGGCCAGAAGGCGGTCTGCGCCCGTCCCTCGATCAGGGCCGCGACGGCCAGGGAGAAGCAGACGGAAAAGCCGACATAGCCCGCGTAGAGCAGCGGCGGATGCACCGCCAATGCCGGGTCTTGAAGCAGGGGATTCAGGGACGCGCCCTGGAACGGCGCGGGGTCCAGACGCGTGAAAGGGCTGGAGGTGAAGACGGCGAAGGCCAGGAACAGCGAGCCCAGCGCGCCCTGCACCGCCACGGCCGAAGCCTTGAGCCCGAACGGCAGGCCGCGCGCGCGCGACAGGGCTCCGCCGAAGACGGTCAGGACCAGGCACCACAGCAGCAGCGATCCCTCATGGCTGCCCCAGGCGCCGGCGACCTTGTAGAGCATCGGCTTGTCGGTGTGGCTGTTGGCCGCGACGTTGGAGACCGAGAAGTCGGAGACCACGAAGGCGTAGATCAGCGCCGCAAAACTGAGGGCGACCGCGCCCGCCGCCGCCAGCGCCGCGCCTTGGGCCGCGCCCGCCAGAACGGGGCTGCGTCGCGCGCGCCCGGTCGCCGACAGGCCCGTCTGCAGGATCGACAGCGCCAGAGCCAGCGCCAGGGCGAAGGCCCCAAGCTCAGCGATCATAAGCTGGTCTGCGCGCTATCGGCCTGCGGCCTGCTTGAGCGCGTTTCCGGGCCGTCCGGCCGCCACTCGCCCTTTTCCTTCAACCGCTCGGAGACCTCGCGCGGCATATAGTTCTCGTCGTGCTTGGCCAGGACTTGGCTGGCGTGGAATGTGCGGTCGGCGCCGAAGGCCCCTTGCGCCACGATCCCCTGCCCTTCGCGGAACAGGTCGGGCAGGTCGCCGTGATAGACGACGCGGGTCGTCGCGGCGTTGTCGGTGACGACGAACGCCACGACACCGTCGCCGGATTTCTGCACGCTGCCGGCCTCGACCAGGCCGCCCAGGCGGATGTTGCGCCCCTCCGGCGCCTTGTCTGCCGTGGCCTCGGACGGGGAATAGAAGAAGGTCACGCTGTCCTGCATCGCCCACAGCGACAGGCCGACCGCCAGCGCCAGGATCGGCGCCACGGCGGCGACGACCCACAGGCGACGACGCGCCTTCGGCGATTTAGGCAGCCAGCTCATGCGACGGACATTCCGGGTTCGGAGGACGGATCGGCGGCATATACCGCCGTCGCGGCGCGCGACCAACGCGTCATTGCGCGCCGTCCTTCGGCAGTCGCCGCTCCAGGTCCAGACGACGCGGGTCGGCCGGGTCGAGCGCGGCGATCAGGGGCGTCCACAGGGTGCGCGCCGATGCGCCGTCACCCCGCCGCAGGGCCGCCTCGCCCAGGAAGAAGCGCGCGCCCAGCTGATCCGGGTCAAGTTTCAGCGCCTCACGGAAGGCGGCCTCGGCGTCGCCGCCGATCTGGTCGTCATTGGCGACCACCAGGCTCTCGCCCAGCCGCGCCCAGGCCTGGGCGTCCTTGGGGTCGAGGGCGATCAGACGACGGAAGGCCGACGCCGCGCCCAGGGGATCGCCGGCCGCATAACGCGCCGCGCCCAGCATGGCCAGGGCCTGCCGGTCCTGCGGCCGTTCGCGCACGACCCGCGCGGTCACCGCCGCCAGTTGCGCCGGCTCCAGCCCCTCCAGGTTCGCCGCCCAGTCGTCGACGCGCCGCTCATAGGCCTGATCCGGCAGGCCGGGCGATCCGGTGAAGACATAGAGGCCCAGCGCGCCCGCGACGGTCACGGCGATCCCCCCCAGCACCCAGAACCGATCCTTAGGCCCCGCCACGGGGGTCGCGGTCGTCGTCATGGCCAAAAGCCGCCGCCCCGCCTCGGCTCGTGCGCTGGCATAGGCCGCGTCGTCCAGCAGGCCGCGCGCCTTCAGCCGATCCAGTTCCTCGATCTCGCGCGAGCCGGCCTGGGTCTCGGCCCCTGCGGCCGGATCGGCGCCGCGCCGTGCGCCTGTCATCACAAGCAGGGCGGCCAAGGCCGCCGCCAGTCCCGTCATCATCCAGAAGGCGATCATCCTCGCCGTCTAACCCATCCGCGAACGCCGGGCGAGGCGTCGTTTCAGCCCAGGCGCGCCATTTCCGCCGACGCCGCGCGCCGCCGCACGGCCCGCGCCGCCTCCAGCGCCTCGATCAGCGTCAGGAACCGCGCCGTCACCCCGACCAGACGCAGCACGTGATCGGCATTCTCCGCCTCTCCGTCCGCCACGCTGTCCAGCGCCTCGTTGGCCCAGGTGGACAGATAGTCCGTCAGTTCGATCTTCAACGCCGAACGGTCGGCCTCGCAACCGAAGGTGACGGCCGCGCCACGCAGGGCCGCAACCGCCGCCAGCAAGGCCGCCGCCGCCTCGATCGGTTCGCCGTCGCTGGGCGCTTCCAGCCAGGGGCACAGACGGGTCATGCGGCCGGTGATGGTCCGCCGCTTCATCGGCAGGGCCGCATGGACGGCGGCAGAGGTGGACTTCATCAGGCCCGACAACTGGCCCGAGACCTGGACCCGCGCCATCCGGGCCGTCTTGCCCCAACTGGAATCTGGCCGGACCTGCAGGCTTATGTCCATCTCGGCCAGCACGCCCGCGCACCAGGTCACGTCGTCCACGACGCCCAGCATGGCCGCCTCGCCCATCGACGGCCTTACGGCGGCGATCTTCTGCACCCGAGCCTGGACCGAGATCAGCATCCGTTCGACGAAGACGCCCATCTCCGAATGGCTCAGCGTGATTTCGCGGTCGGCCAGGCGACTGGTGCGCGTCACCACCCGCAACATCCGCTCGGCATCCGCCACATGGGCGAACAGGATGTCGATCATCCGACGCCCGCCGTCGGGCGACATCTCCAGACAGTCTTGGATCAGAAGCCTCAGCCCCGCCAACTGATTGTCGTCGGGCCGCTCCAGCCACACCGGCAAGCGCGGCAAGGCGGACCGCGCCAGCGGCGTCAAGTCGAAACAGCCGGCCAGCTCAGCCGGCGTCGACGGCGGCTCGCCCTCCGCCGGGCGCTGAAACTCGGGCCAGACCTCGCGCGGCCGATCGCGCAGCACCGCCGCCGCCTTGGCGCACAGCCGGTCTGCGGCCAGGGTCCATTCTCCGTCGGTGGTGACGCCGTCCAGCAGCGGCAAAAAGGCCTCTTCGCCCTGGATCGCCTGTCGCCATACACGGGCCAGAACCTGGGGCGGAAAGGTCAGGGCCGGGGCCCCGTCCGCGCGGGGATGGAAAAGGGGCAGCAGGGGACCAAAAGCGGTGGCGCGACGGGCGCGATCCCGGGCCTCGTCCCTGACGATGATCGCCAATTCGTCCGCCTTGTCGCCGCTCAATGCCGCGACGGCCGCGCCCAGCGTCGCCAGCGACTTGTCGGGACAGGCCTGGACGACGGCCGTCAGGGCGGCGCGGTGGGCGGCGGACAGGGACGACACGAAAGCTCCCGCCAACGAAGGGAAGGCCGCTCACTGTGCGGGCGATCCGGTTAACAACGACTTGGCGCCCTTGAGCCGGGCGCCCTCTTGAGTCAGGCGTAAGGCACGCCATATTGCCGCCACACCCCGGCCGGCGCCGCCGCGCCGCCGGAAAGGAATGCCCATGCCCGTAATCGAGATCGACGGCCTGACCAAGACCTACAAGTCGGGGCTTCAGGCGCTGAAGCGCATCGACCTGACCATCGAAAAGGGCGAAATCTTCGCCCTGCTGGGTCCGAACGGCGCCGGCAAGACCACCCTGATCTCCATCGTCTGCGGCATCGTCACGCCGACGACGGGAACGGTTGTCGCCGACGGCCACGACATACAAAAAGACTTCCGCGCCGCCCGCACCAAGATCGGCCTAGTGCCGCAGGAACTGACCACCGACGCCTTCGAGACCGTGCTGGCCACCGTCACCTTCAGCCGGGGCCTGTTCGGCAAGTCGCCGAACCCCGCCTTCATCGAAAGCGTGCTGAAGGACCTGTCGTTGTGGGACAAGCGCGACGCCAAGATCATGACCCTGTCGGGCGGGATGAAGCGCCGCGTGATGATCGCCAAGGCCCTGAGCCACGAGCCGGACATCCTGTTCCTGGACGAACCCACCGCCGGGGTCGACGTCGAACTGCGTCGCGACATGTGGGCCATGGTGCGCAAGCTGCGTGAGCGCGGCGTCACCATCATCCTGACCACCCACTATATCGAGGAGGCCGAGGAGATGGCCGACCGGGTCGGCGTCATCTTGAAGGGCGAACTGATCCTGGTCGAGGAGAAGTCGGCCCTGATGAAGAAGCTGGGCAAGAAGACCCTGACGCTGAACCTGATCGACCCGCTGACGGCCCTGCCCGCCGACCTGTCCGACGGGGGCCTGACGCTGAAGAACGACGGGGGCGAGCTGGAATACAGTTTCGACGCCAACGCCGACGACACCGGCGTGCCGTCGCTGATCCGCCGGCTTGAGGCGCTGAACATCGGCTTCAAGGACCTGAACACCCGCCAGAGCTCGCTGGAAGACATCTTCGTCAGCCTGGTCCACCAGAACGGAGCCGCGGCATGACCTTCAACGGATATGGCGTCTGGGCGATCTATCGCTTCGAGATGGCGCGCGCCCTGCGCACCGTCTGGCAGAGCATCGTCACGCCGGTCATCACCACGGCCCTCTATTTCGTCGTCTTCGGCGGCGCCATCGGCAGTCGAATGCAGGAGGTGGACGGCGTGCCCTACGGCGCCTTCATCGTGCCCGGCCTGATCATGCTCAGCCTGTTCACCCAGTCGATCTTCAACGCCAGCTTCGGCATCTACTTCCCCAAGTTCACGGGGACGATTTACGAAATCCTGTCGGCGCCCGTGTCGTCGCTTGAGATCGTGCTGGCCTATGTGGGGGCGGCGGCGACCAAGTCGGCGGTGCTGGGCCTCATCATCCTGGCGACGGCGGCCTTCTTCGTACCGCTGCAGATTCTGCATCCGTTCTGGATGATGGCCTTTTTGATCCTGATCTCGGTGACCTTCAGCCTGTTCGGCTTCATCATCGGGGTCTGGGCCAACGGGTTCGAGCAGTTGCAGATGATCCCGATGCTGGTGGTCACCCCCCTGACCTTCCTGGGCGGCGCCTTCTATTCCATCGACATGCTGCCCGACGGCTGGCGCACGGTGACCCTGTTCAATCCGGTAGTCTATCTGATCTCGGGCTTCCGCTGGGCCTTCTATGGTCAGGGCGATGTCGCGATCGGGATCAGCGTGGCGGCCACCCTGAGCTTCTTCGCCGTCTGCCTTGCCATCGTCATGTGGATGTTCAAGACCGGCTATCGGCTCAAGAACTGATCCGTCACGAAACGGGCCAGATCGCCAGCGATTGGGAAGACTATGTCCGACGACCAGAAGACCCCGCCTGAACCCTTCGCCCGCCCCGAACCTTTCGCTCGAAAGCCGGTGACGTGGGGACGCATGCCCGCGACGACCTTCCACGTCGGGCCGGTGCCGGTCGCGCCCAATCCGCTGGACCGCATCCCCAATCCGCCGCCGCGCAAGCCCTCGCCGCAACAGCAGCAAGCCTCGATCCAGACCCAGAGCCTGGCCTCCGGCGTGGCGCCCGCCAAGGGTCAGGCGGCGGCCCCCAGCCGGGCGCCCGTGCAGCCCCGGCCGCCGCGTCCGCAAACCGGAAGCATCCTGGGCGGATCGCTGATCCCCACAGCCCGCCCGGCTCAGACCGCGACGCCGCCGCAGCCCGCGCCTCAGCCCCTTCCCCAATCCCAACCTCAGCCCCAGCAATCGGCCGCTGCGGACTTGACCGTGCGTCCGCTGCCTACGCCGCAGGCCGCGCCTGTCCCCACGCCGAAGCCGGCGCAAGCCGCGCCGGTCGCAGCCAAACCCGTCGTCGCGCCGCCCGTGGCCTCCAAACCTGTCGTCGAGACGCCGGCCCCTGTCGCCGCAACGCCGTCGCCCCCTGTCACCCCCAGCTTCGCCCGCGCGCCGACCAAGCCCTCGCGCCTGCCGCTGTATGTCGGCGCGGGCGTCGCCGCCCTGCTGGTGATTGGCGGCGGCGTCTGGTTCGCCACGCGTCCGGCCTCCACGTCCGCCCCGGCGGCGACCGCCGCCGTGGCCCCCGAGGCGCCGCTGACCACGCCGCCGGCCGAGACGGTCCCGACGGGCGCAGCCCCCGTCGTTCAGGCTGAAACGCCGACGCCGGCGACACCCGCGCCAACTCAGACCGCTCCAACCCAAGCCGCCCGCACCACGACGACGACGCCGAGCGCACCGACCGCTCAGCCTCGCCCTGCGACCGCCGCGCCGCGCCAACCCACGCCGACGGCGGCCCAGCCCGCAGCGACGCCCGCCCCGACGGTTCAGACCGAGCCGCTGGTGGTCGTGCCGTCCACGCCGCCCCCGACCGCCGCGCGTCCCGGCGCCAGCGATCCCGACGCCCCGGTCGTGACCCGGCCCCAGCCGCTCGACTGATCCGAAAGATCGCGCGCCTCGGCAGGTGACGAAACGGCCTGCAGCCCCTACCTACAGGCCATGACCGTTCACGCCTCCCCGCCGCCCATCCTCGACGCCGCCGGCGTCGATACCGACGAAGCCCTGTCGATCCTGAAGACGGCCCTGGCCGGCGCCGACGACGGCGAGCTGTTCCTGGAACGGTCCGAGAGCGAGAGCCTGGTGTTCGACGACGGGCGGCTGAAATCCGCCGCCTATGACGCCACCGAGGGTTTCGGCCTGCGGGTCGTGGCGGGCGAGACCGCCGGCTATGCCCACGCCAACGAGATCTCGGCCGCCGCCCTGCGCCGCGCCGCCGACAGCGCCGCCTTGGCCAAGCAAGGTCACGCCGCCCGCGTCGCCGAGGGACCGCGCGCCACCAATCAGCAACTGTATGACGCGGTCGATCCGCTGGCCTCGCCGGCCTTCTCCGACAAGATCGCCCTGCTGGCCGAGATCGACGCCTGGGCCCGCGCCCGCGATCCCCGCGTGGTCCAGGTCTCGGCCTCCCTGGTCGGCGAACGCCGCGCCATCGAGATCTTGCGCGCCGACGAACGGGTGGTGCGCGACGTGCGGCCCCTGGTCCGGCTGAACGTCTCGGTCACCGTCGAACAGAACGGCAAGCGCGAGAGCGCCTCGTCCGGCGCGGGCGGTCGGGCCGGGTTCGAGACCTGGGTCGCGCCCGACCGCTGGCAGGCCCAGGTGGACGAGGCCCTGCGTCAGGCCCTGGTCAATCTGGACGCCATCGACTGCCCGGCGGGCGAGATGGATGTGGTCCTGGGGGCCGGCTGGCCCGGCGTCCTGCTGCATGAGGCCATCGGCCACGGCTTCGAAGGCGACTTCCACCGCAAGGGCTCGTCCGTCTTCAACGGCATGATGGGCCAGCGCGTCGCCGCCCCCGGCGTCACCGTGGTGGACGACGGCTCCATCGCCGGCCGCCGCGGCTCCCTGTCGGTCGACGACGAGGGCACGCCCACCTCGCGCACCGTCCTGATCGAGGACGGGATCATGGTCGGCCTGATGCACGACCGGCTGTCGGCCCGTCAGTTGGGCGTCGCCGCCACCGGCAACGGCCGTCGTCAGTCCTTCGCCCATATGCCCATGCCGCGCATGACCAACACCTTCATGGAAGGCGGCAAGGACTCCAAGGCCGACATGATCGCCAATACCAAGCGCGGCCTCTACGCCGCCAACTTCTCCGGCGGCCAGGTGGACATCACCAACGGCAAGTTCGTCTTCCAGTGCAACGAGGCCTATCTGATCGAGGACGGGGTCATCACCGCCCCGGTGCGCGGCGCCACCTTGATCGGTGACGGCGCCACGGCCCTGACCAAGATCCAGATGGTCGGCGACGATTTCGCCTTTGATCCCGGCGTCGGCGTCTGCGGCAAGGCCGGCCAGGGCGTGCCCGTCGGCATCGGCCAGCCGTCGCTGAAGATCGGCGGACTGACGGTCGGCGGCACGGCGGTCTGAGCCAGCGGAACCGTATCGCCACGCAGGGTGTTTCCTCGCCACACTGGAGAGGGAACATCCATGCCTACCGAACGCGAAGTCCAACATCCCGATGGCCGGGTTGAACGCATCACCGAAACCACCGCCGCCCCCACGACCGTCGTCGAGCGTCGCGGCAGCGGCATGGGTGCCATCGTCGCCCTGATCATTGGCCTGCTGGCCGTTCTGGTGATCGGCTATTTCCTGATGAACATGAACAATAGCGAAGCGGTCGAATCCAACGCCATCGCCGGCGCGGCCGAAAGCGTCGGCAACGCCGCCGACAACATCGGCGAGGCCGCCCGCGACGCCGTGCCGGAACGCGCGCCGGCTCCCGCTAACTAAGACCCCGTCAGGGGGCGGACGGACGCCACTCGGGACCCAGCGGTTCCAGCCCGTCCGCCTCCAGACGATCCAGCACGCCGCCCGGCTCGGCCAGCAGCCGCAAGGGCGCGATGGCGACCGTGACGCCGGGCTCGGCCAAGGCCTCGTCCACCGCCGTATTCCAGATGCCCCGCAGCGTCTCGCCCTGCCCCATCACCGCCCAGTAGGAACAGGCGTTCGTCGCCTGGTCCAACGAAGAGGCCAATACGGCGGGCACACGGCGCAGACGCCAGGCCTCGGCACGCTGCGCGGCCTCTTCGGGATGCGCCTCAGCCGCCGTCACCGCCGCCGTGATACAGTCCACATAGGCCTCGGGCGGCGTGGTCAGGATCTTGTCGACCATCTCGTCGCCGCGAAAGACGCCGACCGGCTCGGCCGGGGTGCGGTTGGTCCGGGCGGCGCGACGCACCACCTCCGACACCGGCCGCGCCCGACGCGCATAGCCGCCATGTTCCATCAGATCCGCCGACAGCATCAGCATGCTCTTGCGGCTTGGGCCCTCGCCCGTCACCTGCTCCACCCGGGCTTCAAGCTCGGGCGACAGATAGTCCGCGCTGGTGCGCTCGCCCGGCAGGCGCGTCAGGGTTCGCATCCGCCATAACAGCCGCCCCACGTCCGCCAGCGACGCCTGACCCTGCACCGGGAACAGCACACGGTCCGCTCGTTCGACCGCCGAGATCAGGGCGTCGGTGCGCCACTCCATATCGCGGGGCAGGCCGTCGATCGAGCCGACCAGGATCAGCACGCTGTCGCCGCGCCGCACCTCCCACATCGGCCCCTCGATCCGACGCGCCGTAACGACGATGTCCTCGACCGCATCGGAGGGCGCGTCGGAGGGGGCGTCCTGGGCCGAGACCGGTCCGGCCAGCGCGGCGACGGCCAGAACGGACAACAACAGGGAAGATGAGCGACTGATCATTACATCGCTGTAAGCCTTTCTACTGTCCTGCGTGTAATGAAATCGCTGTAATGATGTCGTCGATTTAATCCACCTTGCCGCCTTGTAACTGGAGATGAAGACGCCGGATCGGCACACCTCTCACCAACACACCGAGGGGAACTCCATGACCAAGACCCTGCTGCTGGCCAGCACCGCCCTGCTCTTCACCGCCGGCGCAGCCTTCGCCAACCCAGCCTTCGCCGGGGACGTACCGCAAGTCGCCGAGGCCCCCGTCCCGACCGGCCCCACCAATGAGGCGCCGCTGGCCGACGCCAGCCAGCGCGGCGTGCTGGTCTTCACACCCGACTTCTTCACGACCCAGCGCCCAAACACGGCGCTGGACATGGTCAACCGCGTGCCCGGCTTCTCGGTCGACGACGGCACGGGCGCACGCGGGTTCGAGGGGGCAGTCGGCAACGTCCTGATCAACAACGCCCGACCGGCGTCCAAGAACGACGCCGGATCCAATGTCCTGAGCCGCACCCTGGCTAGCCAGGTCGAGCGGATCGAGCTGATCCGGGGCGGCGCGCCCGGCATCGACATGCAGGGCTTCTCGGTCGTGGTGAACGTGATCCTGAAGACGGAGAGCAGCCGTCAGTCGATCCTGTCGTGGAACACCACCCAGTTCGAGGGCGCCGGTCAGGACCTGTATGGCGGCAGCTATCAGTTCACTGCCCGCAACGGCGCCCGCAGCTGGGGCGTCACCCTGTCTGACGGCATCAGCATGAGCGATTCCAATGGACCGGGCCGCCTGATCCGCCGCGACGCCGCCGGCAATGTCCTGCGCGACGAACTGACCGATACCGACGGCTACGGCGGCGGAAACTCCATCCGCGGCACCTACGCCGGCCCTCTCGCGGGCGGCAAGGTCGACCTGACCGCCCGCTACGGGATCAACGACTGGCAGGGCTACAACACCAGCCGATCCGCAACCGCCTTCCGTGAAAGCCTCGACAGCGAGGACAGCGACGGCGGCGAATTCGGCGTGACTTGGGAACGACCTCTGAACGACCGTTTCAAGCTGGAAACGCGGCTGATGCACGAGTTCGGCAGCTGGGACGGCGTCTCCACATATAACGTCCTGAACAACGGCGTGGACGCGCCTGAGCAGATCTTCGCCTATGAGGGCGAAAGCTCGGAAACCATTCTACGCGCCCTGGTTCGTCACGAGCGTTCGCCCAAACTGACCATCGAGACCGGCGGCGAGATCGCCTACAATATGCGTCAGACCGACCAGGCCTATACCGAGGGCGGCGTCGCCATTCCCCTGCCCAGCGCCTCGGTCAAGGTCGAGGAAACACGCGGCGAAGCCTTCTCCAAAGGAACCTGGCGCCTGCATCCCGACCTGACGCTGGAAGCCGGTCTGCGCCTGGAGGCCTCGACCATCAGCCAGTCAGGCGATGCGAACCAGGAAAAGAGCTTCTTCTTCGCCAAGCCGCGCTTCCTGGCGACCTGGACGCCGATGCCGAACAACCAGCTGCGTTTCCGTTTCGAGCGCGAACTGGGCCAGCTCGACTTCTCCGACTTCGCCGCCTCGGCCGACCTGGACGAGGAGAATGTCTATGGCGGCAACGTCGATCTGGAGCCCGAACAGCGCTGGATTTCGGAACTGACCTACGAGCGTCGCTTCTGGGGCGAGGGGATCGTCTCCATCGGCTATCGCCACGACCAGATCATCGACGCCATCGATCGCATCCCTCTGGCGGACGGCCTGTCGGCGGTGGGCAACATCGGCGACGGCACGCTGGATCAGCTGTCGCTGAACGTGACGCTTCCACTCGACAAGTTCGGACTGTCCGGCGCGCGCTTCACCTTCAAGAACGACTGGAACAAGACCGCCGTCACCGATCCGACCACCGGCGAGGAACGCCCCATCTCGGGCGTCCGTGCGACCCAAGCCAACGTCGGCATCGAGCAAGACATCACCAGCTGGAAGCTGCAGTGGGGCGTCAACTGGCTGCCCTATCTGCACCAGCCCAACTATTCGCCGGACCAGGTCTCGGCGTGGCGCGGAACAGATTACTTCGAGATGTTCGCCGAGTACAAACCCACTCCGACACTGTCGATCCGCGCCCAGCTGAACCTGTGGGACGACTTCACCCAGCGCCGTACGGTCTTCGCCGACCGCCAGACGCGCGCGGTCGCCTTCGTGGAAGACAGCGCCGCTGATCCCCGCACCTTCGTGTCGCTGCGCGTGCGCAAGACGTTCTGAGGCCAGACGTCGTCCAGCAAAAAGCCCCGGCGGAGCGATCCGCCGGGGCTTTTCTTCGTCAGGCAGTCAGGATCAGTGAACCCCGGACATGCCCTTCTTGAGCAGCGGCGAGATCAGCAGCAGGAAGACGCCGACGCCGACGCCCGTCCAGCCGATGGTGCCGAAGATCGACCCATAGGTTTCCAGCGCCAGGGCCGGGCTGGTCACGACGCCCGCGACCGTGTCGGTCGCCGTCGCCTTGGCGATCAGGCCGGCGACGATGTGCGCCACCGAGCTGGACAGGAACCAGACGCCCATCATCAGGCCAACTACGCGCGCCACCGACAATTTGGTGATCATCGACAGGCCGACGGGCGACAGGCACAGCTCGCCGATCGTGTGGAAGAAGTAGGTCAGGAACAGGAACAGCAACGGCACGCGGAAGGCCTCGTTAGCCTGACTGCCCGCCGCCCAGGTCAGGACCAGGAAGCCGAAGCCCACGAAGACCAGGCCGAACGAGAACTTGACCGGGGTGGACGGCTCAAGCTTGCGCTTGGCCAGCCAGACCCACAGAGCGGCCATGATCGGGCCGCCGATGACGATGATGCCGGGGTTGAACATCTGCGTATAGCCGGCGTTGAACCAGCTGGGCATCTGGGTCGACTGGTCGGCGAACAGGGTCAGCGACGAGCCGGCCTGTTCGAACAGCGCCCAGAACAGCACCGAGAAGAAGATCAGCACCTGGGCGACCAGCATGCGGCTGCGCTCGGCGCCCTTCAGGCGGAAGACGGTGAAACCGACGACCGAGGCGAAGATGACGCCCGCGATCCAGGGCAGGCCCGTCTCGATGATCTCGTGACGCTGCATCAGCAGCCAGGTCGGGATGACGGCGATGAGGCCGGCGATCCAGAAGAAGGGCACCAGCGGCACGCCCAGGATCGAACGCCCCTCGATCGGAACCGGCGGTCCGCCGCGACCTTCCAGCCACGACTGACCCAGCACGAAGGTCAGCAGACCCGCCAGCATGCCGATGCCCGCCAGGCCGAAGCCATAGGCCCAGCCATAGTTGAAGCCCAGATAGGAACAGGCGGCCGTGGCCAGGAACGAGCCCAGGTTGATGCCGACGTAGAAGATGGTGAAGCCGCCGTCGCGACGCGGATCGTTCTGCTCGTACAGCGAGCCGACGACGGTCGAGATATTGGCCTTCAGGAAGCCGACGCCGACGATGATCAGCGCCAGGGCCAGGAACAGCACGGGTTCGCCCAGCTTCTGGTCGCGCTCGGTCTCCAGCGTATAGCCGCCGGTCGCGGTGAAGGCAGGGAAGCCGGCTGCGGCGGCGGCCTGCGGCGCAGCCTGGGTCGCGGGATCCAGCGCGCCGGTCGGCGGCGTGCCCAGGCCCGTGCCGACAGCGGCGGCCGCCGCGTCTGCGGCGTTGGCGGCCGACGGTTCGGCGCCGACGGTCGAGACCCCTTCGGGCGTGATGGCGATATGGACCCGCTCGTCGCCGTTGACGGCGAACATCTTGCGGTTCTGGTCGCGGCCTTCGACCTGGATCTGATAGGTCGTGTCGCCGATGGTCAGGCTTTCACGTCCGCCCGTGCCTTCGAAGGCCATGGTGAAGTGGCCCAGCACCAGAAGGACGGCGCCGATGATGACTGCCTTGCGCGATCCCAGATATTTGTCGGCGATCATGCCGCCGATGACCGGCATCAGATACACCAGCGCGGCATAGGCGGCGTAGATGCCCTGGGCCTCGGCCGGACCGAACAGGAAGTGCTGCGTCAGGTACAGCACCAGCAAGGCGCGCATGCCGTAGTAGGAAAACCGTTCCCACATCTCTGTGAAGAACAGGATCACCAGCCCCCGCGGGTGCCCCAGGAAAGTCTTGCGAGGCTCTAGCGCCCCCCCATCCGTCGCTGTCAACGGCTCACTCCCAACTGCCGCGCCGCTATCGGGCGCGCGAAAGGCGCATACCCAGCACAGCGGGCGAATCCGAACAAGTGTTAAGGCCGTTGTGGGACAGCGTGCCGCGAAGACGCATAGCCAGACACAACCTGAAGTGATACAGGTTGGCGCCCATTCTGCAATCCTCGCGCCCAGGAAACGCCCCCGGTTTCATAATGGGAAGGAGCGCCCGATGTCCGTTCGACCCATCGTCGGATCCGACCATGAGGCCCTGAACCGGCTGCACCGCGACGTGGGCTGGCCAGAGCGGTCGCCGGCCGGCTGGCGCTGGCTGGAGGCCAATCCGGCGCGCCAGGACATCGCGGCCCCGGCGGGCTGGGTGGTCGCCGACGACCGGGACGAGGCCGTGGCCATGGTGGGCAACTTCGTCCAGCGGTTCCGGCACGGGTCGCGTCGTCTCTATGGGGCGACGGGCTTCTCGATCATCGTTCCGCCCAGCCGCAAGGGCGCCAGCCGCGCGCTGATCCGCACCTTCCTGAAGCAGCCGGGCCTGTTCGCCCGCTATACCTTCAACGCCAACGCCCGCTCGGCGCCGCTCTACAATCTGTTCGGCATGTCGCCCTGGCCGACCGAAACCCATGGGCTGAAGCTGTCGTGGGTGACGGACCGGCTGGTCTGCGCCCAGGGTCGGGTGCTGCGAAGCCTTCTGGGGCGCACCTCGGCGCAGACGGCCGCCAGGTTGGGCGAGCAACTGATGAACGGGCGGGTGTTTCGACAGACGGCCCTGTCCCTGTCGCCGCAGGTGACCGTGCTGCGCGACCTGTCGGACGGTTCGCCCTACGCCGACTTTTGGCAGGCGTTGGCGTCTGAGGATCGGCTGCTGGCGGATCGCAGCCCAGCAACCCTGCGCTGGCGCATGGCGGATCCCGACCTGACGCTGAAGCCAATGTTGCTGGCCTGCGTGCGCGAGGGCCGGATCGTCGCGACCGCCATGGCGCAGATGACCAAAACCAGCCTGATCGAGCCGCCGTGCCTGGACATCATCGACCTGGTCGCGCTGGAGACGGCGCAGGATGCGATCGAAGTGCTGACGCAGGCCCTGATCGACAATGCGCGAGACATGGGCGCCGCCAAGGTGCGGTTGCAGATGGTGACGCCGCAGATGCTGACGGCCCTGGGCGACCTGGCGAAGACGGCGCGGCGCGAAGGCGGCTGGGGCCATTGCCACGCCATCATCGAAGATCCGGCGCTGGCGGCCGCCTGGGCGCCGACCCCGTTCGACGGCGACTACGGCATCTGCTCGCGCACGCCGCCGGCGCCGACGCGGCTCAGCCGGCCGTCCGCAGCGCACGCAACCGCACGCGGCCGCGTTTCCAAGGCCTGATCAGACCTTGGGGCGGGCCTTCAGCTCGTCGCGGATTTCGATCAGCAGGGTTTCCGTCGCCGTCGGCGCCGAGGGCGCGGGATCGGGCTTGGCCGCTTCCTGACGACGCAGGACGTTGATCCCCTTCACCACCATGAAGACCACCCAGGCGACGATCAGGAACTGGATCACCGTGTTCAGGAAGGCGCCGTACTGGATCGCCACCTTCTCGATCGCCTCGGTCGTCGGGTTCTCGGCCCGCAACACCCATTCCAGTTCGGAGAAGTCGATGCCGCCGGTCACCAGGCCGATGGGCGGCATGACGACCTGATCGACCAGGCTCTTGACGATGCCGTTAAACGCCGCGCCGATGATGACGCCGACCGCCAGGTCGACGACATTGCCCTTGACCGCGAACTCGCGAAACTCAGACAGCAGGCTCATGGGACTTTCCTTGGAGGGTCAGAAGGCGAGGCGCAGGATCACGCGTCGCCGGAAGCGTTCAGCCGCTCGCGCAGTTCCTTGCCGCTTTTGAAGAAAGGCACGGCCTTGGCCGGCACCTCGACGGCCTCGCCGGTGCGGGGATTGCGTCCCGCCCGCGCCGGGCGCGACCGCACCGACAGGGCGCCGAAACCCCGCAGCTCAACCCGACCGCCCTCGGACAGGGCCGTGGTCATGGTGCCCAGGATGACGTTGACCAACCGCTCCACCTCCGCATGGGTCAGGTGGGTGTTTTCCATCGCCAGCTTTTCGATCAGTTCGGACTTGATCATCGATGCCCCTGCCAGCGCGTTTTGACAGGCCGTCTCGCCCGCCCGTCGATCCAGAAGCCCCACCCTAACCTTCGACCGGCTCTCGAAAAAGCCCTTATCCGCCAATGATGCGCGTCATTCGCAGGAATTATGTCCGCCAGCGAACACAACGGTGTCCCAGACAGAGAAAAGGGCGGCGGGATCGCTCCCGCCGCCCTCATCTTTTGACGCTACAGCAGAGCGCGCGGCGCTCCGCTGCTTAAGCGCTTAGTCCTTGGTGCCGGCGTTCTTCAGCGCGGCGCCCAGGATGTCGCCCAGCGAAGCACCGGAGTCGGACGAGCCGAACTGTTCGATGGCTTCCTGTTCGTCCTTCATTTCCAGCGCCTTGATCGACACCGAGACGCGGCGCGAGGCCTTGTCCACGGCGGTGATCATGGCGTCGATACGATCGCCGACGGCGAAGCGTTCCGGACGTTGCTCGTTGCGGTCGCGCGACAGGTCCGACTTGCGGACGAAGGCCGTGACCGGCGCGTCGTCTTCACCGAACTTGACCTCGATGCCGCCCGACTCGATCGACGAGACGGTGACGGTGATCTGCTGGCCGCGGCGATAGGTGTCGCCCTCGCCGATCGGATCGCCGCCGAGCTGTTTGATGCCCAGCGAGACGCGTTCCTTCTCGACGTCGACGTCCAGGACCTTGGCCTTGACCATCTCGCCCTTGCGGTAGCGCTGGATGGCTTCTTCACCCGACACCGACCAGTCGAGGTCGGACAGGTGCACCATGCCGTCGATGTCGTTGTCCAGGCCGATGAACAGGCCGAACTCGGTGGCGTTCTTGACTTCGCCCTCGACGGTCGAACCGATCGGGTTGTTGGCGACGAAGGCGTCCCACGGGTTGTCCTGAGCCTGCTTCAGGCCCAGCGAGATGCGGCGCTTGGAGGCGTCGACGTCCAGGACGACCACGTCCACTTCCTGAGAGGTGGAGACGATCTTGCCCGGATGGACGTTCTTCTTGGTCCAGGACATTTCCGAGACGTGCACCAGGCCCTCGACCCCGGCTTCCAGCTCCACGAAGGCGCCGTAGTCGGTGATGTTGGTGATGCGGCCCGTGTATTTGGCGCCGACCGGATACTTGGCTTCCACGCCGTCCCAGGGGTCCGACTGCAGTTGCTTCATGCCCAGCGAGATACGTTGGGTGTCCGGGTTGATCTTGACGATCTGGACCTTGACGGTGTCGCCGACGGCGAGAACCTGCGACGGGTGCGAGACGCGCTTCCACGACATGTCGGTGACGTGCAGCAGGCCGTCGATGCCGCCCAGGTCGACGAACGCACCGTAGTCGGTGATGTTCTTGACGACGCCTTCGCGGACTTCACCCTCGGCCAGCTGACCGACCAGTTCCGTACGCTGTTCGGCGCGGGCTTCTTCCAGGATGGCGCGACGCGACACGACGATGTTGCCGCGCGGACGGTCCATTTTCAGGATGGCGAAGGGCTGTTCCTTGCCCATCAGCGGACCGACGTCGCGGACCGGACGGATGTCGACTTGCGAACCGGGCAGGAAGGCCGAGGCGCCGCCCAGGTCGACGGTGAAGCCGCCCTTGACGCGACCGACGATGGCGCCGTTGACCGGCTGGCCTTCGGCGAACACGACTTCCAGACGGGTCCAGGCTTCTTCGCGGCGAGCCTTGTCGCGGCTGATGACGGCTTCGCCCAGGGCGTTCTCGACGCGCTCCAGGTAAACCTCGACATTGTCGCCGACCTTGGGCAGGGCGCCGTCGTCGCCCTGGCCGAACTCGCGCATGGCGATGCGGCCTTCGGTCTTCAGACCGACGTCGATGATGACGATATCTTTTTCGATGCCGACGACGCGACCGTGAACGACCTGGCCTTCGCCGAAGTCGCGACCCTGAAGCTGTTCGTCGAGCAGCGCCGAGAAGTCGTCGCGTGTGGGATTGAGAGTATCAGACATGAAGCTCTGGTGTTTCCGGTAGGGCTGTGGCGCGCGACCGAACGGCCCCGCGCGAGGTGGACGCCCCTCACACAGCAAGGCGCTGCGCCGAGGCGAGAGGAAAAGATAGGCAGGTCGTCAGGATGCGAGGCCGTTCAGAACGATCAAAACGCCCGCGGAAGCCGAGGATGGGAGCGTTGGATTTGCGATAGAGGGTCAGAGACCGTGTTTCGCGCGCGCCGCCTCGACGATACGGCGGGCCGCATCGAAGGCCGCCTCTATACCCATATCGGTCGTATCCAGCAAGACCGCGTCGTCGGCCTGGACCATGGGGGCCGCGCCGCGTCCCGCGTCACGTTCGTCCCGGCGCTGAATGTCGGCCAGCATGGCCTCGAAGGCGATGTCCGATCCACGCGCCGTCAGCTGCTTCCAGCGGCGGGTCGCACGGACCTGCGGCGTTGCGGTGACGAACAGCTTGGCCTGAGCATCCGGCGCGATCACCGTGCCGATGTCACGCCCGTCCAGCACCGCGCCGCCTGCCTGAGCCGCGAACGCCTGCTGCAATTCCAGCAAGGCCGCGCGCACCCCGGCGAAGCTGGCGACACGGCTGGCCGCCTCGCCCGCCTCGCCCGTCGTCAGTCGCGCATCGTCCGACAGACCGGACGCATCGAGCCCGCGCGCCGCTTCTGTTGCAGCCGCCTCGTCATCCAGCGACCCGCCGTCCTCCAGCACCCTCATCCCCACGGCCCGGTACAGCAGCCCCGTGTCCAGATGCGGCAGTCCATAGGTCTGGGCCAGGCGCGCGGCGATGGTCCCCTTGCCAGAGGCGGCCGGTCCGTCGACGGCGATGATCAGGGTCAAGCAGGTCTCCGCAGCGCGCAGCGCTTTCAATCTTGGTCCCGAACGCACGGGAGGGCGAACCTGATAGCGAGGATCGCACAACCAATCCAGCCGCAGGCCTTCAGTTGAAAGCCGCCAACCGGCTCACGTCCAGTCGTTCCACCGCGCCAGAACGACGACCGCGAACGCCGCCAGGCCCAACCAAACCAGACAGGCGACGCCGTTCAGCGCCACCGTCGAATAGAAGAAGAAATCGCCTTCCGCCCTCAGATGGACGGCGCCGTGCTTGCCCCTGACGCTGCCGGTCATCATCCCCTGCCACACGGTCCAGGCCGTCCAGCCGGCCCCGCCCAGACAGGTCAGAAGCGCGAGGACCGCGACGCCGCGATAAAGGACGTCGCGCGTCGGCATCATTCGATCCGCCCGCCCAGCCCGTTCATCATCTCGACGAAGCCGGGGAAGCTGGTGGCGATCATGCCGGGTTCGTCGACGGAGACCGGCTGTTCGGCGGCGAGGCCCAGGACCAGGTGGCTCATGGCGATGCGGTGGTCGTGGGCGGTGTGGACGGTCGCGCCGCCGCGAACCCCACCACCCGTGACGATGAAGCCCTCCGGCTCTTCCTCGACCTGGACTCCGCAGGCGCGCAGGCCCTCGACCATCAGCGAGATCCGGTCGCTCTCCTTGACCCGCATCTCGCCCACCCCGCGCATGACCGTGACGCCGTCGGCAAAGGCCGCCGTCGCCGCCAAGATCGGATATTCGTCGATCATCGAGGCGGCGCGCGCCTCAGGCACGACCACGCCCTTCAGGCCCGAATGCCGGGCGGTGATGTCGCCGACATCCTCGCCGCCGGCCTCGCGCCGGTTCGATATGGTCAGGTCCGCGCCCATCTCGATCCAGGTGTCGAACAGGCCGGTGCGCAGGCTGTTCAGCATCACGCCCTCGACCGTGACTTCCGACCCCGGCACGATCAGCCCCGCCGCCAGGGGGAAGGCCGCCGAGGACGGATCGCCCGGCACGGCGACGAAGGTTCCGGTCAGCGGCTGACCGCCCTTCAGCGTGACCTTCCAGCCCTTGCCCATCTTCTCCACGCCGACCTTGGCGCCGAAGGCGCGCAGCATGCGCTCGGTATGGTCGCGGCTCTTTTCCGGCTCGACCACCGAGGTGACACCCTCGGCGTTCAGCCCGGCCAGCAGAATGGCCGACTTCACCTGCGCCGAGGCCACGGTCTGCACATAGTCGATGGCCTTCAGCGTCCCGCCGGTCAGGGCCACCGGCAAGCGATCCTCGGCCGCCTGCCAATCGAACGCCGCGCCCATGTCGGCCAGCGGTCCGGTCACGCGCTTCATCGGCCGTTTCCTCAGCGAGCCGTCGCCGTCGAAGGTCGCCGTCAGCGGATAACCCGCCGCCGCCCCCATCAGCAGGCGCACCCCGGTCCCGGCATTGCCGCAGTCGATCACCGACGAAGGCGTCTTGAAGCCGCCCGCGCCCTCGATCC
This sequence comes from Brevundimonas sp. TWP2-1, assembly GCF_049897645.1. Classification (NCBI taxonomy): domain Bacteria; kingdom Pseudomonadati; phylum Pseudomonadota; class Alphaproteobacteria; order Caulobacterales; family Caulobacteraceae; genus Brevundimonas; species Brevundimonas sp. TWP2-1. Next base: position 355,121 of record NZ_JAFCWR010000002.1, read on the forward strand.
GCCACTTGCCGTCGCCCGTCCGCTCGACCTTGGCGCCGAACGCCTCGACAGCGCGCGCGGTGGCCAGAACGTCGTCGCCTTCCAGCAAACCCTCGACCTCGGTCACGCCCGACGCCATTCCCCCCAGGATCATCGACCGGTGCGACATGGATTTATCGCCGGGCGCGCGGACCTTTCCGGTCAGGGCGGACGAACGTCGTGCGGTCAGTTGGGAAGGCATATTCACCCGCTTCCGGCTGTATTGTCGAAACGGCCGCGCGGGCGGCGCGAAAGATGGCTTTTGACAGCGGGTCCAAGGGGTGGCAAGGGACCGCCCCGAATTCAACCCGTTGAAAGTGTCCTCACGTGGCCAATCCAGAACTGGGCGCCAAGCAGGTCTGCCCCAACTGCCAGGCGAAATTCTACGACCTGAACCGTAGACCCGCCCACTGCCCCAAATGCGCGACGGAATTCGATCCGGAAGAAGCGCTGAAGCTGCGCAGCCGCCGCGCTCGCCCCGGCTATCCGGCCGACGACGAGGCTGAAGACCAGGTCAAGGACAAGAAGGTCGATGGCGACGAGGACGAGGAAGAAGACGTCAAGACGCCCGAGATCGACGAGGAAGGCCACGAGCCCATCCTGACCCCGGACGACGAGGACGAGGACGTCCCCGCCGATGCGTCGGAAGAAGCCGGCATGGGCGCGACCGACGGTGACGACGATCTGGCCGACGACGATGACGACTCCGTGCCGTTCATCGAAGACGACGACGATGACTCGATCGACGACGAGATTGCCAAGCCGTCGCGCGACGACGACTAAATCTTTCTTGGGCCTACCGCGCTTCGCGCTACTTGAGGGCTTGTTTGGTGGGCCTATCGCGCTTCGCGCTACTTGAGGCCCGGCTTCCTCTGGGCTTCTTGCGATCAGGCTCAGATTCTTGTTGCACCCGCCGCATTTCCCGTTAGGGAAGCGCGGCGGGACAGCAGGCTTTTCCAGCCACTTCGGTTTGAAAAACCTGCGTATTTTCACCTCCGGGAACGCGGTGAAAATAAATCTCGAAACGGGCTTGATCGTAGAAAAGCCCTGACATAGTTTCCGCCGCCTCGCCGGGGGCCATCGCAAGATGAACCGGGCGAACCAGACCGACAGGTCCGGGGCTTTAGCTCAGTTGGTAGAGCGCTTGCATGGCATGCAAGAGGTCAGCGGTTCGACTCCGCTAAGCTCCACCATCGTCACCTCCGAGCACTGCAAGGTGCTCGGAGGGACGGCCATCCTCCCCTACATTCTTGATGCGGCGCACACGCTATTCGGCGCGCAATGAATGCGCTCGCGCTTCGTCCGATTGGCGGACCGCGGCAGGCGGCTCGATCCGAGCCTCCCGCCGCAATCGTCGCCGATCAGTTCTCGACTTCGGTCGATCCTTGCCGGAACTCTTCGGCGGGCACGAAGGCGGAGCCTTCTTCGTCCAGAACCCACACGCCGATCAGGGCGGGATGGTCCGGGGTGACGTCCTCGTCCAGCAGGTCGCCTTCATAGACGCCGACATTGCTGTAATCGAAATCCAGCAGCAGCTGAGCGGCCATGTCGATCATCTCGTCGGCCATGCGGCGCGCATAGCCGACGGCCTCGCTGGCGTCGGAAAAGTCGTCCGTCAGCGTGTTGACCTCTGCGGCCTCGCTGCCCTGGACGGCGCTGGTGGTGACAATGGTGAATGCGGACATGATGTTCTTTCTTGAGTCTAAGTCGCTCACCTAGCCTGTTTGGCGGCGCGACAGGCCTAAATTCTTAGAGGTCGAACAGGTCGAAAAAGCGAACGGGAAAGCCCCGATCAGTCCGCGCCGCCCCGATCGTTGCGCTTCGTCGCGCGATAGGCCTTCTGAAGCCCGCCCAGCCGCCGTCGTTCGGCGGCCTTGGCGACCCGCTCCGCCTTGTCCCCGGCCTCCGACAGTTCCAGCGTCAGCTTCTGGAAGTGCGCCCACCGCGAGGCCTCCAGCGTCCCATCCGCCAGGGCCGCCTGCACGGCGCAGCCCGGCTCGTTCGTATGGCTGCAGTTGGTGAAGCGGCACGCCTGCATCAGGCGCTCGATGTCGTCGAACACCGCCCCCACGCCCTCTTCGGCGTCGATCAGGCCCACTTCGCGAATCCCCGGCGTGTCGATGATCAGACCGCCGCCCGGCAGGGGGATCAGTTGACGGTGGCTGGTGGTGTGACGCCCCTGGTCGTCGGACGCGCGGATCGCGCGGGTCGCCATCCGGTCTTCGTTCAGGAAGGCGTTGACCAGGGTGGACTTGCCCACGCCGGACGAGCCGATCAGCACGCAGGTCTCGCCCGGCTTCACCTGAAGGCGCAGCGCGTCCAGGCCGACGCCTTCGCGGGCCGAGACCATCAGGACCGGACACCCCGTCTCCAGCGCCGCGACCTGAGCGGCCTCGGCTTGAGGATCGGCGCTGAGATCCGATTTCGTCAGCACGAGCACAGGCCGCGCCCCGCTCTCCCACGCGGCGGCCAGAAACCGCTGTATCCGGCGCGGGTTCAGATCCGCATTCATCGAGGTGACGACGAAGGCCACGTCGATATTGGCGGCCAGGATCTGCACCCGCCGCACGCTGTCGGCCGCCCGGCGCACGAAGGCGGTGCGGCGGGGCAGGACGGCATGGATGGTGGCGGTGCGGTCCTGAAGGTTCAACGACAACGCGACCCAGTCGCCGACGGCGGGATGGCCGACCTCCTGGGCCTCGTGACGCAGGCGGCCGGACGCCTTGGCCTGCAGTTCGCCCTCGTCCGTGGCGACCACATAGCCGTTGCGATGCTGGAGAACGACGCGGCCAGGCGCGTGCCCGGCCTGGGCCTGAGGCGCAAACGCCGTCGCCCAGGCGTCGGACCATCCATACTGTTCGATCAAATCAACGGCATCCCTGTCGCCTGCAATCCTCAGCCGGTGCGCTGAGCCGGTCTTGCGGCGCGATAATGCACCCAATGCCCGTCCCTGCCGCCTGTAAAACGCAAACGGCGGACCGTCCAACCGCAACGGGAACGGAATCCTGTCCGACGGGCTCCTGTCCTGTTGTTATTTTCAACCAGGAGAGACGGCGATGAGTGAGATCAAGGAAGGCATGGAGGTTATCGGGGCCGACGGCGTTCACGTCGGCGTCGTGGACCGGGTCGAGAGCGACCGGATCAAGCTGACCCGCCGCGAGAACACCGGCGCCCACGCAGACCACCACCACTATATCGAGAACGGCTTCGTCGCCGGCGTCGAGGGCGACAAGGTGCGCCTGTCGGCCAACGCCGACGTCGCCGTCACGCTCGAAGAAGAAGAGTCCGGCCGACCCGTCGATCTCTGATCGAAACGGCGGCGACGCCTCAGAACAGCGTCGCCGCCAGATTGACCGTCAACGCCAGGATGACGGCGTTGAAGAACCAGGCCACCAGGCTGTGCAGGGTCGCCAGGCCGCGCATCTTGCGACTTGAAATCTGGATGTCGGCCGTTTGGTTGGCCACGCCGATGATCAGGCCGAAGTGCAGAAAGTCCCAGTAGTCGGGCTCGTCCTCGCCGGGCAAGATCAGCCCGCCCTGATCGCCCTTGCCGTGCTCGCGCGGCGCATAGAAGCCGTGGGCGTAGTGCAGGGCGAAGATGATGTGCACATACAGCCACGACAGGCCCACCGTGCCGACCGAGAACACCGCCTGCCCCACCGTCGGCTCGCCGCTGCTCGTCACCATGGCCAGTACCAGCACCACGACGCTGGCGACGGCCGCCGCCATGCTGAGCGGCAAGACCAGGGCGCCCGCCTGATCCAGTTCGGCCGCACGGCGCCGGATCGCGTCCTGAGAGCGCACCCGGACGATGTGATAGAAGGTGACGATCAGAAAGGCCGCGACGCCAGCGTCCCAGCCCGCCGCCAGCCTGAGCGGCCAGCCGAAGCCCGCCGGTGTCAGCGCCGCCACCGCCGCCAGCACCAGCAGCCCCAGCCACAGCCACAGGGAGAAATGCAGACGGAACAGGCGCGCGACAAATCCCATGGCTTCGAGATCGCCCATTCCACGGACCAGGTCCAGCGAACGCGCATCCGACGCGCCACAAACAATTCCGACTAAGGCGCGCACCCACCGGCGGCGTGATGCAGATGTCGGCTATGGCGGATCACGCCCTGTCTCTCAGCCTGGCGATCACGCGCCTGCGACGATGGCGCGAGGCGTTCGGCGTCGCAGGTCGCCGCGGCAGCCTTCGGCGCCTTTTCGACCTGCACCGCGCCCCCGGCATGCGGGCCTTTCCCGTGACCCTCGGCTGGCCGTGACGGGCGTCACCCTCGCCTGGCCCCTGTATCCGAGATGCCGCCAGTGCAGCGCGACAACAAGCTAGGCGCTTAGGCCTTAGAGCCTGATCGCTCGGCTTCCACGCGACCAAATCCCGCATCGATGACTGAAATCATCGCCGCCGCCGCTCCCGCGCCGTCCCTGGCTTCGATAAGATCGACAATCCGCTCATGCGCATCGACGGTATCGCGGTGAAGTCTCAAATCCCGCGTGGGCGGGCTGAGCGTGAACACCTCCAGCAATGCGGTTTCGATGACACTGGCCAGGGACCGCATCATCGGATTTTTTGACGCCGCTCCGATGACGAGATGCAGCGAAAGGTCGGCTTGGGCGAAGGCGTATTCCGAACCATTCTCGACCCGCATCGCCTGAACGGCGGTCCGCATCGCAGCTAGATCCTCGACGGTCCGCCGGTCTGCAGCGAGCGCAGCCGCTGCGGGTTCGAGCGCGCGCCTGACCTCAGCCAACTGCCGGCGAAAGTTCGCATCCATCCCGCCGGAAACTTGCCAGGCCAGGACTTCCTTATCGAAGTAATTCCAGTGAACGGGTTCAGTGACGCGCGTGCCCACCCGTGTCTTGACGCTGAGAAACCCCTTGGCCGCCAGCGTCTTCAGGCCTTCACGCAAGGCCGTGCGGGAGACGCCGAAACGGTCGAGCAGATCGGCCTCCAGCGGCAGCTTCTCGCCCGGCGCCAATCGACCGGTCAGAATGTCCTGCGCCAACGCCCGCACGATCTGCTCGTGCGTGGACAGGACCTGCGTCGACCTGACGCGGCCGGCCGGGGTGTCGTTACTGGCGCTCATCCTGCAGTCGTAAGCTAGGCCGCTTCAAAAGTCTGCAAACCGATTCATATGATTATATCTTCCGCGCCTCAAGGCACCAGCACCCGACGCAAGGCGGGCACGGCCAGGATCAGATCGCGCGTCACCAGGGCGGCGAAGAAGTCCGCTCCCTCGCGCCCCAGGTGGGTGTAGTCGAACGACACCCGCGCTTGGCCCAGAGGCTCGACCGCGGCGTTGTTCTGGGCCGGAACCGCAGGCGTGGCGGGCGTCGGCGTCACGCCGGTCGAGCCGGGGATGGTCGTGCCGGTCAGCAGGGCGGCCGCGACCTCGGGCGAAGGGGGCGACTGGGCGAAGCGGGCCGCCATCATCGGCCCCAGGGCCTGGACGGCGGCGGCGCTGGACGTGTTCAGATCGACCAAGGGCGTCTGGGTTTCCTGGGCGACCCGGCGCACGGCCTCGGCCCAGGGTTCGAGATCGTTCTGCAACCGGCCGTCGACGAACTGACGCCGTGTCAGGGGCGTCAGCAGTACGGGGATGGCGCCACGTGCGCGGGTCTCCTCGACATAGCGTTTCAGATTGACGGGAAACTGGGTCGCAAGATCGGTAGAGCGGCCCGGCTTGCCCGGCTGGTCGTTGTGGCCGAACTGGATCAGGACATAGGTCTGGACGAAGCCAGGCGTGGACATTTCCGCCAGCGCCAGATTCCAGGACCCTTCCGCGAAATAGCTGCCGGAACTGCGCCCGCCCCGCGCCAGGTTCACGCAGGCGACGAAGGAGGTCACGTGGTCGGCGCAGAAGCTGGGGCCCCAGCCGCCGATCACCGCCGTGGTCGAGTCGCCGACCAGAATGATCTTGGACGCCTGAATCGGCGTGATGGGCGTGCCCCCAGGAGGAGGCGCGGGTGCGGCCTGAGGGGCGGCGAGCAAGGCGACGGATGACAGGATGGCGGCGAGCGTCATGGGATTTCCTTCGGTTCAGTTCGCACAGGCGGCGGTCGGTTCGAGCCAGGCGGCCCAAGGGGTCTGGGCCGTGCTTTCCAACCGTGTCGCGCCGGCGGGCAGGCAGGCGACGCCCTGGCCGCCGGCCCAGCGCACGGTCATCGGCCCGACCAATCGGCGCAGCGTCGCGGGGCCTTCGATCGCATAGACCAGCAACCGCCCCTCGGCGTCGGCGCCGCCCCAGGACGAGGGGCCGGCGATGACGCGGTCGGACGGTCGCATCCCCGCCCGCGCCGCCGCCGGGAAGGCCGCCTCAACGGCCCGGCTCAGATCGGGATAGGCGTCGTCGCCGTCCAGCAGGGCCAGATCGGCGCGGCGGTCGCGGTATTCGCGATAGGCGCGATATCGCATGGCGGGCGTGGACTTCCACAGATCGCGACGCACCTGGGCGGGATCGGCGCCGTTGGCCAGATCCTGGTGTCGGGCGATGGCGTCCACCTGTTCGCGCGGCGCCTTGTCGATGCCGCCTTGGACCGCGAACAGGGTCCCGTCTGGGCGATGGGTCCAGTGGTGGAACTCGACCCCGTCGATCGTGCGAGACAAGACCGGATCGTCCAGCACCGCGTCCGTCACCGCCTTGGGCGCCTCCAGCACGACCCAGACCGAACGGCCCGTCTCGGCCTCCCATTCGGCGATCGTCTCCAGCCAGAAACGGACGAAGGCGACAGGGCCGGTGTATTCCGGGTCGAGGCCGAAGATGACGTTAAACCGATCCTTCAGCGCGTCGAGCGTATGGCGGATATAGAGGCGATGCAGGTCGCGCCGCACCGGGTCGGAGACGTCCCAGAAGACCTCGGCGGCCGGAACCTCCATCGGCATGCCCGTCGCCTGGATCGTGTTCATCGGCCGCCAGGGGAAGTCCACGTAATGGGCGCGGCTCTCCAGCAGCCAGTGCTGCAGATACATGCGGTGATGCAGCACGACGCCGCGCCGCTCCGCCCGTTCGGCGAACCCGTCCAGCCGGTCGAAGAACCAGGGATTGAAGCGGGTCAGGTCGTATTTGCTCAGCCCGTCCCACGCCCTCCCCTGGCCGCTGCGGGCCCAGGGCAGTTCGATGAAGGGCGCCCAGACCTCGCCGTCCTTCTGATCCGGCGAGCCGTAGAAGTCATGATCAACGCGCCGCCGGTCGTACCAGAGGCCGTAGTTGTGCTGGACCACGTCGCCGGTGTTCAGCCCCGCGACCAGGGCGTCCAGGTCGTCGGTCAGGCCCGGTCCGATCTTGCCCGGCGCGAACCTGGTCAGGAAGGGGCCGGACCCGACGGCGGCGGCCGTCGGCATCTGGGCCTGGAAGAAGGCGAAGCCGATCTTGCGGACATAGGCCGGGCGGCCGCCGATCTGGAACCGGCCGTCGGCCAAGGTCAGGGGATGGCGTTCGTCGGATGGACGATGGGCGTCACGCCAGGCGGTGACCTCCGCCTCGGTCAGGTTCGGCGTTCCGCGCGACGGCGCGGGCAGGACGACGGGGTCGAGCGCGTCGAGCGCCTCGCGCCCCAGCCGCGCTTCCAACTGATAACGATACAGGCTGGCCGGTTTCTGCGGCTGGGCGCGGTGGAAGTCACGGCCTGGCTGGGCGCGTGGATCCTCCAGCACCCCGTCGCCGACTCGTTCGCCGCGACAGCCGACGGCGGCGTTCGACCCATCAGGGGGACTGCGCACCTCGACCACCGTCGCCTCGCAGTTCCACAGTAGGGAGTTGGCGGCGGACCAGCCGGCGCCCTGGGCCTCGCGCCCGCGATGGGTCAGGGTCAGGGCGCCGCCACGCACCTTGACCCCGTCGAACAGAGCGCCGGAGGCCCAGCTTTCCAGCGCACCACTGTCGCCCCTGGCGCCCGTGGCGGTGCAATCGAGGAAGACGTTGGGGCCGGCCGCCGCATGGCCCAGGCCGAAGTCGTGAATGCCGTCGCGGCTGTCGCAGCGGACGAACAGGCTCTGCTGGCCGGCCGTATAGAAGACCCGTCGGCGCCAGCCGCCGATCTCGGACACGGGGTCGGAGGCCGAGACGTCCTGAACCGTGATGCGCCGCGTCGTCTCGCCCAGATCGACCACCGAACCGACGAAGCCGCGCGCGGACAGATTGCGGATCCAACCGTCCTCGACCCCGTCGAAGGCGACCGCGTACCAGCTGTGATCCTCGTCCATAGGCCGTTCGGGATCGTGAGCGGACACCAGGGTCAGGCCCTCGATCCCCACCTCGCGGATGCGCGGCGTGGACGGTCCGCGCGTGACCAGGCCGCCGCCCATATCCGGATCTAGCGCCGTGGTCAGGGGGGCGTCGATCAGGACGGCGTCCGCCTGAACCGCCGTCACCGTGCGGTCCCAGACGATGTCGCGCGTGCCCGGCTTCCAGTTCAGCCGCCCCTCGGGCCGCCAGCCGACGAAATCGTCCATGCCCAAGGCGGTGATCCAGGCCTGCGTGCTCGGCCGCCGGATCGTGATCCGATCGCCGACAACCAGCCCTTCAGTCGAGGCCAGCGGCAGCCGCATCGCCCCCACCGGCGCGGCGCCGACGACCGGCAGGGGATCGCCGGACGGCGCAGCGCCCCCTTGGCCGGCGACGACGATCAGGGCGCGACGGTCCACGCCGGTCGCCACCACGGTCGTGCCGCCGTCGGCCGCGCCGCGCAGCACCACTCCGTCCGACGTGATGCGCACCTGACCCTCGACCTCATAGGTTCCGGCCGTCAACTGAACCACGCCGCGATGGCCGCGCCGGTCGGCAGGCCGTGTCGCTACGAGGTCGATCGCCGCCTGAATCCGTGCGCCGTCATCGCCCTCGACAGGCTCCACGATCAGGGTCGCCGGATGGATGGCCGGGGCCACGCCGCCGCCGCGATAACCGGCATGGGAAAAGTCGATGGCCGGTATCCGCCAGACGGCGCGCGGATCGGCGCTTTGCGCCCCCGCCACGCTCGACAGCGCGACCAGAGCTGCGGCCAAGCCGCCCATCCGCCATTTCATGGCCTTTCCTCCCTAGCCATTCGCCGAAAAGTATTATTATATTTCCAGACATGTCCAGCGGTGTCATTCCGCAAGTCGCCGTCAGAGCGTCGGACATCCGGGAAACGAAGGGGTCTTCGATGCTGAGCCGACGCACCTGTCTGGCGACTGCGGCCGGCGCTGCCCTGGCTGCGCCTCTGGCCGGCTGGCGCGCGGCCGAGCCGACGCGCGCCCAGGTGCTGGCGACAATGGCCCGAGCCACCCGTTTCATGACGGAGAAAGTGGCGGTCGAGGGCGGCTATGTCTGGTCCTACCTGCCGGATCTTTCGCGGCGCTGGGGCGAGATGGAGGCCTATCCGACCATGATCTGGACCCAGGCGCCGGGCACGCCGGAGATGGGCCAGATCTTCCTGGACGCCTGGCGGGCGACCGGCGACGACCTGTATTACACTGCGGCGATCCAGGCGGCGGACGCCCTGATCCAAGGCCAGCACCCGGCCGGCGGCTGGAACTACGTCATCGACACGGCGGGCGAAGCCTCGATCCGCCGCTGGTACGAGACCGTCGGCGCCAATGGCTGGCGGCTGGAGGAGTTTCAACACGACTACGGCAACGCCACCTTCGACGACCACGCCACGGTCGAGTGCGCCCGCTTCTTGTTGCGGCTGCATCTAGCCAAGGGCGAGACGCGGTTCCGGCCCGCAGTGGACAAGGCCGTCGACTTCGTCCTGAACAGCCAACTGCCGTCGGGCGGATGGCCCCAGCGCTGGCCCCGCGCGGGCGCTTTCGAGAACCACGGCAAGCCCGACTACACCGGCCTGATCACCCTGAACGACGAGGTGGCGGACGAGAACATCGACTTCCTGTTGCTGGTCCTGCAACAACTGAAGGACGAGCGGGTGCGCGAGCCGATCCAGCGCGCCATGGCCTGCTATCGCGATCTGCAACAGCCCGATCCGACGCCGGGCTGGGCGCTGCAATACACCCCCGACTTCAAGCCCGCCTGGGGCCGGACCTACGAACCCGCCGCCGTCTCGCCGCACACCACCGCTGCGGCCATCGGCAAGATGCTGGACTTCTATCGCCTCACCGGCGACCGCAGCTTCCTGGCTCGTCTGCCGCAGGCGCTGGACTGGCTGGAGCGGATGGAGGCGCCGGTCGAGGCCCACAACGACGGCAGAAACTTCTTCCGCTTCGTCGAGCCGGGGACCAACCGCTTCATCGCCGTGCATCGGCGCGGCTCCAACGCCCAGAATGGCGACTATTACGCCGACTTCGACATGACCGGCGCGAAGGCCGAGAAACATATCGACGTGGCCGCCCTGCGCCTGCGCGTGGTCCAGGCCTCGGCCCTGTCGCCGGAGGCGGCGACGCAGAACTCGCCGCTGCTGGGACGCGGTCCGTCGCTGATGCCGGACTATGTGATCACCCGTCCGCAGGCCGGTTCGGATCTGAACGCCGCCGTCCAGGGGCCGACCTCGGTCGCGACGCTGATCTCGGCCCTGAACGCCGAGGGCTACTGGCCCGTCGAGCTGAAGACCACCAGCCATCCCTATCGCGGCTCCGGCCCGGCCGAACCGCCGCCCGGCTTCATCGATCGCGGCCAGGTCGGCGACGACTGGGACACCTCGCCCTTCACCGAAGCCAGCGGACCGATGGGCATCTCCACCGGAACCTACATCAACGCCATGAGCCGGCTGATCGCCGCCGTCGCCTCAACGCCGGCCTGACCGCCGTCGCCCCCAAAAGACAAGGACAAAGGAAACGCTCATGAGATTCATCGACCGCCGCGCCGCCCTGACCGGCCTCCTGGGAGGCGTCGCCGCCGCCGCCCTGCCCGTCCGCGCCGCCTTCGCCCAGACCAACGAAGAGGCCGCGCCCCTGGGTCGCGAATGGGCCTCGATGAAGTGGCGTCGCGGGATCGAGGGCCAGCGGATGGCCGATCTGGGCAACGGGACCTTCCTCAATCCCATCATGTCGGGCGACCACCCCGATCCGTCGATCCTGAAGGACGGCGACGACTACTACATGACCTTCTCGTCGTTCGAGTCGGTGCCGGGCATCCATATCTGGCACTCGCGCGACCTGGTGAACTGGCAGCCGGTGATCGCGGCCCTGACGACCAACATCGGCTCGGTCTGGGCGCCCGAGTTGATCAAGCACGACGGCAAATTTTACTGCTACATCCCGGCCCGCTTCCCCGAATACCGCTCCAACTACGTCATCTGGGCCGACAAGATCGAAGGGCCGTGGAGCGAACCCATCGACCTGAAGATCCCGGCCAACATTGATCCCGGCCATATCGTCGGCGAGGACGGAAAACGCTATCTGTTCCTGAACGGCGGCGACCGGGTCAAGCTGACCGATGACGGCCTGGCGACCGACGGCCCGGTCGAGGAAGGCGTCTACAAGGCTTGGCGATATCCCGACGACTGGATCGTCGAAGGCTTCGCCCAGGAAGGGCCCAAGCTGCTGAAGCACGGGGAGTATTTTTACATGATCACCGCCATCGGCGGCACGGCCGGCCCGCCGACCGGCCACATGGTCATCGCCGCCCGGTCCAAGTCGGTCAACGGGCCATGGGAGGACTGCCCGCACAACCCCATCGTTCGCACCGCCTCGGGGGCCGAGAAATGGTGGTCGCGCGGTCACGCCACCTTGGTCGAGGGACCGACCGACGGCGACTGGTGGATGGTCTATCACGGCTATGAGAACGCCTACTGGAGCCTGGGCCGCCAGACCCTGCTGGACCCCATCGAATGGACAGACGACGGCTGGTTCCGCGCCAAGGGCGGCGACCTGTCCCAGCCCATCGCCAAGCCCCGAGGCGGCGATGCCGTGCCGCACGGCATGGCCCTGTCGGATGACTTCTCGACCGACAAGTTCGGCATCCAGTGGAGCTTCTACGATCCGCAGCCGAACGAGAAGGATCGCCTGCGTCGCGAGAACGGCGTCCTGCACATGAAGGCCAAGGGCAAGGCGCCGGTCGACTGTTCTCCCCTGACCTTCGTCCAGGGCGAGCAGGCCTATCAGATCGAGTGCGAGGTCGAGATCGACCCCGGCGCGGTCGCCGGCCTGATCCTGTTCTACGACCGCGCCCTGTATGCCGGCCTCGGTTTCGACGCGACCCGCTACGTCACCCACCAGTACGGCATCGAACGGGGCAGGCCGGCCAATCCGCACGGCCGGCGCATGTTCATCCGCCTGACCAACGCCTACCAGAACGTCTATTTCGACACCTCCGGCGACGGCGTGACCTGGCAGCGGTTCGACCGGGGCATGGAGGTCTCGGGCTACAACCAGAACGTCCGCGGCGGCTTCATGATGCTGCGCCCCGGCATCTACGCCGCCGGCGAAGGCGAGGTCCGATTCAAGAACTTCAAGTTCAAGGCTCTGTAGGACGGATCGGCAGGTCGAGCGTCAGCTCGGCCTGCCGTCATGGCGCGTCATCGTCGCCAGATCCCAGTCAGCCTCGACGAAAGCCCGCTGCGTCGGTGTTGGGGTCGGATAGCCGCCGACCGCCTTTTCGTCATCGATGATCCGGCCGGTCCCGTCGCGGACCTGCTGCAGGATGCGCCGGTCGATGGCGTCGCGCGCCCAGGGCCGCGCCCCGGCCTCGGCGAAGACCCAGGCCTCGACCTCACCCGACGGTCGGGCGTGGAAACCGGCAGGCCAGTGCGGCGACCGTTCCAGACGGGTGATCTTCGGGTCGCGGTCCGAGATGATCCCGATCTCCTGCATCGGACGGCCGTCGGCATGGCGCGCGGGATTGTCGACGGCGTAGAGGTCCAGATCACCCTGCCCCTCAACGATCAGGAACGGCAGGTCGGCGCGTGTCGAGGGGCCGCCGCGCGTCACGTTTCCGACGATGGACAGTTGGCCCACCTCCCACGGATGGCCGACCCATTCCTCGGCGTTCAGCGCATAGTGCATGCAGCGATTACCGGGGTCGTAGATCAGGTTGTTGGCCGTCACCGCATGGGCGCCGCCCTTGAACAGCTGGTTCCGCTCGTAGTCGTGGGCGTACAGGTTGCCGACGATCAGCACCTCCGTCGCATTGTCGTGGATCAGCGTGCCCTTCGAATGTTCGCCCTTGGCGTGGCTGGAATGGGAAAGGCCCTCGGCGACGATATTGCGGCTGAAGGTGATGCGGCGCGACGTGTTCCGACGCCATTGTTCGACCGTCTCCCCGCCGCCGAAGCGCGGGCCAGAGGCCGACAGGTTCTCGTCCGTGGCCCACGAGAACGAGCACTGATCTACGATCACGTTCCAGCCGCCCGAGGTGGTCAGGCCGTCCACCTCCCACCCGCTGCGGGGCGCCGCGCCGTTCGCGCCGGGCCGCACGCGGATATGGCGCACGATCACGTCATGGGTGCGGATGCTGACGCCGCCTTTGATCAGGGTGATCCCCGGCTCGGGCGCGGTCTGGCCCGCGATCGTCAGGAAGGGGGTCTGCACCCGGATGTCGTGACCGTTCAGGTCGATCACGCCGCCGACCTCGAACACGACGATGCGTGGCCCTTCGGCCTCCAGCGCCTCGCGCAAGGATCCCGGCCCCTCGCCGGCCAGGGTCGTGACCCGCACGATCCGCCCGCCGCGCCCGCCAAGCGTCGATGCGGCCCAGCCCATGGCGCCCGCAAAGGCCGGCTGCCCATCCCCGGCGAGACTGGACGTCGGCAGGGCGACCAATGCGGCGCCCGTCAGCAACAGGGTTCGGCGATCCATCATGACATCATCTCCGGCTTGGGCGTCGGCAAGGGCGGCAAGGGACGGGCGAAGGGCTGGTCCTTGGCGGCGACGATCCGCCCGGCGTCGTCGAACTCCACCCGGATCAGACCCGGCTTCTCGCGGAAATGGCTCTGTTCGTCATTGCCGAAGAAGGTGGACCACCACCGCCCTTCCCTGTCCTTGAAGACATTGCCGCCGCCAGCGCAGGGCGCCGCCTCGTGCCGCATCCGATAGGGGCCGTGGATGTTTTCCGACACGGCGAAGACGAAGGAGTACCGCCCCTCCACATTGCCGACCGCACCCAGGTAGTAGAGCCCGTCCTTCCTGAAGAGGGTCGCGCCTTCATAGCCCAGGATGTTCTCGCCGCGCAGGCAGCGGTCGCGGTCGCGGGCCACCAGACAGTCGGTCTCGACGAACGCGGTCTTGCGCCATTCCCCGGCATAGCCGGACAGGTCGTCTTTCAGCCGCACCATCTCGTCGCCCGAGCCATAGGTCAGATAGACGGCGCCGTCGTCGTCCTGGAACAGGGTGGCGTCGATGCCGCGCCGCAGGTGGGCATCTGGCGAGAAGGCGTATTCATACGGCCCCTCCGGCCTGCCCGTCGTGCTGCGCAGCACGCCCAGTCCCGCCCGGCTGACGCTGAAGCAGATGAAGTAGTTGCCGGCCAGATAGTGGATTTCCGGCGCCCAGATCGCGCGAAACGGCACCCCGCGCCGCGACCGCCAGGACTTCGCCCACCCGCCCTCGCGGTCCAGGCTCCATACCAGGCCCAGATAGGTCCAGTCGACCAGGGTCTCGGAACGCCACAGCTCCACCCCGTCGTTGAAGGCCCAGATGTTTCCGCCCGTGGAGCCTGTCATGTAATAGGCGCCGTCGCCGCCGATGCAGATCTGGGTATCGCGCAACTGCACCTGGATCAGCGGATGGATCGGCGGCAGCAGTCCCTTGTCCACGGCGGCCCCCGTCGCCGCCTCGCCCCAGGGCAAGACTGGATAGGGCATAGGGCGTCGGCCGCTGTAGCGCACGCCGGCCAGGCCCGACATCCAGCCGCCGCGCGCATCGTCCGGCTGCACCGGCAGGCCCGGCCCGCTGACGCCGGAATAGGGATAGGGATTGCGCGCCGGCGTCGGGATGATGCGGCCCGAGTCGTCCAGCGGCTGATCCGCCCATGCGCCGCGCGCCACGGCGACGCTCGCGATACCGGCCGCACCGGCCAGGAAGCCTCTTCTGCCCAACATCATCGCGCTCCTCCAAACGTCGTTATTTTATGTTGCAAGCGACGCCCGCTCGCGGCATGACACCGGTGACATTTCTGCTTGATGTCCAAATCGTATCATACTACTTTTTGATTGTGACCCGGCGCACCGGGAACAGGGGAAGTCGGCATCCAGCCCGCCAAGAGGCCAGGAGCGCGACTGCAACGGAGGGAAGAATGCGGAACCAACACACGGGATATCTGCTCGCGGCGGCCTCGCCGGCGGCTCTTTTGATGGGGGCCATGCTGTTCGCCGCCCCGGTCCAGGCGCAGGAAAACTCCGACCCGGAAGCCACCGAGGTCGGCGAAATCGTCGTCACCGGAATTCGGGCCTCGCTGGCCAGCGCGCTAAGCGAAAAACGCCGGTCGAACACCATCGTCGACGTCATCAATGCCGAGGACATCGCCGACTTCCCGGACGCCAACCTGGCGGAATCCCTGCAGCGTATCCCCGGCGTCTCGATCGACCGTGAAAACGGCGAGGGCAACTCAATCTCGGTGCGCGGTCTGGGCGGCGACTTCACCCGCGTTCGCCTGAACGGTCTGGAGACCCTGTCCACATCGGGCGCCAACAACGCCGACGGCGCCTTGCGTCGCGACCGGGGCTTTCAGTTCAACACCTTCGCCTCCGAGCTGTTCAACTCGCTGAAGGTTCAGAAATCGGCCGACGCCAAGACCGACGAAGGCTCGCTGGGCGCAACCGTCGATCTGATCTCGGGCCGTCCATTCGACTTCAGCGAACGCCGCCTCGCCCTGACGCTTCAGGACGCCTATTACGAGAACGGCGGCACGCACAATCCGCGCGTCGCCCTGCTGGCGTCGGACCGCTGGGACAGTAAGATCGGCGAGTTCGGCCTGATGGGCTCGGTCGCCTACAACGAGCGCAAGCAGAACATCGACAGCTATTCGCGCGGCATCGGTTCGAACGAATATCTTTACCGGGGCGCGACGTTCAACAACGCCGGATCGGGCGCGACGACCGATCCGCAGGGCTTCGCTCTGCCGATCGGCACGAACCCAGCGACCGCCCTTCCTCGGGTGACCAATCCCGAGGCCCGCAACCTGCTGATCGGGTCGAACCCGGCCGCCTACGCCCTACTGAACGGCGCTTCGAATCGCGGCTCGCTGGTTCACATTCCCTCGCTGGCCTCGCTGAACCACCGCGAAGTCGATCAGGATCGCCTGGGCGTCACCCTGTCGGGTCAGTGGCGGCCTTCGGATCGCACGACCATCAACTTCGACAACCTGTATTCGAAGCAGAACCAGGTCTCGACCAACTATCAGATCGGGCCGGTCGGCCTGAACCGGAACAACACCAACGGAAACCGCACTGGAACGGCCTTCAGCTATCAAACCGCGACGACGGCCAGCGCGACCAACAACTCCTACGCCAACCGCCGGGCCACCTACGCCAACTGCGCCAGCCAGGCCGCGACCGAGTTCCGCGACGCCATAGACTGCGGCCAGTCGATGTACGGCGGCACGCCTGTGTTCCGCACCGCGCCGGGTGCGACGAACCAGAACCTGGCCGCCGGCACGGGCAGCTTCAACCCGAACAACCTTGAGGTCTACGACTACTACAACCAGCCGGGATCGGTCGGTTACATCGCTCACCCGCAGTTCTTGGCGCAGCGCGGCGCCTTCATCGGACGGCCCTCTGTTCGGCTGATCGATGCGGGTCTCAGCGAGACCGGCGCCAACGCCGACTATCTGGTGCTGGGCAATGTCG
This sequence comes from Brevundimonas sp. TWP2-1, assembly GCF_049897645.1. Lineage (NCBI taxonomy): Bacteria > Pseudomonadati > Pseudomonadota > Alphaproteobacteria > Caulobacterales > Caulobacteraceae > Brevundimonas > Brevundimonas sp. TWP2-1. The sequence continues at coordinate 371,849 of NZ_JAFCWR010000002.1, forward strand.
ACATGCGTTCGGCCGTCGATCAGGGGGGCTATACGACCGAGTTCCGCCAGAACTCGATCAACATCGAGCACGACTTCAGCGACACCTTCCGCATGTCGGTTCTGGTGGGCGATTCCAGCTCCAAGAACAACAACCAGGGCTTGCTGGCGGACTTCATTCGTCTGGACTCGGGTCAGGGCGTTCCCGGCAACGACTACTTCGTCTTCGACGATCGCGAAGGCGGCGACATGCCCAGCATTGACTTCGGCTTCGACGTCGCCGCCCCCAACAGCTGGGACTTCGTGAAGGGCTATTCGGCGCTGCGCCACTTCCGCACCGTCACCGAGAACGGCTACCAGACCGCCAAGATCGATTTCGAGTGGGACGCCAGCGACGACCTGAGCTTCAGCTTCGGCATCAGCAAACGCAAGTTCGACTTCTATTACACCCGCTTCGAGCGCCTGATCGGCGACACCATGAACCCCAGCCTGCTCGAAGGCGTGCGTTCAGGCTTGGTCGACGCCACCACCGTTTCGCAGATGGGCCAGCTGACCAGCTGGGGCGAGGGTCTGAACGTGCCCGAGGGCACGCCGACCAGCTTCTTCACGCCGAACCTGGATGCGTTCAAGCAACGCTTCGGCTTCGACTGCGACTGCATCAACGAATTCGGCGACTGGCGTCTGTCGGATCTGCGCAACGGCGGCACCAGCACCTTCTGGGTCGACGAGGACAGCCTGTCCTACTATGCGCAGGCCGACTTCCGCGTGCCCCTGTTCATCGGCGAACTGCGCGGCAACGCCGGCCTTCGTCGCGCCGAGACCAAGGTGGATTCCCGCGGTCGCTCGCCCAGTGGACGCCCCGTCCAGAACGAGAACGAATACAACGACACCCTCCCCTCGCTAAACCTGGTCTGGGAGTTGAACGACAAGCTGATCGTCCGCTTCGCCGCCGCCAAGGTCATGGCGCGTCCGCAGATGACTGCGCTGCAACCCGGCGTAACCGACTTTGCGGTGCCCGTCGGCGATCAGGGCGCCGCGGCGGCCTTCGACGGCTCCAACGCCCGCATTACCTTGGGCAACACCAAGCTGAAGCCGTTCCGCGCCACCAACCTGGACTTCAACGTCGAATGGTATTTCGCTAGCGACGCCATCCTGTCGGTCGCGGTCTTCCACAAGGAGATCGAGAGCTTCCCCCAGATCGTCCTGCGTGAAGGCAAGCTGAGCGAAATCTTCGACGCCGATCAGGTCGCCAATCTGCGCCTCGCCTTCGACGGGCTGACGGATGTGTCGTCCGACAGCCGGCGCGCCTATATCGACGCGGACCTGCCCTTCCAGGTGCGCCAGTTCAACGATGCGCCGGGCGGCAAGCTGAGCGGCTTCGAGATCGCCTATCAGCAGAACTTCACCTTCCTGCCGGGCTTCCTGAAGAACTTCGGCGTCCAGGCCAACTACACCAAGATCGATTCCGAGCTGGAATACATCCTGGACCCGGCGCGCAATCTGACGGGCACGGCGCCCTTCCTGGGGGCCTCGCCGGAATCGTTCAATGCGACCGTCTTCTACGAAGTGCCCAAGTGGAGCGCCCGCGTCTCCACCGCCTATCGCGCCGAGTACCAGACCACCTATCCGCTGGCGTCGGGCGGTTGCGATCCGGGCGCCTGCGACTCGCCGCTGATCAACGACTTCCTGGGTTCGTCCGAGACGCTGAACGTCGATGCGTCCTTTACCTACAAGCTGACGGACAATGTCACCATCACCGCCGAGGCGCTGAACCTGACCGATCAGGCGGACGAGCGTTGGGCCTATCAGGCCGATCCGGTGGTCGCCAGCTACGGCTCGACCGGCCGCCAGTACTTCGTCGGCGCACGGTTCGTGTTCTGACGACGATGTTCGACAGCTAATCTCTCCCAGGACGCTGTCCCTCGGGGACGCCGCGAAACATCGGCGTCCCTTCTTTTTTGCCGAAACCCGAAAGGCTCTCGATGAAAAGCACAGCACTGATTCTGGGCGTGGCCCTGACGGCGGCGATGCTGGCCCCGCCCCCCGCTTCGGCGGCGCCGCAAGAGGCCGTCGCCCCTTCTCCCGCCGTCGTCTGGAACACAGCCGTCGTTCGTCGCCCCGCCGACTGGTACGCCACGGCCGAGGTCCGGCGTCTGGCCGCGACAGTCGTCCTGCATCAGTCGGCCGAGGGCGGCTGGCCCAAGAACACCGACCTGTTCGCGGCGCCTCGCCCCGACGCGGACCCCGGCCTGGCCAATACGATCGACAATGGCGGCACGACCCTGCCGCTGACTTTTCTGGCCCGGACGATCACGGCAGGCGACACAAACAGCCGCGCCGCCTTCGACCGGGGCCTGGACTATCTGCTCGCCGCCCAGCAGCCGAACGGCGGCTGGCCGCAGTTCTTTCCCCTGCGTGGCGGCTATCACGACCAGATCACCTTCAACGACGACGCCATGGTCCATGTGCTGGAGCTATTGCGGGACGTGGGCGATGGGACAGCCCCCTATGGCTTCGTCGATGACGGACGACGCGAACGCGCGCGTCAGGCCGTGGCGCGGGGCGTGGACACCATCCTGCGCACCCAGATCCGCAAGAACGGCGTCCTGACCGGCTGGTGCGCCCAGCACGACGCTCAGACCCTGGCCCCGGTCGCAGCCCGCCGGTTCGAGCCGGCGTCGCTGTCCGGCCAGGAAACCGTCGGCATCGTCCATTTCCTGATGAGCCTGCCCGATCCGAGCGAGCATGTCGTCGCCGCCGTGGACGGCGCCGTGGCCTGGCTGGAGGCCGCCGCCCTTCGCGACACGACGGAGGTCTTCATCACCGACGCACAAGGCCGCCGCGACCGCGTCCTGGCGCCCAAGCCTGGCGCGCGCATCTGGGCGCGCTTCTACGATCTGGAAACGGGCCAGCCCATCTACATCGGCCGCGACGCCGTCATCCGTCATGACCTGATGGAGATCGAGCACGAGCGTCGCAACGGTTACCGCTACGTCGGGGTATGGGCCGAGACGCTGCTGGACAAGGACTATCCGGCCTGGAAGGCCGCCCACCACTGACAGCCCTCCTCCGCCCCTGCGCCTGACCCGAAGTCGATCAGACTTCATCGCGCCGCCGCGGGGAAATGGCCGGGCTGCGGCCTTGTCTGCCAGGCGCCGCCGTCGTTGCGGAACCCCTGTGACACCCATTTCGGGCCAGAGAGGGCGCACGGCCATCCCGTTCGCCCAATCAGGCGCCCAGCGGGCCTTCTGGCCGAAGCCCGTCAGCCGCAGTAGGCTAGGGTGTTGAAGGAAATGGTGGACGCGACAGGGATTGAACCTGTGACCCCCTCGATGTCAACGAGGTGCTCTCCCGCTGAGCTACGCATCCGCCGTAGGGCTCCGAAAAAGCTGTTCGGAGCGGGAAGAGCGGTCGTATAGCGGCGAGGCCGGGCTTCATCAAGCCGATTTCACGGCAAGAAAGAGATTTCTCGAAAACCGCCGTCAGATCAGCCGCTCAGGCGGCGACCATACGCTCGACCTCGTTGACTAGGTCGCGCAGGTGGACGGGCTTGGACAGGACCTTGGCGTCGGGCGTGGCCTGGGCGGCGGTCAGGGCGACGGCGGCGAAACCTGTGATGAACATGATGCGCAGGCCCGGCTGGCGGGCGGCGGCGACGCGCGCCACCTCGATCCCGTCCGCGCCCGGCATGACGATGTCGGTCAGCAGCAGGTCGTAAGGGCCGTGTTCCAGGGCGTCGATGGCGTCGTCGCCGTTCTCGCAGTCGATGACCTGATGACCCGCCCGCTCCAGCGCGCGCGTCAGAAACCCGCGCAACGAACCGTCGTCTTCGGCCAGGAGGATACGCGCCATTCGAAAAACACCCTTGAAACAGACGACCAGACTAGAGGTGCAACGGTAAACCGCCGATGAAATTCACCGATCAGCCGACTTCCTTCCACAGCGAAACCCGCTATGCGGGGACATGACCGACGGCGGCGACAGCTTTTCGATCACCGCGCCGGTCGCGGGCGTCAAGGCGACCGCGCTGGTGTTCGCCTCGCCCCATTCGGGCGACCGCTATCCCGACGACATGGGCGCCGTGCCCGACCTGTCGCTCTCCAGCCTGAAAAGCGCCGAGGACGCCCTGGTCGGGCGGCTGGTCGCGGACGGTCCCCGCTGCGGCGCGACCCTGATCGAGGGGCGGATCGGTCGGGCTTATGTCGATCTGAACCGCGACGCTAGCGAACTGGACCCGGCGCTGATCGACGGGCTGGATGGGCCGGTCGGCGCCAAGACGGCGGCCGGTTACGGCGTCGTGCCGCGCCTGGCGGGCGACGGGACGCCCCTCTATGCGCGCCGGTTGAGCCTGGCCGAGGCGCAGGGCCGCATCGATGCGGTTCATCGCCCCTATCACCAGGCGCTGGGCGAACTGATGCAGACGACGCGCGCGACGCACGGGCGGGCGGTGCTGATCGACTGGCATTCCATGCCGACGCGGGCAGTGGGGGCCGAGGTGGTGCTGGGCGATCGTTACGGTTCGGCCTGCAGCGCGCGGCTCAGCCGACGGCTGCGCGAGCTTTTCGAGGGGCTGGGCTGGCGGGTGGCGCAGAACCATCCCTATGCCGGCGGTTGGTCCACCCAGCGCTGGGGCCGGCCCGACGACGGCTATGAGGCGATACAGATCGAGTTGAGCCGGCGGCTGTATCTGGACGAGACGACGCTTCAGCCCGCCCCGACCTACGCCACGACGCAAAAGGCCCTGTCGCGCGTGATCGCCGCCCTCTGCGCAGACCATGGTCGGCCTGACTGATCGCTAATCAGATCAAAAAAAAAAAGCCGCACCCGAAGGTGCGGCATTAAAGTCTATAGGGAGGAAACGCCCAGGAAGGGCAAGACGCCCGGAGGCGTCAGAGGTCAACTTAGGTTGCGATGCACAATGGGTCAAGGCCGATATGCGCCTTTGCGGTCACGCCGTGTTACGCAAATACGGCCATGTAATCGGTAACATGGCGCGTATTAGACCAAAGTCGGGCGCCACCTCCCATCTCGCACTTGCGAAATAGCCGACCTCAATGCTCCAGCAACCGCCGCGCATTACGAATGGCCCGCGCGGCAGGCGAGGCTTCCTGGCGATAGATCAGCAGGCCGAACGACGAGGCCACCCCCAGCGCCAGCCACAGCGGCCCGAACAGCCAGGCCGCCGCCGCCAGGGCGAAATAGTAGCCCCGTACGCCTTGGCTGAATGAACTGAGGGCGGGGTTCAGAAGTTGCCCCGCCGCCTCGCTGAACGCCTTGCGGTCGGTGTTGGAATGCAGTTCGGGGGCCGAGCCGATCAGAGCCAGGGTGTAGTTCATCTGGCGCAGCGCCCAGATGAAATCCAGGAAGCCGCGCGCCAGGCAGACCAGCACCAGGGCCAGCTTGGCCTCCAGGATCTTTAGGGGCACGTTCTCGGCCCCGACGGCCGCAAATCCCTGCAGCGCGCTCTCGCCGCCGAACAATATGCCCCCCACCGCCGCGATCAGCAGCAGGTTGGTGGAGGCGAAGAAGGAGGCCGAGTTGATCGAATGGCCCATCAGCTGGCTGTCGATCAGCTTCATCTCGCGGTGGGTCATGGACTGCATCCACACCGCGCGGACATGCTCCATGTCCTTGTTCAGCGAGCCGCCCTTCCTGCTGATGAAGGCCAGTATGGGGCTGTATCCCAGCCAGCAGATGAAAAAGAGCGCCAGGGCGGCCCAGTCGGTCAAGGTCATGCGCCAGATGTCCGCGATGATGCGTCGCGACGCAAGCCTGTCCTGTGCAGGTCGTGCTTGCCGTAACGGGCTGGTCGGCTTATCACGCCTCGCCCTTTAGAATTTCGCAGTCGCAGCAAAGACCTCGCCATGAACCTTGACGCCATTCCGGTCGGTCCCAACGCCCCTTGGGACATCAACGTCATCATCGAGATCCCGCAGGGCGGCCTGCCGGTGAAATACGAGATGGACAAGGCGTCCGGCGCCCTGTTCGTCGATCGCTTCCTGCACACCGCCATGTATTATCCCGGCAACTACGGCTTCATTCCACACACCCTGTCGGACGACGGCGATCCCTGCGACGTGATCGTGCTGAACCCGACGCCGGTGGTGCCCGGCTGCGTCATCCGCTCGCGCCCCATCGGCGTGCTGAAGATGGTGGACGAGGCCGGCGGCGACGAGAAGATCCTGGCCGTGCCGGTCGACAAGCTGAACCCCTACTATACCGAGATCGCCAGCTATCGTCAGCTGCCCGCCATCCTGATCGAGCAGATCGAGCACTTCTTCACCCGCTACAAGGACCTGGAGAAGGGCAAGTCGGTCACCGTCCAGGGCTGGGGCGACGCCGGCGAAGCCGCCGACCTGATCGCGGCAGGCATGAAAGCCCACCAGGACAAGCTGGCCAAGACCAAGGCCGCCAACGCCGCCTGATATTGGCGACATCGGCAAGAGCTTTGAAGGCGCCCTCCGGCCGGAGGGCGCCTTTTTGCTAAGCGACTATTCCCGCCAACCCGAAACCTCATTGCCGCCGAACACCATGCGACGGATCGCTGGAGCCGTCAGCCCAAGGGTGAAACCCGGTTGCGGCGCGCTGGCGGCGTTCAGACGCGACATCTGTTCGTCGGTCAGCGCGAACGCCGTGGCGGCGATATTGCCCGCCAGTTGGCTGGCGTCGCGCACGCCGATCAAGGTCGAGGCGACACCGGGGCGTTGCATGACCCAGCGCAGCGCCACCTGAGCCGGCGGCCGACCGATCTCCTCGGCGACGGCTTTCAGCGTGTCCAGCACGATCCAGTTGCGGTCGACGAACTTGCTCTGGCCGAACGGATTGGCCCCGCTCAGACGCCCCGTGTTCGCCGTATCCTCGCGTCGGTATTTGCCGGTCAGGAAGCCGCCGGCCAGCGGGCTCCACGGCATGACGCCCATTCCACCCTCGACCGCGGCCGGGACGTGCTCGGCCTCGATATCGCGTGCGACAAGCGAATATTCCACCTGGATCGCGATCGGAGCCGGAACGCGTCGCTCGGCGGCCAGTGTCGCGGCTTTCATCGCTAGCCAGGCCGGCATGTCCGATAGGGCGTAGTAACGAATCTTGCCCGCCCGCACGAGGTCGCCCAGCGTCTGGACGATCTCCTCTATCGGCGTCACGCCGTCCCAGATATGCATCCAATAAAGGTCGATATAGTCGGTCCCCAACCGCTTCAGGGACGCGTCCAGGGCGCGGTGGATGTTCTTGGCCCCGGCGCCGCCGGCGTTGGGATTGCCCCCGCCAGCCTGAGCCGCTGACAGCGGACTGGCTGACCCATTGAAGGCGAACTTCGTCGATAGCACGACCTCGTCGCGGGACTTGGTCTCCCTGATGAACTGTCCCACCAGACGTTCGCTCTCGCCCCCGCCGTAGATGTCTGCGGTGTCGACGAAGTTTCCTCCGGCGTCGCGATAGGCCTGAAACACCTGACGCGACTCCGCTTCATCGGCGCCCCATTCGCCCGATCCAAACGTCATCGTCCCAAGGGCGAGCGGACTGACGACTAGGCCGGATCGGCCCAGGGTGCGAAATTCGGCCAGAGACATTTTTGTTTTCCTAACGGTCGCTACAGAACCAGTGAGCGTGCTGGCGCGACAGGTCAAGATGTTTCATAATGATTGCTATGGAATCTGCACGATCACCGCGACGTCCCGGCCGCCCGCTGTCCTTCAACCGCGACATGGCCCTTCGGCAGGCAATGCTTGCTTTCTGGCGTAATGGCTACGAGACGACCTCCATCGCCGATCTGACAGCGGCGATGGGGATCACGGCGCCCAGCCTTTACGCCGCGTTCGGCGACAAGAAGCAGTTGTTCCTTGAGGCCATCAGGCTTTACGCGGGCGACCCGAAGGCGATGGCCGACGGTATCGACGCCGCGCCCAGCGCCTTCGAGGCGGCGCGCGCCCTGATGACTGCCGCAGCCTGCACATATACCGGCGAGGAGACGCCTAGCGGCTGCCTGATGGCCAGCGCAACCGCCAGCGGTTCGGCGGCCTCGGCGGACGTTCAGCGGACTGTTGCGGACATCCGCCTCGGCATTCAACGCCGCCTGCGGGCTAGGATCGACCGTGACATCCAGGAGAAACGGCTGCCGCCAGACGCGGATGCCGCGGCGCTGTCAGGCCTGGTCATGGCCGTCATGCAGGGAATGTCCGTTCTGGCGCGAGACGGCGCGGGGCGATCGGCCTTGCTGGGCATCGCGTCCGCCGCTTTGCAGGCCTGGCCCGATCAGCCGCGATAGATGAGCTGCGGCGAAACGGCCGTCGGGATCCCGGATTGACGAAATCCTTCTCCGCGACGCCCTGCCCTCTCCCGCTCCGCTTGCGGGCCTCCTATCTGCACCGCATGACTGAACTGACCCCCCGCGAGATCGTCTCCGAACTGGATCGCTATATCGTCGGCCAGAACGACGCCAAGCGCGCCGTGGCCGTGGCGTTGAGGAACCGCTGGCGCAGGAAGCGCGTGCCGGCGGACCTGCGCGACGAGGTGACGCCCAAGAACATCCTGATGATCGGCCCCACCGGCGTCGGCAAGACCGAGATCGCGCGGCGCCTGGCCAAGCTGGCCGGTTCGCCCTTCCTCAAGGTCGAGGCGACCAAATTCACCGAGGTCGGCTATGTCGGCCGTGACGTGGACCAGATCGTGCGCGACCTGGTCGAGAGCGCCCTGATCATGGTGCGCGAGCGCAGACGCGGCGACGTGCGGGCCAAGGCGGAAGCCGCCGCCGAGGACCGGATCCTGGACGCCCTGGTCGGACCGGGCGCGGGGCCGGCGACGCGCGACAGCTTCAGGAAGAAGCTGCGGGCCGGAGAGCTGGACGACAAGGAGATCGAGATTTCGCTGGCCGACACCGCCTCGCCGATCCAAGGCCTGGACATTCCGGGCGGCGGCAATGTCGGGCTGCTGAACCTGTCGGAGATGCTGGGCAAGATGGGCGGCGGGCGCACCAAGACCGTCAAGCTGATGGTCCGCGACGCGACCACGCCCCTGATCGCCGAAGAGGGCGACAAGCTGCTTGATCAGGACAGCCTGACGCAAGAAGCGCTGATGCTGGCCGAGAACGAGGGCATCGTCTTCTTGGACGAGATCGACAAGGTCGCCGCGCGGCAAGGCGCATCCGGCGCCGATGTGTCGCGCGAGGGGGTCCAGCGCGACCTGCTGCCCTTGATCGAGGGCACCACCGTCTCGACCAAATACGGGCCGGTGAAGACCGACCATGTGCTGTTCATCGCCTCGGGCGCCTTCCACGTCGCCAAGCCGTCGGACCTGTTGCCCGAGCTTCAGGGACGGCTGCCGATCCGGGTCGAGCTGAAGGCCCTGACGCGCGACGACTTCAAGCGAATCCTGACCGAGCCCGAGGCCAATCTGATCCGTCAGAACCAGGCCCTGCTGGCGACCGAGGACGTGACGCTGACCTTCACGGACGATGCTGTCGAGGCCATGGCCGATGCGGCGGTGGCGGCCAACAGCGCCATCGAGAACATCGGCGCGCGCCGGCTTCAGACCGTGATGGAGCGGGTGCTGGAGGAGACCAGCTTCAAGGCCTCGGACCTGTCGGGCCAGACCGTGGCCTTCGACGGCGACGCCGTGCGCGAGAAGATGGACGCCCTGACCAAGGACGTCGATCTGAGCCGCTTCATTCTTTAGAGGCGGCCTCCACGGCCTTGCGGTTCTGGCGGTTTCGGAACCGGTCCGCCACCCGCTCGGCCTGGCGCTGGGTGAAGGCCAGGGCGGCGGGGTTGCCGCGTCGGGCGCCGATGCTGTCGGCGACCTTGGCGCCCCGCTCGCCGATCGGCAGCGGCTTGCCGGTCGTGGTGTCCACGGCGGTCTGGTGCTCGATCTCGGCGTTCAGCTCGGCGCCCATCAGGATCACCTGCACCGACAGCCAGGTCCAAAGCAGGAAGCCCATCATGGCCGCCAGCGGGCCATAGCTGTCGGTCCGCACGAAGTTGTTCAGATACCAGCTGAACAAGAAGGACACCGTCAGGCTGAGCACCGCCGCGAAGATCGCGCCCGGCGTGACCCAGCGCCAGCGCGCCCTCTGACGGCAGGGACCGAAGCGGTAAATGACGGTCAGGGCGGCGATATAGCCCGCCAGCAGCAGCGGCCAGCGCAACAGCGCGATGACGCCCCACTCCTCCTCCAGCCCGAACAGCCGCACCACCACCGGCACGCCGACGACCAGAACCGAGGTCAGCAGCACCGCGAAGATGGCCCCGACGGTGAACCCCATGCAGATCAGATTGTAGCGCACGAGGTTGCGCATCTCGATCTCGTGGTAGGCGACGTTCAGGCCGTAGAACAGCACCTTGACCGCCCCATTGGCGGTCCACAGCGACAGGGCCAGGGTCCAGATCAGGGTGAAGGTCAGCTGGCTGTTGGAGTTCTGTGCCAGGCGCTGCATCTCCCCGCCCAGGAACTCGGCGATGCTGGACGGCAAGAGGGCGTAGAGGACGTTCAGCCGCCCCCAGGCGTCGGACGGATCGGCGAACAGGCCGTACAGGGTCACGAACGTACCCAGCAGGGGGAACAGCGACAGCAGGGTGAAGAAGGTCACGCCCCCCGCCAGGAACCCGACCCGGTCACCGAAATAGGAGCCGCCGGTGCGCCAGACGATGTCGGACCAGCCCCTGTGCGGGATGTGCTCGGGCCGCCTGGCCATGCGGCCGCGGCCCGGCTCCTTGGCCTCATAGTCCTCGGGCGTGGGGGGCTTGGGCGGCAGGGGCTCGGGGCGTTCGGGACGCAGCTCGACCCCGACCTTGTGGCCCTGGCTGTACAGCAGGTGGGCCGCGCCCGCCCCGGCCGTCAGTCCCCCGACGGCCGCCGCCACATAGCGCCAGATCCCGCCGCCTCCCCCGCCCATGCTTTTGCCCCCCCGACGCGACGGACGCGGCGACGACGACAGGCTGCGGGCGAGGCTGGACAGAACGGACGGGCGGCGGGGGGACTTGCGGTCGGACATGGTCTGGCGAACGGTATAGCTGTCCGGCCGTTCCGCAAATGCTTGAAATCGGCGCCCGCGCGGGCCAATCAGCGACCATGACCGCATCCAACACCCTGCTGACCGCCTGGAAGGCCGCCCAGGCCAAGCTCAAGACCGGCCGCATCGACAGCCCCGCCATCGACGCCCGCCTGCTGCTGGAGGCCGCATCGGGCGCCAGCCGTATGGACATCCTGACCGACCCCTACCGCGTCATCACCGACGACCAGCTGAGCGCCTATGAGGCCATGGTCGAGCGCCGCCTGAGGCGCGAGCCGGTGTCGCGCATCATCGGCAAGAAGGGCTTCTGGAAGATCATGCTGAACGTCACCCCAGACGTGCTCAGCCCCCGCCCCGACACCGAGACCCTGATGGACGTGGCCATGCTGGCCTTCGCCCGGAACGAGGCGTTCGAGGCCATCGACCTGGGCACCGGCTCGGGCGCGATCCTGCTGGCGCTGCTGGCCGAGCGGCCGGCGGCCAAGGGCGTCGGCACCGACATCTCGTCGGAGGCCCTGGCCGTGGCCAAGGAGAACGCCGCCAACCTGGACCTGAACGACCGCGCCGTCTTCCTGCGCACCGAATGGGCGGCGGGCTTCGGCGACGCCAGCTTCGACCTCGTTTTGTCCAACCCGCCCTATATCCCCACCGACCATATCGCGACCCTGGACCCCGAGGTCCGTGACCACGACCCGCACCTGGCCCTGGACGGCGGTCCCGACGGCTTGCAGGCCTATCGCGACCTGGCGCCCGAGGTGAAACGCATTCTGAAACCCGGCGGCGTCTTCGCCGTCGAGATCGGCTGGGACCAGGGCCCGCAGGTCAAGGAACTGTTCGAGGCCGCCGGCTTCACCGACGTCAAGATCATCAAGGACCTGGGCGAACGCGACCGCGTCATCACCAACGGCCCGGACCCAAGGACCAACCCGATCCCCAAGGACTGATTTCGGCACGGTAACGCTTTGATTTTAAAGCGGAGCCTTAGGAACCGCGCCCGCGCAGCCGGATTGATCCCACTCAGATTGGAGATCCGACATGAAGGCGTTGTGCTGGCACGGCAAGGGCGACATCCGCTGCGAAGAGGTGCCTGACCCCACCATCGAGGACGGCCGCGACGCCGTCATCCGGGTGACGAGTTGCGCCATCTGCGGCTCGGACCTGCACCTCTACGGCGGCTTTGTGCCCGGCATGAAGCACGGCGACGTCATGGGCCACGAGACGATGGGCGAGGTCGTCGCCGTCGGCAAGGACAACGACAAGCTCAAGGTCGGCGACCGCGTCGTGGTGCCCTTCACCATCAGCTGCGGCGACTGCAAGATGTGCCGCGCCAGCCTGTTCAGCCTGTGCCAGCGCTCCAATCCCAACGGCACCGAACAGGCCAAACAGACCGGCTATCCGACCGCCGGCCTGTACGGCTACAGCGAGATGTACGGCGGTTTCGCGGGCGGCCAGGCCGAGTATCTGCGCATCCCCTACGCCGACGTCGGGCCGATCAAGGTGCCCGAGGGCCTGACCGACGATCAGGTGCTGTTCCTGTCCGACATCTTCCCGACGGGCTGGATGGCGGCCGAGAACTGCAACATCCAGCCCGGCCAGACCATCCTGGTGTTCGGCTGCGGGCCGGTGGGCCAGTTCGCCATCCGCAGCGCCTTCATGATGGGCGCCGGCCGGGTGATCGCCATCGACCAGGTGCCCGAGCGGCTGGCGCTGGCCCAGGCCGCCGGCGCCAAGACCCTCGACTTCTCCGAGGGCGACCTGCAGGAACGGATCAAGGCCCTGACCAACGGCGAAGGCCCCGATGCGGTGATCGAGGCCGTCGGCCTGGAAAGCCACGGCTCGGGCAGCCTGATGGAGAAGGTCCAGGAGACCGTCGCCGGCAAGCTGGAGCGCCCCTATGCGCTGAACGAAGCCATCGTGGCCTGCAAGCCCGGCGGGATCATCAGCCTGCCCGGCGTCTTCGTCGGCATGGTCCCCACGATGCTGGGCGCCTTCATCGGCAAGGCCCTGACGCTGAAGACCGGCCAGACCCACGTGCAACGCTATCTGGAGCCCCTGATGAAGAAGGTCCTCGACGGCGACATCGACCCCAGCTTCCTGATCACCCACAAGATCGGGCTGGAAGACGGCCCCGAGGCCTACAAGACCTTCCAGGGGAAGAAGGACGGCTGCATCAAGGTGGTCATCAACCCGTGACGCCGATTTCAGACTCTGCGGCGTGAAAAACACCGTCTGAATAGTGCAATTCGTCTCAAATCCGCCCTCCCCGGCTGTGCGGCGCGTCCGATGCGGACGAGCGGAAACAGGATCGCACGGTTTTGGAGGGCGGGCAGGAGAAGGGCGTGAAAATCCGTCAAATATTTGGAAACGCGCGGGTTTGCTGACGGCATTAGGATGGGTAGCTGTTTAAGACCAGTTCACGGCAAACCCCTCTGTGACACTCGCAGAGAAGATTAGACGGCCGCAGCTGTCGCTTGGTCCTGCCCTTCGTTTAACGTTCGTTTTAGCCACGATAATTTTCGCGCAATCCGCCCCCGACTATTTTCAAGCTGGCGATCTAGCGCCGCTGTTACCGATCTGCACTCCTCTCCAGAGAAGAACCTCGCAAAATTGAGAAAGAGATATCGATCGTCGTCAACCGACAGAGCAGCTTGTCTGTCTCCGCCTGACAGTTCCATAATATCGGCCAAATCGGGGGAAATCACGATACGAGGCACTTCTGCTTCGCTCGATTCTAGCCTGTAGGCATCTATAAGAGCAGAACTATAAACTATACCATCTTCTGAGTAATGCTTGCCGTAAGCCACACCGCCTCTCACAAGAACACCCATTTTTATGAGGTCGGCCTGAAGTCGCGTACACGCGTCTAAGAATGGAGCAAACGCCTCTTTAGAGAATAGAGTCGAGACAACAATTGAGTCAGAGAACAAATCAACTGATATTTTGGCATCTACATCACCAAGTGCCCGCGCTGCTAGCACCGCCTGTCTAATAGAATCCAAGTTCGAATCAGCCATCAACTCGGCACTGGAAAAGTCTTTTTTTACCTTTTCGGCGAATCCAAGGATATCGATGAAGGCGACGAAATATTGATCGACTTGCATTTAGAGGACCGTATCAATGCGGTCTGCTAAAGATTTCATTTTATCGGCAAATTTGTCGATCCGTGTCTTCGCGTCAGTCCATACATTGCCGGACCACGGCACTCCTCCGTTTAGAGATTTGGTATCTTCAGCTCCAATTTGGAATATAGCTTTACCGTTTTCCTGCATTATTGGACCAAGTCCTTGAAAATCAGGAATCTCTGCAATGATCCAGTTTGAGGGGTTCTCCTTCGCCAATAAATCAAAACCTTGGCTACCCACAGATGTAAGTGCGGGCACCAAGCTACCTTCAACCGCTTTGGGAATTTGATCCATCCAATAGCGATATGATGGCCTAGCTTGCCCACCATACATTTTGAAATTAGAAATTATGACGCCCAAGAATACTGGCGCACCCTTTGGCACTGGAAGCCCTAACTGGGAGAAAGCAGGTATGACTTGGGCATTTTCGCCAACCCATCTTGAGATTATTGTCGAAAGTGTCCCAATAGCTTGAACATTAAAGCGATCCGGCATCGTGGGCACAAAGAATCCATCGCAAACTAAAAAGCAGGCCCGAGTCAAAGCGCCTGAACTTGGCCCCACATCGAACACTACATAGTCGTAACTGCGGACGGCAGCCAAACGTCGAACGAAATCATCTATCGCGCCATACGTCCTCTTCTCGTGGGTCTTCGAAGAGTGTCGCTGCTGGTGGGCCTCGGAAAGATGATCTTCAATACTGCTGAGATCAACATCACCTCTGATTAAAAACAGATTCTCAGTAATTTCAACTTCAATGCCATCAGAAACCTCAACAGCAGGTATCGACCCCTCAATTCTGGGCTGAAGTAGTTCCAAAAGAGTCTTACCAGGAAGAACAGCTGCTTTTCCTGTCTCCAGCTCTTCTTGATCGGCCAATGCAAGTTGATGGGCCATCATGATCTCAGTACAATTGCACTGAGGATCTGCGTCGATAACTAGGACTTTCGACCCCTGAGCCGCCAAAAAATGGGCTAAGTTGAAGGTCGTCGTCGTTTTCGAGACACCTCCCTTGTGATTATAAAGCGTAACGACTTTTGTCATTTCATCCCCCGGTTGCGATGGACTATCGCAGTCGAGTGACGATGGCTAGCCCTCAGTGCACCCGCATCTTCCCGATCTCCAACCCGCCTTCACCTGCGGTGACGGCGATCACCCCGCCGTCCTCGATCTCGCCGGCCAGCAGCTTCCTCGCAATCGGGTCCACCAGCTCCTTCTGGATCACCCGCTTCAGCGGCCGCGCCCCATACGCCGGGTCGTAGCCGCGGTCGGCCAGCCAGGCCAAGGCGGCGTCATCGAGGGACAGGTTCAGGCGGCGGTCGGCCAGCAGTTTTTCGAAGCGTGACAGCTGGATCCGCACGATGCCGCCCATCTGTTCGCGGCCCAGGCGGTGGAACAGGATGATCTCGTCGATCCGGTTCAGGAACTCGGGCCGGAAGTGGGCGCGGACGGCGTCCATGACGAAGGGGCGGACGGCCTCGACATCGTCGCCCTCGCCCTGTTCGGCCAGATACTGGCTGCCCAGGTTGGAGGTCATGATGATCAGGGTGTTGCGGAAGTCGATGGTTCTCCCTTGCCCGTCTGTCAGGCGGCCGTCGTCCAGCACTTGCAGCAAGACGTTGAAGACGTCGGGGTGGGCCTTTTCGACCTCGTCGAACAGGACGACCTGATAGGGGCGACGGCGCACGGCCTCGGTCAGGGCGCCGCCCTCGTCATAGCCGACATAGCCCGGAGGGGCGCCGATCAGGCGGGAGACGCTGTGCTTCTCCATATATTCGGACATGTCGAGCCGGGTGATGGCGGCCTCGTCGTCGAACAGGAACTCGGCCAGGGCCTTGGTCAGTTCGGTCTTGCCCACGCCGGTCGGGCCCAGGAACAGGAAACTGCCCAGGGGACGGTTGGGGTCGTTCAGGCCGGCGCGGGCGCGGCGCACGGCGTCGGAGACGGCGGCCAGGGCCTCGTCCTGACCCACGACGCGGCCGCCCAGGGCGGTCTCCATCTGGAGCAGTTTTTCGCGCTCGCCCTCCAGCATCTTGTCGACGGGGACGCCGGTCCACCGGCTGACGACGGCGGCGATCTGTTCGGCGTCGACGACCTCGGGCGTCAGGGGGCCCTTTCCGGAGGTCTCGTTGGCCTCGGCCTCGGCCAGTTGTTTTTCGATCTGGGGGATCTGGCCGTAGGCGATCTCGGACGCGCGGCCCAGGTCGCCGGCGCGCTGGGCGTTGGTCAGTTCCAGACGCAGGCGGTCCAGGGTTTCACGCAGTTGCGCGCCCTGGCCGACCTTGTCCTTTTCGGCCTTCCACTGGGTGGTCAAGTCGTCGGACTGGCCTTCCAGATCGGCGATCTCGTCCTCCAGCTTTTCCAGCCGGTGCTGGGAGGCCTGGTCGGTTTCCTTCTTCAGGGCCTCGCGTTCGATCTTCAGCTGGACCAGGCGGCGGTCGATCTCGTCCAGGGCCTCGGGCTTGGAGTCGACGGCCATGCGCACGCGGCTGGCGGCCTCGTCGATCAGGTCGATGGCCTTGTCCGGCAGGAAGCGGTCGGTGATGTAGCGGTTCGACAGGGTCGCGGCGGCGACGATGGCGCTGTCGGAGATGCGGACCCCGTGGTGGACCTCGTACTTCTCCTTCAGGCCGCGCAGGATGGAGACAGTGTCCTCGACCGTCGGTTCGGCGACGAAGACCGGCTGGAAGCGGCGGGCCAGGGCGGCGTCCTTCTCGACGTGTTTGCGGTATTCATCCAGGGTGGTGGCGCCGACGCAATGCAGTTCGCCGCGCGCCAGGGCGGGCTTCAGCAGGTTGGAGGCGTCCATGGCGCCGTCGCCCTTGCCGGCGCCGACCAGGGTGTGCATCTCGTCGATGAACAGGATGATGCCGCCCTCGGCCGCTGTGACCTCGTTCAGCACGGCCTTCAGCCGCTCCTCGAACTCGCCGCGGTATTTGGCGCCGGCGATCAGGGAGCCCATGTCCAGCGCCATCACGGTCTTGTCGCGCAGGCTCTCGGGCACGTCGCCGTTGACGATGCGCAGGGCCAGGCCCTCGACGATGGCGGTCTTGCCGACGCCGGGCTCGCCGATCAGGACGGGGTTGTTCTTGGTCCGCCTAGCCAAGACCTGGATGGTGCGGCGGATTTCCTCGTCGCGGCCGATGACCGGGTCGATCTTGCCGTCGCGGGCGGCCAGGGTCAGGTCGCGGGCGTAGCGTTTCAGGGCGTCATAGCCGTCTTCGGCGCCGGCGCTGTCGGCGGTCTTGCCCTTGCGCACCTCGGCGATGGCGGCGTCCAGCTTGTCGGCGCTGGCGCCCGAGGCCTTCAGCACCTCGGCGGCGACCCCGCCCTCGCGCGCCAGGGCGGCCAGCAGGCGTTCGGTGGTGACGAAGGCGTCGCCGGCGGTCTTGGAGGCTTCCTCGGCGGCGGCGAAGACGCGGGCGGTGTCGCCGTCCAAATAGAGCTGGCCCGAGCCGCCGGTGACCTGGGCGCGCTTCTTCAGCGCGGTCTCGGTGTCGGCCTCGGCGCGTTTGGCGTCGCCGCCGGCGGCGGTGATCAGATTGCGGGCCAGGCCGTCGCGTTCCTCCAGCAACACCTTGAGCAGGTGTTCGGGGGCGAACTGCTGGTGACGGCGGGCGAGCGCCAGCGACTGGGCCGATTGGACGGCCTGTTTGGCGCGGTCGGAATAGAGTTCGAGATTCATGGTCTCCAGTCCCCTCGTGAGGCGGATAGGGTTCGGCTCGCCCTCTGCGGAGCAGCGCGCCGTTGAGATCGAGGTGGGTGTGACGATCGGGTCACACAAGGGGTCGGCGCGGCCCACATCGGGGCTGTCCGTTGCGCGCTCTGCGGCCTAGGCTTCGCTGAACAGGAGCGCACCGTGATCGCCCATTCCGCCTGGCCCGTCGATCCGGCCGTCATCGGCCCCTTTCTGATCGCCGTGGCCCTGATCGAGCTGACGCCGGGGCCGAACATGGGCTGGCTGGCGCTGGTCGCCCTGGCGCGCGGGCGGCTGGCCGGTTTCGCCGCCGTGGCGGGGGTGACGGTGGGTCTGGCGGTTTGGATGCTGGCGGCCGCCTATGGGCTGACGGAGGTCTTCGCCATCTGGCCGCCGCTATATCAAGGCCTGCGCTGGGCGGGCGTGCTGTTCCTGCTGTGGCTGGCGTGGGAGGCCTGGCGCGAGCCGGTTGCAGACGCAGAGCCGACGCCGGACGTGCGCTCGCTGCGGGGGCTGTTCCTGCGGGGCATGATGGGCAATCTGCTGAACCCCAAGGCGGCCGTCTTCTATGTGGCCCTGTTGCCGACCTTCATGCGGCCGGCCCACGGCGCGCCGCTGACCCAGGCCCTGACGCTGGGCGGGCTGCATCTGGCGGTGGCCGTCGTGGTCCACAGCCTGATCGTGATGGGCGCGGCGCGCGCGGCCGGCGCCGTGCTGCCGCGTGTCAAAGGTCCGGGGATACGGGCCGTCATGGCCGCCGGTCTCGTGGTCGTCGCCGTTTGGCTGGCCTGGGAGACGCGGACCTGAGCCCGCGCCTCCGAAACCGGGCGTTCCCGTATCAGCCGCCGGTCGTCGGGCCCTGGAAGTCGAACTGTTCGGGGCGACGCTGGCCGCCGCCGAAGTTCCAGGTCAGGCCGATATAGGCCGCACGCCCGCCGAAGCTCTGGTTCGAACGGTCGCGGAAGGTCGGGGTCGTCAGGGTGGTTGTCGAGCCGAAGTCGTCGAACACATCACGCACCGTCATCTGCATCGACCAGGCGTCGTTCAGCTTGCGGCGATAGCCCAGGTTGACCAGGGTCGACTGCTCACGCACGCCCTGGGCCAGCAGCTGGTCCCCGCTCCAGATGCCCGACACCTGGACGAAGTCCTTGGGCGTCGGTTGCCAGTTCACCGACAGGCGGCCAGAGACCGCGTCGCCGGAGCGATCCTGGGCGCCGACGATGCCGGCGGCGTCGATCTCCTGACGATAGACATTCAGGCTGGCGTTGTAGCGCAGGGTCGGCAGCAGCGGGCCGTTGGCGACCAGTTCCAGCCCGGTCGAGGTGCTGGCGCCCAGGTTCTCGGGCCGGGTCAGGAAAATCCCGGCGCCCAGGTCGCGGGTCGTCTGGCTGAAGGCCTTGTTGGTGTCACGGTAATAGAGGGTGGCCTGGTAGAAGGTCTGCTGCACCCGGCGCTGCCAGTTCAGCTCGTACGAGTCCGTTTCCTGGGGCTGCAGGTCCGGGTTGCCGGACCGATAGTTCTGCGGATCGCCATAGGTCAGGAAGGGGTTCAGATCGGCCGGGCCCGGACGCTGGATGCGACGGCTGTAGCTGGCGCGCACGGTGTCCTTGTCATTCAGCTTGTAGGACAGGTGGCCGGTCGGATAGGCGCGGAAATAATCCTGGGACGTCTTCACGCCGCTGGTGACCTGATCCAGGTCCAGGTTCGCCTGTTCCAGGCGCAGGCCGAACTGGGCCGACAGCTTCTCGCTGAACGGTTTTTCGTAAGTGACGTAGAGGGCGTGGACGACCTGATCGACGTCGAAGCGGTTTGACACCAGCGGGTCGGGCGTCAGCGCCGCTTGGGAAGGGCCGCGTTCGACGCCGTTGTCCAGCTCCAGCAGCGTGGCCTGCAGCTCATAGCCGAGGCGCAGCTTGCCGCCGTCCGACAGCGGCCGGACATAGGCGCTGGTGACGCCCCACTGGTCCTGTTCGTTCTTGTTGGCGGTGTTTTCGAGGAAGTTCGCGGCGGCCGGGATCTGCTGATCCACGAAGCTGTCGGAGGTGAAGTTGAAGCTGTTGCGGTCGAAGCGGACCTCGTTGGTCCATTCGTGGCCTTGGTCGTCGAAGCGCCGCAGCATCCGCGCCGTGGCGCCCGAGAACTGGCCCTTGAAGCGACCGTCGCCGGCGCGGCGATAGGCCGAGCCGATGCCTCCGGCCGCATCGTCGGCAGCGTACAGGGTGACGCCGTCGCCGCCGGCATCGACCTCTGTGTGGCGCAGTTCACCGACCAGCTGGGTCTTTGCGTCCAGATTGTATTCGGCGGACAGGCGGACGTAGGCGCTGTCGGACGCGCCGTCGATATCCTGGCTCTGGCGCGACTCCAGGAAGCGTCCCGAGCCCGTGTCCAGCCGTTCGCGCACGCGGCTTGTCTCCGACAGATAGCCGTCGTGGCGCAGGCCGACGTCGGCCGTCAGGGTCGTCTTGCCGTTCACATGGGCGACGCTGCCGCCGATGTTGTAGCGGCCGCCGTCGCCGACATTGGCGCGGATCGATCCGGTGGTCGTCTGTGTCGGCCGCACGGTCGTCGGCTTGGAGATCAGGTTGATGACCCCGCCCGAACCCTCGGGGCTGTAGGCCGCCGACGGATTGGTCATGACTTCGATGCGAGCGTATTGGGCGGCCGGAATCTGCTGGATCATCTGGCCGCGGCTGGGGCCGTTGAACTGGGTCGCCGGGCGGCCGTCGATCAGGATGGTGACGTTGGAGTCGCCGCGCAGGCTGACGTTGCCGTCGGGATCGACCTCGACCGAGGGAATGTTGCGCAGGGCGTCGGCAAGGGTGCCCGTCGTGGCCTGAAGATCATTGGCCAGGCTGTAGCTGGTGGAATCGATCGAGGTCCGCACATCGTTGGCGCGCGCGTTTACGACCACGTCGCCGACGCTGGCGGGCTGCTGGGCCGGTTCGGCCGCCTGGGCGCGGGGTGCGGGCGTTTGAGGGGGCGGCGTCTGGGTCGCCGCCGGGGTCGTCGGCTGGGCCGGGGCCTGGGTCGTCGATTGAGCCGGCGCCTGTTGCGCCAAGGCGGCGCCGGGCAGTACGGCCGCAGCCACGCCCAGCATGAGAACGAGTTTGGAGGAGGTCATGCCCCGGAAATCCTGAAAGTGCGCCCAGACGTCCGCGACGCCCTTCGATAAACGCTGCCTAACGATGCTACTTTGAAAAGCAAAGTTACATCTTCTTCATCCAGACGCCCGCTCGTCGAGCGTCCGGGGAACCGCCAGCTTCGCCATACGCTTTGACCCGATGCTGAATACAAAGATGAACCCGCGCGTCTTCTGGGGCGCGAGCGCCATCATCGCGATGCTGCTGCTTGTCGCAATCGTCGCCCCCGGACAGTCCGACCGTGTGTTCCAGAGCGTCCAGGCCTGGGTGATCGACACCTTCGGCTGGCTCTACATCGCCTCGGTCGCGGGGTTCGTGGGCCTGGTGCTGGTGCTGGCCATCGGGCCGACGGGCGCGCTGAAACTGGGGCCGGACGACGCCGAGCCCGACTTCCCCTACCTGTCCTGGCTGGCCATGCTGTTCGCCGCCGGCATGGGAATCGGCCTGATGTATTTCGGGGTCGCCGAGCCGATCCAGCACTATATCAACCCGCCCTCCGGCGAGGGCGGCACCTTCACCGCCGCGCGCGAAGCGATGGGGATCACCTTCTTCCATTATGGCGCGCACGCCTGGGCCATCTATGCGCTGGTCGGGCTCAGCTTGGCCTATTTCGCGCACCGAAAGGGCCTGCCGCTGACCCTGCGGTCGGGCCTGTCGCCGCTGCTGGGCAAGCGGATCAACGGCCCCATCGGCGACGCCGTCGACATCTTCGCCATCTGGGGCACGGCCTTCGGCATCGCCACCTCGCTGGGCTTCGGCGTGTCGCAGATGAACAGCGGCCTGACCTATCTGCTGGGCATTCCCCACACGCCGTGGGTTCAGGTGGGGCTGATCGCCGTGGTCATGGCGGCGGCGACCGCCTCGGTGATGAGCGGCGTGGGCAAGGGTGTGCGCCGCCTGTCGGAGTTGAACCTGACCCTGGCCGTACTGCTGATGCTGTTCGTGCTGGTGGCCGGGCCGACCAACTTCCTGTTCAAGGCGCTGGTCCAGAACTTCGGCCTGTATCTGGACCATTTCTTCGAACGGACTTTCACCCTCTACGCCTATGAGCCGCGCGCCTGGATGGCGGACTGGACCCTGTTCTACTGGGCCTGGTGGATCGCCTGGTCGCCGTTCGTGGGGATGTTCATCGCCCGGATTTCGCGCGGGCGGACGGTGCGCGAGTTCCTGCTGAACGTGCTGCTGGTGCCGGCCGGCTTCACCTTCCTGTGGATGACGGTCTTCGGCAATACGGCCATCAGCCTGGACATGGGTCAGGCGGCGGGGGCGATTTCCAACGCCGTCTCGACCGACCTGTCGATCGCCCTGTTTTATTTCCTGGAACAGCTGCCGGGCGCGGCCTTCACCTCGACCCTGGCGATCCTGCTGGTGGCGGTCTTCTTCGTCACCTCGGCCGATTCCGGCGCCCTGGTGATCGACACCATCGCCTCGGGAGGAGCCGACGAGACGCCGCGTTGGCAGAGGGTCTACTGGTGCCTTCTGCTGGGCCTGATCGCCGCGACGCTGCTGCTGGCGGGCGGGCTGGGCGCGCTTCAGGCCGCCACCCTGGCCGCCGCCCTGCCCTTCGTCCTGATCATGATCCTGCTGTCGATCGGCCTGGTGCGCCAGATGAACGCGGACCTGGCGGGGCGCAACGTCGAGACCGAGGGCCCGCCCCTGTCCGAACGGCTGAAGCGCATCCTGGCCCCCGCCAGCCGCGCCGACATCGTCAAGGAGATCGACCGTCACGGCCTGCCCGCGCTGGAGACGGTGCGCGCCGCCCTGGAGGCCGAAGAGCCGGACGCCGAGATCGGCACGGACGAGGCCGCCGCCTGGCTGACCTTGCGGCACGGCGAACGGACCTTCGTCTATCGCATCGGCGCGCGATCACGCCCGCGACCGACCATGACCGCGCGCGAAACCTCCCAGGGGCGCCGCCTGCTGGAGTGGCGGCTGATGGCCCAGACCGGCGACGGCGTCCGCCCGCACGACATCACCGGCTTCACCCAGGACCAGATCGTCGCCGACGTGCTGGAGCAACTTCAGCGGTGGCGACTGGCCTAGACGGCGCAGGGGCGCTAGCGTCCGGCGTCTTCGCTGGAGCCTGCCTATGTCCCTTCGTCTGTCGCGCCGTTCCCTGTTCGCTTCCGGAGGCGCGGCGGCGCTGGCGGCCCAGCCGGTCTTCGCCCAGACTGCGCCTGCGAACGACGATGCGTCGCTGGCCCAGGCGGTGGACGCCTATGTGGCGAAATGCATGGCGGCCTGGCCGGATCAGCCGGCGCTGGGCGTCGCGGTGGTCAAGGACGGGGCGACCGTCCTGGCGCGCGGATACGGCGTCAAGCTTCAGGGCCAGCCGGCGCGGGCCGACGAACACACCCTGTTCGCCATCGCCTCCAACACCAAGAACGTCACCGCCGCCGCCCTGGCCATCCTGGTCGACGAGGGCAAGGTGAAGTGGGACGAACCCGTCAAAACCTACCTGCCCGGCTTCACCCTGTCGGACCCCTATATCGGCGAACACATCACGGTGCGCGATACGCTGAGCCACCGGGGCGGGTTCGGCCTGGGCGCCGGCGATTTGCTGTTCTGGCCCAATTCCGACCGCACCCGCGCCGAGGTGCTGGCCCAGGCCGCCTTCGTGCCGATCGAAGACGGGTTCAGGGCGCGCTACCACTACTGCAACCTGATGTTCGTGGTCGCAGGCGCGGTGCTGGAGGCAGTGTCCGGCATGACGTGGGAAGATTTCATCCAGACCCGCATCCTGGACAAGGTCGGCATGACCGAGACCGTGCCGCTGGCGCGTCTGGCCGATCCGGCCAAGTCGGCCCTTCCCCACGGCCGGGTCGGGCCGCCGCTGCGTTACCAGGGCGTGATGACGCCGATCGCCAAGTCCATCGTCGAGGTCTGGAACTGGGACTCCGCAGCTGCGGCGGGCGGCATCTGCACCACCCCGACCGACTGGGCCAAATGGATCGCCGTGCGCCTGAACGACGGCAAGCTGGCGGACGGGACGCGGCTCTATTCCGAGGAGGCGGCGCGCGAGATGGTTCGGCCCAACATCATCGTCGGGTCGTCGCCCGGACCGACGGCGGAACTGCCCAACCGGGCCATCGCCTCGACCTATGCGATGGGACTTCAGGTCCAAGACTATCGCGGTGAGCGGATCGCCAGCCACGGCGGCGGCTCGCCCGGCGGCATCTCGGCGACCGTGCTGATCCCCGGCCGCAAGACCGGCTTCAGCATCTTCTCCAACGCCGAGGAAAGCTTCCTGCTGCGCGCGCTGCGCTCGGGGATTTCGGACATCTGCATGGGCAAGGTCGACGTCGACTGGATCGCCGACTCCAAGCGGCTTGAGGCCGACGGCAATGCGAAATCCATCGCCGCCGCCGCCGAGATCGACGCCAAACAGGCGGCCGGCGCCGCCCCGTCCATGCCGCTTGAATCCTACGCCGGAACCTGGCGCGATCCCTGGTACGGCGACATCGTCATCGCGCCGAAGACCGAAGGGCGCGGGCGCAATCGCAAGAGCGGGCTGTGGCTGACCTTCACCCACACCCCCGCCCTGCAAGGCTGGCTGGAGCCGTATGACGGCGAGACCTTCCGCACCCGTTTCCCGGACAAGCGCGAGGAGGACGCCTTCATCACCTTCGCCATCCTGACGGCCAAGCCGGCGACGGCGACGATGAAGGGCGTCAGCCCCGACATCGACTTCAGCTATGACTATCAGGACTTGCGACTGACGCGCGTTTGACCTTGGATGACCCTGTGACCCAGGGTCGCAAACCGGAACGGCCCTGGTGTCCTGACGCTGTCTTCCCATCAATCGAAGGGAGACCGTCATGTCCAAGACCCCAAACCCGCGCGCGCTGGATCGCGACGAGGCGGATATGGTCGAACAGACGAAGGCGTTGGCCGAGCGCTCGCCGGCGGAACTGCGCGACCTGATCGGGCGGCTGCGTGCGCGGCGCGACCGGGTGCAGCGTCAGATCCGAGGACGCGTCCGCGCGGGAGAGAGTGGACCGGATGCGGGCGCGCGCGAGAAGAAGGCGCTGCTGACCCAAGCCATTGCCCGCGTCGCCGATGAGATGGACCGGCGTAAATCCGGCGGCACGTCCGCGACGGCGACCGACAATCTGCGCGAGGCGGTTCGTCGCAAGGCCGAAAGCCCGACCTGGACCGGACCGGACGATCGCACCGCCGATCTAGGGCCCAGCGAAACGCCGAACACCAAGATCGCTCCGTCCGGCGCGCTTCACGCCGAGGGTATGCGCGCCGCGATCGCCCGCTCGACCGGCGCGCGCTAGCCGGTGATCTCAAGCAGCTCCAGCTTGGCCTCCTGCTTGGGCCACGGCAGGACCAGGCGCCAGCGGTTCTGGCCGACCCGCTCGATGACGCCGACCTGATCGCGCTCGGTCTTCTCGCCATAGGCGGGGAAGGTCTTCTCGTCGACGCCCCAGGCCTGGGCGCCGACATAGACGGCGCGGCGGTCGGTGTCGGGATAGATCAGGCCGCGCGTACGCTGCGACCCCGTCGTCTTGGTCAGGACCAGGTCGCCGCCCGGCGTCAGTTCGACCGAGCAGGCGAACCTGGGATATTCGACATAGGCCAGCCCTTGGCCCTCGACCCGACGGCCCATCTTGATGGTGCGGCAGCGATAGGTGCCCGGTCCCGGCTGGATGCGGCCGGTCTGGGCCGCGTTCGGATCGGCGAGCGGCCCCAGCGCCTCGACCTGACGGGCGAAACCGGCATCCTCGGCCTCGGCGCGACCCAGACGCCAGGCCTGGTCCAGCCGGCCAAGCAGGCTGGCGTCGGCCGGATTGACGAGCTGACGCCAGTCGTCGGTCCCGCCCTGAATTCCGCCCGACATCCCTGCGGCGGGCGCCGCTTGAGCCGGCACGCCTGCCGCCGTTTCGGTGACAGCGGGCGAGGTCTCGGCCGGGCTGGACGGGCTGTTGTCGCCGCAGGCCGCCAGGGCCGTCGTGGACATCAGGGCCAGAACGGCCAGAGGGCTGCGGCGCATGCGGGCGTCTCCATCGGTTGCGGACAACCCAACGGCCCAACCGCCGCCCGGTTCACCCTTCGATGGTCTTGCGCGGGTCCAGCATCAGGCCGGACACCGTCCCGGCGGGATAGCCCTTCATTGATGATGACCTAAAAGCGCCTCGACCTCTTCGCGCTCCGGCGCTGACGGCTGAGCGCCCGCGCGCGTCGCCGCGACGGCCCCGGCCGCACAGGCGAACCTCAGCGCTTCGGCGGGGTCCATGCCTTCCAGCAGCGCCACGACGATCGCCGCCACGAAGGCGTCGCCTGCGCCGGTCGCATCGACCGCCTCGACCACAGGCGGTGTCGCCCAGGCCATTTCGACGCCGCGCTGGTACATGGCCGCGCCCTTGGCGCCCTTGGTCACCACCACCCGGCCGCCGCCCCGGTGCAGGCTGTCGCCATAGTAGGCGGCCTCGATCTCGTTGACGACGATCAGGTCGGCGCGGCGCAGCAGGTTCTCCGACACCGGCCCGGCGGGCGCCAGATTGGCGCAGACGAAGCCCGTCGACCGGCCCACCGCCGCCTCCACCGTCGCGAGCGGCAGCTCCAGCTGAACGATCAACGCGCCCTCGATCCGCTGCGGCAGCTGTTCGGGCGTCACGAAATGATTGGCGCCGGCCGCCACCACGATCTGGTTCTCGCCCGACGGATCGACGGCGATCAGGGCCACGCCGGTCGGCGCCGCCACGTCCGTCTCCACCCCCGACAGATCGACGCCCATGTCCGCCATCAGGGCCAGGGCCTCGCCCGACATGGCGTCGTCGCCGACCCGCCCGATCAGGCACACCTCGGCCCCCAGCTTCTCCGCCGCCAGCGCCTGATTGGCGCCCTTGCCGCCGGGGTGGCGCGCCAGGGTCGCCCCCGTCACCGTCTCGCCCGGCGCCGGCAGGCTGGGCGCCGTGGCGACCAGGTCCAGGTTGATCGAGCCGACGACGGTGATCCTCATGCCCCCGTCCCTCGCGCCTGATCTCTGAGCTTTTCGACGATCAGGTCGAACACCCCCTGCCCGTCCGCAGACACGGCCCAGCGATGCCGCGCCGTCGCCGGATCGACCCGGAACTCCACCGCCGTATGCCCGCGCGTCAGCTCCGACGTCGTCTCGACCTCGATCCGGCAGGGCCGCGTCTCGAACAGGTCAGGCCTCAGCAGCCAGGCGATGGTGCAGGGGTCGTGCAGCGGGGCGGAATCCCAACCGACCACCTCGCGCTCGACCCGCTGCGAGAACCGCAGCATCGACGCCGTCGTCCGCGCCGCCTCGCTGTCGATGGCCTCGATGGCGGCGATCCGGTCCTCGGTCGCGCGCACCTGATGGGTCGCGTCCAGGCCCAGGGCGATCACCTCGCACCCCGACCCGAACACCACCGCCGCCGCATCCGGGTCGGCCCAGATGTTGAACTCGGCCGACGGGGTGATGTTGCCCCCCTCGGACCGCGCACCGCCCATGATCACGACCGGCCCCAGCCAGTCGGCCAGCCGCCGCTCACGCCGCATCGCCAGGGCCAGATTGGTCATCGGCCCCATGACGGCGACCGCCACCGAACCCTGCGGCCGGCTCATGACCAGATCGACGATGGCGTTGGCGGCCGGCCCGTCGCCGACGATGCCCGACGGCTGGAACGGCTCCAGATCGCCCATACCCTCCGGTCCATGGAACGCGCCCGCACCCGCCGGAGGCCGCTTCAGCGGCCGTTCCGCCCCGCCGTGCACCGGCACGTCCTCGCGCCCGGCGATCTGGCGCACGATACGCGCATTGCGCTGGGTCAGGGCGCCGGGGACATTGCCCCCACGGTGGTGACCGCCAGCAGGTTCAACTCGGGCGCCGCAAACGCCAGGAACAGCGCCACGGCGTCATCCACGCCGGGGTCGCAATCGATGATAAGGGACTGAATAGACACCCGCTTCGTTTGCCGCCCCAGAGGCCGGCTAGCAAGCCCCGTTCATACCCCTCTTTCGTCATTCTCCGGCGAGCGTAGCGAGACCGGGGAACCCAGCGGCACCGAAGGCGATGCTTCCGCCGCAGGATGCTGGGACATCTAATCCGCGACAGGTTCGCGCTCTCGCGCGCCGCTGGGTTCCGGGTCTCCGCTACGCTGCGCCCGGAATGACGAAAGAAAACGACATCTAACCCACACACGCCCCCACGCACGCCCGCGCCAGCACCTCGGCAGAGTCCGTCAACGCAACCGGCGCATCCTCCGCCCGCAGCAGCAACGGAACCTCCGTACACCCCGCGATCAAGGCCTGCGCCCCCGCATCCGCCAGCACGCCCGCCAACCGCAACATCCCCGCCCGCGCCGCCTCGCCCACATCGCCGCGCTTGACCCCATAGACCAGCCCCATGAAGGCCTCGCGGTCCGCGCCGTCCAGCAGCACCGCCTCGACCCCGCGCGCCGCCAGCGCGTGCCCGTACAGCCGCTTCCCGCCCGGCGTCGCCAGCACCCCGATCCGCTTCGCACCCGACACGACGGCCGCATCCGCCGTCGCCGCGATCATGTCGATGAAGCTCAGGCCATCCATCTCGCACACCGCTCGGATTCCCGCCGCCTGGGCATGGGCCGTGTTGCACGGCATGGCCATCACCTGCACCCCCGCCGCCGCCAGCCGCGCCGCCATCTGACCCAGCACCACCTCCGCCTCGCCCGGCCGCGTGTTCCGATCGGGAACCTGCGGGTTCATATCCATCAAAACCCTGATGTGATCCGCATCCCCCTGCGCCGGCGTCAACGCCTGCACCCGCTCCAGAAACACCACCGTCGCCGCCGGCCCCATGCCCCCGATAACGCCCAGGATCTTGGTCATGCCGCTACTCCAGAAAAAGCTTCGGTGTTTCGACGCAGCAAGACGACATCTCGCCTGGACGAAGTGCGCTCAGGGGAATGCTATCGAACGGGTTCGAACGGTTCGACCGACCACTCGGTGACGCGCCATTCTTGCCCGGCGATACGCCGCCAGACCTGACGATAGTCGGCGTATAGCGAGCCACTCTCTGGTTTGGCGGACTTGGACGCGTGCCCACTCACCTCCACCACCGTGGCCGACACACCATTGAAAGCAACCGGATGGAACCTCAGATCGCGCGATTCCTCCGACCTGGCGATCAGGAAATCCGTGGCTCCCCCTGCGTCGCGTCCGCCCGGGTTTGGCGGAACATCTTCACCGGCCCACCGCAGCCGGGTCCAAGGATTCACACCCGTGGCGCGAGCCCACTCCGCTCGCTTGCGGGCTACGGAGTCATCTTCCCCGACGCTCACGTCGCTGTGCGCCAGACCCATGACTTCGGCGGCGGCAACTTGGTCGCCGGTCAGCCGGAAGCAAAAATGAAGTCGTGTCACGCCTTCCGAAAGGAAGTCGCGAGAAATAGCCGCGCAACCGGGGAGCAGCCGCTCCGCCTGTTGGACTAGGAGGCGGGAAAAAAACAGTGTCCCACTGTCTTCGCAACTGCTCGCCGCCCGCTGTCGATTGATTGCCGGGCTTCGCGAGTCGGTAGTCGGAACGCCGATTTCCGCGAACACCGCCCCACCATCCATGCAGCCGCCCTCCGAGCCGCTCCTTGGAACAACGGCTAAGTCGGCGATTTGGCCTGCAGCCTGAACTTGACGCCAGACGTCTAGGGGGACATCGGCGCGCATCGACCTGCCGCCGCCCGCCATTACCTCGACTGCCGGGTTCCGTCCCGGGCGGCGAACGAAGGCAATCGCTGGCCGTGCTCCGCCTCCCTCAAGGTAGAATGCACGATAGACTTCGACCCCTTGGGTCGTCTCCACCTCTAAAGGCTGGAGCCCCAATTCTTGCCGCAGCTCAGCCCGGCCCGTTTCCGTGCATACCTCGTTTCGCCGCGCGCCCGTGCAATGCGAAGTGGGCGTAGGCGTTGCGAGCAATTGGAGCGCCAGGGCGAGCATTACGGACATCAGCAACCTTATGGCGCAATTTGTCCATCACTTCATCCACCTGTCGCCAACTGCCGAAAGTCATCCCAAGCGGCGCCTCTCGTCGTGTGGCACATGACCGCCGAATCCGCCGATTTCGTCTCTGTTCGCTATGGGTCGGTTTGCGAAGTGGGCGCCTGGCCCAAAAGCGAACCCCACGCCTCGGCATCTTTTGATGGAGCTCATTGGCGATCCTTCCGCCGCCGGGCGCGGCGCCTCTCGACAAGGACAGTGACGACCACGACGACCAGACCGGACACGAGCAACAGCACGCCGAACCCCGTGTAGTAGGACAGAAACTGAAGCCAATCGGTTCTGGTCATACTGTCTCTCCTATCCGCCGCGCCCGATCCGATACGGCCCCGCCCGCGTCGTCAGCCTTCGCCCCTTCCAGCTCAGGCGCACCAGCCCGTCGCTCACCATCTGATCGACCGCCGCGTGAACCTCAGGCATCGTCTCCCGCCATTCCCCCGCCGAACCAGCCGCCGCCCGCGCCACCTCGCTGGGACAGACGGTCGCGTCGTCCGCACGGGCGGCCAACAACGTCAAGGTCGCCTCGCGCGCGTCCACCCGGCTCACCGCCCTTACAGCGCCCGCTCGATCTCGCTCTGATAGCCGAACAACCCCTGCGCTCCGCCGGTGTGCAGGAAGACCACCGTCTCGCCCCGGAACTGTCCGGCCCGCGCCAGGGCGATCAGCCCCTTCATCGCCTTGCCGGAATAGACCGGGTCCAGCACGATCCCGTCCGTACGCGCCGCCAGGGTCAGGGCGTCGATCACCCCCTGGTCGATCAGGCCGTAGCCCTCGCCCACATAGTCGCAGTCGGCGACCACCCTCTCGCGCGTCACCCGCCCCGGCTGGCCCAGCAGGGCGGCCGTTTGCTCGGCCAGTTTGAAGACGTTCGCCTCCTGCTTCTCCTTCGGCGCCCGCACCCCGATGCCCAGCACCGGAATGTCCGCCCCCATGACCGCCAGCCCGGCGACCAGGCCGGCGTGGGTGCCCGCGCTGCCCGTCGCCGTCACGATGCGGTGGACCTCCAGGTCCATCTCGTCGGCCTGGACCACGATCTCGCGCGCGCAATCGACATAGCCGAGCGCCCCCACCGGGTTCGAGCCGCCGCCGGGGATGACATAGGGTTTGCCACCCCGCGCCCGCACGGCGTCCGCCGTCGTCTCCAGCTCCGCGACCATGTCCGTCCCGCCCGACACGGTGCGGATGCTCGCGCCGAACAGCCGGTCCAGCAGCACGTTACCGTTGCCGACATAGTCGCTGGCCTTCGACCCCGTCCGCTCTTCCAGAATGATCTCGCAGGCCAGGCCGTGCGCGGCCGCCGCTGCTGCGGTTTGCCGCACATGGTTCGACTGCACCGCCCCTTGCGTCACCAGCGTATCGGCGTCCTGCTCGAACGCCGCGCCCAGCAGGAACTCCAGCTTGCGCGTCTTGTTGCCCCCGCCCGCCAGGCCGGTGCAGTCGTCGCGCTTGATCCACAGATCCACGCCCAGCGCCTCCGACAACCGGGGCAGCGGCTCCAGCGACGTCGGCAGATGGGCCAGGCGGATGCGTGCGAAACGGGCGAGATGCATGGGGAACGGTTCCTGTTCACCGCCTTGATAGCGCGCGGACGTGACAGGCCCAAGGAGCCAAAGCCGCTCATCAAGCGTTGCCGCCCCATGACCGCCGCCGCCCCCTTCGACCTGCGCAAGGAGCGCGCCTACGTCCGCGATCTGGCCCGCGCCTTTGCCGGCGCCCTGGTGTTCAACATCCCGCTGCTGATGACGATGGAGATGTGGGAGCAGGGCGTGACCATGGAGCGCTGGCGGCTGCTGACCTTCATCCTTGCCGGCCTGCCCCTGCTCTACGGCCTGGCCTATTATGCGGGCTTTTCAACGCGGCGCGGGTTTCGAAACGACATGCTCGACACCGCCGTGGCCCTGGCGGTCGGCTTCGTCACCGCCTCGGTGCTGCTGATCCTGTTCGGCGTAGTCCAGTGGAACGCCCCGCCGCACGAGGCCATCGGCATGGTCGCGCTCCAGGCCGTGCCCGGCGCCATGGGTGCGCTTCTGGCCCGACGTCAGCTCAGCAGGGATGGGGGCGGCGACACGGACGAGGATGAGGCCTCCTATTTAGGCGAGCTGTTCCTGATGGCGGCGGGCGCCCTCTTCTTCGCCCTGAACATCGCCCCGACCGAGGAGATCATCCTGATCGCCTACAAGGCCACAGCCCTGCACGTCCTGGCCCTGATCGCCCTGTCGCTGCTGCTGCTGCACCTGATCGTCTTCAACGCCGGCTTCGCCGGTCAGGAAGAGGCGGATCATCCCCTGCACGCCTTCATGCATTTCACCCTGCCCGGCTACGCCATCGCCCTGGGGATCAGTTTGTTCGCCCTCTATGTCTTCGGGCGCACGGACGGGCTGTCGGTGCAGGGCGTGGCCCAGATCGCCATCGTGCTGGGCTTTCCCGCCGCCATCGGCGCCGCCGCCGCCCGCCTTCTGGTCTGAGGATCCATGCCCGCCAAATCGCCCGCCAAAGCCAAGTCCGACGACCCCGGCCGCCCCGTCCTGCAATGGGTCATGGCCGTGGTCGGCGCCGTGGTCACCCTGTCGGCCATCGCCATCGTGGTGTGGGAGGCCCTGCAACCCGCCGCGCCCCCGGCCCTCAGCGCCCGCATCGTCGCGGTCGAGGCCACCGCCGCCGGCCACGTCGCCACCATCCGGGTCCAGAACGACGGCGACGACACCGCCGCCGCGGTCGAGATCGAGGGCGTCCTGGGCGACCAGACCGCGACCGCCAGCCTCGACTACGTCCCGCGCCACGGCCACGCCGAGGCCTACCTCCGCTTCGACGCCGACCCGCGCGCGGCGTCCGTCTCGGTCAAGGGCTGGTCCGCGCCCTAGGCCGCCTGGGCCAGGGCGGCCTGCTGCATCCGCTCGACCGTTTCCTGGGCCGAGCCTTCGCCGCCGACGGTGGCGCTCAGCACGTCCTCCAGCGCCGGCGTCACGCGTACGCTGGCCATGGCCCAGCCGGAGAAGTCGCGGGCCTCGATGGACGCGCGTTCGATCACCACCACCTCGTCGTGGCGCGGGTCGTTCGCCAGCCGCGTCATCAGCCGATCCAGATCCGGCCCCGCCCCCTCCAGCACCTGCAGGAACCGGCCGTCGTGGATCATCAGGGCGCCGGTCAGGTCGTCGCGCGCATTGTTCCTCTGCGACACCGCCAGGATGTCCACCTGCATCAGCAGGCTGTCGGCGTCGCCGCGCGCTCTACTGGTATAGACGACGCGTTCCAGGGCCAGGCTCATGTCGTCTTCTCCTCCAGAGCCGCAATCCGGCCGTCGCCCGACCATAACCGATTAAAACTGATGCAACTACAAGGACTTGTGTACGATACCGGACAACTCGACTTCCCGGCTCGGGCGCGTTAGGGTGATCGCGTTCTCCGGGGGGTCGCGCAGCGCGCCTTCAGCGAGCGGTTCCAGCGAGCGGTTCGAAGGCGCGCCACTCAAGTGGGCGCTTTCCGGGCGGCGAACCGGCGACCACTTCGCCTGAAAGCGCCCAGCGGCTGAGATTGGCGTAGCCGCCTGACCCGTCGAACCTGATCCGGGTCATGCCGGCGAAGGGATGGGAAACGCTTTTGGTCCTCAAGACAGGACCGTCTCGCCCGACGTCGGCGGACCTCAACCGTTTGAGGCCGCCATGAACATCCAAGTCACGCCCCCCGCGCTTCCTGAAGAACCCAATGTGGATCTGGCTCTGAAAGACGCGCGCGACGCGGTCATGCGCGAAACCGGGACCATCCCGACCGGCGAACGCGCGGGCAGCCGCAAGGTCTATGTCGCCGGCGAGCTTTACCCCGACATCCGCGTCCCCTTTCGCGAGGTCGCCGTCCACCCCAGCGCCAATGAGCCGCCGGTCACCATCTACGACAGCTCCGGCCCCTATACCGACCCGACGGTGACCATCGACATCAAGAAGGGCCTGCCCCTGGTCAAGTCGTCGTGGCAACTGGATCGCGGCGACATCGCCCCGGTCGCGAACCCCCGCGAGGTCAAGCCCGAGGACAACGGCCACGCGTCCGGCAAGAACCTGGCCCCCCGTTTCGACACCAGCCGCCACCGCGTCTTCAAGGGCGTCGAGGGCCGCCCCGTCACCCAGTACGAATACGCCCAGGCCGGCATCATCACCCCCGAGATGGAATATGTCGCCATCCGCGAGAACCTGCGCCGCGAGCAGACCGCCCCCTGCATCCGCGACGGCGAGGACTTCGGCGCCTCCATCCCCGACTTCGTGACGCCCGAGTTCGTCCGGCAAGAGATCGCGCGCGGCCGCGCCATCATCCCGCACAACATCAACCACCCCGAGGTCGAGCCGATGATCATCGGCCGCAACTTCCTGGTGAAGATCAACGCCAACATCGGCAACTCGGCCGTCCTCTCCAGCGTCGACGACGAGGTCGACAAACTGGTCTGGGCCACCCGCTGGGGCGCCGACAACGTCATGGACCTGTCGACGGGCCGCAACATCCACAACATCCGCGACTGGATCATCCGCAACTCGTCCGTCCCCATCGGCACCGTCCCCATCTATCAGGCGCTGGAGAAGGTGAACGGCGTCGCCGAGGACCTGACGTGGGAGGTGTTCCGCGACACCCTGATCGAACAGGCCGAACAGGGCGTGGACTATTTCACCATCCACGCGGGGGTGCGCCTGCCCTTCGTGCCGATGACCGCCAAACGCGTCACCGGCATCGTCTCGCGCGGCGGCTCCATCATGGCCAAATGGTGCCTGTCGCATCACAAGGAGAGCTTCCTCTACGAGCATTTCGAGGACATCTGCGACATCATGCGGGCCTATGACGTCAGCTTCAGCCTGGGCGACGGCCTGCGTCCCGGCTCCATCGCCGACGCCAATGACGAGGCCCAGTTCGCCGAGCTGCGGACCCTGGGCGAACTGACCAAGATCGCCTGGGCCAAGGGCTGCCAGGTCATGATCGAGGGCCCCGGCCACGTGCCGATGCACAAGATCAAGGCCAATATGGATGAGCAGCTGAAACACTGCCACGAGGCGCCCTTCTATACGCTTGGCCCCCTCACCACCGACATCGCCCCAGGCTACGACCACATCACATCCGCCATCGGCGCGGCCATGATCGGCTGGTTCGGCACGGCCATGCTCTGCTACGTCACGCCCAAGGAGCATCTGGGCCTGCCCGACCGTCAGGACGTCAAGGACGGCGTCATCACCTACAAGATCGCCGCCCACGCCGCCGACCTGGCCAAGGGCCACCCCGCCGCCCGCCTGCACGACGATGCCCTGTCCCGCGCCCGGTTCGAGTTCCGCTGGGAGGACCAGTTCAACCTCGGCCTCGACCCCGAAACCGCCCGCAAATACCACGACGCCACCCTGCCCAAGGAAGCCCACAAGACCGCCCACTTCTGCTCCATGTGCGGCCCCAAGTTCTGCAGCATGAAGATCAGCCAGGACATCCGCCGCGATGCCCAGGCCCAGAACGACGCGGGCGGTTCACTGGCGGAGGCCGAGGCCGGCATGGCGGAGATGAGCGCGAAGTTCCGCGCCGGGGGCGGGCTGGTGGAGGTGAAGGTGTAGGAACCGGCCGCTCTCTGCGCGCAGTTTACCATGCCAGTAGTAGCAGCCCGACTGATGATGGCCGGGCCGCTACATCGTAGTTAGCTACTTCAACTGCGGCACCGGCTTGGCGGCGGTCACCAGCTTCGGGCTTAACGCTGCTATAGCCTGTTGCGCCTTCAACCCGCCCACCGATCCATCGGCAACCTTCGTGCTCAAATACTTAGGCATCTTGTCGGGCAGGTAAGTTTTTCGAACCCAAGAACGAAACTCAGGCAAGGCCTCATCGGGATACACCCACGCATCCTGCGGATTTGAAAGCGCTTGCGGGAAGTTCGATGGGTAATAATGCGGCACCTTCGTGCGCGACCCGTATACGTTATCTAGATTGCCGCTCGACCAGTGCCTACCCCAGTGCTGACCTATGCTGAGGTCAGGGATAAACTTATCTCCAAGCTCAATGCCTTGCTTGATAAGCGTGACGATAATATCAGATATCTCTTTGAAAACACTGAAATAACCATCAGGAACTTGATGGTAATTTAGCGTAACGCGATCGTGGAATTGCTTCCACGCCACCTTTGACGTTCCGTCCGGATTGTATCCGACTTGGGCGTAAACGAAGTCGTTGAAACCCTTTCGAGCTAATACGCGGTAGCTTTTGGCAGCTTGATCATTTTCGCCTCGCGCCTCAAACGCGTAATATTCAAGGACGGCCATACAAACAGGGCCGGGAACGATGTGGTGGATCGTGCCTGCACGTAGCACCGCCTGGAATGCAACGCTGTCGTCTACTCCCTGCACTCGAACCAATTCTCGAATCTTGGCTTCGCGCGGCTTAATCGGGACAGCGTCCCAATCGTTTGTAATTCTTACGATTTGCGAGTGATCGACGCCGCACATGGATGCGAGGCCACGCAAGTTCAAATAGGGAGTACCGTCAGAGAGTACGCCCATTCCTACGCCATTGATTTCCTGCTCGACAGCTACTTCTAAGCTCAATTCGAGTTGCACCTCTTTGGTGCTGAGAGTTACTTCATTCATAGATTTTTCTTTCCAATTCAGACTGTTATGGTGGTGCCGAACTGGACTGGAAAGCGACGCATCCCCCATGTAGAAATAGGGCTGCTCGATACGGACGTTGCAGTCCACGGTGCCCTAGCTGCATAAGCGCAGCGAGGGCACTATTCTCATTATAGCACACTTCCGGAATATGGCCAAGGTTTCTGCGCTGAGCGCACGAGAGCGGACCCATGCCCACCCTCGTCCTACTCGCCGGGCCGAACGGCGCCGGAAAAACCACCTTCATCAACGGGCTTCTTAGGGAGCGCGCTGAGACGTTTCAGTTCGTCAATCCTGACGAGGTCGCGCGCCCCTTGGCACCCGGTGTCGGTCGTGATCTGGCCGCCGGCCGACTGGTTCTGGAACGCCTGGAAAATCTGATCGCCGCCCGCTCCGACGT
The DNA here is from genome assembly GCF_049897645.1 of Brevundimonas sp. TWP2-1. Lineage (NCBI taxonomy): Bacteria > Pseudomonadati > Pseudomonadota > Alphaproteobacteria > Caulobacterales > Caulobacteraceae > Brevundimonas > Brevundimonas sp. TWP2-1. The sequence continues at coordinate 408,780 of NZ_JAFCWR010000002.1, forward strand.
GGTTTTGGAAACCACTCTGGCCACACGCACCCACGCCCGGCGCATCCGCGAATGGAAGGCGGCCGGATACCGGTTCGAGCTGGTCTATTTGCGCCTGCCCTCGGTCGAGGCCTCCATTGCCCGCGTGGCGCACCGGGTCGAACGCGGTGGCCACGGCATTCCCGAGGAGACGCTGCGCCGTCGCTATCCGCTCAGCCTCCAATATCTGGAGACGACCTACAAGCCGCTGGCCGACCGCTGGGAAGTCTGGTCGAGTGGCGGGGACATGCCGGAACTGCTAGACTGGTTTCCAAGATGAGCCTTACCTTTGATCGCGAAACCATCGAAAAGGCCCTGCGGCGCGCCGCCTGGACCGCCAAACACGGCACGCGCGAGGAGCAGTCCGGCAAGTTCCTGCCGCCGCCCGGCTGGAAGGGGCATCTGGTCACCGCCGCCGACGCCCCGGCTGCACCGAAGAAGAAGCGGGCCTGACCTAATCCTCCCCCATCGGGGGTGGAGGCAGGGTCGCATGCGACCCAACGACCGACCGCGCAGCGGTGGAGGGGGCCGGCCGCGCATCGGCTAGCGCCCGTTCATCGCCGCTGTCAGAGACAACCGTCCGACACCGTGTCTGGCTCAAGCCCCCCTCCACCCCGGCGCAAGGGGCGCCGCGGTCCCCCTCCCCCGATGGGGGAGGAATGAGGGCTTCCTATACAACATGTCCCCTCCCGGACCGTTGAAATCCCTTACCTTTCCCTGAATCGACGCCGTCTACCCTAACACCCCCTGGGGCGGGGTTAGACTGAGGGGCGTCCCATGTCGGGGGCGGCGGCCTGGGGCCTGGGAGAGCATGGATCAGCATCAACCCCGCATTATCGCGCGCGGCGAGTGGGAGCAGAACGAGTACGGCGACCTGCTCTACATCCCCCGCCACAAGGCGCCGCCGATGGGCGATGCGCGCGGCAACATCGGCCCTCGGCAAGAGGGGCGCGATCCCGACGACCTGCCGGTCGACGAATACATCCCCGGCGACCCGACCGATCCGCGCATCACCGAGGCCCTGGCCTCGATGCGCGCCGAGAAGGAAGCCGCCGCCCGACACGAACTGGCGAGGGGCGAACCGGCGAGGAGCGAACCGACGCAGGGCGCGCGCGGCGGCTATCGCCCGGCGTCCGACACGGTCTGGGAAAACGCCCGCAAGGCCTATCTGGCCGGCGACACGGCCGAGGCGGTCAGCGCCCGTTACGGCATGGGCGTCAGCACCTTCCGCGCCCGCGCCAGCGACGAGGGCTGGCGGCGTCAGGACCAGGACGATCCCTCTTCCCTGCTTATGGATGAACCGATCGACCTGCGGTTCGAGACGGCGCAGGGCCTGCCCGACTTTGCCGAGATGGCGGCCCACGCCCTGGTGCGGATGGGCCGGGCGGTCCAGGCCGGGCGCGCGATGGAGGCGGCGCGGTGGGTGCGGCTGCACGCCCATCTGACCCGCCTGGCGCGCGAGGCGGAGCCGCCGGCTGCAAAGCCAGAGCCGAAACCGAAAGAACCCGACATGGCCGAACGCGCCACGGCCGTCGCGCGGGAGATCGGCGTCATCGCCCTGGAGGCCGCCGCCCTGACCCCCGGCGACTACGCCGGCCGCGACGCCCTGATGGCGCGTGTGGACGCGCTGGACGACCTGAAACCACCCCCGATTTCAGACGAATTGCACTATTCAGACGGTGTTTTTGCGCAAGGGGAGTCTGAACCCCTACTTCCTTCTCCCCTTGCGGGAGAAGGTGGCCCGTAGGGTCGGATGAGGGGTCGGTTCGGCCTCGAAATCTCGGTCCTCAGGTGACGGCGCAACCCCTCATCCGACCTCGCTGCGCTCGCCCACCTTCTCCCGCAAGGGGAGAAGGATCACGCGCGCCTAAACCTCCGACGCGATCTTCCTCAGGGCGTCCTCGAACGTCTGGGCCGGCTGGCCGCCGCTGATCAAATATTTGCCCTCCACCACCACGGCGGGGACCGAGGTGATGCCGCGCGAGCGCCACAGATCCTCGGACGCCCGCACGGCCTGGGCGTAGCGCCCCGAGGCCAGCACCTCGCCCGCCTCGGCCCGGTCCAGGCCGGCGGCCTCGGCGGCGCTGGTCAGGACCCCGGCGTCGGTCAGGTTGCGGTTCTCGGTGAAGTGGGCGGTGAACAGCGCCTGTTTCAGGGCCTTCTGCTTCTCGGGCGCCGTCTCGTGGGCCCAGTGCAGCAGACGGTGGGCGTCGAAGGTGTTCCAGATGCGGCTGTCGTCGGTCATCCGCATGTCGAAGCCGACCTCGCCGGCCCGCTCGCGGATCATGGCGCGGTTGGCGGCGGACTGCTCAGGGCTCGCGCCGTATTTGCGGCCGATATGCTCGACGATGTTTTCGCCCTCGGGCGCGATCTGGGGGTTCAGCTCGAACGGCTGAAAGGCGATGTCGGCGGCGATCCCCTCGCCCTTGAGGGCGTCCAGCGCCGTCTCCAGCCCGCCCAGGCCCACCACGCACCAGGGGCAGACCACGTCGGAAACGAAGTCGATCTTCAGGGTCTTGGTCATGGCGAGGGCCTTCTGGAACAGAGAGTGTTGCTTAAGGATATGGCGACGCCGCGCCGGGCGGCAAGCCCTAGCTCAGCAGATCCCCACCCAGGTTCTTGGGCGGCCGGATCCTGCGCCAGCGCGCCTCCACGAAGGCGAAGGCCCCAAAGGCCATCAGCCCCGCCGCCGTCAGCCCCAGGATCCACGACCCGCCCGGCTGGGCCTCCAGCGCATCCAGCGCCGCCGCCGTCGTCGTCACCTCGCCCGACCGCGCGTGCAGCCCGGCCAGCACCACGAACACCCCCAGCGGCAGATAGGCGAACCCCCGCGCCCCATAGCCCGCCCGCGCCAGGGCCGTCGCCGTCCCGCAGAAGGCCTTGGGACAGGCCAGGGCGTCGTCGAAGTCGTCCCGGAAGGCTCTCACGATATTGCCGACGCCGACGCCCAGCACCACCAGCCCCGCCCCGATCAGCAGCGCCTCTCCGAACGGCAGGCCCAGCAGGACGGCCGCCTTCTCCTGGTTCTCGGCGACGCTCTCGGCCTGGGCGGACGATGCGCTGGTCGCCTCGCCGAACTCGTCCAGATACTCGAACACCCCCGACGCCAGCACGCCGTAGAACAGGCCGCTGGCCGCCTGGCCCGCCCGCGTCGCCCAGCCCTTCAGGTCGGTCCCCTCATGGTCCGCGTCGAACACCGCCTGCAGCACCCGCCAGCCGACGAAGGCCCACAGGCCAAGCCCCAGCAGCACCAGCCAGACCTTGCCGAAGGGCTGGGCCGCCAGCCAGCCCGCCGCCCCGCTGGTCCCCACCGCCTCGCCGATCCGGTCGGTCGCCGCCAGCAGGGTCAGCGCCCCGGCCGACAGATAGACAAAGCCCCGCGCGCCGTATCCGACCCGCGCGGCCCACTCGACCAGCGTCGCCAGCGGCGGCAGGCGCCGCAGGACAGGGGCGCGTCTGAGAAAGGTCTTGGCGGCGGTCATTGCATCTCCGGCGGCGAGAAGCCCCCTAACGCCTTCGGCCCGGCAAAGGCTCCCGAACCTGCGCTGTGTCGACATCCGACAGACAGGGTCGCGGCCTCAAGGCTAAGGTTGACGGTCTGGGAGCCGTTCGCTTGCGCATCTACGAGTTTCATTTCTTCGACGAGGCCGACCGCCGCCCCCTGCTCGACTTCTTCGACGGGGCCGACGACGACATCGCCGTCGCCGCCGCCCGCAAGCGCCTGGCCGATCACGCCTCCTGCATCGGGGTCGAGGTTCATCAGGCGGAACGTCTGGTGGCCCGACTGGAACGGCCCGTAGCCGACGCCGGCTGATCGGTTTCGTACATATTGCGGTAAAATCAGGGCTTTTCCCCAGAAACCGGAGCCGGATACAGCTACGCTGTGTCGAGTTTCGACAGACGCGCGAAGCAGATCGCCTTATGCGCGAACTCATGCGCAGTCTCCCGCCGGGCAACCGGTTGATCCACGACCTGAATCCCGAAGACCGCGACGCCCTGCTGGCGATCGCCGTCCCCGTCGAATTCGCCTTGGGGCATGTGTTCAACGAGCCGGACGACGCCATCGAACACCTGCACTTCATCGACAGCGGCTTCTGCTCCTCGGTGGCGGTGCTGGAGGACGGCCGCACGGTGGAGACGGTGATGATCGGGCGCGAGGGCGTGCTGGGCGTCGTCGCCTCGGTCGTGCCGCACCACGCCCACACCCGCAGCGTGGCCCAGGTCGCCGGCACTGCGCGCCGGGTGGACGCCGCGCGCTTTCGCGCCCTGTCGGCCCAGCGGCCGGGCGTGCGCGACGCCGTCGGCGACTATATGGCCCGGCTTCAGGGCGAACTGGAGCAATCCACCGCCTGCAACGCCCTGCACCACGCGGGCCAGCGGTTCGCCAAATGGCTGCTGCGCTGTCACGACCGGGTCGAGGGCGACACGCTGAACCTGACGCAGGAGTATCTGGCCTCGATGCTGGGGTCGCAGCGCACCACGGTGAACGAGGCGGCGCAGGGGCTTCAGAAGGCCGGCGCCATCGCCTATTCGCGCGGCAGGATCACGGTGCTGGACCGGGCGGCGCTCGAACGGGCCGCCTGCGAATGCTACCGCCGGGGCGGCGACCCGCTCTAGTCCGCCTGGGCGGCGGGCAGTTCCAGCACGGCCTTCAGCCCGCCCATGTCGCTGTCCGCCAGGTTCAGCCGACCGCCATAGGCGCGGGTCAGGTCGTCCACGATCGACAGGCCCAGGCCCGAGCCCGGCGCGCTCTCGTCCAGCCGCGCGCCCCGTTGCATGACCGTGTCGCGTTGGTCGGCGGGCAGGCCCGGCCCGTCGTCCTCGACCACCAGGATCATCTGCCCCAGGCCGCTGCCGCCCGCCGAAACACGGACCCGGCGCTTGGAGAATTTGGCGGCGTTCTCGATCAGATTGCCCAGGATCTCCTGCAGGTCCTGACGCTCGCCCAGGAAGGACAGGTTGTCGGGCGCGCGCCAGTCGATCTCGACGTTCTTGTCGCGGAACACCTGTTCGATCATGACGGCCAGCTCGTCCAGCACCTCGGCGACGGGCGTCGTCTCGCCCAGGCCGTGGGCGGCGCGGGCCGCGGCGCGGGCGCGGCGCAGGTGGTGATCGACCTGGCCCTGCATGACCTTGGTCTGGCGCCGCACCAGTTCGGGCAGGTCGCCCGGGGTCGTCCCGGCCTCGGCCAGCATGACCGAGATCGGCGTCTTCAGCGCATGGGCCAGATTGCCCACGTGGGTGCGCTGGCGCTCCACCACCTCCTGGTTATGGTCCAGCAGACGGTTGACCTGTTCGGCCAGGGGCTGGATCTCCAGCGGATAGGAGCGCCCGATCCGGGCCGACTTGCCCTTGCGCACATCGGCGATCTCGTCGCGCAGGTCGAACAGGGGACGCAGGCCGACCCGCACCTGGATGAAGACCGCCGACACCAGGCCCAGGCCCAGGATCAGCATCGCCGTCCAGGTGAGGCGGGCGAACTGGCGCGTGTCGGCGTCCACCTCGGAGCGGTCGATGGCGGCGATGAAGATGACCGGATGTTCGTGCCGGGGAATGGACTTCATGCTGGCGGCTACGCTCATCGGCTCACGGGTCTCGGCGTCGTCCTTTGGGCCGATGGTGTTGAAGGTGATGACGTCACCGAACGCCGCGTCCAGCCGTTGCGGCAGATCGGACGGCAGCGTCAGGTCATAGCTCCACAAAGACGTCGATCGCGCGATGCTGACCAACCGCCCATCCGGCTGCGCCTCCAATATCTGCCAGTATTTGCCCGACAGCAGGCGCAGCGTCCGCGCGTCCTGAATCTGGGGAACGACCTCGTTTTCAGGGGTGCGGCTCGCGGCGACCACGATCTCGTCGATGGTCTCGTTCAGCATGACCCCGAGACGGCGCAGCGCCGATTCCTGAAAGGCCTGGGTCAGGACCAGGGCGGCGACCACCAGGGCCACCAGGATCCAGGCCGAGGCCAGCCAGATCAACCGCCGCGTCAGCGAGCGACCGGGCCGTCCGAACCAACGGCCCCAATCCTGACGCCTGGAAGCCGACGCCTCGGTCACGCCGCTTCGGATTCGCCCGCCAGAGGCGTCAGCCGATATCCCAGGCCGCGCACGGTCTCGATCCGGTCGGACCCGACCTTCTTGCGCACCCGGCCGATGAAGACCTCGATGGTGTTGGAATCCCGGTCGAAGTCCTGATCGTAGAGGTGTTCGACCAGTTCCGTGCGGCTGATGACCCGGCCCTGATGCATCATCATGTAATGCAGCAGCCGGTATTCCAGCGAGGTCAGGCGCAGGGGTTCGCCGTTAACGCTGGCCCGCGCCGCGCGCGGATCCAGCCGCAGACCGCCGCAGGCCAGGGTCGCCGAGGCGATGCCGGCCGAGCGACGCAACAGGGCGCGCAGGCGCGCCAGCAGTTCCTCGGTGTGGAACGGCTTGGTCAGATAGTCGTCGGCCCCGGCGTCGAAGCCCGCCACCTTGTCCGACCAGGCGCCGCGCGCCGTCAGGATCAGGACCGGCGTGGTCTTGCCGTCGCGCCGCCAGCGCTCCAGCACCGACACGCCGTCGATCTTGGGCAGGCCCAGGTCCAGCACGACGACGTCATAGGGTTCGTTCTCACCCAGATAATGGGCTTCCTCGCCGTCAGGGGCGTGATCCACGGCATAGCCCGCGTCGCCCAGCGCCGCCTTAAGCTGACGCGACAGATCCGCGTCGTCCTCGACCAAAAGCACCCGCATCAGTTCGGCCTGCGACGTTGATTGTTGTTGTCATCCGGGCGCGCCTGGCCAGTGCGGCCGTCGACCACGACCTCGCGCACACGGCCGTCACGTTCGACCAGGACGGAGTAGTTGCCGTCGCGGCGCGGTTGGGTGTCGATGGGGCGGCCGCCGCCGGCCGCGCCGCCACGGCGACGCGCCTCGTCCGGACTGACGCGCGGAGGCGGTCGATCCTGCGTCTGTTGACCCTGATCGCGCGATTGGGCTACCGCCGGCGTCGACAAGACGGGAGCGAAGGCCATGGCCAAGGCCAGGGCGGGCGCAGCGATGATGAGGTTGGCGGGTTTGCGGGACATGGCGACCGATCTAGGCCCAATCATCTGAACGGGCGCTGAATACGTCGTATAGTTTAAAGCCCGCGTCGCGCCAAACCGGCGAACGCCGATCCTGTCGAAGTTGTCACCGACATGAACCGAATCTGATCGGCGCTGTTCAGAACCGGCTCAGCCGCCGGATGGTCAACTCTCCTCATCGCTGGTCACCCCGATCGGCGCAGACCGTTTCAAGGAGATCGCCATGCGCAAGCTTATCGTCCCCGCCATCGTTCTGGCCGCCGTTTCGGTCGCCGCCCCATCCTTCGCGCAATCCTATAGCCGTCCGGCCCCGCCGCATCACGGCGCCCAGCACGCCGGCTATGGCGCCTGGCAGTCGATCAACGCCCGCCAGGCCAACCTGGACCGCCGCATCGACCAGGGCGTCCGCAACGGTCAGATCAGCCGCCGCGAAGCCACCCGCCTGCGTGGCGAGTTCAGCAGCATCCTGCGCCTGGAGGCCAACTACCGCCGCGGCGGCCTGACGGCCTGGGAGCGGACCGATCTTGACCGCCGCTTCGACCGCCTGTCGGCCCAGGTCAGAAGCGAGCGCAACGACCGCGACAACCGTCGCGGCTGAGTCTCCATCCCGTTGATGTCATGAGGGCGCGGCCGAAAGGCCGCGCCCTTTTGCATTTCGGCAAACCGACTTCGGCCGCCGCTCGACTAGAGCGGGAGCTCCACAGCCGACACCGTCATCGCCATCCCGAGGGTTTGACCCGGCGCCAGTCGCTGCAATCCGGTCTGTTCCGAGGACGGCGCATTGTGCGCGTCGGGTCGGTGGGTGACGGGTTCGACGCAGAAGAAGTCGGCCCCCGTCGGCGCATAGACCTGGGTCCAGCGTGCAGGCCTATCGGCCGTCAGCGTCACCCGGCGACCGCCGCCGTCCAGCACCGCATTGCCGGTCCAGCCCGCATAGGCGTGATCAACGAAGGGGGCGTCTGCGAGGGCCAGACCGTTCGACCAGTCCGCGATCTCGGCGGGGGGCGCCAGGCGTTCGGGAATCTCGCGGGCGTCGGTGATCCAGACACCCTGGGCCGACAGGGTCAGTCGGCTATCGGCATAGCGATGGAAATAGGGATGCAGGCCCAAGCCAGCGGGCATGGCCGCCTCACCGGTATTGGTCATGGACAGGGTGATCGTCAGGCCTTGATCCGTCAGTTCGATGACCTGATGCGCGCGCCACGGCCAGGGCCAGCCGGCCTCGTCGCCCGGCCAATCCAGGGTCATCTCGACTCCCCGCTCCGTCTGGCGTTCGATCGTCCAGGGCAGCAGCCAGGCGTCGCCGTGCAGGGCGTGGGGGGCGAACCGGTCCAGGGCGGTCAGTCGCACCGGGCGGCCGTCGAAGACGAAGCGTCCGTCGGCGATACGGTTGGCATAGGGGACCAGCGGGAAACAGGCGGTCTCCAGAATGTCAGTCGCGCCGTCCGGCGTGGGGCGGAACACCGGCTGGCCCTGCCAATCCAGGCTGAGCATCGCCCCGCCCTGTTCCGGCGCCACTGTGGCCCGCCAGTCGCCCGCTTTAAGCCGGATCACAGGCGGATCCGGTTCTGCGGCAGGCCCGGCGTCTCGACACGAGTGCGGTAAAGCCCGCCCAGGGTCGGCTGTTCCGCCCGCTTGTCGGCGTTCCCCAGCCAGGCCGTGGTCATATAGAGGTCGCGCAGATCCGGGCCGCCGAAAGCCGCCTTGGTCACCGTCTGGACCGGCATGTCGATCTTGCCGATCCGCGTGCCGTCCGGGGCGTAACGGGCCACGCCCCAGCCGTTGAACAGGCCGACGTGAAGCACGCCCGCCGCATCCATGCTGGGGCCGTCGGCGAACCCGTCCTCGGTCACGGCGAAGACGCGCCGGTTGGAGATCGCGCCGTCGTCATGATCGAAGGCCAGGACCGTCTTCTTCAACGTGTCGTGATGATAGAGGGTGCGGCCATCGGGGCTGAGGCAGGGGCCGTTGGTGACGCCATAGCCGTCGTCGTGCCGCGTCAGCTCGCCCCGGAACCAGCGATACAGGGCGCCGGTCTCGACCTGTTCGCTGTCGTCCATAGAGCCGAACCACAGCGACCCGTCAGGCGCGACGAAGCCGTCGTTCAGCCGGTTCTGCGGCCGGTCTTCCTCGACCGGCTGAAACCGCGAGAAGTCGCCCTGGTCAGGATCGAAGCGATACAGCCCGCCGCGCACGCCGCAGACCAGAGAACCGTCCTCGGCAGGCAGAGCAAATCCGGTCTGGTCCGGCGTGTCCCACGACCGCTTCTCAGCCGTCGCCGGGGTGTAGCGATGCAGCTTTCGACCCTTGATGTCGACGAACCACACCGCACCACGCGCCGCATCCCAGACCGGGCCTTCGCCCAGCTCCGCCTGGATGTCCCAAACCAATTCTGGCTGGGCCAGTTCCACATCGCTCATAGATCAGCTCGCCGAGTAGGAGGTCTTGATCTGGGTGTAGAACTCGACCGCCGCGAAGCCCTGTTCGCGTGAGCCGTAGCTCGACTTCTTCGATCCGCCGAACGGCACGTGATAGTCGACCCCGGCGGTGGCCAGGTTGACCATGGTCATGCCTGCGCGAGCGTTCCGCTGGAAGTCGCGGGCGTGTTTCAGCGACTGGGTGACGATGCCGGCCGACAGGCCGAACTCGACGCCGTTGGCGACGGCCAGCGCCTCTTCATAGCTGGCGACGCGGATGGTCGAGGCGACGGGGCCGAAGACTTCCTCGTTGTTGATGCGGGCGTCGGCGGCGGTGTCGGCGATCAGGGTCGGCTGGACGTACCAGCCGGGGGCGTCGAACGTCAGACGCTCGCCGCCGGTGACGATCCGTCCGCCGGCGTCGCGGGCGATGTCGATATATTTGTACGAGGTTTCGCGCTGGGCCTCGCTGACCGCCGGGCCCATCTGGGTGTTGGGATCTAGTGCGTCTCCGACGCGCAGGGCCGCAACCTTCTCGGCCAGGGCGGCGACGAAGCGGTCGTGGATGCCGTCCTGAACGATCAGGCGGCTGGAGGCGGTGCAACGCTGACCGGTGGCGAAGAAGCTGCCGTCCAGGGCCACGGCGACCGCGCGGTCCAGGTCGGCGTCGTCCAACACGATCAGCGGGTTCTTGCCGCCCATCTCCAGCTGCACCCGCGCCTGGCGTTTGACCGCGCCCTCGGCGACGCCCGCGCCCACGGCTTGCGAGCCGGTGAAGCTGATGCCGTCGATGCCCGGATGGGCCACGATGGCGCGGCCGACGTCCCCGTCGCCGATGACCATATTGACCACGCCCTTGGGCAGGCCGGCCTCATGCAGGACGGCGATCAGGGCCTCGGCCGTGGCCGGAGTCGGGCCGGCGGGCTTGATGACGACGGTGTTGCCGAAGGCGATGGCCGGGGCGATCTTCCAGGCCGGAATGGCGATGGGGAAGTTCCACGGGGTGATCAGGCCGAAGACGCCGACGGCCTGGCGATAGGTCTGGATCTCGACGCCTGGACGGGTCGAGGCCAGGTTCTGGCCGTGGACCCGCAGGGCCTCGCCGGCGAAATACTTCAGGATACGGGCGGCGCGCATCGTCTCGCCAATGCCCTCGGGCAGGGTCTTGCCCTCTTCGCGGGCCAGCAGACGACCGATCTGCGCCGCGCGTTCCATGATCAGGCTGCCAGCCTTGTCCAGCACGTCGAAGCGGACTTCCGGCGAGGCGTCGGACCAGCCGGGGAAGGCGGCGCGGGCGGCCTGAACGGCCTGATCCACCTCGGCGGCCCCGCCCTTGGGCGTGCGCGCCACGACGTCGCGCGTGTCCGACGGGTTCAGGCTCTCGCCCGCAAACGCGCCCGCGACCTTCTCGCCGCCGATCCAGTGCGAAAGTTCAAGCGTGTCGGTCATGGGATGTCCTTTTCATAAGGCTGACGGGCGGCGGGGGAGCGCCGCCCGTTTCGGGGAGATGGGTATGGACGGGCGAAAGATCAGCCCGTCATGTCTTCCAGTTCGCGACCGCGCGTTTCCTTCACCCAGGCCTGGACCAGGAAGAAGGAGATCAGGGCGCTGACCGCATAGAAGCCGTAGGTGATCACCAGACCGAGGGTCGCCGCCATCCACGGGAAGCTGACCGAGATGGCGAAGTTGGCGATCCACTGGGCGAAGCCGGCGACGGCCAGGGCCGAACCGCGCATCTGGTTGGGGAACATCTCGCCCAGCATGACCCACATGACCGGGCCCCAGCTGAAGTTGAAGAAGACCACATAGGCGTTGGCCGCGATCAGGGCGATCAGGCCGGTGTTGTCGTCCAGATGCAGCGACCCGTCGATCAGGGCCGCGCGCGAGAAGCACCAGGCGACCGTGCCCAGGGTCACGAACATGCCCGCCGAACCGATCAGCAGCAGGGGCTTGCGACCGATCTTGTCGATGACCGAAATTGCCGCCAGACAGGCCGCGATCGACAGGACGCCGGACAGGATGTTGATCTGCAGCGCGTCGTTCTCGGAGAAGCCGACCGACTGCCACAGCACCGCGCCGTAGTAGAAGACGATGTTGATGCCGACCAGTTGCTGGAACACGGCCAGGATCAGACCGGCCCAGACGATGGGGCGCACCTTCTTCGTCGCCGGGTCCAGCAGATCCGAGAATTTCGGCTTGTGGTCGGCGCTCAGCGAGGCGCGGATTTCACCGACCTTGCGGGCGCCGGCGGCGGGTCCGAACAGTTTGGACAGCACGGCCTGTGCCTGGGCGTCCTTGTTCTTGGCGACGAGGAAGCGCGGGCTTTCGGGGATGACCAGCAGGGCCAGTAGATAGATGGCGGCCGGCACGACCTGCAGCCAGAACATCCAGCGCCAGGCGGGGAAGCCCAGCCAGAAGTCGGCGGTCGATCCGCCGGCGGTGCGCGCCAGGACGTAGTTGGCCACGAAGGCGCCGGTCAGGCCGGTGATGATCATGATCTGCTGCACCGACGAAAGCCGACCGCGGATCGCGGCCGGCGTGACTTCGGAAATATAGGCCGGCGACAAAACCGAGGCCGCGCCGACGCCCAGTCCGCCGATGAAGCGGGCGATGATGAAGTGGGCCGAACTGTCCGCTGCGCCGGCCCAGAAGGCAGAGACGATGAACAGGACGGCGGCGATCTGCATCACCGTGCGACGGCCGATGGCGTCCGCCAGACGGCCGGCGATGAAGGCGCCGACGGCGCAGCCCAGCAGGATGGCGCCGACGTTGAAACCGGTGCCCAGCGCCGACAGGTTGAAGGCCGCCTCCAGCCCGTCCTGGGTGCCGTTGATGACGCCTGAATCATAGCCGAACATGAAGCCGCCGATGGTGGCGACCGCCACGATCAGGGCGATAAAGGCCATGTTGACGCGGTCGTCGCCCGCAATATCGGGGCCTGAGCCCCCCGTCGGTCCTGCCATCTCGATATTCCCTCCGAAACCCGTCTGACGCGGGCGTGAAACTCAGAAAACCCTATCGCCAGCCGGCGTCCACGAAATACTCGTGACCCGTGATCAGGCGCGCGTCGTCGGACGCGAGGAATAGGCCCAGCGCGGCGACATCGTCGGGCTGGAGCCGCCCGGGCAGGCACTGGGCCGCGACGATCTCGGCCTCGCCCTCGGGCGTGTACCATTTCATCTGGCGCGGGGTCTGGACGTTGCCCGGCACGATGCAGACCACGCGCACGCCGTCGCCGCCCAGCTCACGCGCCAGGGCCCGCGTCATGCCCTCGATGCCCGCCTTGGCGGTCTCGTACAGCGACAGGTCGGGCAGGCCCAGGTGCCAGCTGATCGAGCCGAGGTTGATGATCACCCCCCGACCCTGCGCGCGCATGCCCGGCGCGACCGACTGGGCCGCGAAATAGAGGTGGCGCAGGTTCACGTTGATTCGGTCGTCCCAATAGTCGGGCGTGACCTCGGACAGCGTATGGCGATCATCGTTGGCGGCGTTGTTGATCAGGACGTCGATGGGACCATGTTCGGCGACGACCTCGGCCAGGCGGCCTTGCAGGGCGCCGATGTCGGTCAGGTCGCAGGGACGGAAGGTCGGGGCCGGCGACAGCTCGGCCAGCGACGCCTCCAGCGCCCTGGAATCCGCCTCGGCGATGTCGAAGAAGACGACGCGGGCGCCCTGGCGCGCAAAGGCCTCAGTGAAGCCGGCGCCGATGCCGGAACCGCCGCCGGTGACAACGACCAGACGATCCTTCAGCGACGGATAGATTGCGCCGCTCATGCGGGGGCTCCCAAGAGGCCACGACCGGCCAGATTGCGCATCAGCTCCAGCACCCCGAACCGCCACGGCGGGGCCTGGTCGCAGGTCGCGACGATGTTTTCCAGCACGCCCAGCTTCTCGGAGGAGACGCGGACCCGGTCGCCGATGTTGTGAGTGAAGCCCTTGCCCGGCGCATCGCGGTCGTCGATCGGCGCGAACATGGTGCCGAGATACAGGGCGAAACCGTCGGGGTATTGGTGGGCGCTCAGGGTCTGGCGCACCAGTTCCTCGGGATCGCGGCTGATCAGGCTCATCGAGCTTTCGCCCGTCATGACGAAGCCGTCCGTGCCCTCGACCTCCAGCCGGACGGTCGCTGAGCGCACGTCGTCCATGCCGAAGCCGTCGTCGAACAGGCGGATGAAGGGGCCGACCGAGGCCGACGCGTTGTTGTCCTTGGCCTTGCCCAGCAGAAGCGCCGACCGGCCCTCGATGTCGCGCAGATTGACGTCGTTACCGAGGCTGGCGCCGACCGGCCGACCGGCAGGATCGCAGATAACGACGACCTCCGGCTCCGGGTTGTTCCAGGCCGAGTCCGACCGCACCCCGACCTCGGCGCCCCAGCCGACCGAGGCCAGCACCGGCGCCTTGGTGAAGATTTCGGCATAGGGGCCGATGGCGACCTCCAGATACTGGGACCACAGGCCCTCGGCGATCAGCTGGGCCTTGACGGCCTCGGCCTGTTCCGAGCCCGGCCGCAGATCCTTCAGGTCGCCGCCGATCCGGTCGAGGATGGATTGACGCACGGCATTGGCGGCGTCGGCGTCGCCGCGTGCGCGTTCTTCGATCACCCGTTCCAAAGCCGACACCGCGAAGGTCACGCCCGAGGCCTTGATGCATTGCAGGTCCAGCGGCGACAGCAACTGCACGCCTTCGGACGACCAGGCCGAGGCGACCGTCAGCTCGTCCAACGGCCCCATGTCCACGCCGGCCGTATCCAGATCGTTCAGCGCGACGGCCTGGGCTGTCGTCGCGACATGGGTCGAAAGATCATACAGCCGCCCGCCGCGCGCCAGCACAGGCGACGGCCCGGCCGAGGTCATTACGCGTCCAAGCAGGCGCGCGTCGCGCCAGTCCACTGGCAGGCACTCAGCAAGCAACAAGGTGTCATCCTCCTCACGTTCTTGGACGTGTTAGCGCTAACATCTTTTAGCGGGAGGCGGATGTCAATCGCTGGGCGAGGCGGTGCTTTCGCGGGCGATGAATTCGTGAGGAACCGGGCCGTCTTCCTCCCCGCCCCGCCCCAGGATGACGGCGGCGGCGCGGGCCATTTCGGCGACGGGCTGGCGGATTGTGGTCAGGGTCGGCCAGACGCTGGCGGCCAGATAGGTATCGTCGAAACCCGCCACGGAAATGTCGCCCGGCGTCGACAGGCCGGCGGCGTGAACGGCGGCCAGCACGCCCGCCGCCATGTCGTCGTTGCTAGCGAAGATGGCAGTCGGTCGCTGCGATCGCGCCAGCAGGCGTTGGCCCGCCTCGAACCCCGACCGATAGGTGAAGTCGCCCGCCTCGGCCCACAGCACAGCGCCGTCGATCGTATCGACAGCAGCCTGGGCGCCCTGGCGGCGGTCGGCGCTGGCGCTCTGGTCCTGGCGGCCCTCGACGAAGCCGATCTGGCGATGCCCCAGGTCCAGCAGATATTGCGTCATCTCGTGCGCCGCGCCCCGGTCATCGACCCGCAGGGAGACCAGCCCGTCGCGCATGACGGGCGCCGCCAGCACCACCGCCTTCATGCCGCTGGCCGCGATGGCGTCCAGGGTCGCAGCGGATTCGCCCAGCGGCGGCGGCACGATCACGCCCTGCGCCCCGCCGGCCGCCAGCCGCCGAACCGCCTCGCGCTCCTCGTCCGGCGCACCGGCCCGCGAAGGTTCGATCAGCAGCAGCAGACCCACCGACCGCGCCCCCTCAAGCGCGCCCGAAAGAACCTCGGCCAGATAGGCGTTCGACGGGTTGGCGTAGAGCAGCCCGATCCGCCCGCCCCCGGCCCGCGCCAGGATCCGCGCGGCGGGATCGGGCACATAGCCCGTCTCGCGAATGATGGCCTCGACCTTCTCGCGCGTCGCCTCACGCACGCGCGCATCCCCATTGACCACACGCGACACCGTCATCGGCGAAACACCGGCCAGGCGCGCGATGTCGCCCATGGTGTGATTGCGGTGCGGGCCGGCTTTGGTCGTCATAGCCACCTTGAGTAGCGCGGACGCAGAGGGATGGCGACCCCGGAGGGACTCCAACCCCCGACCTCGGCTTTAGGAACAGGTAAATCGTCTATTTCACGTTGTTTCAACAGTTCTCAATCTTATTCACTTGCCCATGTAATCAACAATTGGTTGTTTTCCGTTAATCACGGCGTAACCTCGAGTTTCTGCACGCTGCACCCCCAGCGTACCCCAGATCCTGCGGAGGGATTCTGTGTCATGCCGACCATAACGCTGACCGACCGATACATCCACGCCATCAAAGGCGTCCCCAATCAGCGACTGGAAATCTTCGATCAAAACTGTCCGGGCCTGCATCTGCGGGTCACTGGGACAACCAAGTCATGGGCGATGCGATATCGTGCCGCGGATGGACGACACGCCCGTCATCGCCTTGGAGAGTTTCCGACGGTGAACCTTCGCACAGCGCGACTTGAAGCGGGTCGTCTGCGCGAAATGATCGGACATGGCGGCGATCCCGTTCGCGAACGTCAGCTGATCAAGGAACAGGCGAGGCTTGAAGCCCTGGACACGTTTGGCAAGCTGCTCGCAGCCTACTGGGTGGCGTGCGAAACCGGTGAGTGGCAGCCCAAACGCAAGCGGAAGCGCGCGACGACCCTCAAATATGAGAAGCGTCTGTCTGAGCGGCATATTGAACCTGTCCTCTCAAACCAGCCACTTGCGAGCATCAAGCGCTCGACGATCAAGGCGCTGCTTCGCGACATGACGGCGAAAGGGATCGGGGCGCAAACCAACCGTGTCCAGGCGCTCATTCGTCAAGTCTTCAACTTCGGCATTGGCGAGGAGTTGGTCGAGATCAACCCAGCCATGGGGTTCGCGGCGCTGCACTCCGCCAAGCCTCGCCGCCGAGTCTGGAAGGACCCGGAGCTGCGACTGCTCTGGAAAGCCTTAGCTGGCCACACTCCATTGCGTACCCCCCAAGGCGACAGCGTCTATGTAAGCAGACCCGTCCGCATCGCCTTGCAGCTTGCGCTCCTGCTCTTGCAGCGCCGGACCGAAATCGCAGGCATGGACCTGGCCGAACTGGATCTCGACCAGGCGGTCTGGCTGATCCCTGCTGAGCGGATGAAGTCGGACCGTCCTCATCAAGTGCCGCTGCCGCCGTACGCGGTCACGCTCATTCGCGAGGCAATAGCCCTGACCAAGCTTCCATCAGATCGATTGAAGGGGCCCGTTTTCCCACATCAACGGGACTACACCGAGCCCATGCGCGCCGACGCGATGACCAGAGCAATGGACCGGCTGAGGGATTGCATCGGTGTGGAAGACGCGACGGTCCACGATCTGCGGCGCACTGGTTCGACCGCGCTAACCAGCGAAAGACTAGGTGTCAGTCCTTTCATCCGCTCGAAGGTCTTGGGGCACGGCACCGACGCGGGCGGCGGTGCTCAAGTCTCCAGCACCCACTACGACGCAAACGAGTATATGGTGGACAAGCGCGCCGCTCTGCGTGCGTGGGAAGCGCTGCTTCTGCGGATTGTCGAACACGGGCCCAGCGCCACGAAACCTTCCACTCACGTCGGCATCATCCGGAGCTCAATGTTCGGCCTGATGGCCGCCAACGACGCCGAACCGGTGGTCTTGGCGCAGGAACACTAGCGGCAGGGCGTAATGGGCGTCTGCTTCATCTCGCTCGGTACAGCGATCGGCCGACTTGCGCCACAGCGTCCAAAGGCCATCTGAGTTTGCGCTTATGGTTGGGGCTGCGAAAAATGGCGGGTGGTTTTGGGAAATAGGTAGCCCTTGGGTCTATAGAATTCCGTAGAGGCTCTCGGGCCGCTTGGTGAGTTCCAAGAGGGCGCTGACGACCTGAGCCCCAGTCCCTGTTTCGTTTATGATACGAAACGACTGCTCTTTCAGAGGCGTGTGATCGGGGAGCGCCATCACCCAGGACTCGAACAAGCGCCCGGGAGCGGGCCACCTGCCGAGGATGACGATATTGTCGTGACGGGGGTCTGCGGCAACTCGGGCCATCAAGGCGTCGATCGCCACTCCGGGACCTTCAACCACGTGGGTGAAATGACCATCGGGTTGGGCAAGGCAGCCGGTAATGCGATCGCGTTTATTGTTTCGCCGTGAGACTTCGAAGATGGCCTTCACGGCCGTTGTATCGTCCGGCGCCACAAGCGACCGGCTCCTGTACACCAGCCTCGTGAGCGACTTCGGCATCCCGGTCCTTCCATGCAAGACCAAGCGCCACACTCTGCCACGCTATGCGTGCGTCAGTCGCACCCGGATAGAAGTCTGAGCGGCGTCATTAGTTGCCGCGCATGTATTCCGAGGTCTAAGTTGACGTCCAAGCCAACGCTGCCGTTTCCGCGTGGCGGTTTCAGTCGCTGTGGCCCTGAGCCGGTCAGCCGTCAATCAAGGCAGCGCCACCAACCTGCTCTGCCGAGTAGACCGCATCACCCCGAAGAGGGCGCCGGGATTATTCACCGCAAGCCGGCGCCCGGGTTTGAGCGCTGGCGCCGATTTTTTGCACGAGGTTGACGCTTTTCATGGCGAAACCCATCGCCCGTTCTCTCGTATCGCCCCCCGCCTAGGTTGCCGTCGCGAACTCGGAACCAACTTCGTCAAACACTTCGAGGCCATTAGGCTTCGGCGGTGCAATGTGCCCCTGAAGGCGAGCCAGGAGGTAGTCCACGGCAAGCACCATGTCGGCGGCGTCGTAGGGCTTCGGCAGCGAGGCGATCGCAACCGTGCTCGCGGATCGTGCGCGGCTCACCTGGCCGCTAATCAGCAGGACGGGTATATCCAGGATCTTAAGAGCTTCGGCCAGTTCGACGCCGTCGTCTCCATGAGCAAGCTGAATGTTCACCAGCGCCAGATTGGGCGGGCTGCCTTGCGCGACTTCAAGCGCGTCGGCGATGCGGTCCGTCAAGTCGAGGACTTGGTATCCGGCATCTTCCAGTTCTCCCTTGAGGGCAGTCGCGATGAGTACATCGTCCTCAACGATCAGTAGGGTGTTGCCCGCTCGCAGTGGGGTCATCGTCTTTCCTCGAGATTCGGCAGCGATCGAAACTAGCGCCACGCGCTCACTCACACTCGCCCCCTGACCTCCTCAAGGCGCCAGGTTGTGCAAGGTTCCGCCAGCCGGCTTTCCGGACCGAACGTCGCGGATAGCGCCTGGGCGACGCGCTACCAGCTGCATCCAGCGAGACTTAATCGCGTACCGGATTGCGCCGCTTATTCCGGCTCGCTCTTTCGGAGGGCGGGCCCTTCGTCGATGAGCGTGCTTCAAAACCTGGGTGAGACGCCTCCGACAAGTCGTCTGAGCCAAACAACGAGGAACCCTACCGATCGTTGTCGGTTCAATCGGCTTCATAGGGAGGATCTACGTCATGGCTACTGAACATGAAGTGCGTCGGACTGACGGCACGGTTGAAAGGACAACCACCAATGGGACGGCTGTCGAGACGCGTCGCGGCAGCGGCATGGGCCCCATCGTTGCGCTGATCATCGGCCTGCTGGCGGTTCTTGTAATCGGGTACTTCCTGATGAACATGAGCAACAACGAAGCAGTGGAATCCAACGCGATCGCCGGCGCGGCCGAGAGCGTTGGCAATGCAGCGGACAATGTTGGCGACGCCGCGGGTTCCGCAGTCCCTTCTTCCGACCGATAAATTTGTTCACGGAACCCAGCCCGTCATCCGGAAAGGGTGGCGGGCCTTTTAGCGTGCCTCCCGGGCCACCTGGGCCGGGCTAGATTCCTGCAAACTCCATCGACTAATAGGCGCGAGCCTTCAGGCTCCGCTATCGACGCCAAGATCAGCGTTTGAATAGCGACAGAACCAAATCGTCGCCGTCCAACACATCCAGCTGCTGGATGCCCTGGTGTGCATAAAAGTAGTCGGTGGCGAGGCACGTGGCGTCGTCAATGTCGAAGCTCGGCAAACGCATCTTCGTAATATTTTGGCCAGGTTCAATGATGCGCATCCAGTACATAGCGTCACTCTAAGACGCTGCATTCCGTCTATCTACCGTCAACACGCCTAGGACTGGAAAGCTGTCGAGAGGGCCGTGTACATTTTGAAGGTCGTGTGTCCCCGGATCGAGCGGGCGGCGTAGATGTCGCCGATCCGCCGTGGAAAAGGTGGGGGAAGCTGTCGTCTGTCCACCTTCCGACACAGGCGAACGTCGGGGCTCCAAGCGGATTCGAATTGGATGCACACATTCGTCTTCGACAGCAATGCCGGGGCTGAGACCTCCTTATCCTGGTCCTGTGATCTACCGGACATCAACGTCGCGAAGAGGCAGGCGATAGAAACATTTGCGCACCTGCTGCTTCATGATGGCGCTGACTTTTGGAGCCGCCCTGCCGTTCAGATGACGGTGTCGAACCTAGAGGGGATGGTGTTGGTCAGGATCGATCTGGCGGCGATGGCGCCAGCATCGTCGCAGCGGCCCTAGAGGAACCGCGAGCGGCCCGTCAGCAGCTTGAGCAGGACGTCAGCGCCGATCAGTAGGGTGGCCAGCAAATTCATTCAAAGACACCATGCCGCCACTAGAGAGATCCAGTCACCATAACGATTGGTAATCCTCCAGGCTCCGTTTTCGAGGCCCCTCCCTCCGGAGAGCGGCCTTCTTCTGCGTTCACAGGTCTTGTGTTTTCGGGTCGCCGTCTCGGAAGCGCCATTTCATGAAGAGCACTCCCGACGCCATCACGAGCGCGAAACTGTTGGACACGGTCACCGGCCAAGCCTGGGTCATCACGCCGTACACGACCCACAGAATGAAGCAGGTTACGGTCAGCGAATATGTTTTGAGGCTGACTGACGAGGCGTCTCGCTCCCTCCAGATTTTGACGCCTTGCGGCGCAAAGCTGGTTATGGAGCAGATGGCGGCAGCTGATCCGACAATATTCGCTACGAGGTCGTTCATGCCTCCGCAACGGCGCTGGCCGAACCCATGTTCCAATGCGCGAGAGCGTACCCCGGCGCCCGCCTCACGGCCTGAAACATCGCAAGCCGCACCACCGCATGCCTGCGCCGATCAGTCGATGCGTGTTTTGCAAGAATTTTTGCAGGCTGTTGACCCGGGCCGACCAGCCGCCTCGGTCATCCAGAATCCCCCTCCAGTATAGACCTCACCCGCCGAGCCAGCGCCTTCAGTTCGAACGGCTTTGTCATGATGTGCATGCCGTCCTCGAGATTGCCTCCCGTGAGCACGGCGCTCTCAGCGTAGCCGGTGATGAACAGCACCTTCAGGTCGGGCCTCCTGGTCCTGGCGGCATCAGCCAGCTGCCGGCCATTCATGCCGCCGGGTAGCCCCACATCCGTAATTAGAAGTTCCGCCGAAGGCGTGGCGTTCAAAAGGGCGAGTCCCGACCGCCCATCCTCCGCCGCAACGAAGTCGAAGCCCGCGTCAGCGAGAGCTTCGGCCGCCAGCATGCGGATCGGCGCTTCGTCGTCGACAATGACGACCATGGCTCTCCGCGCTTGTTGCTGTGGTTGCTCATCCGCGTCATTTGCCGTCTCCGGCGCGACGACGCCCCGGAACCGGGGAAGGTGAATAGAGACGTTCGTGCCCTCGCCGGGGCGGGACGCGATGTTGATTTGACCGCTCGATTGCCTCACGAACCCGTAGATCATCGATAGTCCGAGACCCGTACCGTGGCCGAGAGGTTTGGTGGTGAAGAATGGATCGAAAGCCCGCGCGATCGTCTCCTCCGACATACCGACTCCCTTGTCAGCGACACTGAGCCGGACATAGTCTCCGAGCGCGCACTCAGGGCCCAGCACCGTTTCGTCGGCGATGGTTACGTTAGCGATCGACAGCGTCAGGTCGCCGCCGTCGGGCATCGCGTCCCTGGCGTTGATGCACAAATTCAATAGGGCGTTTTCGAGCTGACTGGCGTCGACGAGAACCGGCCATGGCTCTTCCATCGCGACCGTTTCCAGCTTGATGGCGGGGCCCACGGTCCGCTGGATCAGATCCTCCATCCCGCGTGTGAGAGAGAGCACGTCCGTCGCCTTCGGCTCTAGGGTTTGCCGGCGAGAGAACGCCAGCAGTCGGTGGGTCAATGAACTGGCCCTCTCGGCTGCGGTCTGGGCCACGCCCACGAACCGTTTGGTGTCCTCAATCCGTCCCTCTGCGATCCGCTTGGCCACCATCTCCAGGCTGCCGGAAATCGCGGTGAGCAGATTGTTGAAATCGTGCGCGATGCCGCCGGTCAACTGCCCTACGGCTTCCATCTTCTGGGCCTGCCGCAGCGCGGCCTCGCTGGCCATCAACTCGGTTGTTCTCTGCTCGACCGTGCGCTCGAGCGACGCAGCGAGCTTTGCAAGGTGGCGTTCCGCCCGCCGCCTTTCGCGTGCGGCAAGGGTGCGTTCTCCCACGTCGCGCATGAACTGCAACTCGTCATCCAACCAGACGCGGGGCGAAGCGTTGTTCGCGTAGAACAGGGCGACGGTTTCCCCTTGGTCGCGCAAGGGCATGTTGACAACCGCGAGCGCCGAAATCGCCTCCAGGGCCGCAACCGTGTCCTTCGTGCGCGAGTCGAGACGCGCATCGTCGAGGACGACGGTCTCGCCGCGCTTCAGGTCCTCGATGTAGCTCCCGTAGTCCCGGAAGTTGAGGGTGCCTGCCAGGCTCCGAATCCCCGGGGCGTTCCAGTCTCGCTGGATGGTGATGGTTTCCGTCGGCCGGTCGACGACGCCGAAGCCGACGCGATCAACCTCGAGAGTCGTGCCGGCGATTTCGCAGGCCGCGTGTGTCAGCTCGTCAGGGTCGGGGGTGTCGCGAACCGCGTCCGCCAACGCCATCAGCGCCGAGCGCAAACGCTCGGCGCGCACGCGTTCTGTAATGTCCGTGGTCACGCCGGCGATCCGGAGCGGTCTTCCGTCGGCGTCATGAATGAGGATTCCGCGGGCCTCCATCCATCGGATCGAGCCGTCTGGCGTGACGACGCGGTGATTGACGTGATAATCAGCGCCCTGGTCGATCGTCGCGTCGCTCTGAGCCCGGACAGCGTCTCGATCATCCGGGTGGATGAGGCTCTGTCGGTCTTCGTAGGTGAACACCGTGTCGGCAGGCCAGCCCATCAGGGTCTTGTAGCCGTCGGAAGCGACGAGCGTGCGAGTGCGGACATCGACGCTCCAGGCGCCTAGTCCCCCCGCCCGCATCGCAAGGTCCAGCTCGCGCTCGCGCTCGCGATCGACATGCAGACGGGCGGTAAGTTTTGCGCTCAGCGCGGCATTGTCGGACTGCAGATCGTCGAGCCGCTCGCGTTCGAGCGTGACATCGACCTGACTTGCGAAGAAGTAAGCCAGCTTGCCGTCGGCATCGAACACGGGCGCGAGCAGCAATCGGTTCCAGAACGGCTGACCGTCCTTGCGATGGTTCCGGATGTCGATTTCGATCGGCTGCACCGATGCGACCGCGTCATGGATCCGTCTGATCGTTTCCGGATCTGTCTCCGGGCCTTGGAGGAAACGGCAGTTCCGCCCGAGAATTTCCGCTCGCGTATACCCCGTGAGCCGACAGAAGGAGTCATTGGCGAATACGACAGGGTTATCGGATTGCCGCGGATCGGTGATGATCATCGGCATCCGGGTCGCCCTTACCGCGGCCACAAACGGATCATTGGAACTCTCGAGTCCCAGGACTTCACTGGCGATCCGTTCGGCATCCCGTTCGGCTTTGGGGGATCCGTCTGCAGTGGGCGGGCTCATGGGCTTCATCTGCCGTGAACTTAGCTGTGACGCCTTGAAACTCTCGTGACGCTCGCTGGTTCACACAGCAAAGCCAATGGGGGCGCCGTCCTGAATAGATGGCGTGGACGTGGTCGAACGGGAAGAAAGCCATTCGACAGCGTTTCGCCGCCGCTTGCCCGGGATCGAAGACGGGCGACAGGGCTGCAAGGGGTCGATTTAGGTCCTTCGCCTGGACGACAAAAGCAACGGCTGGTTAAGCGACGGCGGCAAGCTGAGTTGGCCAACCTGCAGCGACAGCGTGGCGAACCTGTTCCAGGAGACGCGTCGCCTCTATCGGCTTGGAGATATGGCCGTCAGCGCCAGCCGCCTTCCCGCACGGCGCGCCCGAACCATGGTTTTGCAGCCCCGCGCGCTGCTTCCGAGGACCGGCGATCCTCCGGCGCCCGCCATTTACGATCGTACGACCAACGCCCGCACATCTTCCTCTTCGGCCATCGCGGTACGGCCGCCATCTAAAGGATCGTGGGATGACGGACAAACCGGACTTGGCTGTCGAAAGCCCGCCGCCATGGTCGCGCAGATGCAGGCCCTGAAATCTTGATCGTCGCCCCCCGGACCGGACTAAACGGCGGCCTGAACGGTCATGACCATGGTGTCTGGAGCAGCGCTCAAAGGCGTACTGAACAAGGGGAAACTGAACGACGAGTTGATCGTTGAGCGCCGATTTCGTCAGTTCAGCCCAATATCCGCAGGTTCATGAGCACCACGCAGCCCGTTAAACCGATGCCGAGCAGGAGAAGGCCAGTCATCACAAGCCAGCTGCGATTGCGCCGTCGTTTCATGAGCGATTTATTATCGCGAGGGATCTCGGTTTTGAAGCAGATTTCAACGGAACGCGGCGAGCGGCCTGAACCTAGGAGAGGAAAGGCCGCCCGCCGCACGGAGTGGCGTGTGCTACCGGACCGCCACCCTCTCAGGCCGGCTCCGTCGAGACAACGACGTGAGGTTCACTGTGTTCCAAAAGTGCTGACCGGAGTGGCGGGCCGCATCCGTCCCTCCTAGGGCTGATGTCCGCTGATGGCCAAGAGATTCGGCGTCATTGAGGATGCGCCTCTTTGCGCCAAGGCCGCCTCACCAACAATGATGTCGGCCGCTCCGGCGTATGGGCGTTATCCGAGGGTCGGAACCTCAAGTGCGCGTGACGGGTTTCCCAGTTTTATAGGGAGACCCTTCCATGAAATATCTCACCCTCGCCAGCGTCGCATCGTTGGCCCTCCTCGCCGCCTGCAACCAGGGTGGCGACAGCGCCGCCCAGAACACCGGCGAGGCCGTCAACGCCACCCAGGACGCCACCTCCGGCGTTGTCGGTCAGACCTCGGCCATGACCATGGGGGCCAACACCGTCGACGGCTTCGTCACCGGCCTTGGCACCGGCAACATGTACGAGCTGGAAGCCGCCAAGGTCGCCGAGGCCAAATCGACCAACGCCGACGTCAAGGCGCTGGCTGCGATGATCACCAAAGACCACACCGATGCCGGCAAGAAGCTCGAAACCGCAGCCGCTGCTGCTGGACCCAATGTCGTTATCCCGACGGCGCTTGACGAGCGTCGGAAGGGCATGATCGACAATCTCAACGCCGCGACGCCAGGCGACTTCGACAAGGTTTATCTGGAACAACAGGTCGCCGCGCATAATGAGACCCTGACCCTTCTGAACGGGTTTGCCGACAACAGCGAAGCGCCCGGGCTGGCGAGCCTGGCTCGCGAACTGATCGCGCCGGTCACCATGCACCGCGATCGCGCGAAGGCGTTGCTGGATGCGATGAACTGAGACCCTTCGACTGAATAAGAAGACCGCCGCCCTGGGTTAGGGCGGCGGTCAGGTCGAAACGGAACGAGACGGTTCTTCGCAACCGGTCGCGATTTCACAACCGTCATCAGATCTGTCAGGTTCCACTCCGGGATTGCTGACATGGCGACAAAAAGAAGCCTCATCAGATCGCGCCGGCGCCCGGCTCCAGCGCAGCCAGCGCCTCGCGTGCAAACCGGTCGCACAGTCCTTGTGGCGGCCCTCGACGATGCGACAAAATCAAGCCTGCCCCATCGAAGAGATGACCGTAGCGGAAGACGCATCCGGCATGTGGTGATCGCCGGGGTTGACCGATCCCGTCATCAGACATGCAGCGGCGGGGAGTGATCGACTAAACCGCCTCGCAGCCCTGGAAAAGGCCACTCTTGCTGACCCGGAATATGTGGCGCACTTCTCCTTTCAACGGAGAGCCCAATGATCAGATTTCTCGATCACACACGAGCGCGAAGCGGGCATTGGAGGGTCGGCGTCTGGTTGGGCGGAGCCGGTCTTCTCATCATCCCCTGGATCGCTATGCGGTTTACCCCGTCGGTCGCATGGACGGCTTCCGACTTCGCCGCCATGGCGGGCCTATTGATCAGCGCCGGTCTCGCCTTCGAGGTTTTGATTTCAAAGACGATGAAGCCCTTGCCGAGACTGGTTATCGCTTCGACGATCATCGCCAGTGTTGCGCTGATCTGGGCTGAGGGCGCGGTCGGCATATTCCACTGATCCTATGTTCCCGGTCATTTAATTCGCCATAGCGCTGCAACTCGCGCCGATACCGCCATCGTTCCGCGACAGCCTTAAACGTCCGCCTACCCACACGGCACGAATATGGCCGCATCGCCTCGCCGGACGTCCTTATCGAACAGGCCACACAGCGCGTTCTGAGCCGATCGCGCAAAGGTAAAGATCCCCGATCGGCTGCGCTCAAATCTTTTGCTGGAGGCGTGAACGGTCGCAATCTCCGGAATCTACAGTAGGCGGCGTGCTTCGATCGTCCAGTAAGAGTGCTCCTAGCGCCCTTGGTCGAAGACGACCTCGCGGCCGTAGCCGCTGAGACGCCACTGGAATGCGATAGATTTAAGCCTTTCACTGCTACTGCCACCAAGACGGCCAAGGTCAGTCTCCAGATGGTGAGGATTGGATTTCGCGGCTAAGCCGCAGTCGTCTCGGTTCGTGCTGGAACGGCGGCCGGCGGTCTGGACGGCGGAAAACGTCGCCCAGGCCGCCAATCGTTTGAAGCAACCAGCATTTCGAAGAGTGTGAAAGTGTGCAGACCGACGGCGCGGATTGGCTCAGGCCGCGCCCGGCGGCTTGGTCAGGTGAAAACACCGGCTGAGCCGCCACGTTCGGGTGCCGTGTCTTTGAAAATGTGCAATGACCCGCTGGCGGAAAGCTAATGCTGATTGGTCGACCGCAGGGACGCCCTGTATCGTCCCCCACGTCGGGGCGTCCCACCCGGACTTCGACGCCGAACACAGACCTTGGCCGTCAGGCCAAAACGCACACCTTCCACTTCCACTATGGGCGGCAAGCAGGCATTTGCCTGAGTCCGCAGAGCGGGTTTTGGCCAACAATTCTGTCAACGGATTGACTGGTATACCGTGTCAAGCCGGTCTAGCGCGGCGGAGTTTGGCGCGCGTTTTCGGCCGGCCGTCGCCAAGCCGACACAGGAACGCGCCGGGGCACGCGCCGTTGGCCTGCCATGCCTCGCATCTACGAATTTCGCTATCACTACGGCGCCTCGCCCGATCCGGCGATCGAACACGCGGACCTGACCGATGACGCCCAGGCGGCGGTCCGAGCCGTCCGAGAATTGCTCGGGATGCCGAGCCGTCACGCGGTCGAGGTCTGGCGCGAGGGGGTCCTGGTCTTCGGCAGAACGCGGGCTCGACACTTGTCAGGAGACGGCGCAATCCGCCATGACTTTACAGTCCTGCAATCAGTAACGACCGACTCGACAGTCTAGAGACCGTTAATCGGAACGCCAGCCGGTAAGCCGAGCTACACCTTGCCGAGCCGCTTGATCGCTGGACCGAGAGGCCGTTCGCCCTCGCAATAGTCGTCCCAGGCGGTGAGTTTCCGAACCAGACCGGGGACGGTCCGGACAGTATATTTCATCGGATCCAGGCCCTTTTTCACCTGCGACCAGGTCAAGGGCATGGAGACCGGGGCCCCCGGGCGGCCGCGGGGCGAGAGCGGGGCGACAGCGGTGGCCATGCGATCGTTGCGAAGATAGTCGAGGAAAATCCGCCCCGTACGGTCCTTTTTGGCCATGGTGATCAGGAAGCGGTCGGGAGCATCTTGGGCCATGGCTTTGCAGACGTCTCGCGCGAAGGCCTTGGCCGTGGGCCAGTCGATCCCCTTGGCCGTCAGCGGGGTGACCACATGCAGCCCCTTGCCGCCGGTCGTCTTGCAGAAGCTGATGAGGCCCAGATCGGTCAGCCGGTCGCGAACCTCCTTGGCGCTGCGGATGACTTCCTCGAACGCGACGTCCGGCGCCGGGTCGAGGTCGAACACGAGGCGGCCAGGCTGTTCGGGCGCAAAGGGCTCGCTGTTCCAAGGGTGAAGCTCCAGCGCGCCGGTCTGGCCGGCCGCGATCAAAGCCTCCACCCGATCGAACTGCAGATAGGGCTGGCGATCGCCCCAAACCGTGACCTCGGTGATCAAGGACGACTGGCCCTTGCCCGAATGGCGCTGAAAGAACTTTTGATCCCCGTTGATCCCGTCGGGCATGCGGATCACCGAGCAGGGGCGGCCCTTCACATGGCGCAGCATCCACTCCCCGATGGCCCCGTAGTAGTGGGCCAGGTCGATCTTGGTCACCGGCCGGTCGTCGCCGGCGTCCGGCCACAGAACCTTCTCCGCGTGGGATATGGTGATCCCCTTGACGACCGCCGAGCCCTTGGGTCTCACGGTGGGGGTCTGGACCGTGGCGGTGGGTTTCACCTTGGCCGCAAGGGGTTCGGCCAGCTCGGTTTCGGCGGCGTCGGCCGGGACCTCGGCCTCGACCTCCGACGCTGGTTTATCCTCGCGCAGGCCCTTGAAGGCGGCCTGCCGGATTGAACCGTCGCCGGTGAAGCCTGCGTATTCGATCTCCGCCACCAACTGGGGTTCGACCCAATGAACGCCGGCGGCCTTCTTGGGGGCGCCCTTACCCGTGAACGGACTCTCCGGCGTCTCGAGCGCCTTGAGCCGGGGCATGATGCGCGCGACGGTTTCCCGCCCAAAGCCGGTGCCGATCCGGCCGACGTGGACCAGGGCGCCGTCGCGGTATACCCCCGCGATCAGGGACCGGAAGGCGTCGCCCGTCGTGGTCCAGCCCGCGATGACCACCTCATGGCCCTGGCGGCATTTGGACTTGGTCCAGGTATCGCTGCGGCCGGAGTGGTAAGGCGCATCCAGGCGTTTGGACACGATGCCTTCGAGGTCCATGCGGCAAGCCGACAGGAGCACCGCATCCCCGGCCGTCACGAAATGATCGACATAGCGAAGTGTGGCGGGGGCCTTGGCGACGGCGACCTCGAGTCTGGCCTTGCGTGCGGACAGAGGCAGGGACCGTAAGTCCTCGCGCCCCTCGAACAGCAGGTCGAAGACGAAAAAGACCAGGTTCTTCGTCTTCCCCTCGGAAATCGCCGCCTGCAACGCCGCGAAATCCGGAGCGCCGGTCGCATCCAGGGCGACGACCTCCCCGTCGTAGATCCCGTCCTTGAGCTTCGCCCCGGCGGCGACGATCTCCGGAAATTTCGCCGACCAGTCGAGTCCTTTGCGGGTCAGGAGGGTGGCCTTGCCGCCGACCGCGCGCAGCTGCATCCGGTAGCCGTCGAACTTGATCTCATGAGCCCAGGCCTCGCCCTTGGGCGGCTTCTCGGACGATTTGGTCAGCTGCGGCTCGACGAAGGTCGGCAGGGTTGAGACCGTCTGACCCTTGGCTTTCGATCCGGACCGCGCTTGCCCGGCCGGCGACTTCGCCCTTTTGCCCGAAGGCGGCGGAGCGGAGCTTTCCCGCTCGCGATTGCTTTGCCAGACGGCCCCGGCGTCAGGTCCTGCGGCCGTCATGAAGGATTTGACCTTCCGGCGCTTTCCCTCGGCGATCTCGGTCATGGTGCGCTTCGAGGCGATCGACCGGTCTGCATCGGTCGGGCCGCCGACATCGCCGTCGACCGCCGCCTCGTCGCGGTGTTTGATCAGCATCCACCCCGGCTTGGACTTGGAGACTTTGTCGGCCTTGAACCGGACAAGGACCCAGGACCCGTGCATTCGCTCGCCCTCCATGACGAACTTGAGCTCGCCCTTGGCCAAGGCTGCGCCGATGTCCTCGAATCCCTTTTCGGGGGCCCAGTAACCGCGGTCCCACAGCATGACGGAGCCGCCGCCGTACTGACCCTTGGGAATGGTCCCCTCGAAATCGCCGTAGTCGAGCGGATGATCCTCGACTTCCATGGCCAGGCGACGGTCCTTCGGGTCGAGCGACGGTCCCTTGGGCACGGCCCAAGAGCGGAAGGTTCCTTCGTACTCGAGGCGCAGGTCGAAATGCAGATGGCTGGCGGCATGCTTCTGAATCACGAAGCGCAGGGCCTCGGACGGCAGGACACGGGCGGCCTCACCTGAAGGTTCGGCCGTCTGCGCAAAGTCGCGCATCCGCTGATAGGTCGAGAGTTTGGAAGGCGCCATGGTTCCGATCCTGTCCGTCCTACTCGCTCAACGAACACGGTCCGCACACGATCCATGCAGGATCACCCGTCCGAATGAATCCTTTTCCAGACACAGGCGTTTGATCGGCAGGAGATCGCCATGCCCCCTCACGACACCCGCAGCTTTCGGGTCCACGCCCGCCATGTCGACGCCCACCTGGCCCGGGTGGTCGAGGAGGCCTCGTTCGAGGCGGCCGCCGTCGCCTATGTCGAGGATTTCCATCCGCCCGTGACCGACAGCCCGGACATCAGCGTCATCGTGCGCGATGTCGCCTCGGGACACGAACACTGCTTCAGAATCGACCTGGAGACGGGGGACACCGCGCCCTGCGGATAGGGAGCGATTCGTTCCCCGGAGTCGTTGTGGTTCCGAACGGCCGATATGCACGCAAAGGAATCTCTGATGGCGTCACGCCCAAGCTGGCAAGGACATCTGAAGCTGTCCCTCGTCACCTGCCCGGTGGCGCTTTACACCGCGACCAGCTCGGGCGGAGACGTCCATTTCAACCTGATCAATCCCAAGACCAACAACCGGATCAAAATGATCACGACGGATCCGGACACCGGGCCGATCGAGCGGTCGGACCTGGTCAAGGGTTATGAGGTCTCCAAGGGCGAGTACATTCTTCTGACGGATGAGGAGATCAAGTCGGTCAGGCTGGAGAGCACCAAGACGATCGACATCGAGCGATTCGTCCCCGGCGACGACATTGACCGCCTGTATTGGGACAACCCCTACTACCTCGCGCCGGACGGCAAGATGGCTCAGGAAGCTTTCGGGGTCATCCGCACCGCTCTGGAGCGCTCCGGCCAGATCGCCCTCGCCCGGGTCGTCATCTCGACGCGGGAACGGATCCTGGCTCTCGAACCGCGCGGCAAGGGCATCCTCGCCTACACGATCCGCACGGACGCCGAGGTTCGCAAGCCAGATGCGATCTTCGCCGGCATCAGCGACGCCGAGCCCGATGCGGACATGATCTCGATCGCCCAGCGCATCATCGAGCAACGGGAAGGGCCGTTCGACCCCAGTCTGTTCGTCGACCGCTACGAGGAGGCGCTGAAAGCGCTCATCGAAGAGAAGCAAAAGGGCCACCAACCGGCCAGGGTCGCCGAGCCCGAAGACACCAATGTCATCGATCTCATGTCGGCGCTGCGCGCGAGCCTTAGCGGCAAGTCCAAACCCGCCGCCAGGAGCCCGAAGGCAAAGACGAAGGCGAAGGCGGCCGCAAAACCAAGAGCCAAGAAGAGCGCCTAATCCGTCCCGCCGGCCTTTCGGTAGACACTGCGCGCCTCGACCACGGCCGTCGTCGCGGCCCTGCGTTTCTGGACGTAAAGGGCCTGTGCCGCGCTGCGGGCGGCGTCCAGTTCCTCCTGTTGTCGCCGGAACGCGGCCTCCTCCGCCCTTCGCGCCCTGTCGACCGCGCTGAGCGACGCCTCAGCCTTTGTCAGGGCGCTGCGATCCGAGGGCTGGGCTCGGGGTCGTGACGGAGCGACCGGTTTTGCCGCCGTCTTGAGGGCCGGGCGCTCGGGCGCGTCTGGCAGGATGGGCAGACTCGTCGCTTCTTTGGCGAACGGCGCGTTCGAGCCGACCGCGCGCTTCAGCACGACGCCAGGCTGGGAGAGGGCAGCCGCGATCGCCTCCGGATCCTCGACCTCATGCGCCTGACCGAAGGCGAACAGATCCTGTCGTGTTTCCCACGCCCGCAAGGCGGCGGCCCGGCTCGGAACAGCGACAATGGTGTCATAGAATCCAAACGGCGCCTGGAAGACCTTGAGGCGGCGCACCGGCGTCTTTCTCATCGCTGATCCTGTCCCTGGGCTTCTCGACAATTCTCGGCCAGGGGAGTCGTTCCCACCGGGTGGTTCGAGGCGTCAGAGGCTCGCGGTCACCCGGATCGTGTACTGGTCCTGCGAAGGTAAAACCCCTGCAGGAAGATCCCAGGTCGACAAGACCTGGCCGGCATGGCCCGTACAGTCGTCATCGCCAAAGCCGGTCGCCTGCAGAGTAGGCGGGGTCGACGCCCGATAGCCGCTCTCTCGCTATGGGGCGGTGGGCGCGTTCGGCCTCTCACCTTCCCGGCGCGTCGCCGCTACGCCGTCGATTTCGATCAGTTGCAACGACATTGGGCATCTCACGCCCAGCACAGCAGACTCCAGATGAACGCGTCCTCCCTCGTATCGCTGAACGTCTGGCAGGGCCGCTGGGCCAACGACAAAAGCCGCCTGACGAAGCAGCCCAACCCGGGAGCCGAAGTTGACCGCCCCTCTCACATGGACAGACTCCACAATCGCGTGACGCCGTGTCAGGTTCTGAAGGAACCAGGAGCATCGTCGATGGGAACGGAAAGCATCACCGAGGATGAGTTGGAGGCCTTCCACCAAAGGCTCCAGGGGCCTTTGGGTGAGGCGCTTCGAAAAACGGGCGTCATCCTGGAACGCCGGATGCGCGATCGTGGTACGTCGTGGGACGATCTTACCGATGATCAGGTGGCTGACGCCTTTGTCTCGGCATTTATGGAAGCGGCGCCCGAGGCCTACCCGGATGTAGATCGATGGACGATCAACAAAGCCCTCGCGGTCATGGCCGACACGCTCGCAATGGAGCTGGCCGCGAATGCTCCCGGCGGCCGCGCGGTGAACTAGCTCCCCTTGGGATGGGGATTGTGCAACGCCGGCGCCTTCACCGCGCTCAGATCCAGGCAAAACAGCATAAGGCCTGTCTCGTCCGAGACTGTCATCGTCACGTCTTCAGACATCCAGAACTGTGAGCCGTCTTCACTCAGCAGCTCTCCCAGCGTTTGGATCGCCTGAACCTGCGCCTCTCGAACGCTACCCAGGTCAGCGTCCCAGCTCTGGCGTCCGTGAACCCCGGCGTCGCTCTCAAATCGAAATATCATGGTCCGCTTACGGACTTGGCCTCATTTGGTTCCCGGCCTGGTATAGCGCCCGCGAAGCGAGAGAGCCGCCCGCTTCTGAGCGCTGACGGCCCGGGCTCTCACGCCAAGGAGAGTGGCGTCGCCAACACTCCACGCCACGTCTTAAAACCGCCGTGCGGGGTTTCTGTGCAGAGGACTGACCTGACCCTGGGAAGACGGACGACCCTCTTCAACTCGCGCGCGGGCGTGGAGCTGGAGTGCATCGAAGACGCCTTCGCCTTGAAGACCGTCGCCTCCCCGACGGATCCCATCATCCTCGACGGTCTGCAGCGCGGGCTTATCGATTGACCGACACCCGACACAGGAACAGGTGGTGGATTGCTGAGTTTTTCCTCGGTCAAAAAAGGAGAAAATCGTGACGGACGACAAATCCAAAAGCGGCGGCGCGGATCGCCGGCGCATCAGTTTGACCGAAGATTACGAAGTTCGAGATTGGGCGGCCAAGTTCAACGTGAGCGAGGAACGCCTACGCCAAGCCGTCGACAAGGTCGGCGATCAGGCCGATGCTGTCGAACAGGAGCTGCGGAGCCGATGAAAACCGATCAGCAAGCCGAAGCCGCCCTGCCGCCAGGTGTCGCGAAGGGCCGTCGTCTGGATACGACCCCGGAAGAGCAACAGCTTCAAGCCGGCGGCATTGGCCCCGGCGGTCAGGTCGGTCCGGATCCAACCACCCGCCGACTTCAGGAAGGCCGGACTTACGCGACTGACGAAACGCCAGGCCACGAGGGACCCATCTCCGGTTCTCCCGGTACGGCCAGTCCGACGCGTCCGCATGGAGACGGCGGCGCTGCCGCATCTGTCATCTCGACAACCGCACAGCGGAGGACCGCCTGATGGAAACCTTCCCCTGGGGGTTCGTCGTCATCGGCGGACCCGCGATCCTGCTTTGCGTCATCGTTTACGGCTACCTACGCGGCGCAAAGCGAGACAAAGAGATCGATCCCAATACACCGGGTGACGACCCTTCGAAGGGGATGAAATAGGCCCTAGGGCCGCGTCCGGGATGACTTCGCCATCCGACCTCTTCGTCCCTACGTCGCTTCAGCGGCGCCTCTACCGCCGGCCGTCCGGTTTCCAAGCCCTCTTGGGCCGGCGAAGGGCTGACAGCCAGCGCTGCGCTGGAAAAGCCCACCTGACCTGACGGCAGTCGATGATCAGCGAGACTGACTTCGGTTCAGAAGCCGAAGTCGATCTGATTGGGCGCGACTGAACGGCCGCGCCCTCTGGATCGCGCCCTCGCCTCAGGCTCTGGCGGCGCGGGCTCGGAGTTCCGATCCGCCGCCTGCGCCACCGGGCCGGACTTCGGCCGCCTCGGCATGCCGGGCAGACGCGGGCGTTCCGGCGGTCGGAAGGCCGCTGTCGGGCGCGACCGCCTCCAGGCCATCACCTCCGTTTCCCACCAGCAGACTCGGCCCGGTGACAGGGAGACGGGCTTGGGGAAGGCGTCGATCTGTTGAAGCCGCCAGACTGTGGTGCGACTGATACCGGTAATGGCCTGGACCTCGCGCCAGTTCAGCATCCGGTCGCCCGGGCCGCCGATGTCCACGTCCTTTGCGTCATCCATGACGGCGCCCTCTCGCAGCGGCCGGGGCGCCGGTTCTGAGCTCGGACACCTGAGACAGCGCCCAAGCCCGCAGAAGCCCGCGTGGATAATAGGGTTTCGCGCGCACATGCCGGCATGGGGGACCGCCCGCGCCGACCGACCAGAGCCGCGCCAGACTGGCGGGCTTGAGCCGGATGCCGAACGCCGCGAGGAAGGCGGACGCCTCCTTGCGGGTCAGCAGGTCGTTCGCGCCATCGTCCAGGCCTGCCGCGTCGATGGGTTCGGGGATCATGGCCGCCCCTCCGGTCGACTGCAGGCCCGCGACGAACGCAAGACATCTTTCGTCCGTATAGTCCATTGTAAAATAACACGATTTCTGCACGCGTAAATGCCGTGCAGAAATCGTGTAGATTATTCGGCGCTTTAGCCACGAAAGATGGCGTGAATTGACGGCCGCGTCCAATAGGGTGGAGCCACTTCATCCATATTGACGGTGGGGCGTGACCAGCTTGGCAAGGCGACAGGCATTGTCCTAAGCAGGATCTGTTTTGAATATGAAGGTCTACCCATGGCTGATGACACATACACCCCCGCATCCGACGCGCGGGACGGCACAATCGAACTGGTCAGCGCCTATGTCTCGAATACCAACACGCGCCTCACGGCTGAAGAGTTTCAGACCCTGATCCGCGATACCTTCGCCACGCTTTCGAGCCTCGATGTTTCGCCGACTGGGGTCGAGCTGGAAGCGACGGCGCCGGA
Source organism: Brevundimonas sp. TWP2-1 (assembly GCF_049897645.1). Lineage (NCBI taxonomy): Bacteria > Pseudomonadati > Pseudomonadota > Alphaproteobacteria > Caulobacterales > Caulobacteraceae > Brevundimonas > Brevundimonas sp. TWP2-1. The sequence continues at coordinate 443,754 of NZ_JAFCWR010000002.1, forward strand.
TCGTAAGTCCAAAGCCGAGATCAAGAAGTCGATTGGCGACGCCGCCCTGATCAGCTTCGAAGACGGCAAGCCGTACAAGAGCCTAAAGCGCCACCTTGGGACGCGCGGTCTTACCCCTGAGGACTATCGCGCCAAATGGGGTTTGCCGTCGGACTATCCGATGGTCCATCCGGCCTATAGCGCCCAGAGGTCGGAACTGGCTCGCGCCATCGGTTTGGGTTCAAAAGGGCGTCAGGCGAAAGCCGCCGCTGCTCCTGCGCCCAAGACCCGCAAACCCCGCCAGCCAAAGACCTGATGGCAATGGCGGACGTTCGCGCAACCGCTTGAACGTCCGCCCGCCTAGAACAGCGACAACTGCCTGCTCGCCTGATCGAAAGCCTTCCATTCCTGCGAACGCGACGCTTGGTCAAGCCACGCCTCTACGAAGGCTTCCGCGCTGTCGTAACCGTCCATCGCTGCCCTGGGAGTGAAGTGTGACCTGTATCCCGTCTCGGTGATCGGTAATGGCGCTCGCTCGGGTGACACGCTCACGACTTCCAGATGGGCCATATGGGTTCGGTCGTCATAGATCAGATAGTCGGCGTTCCATCGGATTTCGATCTCGATGCCGTTCCAGCGTGTCCGAGTTATTGAGTAGTCGTTCTTCATATCCGCCTCTGGGGTTTGGGTTCGTACTGAACCCTTGCCCGTCGGCGAGACTGGGGGAGCAAACGGAGCGGGAGGCTTCGCGGGGACCCGGCTGCAACGAACTCTGTGAGAGAAGCTGGGCGGATGCCTCTTCGGAGTGCGCAGGGGGCAACGCCTCAAGCTTCTTGCGATAGGGATTGTCACCCGAATGGGACGAGATCGCCGGCGCAGCCGGAAGCTCGGGGCACAGCCTAAAGCCCGCCGCGCACGGCGCGGATCGCCCGTTGAGATAACCACCCCATTACGGCGCCTGGTCGGTTTCACGACCTTCGTTCCGTAGGCCGCTAGGGATAGGGATAGGGCTAGCACCCGAATGGAATATGATCGCCAGCGAGGCCGGAAGCTCGGCCGCCCGCGTTGCGTGCTTTGACAAGCAAAGGTCGGGCGAGTGCTGATGTCCCAAGTCATAGATGACGCGGGAGATGAAAATGCAGGTTTCGCCAATTAGAGCGGCGCAGTACGTGCGTATGTCGACAGAGCGACAGGAATACTCGCCGACATTCCAGAAGGCGACCAATGAAGCCTTTGCGGTCGAGCATGGGATGCAGATCGTTCGGACTTACGAAGACGCCGCCGTTAGCGGGGTCTCTCTCCGGAAGCGAGACGGTCTAAAAGCCCTTTTGGCCGACGTGCTTTCAGGAGACAGCGGTTTCACCTGCGTCCTTGTTTACGACGTCAGCCGATGGGGCCGGTTCCAAAATTCCGACCAGGCCGCCTACTACGAGTTCATGTGCGTTCAGGCGGGCGTACCTGTCCTCTATTGCGCTGACGGCTTTAAAAACGACGGCAGTCCGATGTCGCAACTGATGAAGCATATCAAACGGACCATGGCGGGCCAGTACAGCCATGACCTTTCCGAGAAGGTGACACGCGCTCAGCGTGGACTATTGGCCCAAGGATTCTGGACCGGAGGGCGGGCTCCGCTCGGCTTGCGGCGGATATTCACGCGCAGTGATGGCACGATGCTCGCCGCACCATCGGGTTCGTTCGTCCGTAAACAGCAAGGTGTGCGAACCAAGCTCATCCTGGGCCCGGGCGCCGAGGTGGAGTTCGTGCGTCGAATATTCGCGCTCTATCTTCGTCCGAAGGCGACCACTGTGAGCGTCGCGCGAAAACTGACGGCAGATCCGGGCGCGAATGCTGAGTGGGGTGATTGGTCAGCCAGACGAGTGCGGTACATCCTCGATAACCAGGCCTATATCGGCAAACTCATCGGCGGGCGTTACTCCAGACCAGTCGGCGTCAAGTCTGGGGGCGCCCTGCCTCGCGCCGACTGGATCGTCGTAGATGACGGCGTCCCCCCGATCGTGACAAAGGATGTCTTCGAGGCCGCACAACGAAAGCGGCAGCGCAACCGAACTCCTGTTGCTTGTAAAGCCGCGCTCGCAGATCTGCGGCGCGTTGGCGCCGACCATGGCTACATCAGTCAGGGCCTCATTCGACGCTTCGGCCGATGGAGCCCCGGCGTTTACTACCGGCAAGTCGGCCCTATGCCGGTCATTCGCGATCTACTGAACCTGCCTATGCCGTCCAAGTTCGCGAACCATCACCTTTTTAAGGGCGACATGAACCGCCACGGTCGAGGCAAGCCGAGATATTCGATGGAGGATTTGCACCAGCACCTGAAACGGGCCTTTGCCGAGCATGGCAGCCTGTCGCGTGAGATACTGGACGCTTACGGTACGCCCAGCACCTACACGATCTACCGTCGCTACGGCTCAATGGCCGCCGCGTATCTGGCCGCTGGTTATCAGCCGAGTGGGCTTCAACTCCAGAAAATGGCGGAGCATCACTCCTCGGAAATCCTGACCGCCCGCGCGAGGCGAGCAAGTGCGGCAGCAAATGCCGCCTCCGCAGCCTCCGGGGCTATCCCAAGATGCGATCCGATCTCGCCGTAGGTGAGCCCCCCGAAACGATGGAGAACGAACACGTCGCGAAGGTTGGTAGGCAGTCGCAGGATCGCCGCCTTAAGGACATCCGCAGAGCTTCTTGCACGTCGGCGTTTTGGCCGGGACTTCGGCGTTGTCATCCCGCTCGTCCTCCAGTCGATTCCTATGATGGCTCCATCATTAGCAGCACGTAGTCGATCGCCTTCCGGCTAGGCGTTCAACAAGTTCCTTGGGAAATCGCGATGAGGTCCATCCGCGATCTCGTGATCATTGCGTGGGCCTCCGGATGGTCCTCGGGCCAGACCAGACGCTCAACGACTGCCAGCCGCGCAACGATCGCCTCCAAGGTCGCCGCGCTGGAATCAGGGATCGCCTCTAGAAGACGCTCACGCTTGTCGAATAGCGTGGCCAAGATGCCGTCTATGTCGCGAAGCTCTTTGGACCATGGCAAAGCCTGCTGTTCAGTCGGCGTGAGGTTGCACCACGAATGCTCCCGGATCAGCCAGCCTTCCAGCTTCGCCCAACGGGTCTGGAGACGCTCTATCTGGTCATCGACGGCCAGCCAGTTTCTGCACCGCCGCGTCGCTACGTCCGAAGCGGCATCGGCGGCGGGAATCAGGGCAGCGGAAGCGGCAGCCGGATTGGCGGCCCCAAACGCAACGGCCGATGTGCCGGCGATGAGCGCGCGCCTGGAAAGTGCAGGCAGGCGCGCGTCCTCGATGCCCGTCTTTCGACGCGAGCCCATGACTAAAGCCTTCTAATCACCTATGATTATTTCATGATCGCCGAAGGCAAGTATCGCGTCAATAGAAAATAGTCTTTCATGATAATAAAATCATCATCGCTGTGCTGACATCCCCACAAATCAAGGCCGCGCGCGCCCTCCTTAGTTGGAGCCAGCCTTCGTTGGCGAAGGCGTCGGGCCTCTCGCTGCCCACCATCGTGCGTATGGAGAGCCAGCTCGGTCCGGGGCGTAGCTCTGCCGCTAATGTCGAAGCTGTTCAGCTGGCTCTTGAAACCGCTGGGGTCACCTTCCTGGAAGGGACAAGCGAGTCGGGGCCGGGAGTGCGCCTAAAACGTGGACTTGAAGGATCATGACTTAGTTAGACGCCGCTGGAAGGAGACCTCCCTTCTGTCGTCTACGGGTGGTTTGCGGACATGGGCTCGAACCATGATCAAAGTCGCCTATGCGCCAGATTCAGACATTGGCGACACGCCGGAAACACGACATTCAGATGGGCTTCAAAGGCCCGATTCCAAGCCCAATGCAAAAGTCGTCGTCCGACACATATCGGACCTTAGCGGCGTCGCTTTTGAAACAGACGCTAGTGTCTAGCAACCACCTACAAGCTTAAGCGTTTGGAGCTTGCTGCAACCGTGGAGCTGCAAGACGCCGCCATGCGCAGACAGTCGTCTTTTCGGTTGCTCCAGCGCATCCCGAACGAGCGCGAAATGGATCGGATGAAGTCCGACCACCCCTTCTAGGGCGTCTTTGCCTCGGACCTGATGGGTTTCACGATATTCGACGTGCGCTCGGAACAGACTCTCGCGATCAACGATCGCTTTCTCGCTATGACCGGTCACACTCGGGCAGACTTTGAGGAAGGTCGGCGGGATTGGCGTGCCTTCACACATGACGAATACCCTGTCACGCCTCCATCGCGGCACGCGGACAATGCGCCCACGTAGTCGCACCCGGCCAGCTCTTCATAGGGCAAATGGAACCCCTCCCATCATGCTCGACCAACTCCTGCCGCTGGCCTGATACTTTTGCTTGGCACACGGACAACACGTGCCTGTGTCAATTAAGGTCGCTGCCCGGCCGCCCCCCGCGGGGAGCTTCGGCCGGGTGCGAACCGTAGGTCAGTTGGGCTCGAGGTTGTCGATGCAGGTCTGCGGGTCATCGGTGCTGAAGCAGGCCTGGTAGTCGATCTCATTCTGGACTTCGGCGGGGGTCGGCTCGCCCAGTGAGGGGAAGCTGAACAGGGCGGCGAGGAAGCTGAGCAGGAACATGGTTTGTCTCCATTGCTAAGGACCGGTGTTCCGGTCCCATGAACCTCTAGTCAGCGACGCGGCAATCGGATGCGGCAGGAGCGCATTATTTAGTCCCCTGGGCGCGGCCGGAGGTTTGTCACAACAGCGAGCAGTTCCTGATGCTGACCGTGCTTTGGTTTAGCACATCACGGAACAATGTTATCAACAAAGCGGCGTGGACTATCAACGAAGCGGCGTGGACAAGGTGTCTGATCCACAGTCGGATTGACGCGATCAGGATGAAGCCCGGGAGCTCATCCGTTGGACCGGGCATCTCGGCGAGGGCCGGGGCACTGTCCCGGCTGCCCACCGACCGCCCCTCTTTCGGCCGTCACCGCCAAATCCACATGGCCGCTGTCGTATAGAGGGCGATGCCGATGGTCAGATTGAAGGGGAAGGTGATGGCCAGGGAGGCCGTGACGAACACCCCCGTATCCGCCTGGGGCGCGGCCAGCCGCATGGCGGCGGGCACGGCGATATAGGAGGCGGAGCCTGCCAGGATGGTCATGAGGGCGGCATCTCCGACTTCCAGCCCTATGACGCGCGACAGGCCCAGAGCCAGTGCGGCCGACAGCAGGGGAAACCCGATCGCGAAAGCGACGATGCCGACACCGAGTTTGCGCCCGCCTTCCATCAGCCTACGGGCTGCGATCAGACCTGTGTCGAGCAGGAAGACGCACAAAGCTCCCTGGAAGAGCGGACCGACGAAGACATCGAGCTTGGCCATGCCGGCCTGACCTGAGATGACCCCAACCAGGAAACTGCCCAGCAGCATCACAGTCGCAGCCCCGACGAAAACTTCGCGCAGGATGGTGCGCCGCCGCCCCGGCTCGCCGCGCGCCGCGCCGTTCAGCAGGATCAGGGCGGTCAGGATGGCCGGCGTTTCCATCAGCGCCAGCACGGCGGCCATATAGCCTCCTGATGCCAGCCCTAAGCTCGCCAGATGCTGCTGGCCGGCCGCGAAGGTGACGACCGAGACCGACCCGTAGGTGGCCGCCAGAGCGCAGACCGTGCTCCGGTCGATGCGCGGGATCCGCCGCAGGAGCCACACCGCCAGAAGCGGCATCAGGGCGCTGAGCGCGATCCCCAGAACCGCAGCCGACAGAAAGTCACTGTTCAGCCCTGCGGCCCGGGCCTCGACCCCGCCCTTGAAGCCGATGCAGAGCATCAAATAGAGCGACAGCGCCTTGGCCACGGGCTCCGGGATCGTCAGGTCCGATCGCGCGAAGGCGGCGGCGGCCCCGATGAAAAAGAACAGGATGGCGGGCGAGGTCAGTAGGGCCAGACTGGCCGAGAAATCAGGCATGAGGGGGTCCTTCGGGGCGCGGACCTTTCGTCTCGACCGTCATAGCAATCCAGTTTAATGGCGTTATGCAACCCATAACGGATGCTGATGACCGTGAGCGGACGCCTGACCAATCTGGACATCGACCTGCTGCGGACCTTCGTGGCCGTGGTCGAGAGCGGCAGTTTCACACGAGCCTCGGCGGAGCTGGGGCGGACGCAGCCAGCCGTGAGCCTGCAGATCCGGCGCCTGGAAAGCCAGCTGCAGGCGCCTCTGATCGATCGCGGCGCCAAGGGCATGGGGCTGACCACGGAAGGCGCCGCCCTTCTGCCGCAGGCGCGCAAACTCCTGCGGGTCAATGACGAGATCGTCGCGGCGCTCGGCGAGGGCGACCTGGAGGGCGAGGTCCGGTTCGGCGCACCGGAGGATATCGCCACCATGCATCTGCCCGGCATACTCGGGGCCTTCGCGCGCAGTCACCCGCGGATCCGGCTGTCGGTGATATGCGACTACACCGCCAATCTGCTCGACCAGATGTCGCGCGGCATGCTCGACCTGGCCCTAATCAAGCGAGAGCCGGTCGGGCCGGATCTGGGCGTCCGGGTCTGGCGCGAGCCTCTCGTCTGGGTCGCCCTGGATGCCTCGATCGTCGAGCTGGAGCCGCTCCCGCTGATCGTCGCACCGGCTCCTGATATCTATCGCAAGCGCGCGCTCGGCGCGCTCCAGGACGCGCAGATCGCGTTTCGCGCCTCCTTCACCTCGCCGAGCCTGGCCGGCCAAATGGCGGCCCTGCGCGCGGGGCTGGGGGTGGGCGTCCTGCCCTCGGCCATGGCCCCGCGCGATCTCACCGTCCTGGGGGAACCCCTGCCGCCGTTGAGCGAGAGCGAGATCGCCCTGGTGTCCGCGCGGGGTGCGAGCGGGCCGACGGGCCTTCTGGCCCAGGAGGTGCTGCGAAGCCTGGAGCGCGGGCCGGCACACCCATAAGCGAACCTTATGGCCCGCATGAACGCTTCTGATTGGCGGGATGGGGCTGGCGGGATCAGTGTCTTGGAGCGGCCCGGGCCCCTCTGACGATCGATGGCGATCGTGATGTCGGACCGCATCGGGTGCGCTCGATAACGGGGTCCGCGTTTCAGACCAGATCGAACCGGATGCCTTGTCATAAGGCGCGCCCCTTCAGAGATGGAGAGGCTCAATGTCTATTGTACTTGCGAACCGTCTGCGGGGCGTTCACGCCCTGCTCGAGATGGCCCTGAAGGACGAGCGGGCGCGTCCTCGCCCGGACGACCTCACCCTGGCACAGATCCGCAAGAAGAAGCTGGCAATTAAGGACCGGCTGGCGATCTTCGAGCGATCGCTGGCCTCGGCCGCGTCCCGGTAGAGCCCGGGCGCTGCCTCACCGCGGTCAACGTGCCCTCCTCCCTCTTGCATCCCACGTCCATCGCGAACCGATGGCGGACAGGACAGACATGCCCAGATCTCTCAAACACCACCGCCGCCGTACCATCCATCCCGACGATGTCTGGACGCCCGGCGACATGGTTCAGATGGACGCCGTGGTGGCCGCCTGTGCCCTGGTCGCCCAGGCGGACGGCTGGGTCACACCGAGAGAGCGCAACCGCATGGTCGAGCGCATGCGGCAGGCCTCCGCCGTCAGCTTCTTCGGAGCGCACGAGGTCATCGATGCCTTCGAGACCCTGAACTTGAGGTTCGAGCGCGATCTGGACGATGGCGAAGCCACCGCCCGAACGGCGGTCAGCCGGTTGCGCGGGCACGCGGGACCCTCGCGTCTCCTCGTCGAGACCGCCTGTTCGGTCGCTGCGGCCGACGGCGGCTTCGATTCGGAGGAACGCGCGGTTATCCTCGATCTGTGCCGCTGGCTCGGCCTGAACGCCGCAGAATTCGACCTGGTGCCCGAGCCGGCCCGGCCCCCCCGATGAGAGTGCCCCCCAGCCAGGGTGCCGGCCAGGCTTGGGCGACCCTCCTCGCTCAGACCACCTGCCGCGTGGCGGCCCACCGCAGCAGCCCCACCGACAAGCCGGTCACGGCACCGGACGCGGTATCGGCCGACACCGTGACGCGGCCGCCGAGCCGCCACACCTTCGACATTCGCGTCTGAGCGACGCACTGACAACGGATTGATCTCTATGGAATTTCTGACCCAGGACTTCCTGACCAAACCGGTCTGGATGTGGGCGGCCTTCCTCACCCTCGTCGTAGTCCTTCTCGTGCTGGACCTGGGCGTCCTGCATCGCAAACACCGCGAGATCGGTGTGCGCGAGAGCCTGCTGATGTCGCTCGGCTATCTGACCCTGGGCGTCGCCTTCGGCGGCTGGGTCTGGTTCAGTCTGGGCCAGCAGTCCGGCATCGAGTATCTGACCGGCTTCGTGGTCGAGAAGTCGCTGGCGATGGACAATGTCTTCGTCATCGCGATGATCTTCAGCTATTTCGCCATCCCCCAGAAATATCAGCACCGGGTGCTGTTCTGGGGCATCCTGGGCGTCATCGTCCTGCGCGCTATCATGATCGCGGGCGGCGCGGCCCTGGTCTCCGAGTTCGGCTGGGTCCTGTACATTTTCGCCGCCTTCCTGATCCTGACCGGTATCAAGATGATCGCCATGGCCGACAAGAGCCACGACATCGGGGACAATCCGCTGCTGCGGCTGCTCAAACGGCGCCTGCGCGTGACTGATCAGCTGCATGGCGAGCGGTTCTTCGCCAAACTGCCGGACCCCAAGACCGGTCGGCTGGCGACCTATGTCACCCCGGTGTTCCTGGCCCTGGTCATGATCGAGATCGCCGATGTGATCTTCGCCGTCGATTCCGTCCCGGCCATCTTCGCCATCACCACCGATCCCTACATCATCTACACCTCCAACATCTTCGCCATCCTGGGCCTCAGGGCGCTGTATTTCGCCCTGGCCGCGATCATCCACCGCTTCGCCTATCTCAAACAGGCCTTGGCGATCCTGCTGATCTTCATCGGCTCCAAGATCTTCGTTGCCGATCTGGCGGGCTGGGAGAAGTTCCCGCCCGCCATCTCCCTGGGCATCACCTTCATCATCCTGACCGCCGGCATTGTCTGGTCTCTGTGGCGGACGCGCGCGACATCGCCGGACCAGGTGGCGCCATGACACTGCCACCGGACGATCCGCTGGTCGTGGGCTATCGCCGTTTCCGCGCTGGCCATTGGCCGGCACAGGCGCGGCGATACGCCGGACTGGCCAAGCGGCGCCAGGCACCGACGACCGCCGTCATCGCCTGCTCCGATGCCCGCATCGATCCGCAGACCATTTTTGATGCAGCGCCCGGCGAGCTGTTCGTGATCCGCAACGTGGCCGGCCTGGTCCCGCCCTATGCCCCGGACGGCGGGTGCCACGGCACGAGTGCGGCTCTGGAGTATGCCGTCAAGATCCTCAAAGTCCGGCGGATCGTGGTCCTGGGCCACACCAACTGCGACGGGGTCCACGCCATGATCCACGGGCCCCTGCGCCATGCCCAGGACTTCCTGGGCCCCTGGATGGATATCGCCGAGCCGGTGATGTGGCCGATGCCCGAACAGGGTGCCGGTCAGGCTTTCGAAGCGACGATCGAGGACGCGGTGCTGCGCCTGTCACTCACCAATCTGAGGTCCTTCCCCTGGATTCGCGATGGCGAAAAATCAGGACATCTGACACTTCAGATCTGGCGGTTCAGCATCGCCACCGGCGAGCTGCAGACCCTGTGAATGGCCAGGGTCAGCGTGTCCGGCGTCGGCCGCACGATTGTGCGGCATGCACCAGAGGCGCGGAACCGAAAGAGGACGCTGATGGCTTGCCCCCGCTGCGAGCAAACGGTCCGCCATGAACCTGTATGCTTGCACCGGCCACCATCGACCCGGACTTGGGCCTCATCAAACCGCGGTCACAGCGACCGCCGGTTTAATGGGATACGCCGTCAGACTAAGTGTCGATGTCTCGACGGTCACGGAAGCCCGTCACTTGACTTGATGCGCCGCGGTCCCGGAAAGGGCCGCCCTCTCTTTAGCCGAAAGCCTCGCGCCCGTGTTTAACGATACCCTGTTGCTGCTCATTGGTCTCGTCCTGCTGATTGCCGGCGGTGATCTTCTTGTCCGGGGGGCGGTTCGGATCGCCGAGCGACTGCGTCTGTCGCCCATGCTGATCGGTCTGACCGTCGTCGGCATGGGGACCTCGATGCCGGAGTTGGCCGCAAGCCTGCAGGCCAGCTTCGCCGGATCTCCAGGCATCGCGATTGGCAACATCGTCGGATCGAACATCGCCAATGCCTTGCTGATCCTGGGGACCGCGGCGGTCATCTCGCCGATAGCTGTCAACGCTCGAACGCTGTGGCGCGACGGTGGCGTAGGGTTCTTGGCAGCGCTATTGCTGCTGGCCGCGGGCGCGACAGTCGGTCTGTCCCGAGAGGCGGGTCTTGTCTTCCTGTTCCTGATGGTCGGCTATGTGTACCATGCCTACCGGCAGGAACGCCGCGGGGCGCCTCACACCGCAGCCTACGATCGGGCCGTGGCGATGGAAGAGGTCGATCCCGACTTTGTTCCGCACGATCGACCTTCGGGACGTCTCGGGGTCGCTCTCGTGCTCTTCGTGCTGGGGCTCGCCCTGATCGTCGGCGGGGGTAGCCTGCTCGTCGATGGAGCCATCGGGATCGCACAACAGCTTGGCGTCAATGATGCGGTCATCGGGCTTACGATCGTCGCGGTCGGCACCTCCATGCCGGAGCTGGTCACCTCCGCCGTGGCGGCCTGGCGCAAGCAAGGTGATATCGCCCTGGGCAATGTTCTGGGCTCCAACATCTACAACATTCTGTTCATAGGCGGACTGACCGGCGTCATCGCTCCGACAACTATACCGGCCACCATGATGGCGTTCGATCTCTGGGTCCTGATCGTTGTGTCCGTGGCGGTGATGCTCCTCGCCCTAACAGGCCGACGCCTGAGCCGGGGAGAAGGCCTTCTTCTGGCTGTCGGCTATCTCGGCTACGCCGGTTACACTGCGGGCCTGATCTAGGCCGGTCGCCGCCTGTCGACGCCGAGCGCCGAAAACCGCCTAACACCGCGCGCGGACCGAGGCCGGGGTCATGGCCCGATCAAGGTCTAATCCGAGGGGGCAAGCGGGCTTGATCTCAGCTCCCGTTGCGGTCACGACCAGGTGGCTGCGACAGACGACGCCGCCGATCCGGGCCCCGCGATGTCGTCATCCGCGCGCTTCGCGCCCCGCGGTTACCCATGTCGTGCCGTTATCGGCCGCATGACCATTCCTCATTGGCCACCGGATCAAGGCCCTGGCAATCTGCTCATGCGGGCCGGGCCCCTCTGGCGATCATGGGATCGCGATGTCGGACCGCATCGAGCGCGCTCGATGCCGGGTCCCAACGCCACCCCCTTCGGCCCGACCATCCGGTGCTCTCTTTGATAGGAGGAGAGGCCAATGACCTACCGTACCCAACGCAAGTTCCGGCGCTACAGCACCATCATGGCGCTCAATCTGATGACGGCCTGCCTGCGGCTGGCCCGGTTCTTTCGCGCCTTGCGACCGCGCCCGTCGCGGCGCGCGTAATCCCCCTTCCCGCTTCCCATCGTTCCGCCCAGGAGACACGGTCCCGATGAACGCCTTCGACACCCCCTACAGACCGCGCCGGACGGTGAGACCCGACATGGCCGTCGATACCGGGCTGCGCGACTTTATGCTCGGCGTCTATAACAAGATGGGCTTGGGCCTGCTGGTTTCGGCTGGCCTGGCTTGGGCCAGCGCCGCCTACGGTCCTTTGCGCGACAGTCTTTTCGTCATTTCTGACGGCCGGCTGACCGGCTATACGCCGCTCGGCCTGGCGCTGACATTCGCCCCGCTGGTTGTGCTCCTGGGGTCGGCCCTCCTTTTGCGGAATGCCACGCCTCGCCTGGCCAGCCTACTGTACTGGTGCGTGGTGGCACTCATCGGGGCATCGCTGGGGGCCCTGGCGCTCCGCTACACCGGCCAGAGTCTGGCCTCCACCTTTCTGGTGACGGCCGCCGCCTTCGGCGCGCTCAGTTTTTACGGCTATACGACAAGGCGCGATCTCAGCGGACTGGGGACGTTCCTGATCATGGGGGTGATCGGCCTGATCCTGGCCGGACTGGTCAATCTGTTCCTCCAGTCCTCAATCCTGATGCTGGTCATTAGTGGCCTGGGCGTACTGATCTTCGCCGGACTGACGGCGCACGACACCCAGCGGCTCAAAATGACCTACTACCAGCTAGGTGGCGACCGGGCCGCCCTCGGCTCAGCCACCAGTTTCGGCGCGCTGAGCCTGTATCTGGATTTCATCAATCTGTTCCAGTTCCTGCTCGTCTTCCTGGGCCAGCGCCGCTGACCCTCCGCCCCTATCCCACGGAGATCCTTCATGCCCCTGCTGCTCTGCCCCAACGACAATGCCGCCATGAGCACCGTCACCCGAAACGGCATCGAGTTCGACATGTGCCCGACCTGCCGGGGCGTCTGGCTGGATCGCGGTGAACTCGAGAAACTGATCGAGGCCGGCTCGGGCCCGGGCGCTCCGCCGCTGGCCCCAGCCAGCCCGCCGCCTCACTACTCCGACCGGAACGATCGGCACGGTCGGGACGACCGCTACGACCGGGATGACGGTTACCGCAAGAAGAAGCGGCGGGACATCTTCGACATCTTCGACTGACCCTTCGTGCGATTACGACCGTGATCACCGCCTCCCCCCGGCGACCGCCACCAGGAGCCTCGACAGGATCCGGAAATACGAATCGATGAGCGAGACCCTGTTTGCCGAACTGATCCTTGACAGCGAATGTCATACCGCAACCTACACGCCAGAGGGGTACATCCTGTCCTGCCGTCGCGGTCAGGCGAGGGCCTTCACCACCATGATTGATGACGCCATAGACCAGCTTGGGGATGACTATGTGTTGTTTCCCAGTGACATCCGCATCGGCCAGGACGGATACGATCATGCGATCCTGACGCGGCTCGCCGAGCCTTGAGCTCTAACGGCCGGGTGAGGGCCGGGCCGGGTCCCGGGAGGATCAACCGCCGCTCTCCCGCTGCTGGCCGAAAGCGGATGGGGCCAGACCGTGATAGCCGCCGGGAAACACGCCCATCGGCTAGGCCATCCGGCATAGGCCACAGAGGTATGCCGGGCAGCCGACGTCGCCAGCGCGGCATGGACGTAAACAAGGAGGGTCACTGGACGCACGCGCCCCCGCATCGCGCCAATCCTGGCCCCACCGTCACCCAAGGATGCCCATAATGAAGTTTACCTCCCCGCTGGCCGCCATGGCCTTGGCTCTGCCGCTTATGGCGGGCGCCCTGCCCGCCCTGGCCCATGCCAATGACACCTATGCTTCTGCCAGCCTCAACACCTCAGCCGTCGCGCCAATTACCACAGCCGAGGTCGAGGCCGCCCAGCGTGCTTGGGGCGATGCGCTCGTGGCCATCTCCACCGAATATGAGCGAAACGGCCAGGAGGCGGCCAAACGCCTGGCGGGACAGGTTATCGACGCCGCCTATGGCTATGATCTTGGGCCCGTCGCCTTCAAGCCCACCCTGGCGGCCGCGCCCCAGACCTTCCGCACGACTCGAGAAGGTGCTCTGGCGTATTTTGTCGGCGGCGACGCCCGCTTCGCGGCCGACACGGGCTTCGCGCTGAAGAGCTGGCGCGCCTATGAGATCGACAACGCCGCCATCGTGATCAACGGCACCACGGCCATCAGCACCGGAAACGTCATGTTCACCAACGCAGACGGCGTTGTCACGACCGTGGACAAGACCTGGGGCTATGTGCGGGACGCCGAAGGCAAGCTGCGGATCGTGCTGCACCACTCCTCGCTGCCTTACAGCGCCAACTGACCGCCACACCGAACGGCGGCGGGACAGGCCCGCCGCCGTTCATTCAATTCACCCCCCAGCTTCTGTGGTCACACACCGGTCTTTGGGGCCGGTCGCCCCGCTAGGGGTGGCAAACCCACGGCGCCGTGACTTTGCCGGTAGCCCGACGGGCGGGTCTTCCGCAGGTCGCGCATGCCCTGGTCCTGTTCCGGGCCGACGTCGGACTCGACTGCGAACGGGCGCGTACGAAAGCCATCGGCCGCACCGAACCATCGGGACCAGGACCAGCGGGTCCGCAACGGCAACGCTGCGGACCCCAGCCTGATCGAGTCAGGCGTGCAGCCCCTCGCTTGCCGCCTTCAACTCCATGGCCCGCACCCGATCCTGCAGCTCAAGCTTGCGCTTCTTGATCCGGGCCAGGGTGACGGCATCCGGCACCGGTCGGCGCTGCTCCTGTTCCAGCGCCGCTTCCAGCAGCGCGTGGCACCTGCGCAGTCTCTGCAGGAAATGACCATTCATGGTTTACTCCTCTCGTTGCCCATGGAACGCATCTCTCTGCCGACCGCCGCAGCGGAATCTACTTCAAGATGCGCCAACGGAGTCCGACATCAAGATCATTGAGATCGTCAGAGGGGCCCGGACCCCGTCATAGATTTGCGGGCGCTGACGCCGACAGCCAATGAAAAGGCGCTATATCGCCGATAAGGGTGGATGATGGAGCGCACGAGCTGATGGTGGTCCTCTTCCTGCTCGCGGTGCCTCTGCTGCGCGGGTGGGATCAGGAAGACATCGGCTGGCGGCGCGGTTTTCGGGCGACCTTCGCCTTCCCCAGTGCCTGGACCCTTCCGATGGTGCCTCTGTCCGGGTGGTTCTATGACACGGGTCCTGCGGGCATGGTGACGGCTATCATCATGGTCAGCGTGTCTATGGCGCTGTCGATCACAATGTATGCGGCCCGTCTGATCGACATGGTGCTGGTTCTGAGCATCGCGATCCTGGGCGCCCGGTTCCCGGGCTACCGATCCATGACGTCCCGGTGTCTGCATCGCGCGTCGCGCGGGCCCGCCCGCGAACCGCGGGAACTCCAAGCCTTGCGCTCGCCGTCACGCGCCCCGCGGCGAGAAGGTCGGGTTCCACCGAGGGAGTCCCGATCGTCGTGGCCGGATCCCTGCGACAGGTCGGTCGCTTTGTGCCCGAATCCAGCCAGCCCCTAAGTCCCCGATTGCAATCGCCGGTAAAGCGCGCCGGTTTCCAGCACATTCGTCACACGCAGCATGACCTCGATCAGGTCCAGCGGTTTGGTCAGGAAATCCTTGGCGCCCAGGGCCAGGGCGCGGTGCCGCGCCGTCGGCGTCCGATCGGCAGTCAGCACGATCACGGGCTGGAACCGGTCGGGCGGGGTCAGCCGGCGAAGGGCATCCAGCAGCTCGTAGCCGTCGGTCCCCGGCATCATCAGATCCAGCAGGATGAGATCAGGCTGGAGCGCGACGACCCGGTCGATCACCTGGGCGGGGTCGGTCACGCCGTGAAGCTGGGTCAGACCCTCGCGGCGCATCAGGGTCTCGAGCAGAAGCACGTTCGCCGGCTCGTCGTCTACGATCAGGATGCGGCTTTCGGACAGGTCGGGCGGGGTCATGGATTCGCGGCGTCCGGGTCAGGGTTCGGGGTCGATTCGGCGCGGCGGAGCCGGATCCAGAAGATCGTACCCTCCCGGCCGTCCGGCCGGGGTCCATAACCGATCGCGCCCTGCATGGCCTCGACCAGCTGTCGCGACAGGGCCAGGCCCAGACCGGTGCCGCGCACCGCGCCGATCCGCTCCTGACCGAGCCGGTCGAACGGCGAGAATGCCCGCTCGGCGTCGTCGGGATTGAGCCCGGGGCCCTCATCCGAGATTCGCAGGGTCACGTCTTCGGGTCCGGCCTTCACCTCCAGGTCCACCCGGCCGCCCAAGCGATTGTATTTCGTGGCGTTGGAGACCAGGTTCAGCAGAACCTGCAGCAGGCGCCGCCGATCCGCCAGAACGGACAGGGATGAAACCGGTTCGAGGTCGATCGTGATGCCGCGCGCGTCCGCCTCACCGCGTGACAGCGCCACCACCTCGTCCACGACGCCGGCGAGGGCGACGGATCCAACCTGGAGTGCCACCTGTCCGGACTCGACGCTGGATATGTCCAGGACATCGTCGATCAGGGCTTCGAGATGCCGGCCAGCGGCGCGGATCTGATCTACCGCCACGGTCTGCTCGGAGGTGAGCGTGCGCCGATCCATGTCGAGGAGCTGCGCGAAGCCGAGGATGGCGCCGAGAGGTGTCTGGAGCTCATGGCTGGTGCGGGACAGAAAAGCGGACTTGGCGGCATTAGCCGCGACCGCCGCCGCCCGGGCTTGCAGCAGGCCCTCCTCGGCGCGCTTGCGGTCGGTCATGTCGCGGGTGACCTTGGAGAAGCCCCGCAGCCGGCCGGTCTCGTCGCGCAGGGCCGTGATCACGACATTGGCCCAGAATCGGCTACCGTCCTTGCGCCGCCGCCAGCCCTCGTCTTCGGCGCGGCCGTCTGTTCGCGCGCGCTCGAGCAGGCGGGGCGGCAGGTGGCGGCGCGTTTCGGACGGATAGAAGGTCGAGAAGTGATGGCCCAGGATCTCGTCCGCCGACCAGCCCTTGATCCGCTCCGCCCCGGCGTTCCAGGAGACGACATGGCCTTGGGGATCCAGGGCGAAGATGCCGTAGTCACGCACCCCCTCCACCACGAGCCGGAACCGTTCCTCGCTCTCGCGCAACGCCTGTTCGCGGCCGCGCAGGAGACGTCCCGCCTCGTCCATGCGCCGGGCCAGCCGTCCCAGTTCGTCTGCCTCCTCCGGCAGGCTTTCCAGCGGCTCGCCGCGCTCCAGGCGGCCGGCGTTGATCTCCAGCCGACGCACCCGCCGGACGATCCCCACGGTGAACAGATAGACCGCGCCCAGACTGCCGAGAATCCCCAGCACGGCGCACAGGGCGGTCAGCTGCAGGCTGCGGTCACGGAACCGGTCAGCCCGTTCCAGTCTGGCGTTCAGCAGGGCCGCCTCGCGCGTCTGCATGGCATCGATCTCCGCCCTGAGCAGATCCAGCACGGCCTTGTTGGCGTCCAGGCCGACCTGCAACGCCGCCGGATTAGGCGCCCGGCCCTCCTGGGCCTCGGCGAGCAGTCCGGACAGACCCTCGCGCTTGCGCAGCGACAGGACGCGGACCCTCTCGAAGCGGCGGCGGATTTCCGCGTCGCGGATCTGCCGGTCCAGACGCTCGAGGGTGGCGGGCAGGCGCGCCTCCGCGTCCCGGTATGGCGTCAGGAACCGGTCCTCCCGACTCAGCAGATAGCCCCGGACGCCGCTGGCGGCCTCCGCCAGAAGGGCATGGACCTCGTGGATGTCGCGCTGGATGGCGACGGCGGCACGGACGTCGGCCTCGGCGCGCGCCTCGGCCCGGCCCGCCCAGTGTAGGGCGAACAGGGCCAGCAAGAGAACGGCCAGCGGCAGGGCCACCACCACCAGCCCCTTGATGGCGAGCGGCTGGTCGGCCCATAGGCCTCGCACACCCGGCCTGGAGCGGGACGCCGTCACGCGGGGCGCAGAGCCCGCGTGACCAGCACCGCAGCCTGGGTCCGATCGGTGACACCCAGTTTGCCGATGACCCGCTCGACATGGACCTTGACGGTGCCGGGGCTGATGCCGAGCGCCCGGGCGATGGTCTTGTTGGTGGCACCGGAGGCGACGAGGTCCAGGATCTCGCGCTCGCGCACCGTCAGCCGCGCCAGGCGCGCCGTATCGGTGTCGACGGACCGGACCGGCGAGGCGAGGGCCTGGGTCACCAGGTCCATGGGGAACACCGGCCGCCCGGCCAGGACGTCCTCGATGGCCGCGACGAGGTCATCGACGCGCGCGTCTTTCAGGACATAGCCGGTGGCTCCGGCCTCGACGGCCGCGCGCACATAATCGGCCGTGTCGTGCATCGTCAGCATGAGGATCCGGGTCGCGGGGCTCTGTTGCCGGATGCGGCGCGCGGCCTGCAGGCCGTCGGGCCCGGAGCCCAGACGAATGTCGAGCAGGACCAGGTCCGGCCGCAGCGCCGTGCACAGCCGCACCGCCTCCTCGGCATCCGGCGCCGATCCCACGATATCCAGCGCGGTCCGGCGCGACAGGACGGCCCGCAGACCCTCGCGCGCCAGGGGATGGTCATCGACGATGACCACGGTGCTGGACGTCATCGCGGCATCTCCCGGGGAATTTCAGCCGTAATCTGGGTGCCCCCGCCGGGAGCACTTGTGACGCCAAGCGATCCGCCCAGAACGGTCATCCGTTCCTCCATGACTTGGAGACCGATCCCGTAACCCGGCTCGGCCGAACCATCCCCTGGCGGGACCGGGGCGAACCCGCGCCCCTCGTCACGCACCCGCAGCCGATAGCCATCGGGCAGGGTCTCCAGCGACAGGACGACGGCGGTCGGGCCGGCGTGTTTGCGAACATTGGCAAGCGCCTCCTGGGCGACCCGGTACATCGCGGTCTCGACCAGATCCGGCCAGCGGTCCTGCACGGCCAGCGTCAGGGTCACCTCAAAGCCGTCCGCGATCAGCGGCTCGGCCAGGGCCTTCACGGCCGTCGCCAGTCCCAGGTCGTCCAGCGCGGTCGGGCGCAAACCCGAGATAACGGCACGCAGCTCGCGCATCAGCGTCAGCGACGTGTGGGTCGCCGGCTCCAGCTTGGCGCGATCCTGGGGCTCCAGATCGTGGGCGCAGGCCTCGATCTGGCGGAACAGAGCCCCGGCCAGTTGGGCCACCCCGTCGTGGAGGTCCTGTGAGACCCTGCGGCGCTCGTCCTCCTGACTGGTGAACAGCCGGTCCAAGACACGCTCGAGACGCGCCTCCCGGTCCCTCAGCAGCGCCAGCAGAGCCGCGCGATCGCGATCGCGTTCGACCCGATCGATGGCCGCCCCCATGCCCTGCATCAGTACCTCAAGGACCCGGCCGTCCTCGGGATCGTCGTCGCCGACGCTCGCCTCGCCGTCGGCCGGCTCGAACACGAGGCGACCCACGATCCGCCCTTGCGGCCCCGGGGCGGACAGCGCCCGACCGACGAACGCGTCGGCGTCCCGGATGACCCGCCCGCGGGTCCGGCCCATGAAGACCGCGCCACGCTGAGCCGCCAGCGACAGCACCGCATCCAGACCCTCCGGCGCGGCCTCGGCGAGGTCGCGAGCGGTCTCCAGCAACAGGCGCAGACGGGTCCCTCGCGCTTCCGCGTCGCGGAACATCGCACGCAGCGTGCCCACCGTGTCGGGCAGGCCGGTCAGGGGAGCGGGAGCACCATCCATGCGCCGACCCTTAGCAGCCTCGCAGGCTCTGGGCATATGCCGTCCGGCCTAGGCCGGACGGCCCGCCGGACGGCAGACGCAGCCAACGCACGCGCTCGGCAGGTTGCCGCTGACCGTATCGCAACTCCGAGAGACTGGCCCTTGATGATCAGACCCCTTGTTCTTGGCCTTGTGGTCGCGTGGTCTTGTGTGGCCACGTCCGCCCGGGCCGACGACACCGAACTCTGGCTCAATCCGCGCGCCTCGACCGAGCTCCGGAACGGTCTGGGGCTCGAACTCGAAACGGCCCAGCGGTTCCGCGCGGAGCCGCGCCAGGACACGGTGTACTTCCGGCTCTGGGTTCACAAGCAGGGTTCGTCCGGGCTGAAGTACAGCGCAGGGGCCGAACAGCGGTTCAACGGCCCAGACGAGCGCGAGACGCGCCTGCTGCAGCAGGTCAGCTACGGCTGGGGGCCGGTTGACCTGCGCACCCGCGTCGAACAGCGCGATGTCTCCTCGGACGACCGATGGGGCCTTCGCGCGCGCCAGCGCGTGGGCACGACCATCCCGCTGACCGATGACGAGACCGGCTGGTCCATTGCGGTCAATGCCGAGGCCTTCGTCACCGCCCGCAGCACCTCGGTCGACGGGGACACCGGGCTGACCGGACTGCGGACCTTCGTCGGGCTGGAGCGTCCTGTGGGTCGGGCCGAGCTTAGCGTCGGCTATCTGCGCCAGCAGGACATCCGTCCCGGGCGCGACCGGGTCGCCCATGCCCCCTTTCTGGGCCTCAATCTGACCTTCTAGATCTCAAGGACCGTCGCATGCTGACCGCTCTCGTCCTCTCGGTGTCGCTCGCCGCCGCATCCGCGGCATCGGACCCGCACCCCGCACCGCGACTGGAGGGCGCGCCGGGCGCGGTCCCCTGCCCCGCGCTGTCCAGGCAGCTGAGGACCTTCGATCGCTTGGACCGGGACCGGGACGGCGTCCTGACATCCCAGGACACCCAGCGGCGCCAGGTGGGCCGCGATCGCGGCCGACGCAGTCTTCATGATCCCCTGTTCAGGCCGCTCGACCTTGATGGCGACGGCCGGGCGACCCGCGCGGAGCTGACGGAACCGACCGCCTGCGCGGGTTCTGCCATGGACCCGGCACAACCCTGACAGCGGGCCTGTCTCGTCGCGCCTGAACGCGGTGTGGCGAGCCCCTGATCTGGCTTGGCATCCACCCCGGCGCGGTGCCAGATAGCCGCGCGACCGCAGTGGTCGGACAGTGAGAGGGCCCGCCGGGTTGAGCTTAGCCGCGAGCATCAGGACATCCTCGACGCGGCCGGGCCGTCAGGGGCCTATCCCTGCGGTCCAGACCCCTAGGTCTCGCCGGCGCGGCGCGCTGCGTCTGCTCCGTATCGGCTCCCGCGGCTCGTTCTGGTCTGCGATCAGCCCCGTTTCCTGCTGTGGGAGCCGGACCGAACCCCCTCGCCAATCCCGCTTCAGCTTGGTCAACAGGCCAGAAAGCGGTCATTGCCAACCGCCGCTATGAGTCAGTCACGGACCTCCAGACCGACTCCCCGGAATGGCCGCATCGGGTCGATGTCAGTCATGTTTATCAATGCCCGAAGCAGACTTCTGCCAAGCCCCTAAGAGATTACGGGTGGCAGCACTAGGCTGCTACTCTGATAGCGGTCTGCTACCGAATCCTTCGGCGGCGCCACCGTCACCGTGCACCGCTGCACCTTCCCGCTATCGATCGCCGCCGCCCGGCACGCCTCAAGGGCGTCCCGGTTCTCGTCGGCAAGCCGGGCGTCCGCGACGATCCGAGCCCAGCCCATCGGGTTCGCCGCCCGCATTAACGCTCCGCCGGCCGTCCAGCGATCCTCCCGCATCACCAGAGTCGCCACTCGTGTGTTCAGCTCGAACGGCAAGACGCCGGCGAGGATCGGCGAAAGCAACAGCCCGACCGCGAACGCCAAGCCCCCGATCCAGCCCAGCAACCGGGCTTGCATATCCTTCGCCCAGGCCTGACCGATGAGGCCGGAGAGCCGTGACCGCTCGCGCTCCGCCTCCTGCGCGGCGCGGTCCAGCCTCTGCGCCGCCTCCCGCACCAGCGCCGAACCCGCCCTCGCGATACCTTGGCCCTGCTGCTCAGGCGTGAGGTTAAGCGCAGGCGAGGTCAGCACCGTCTCCAACGACTGACCGATCTCGTCGAGACCCTTGCCGAGTATCGCGAGATCCTGACTGTAGTCAGGCGGCCGGTTCTCCCGGATCGCCGCTGGAAGGCCCTCGATCGCGCGGCGCAGCACCGAGACCTCGGCCCGCAGGTCCTCGAACGCCTGGGCCGGGTCGCCCGCCTGATCCTCCGCCATCCTCGCCTCCTGACTTCGTTACAACGACAGGCCCCGATACAAGTCCCGCCTGATCTGCTGGGTCGCCTGCTGCACGCTACGCGCCGAGATCACCCGACCGAGGGTCGAACTCTGGCCCATTCCCAAGTCCTGCGCCCGCGACCGCACCAGTGATGCCAGCTGCGGATCGCGCTTCAGCGTGCCCGCCATCGCCTTCATGCGCGCTTCCACGCGTTGGCGTTCGCCTCTGTGCCGCCACCCGTCCAGCCGGTCATGCTGCGTTTCCAGCCGCTTCCAATCCTTCACCAACCGGTCGGCCTTCAACATCGGATCATGCCGGACCCGCGCTTCGCGGCGGATGGCGCCCGCCAGCTCGGCACCGCGTTCAGACCCGCGAAGATCCCGCATGGCGAGCCAGGTTGAGGGCTCATGACGCAAGGCGTTATGCAGGTCGCGCGTCGCCCCCGGCCTCGTCTGATCCAGCACCGCCCCGGCCTCGCGCAGTTCGCGCTTCTGATATTCAAGCACGGGCAGCTTCTGGGCGCGCATCCGCTCGGTATCGTCCATGGCCCGCGCAAAGCGCTCCACCGAAACCTCCAACGTCTGCGCGAGAACGGGAGCCGTTCGCCCCGGCCCGGACGACGACAAGCCTTCCACGCGGCTGAACTGCGGCGGTGCCGCGCGCTTGTTCAGGGTCAACCCGTCGAACAGGCCCCGTTTGCGAGATTCGGCGTCGTGACCCGTGGCGCGGGTCGGCGCTTCGAGGCCGCGCCGTGCGGCATAGTCCAGCGTGGTTTCCTTGAGCCCCGTCCGCGAAAGCCGCGCCGACAAAGCGTCCAGATCCTTGAACTCATTCCGGTTGGCATAGAGCGTCACTGCCTCCCGGTGGCGGGTCATGGCCACATAGGTCAGGTGCCGGTCCATCGTGGCGGACGCCAGCACATAGGTTCGATCCACCGTCGCGCCCTGAGCCTTGTGGATGGTGGTGGCGTAGCCGTGATCCACGGCGGCGTAGTCCGCCATAGACACCGAGACCGCGCGGCCCTGGCCCGGCTTTTTGGCGCTGTCCAACCGCACCTCCAGCCGACCGGCCTCGGCCCGTTCCACTGTGCCCAACATGCCGTTCTTCACCCCGAGGTCGCGATTGTTCTCCCTGAACAGGATCCGGTCCCCGGTGGCGAAGGCCCGTTCGCCCTCGGTCGTTTGGTAGAGGTGCTCGCCGCGAAGCTCGCCCCGGTCCTGCCGCGCGGCCCGGATCGCGTCGTTCAGTTCCGCCACGTCCAGACGGCGGTGCGCCAGCACCAGCCGCGAGCCGTCCGGCCGGGCGACCATGTCGGCGATCACGTCGGCGACGATCGCCTGATGCGCCGCGCCCGTGTCGGCCTCGAAACGGACCGCACCGCGCTCGGCATAGGCGGTCAGACCCTCATGGGTGCGGTGCCGCGCGAGGTTCACGGAGGCGTCGCGCTGCCAGTTCTCGCGCTGGCGACGGATCTCCCCCAGCTCCACAAAGCCAACGCGTTCAGCCACCGCACGGAACGCCGCGCCGGGACCGATCGGCTGGAGCTGCTCGGGATCGCCCACCAGCACCACCTTGGCACCGGACCGGTCGGCCTCTTTCAACACGCGCGAGAGCTGGCGGCTCCCCACCATCCCCGCCTCGTCGATCACCAGCACGCTGCGAGGCCCGAGGGTGTCGCGACCGCGCTCCCAACTCCGTTCCCAGCTCGCGAGCGTCCGCGAGGCGATCCCCGAGGACTCCTCCAGCCCTTCAGCCGCCTTGCCCGCCAGCGCCGCGCCCATCACCCGGTAGCCGTCGGCCTCCCACGCCTGACGCGCGGCGCTGAGCATGGTGCTCTTGCCGGCGCCCGCCATGCCGACCACGGCCCCGATCCGTTCGGGACCGGTGAGGTGTCTGACCGCCTGGCTCTGCTCCCCGGACAGGAAGGGCCGCTCGACGAGGGCGCGCTCGGTGTGCTGTCGGCCGACGCCGAATGTCCGGCTGTCCGCCATCCGGTCGGCGCTGTCGGCCATCGACTGTTCGACGGCGATCATCTCCGTGGTGGAGTAGCTCGCCGGCTTCAAAGTCCGGCCGAACTCATCCCTTTGCTCGGGGCGCAGTTCGACCAGGGCGGGCGACGCCATGGCTCTGGCGAAGGCCCGCTGGAAAGCGTCGGGATCATCGACGTAGCGGTGAATTACCCTGGCCACATCGGTGCGGTCGAACACGCTCTTCTCGTTCGTGACCAGGGTCAGCGCCTGCTCGGGTTTCTCGCGGATCAGTCGGGCGTTGCGCTGCTCCTGTTCAGCGTCCTGACGGGCGCGCGCCACGGACTTGCCGCGCCGGTCCATCTGGGTGGCGTGGACGCCCATATGCTGGGTCGGTTCGATCTCCAGACCACAGGCCTGATGAGAGCGATGATCGATGCGCAGGTCGTGACCCGCCAACGCCAGATGGCGGTTGGCCCGATCCTCCCAATCCAGACGCAAATCGCGCAGCTGATCGTGCGAGGTCGGCAGGCCGAGCGCGATCAGCCGCTTGTTCTCCAGCTCCATCTCGGACTTCTCACCGAGGCCCTCGCGTTCGACCTTGCGGGTGGTCAGCAGAATGTGGGCGTGGTGGTTGCGCACGTCGGTGTCGCCGTGCGGACTGTGGATCGCAAAATCCACTGCCACCCCGTAGCGATCGGCCAGCCCTTGAGCGAACTCCCTTGTCAGCGCGAGCCGCTGCTCGGGCGTCAGTTCATGCGGCAGGGCGACCTCGACTTCGCGGGCCACCCGGGCGTCCTTGCGGTTTTCCGCGAACTCCGCCGCATTCCACAGGGTCGAACGGTCCTGCGCCCACGCGACGTCCACGCCGTCCGGCAATACGATCTCGGTGTGCTCCACGCCGCGACGGGCCGTAAAGTCGTGGGTCTGGCCGTCGCGTTCGTTGGTCAGCTTCTGCGAGGCGCGATAGGCCGCTGCGGCGACGGCGCTGCGCCCGCTCGAACGGCTGATCGGCTTCATCGCCAGATGATAGATCGCCATGGCGACCTCCAGGGAACCGCCGTGAGGGCGGCCAGACTGGCGGGCCGAGGAAACGCAAAGCCACGCCGTCGCCCGGGTCCGTCGATGGGAAAATATCAAGCCCTGAGTTGCACAGCAACTCGTAAGTGCGCCCTTCGCCAATCTTCACTTCGCTCGATAGGCTCGGTGAGGCGCGCTTGTGAACAAGCGATGTAGGAAATCTAAGCCGCCATTCAGCAACGGGTGGACAGCCGCCAAGCGAATCGGTTCGCCAGCTTTGGGTGAGCATGGCGAGGCTTGCAATCCGCCGCAATGACGCGGGGAAGACCGGGGTGTTGCTGGAACGTTGCTGGACGGTACGCCGGGGTGCCTCGCTGGAAACGATGACGGCTCGGTGCTCTTGTGCTACCTTGGGTTTCTGCAACGGAGTGGCGACACGGAGGAAACGATGGCGAGGCGGTCAATCGCCGAGCGGCTGGCTCAACTGGAGGCCCAGCGAAAATCGCTACAGACCAAGCTCGGCAAACAGGAGCGGGCCAGAGATACGCGCCGCAAGATCCTGCTCGGCGCCTTGGTCCTGCACCGGCTGGAGAAGGGGCAGGACGCCTTCTCCAAAGAGCATCTTCCCCACTGGCTGCGGCGCGAGCTCCCCGGCTTTATCACCCGCGACGACGACGCCGCCCTGTTCTCCGATCTGATCGGCGAGAGTGGCGCGGTGCCGCTGCCCGACAAGACCTGATCGGGCGCTGAGGTGCTGCGCCGGCTCTTCGGACTCGTCGGGCTGATCATCACCCTGATCAGTGGCTACCTGATGGGCACCATCATCGGTCTGGTCTTCATCATCCCGTTCATCCTGATCCGGCACACCAATGAGACTGAGCAGAACTGGCTTTTGCTCGCGGCCGGATCGGCGGGAGCCCTCATCGCCTGGCTAAAACGACGGGCGCCGGGCGCGGGACTCGAAGACACTGGCGACGTGCATGGCTCGGCCCGATGGGCGAGCGAGCGGGAGGTCCGGGCGTCGCTGGGCGGGGCGGACGGGTTGATCGTCGGGCGGGAGAACCGGCGGGGCGGCCAGCTTCTGCGCTACGATGGCGAGCAGCATCTGATCACTATCGCGCCTACCCGGTCTGGCAAGGGCGTCGGCGCCATCATTCCCAATCTGCTGACCGTCAACCGATCGATCCTCTGCATCGACCCCAAGGGTGAGAATGCGCGGCTCACCGTGCGGGCGCGGCTCGGCTTCGGGCCGGTTGAGGTGCTGGACCCGTTCGGTGTGTCGGGTATGCATTCCGCCGCCTTCAATCCGTTGGACTCTCTCGATCCGGACAGTCTGGAGCTGGCCGAGGACGCCGCCCTGCTTGCGGACGCACTGGTTTACGATCCGCCGGGCCAGACCGGCGAGGCGCACTGGAACGAAGAGGCCAAGGCGCTGATCGCCGGCGTCATCCTCCATGTCGTCTGTTCCGAACACGCTGGCGCCCGCAACCTTGTCACCGTGCGCGACATGCTCACCAGCGCCCCCGAGGCCTTCGACAAGATGCTGGCGGTAATGCAGAAATCTAAGGGCGCCGGTGGCCTCGTCGCGCGGGCAGCCAATCGTCATCTGAGTAAAAGCGGTCGGGAGGCGGCGGGGGTGCTGTCGTCGGCCCAGCGCCACACACACTTCCTGGACAGCCAACGGATGTCGGCGGTCTTGAGGCATTCGGATTTCCGGTTCGAGGATTTGAAGGCTGAGGTCTGCACGGTGTTTTTGGTCCTGCCGCCCGAGCGGCTGAGCACGCATGCGCGCTGGCTGCGCCTGCTCGTGGCCCAAGCCATCGGCGCACTGGCCAAATCCACAGAGCGACCGGACGGGCCGGTCCTTCTTCTGCTGGATGAGTTCGCAGCCTTGGGACGGTTGGAGCCGCTGGAACAGGCCTTCGGTCTGATGGCGGGTTATGGCCTGCAACTCTGGCCGATCCTCCAAGATCTGCACCAGCTGAGGAGCGTCTACGGAGAACGCGCGGGGACGTTTCTGTCGAACGCCGGGCTGATCCAAATCTTCAACGTCGGTGATGTCGAGACCGCGAGCTGGGTTTCCCGGTCGATGGGCTCGGGGACCGTCGCATACCGAACGGCGAGCAGCGGAGAATCGCAGTCGCCGGGGCCGATGATGTTCTCGCAGACATCCACCAACACCTCCACGACAGACCATCTCGTGAAGCGCGAACTGCTCACGGCCGACGAAGTGATGCGGCTGGATTCCAGTTTGGAGATCCTGCTGCGTCAGGGCCAGGCGCCGGTCGCCGCACTAAAGGTGCGATATTTTTCTGATCCGGAGTTCGTTGCTATTATCGACTAGACGGAAAGGCGTCAGCGTTCCGTAGGCAATGAGTTAGTAGCCGCCTAGCATCTCCTTGGAGCAGAACCCTTCGACGCTATCCAGCTCTAGGGGCCTATTTAGCGATGTCTCCTGTTCGCCAAGCGCGGACATCAGAACGCCGCCCGATAGCAGACACGAGGTCGCCACGTGTCTGGCGGCCGTCTCGGCTTTGCCGGGGCTCGCGTTCCTCTCCATCGTCGGCTAGGCAGGGGCCTCTTTTAGCTCAGGAACGTCAGCCCTCTCAATGTCGATGAACACGTCGGAACGGCATCTCGAAGAGACGTTTCTCGCCAAACTGCGCGACCTGAAATATGAGTTGCGGGCAGATATCCGTGATCGAGCCGCACTTGAGGCGAACTTCCGGGAGAAGTTCGAAGCGTTGAATCAAGTCGCGCTGACAGACAGCGAGTTTCAGCGGCTTCTCGACGAGATCGTGACGTCGGATGTCTTCACGGCTGCGCGGACCCTACGTGAGCGCAATCACTTCACACGCGATGATGGAACACCGCTCAACTACACGCTCGTCAACATTCGGGACTGGTGCAAAAACTCGTTTGAGGTCGTCAGTCAGCTCAGAATGAACACCCAGAACAGCCATCATCGCTACGATGTGATATTGCTGATCAATGGCGTTCCGGTCGTTCAAATCGAGCTGAAAACGCTGGGTATAAGCCCTCGCCGCGCGATGGAGCAGATCGTTGAATACAAGAACGATGCGGGCAACGGCTACTCAAACACTATCATGTGCTTTCTGCAGATTTTTGTGGTCAGCAACCGGCACCACACCTTCTATTTCGCGAATAACAATGCACGGCATTTCGCGTTCAATGCCGACGAGCGGTTTCTGCCGGTCTACGAGTTCGCCGACGTGGACAACAAGAAGGTCCTTCATCTCGATAGCTTCGCGGAGAGCTTTCTCGCAAAGTGCACTCTAGGCCAAGCCATCTCCCGCTACATGGTTCTCGTCGCCAGCGAGCAGAAGCTTCTGATGATGCGACCGTACCAGGTATATGCGGTCAAGGCGATCGTTGACTCCATCGCCCAAGACTGCGGAAACGGCTACGTTTGGCACACAACGGGCAGCGGGAAGACGCTGACCTCCTTCAAGGCCTCGACACTTTTAAAGGACAACCCTGACATCCAAAAGTGTCTCTTCGTTGTGGACCGCAAGGACCTCGATCGGCAGACGCGCGAGGAGTTCAACCGGTTTCAGGAAGGCTGCGTCGAGGAAAACACCAACACCGCATCCCTGGTTCGACGCCTCTTGTCAGATGATTACGCCGACAAGGTCATCGTCTGCACTATCCAAAAGTTGGGCCTCGCGCTGGACGAGAACAGCAAGCGCAACAAGCAGCAGAAGGCAGCTGGCAGGACGAGTTTCAAAGAGCAGCTGGCACCGCTCCGTGACAAGCGCATCGCTTTTATTTTTGACGAGTGCCATCGGTCGCAGTTTGGCGAAAACCATAAGGCAATCAAGGATTTCTTCCCGCGCGCCCAACTCTTCGGGTTCACCGGCACGCCAATCTTCGACCAGAATGCCGCCCAACAGAAAATCGAAGACGCCCAAGGCAGCATGAAAACGACGGAAGATCTCTTCCAGAAGCGCCTTCACACCTACACCATCACCCACGCGATCGAGGACGGAAACGTCCTTCGTTTCCACGTCGACTATTTTAAGGCGCAAGGCAAAACGGTTCCAAAACCGGGCGAGCCGTTAGCGAAACGAGCGGTCATCGAAGCCATCTTGTCCAAGCACGACGCCGCCACGGGTCATCGGCGGTTCAATGCTTTGCTCGCGACGTCGTCGATCAATGACGCCATTGAATATCATGCGCTGTTCGAGACCATGCAGGCCGAGAGGCAGATCACGGATCCCGACTTTGAGCCTCTGAACATCGCGTGCGTATTCTCTCCGCCTGCGGAGGGTAATCCTGACGTGAAGCAGATTCAGGAGGATCTTCCAACTGAGAAGGAAGACAACGCTGTCGAGCCGGAGAAAAAGAAGGAGGCGCTAAAAGCCATCCTCTCGGATTACAACGTACGCTACGGCACCAATCACAAGATCAGCGAATTCGACGCCTATTATCAGGATGTGCAGAAACGCATCAAGGACCAACAGTGGCCCGAAGCCGACCTCAAGAAGGCCTATCCTAACTTCCCGCACCACAAAATAGACATCACCATTGTCGTGGACATGCTGCTAACGGGTTTCGATTCTAAATTCTTGAACACGCTCTACGTCGACAAGAACCTAAAGCATCACGGCCTGATCCAGGCTTTTTCGCGCACCAACCGCGTGTTGAATGCGACAAAGCCCTACGGAAACATCCTGGACTTTCGTCAGCAGCAATCGGCTGTTGACGCCGCCATTGCGCTCTTCTCCGGCGAGGCCGCCGGTGAGAAGGCGCGCGAAATCTGGCTGGTCGACAAGGCCCCGGTGGTCATACAGAAGCTGGAAGCCGCAGTGGGCAAGCTAGACGCCTTCATGGCGTCGCAGAAGCTCAACAGCGCTCCCGACGCCGTACCCAACCTCAAGGGAGACGCGGCGCGCGCGGCCTTCGTCGAGCATTTCAAGGAGGTTCAGCGCCTCAAAACCCAGCTCGACCAATACACCGATCTGACGCCTGAGAACGCCGAGACCATCGAAAAAATCTTGCCGCGCGAAAACCTGCTGGGCTTTCGTGGCGCCTATCTGGAAACCGCCCAGCGGCTTCGAGCCCAACAGGGCGGAGGGGACGGCAAACCAACCCAAGAGGTGGACCAGCTGGACTTCGAGTTTGTCCTCTTTGCCTCCGCCGTTATCGACTACGATTATATAATGGGACTCATCACCCGCTATTCCGAAGCCACCCCCGGCAAGCAGAAGATGACCCGCGAGGAACTGATCGGCCTTATCCAGTCCGACGCCAAGTTCATGGATGAGCGGGAGGATATCGCGGCCTATATCGCCACCCTGAAAGCGGGCGAAGGTCTAAGTGAGACGACCATCCGCGAAGGCTATTCCCGGTTCAAGGCCGAAAAGAATGCGGCGGAACTGGTCGCAATCGCAGCCCGCCATGGAATCGTCCCGCATGACCTTCAGGTCTTTGTCGACGCTATCCTGCAGCGCATGATCTTTGACGGCGATGCGCTTACCGACCTGATGGAACCGCTCGGCCTTAACTGGAAAGCGCGGCGGGTGACGGAACTGGACCTGATGGCCGATCTGATGCCGCTTTTGCACAAACGCGCCGACGGCCGCGAGATTTCGGGGCTAAGCGCCTATGACCAGTGAGGGGGGACCGGCACACCGGCCCAGGAACCGTGGGGCCACACTGGCCCCCAAGTTGCGCTTTCCGGAGTTCGAGAACGCAGACGGCTGGAAGGAGTCCCCGCTTCATAAGTTGGCCCGTCCCGTAACCGAGAGGGCGACTGACAATGACGCGGATATGGTTCTCACGCTCTCCGGGGAGCACGGGCTTGTGCTGCAGCGCGAATATTTCGGCAAGAAGATCGCTGGCGACTCCACCGATCGCTATCTGAGAATTCTAAGAGACGACTTCGTCTACAACGACCGGACGACAAAAGCGTCAAGCTTCGGAACGATCAAACGCCTTTCCAGATACCCGGCCGGAATCGTCTCACCCATCTACAAATGCTTTCGCTTCCAGCCGAGCGAGAACGCAGCTTTTTGGGAATGGTATTTCGAGTCTGGGAGCCATGACCCGGCATTGGGAAGGCTGATCAACGAGGGTGCCCGAGCAGGCCGCTTCAACATCTCCGTCAGCCAGTTCCTGACTACCGAGGCATGGCGACCGACGGAGCAAGAACAGCAAAGGGTCGCCGACTGCCTGGCCGCTACAGACGCGGTTGTTCGTGCGCAGGCGCAGAAGGTGAAAGCGCTTAGCGCACATAGAAGAGGTTTAAAGCAGAAGCTCTTCCCCCTCAAAGGCGAAGCTGTGCCGCGACTGCGGTTCGGGGAGTTCGGGGGCTCGGGAGATTGGGAGGAAACGCCGCTGTCGGCTCTCGTGAGCGCGTTGAACGCGGGCGTCAGCGTAAATTCAGGTGACCGGCTCGCCAATGGAGATGAAATCGGCGTGCTCAAGACGAGCGCGGTCACCAGTGGCGTTTTCGATCCGCTGGAGAACAAGGTTGTATACGACGATGAAGAAATCAGCCGCGTGAAAGAGCCAGTACGCGCCGACACCATAATCATAAGCCGCATGAACACGCCCAAGCTAGTCGGCGCCAGCGCTTACGTTGAGCGCGAGTTTCCCAACCTTTTTCTCCCTGACCGGCTTTGGGCGGCCAAACCACGACCGTCGACCTGCATGCGCTTCTTAGCTTTCGTTTTGGGGTCCGATGTGGGGCGATCGGCCCTGTCGAACTTGGCGGGAGGAAGTTCGGGCTCGATGAAAAACATCTCCAAGCCGGACGTTCTGGCTATGACGATTAGGGTTCCTTCCCCGTCGGAACAGCAACGCATAACCGACTGCCTGATGTCTCTGGACAACCTCATCGCCGCCGAGACCCGCAAGCTCGAAGCTCTGAACGTCCATATGAAAGGACTGATGCGGGAGATTTTTCCTCGGATGGGGGACGTCGCCGCATGAGCACTTACAAGACCCTAAACACGCTCGTGGGAAGACTTCGCGACGATCTCAACAACCCCACCAAGCCGACCTCGCTGATCCTGATCTACGCCTTCAATAGAACCGGCAAGACACGACTGTCGATGGCGTTCAAAGATGCCGGCAAGCGCAAGAGCAAGAAGAACCCGAACGGCGCGTCCGACACTCTTTATTTCAATGCCTTCACCGAAGATCTATTCATCTGGGAGAACGATCTCGAAGGCGACAGCGTGCGGCACCTGCAGTTGAACGATAAGTCTTCGTTCTTCAACGCGATGACGGAGCTCACCCTGGATCAGACCATCGCCAGCTATCTGTCCCGGTACGCCGATTTTGAGTTCGACTTCGTTTACAAGGACGTCCCGCAGGGCACAGAGACAATCTCCAAGCCGGATTACGTCAGCTTCCGGAAAGGCGACCAGATCAACATCAAGGTGTCGCGGGGTGAACAGAACCTCTTCATCTGGTGCACTTTCATGGCGATCTGCGAACGGATGCTGGATGGCCATGTCTCCTACCAAGGTAAGAAGTACCTTTATATCGACGATCCCATTTCATCGCTGGATGACAACAACGCCGTCTCTGTTGCCTGCGATCTTGCCAAGCTTCTGCGCAGAACAGCCTCGCGCAAGGACGCCAACGGCGAGGCTGCCCCGATCAAGGTGATCTTTTCGTCGCACCACGCACTCTTCTTCAACGTCATGTGCAATGAAATCGGGCGGAAAATTGATGACTCGCCGTCAGTGAACCATAAGCGCTACTTCCTGCACCGCCCGGTTGACGAGGGAACCTACAAACTCCAGCCGACCGGAGACACGCCTTTCTTCCACCATGTCGCAACCCTCGCGGAGCTACAGCGTGCGGCGGATCCCACGAAGGGGACGCTGTACACGTTCCACTTCAACGCCCTGCGCAGCATCATGGAAAAGACGGCTTCCTTCTTCGGGCATTCCAGCATTGCATTTTGCCTCAAGGCGCTCGACAACGATGTAGATCGTGCGCTGTTCAATAGGGCTCTCAACCTGCTGAGCCACGGCGCCTACGCCATCCATGAGCCGACTGAAATGGGCGAGGACAACAAGCAGTTGTTCCGCCGCATCCTGAGTGCATTCATTACCCGATTTGATTTCGCACTTCCTGGCGTGGTGCCCGCGTCGCCCTCCGCTACCCTCGTGCCTGGGCCGCCGCCGACGCCCGCATCCGCGCCCGTGCCCGTCCCCGTGCCCGTGCCCGTGCCATAGAAGTAGCCGCTCAATGAACGACCAAACTCAAAAGCGACTTGGCAAGACCCTTTGGAACATTGCCGACCAACTGCGCGGAGCAATGAATGCGGACGATTTCCGCGACTACATGCTGTCCTTCCTGTTCCTCCGCTACCTCTCAGGCAACTACGAGGCTGCGGCCAAAAGGGAGCTAGGGGCAGACTACCCAAGGCTCCCGACCGATCTGCCAGACACAACTGGAGCAAGCACGCCGTTGCAGGCGTGGTACAAAAGCAATCCGGACGATGTCGCCGAATTCGAAAAGCAGATGCGTCGAAAGGTGCACTACGTAATTCAGCCGCCCTTCCTGTGGAATAACATCGCGCATTTAGCGCGCACACAGAGCAGTGAGCTTCTGCTAACTCTGCACGAGGGCTTCAAATATATTGAGAACGAGTCCTTTCAGAGCACCTTCAGTGGTTTGTTCTCAGAGATTAATCTTTACTCGGAAAAGCTGGGCAAGACCCAGACCGACAAGAATAAGAAGCTCTGCTCGATCATTGCCGAGATAGCTAAAGGTCTGAATGAATTCTCGTCGGAGCTAGACGTCTTGGGTGACGCCTACGAATACCTCATCGGCCAGTTCGCCGCCGGGTCTGGCAAGAAGGCCGGTGAGTTTTATACTCCGCAGCAGGTCTCGGACATCCTGTCGGCAATCGTGACCTTGGATAGTCAGGACCCGGCCACGGGCAAGAAAGAACGTCTCGCCAGCGTCTTCGACTTCGCATGCGGGTCGGGTTCGCTCTTGCTCAATGTCCGAAAGCGCATGGGTCAACACGGGATCGGCAAGATCTTCGGGCAAGAGAGCAATATCACCACCTACAACCTAGCTCGCATGAACATGCTGCTGCATGGGGTAAAGGACAGCGAGTTCGAGATTTTCCACGGCGACACCCTCGCCAATGACTGGGATCTCTTGCGCGAACTCAACCCCGCCAAGAAGCCTGCGTTCGACGCCATTGTGGCGAACCCGCCCTTCAGCCTGCGCTGGGAGCCCACCGATGCGATGGGTGACGATGTACGGTTCAAGAACTATGGCCTGGCTCCCAAGTCAGCGGCCGACTTCGCCTTCTTGCTGCACGGCTTTCACTACCTGAAAGACGAGGGGGTGATGGCCATCATCCTGCCTCACGGTGTGCTTTTCAGAGGTGGAGCGGAAGAGCGCATCCGGACGAAGCTGCTGAAGGACGGCCACATCGACACCGTCATCGGCCTGCCCGCGAACCTGTTCTATTCGACCGGCATCCCCGTGTGCATCCTTGTCCTAAAGAAGTGCAAAAAACCGGATGACGTCCTGTTCATCAACGCAGCCGAGCACTTCAAGAAGGACAAGCGTCAGAACCAGCTTACTGACGCGCACATCGACAAGATCATAGAGACGTACCAGTTCCGGAAGGAGGAAGAACGCTACTCCAAACGCGTGAGCCTGGACCGCATCGCTAACGAAGGGTTCAACCTCAACGTTTCTCGCTACATCAGTACGTCGATCGGTGAGGAAGAGATCGATTTGTCTGCGACGCAGGCCGATTTGGTTTCGATCGAAGGGAGAATTACGGACGCGACGGTCAAGCACAACGAATTTTTGATGGCCCTCGGCTTACCGCTTTTGCCGGTACGCTGACAGCGTCGCATTAGAGGAATCCAATCCTCCGATTTAATAGCGTAATCGGTGTTCGAATACCTCCGCGAGCCAGACGGACTCGTGCGCTTCGAGCACGGGCCGCTTAAGCGCCCGACCGGCGCCCCTTCCCCCGGCGGCGCGCGGTGAGCTCCATCTTCATGATCTTGTTGAACTGAAACTGCCAGTCGGCCGCGTGGACTACCCGGTCAAACTTGGCATCGTGATCGCGCAGGAGGTCGAGACGTGAGCGCTTCGAGATGTCGTCCCAGTCATCGTATAGGATGTACAGAGCGTTGCCATATCGGAGGTTCTCAAACACGACGAGGTCGTCAGCAAACTTGGCACCGAAGTACGAACCGAACTGCCCTGAGCCGCGGATGTAGGACACCGGTTGGAGCTTGTTGAAGGCCGCCGTCCGATCCCGGAGGTGCTTATCGAAGTCCGTAGCTCGCAATCCGGAGCTCGGTTTCGAGGTGTACCATTCCACGACGTCGTCAATTGTTCCGGGCGGGAAGATGTCCCAGTCGAGCTGGATGGTGCCGAGGAAGTCTTCCTTCGTGGCCGTGCTGGCGAAAACATCCGCCACGCCGGTGTTCTCCTGCAGGACATTCACCGCCCAGAGGAGCATGAGCTCAAACTCCGGCTGACTGCGGCTTAGAAGCGGCATCAGCGCGAACTTGACGACGACGTAGTCAGCGGTTGTTTGCGACATGATCACGGGCTCAATCTCCATCCCCTGCGGTTCGAAGACTTGGTGTTGGTAGACCTGTCTCGTCTGATAGTGGGTATGGGTCCCGTTTCTGGCCGCGTCGCCAAAGTTCGGTGACTCGAAGACAAAGCTCTTCGGGGCCATGGGAAGGTCGGGGCGCTTTCGGTCCCAGCCCCGCGCGTTGCGGTACGACCATTTCCCCGCATCCTCCGGCGGCTGCCTTGGGCCATCAGCCTTGGCGGAGCCATCCAGCAAGTCAATATTTAGGCCGAGGTGTGAGTACAGACCGGCCTCAACATCAGCAACGCGAACTGACTTCACGGCCGCAACCGCGACGAGGTCGCCGTCAATCCTGTCCAGTTCGGCCCGGACCTTCGGCGGGATTTTAAGGAAGTTGCCCTTCCACGGAAAACGCTTCTCACCCATGACGATGCCCCCTGCAGCCAAGCTTCAACTATAGATGGGTTCGGTTTAGTTAACGCGCAAGCCACAGGTTGTCCGGTCGGGATGTAGGACCATTGACGCGCACCACGATCTCGCTGACGTTTAGTTCGGGCGAGGGACGAGACATGGCGAGAAGTGCAGCACCGAAAGCGGAAGCCGCTCCCGCGACAGCGGCAGAGAAGACGGCGCGGCGGAAAATTCCGGGCGGGCTTCCGTACACGTCCAGCGCCGGAGTGCTCCGGCGAGTCCTTGGCAAGATTCCCACTTCGGAGAAGCCGAGCATCTTCACAAGCGACTTTCTTGGGACCGTCCTGAATGCCACGGGCGGTGCCGCCCGCCCCATCATCCCGATCCTCAAGTCGACCGGGATGCTTAATCAGAATGGCTCCCCAACCGAGCTTTACTCGCAATTCCAGACCGAAAGCGGCCGACCGACTGCGGCTCTCCAAGCCCTTCGCAACGGTTACGGCGAGATATTCAAGCGCAACACCTACGCGCACAAAGCGGACGAGGCGGCCCTTACCGACGTCATCGTCCAGGTTACCGGCCTGCCCGGAACGGATCAAATCGTCCGATACATCTACTCAACCTTTCAAGCGTTTCAGGAGCTCGCCAAAGGCGCCAAGGAAGCGCAAGGCGATGAAGCCGCCGGGGACGGCCGGACTGGCGGGGACGATAATGATGGGGTCAGCGAGCGCAGTCCGGAAGTTCGGAACGGGAAGCTCAATCTGGCCTACAACATCAACGTTGTTTTGCCCGAGACCACCAATGTCGAGGTCTACAACGCGATCTTTCGGAGCATCAAAGGGAATCTCTTAGGGTGACAGACACCCACACGGTCGAGCTTTTCATATTGAAGTGCGCTGTCATTGAGACGGAGCTGCGGACGAACGTAGCCGCCTCGCCAGACCTCCATGTCCAGTCCCAGTTGCTAGACGACGACCGGATAGACCCGTTCATTAAACAGTTCTCGCTGGAGAACCGGGTGAATGCGTCGAAGATGGCCCGGTACTACGAGATATTCTATATGCTGGAGAACGACATCCGCCGGCTCATTGTTGAGACGATGGAGGAACAGCACGGTGCCGACTGGTGGGACACACACGTCTCACAGCCCGTGAAAGAGGAAGTCCGCAAAAACAAGAGCCGTGAAGCGCAAGCGGGTGTCACGGCGCGCTCCGAAGCGGAGATCGACTACACCACCTTCGGCCAGCTCTCGGACATCCTGAAAGACAACTGGGATACTTTCGCCGGCATGCTCAGTACACAGCCTGCAGTAATGAGGGTGCTTTGGGGGCTCAACATGCTCCGGGGCACGATAGCGCACTGCGGGCTCCTCGCGGACGACGAGGTGGATCGGCTGAAGCTCGCGATCCGAGACTGGTTCCGGGTTCTGGAAGGACCGAAGTAGGTACGGCTGACCCTACCAGGACTAGATCAAGCCTTAACCGCCCGGTTTTTGCATTCAGAGTCAGCTATCAGAGTCAGCTATTCGCGATATCGCCGATCCCTGATCCCCGACGACGTATAAAGCCTTGCTACGCCCCCTCCAAGAGCGCCACGGCGCGCGGGAGCATCGCAGCGGAAGACGCAGGCCGCCGGGCCGCATCGAACTCGACGCGGCTTATTCCACCCGCCTGCTTTGCCAGACGGCCGATCAAGAGCGCAGGCTGCGCATCGGACCTATGGCAGAGGCGCAGACCAGCCTTTCGCCACCAGCGGCGCACCGAACTCGGCGCGTGATCCTCGGCGGCGAAGGGCTGGACATCAATGAGGGTTGCGCGGTTCCGTGCTGATCTTTGCACGCGCGTTTCGTTTGACCTGGATAATTTGATTTTGGTCGGTCGGTGCCAACTCCTGTGGCTCCCAGTCACTCATGCCCTGCAACACGAGGTCGGCATGTTTGATGGTGTCCACGTGGCCGTAGTGCTCCTGAATCATCTGCACTGAGGTTCCCATTTGCTCTGCCAACAGCAGTTCGCTGACGCCTTCCGTCAGGCGGATGGTGGCGTAGGTATGACGGAACGAATAGGTCGAGCGCAGAATGCCGGACGGCCCGACGCGCAGATTGGCGTCTTTCAGAAGGTCGGCGATGAAGGCCTTGTAGAGGGTGCGTTCTATCGTGCCGGTCGCACTGCTGAACACCGGAGCCTCAGGCGCGGTGCTCACCGCGATGGCGCGGATACGGTCGAGGTATTTTCCGACGTTTCCGCTCGGCGCCACAAGCTGGCGGGACTTGCCCTTGCCCCGCACGGACAACACCGTCACCGGCTGACCGTTCTTGTCAGTCGCCTCCATCACGTCGCGCCAACGCAGGTTACGCGCCTCTGACGGCCGCATGCCGGTGTTGCACATGATCAGGACGAACTGATAAACCATGGCCCGGTACCAGTGGGCAGTTACTGTCTTCGCGGCATCCACCCACTTGGTGCGGGCGTGGGTATGGAGGCGACGGTATTCTTCCAGCGAGAAGGCATCCCGGCGCTGCTTCTCCAGCGAGGGCATTCCCTCGATCCGGTGATGAGGCGGGGCCTCCTGTTTTGAAACCGCGTCATTAATGATGGCGCGGTAGATCTTCATCTCGAACCGGATGGTGGCGTCGCTGACGATGATCCAGTCCGTCTGCTCCGCTTTGGTGTTCGCGTTGGGCTCCTTGTCGCTCCGGCGCCGCTTCTCCGCAGCCTTACCCTCGGCGACCTCTTTGGCGGCAGCGCGCTCCACCTCCGTCATGGGTCGCACATTGCCGTGGCGGGTCATGCGGCCCTGACGGAGCGACCGCCGCCAGGACGGATAGTTCTGCCAACGGTCCAGCGCGATCAGGTCGATCTGCGTCTTGCCGACATAGGGGTTGAGTTGGTTCTTCACGACCGACTCGATGAGCTTCACACGGCCCAGCGTGATTTCGCCGCGCTGGGCGCGCAATCTCTGTTCGGCGATATAGTCCTTCGCCACAGCGGAGAACGGGCGATTGAACACCGGCAGATTGCGCTTCAACGCAAAGCGAACTTCGCTTTCGTGGTCGTAGGCAAGGGTGCGCGCCGTTGTGATGTCGGGCGTCTTCAAGGCGATGGTCTTGTAGCGCGTCGCCTTCGGCAGCCGAACGCGGCAGTACCAATCCCGAGTCTGCAAATCGCCTCGCCGGAAGATTACCAATCCAGGCTTCAGCTCTTCCTTGTCCGTGACAAACGCCATGACAGCCTCCATCGTCGTGCAGGTTTCGTGCACATCGCGGCGCTAAGTCATTGATCTGCCGTGACGTGCATACATCGTGTATAAACTTCATAGCATAGAATGTTGTTGTATTCTAGTAAGTTAACACTTTTGCCTTATCCCTCTGGGAGAGGGAGCGCCATCACATCACATCAGCTCGCGCTGAACCTCATCACCTTGATCGCGTCGAAGTTCTGCACCCCGCCCCCGACCCTCTTGGTCGTGTAGAACAGCACATAGGGCTTGGCCGAATAGGGATCGCGCAACACCCGCACCCCCGCCCGATCCACGATCAGATACCCCCGCTGGAAGTCCCCGAACGCGATCGACAGGCTGTTCGCCGCCACGTCCGGCATGGTCTCGATCTCGGTCACCGGATAGCCCAGCAGCGACGCCGTCTCGCCCAGCCGCGTCGCCGGCTGCCAGATGTAGTTGCCGTCCGCGTCCTTGAACTTGCGCACGGCCGAGACCGTCTTGCGGTTCATCACGAACCGCCCGTTCGGCCGGTACTGGGCCTTGGGCGCATAGACCAGGTCGATCAGACGGTCCGCCGGACTGGTCGGGGCGAACCCGCCCGCCGCGCCCGACGCGACATAGCCGATCTGACCCCAGCCCTGGCCCGCATCCGCCACGGTCGGATAGGTCAGGAAGCCCTTCGGCTTGTTCACCCCGTCGCCGTTGACGAAAGCCTGGGTCTCCTGCGCCGCAAAGGCGTCCTCGACCTCGGCCGCCAGCCATTCGTCCAGATCGACCATGGCGTCGTCCAGCAGGGCCTGGGTCGCCGCCGGATTGGCGTACAGATCGGCCGACGGAAACTCCAGCAGGGCCAAGGTCGCCGGGTCCGTCTCCGGCCGCGCGGCCGTCTCCGCCACCCAGCCGCAGGCCACGCCCGCCGTCGACACCGGCTTTCTGAACACCCCCTTCGCCACCGTCCGCACCGTGGCGATCTCGCGCATCGGCGAGGCCGCCATCAACCGACGCTCGATGGCCCGCTCGGTCTCGTACGGCACGACATAGCCGCCCGAGGTGGCGCCGCCCGACAGACCCGCCTTGACCTCCAGCGCGCCAGACTGACCCGTCTTCAGATAGCCGTCCCACGCCGCCTTCGCCTCCGGCGCAGACGCCGGTTCGACCGGCTCGCCGCCGATAGTCGGTCGCCTGTTCTGGCTCATCACGCGATCCAGCCGCGCCTGAGCCGCCGCCATTGCCTGGTCGATGCGCGCCACCTTCTCCTCCAGCAGCACATCGGCCGCCGCCTTCTTCTCGATCTCGTCCAGCCGGACGTCGTTCGCCCCTTTGAACGCCTCGAACGCCGCCATCATCTCATGCACGACAGCGCGCGCCCCATCACTCGCAAGAATGGGCGAGCCGGAAGCCTGTTTGG
This sequence comes from Brevundimonas sp. TWP2-1, assembly GCF_049897645.1. NCBI lineage: Bacteria > Pseudomonadati > Pseudomonadota > Alphaproteobacteria > Caulobacterales > Caulobacteraceae > Brevundimonas > Brevundimonas sp. TWP2-1. Next base: position 483,768 of record NZ_JAFCWR010000002.1, read on the forward strand.
TCTCTTTCATGGTGTCTCCGGTGAATGCGTCCTCAGAAGACGCGATGATCCGGGCCAGCGCCCGAAACCTGTGATTGAACGGCTGGCAGGCCCGCGAAACCATGCTACCGATCCTGATCTCTCAAGGATCGTTCACATGCTCACGCTTGCTCTGGCCCTTTCAGGCGCGCTTCTTGCTCAGTCGCAACCTGATGTTTCCAACCTGCCTCCCGAACAGGCGGCGCAAGTGAGTCAGGTCTTCGGCGGCATGACCCGATTGTTCGAGACGCTGGGCACTTGCGAGCGTCAGTTCCCGCCCGAAGTCGGCGCGCAGGTGCGGGCGGCTATGGCGAACGAAACCGACCCGCAAAAGCGGGCGGCTTCGGCCTTCCTTCTGTCGGCCTACGACAAGGGCAAGACTTCCGAACGAGCGGAGACGATCACCCAGGAGCAATGCAATACTGAGATTGAAGCCATCTCCAACGAAATGCAGGCGCTCAAGACCGAGATGTAAAAGACAGTAGGCGCCCAAACGGACTGACGCCTGATGTCCCACCTCACGCCGCTCGAAAGCGCCGTCATGGACGCCATGGTCTGGCAGATGGGCGACAGCGTTCCCGATCTGGCGGCGCAGGCGGCGTCCAGCTCGCCGGGCCTGCGTCGCAACACCGGCGCCGGCCTCTATTCCCGGATGATCGTCGATGCGAACCGCGCGACCCGCAATCCGGACGCCACCGGCCTGTTCGGCACAGTCCATGTCATGGTCGGCGACCTGCCCGCCCCCATCGGCTTCCAGATCGAGCTGCGCCAGGGCCGGCTGACGGCCCTGCACGGCCAGAGCTATGGCCAGGACACCCGCGCCATCGACTTCTCCAGCACACCCTTCGGCGAGGTCTTCACCGTCGACGCCCGTGGCCAATCCGTCCTCTACCGCCCTGCCTGGCGCGCCCCCGATCCCGTCGCCCGACCAGCCCCCCAGGCCCAGACCCCGGCCAAGCCCCCGGTCTCCGCCGCCCAGCCTGCAGACCCCGCCCCGGCGTCCGCCGCCGCGCCCAACCTGACCGAAATCCTCGCCAGCGCCTCCAACCCCACGGCCTCTCGCGCCGGAAAGCTGGCCCTGGTCTATCTCGCCGCCTATGCGCTGGCGGTGCTGTTCGTCCTGTTCGCCCAGTTCGTCCTGCATCTCGGCTGGGTCTTCGCCGCCATCGTCGCCGCCTGGGCGATCCGCTACATCCACAGCGCAAAGGGCCGCGCCCAGATGGCCGACCTCACTGACCTTCTGGACCGCAACGGCGCCTTCGAAGCCCTCAAGCCAAACTGAACCTAAAGTTGCGACATCATACCAAAGACGCTTGAAAGCCCGACTTCGCTCCCCAACTCAAGCTTGCAAACTGGGAGGCTGCTGTGTTCGGACTGTTCTTTCATCCAAGACGCTCCGACCCCGGCGGGGCGGTCGCGGTGCGTGTCGTTGCTGGCCACCATTGCGGTGAGACCACCGATGCGCCCCCAATCGTTGTCGCCCATGATCCTGCTCAAACCAAACTGAACCGCGCGCCCGGCAGCATCGGAAACGTCACCAGCGACACCTCCCACAGTTCGACCGCGCTCAGCACTCTCAGCCGCCCCTGACGCCGGGCCCGCGCCGTTCGGTATCCGATCGACAGCCCATCCATCGCCGCCGCCCGGCTCAGGGCGCCGGCGAACCGCGCTTCCGCCGACCAGTCCTCGATCCGTCCGCGCACGAACAGGCCGCGCGCATCCTCGACGATCTGCTCCCAGACCCCGACCGGCGCCCGCGCATCGTGCTGGTTCAGCATCCGCACGCCCTCGGCGCCGGTCTTCGCCAGACTGTTCGCAAACGCCCCCGCCTGCACCACATCCCCGTTCAGATCCGCCACGCCCCACAGCGAGGCGTAGCCCTCGATAAGGATTGGCGAGTGGCGAGTAGCGAGTGGCGAGCGCTTCTCACCTCGCTCTGCTTTCTGGCCACTCGTCACTCGCCACTCGCCACTCATTTCGCCCCCTCCAACCGCCGCTCGATCCGCTCCACCGCCGCCGCCGTCGCCTCGCCCTGGACCTCCAGCCGCGCCAGCCGTTCGGCGACCAGCCTCTGCTCTCCGACCCGCTGCTCCAGAGTCGCGATCCGCGCCGCCGCCCCGCCGGCCCAGACCAGACCGCCGACCGTCTGCACGACCACGGCGATCAGCAGCGCCGTCGGCACGCGCCGGATCTGATGTTCGGTCATCCCCCCCACCCCCGCCATCCGCCTGCGCTCCTCGTCCGTCAGGAAGCTCGCCCCCTCCAGCCGCGCCCACAGGGCGTCCCGCTCAGGCTGCAAGGCCGCCACCGCCTCCAGGTCCGCCCGCACCTCACACCCCGCGAACCGCTCGCCCAGCCAGCCCGTCATCGCCCCCGCCGCCTTCCTGACCAGCGGGATCACCGTCTGTCGCCAGAAGGCCGCGTTGGCCTCGCGATAGTTGGCGTAGGTCGCGTCGCCGGGGATACCCAGCAGCTGCGGCGGAACCCCGAACGCCAGGGCGATCTCGCGCGCCGCCGCATGTTTGCCGGCGGTGAAATCCATCTCCGCCGGCGTCAGACTCAGCGGCTTCCAGTCCATCCCGCCTTCCAGCAGGATCGGCCGCCCGGCGTTCGTCGCCCCGGCATAGACGTTGGACAGCTGGTCCTTCAGCGCCTCGAACTGCCCGTCCGTCAGCCGCTCGCCGTTGCGCGCCCCATAGACCAGCGCCCCCGACGGCCGCGCCGCATTGTCCAGCAGGGCCTTGTTCCAGGCGCCCGCGGCATTGTGCGCATCCACCCCTTGCGCCGCCGCCTCCATCGGCGACAGCCCGTACCAGTCGTCGAGCGGGTGCCACAGCTTCAGGTGCATCACCGGCGCCCAGCCGTCCGCCGCCCGCCCGATCCGAACCGAACGTCCGTCCACGGAATAGTCCCACGCCTCGGGCCAGCCGGACCGGCCGGGCACTACCTTCACCCGGTCCGACCGTAACGCCCACAGCTCGTCCGGCGCCCCGTCCCCGTCCGCATCGCCGGTCGCCTCGACATAGGCGTTGCCCGACACCTGCAACGCCCCATAGACCGCCTCCATCAGCTCGGCCCCCGACTGTTCGGAGTTGGGCCGGCGGATCAGTTTCGCCAGCGGATGCGCCTCGTCGCGCACCCCTTCCACGAACACCGCGAACGGCGCCGCAGCCGCTGCCTCGGCGATCATGCGGATGCAGCGATAGGCCACCGCATTCTTCTGATACCCCTCGCGCGCCAGGCTGGCGTAGTCGTTGGGCGTCCAGCGCGGCCGCCCCACGCCCGACAGGGCGATCACCCCGCCCGCCCGGCTCTCCTTAGCCTCAGGCGCACGCACGCGCCCCGCCTGGCCGAACGGCCACCGGATCGAAACCATCGCAATCTCCTCAGAATTCTCGTCCCTTCTCCCGTTGGGAGAAGGTGGCTCGAAGAGCCGGATGAGGGTCGGTCGGTGGGCCAGTTCGCACCACCTGCCCCTCACCCTTTCGCGTTGACCGATCGCTACGCTCTCGGACGCTCAAGCCCTCTCCCGCCGGGAGAGGGTCGCATCAGCCGCAATAACGGCCGCTCGATCCACAGATGCACCACCACCCCCGCCGCCAGACTCGCCACCACAGTCAGCACCACCACCGCATCCCCCGGCATGGCGACCACACCGCTCTCGAACAGCCGCCCCAGCGCCCGGATGACCAGCACATGCGTCAGATAGATCGAATACGACGCATCCCCCATAAACGCCGCCGCCCGCTCCAACCGCCCCGGCGCCGCGTCCGTCCGCTCCATCCGCACCACGCCGAACACCAGAAGCGCGCTGGGTGCCCCCCACATCACCACCCGCCTCAAGCCGTTCCACGGATCGTTCAGCGCCCGCACATCGTCGATCCCGCCATAGCCGACGACCAGGCTCAGCCCGAACCCGGCCAGCGCCAGTCCGACCGCCCAGGGCCCCGTCCCTCGCGGCGTCCTCCGCCACACCGACGCGATCCCCACGCCCAGCAAGAACTCCAGAATGATCGGCGCGCCCCAGAACCTCAGAACCGGCGCGGCCACGACCAACCCGGCCGCCAGCATCGCCGCATAGGCCCCGACCAGCCCCCAGCCGAGCCGCTTCCCGCCTGCCATCGCCAGGCCGAACCCGGCGTAGAACAGCATCTCGAAACACAGGGTCCACCCCGCCCCCAGCGCCGGAAACGTCATCTCCAGTCCGCTGAACGGCCAGAACAGAAAGGTCGCCGCCGCCACCTCCGGGCTCAGCGTTCCGCCCCGCGCCATCCCGATCAGGATCGGCAGCGACAGCAGCCAATAGATCGGCGCCACCCTGCGAAACCGTCGCCACAGGAACGCTCCGGCCGCGCCGACACCCGTCTGCCCCCGAGTCGTCGTGGCGATGATGAAGCCGCTGATGACGAAGAACACGTCCACGCCCACGGCGCCGAAATCCTCCAGCGTCCCGCCGGCCAAGGCCGTCTCCAGCCCCAGCCGCGTCCCCGCCAGATCCAGCGCATGGGCGACGACCACCGCCGTCGCCGCCACGAACCGCAGCGCCTGCACCCCGTAGAACCGCTCCCCCATCCGCCACGGTTAACACCGCGCGCGCAGAACCGACAACCTCAGATCATCACCCGCGCCCGCACCGCCTCGGCGATCCTGTCCTGCCCCGCCGCATTGGGGTGAACGGCGTCGAACATCAGTCCGCTGGCGAAACCGCCGCCGAACAGAGCCGTCGCGTCGATGGGCGTCGCCAGTCCCCGCACCGCCGCCACATCGACTGCCGCATCCCGGATCGCACCCTGGGCGGTATAGCTCGCCTTGCCCTGCGCGGGATCCGACGGACATCCCGTCATCAGCAGCACGTCCCCCGTCGTCAGGCACCGATCCACCAGCAGCCCCAGCCCGGCCTTGTAGGTCGCCACCGCCGTCCCCGCATTCCAGTCGTTGATCGTCAGGCACACGACCGACAGATCGGGCGCCGCCGCCGGGATCGACCCATAGGCCCGGTACGGCTGGTCCGTCGTGATCCAGTCCGCCACCTTGGCCCCGCCCCATCCGGCGTTGATCACCCGCGCCCGCCGCACGTCCGACCGCCACGCGACCCCGCCCGCGATGAACACCGCCCCGCCCGAGGCCCAGCGCACGCTCACCGGCCCGGCCGTCTCCGGAAAGGCCATGGTCGCAACCTCCATCGACGCCGGCTTGGTCGTGTTCACGCTCGCGCGCACCACCCCATCCGTCTCGACCGTCATCACCCCCAGCGCCGTATTGGTCACGGCCCACAGGTCGAACCGATCGACCGGCCCGTCGGGCTGAAAGCTCCAGACGCCGCCAGACGCCGCCGCACCCGAGAACAGCTTGCCGCCCATCCCCGTCAGCGTATTGACGCCCCACCCGGCGCCCAGCGTCACGCGCGGATCATAGGCCGAATAGCCGCCGCTCGCCCCGTCCGCTGCACCGGCCCCCGCGACCGACGCCGCCGAGGCCGGCAGGCCCCGCCCGCTCATCAAGGCCGCCAGCCGTTCGGGCCAGGCTCCCGCCCGACCGCTCGGCGTCCAGCCGCCGCCGACCCCGCCATAGCCTTGCGTCACGCTGTCGCCTATGCACAGCAGCCGCGCCTCGCGCCCGCCCGCCTGCATCGTCCGCACCGCCGCCGACCAGACCGGCAGGTCGCTCACCGCGAACCCAGACCGCCCCAACACCCCGCCCGGCGCCGCCGTCGCCGCCCCGATCTCGACGCCCGACATCAGTCGAAGGCCGCCACGATCTGTGTCGCCGTCGTGCCGGTCGCCAGCACGCGCCGCACCTGCACCGGCAACCAGCCCACCGGATGATTGGCGAAGGTCACGGCGTCGGCATCCTCGCCGCCAACCGTCAGCACACGGACATTACCCGCCGCGCCGACATAAAGCGCCTTGGCATAGGCTGTCAGATCGACCGTGTCGCTCGGCGTCACCGCCGCCGCGCGCCGCGCCGGCCCGCTCGCATCGCGCCCATGGTTCAGCAATCCGTCCCGCTCGGGAATGGCTGGCATGTCTCTCTCCTGTCGTTGAAATCTCAGGCCCTAGAGCCTGGTGATCCTCGGTCCCGCCGACTGCGGTCCCAGCATCAGCCGCGTGATCGCCCACACCAGGGCGTCGGCCCGATCGGGACTGGGTCCGCCCTCGCACCCCAGGGCCAGCATCTCTTCCTCCAGCGCGGGAAAGGCCTCGCAATGGACCACCCGCCCCTGTTCGTAGAGCAGGGCCACCGGCTCGGCCCGCGCCGCCTTGGACCGCGAGGCATGCACCATCTCGACCGGCGCGGGACAGTCGTTGGTCCTCAAGACCGCCCGCACCATGTCCCCGCCCTGGTTGCCCTCGGCGACCACCTCGTGCGCCCCGAAATCCCGCGCGGCCTGACAGACCGCCGAGGCCCAGCCGCCCGGCGACAGCCCCCGCACCGTCCGGTCCGCCAGCACGAAGGCCTGCCGCCCCTTGCGACCGACCACCACGATCCCGCAGGCGTCGCCGCCCGCCGTCGCCGGCGGATCGACCGCCACCACCACCCGCTCCAGCTCGACCGGCCGCGCGCCCCTGGCCCGTTTCAGATCCTCGATGCGGAACAGGGCCCCTTCGCCCTCGACCACCAGGCCTTCCAGCTCCTGCGCCGCCAGCCGCGTCCCGCCATAGACGTCGTTCAGATGCGCCAGAAATCCGGGCGACAGGTTCTGCGCATTCAACGCCGTCGCCGCCCGCTCCGTCACCGTCCCCGCCTCGGCCATCAGCCGCCTCAGCGCCGGGATCGGCCGGGGCGTCGTCGTCACCGCCAGCAGCGGCTCGTCCCCCAGCCGCAACCCGAAGCGCAGGTTCGACAGCACCATCTCCGGCTTGCGCCAGGCGCAGAACTCGTCCGCCCAGGCCGCATGGAACTGCGGCCCCCTCAGACTGTCGGGATCCTCGGCCGAGAACGCATAGGCCGCCGACTGATTTTTCCACACCAGCCGACGCCGCCCCGCCTCCCAGCGCGGACGGTCGCCCGGTTCCGCCAGCGCCTTGATCCCCGACGCCCCCTCCACCATCACCTCGCGCACGTCGTGCAGGGCGGGGCCGACCAGGGCGATAGTGATGCCCGACAACTTCCGGGCCATCTTGTCGACCCAGACTGATCCGGCGAAGGTCTTACCCGAACCTCGCCCACCCAGCAGGAGCCAGGTCCGCAGGTCGAGATCACGCGGCTTGTGTTGGTGGTCCAGCAGGCGCGCATGATTGCGCTTCAGCCTTAACTCTTGCCCGCTCAGCCGCCTCAGCATCCTTTCTCTCGATGATGCTGTCGAGCCGCTCGTATTCGACGAGCAGTTCTCCTCGGATTCGCTCGTCTTCTGCGGGGTCGTAGGTTCGTCCACCCATCTCGTCCTCTTCTTTGTCGCTAAGGCACATCAGCCGCATCGCCTCGACCGCCTTGGCCGAGCGCGCGATCACGCCGATCTGGCGCGCGACCTTTTCGGCTGCGCCGGCTTCCTTGACGTCCGTCTCGCAGACGCTTTCGGTCGCCTCTTCGATCTTGGCTTTCATCTTCAGAAACAGGGGCTCCATCCACCCGGCGCAGGACGCAGCCGTTGCGCCAGCGCCGCCGCAGCCGCCCTCTCCGTCATCCCGATTTCCCGTCATGCCCAAACCATAGCGCAGCAGCGTCCTCAGGCCGGAAGAACGCCCACATAATTCGCCAACGATTTGTTTTCTAAAGACTTCAACCAGCGTCATTGCGCTGGCTAGAGGGGCCTACCCTAACAGCCTCAGCCCCGCTCCAGCATCCATTCCGGCGCCTCGAAGTCCAGCGCATCCTCCGGCTGGGCCAGCGACAGCTCGGAAATCGTCTGCCCCCGCACCGACACCCCGGCCGTATGCACCGTCTCGCGACTGCCCGAGATCAGATGATGCCACCCCGCCAACGGCCGCCCCTCGTGCAGCCGGCGATAGGCGCACGACAGGGGCATCCACCCCAGCGCCTGGATGTTTCCGGGCGTCAGCTTGATGCAGTCGGGCACCTGCGCGTTGCGGTTCGCATAGTCCGAGCACGAACAGGCCTGGGAATCGAACAGCTTGCAGTGCACCCGCGTCGGAACGACGTCGCCCGTATCCTCGTCCTCGAACCGGATCACGCAACACAGCCCGCACCCATCGCACAGCCCCTCCCACTCGGAAGGCGACATCTCGGCCAGGGTCTTGGTTTCCCAATAGGGCTGCATGGCGCGCCTCATACGCGCCGCGTCGCCGCTTGTCACAGCCTCAATGCCCCACCGTCTTGGAGAACAGGTTGATCACCACCACCCCGCCGACGATCATCGTCAGGCCCGCGATGGCCGGCAGGTCCAGCCGCTGGCGAAACGCCACCGTCCCGATCACCGAGATCAGCACGACGCCCAGCCCGCTCCAGATGGCATAGGCGATCCCCACCGGCATCTGTTTCAGCGCGATCGACAACAGATAGAAGGCCAGGCCGTAGCAGGCCGCCATCCCCGCCGTCGGCCAGATCCTGGTGAACTGCTGCGAGGCCTGAAGCAGCGTCGTCCCCGCCACCTCCAGCGCAATGGCGCCCAGCAGCGCCGCCCAGGTCACGGGACTCATGCCACGGGGCTCATGCGTCGTTCGCGGTGATCGGATGGCCGGGCGTCAGCAGCGACAGCAGCGCCCTCCTTTGCTCAGCGGACACCTCGTGCAGCCCGAACAAATCCGACAGCCACAGCCCGTCCGCAATCAGTCTGAGCATCAGGGCGTCGTCGGCGCCGACCGGATCGCCCGGATCGTCCACCTTCACCCGATCGATCCAGCCGCCCCAGCGCTTCGCCAGCGACGGCTCTATGGCGCAGGCGGCCATGATCACCCGGCCGATGCTGACATCTTGCGGCGTCACCGGCTCCGTCACCGTCGAGCGCAGATAGGCCCGTGCATTGCGGCCATAGGGTTCGGGATCGCGCGCCGCCTCGGCCAGGATGCCGTCGGTATGCATCTGCCCCAGATGATCGACCATCCCCTCCAGCAGGGAGAGCTTGCTGGGAAAATGATGCAGCAGCGCCCCCTTGCTGACGCTCGTCCGCGCCGCCACCGCATCCAGCGTAAAGCCCGACGCCCCCAGTTCGGCGGCGACCTCCAGGGCCTTGTCGATGATCTCGGCGCGGGTGTCGTCGGGCGCGCGGCGGCGTGTAATCGTGTCCATGGCCGCTACATACCAACCGGACGGTAACTGTCAATATCGGCGCAAATCCTCCCCCGCCTGCGGTGGAGGGGGCGAACGTCCCACCGATCTTTACGCCTAAAAACCGCTCCCTTTCGGACGCCTGCGATGCGTCCGCCCCCTCCACCACGCTACGCGCGGTCCCCCTCCCCCGCTTCGCGGGTGAGGATCGGGCTGGCGTCATCGCGCCACAACCCTTAAATCCCCCATTTCCGCCCCTCCCCGCGTCCCGCGCGATCTCCTCCCCATAGGGAGGATCGAAAGTCACATGGCAGCCAGACCCCCCCTCGTCGCACTCAAGGACGTCCGTCTTCAGGACGGCCAGCGCCCCCTCTTCGACGGCGTCGACCTTGCGGTCGAACCGCGCAGCCGCGCCGCCCTCGTCGGCCGCAACGGCGCCGGCAAGTCCACCCTGATGAAGGTCGTCATGGGCATGATCGAGCCCGACAGCGGCGACCGCTCGGTCCAGTCCGCCGTCCGCTTCGCCTATGTGCCGCAGGAGCCGGTCATCACCGGCGAGACCCTGCTGGACTACGCCTCGTCCGGCGAGGCCGAGAGCTGGACCGCTGAATCCTGGCTGGCCACCTTCGGCCTGAACCCCGAGAAATCCACCCAAGGCCTGTCCGGCGGCGAGACCCGCCGCGCGGCGCTCGCCAAGGCCTTCGCCGAAGAGCCCGACCTGCTGCTGCTGGACGAGCCGACCAACCACCTCGACATCCTGGCGATCGAATTGCTGGAGAACGAGCTGATCCAGGCCCGGTTCGCCCTGCTGGTCGTCAGCCACGACCGCGCCTTCCTGAACCGTGTCACCAACACCGTCCACTGGCTGGAAGGCCGCCGCGTCCGCACCCTGAGCAAGGGCTTCGTCGAGTTCGACGAATGGTCCTCCAAGGTCATGGAGGAGGAGGCCGAATCCCTGCGTCGCCTGACCAAGACCATCGAGCGCGAAACCGCCACCTTTTACTCGTCCATCACCGCCCGCCGCAGCCGCAACGAGGGCCGCGCCCGCTCGCTGAACGCCCTTCGCGCCGAACGCGCCGAAAAGATGAAGGACGCCCCGCGCGAGCTCTACCTGGGCGTCGATTCCGGCGGCACGTCGGGCAAGCTGGTCGCCGAGATCAAGGGCGTGTCCAAGGGCTTCAACGGCCGCACCCTGTTCAAGGATCTGACCACCCGCATCATCCGCGGCGACCGTCTGGGCATCGTCGGTCCCAACGGCGCGGGCAAGACCACCCTGGTCAAGACCCTGCTGGGCGAACTGCCGCCTGACGAGGGCACGGTTCGCATGGGCTCCAACCTGGAGTCCGTCTATCTGGACCAGTCGCGCGAGGGGCTGAAGTCGGACATGACCCTTTGGGACGCCCTGACGCCGGGCGGCGGGGACTCGATCCTGGTGCGCGGCGTGTCCAAACACGTCGCCGCCTACGCCAAGGATTTCCTGTTTTCAGAAGCCCAGCTGCGCCAGCCGATCTCGACCCTCTCGGGCGGCGAACGCAACCGCCTGCTGCTGGCCCGCGCCCTAGCCAAGCCAGCCAACCTGCTGATCCTCGACGAACCGACCAACGACCTGGACATGGACACGTTGGACAAGCTGGAAGAGCTGCTGGAGGGCTATGACGGCACCCTGATCCTCGTCTCCCACGATCGCGACTTCATCGACCGCCTGTCCACCTCGACCCTGGCCCTGAACGGGCGCGGCGACATCGTCGAGACCCCCGGCGGCTGGACCGACTTCATCCGCCAGAACCCCGGCTTCCTCCAGCCCGGCTCCAACCCCCGCCCCCAGGACAAGGCCGCCGCCCAGCGCGCCGCCGAGGCTGCACCGGCCGCCGTCGCCCCCAAGAAGGCCGGCAAGCTGACCTTCAAGGACGCGCATCGCCTGAAGGAGTTGGAAGCCCTGATCGACGCCCTGCCCGCCACCATCGCCAAACACGATGCTGCGTTGGCCGACCCCGCCCTCTACGCCCGCGACCCCAAGACCTTCGACGCCACGATGAAGGCCGCCGACAAGGCCCGCGCCGACCTGGAGGCCGCCGAACTGGAATGGCTGGAACTGGAAGAGAAGAAGGCGGCGCTGGCGGGGTGATCAGGCAGTCTGGCCCGTTCTTTCGTCGGCCCAGACCTTGAACGCCTGATCGGCGGCGCTCACCGACCCGCCCATCTGGCGGCCGGCGGGATCCTGGGCGAACCACGGCTCCACGTCCCCGCCTTGGCGGAGATGGATCGTCAACCGGATCAGCGCCGCGTGATCGCCCGTCTTCGCCTCCATGAAGTCCAGGAAGGCGCGCACCCGCGTATAGAAGGCGGACGCCGCATTGATGTCGGTGCCCGTGCGACGCTGGAACTCCTCGCCGCTCATCGTCATGACGCGCGGCCCCGCCCCCGTCGCCGCCCCGTCCGTCAGGGCGGCGGCAGACGCACCCGACGCAAAGGCGGGATGGGTCTCCGCCAACAGCGAGGAGACGGCGTCGGCGCGCGGATTCTCGTTCCACACCTTCTGGAAGGCGGCGCGTCGCGACTCGGTCAGCCCCTCGCCCTCCATCAGGACGGCCGCGGCCTCGTCCAGCCAGTCGGGGGCGGCGCTTCCATAGGCGTCGCCGCCTTGCGCGACCCCGGCCCAATAGGTCTCGATATACCAGAGGTGCCCCAGCTCGTGCGCCATCACGCCCGGCTGAGAGGCCTTGACCACGCTGGCCTCGATCTGCGGCGCCGCGCGCTGGACGGCGGCGGTCATCAGGGCCTCGGCCTGACCGGCTGTCGCCTGTTTCGCCACGGCGTCGCGCACCGCCTGCTCCATCGCGCCGCGACGCGCCGATGCGCTGATCCAGGGCAGGACACGCGAGGCTCCGACGGCGCGCACGTCCTCGACAGGCTGCGCCCCGTCCAGCACCACGGCATAGGCCGGCGGCCTTGCGCCGAACGCCTCGGCCCATGTCGTCTCAGCCATGCTCGCCTCATCGGCGGCCTGCGTCACGGCCTCTTCGGTCGGCCCCACCACGAGGCCGTTGGGCGTCTCGCGACAGGGGGCGGTCGTCGCCAGGGCGCTGCACCGCAGCCTGGGCGACCCTGGCTCTTCAGCCGGCGCCGCGCCCAGAGGCGCGATCAGGGACAAGGTCAGGACAAGGTCTAGCAACGGCATGAACGGTCTCTCTTTTTTTGCGAGCATCTCTGCGCGCCCCGGCGCGTGCAACTTAACTTCCGGTCATGTCCGCCGATCGAACAGGGCCGGCGTCGTCCGGCGCTTCGCCGCAACCCGGCTTTGCCGTAAGCGTTTCGTCTTCCAATCTCGTCACAGTAATCGGCCGTTCGTCCTCCCATGACCCTGCGCACCCACCTCGTCGAGTTCGCCCCGCCCCAGCAGGCGGCGGTGCGGCGGATCAACGCCGTCCTGGCCCGCGCCCCGCGCCTGCGCACCGACGGCTGGCGGATCGATGCGGGTCAGCGGCTGTCGCTGTGGCTGGACGCCGCCGCCGGGCGGGTCACGGTCCCCCGCCTCAGAAAGCGCGGCGTCACGGTCGAGATCATCCAGACCGACGGCGACCATCCCGTCCCCTTGCGCATCCTGCATCCCACGGGCACGCCCCGCGCCGTCATCCTGGACATCCACGGCGGTGGCTGGGTGCTGGGCAGCGCGGGGCTGAACGACCGGCTGAACGCCCATCTGGCGCACCACGGCTTCTGCGTCGTCTCGGTCGATTACCGCCTGCTGTCAGAGCGTCGCCATATCTATGTCGACGCCGCCATCGCCGACTGTCTGGCGGCCGCCTACTGGACCGTGACCAATGTCGATCGGCTGGGCGCCTCGACCCTGTTCCTGACGGGGGAATCCGCCGGCGGCCATCTAGCCGCCCTGACGGCGGTGGCCCTGCGCGACCAGGGGCTGATCGACCTCGTGAAGGGCTGCGTCTTCACCTACGGCGTCTTCGATCTGTCGGGCACCGAGAGCGTGCGTTCGGCCGGTCCCGAGACCCTGCTGTTCAACGGCCCGACCATGCGCGCCGACCTGGCCCGGCTGGCCCCCGACCGGGACGAGGCGGGCCTGCGCCGGCCCGATGTCTCGCCTCTCTATGCCGACCTGACCGGCCTGCCGCCCGCCCTGTTCATCGCCGGCGAGGACGACCCCCTGTTCGAGGACAGCCTCTTGATGGCCACCCGCTGGGGCGAGGCGTCGCAGGCCGACCTGATCCGCGTCCCCGAAACCCCGCACGGCTTCCTGCATTTCGGCGGCCCGGCGGCTCGGGGCGCGCGCAGAGCGATCCGCGCCTGGCTAGATGCGAAACTCTAGGGCGGCCCAGAAGGCGTTCACCACAACGCGCACAACGAGATCACGACGGGAGCGAACCCGCGTCGGCTCCCCGACTCCATGGCCAAGCTGTCGATCACTCTGCGGCTTCGCCGCCGCAGGCCGTCAAGATTTTCCGATCCAGCATAACGCCGTCGTGCTCGCTGTGATCTCGTCGTGACCGCTGTGATCCCCCTTTTCGTCAACTCAGCCGAGTTCTCTAGCTTTCTATCAACTCGCGAATCCGGCTGCCCAGGGCCTCCATGCCGAAGGGCTTGGTCATCACGTGCATGCCGGGGTCCAGGTGCCCGTTGCCGACCACCGCATTCTCGGCATAGCCGGTGATGAACAACACCTTCAGGTCCGGCCGCTCCAGCCGCGCGGCGTCCGCCATCTGACGCCCGTTCATTCCGCCGGGCAGGCCCACGTCGGTGACCAGCAGGTCGATCCGCGCCTCTGAGTTCAGCAGCTTCAGACCCGCCGCCCCGTCCGAGGCCTCGATGCACTGATAGCCCAGCTCGTGCAGGATTTCGGCGACCAGCATCCGCACCGTCGGCTCGTCGTCCACGACCATGACCGTCTCGCCGGCCTGGGCGCGCGGGGCCTGTTCGACCTCGGGAACGGCTTCGCCCTCGTCCACCGCGCCGTGGTGGCGCGGCAGATACAGACAGACCATCGCCCCCTGACCCGCCTCGGAATAGATCCGCACCTGGCCGCCCGACTGGCGCACGAAACCATAGATCATCGACAGCCCCAGCCCCGTTCCCTCGCCCAGCGGCTTGGTGGTGAAGAAGGGCTCGAATGCGCGCGCCGCCACGTCCGGCGCCATGCCGCCGCCGGTGTCGCTGACGCAGATGGAGACATACTGGCCGGGGTCCAGGTCCTGGGCCTTAGCCGTGCGTGCGTCGATCCAGCGGTTGCCGGTCTCGATGGTCAGCCGCCCGCCGTCCGGCATGGCGTCGCGCGCATTGATGCACAGGTTCAGCACCGCGTTTTCCAGCTGGTGCGCATCGATCAGGACGGGCCACAGGCCGGTGCTGGCGATCACTTCCAGATGGACGCTCGGCCCCGTCGTGCGCCGGATCAGGTCCTCCATCCCGCGGATCAGCCGGTTGGGATCGGTCGGTTTTGGATCCAGCGTCTGACGCCGCGAGAAGGCCAGCAGCCGGTGTGTCAGGGACGCCGCCCGCTTCGCCGCCCCCTGGGCCGCGGCGGTGAACCGTTCGACATCACTATACCGACCCTGGGCGATCCGGTTGGTGATCAGCTCCAGACTGCCGCTGATCCCCGCCAGCAGATTGTTGAAGTCGTGGGCGATGCCACCGGTCAGTTGACCGACCGCCTCCATCTTCTGGCTCTGGCGCAGCGCCTCCTCGGCCTTCATCAGGGCGCTGGTGCGTTCGGCGACCTGGTCTTCCAGCGTCTCGTTGAACCGGGCCAGTTCGGCCGACTGGCGACGCAGTTCCTCGATGTCGATGTTGGAGCCGACCCAGCGGGTGATCCGGCCCTCCTCGTCATGCACCGGCTCGGCCCGCACCATGAAGGTGCGATAGACGCCGTCGTGGCGAAGGATTCGGAACTCCGCCTCATAGACCTGACCGCTCGCCAGGGCCTGCGACCAGCGCGCAGTCGCCTTCTCCCGGTCATCGGGATGGACGATCTGGCCCCACCCGTCCGTCCCGTCCAGCGCGCCCTCGATCAACCCGGTATAGGCATAGACCTGGGGGTTGAACCAATACAGCGAACCGTCGGCCCAGCTGGCCCATATCTGGTTCGGCGTGGCCTGGGCGAAGACCCGAAACTGGGCCTCGCTGTCGCGCAGGGCGGCCTCGCTGCGGGCGCGCTCGGTCGCCATCCGCACCCGTTCGGCCACGTCGCGCATCAGCTGCAGATCGCTGTCGGTATAGTGACGCGCCGTCGCGTGATTGACGAACACCAGGGCCACGACCCGACCCTGTTCCATCAGCGGCATGTTGACGAACGATCCGGCGCTGATGGCCTTCAGGGCTTCGGCGGTGTCGGCCGTGCGAGGATCGCGCGTGACGTCGTCGATCGCCACCGTCTCCCCGCGCTTGATGTTCTCGATGTAGGATCCATAGTCGCGGAAGGACAGGACGCCGGCCAGGCTGGTCACCCCCGGCTGATTGAAATCCCGCGCGATGGTGATGGTCTCGGCGAGAGTATCTATGGTACCGTAGCCCGCGCGGCTGACGCCCATCGTCTGCGCCAGCACCTCGGCGGACGCCTGGGCGATCTCCTCGGCGTCGGTCAGGTCGCGAATGGCGTCGTTCAGCTCCAGCAGGGCGTTCTGGCGCGCCTCGCTCTGTTTGCGCTCGGTGATGTTGTTGAACAGGATCGCGACCTGGTAGGCGCCCGGCTGACCGATCCTCAGCGCCTGCACATCGTACCAGCGGCCGAAGATGTCGGCGGGATTTTCAAACCGCGCCGGCTCGCCCGTGCGGGCGACGCGGCCGTACAGATCGAACCAGTGCTGCTCCAGCCCCGGCGCGATCTCGCTGACCCATTTGCCATAGGGATCGACTAGGCCCGTCATCTCCTCGAAGGCCTGGTTGCCCTCGACGATACAGTAATCGATGGGGCGATCCGCCTCGTCGAACTTCATTTCGATGACGCAGAACCCCGTCGCCATGGCCGCGAACAGGGCGCCGTATCGCGACTCGCTCGCCGCCAGGGCCTGGTCGGCGCGGTGGCGATCGGTGACGTCCATGCCTTGGATGAAGATGCCCCAGACCTGACCGTCTTCCTTCAGGGGCTGGAAGACGAAATCGACGTAGCGGTCCACGACGTCGCCGCCGGGTTCGGCCTGAACGGCGTAAAGCGCGCTGTCGGCCCGATGCGCCTCGCCGGTGCGATAGACTTGATCAAGAAGGTCTAGATAGCCTTGCGCCACCGCATCGGTCAGCATCTCGGCGACCGTCCGCCCGATCACCTCGCGATGGCCGATCACCTTCTGATAGTTCGGATTGGTCAGCTCGAACCGATGCTCGGGTCCCGTAACCAGCGCCATGAACCCCGGCGCATGGGCGAACATATGGGCCAGCTGCCCGCGATTGATACCGTTAGACAAGGCGTGGCCAGACCCGGTGATGGACAAACATTTCCCCCAAGGACTCTCATCCGCTGATCACAGAACCCAAAGCGCGCCGGGCGGTTGCAGCGCAATGTGTCCGCCGCCGAACATAAGCCCGCATCATCGTCTTCTTGTGGACAAGACAAACCGCTGATCCGCCAAAGCGAATTTGATCCGTCCACCGATGTTCACAGGCTTGTCCACCGCCGCCGGGCCAGCCGTGCACATCGGGGCGAGATAGGGCGCTTGCCTCATAGCCGCTTTCGTCCGAACGTCAACAGGCCAAGGGACACGGCGGCGCGGAAATCCAGGGGAGACCCCGGACATCAAGCGAACCGGCCCGGCTCTCCGACCCGGCGCGATCGGGCGATCTTCGGATCGTAACGTGCGACAGGCGGGATCCAGGCTCCAGTCCTCGACGGTCTCCGGATCGACGAGGAACGAGAGAACCGGATCGGGATCGACGGACGACGCGGACGCAATGCCGTGGGACGCCCAAGACCAGGAGCGCGACAGGACACAGCCGACCGCCCTTTCGGGTTCGCTCGAAACGGCGCTGACGCCAAGGCCCTGACCCGGACGGCCAAGTCCAACCCGGACTTGGCGAGGGGACGAAGCGCACGGGCTTGCCCGCACGCTTCGTCCCCTCGCTCAATTGGGCGTCGCTCAACTCGGGGGTTGAGTTCACAGACTTGCGCTAGACAGCCGCTCCGACATCTGCATCCATACCGTGCAGTTGGAGACAGTCATGCGTGCAATCCAGACCGCGCTTTGCGCCTTCGCCGTCGGCGTGATTTCAGCGGGTTCGGCCCACGCCGATCAACAGCCCGAGTATGTCGGGCCGCCCATCATCACCCCGACGCCTCCACCCCCTCCGGTCGCCGTCAGGTTCGGCGCTCTGGGCCAGCCGGTCGAGAACACCGTCCTGCGTCTGCCCGAAACGGAATCGACGTGCGAGGGCCTTGCGGTGCAGCCCCTCTACAGCGAGACCCTGCCGGCGCAACAGGCCGCACGACAAGGCCAATCCGACCCCGAAACGGTCCTGGCGTTTTCCGTCGCGGGGGACGGGCGGACGGTCGATATCCGGCCCGCCGACGCAGCGCCTATAGCCTTCGCCAATCTCCAGGCTAGCCTCGCCGTCTGGCGCTTTCCTGCGCGGGCACGAAAGGATTGCCGCCTGACGATCCGCTGGCGCAGTGTTCGACTGGACGAGGCCGAGACGCCGGACCTGTTGAACTATTTCGCTATCAACCGCGATCGGGGCGCCCTGCGCGATGCCGTGGCGAAACGCTTGGGCGGAGAGGGCGCCGACTGCGGCGACCGGTTCGGCGGCCGCCAGCCGGACACTGTCGTGTTTCCCGACTTCGAAAAGGGGCGCAAGCCCGCGCCCGGCGGTCGCAGCTGGTCCGTGACCCGATGGAACATAGACGCCGAAGGCCGCGCGACCGACGTCGAGACCATTGGCTCGTCCGGCGATGCCGACCTGGACTCCGAGGCTCGTCGCGCGACGGCAGAGACGCGGATGCGTCCCGGCCCGGCCAGGAAGGGCTGCGTCTACAACCTCTATCGCTCTGGCGAGACCTTGGCGGCTCCACCCGTGACGCCGGAGGATCAGCGTGAAGACCCGCTGCAGCAATGCCCGGCGACCATCGGCGACCGGTTCTCCGTTCGCGCCAATCCCGTGTTTCCGACCGTCTTCCGCGATCGCTCGGTCGAGGGCTGGGCGCTGATACGCTTCGATATCGCCCCCTGGGGCCAGATCGGCAACGCGTCGGTGATCGAGGCTCAGCCGGCCGCCGCCTTCGGCGTCGATGCCCTGCGGCTGGTGCAGACCAGCCAGGCCACGCCGGGGTTCGAGGCCGGCGTCCGATGCGTGGTTCCGGTGCGCTACAAGCTTCAGGACACCGACAAGCCTGTGGACGCGGATCAGAACTGAACCCGCGCCTTCCCAAGGCCCCTATCCCCCCGTAAGTCAGGCGCATGACTATGCTGGGGAATCGCCTGCTGACCCGCCGCCGCGCTCTGATCGCGGGCGGTGCGGCCGTGGCGGCGGGGGCCGTGGGGCTTCGGGCCTGCGGGCGGGTCGAGGCGCCGGTGGACGAACAGGGTCGCGTGCGCCTGCGTTTCGCCACCGATTGGCGCGCCCAGGCTGAACAGGGCGGCTTCTATCAGGCCCTGGCCAGCGGGGCCTATGAGAAGCGCGGGCTGAACGTCCAGATCGTCCAGGGCGGTCCCGGCGTGAACGTGCCGCAACTGCTGGCGTCCGGCGCGGTTGAACTGGGCATGGGCTCCAACAGCTTCATCCCCCTGAACCTGGTCGCGGCCGGCGCCCCGGTGAAGGCCGTCGCCGCCTTCTTCCAGAAGGACCCCCAGGTCCTGATGGCCCATCCCGATCCGGCGCTGGAGACCATCGCCGACCTGACCGGCCGGCCCTTCCTGCTGGCCGACACGGCGATCAGCACCTTCTGGGTTTGGCTGAAGGCCCGCTACGGCTTCACCGACGAGCAGCTGCGCCCCTACGCCTACGACCCCGCCGCCTTCATCGCCAACACGCGCGCGGTGCAGCAGGGCTATCTGACCAGCGATCCCTACGCCATCGAACAGGCGGCCGATTTCGACCCGCGCGTCTTCCTGATGGCCGACGAGGGCTATCCCTCATACGCCGCCATGGTCCTGGCGCCCAACGCCTTCGCCCGCGACAACGCGGCGGCCCTGCGCAGCTTCATCGCCGCCTCGGCCGAGGGCTGGCGCGACTACATCCGGGGCGACGCCTCGGCCGCCGACGCCCTGATCCGCAAGGACAATCCGGACATGACGCAAGCCGTGCTGGACCAGGCCCGCGACAAGCTTCGTGACAACGCCATCGTCGACGGGGGCGACGCCGCCCTCTACGGCCTGGGCGCCCTGACGACTGAACGCTGGCAGGCCTTCTTCGACGTGACCTCCCAGGCCGGGGTCTATGAGGCGGACCTGAACTGGCGCGACGCCTTCACCGACAACTATCTGCCCGGTCGCGGCTGATACGCCTTCGTTGTCGCAACCTGCCTTGGCGTTAGCGCGGGATTAAGTGGTCGAACCCTAGTGTGCGGGCTGCAATTCCTTACCGGAGAGCCGCCTTGCGCAGCGCCCTCGTCCTTTCGACCCTCCTGACCGCCGCCAGCCTCGTGGCGAGCGGCGCTGTCGCCCAGCAGGCGTCGACCAATCCGTCCGGCCTGCGCTACCTGTCGTGGCCGGGCAAGCCGCCGGTCGCCGCCCGGCCCGCCCCGAGGCCCGCCCCGAGGCCCGCCCCGAGGCCCGCCGTGACGCAGCCTGAGGCCCCGCAGCCGACCGTCGTCGCCGCCAACCGCACCATCCCCGGCGCCATTCCCCTGGCCCGCCTGGCGCCCGCCGCCACCACGCCGCGCAGCAACGGCCTGACGCCCGCCAGCGTCTGGATGGGCCAGCCCGCCCCCGCCCCGACGCAGGTCGCTCCCGTGCAGTCCGCCCCTGCGCCCTACACCCCCGCGCCTCAGCCGCAGGCGCCCGAGCCGGTCCAGAGCCAACCGCAACCTCAACCGCAAGCCGAGGTCGCGCCCGCTCCCGCCCCGCAGCAGACGGTCCAGGCCGCTCCCGAACCCCAGCCAGAACCCCAGCCGCAACCGACCGAAGCCGTCGCCGTCGCCGACCCCATGGCCCCGCGACGCGACGCCCCCATCTATCGCCTGCAACGCCCCCAGGCCGGCGTCCCCCTCGACGGCGCCGCCATCGCCGCCAATCAGCAGGCGGCCCAGATGGCCCCGACCGGCGACAGCAGCGCGCGCTATTATTCGGTTCACCGCCAGGCCGGCCGTCACCCCGACGCCATCCAGGCGCCGCAGCAGACCTATCTGGACGCCCTGCCGGTCGAAATGACCCAGACGCCGCGCTCGAACGACCTGGCCCAGCCGGACGGCCCGCCGGCCCTGATCCGCAACGCCAACGGCTCCCTGCGCGCCGTGCCCCAGACCGAAGCCGACAACCTGCCATGACCGATCAAGTCGTGATCGAACCTGCCGTGATCCCCGGCTCGCGCCTGCCGCAGCTGATCGCCCTTGCGGCTGAGGAATCCAGCGAGAAACGCCGCCTGTTGCTGCGCGAACTGACCGACCACTTCTTCGGCGTTCCCGACCACAACGCCAACGAGACCGACCTCTATGGCTCGGTCCTGGCCAAGTTGTCCGACGAGATGGAGCTGGCGGTCCGCGCCGAACTGGCCGCCCGTTTCGCCGAGGCGCCCAACGCCCCCCACAGCCTGATCCGCCGCTTCGCCGACGACGAGCTGGAGGTCGCCGAACAGGTGCTGCGCGCCTCCAGCGTCCTGACTGACGAAGACCTGATCCACGTCGTGCGCAGGCGCGGCCAGGGCCATCTGCGCGCCGTATCGGAGCGGGCCACCGTGTCCGAGGCCGTGTCCGACATCATCATGGAACGCGGCGACGACGACACCCTGGACGCCCTGTTGCGCAACGACGGCGCCCGCCTGTCGCGCGCGGCGTCCGAGACCGCCGTCGAACGCGCCAAGGCCAATCCGGCCCTGCACGCCGCAACGGTCGAGCGCCAGAGCCTGCCCGCCGACCTGCTGAACGAGATGTATTTCGTCGTCGAGGCCCGGCTGCGTCATCAGATCCTGGAACAGAACGCCCGCATGGATCCCGACCTGCTGGAGGCGGCCCTGGCCGCCGGCCGCACGCGGGTCGCCACCGACGACGGCGCCCTGCCCGCCGACTATGCCGAGAACCTGGCCTATGTGGACGAGCTGAAGGCCGCAGGCCAGCTGACGCCCCAGGTGCTGATCCGATTCCTGCGCTCGAACGGCCGCACGCCCTTCCTGATCGCCCTGTCGAAACTGGCCGACATCGACTTCCACACCGCGCGCGGCATCGTCGAGCGCAAGGACCTGGACGCCCTGTCGGTGGTCTGCAAGGCGGCCGACATGGACCGCGCCGTCTATCTGACCTACGCCGTCGCCGTCCTGGGCTCGGAAGACAATCCGATGGGCAAGGCCGCCGCCTATGGCCGGATGTACGGCGAACTGACTCGCGACGCCGCCCTTCGCACCCTGCGCTTCTGGCGCATGCGCCGGACGGCACAGGCGGCCTGACTGGAATTCTCCCTCCCCTTCATGGGGAGGGACGGCGAGGACATAGTCCGAGCTAGGGTGGGGCAGTCAAAAACCCGCTCTCGCATACTCGACCCCACCCCGATCGCTGCGCGATCACCCCTCCCCATAAAGGGGAGGGAGAAGCAAAAACGCCCGCCTCCTTTCGGAAGCGAGCGTCCCTTTACCGGAAATCTCCGGCTTATTTCTTGGCGCGAGCCGTCGTGGCGGCGCGGGCGGGCTTGCGGCCGCCTTGGCCCAGGCCCATCGACTTGGCCAGTTCCGAACGCGCCTTGGCGTAGTTCGGGGCGACCATCGGATAGTCTTTCGGCAGACCCCATTTGGCGCGGTAATCTTCGGGGCTCATGTCGTATTTGGTGCGCAGGTGGCGCTTCAACGACTTGAACTTGCGACCGTCTTCCAGACAGATCAGGAAGTCGGGCGCGATCGACTTGCGGATCGGCACGGCCGGCTCCTTGGGCTCGGGCTCGACCTCGACCGGACCATTGGAAACGCCCGACAGGGCGGCGTGAATATTGGAGATAAGCGCCGGCAGAGCGTCTGCCGAGACGGAGTTGTTGCCGACATAGGCCGACACAATGTCCGCAGTCATCTCTAGCAGTTCGGGCTTATCTTCCATTATCGACATCGCTTTCATGATCCATATGCGCGCGACTGATTCTCCAGTCGAGTCATCCTTATACCGTCATAGGGTTGTTTTGGCCCGATAGCAAACACGCGCCCAAGCGGTGCGATATGCACGTTACTGAAAATACATGTAGTGGTTAAGATCAGCGGCCGAAGTCTTCGGCCAGCACCATCATCGCCGCGCGCTCGGGCGCCGAATATTCGTCGACCGCATCATCCTCGCCGTCGCGGATCGCGCGCAACAGGCTGGGCGTCAAAGCCGACGACAAAGACCAGTTCCAGTATCGCAACACCGTCTGCGCCCGGTCGACCGCCAGCATCTCATAGGTGATCTGCACCCGCTCCCAGTCGGGATGGATCTTGCCGTCCGCCAGGGTCTCCGGCCGACGCATCGAGCGCCACAGATTGGTCAGGTCCACACGCGACATCCCCGTCGCCTTGCACAGGATCGCCAGCGGCTCCCCGCCCGGATCGCCTAGCAGCTTGGCCCCCGTCAACGGCTTGACCCCCGCCAGGAAGGCGATCTCCGACGCCGTCTCGCGCGTCAGCCCGTCGCGCGCGGCGACCATGACGGCCTGTTCCAGACTGTCGAACGGGCTCTTTTCAATGGCGGCGCGGTTGCGCTGGCGGCGCTCGATGAACTGCAGCGCCTTGCGCGCCACCGGATCGGCCCAGCCCTCTTCGGCGGCCATGGGGAAGACGTCCTCGGACGCCTCCTGCATGACTTCACGCGACACGGCGAACCGCTGCAGGATGGTGCGACGATCCTCGGGCGCGCACCACCAGAACATGACATAGGCGCCCGACGGCCTCAGCTCTGGCCGTTTCAGCAACAGGCCGCACAGACCCGGCGACTGACGGCTCAGGCCCACCACCGCCTCGACCCCGACCTGCGACAGGCGCGCGGTCTTGTTGCGCAACACCGCCTCGATCACCTCCATCTCGCCGAAGGTGAACAGGGTCTCGGTCACGATCTCGGACAGGCCCCGCCGCGCCGCGATCAGAAGCCGATGCTCGAAGCTGGCGTCGCGCGCACAGCCGACGATGTCGGCGTCGCTCAACGACGCGCACTGTTCGATCAGCAGGCCGGCGATCTCCGGCTCGTCGCGCAACAGGATGCGCGCCACGCTGTTGGGCAGTTCAGCCAGAGGCGCCAGGCGCGAGGCGACCCGCCGCCGCTCCTCGCGCGACGCCAGACGCAGCATCTCGACCAGCAGATCGCCGGTGACGGCCCGCTCGAAGGCGTTGATCCGGCTGGCGGGAAGCGACACGACATCGGCCAGCCGCTTCAGCAGCGCACGGCGTGCGCGCAGCGGCGTCTCCGGCGTCGCCTCTTCCCCCATCATGGCTGACAGTTCGCCCATTCGCCCACTTTAGCGAGCAGCGGTTAACCGGGCGTGTGCCGCTTAAAGCCCTTCGAACAATGCCGTCGACAGATAGCGTTCGGCGAAGGACGGGATGATGACCACGATGGTCTTGCCCGCATTCTCGTCCAGGGCTGCAAGCCTGAAGGCGGCGGTCAGCGCCGCGCCCGAGCTGATGCCGACGGGGATGCCTTCGACACGGGCGGCCTTGCGCGCCATGTCGAAACTGTCGTCGTTCGAGACCTGTTCGACCCCATCGACCACCGACGGATCATAGATGGCGGGCGTGAAGCCGGCGCCGATGCCCTGGATCTTGTGCGGTCCGGGCGCGCCGCCCGACAGCACCGGCGAGGCCTCCGGCTCGACCGCGATCATCTTCACCGAGGCCTTCTTCGCCTTCAGCGCCTGGCCCACGCCCGAGATGGTGCCGCCGGTGCCGACGCCGGCGATGACGATGTCCACCGCCCCGTCCGTGTCGTTCCAGATTTCCTCCGCCGTCGTGACCCGGTGGATGGCGGGGTTGGCCAGGTTCTCGAACTGCGACGGGCTGACCGAGTTTGGCGTGGTCTCCAGCAGTTCCTGCGCGCGCGCAATCGCGCCCTTCATGCCCTTTTCGGCCGGGGTCAACTCCAACTGGGCGCCCAGCAGGGCCAGCATCTTGCGACGCTCGATGGACATGCTCTCGGGCATGCACAGGATCAGCTTCAGCCCCTTGGCCGCCGCCACGAAGGCCAGGGCGATGCCGGTGTTGCCGCTGGTCGGCTCGACCAGGACCGTATCCTTGCTGATCTTGCCCGCGTCCTGCAACGCCTCGACCATGGCCACGCCGATCCGGTCCTTGACCGAGGCGATGGGGTTGAAGAACTCCAGCTTGGCCAGCACCGTGGCCTTGGCTCCATACTCCGCCGACAGACGCGGCAGCCGCACGATGGGGGTGTCGCCGATGGTATCGACGATCGAGTCATAGACCTTGCCCCGGCCCTTCTTCAGGTGGCGGGACGCGTCGTAGCTGAAGTCGGTCATGGGGAAGGTCTCCGTGAATCTGTGGCCCGCAAAAGATAAGGCCTCGCTCCACCGCGCAAGGGGGCGAACGCGATCATTTCTGCGCGAGCCTTTCAGAGCGGCTATGTAGGCCTATATGACGCCGTCGCGCGAACCGAGATTTTCTCCCTTGCCCCACACCCGCCCGCCTTCCGACACCGGCCTGACGCCAGAGATCGCCGAACTGGTCGCGGAGGTGTGGGCCGACACGGCCGCAGAGACCCAGATCCGCATGGACGAACCGGTCGCGCCAAAGGTCGAGGCGCCCCCGACGCCCGAGATCCGCTCGACGGCCGACGAACTGCGCTATCGCCTCAAGCAGCAGTCGCTGCTGGCGCGGTTCGGCGAAGTGGCCCTGCGCGAGCGGGACCGCCAGGCCCTGCTCGACGCGGCCTGCGAGGTTTGCGCCGACGGGCTGGAGACGCCGCTTTCCAAGGTGCTGATCCACAACGAGGCGCGCGACCGCCTAGTCCTGGTCGCCGGCGTGGGCTGGAGCGGCGAGGTCGAGGGCCGCGTCTCGCTGGGCGTCGAGCTGGATTCCCCGGCCGGCTACGCCTTCCAGACGGGCAAGCCCCTAATCTCCAACCATCTGGACATCGAGGACCGGTTCCGCACGCCCAAGCTTCTGGCCGACCACGGGGTGCGGCGCGCCATCAACGTGCTGATCCGGCCAGAACTGGACGGCGAACCCTGGGGCGTGCTTGAGGTCGACAGCCCCGACGAGGGTCAGTTCGACGCTCGCGACGCCCTGTTCCTGGACGCCTTCGCCGCCGTCGTCGGCGCCGCCATCGCCCGCCAGCAGACCGAGCAGCGGCTTTTGGCCGCCATCGAGCACCAGGCCCTGCTGACGCGCGAGGTCAGCCACCGCGTCAAGAACAGCCTGTCCCTGGTCTCCAGCCTGTTGTCGATGCAGGCGCGCGGCGCCGCGTCCGACGACGTGCGCGCCGCCCTGGCCACGGCCGGGTCGCGCATCCAGGCCATCAGCCAGGTCCACGACCAGCTGTGGCGCGGCGCCGACGTCCAGACCGTGATCCTGTCCGACTTCCTGTGCCAGCTGTGCGCGGCCATCGACACCGGCAGCGATCGTCACGTCATCACCTGCGAGGCCTCCGACGCGCCTCTGGGCGCCGACATCGCCATTCCGCTGGGCCTGATCGTCAACGAACTGGTCA
Source organism: Brevundimonas sp. TWP2-1 (assembly GCF_049897645.1). Taxonomy (NCBI): domain Bacteria; kingdom Pseudomonadati; phylum Pseudomonadota; class Alphaproteobacteria; order Caulobacterales; family Caulobacteraceae; genus Brevundimonas; species Brevundimonas sp. TWP2-1. The sequence goes on from NZ_JAFCWR010000002.1 coordinate 509,704, forward strand.
CCAACGCCATCAAATACGCCTATGGCCCCGATGGCGGCGGCATCACCGTGACCGGCCGGATCGCGGATGGGCGCCTGACGGTGACGGTGGCCGACCAGGGCAAGGGCTTCGACCTGATCGCCGCCCGCAGCGACCGCAGCCTGGGCATGCGCGTGATCGACAGCCTGGTGCGCCAGATCGGCGGGACCATCGTGAACCAGGCCCCACACTCCGGGAAAGACGCCGGGGAAGGCGAAGGCGTCGGCGCGATCCTGGTGGTCGAGGCCTCGGCGACCTAGGTCCGCCCCTAGAACTCTTCCCAGCCGTCGGCCTGCGCCGTCGGCGCCAGCGCCGCGCCGCCGCGACCCACCGTCTTCATCGCCGTGACCGTGCGCTGTGCGGCGGGTGCGGCATGTCTCGCCGGAGCCGGCCGCGCCGCCTGGCCTTGAGGCGACCCGACCTGGAACCGGGCCACCGCCGCGTTCAGGCTGTCGGCCTCCTGCGACAGGGAATGGCTGGCGGCGGTGGATTGCTCGACCATGGCCGCGTTCTGCTGGGTCATCTGGTCCATCTGGTTGACGGCCGTGTTGACCTGCTGAAGGCCCGTTGCCTGTTCGGCCGCCGAACCCGAGATGTCCGTCACCAGGGTTTCGATCTGGGCGACATGGGCCGCGATCCGCTCCAGGCTCGCGCCGGTTTCGCCGACCAGACGCACGCCCGATCCGACCTGATTGGCGGACTGGGTGATCAGGGACTTGATCTCCTTGGCGGCCTGGGCCGACCGTTCCGCCAGCGCCCGGACTTCGGACGCGACGACGGCGAAGCCGCGCCCGCTGTCGCCCGCCCGCGCGGCCTCGACCCCGGCGTTCAGGGCAAGCAGATTGGTCTGGAAGGCGATCTCATCGATCACGCCGATGATCTGGCCGATCTCGTTGGACGACCGTTCGATCTCGCCCATGGCCGTGATGGCGTCGCGAACGACGTCGCCGCTCTTGTCGGCGTCGCCGCGGGCCGCCTGGACGGCGCCAGCCGCCTGAACGGCGCCCGCCGCGGTCGCCCGCACGGTGGCGGTGATCTGATCCAGGGCGGCGGCGGTTTCCTCCAGAGACGCGGCCTGCTGTTCGGTGCGGCGCGACAGGTCGTCGGCGGCCTGGGCGATCTCTCCGGCGCCGGCGTTGATGGCCCCGGCGTTGAAGGCGATCGAGCCGATGGCCTCCTGAAGCCCGTCCAGGGCGGCGTTGAAGTTCGACCGCAGCTGCTCATAGGCGGCGGGGAAAGGCTGGACGATCCGGTAGGTCAGATCGGCGGCGGCCAGCGCCTCCAGACCCTGGCTCAGGCCGGTGACGACCGTGGCCTGCTCGCGAGCAGAGGCCTGACGCGAGTGCTCGCCAGCGATCCGGTCCTCATCCTCCTTGAGGCGCTGCTGTTCGGCCTGGGCCGCTTCGGCCTCGGCGCGTTTGACGATCAGCGCCTGAATGCCGACCACGGCGCGGGCGATGTCGCCGACCTCGTCCTTTCGCCGCGCCTCGCTCAGTTGCACCTCGGTCTTGCCCTGGGCCATGGCGCGCAGGTCGGCGGTCAACCGCCGGATCGGCGCGACCACGCCGCGCGTCCCGCCCAGGATCAGGCCCAGGCTGATCAGCAGGCTCAGGATCACAGCCCCGATCATGACCATTCGACCACTGGCCGCCGACGCCTCTGCGGCGTCGTGATTGCGCAGGGCCTCGGCCTCGATCTTGTCGGCCGCCGCACCCATGGCGGTCTCCAGCGTCGTGAACTGGGTCAGGAAGTCGGGCATCAGCCGCTGCGCCTCAGCCGTATCTCGCCCGGCGGCGTCGATCACATTCCCCGCCGCCTCGACATAGGTCGTCAAGGGCGCGTCCACCGACTCCAGGGCCGCCTTGATTTCAGGGTCCGTCACCAGGGCGGTGTTGTCCGCCACCGATTTTTCGAAGATCGCGCGGTGTTCGGCCAGGGCTGCTCGAACATCGTCCAAGGCGACGCCGTTGGCAGGATCGGACGAGAGCAAGGCCGCGAACACATCCGCCCGCAAGGCGTCATGCATCATGTCGGCCTGCATGTGGTTGCGCAGAATGTCGGACGATACCGACGCCCGATCCAGCGCGCCGCCCAACTGGGTGTTCATCATCAGGCCGACGCCTGCCGTGCCGACGGAGAGCAGCAGCACGCCGAGGCCGGTGGCCGTGACTTTCTTGCCTATGGTCCAGATCATGATCGCACTCCCGATACAGGTCGAGAACGTCGATAGCCGAATTATGGTTAAGGCTTCGCTTTCGTGGCGGCGGGCATGACCGGCCTTCCGATAGGCCGATCTTCACCTTTTCGGATTACGACGATTTCCGATAGACGGGAGACCCGGCCATGCAGAACGCTAAGCCAAAAGCCACGACATATCTTTCCGCCGCGCTCGCGCTCGGCTTCGCCCTCCTCGCTGCACCAGCTGATGCCCGCGTCGCCGATCCAGCCTGGACGGTCTCGGCGGAGTACACGGCCGACGTTTCCGGCGTGGTCTCGGGCGGCGTCTCGCGCGCTGGCCGCTACCTGGACAATCTGTTGGTCGCGCTGGACGGCGACCTGGAACAGGCCGTCGGCTGGCGTGGTGCACGGCTGCATGTGTCGGGCCTCTATAACGGCGGCGGCGAGCCCAACGCCCTCGCCGGCACCCTGCAGGGCGTCGACAACATCGAGGTGGGCGCCCAGGGCGCGCGACTGTTCGAGGCCTGGATCGAACAGGACCTGGGCGGATCGGCCTCGCTTCTGGCGGGCCTGTACGACCTCAACAGCGAATTCTACGCCACCGAGGCGTCCGGCCTGCTGCTCGCGCCGCCGTTCGGCATAGGATCGGAACTGGCCTCGACCGGCCCCAACGGCCCGGCCATCTTCCCGTCGTCGTCTCTGGCGGCGCGGCTTCGCGTGGGCGACAGCGAGGCGCTGTACGGCCAGGTCGCGGTCATCAACGCCGACGCCCGGACCCTGGGCGACCACGGCGGGGTGGACACCAGCCTGGACGAAGGCGTGCTGGGCATCGCCGAGGCGGGCGTCGGCGGCCCCGTCCGCTATGCGTTCGGCGTCTGGCGCTATGATCAGCGTCAGGAGGACATCCGCGACCTGACCCCCGCCGGCGACCCCGCCCACAGCCGGGCCCAAGGCGCCTATGCGCTCGCCGAGGGCCGCATCTACGGCGCCGCCGCCCCGGACGGACCCCAGATCGACGCCTTCGCCCGCCTGGGCCTTTCGGACGGCGACACGACGGATTTCAAGGGCGGCTGGCAGGCCGGCGTCCTGATGCGTCAAATCTTCGCGTCACGGCCTGAGGGTCAACTGTCTTTCGGCCTCCACCAGGGATGGCTGTCGGACAAGGCGCGCGCCAACTTCGCCGACGCCGGCCTGAATCCCGGCCGCCACGAAGAGGGACTGGAACTGACCTATGCCGACACCATCGGCCGGTTCGGCGTCCAGCCTGACATCCAGTTGATCCGCAATCCCGGCGGTCTGCGCGACGCCGACAACGTCGTGGTCGTCTCGTTGCGCGTCACCGTGCCCCTGTTCTGAGGCCTCAACGCTCCAGCACGGCGCGCGCTGGATCGAAGCCGACCACCTCGCGGATCACGATCATGCTCTTGAAGCCGCGCACGCCCTTTTCGGGGATCAGTTCGCGGATGCCGAACGCCTCGTAGTCCTGCATCGAGCGGACGGCGACCGTCAGCAGATAGTCGGTCTCGCCGGTCACGTCCCAGGCGCCCTGGACCTCGGGACTGGCCTTCATGGCGCGCTGAAAGTCGTCCATCACCTTGCGGTCCTGGGTGTTCATCTCGACCTGGACATGCAGGACGATGCGCGGCTCGACGCGGGCGGGATCGATCACGGCGACATCGGCGGCGATGACCCCTTCCGCCCGCAGACGACGCAGCCGGCGCAGCACGGCGGATTCCGACAGGCCCACCGCCTCGGCCGTCACCCGCGCCGGCTCCAGATTGTTGCGCCGGACCCGCGCCAGCAGCCGATGGTCGAAATCGTCGAGGGTGACGAAATTCGTCATTGCATGGCCTTTCGCGACGATTTCCGGCGCATTCAAGCGGAAAATCGCCGGGAAGCGCAAGCCGCATTAGAGTAGTTTTACGCCATGACTTCCGTGGCCCTGAAACAGCACCTGACCTCCCCCTTGGCGATGCGCCTGATCCCCTATCTGGCGCTGTTCGCGGGCATGGTGACGCTGGCGGGCGGCACCTCCTTCGCCAAGACCCTGTTCCCGATCATCGGGGCGGAGGGGACCTCGGCCTATCGCGTCGGGATTTCGGCCCTTGTGCTGGTCGCGGTGTTCCGGCCGTGGCGGTTCCGGCTGGCCCGCGCGGACCTGGGCGCCATCGCCCTTTACGGCGTCGTGCTGGGGGCGATGAACCTCAGCTTCTACATGTCGCTGCGCACCATTCCGCTGGGCCTGGCCATCGCCATCGAGTTCATGGGGCCGCTGACCCTGGCCCTGATCCATTCGAGGAAGCCGATCCATTTCGTCTGCATCGGCTTTGCGGTCGTGGGGCTAGGCCTGCTGTTGCCGTTGAAGGCCGGCGCCGGGGCGCTGGATCCTGTGGGCATGGCCCTGGCCGCCGTCGCCGGCCTGTGCTGGGCGCTCTACATCGTGTTCGGCAAGCGGCTGTCGCACATCCACGCGGGACAGTCGGTGGCGCTCGGCATGACTGTCGCGGCGTTCGTCGTCGTGCCGTTCGGCGTGGCCCATGCGGGCGCGGCCTTGCTGAACCCGGCCATCATCCTGGCCGGCGTGGCGGTCGCGATCTTCTCCAGCGCCCTGCCCTATTCGCTGGAGATGGTCGCCCTGCGCAGCATCCCCAAACGCACCTTCGGCGTCGTGCTCAGCGCCGAACCGGCCGTCGGCGCCCTGGCCGGCCTCTTGATCCTGCACGAGCACCTGACCGGCCAGCAATGGCTCGCCATCGCCGCCATCGTCGTCGCCTCGGTCGGCGCAATCGCGACGACGCGGGAACCGAAGGTGGGGCCGGAGCCGGTTTAGACTTTTCTCTTCCGCTCATCCCCGCGAAAGCGGGGACCCAGCGCTTTGGGCGTTTGACCGCTCAAGTCCGGTCAATTCGCTGATCCCACGCACCCGGCCCCCGCGAAAGAACTGGGTCCCCGCTTTCGCGGGGATGAGCGGAGTTGGGGAGGTCAGAACTCCTCCCACCCCGACGCCGCAACCCCGCCTCCCGCATAGGCGCGGATGCGGGCGCGTTCGCGGGCTAGGGGAACCGGACCGCCCCCCTGCGACAGGTCGTGAACCCGCGTCTGAACCGGCGCCTCGCCGGTATCGAACCGCTCGACCAGTTGGGCCAACTGCTCGGTCTCGGTCTTCAGGCTCATGGCGGCGGCCGTGGTTTCCTCGACCATGGCGGCGTTCTGCTGCGTCACCTGATCCATCTGATTGACGGCGCTGTTGACCTCGCCCAGGCCCGTCGCCTGTTCCTGGGCGGAGGCCGCGATTTCGGAGATCAGGGCGTCCATCTCCGCCACCTTGACCGCGATGGCCGACAGGGCCGCCCCCGTCTCGTTGACCAGGTTCACCCCTTGCGCCACCTCCTGGCCCGAGGTGGTGATCAGGGTCTTGATCTGTTTGGCCGCCTCGGCCGAGCGCTGGGCCAGCGCCCGCACCTCGGACGCCACCACCGCGAAACCCCGTCCCATATCGCCCGCCCGCGCCGCCTCGACCCCGGCGTTCAAGGCCAGCAGATTGGTCTGGAAGGCGATCTCGTCGATAACGCCGATGATGTCGCTGATCTGGGTCGAGCTGCGCTTGATGCCGTCCATCGCCGCAATGGCCTGGCGCACCACTTCGCCCGAGCGGTCGGCCTCGGCTCGTGCGCCCACGGCGGCCGATGAGGCCTGTCTGGCGCCGTCCGCGCTGCGTTTCACCGTGGCGGTGATCTGGTCCAGCGCCGCCGCCGTCTCTTCCAGGCTGGCGGCCTGTTGTTCGGTGCGGCGCGACAGGTCGTCGGACGCACTGGAGATTTCGCTGACCCCGCCCCTCAGGCCCGCAACGGCCTGCAACGCCTGACCCAGGGTCTGACGCAGGCTTTCGACGGCGGCGTTATAGTCGTCGCGCACCCGGATATGCGCGCCCTGCACCGGCGCATCGATCCGCGCCGTCAGGTCGCCCGCCGACAGCCGCGCCAGGGCGCCGGCCAGGGCCTCTACCAGCAGGTTCTGCGCCTGCTCCGCCTCGATCCGCTGCGTCTCGCGGCGTGCGGCCTCCTGCTCCTCGGCCGTGATGTCGATGGCCAGCTTGATGACTTTCGTGGGCCGCCCGTCGGGACCGAAGACCGGGTTGTAGGAGGCCTGCAACCAGACCTCGCGTCCGCCCTTGGCCAGCCGCCGGAACTTGCGCGCCAGAAACTGGCCCGCGTTAAGATCCCGCCAGAAGGCCGCGTAGTCAGGCGACGCCACCCTTTCCGGGTCCACGAACAGACGGTGATGGACGCCGCGGATTTCCTCCAGCGTGTAGCCCATCGTGTCCATGAAGTTCTGGTTGGCGTCGATGATCGTGCCGTCCAGATTGAACTCGATGACCGCCTGGGACCGGCCGATGGCGGCCATCTTGCCGTCCAGGTCGATCAGCCGGTTATGCAAATCCGATGATTTAGGTTTACGCGCGAACATAGGCACAACCTCTTCGCAATCGGCCGGCCCCGCCCGCCTCGGTTGCAAGATTAACATCCTAATTGGTTGCCAAACCGTTTCTCGCTTGAGTTGCAAGCGAGACGCAAAAACCACCCTTTTGTGCACTGCATTCAAAGCCGGCTTCACCGCTCGTTAACCACGATGGCGCATCTCTCAACCCCTGTTCCTGGGGTCTGTTTTTGCGCAATCTCGTCGCCGCCGTCGAAGCGATCGATCCGCTGGTCGTCACCGGCAAGGTCGCGGGCGTGTCCGGCCTGCTGATCGAGTCGCGCGGCGGCCTGTCGCGCCTCGCCGTCGGCGCCCGCGCCGAGATCAGCCGACGCGGTCATTCCCCCCTGCCGGCCGAGGTCGTCGGCTTTCGCGATTCCAAAGCCCTGCTGATGCCGTTCGGCCCGGTCGAGGGCGTGGCCCCCGGCGCCGACATCCGCATCATCGACCAGGCCGCCAGCGTGCGCCCGACCACCGCCTGGCTGGGCCGGATCATCGACGCCTTCGGCCAGCCGATCGACGGCAAGGGTCCGCTGCCTCAGGGCCCTGCCCCCTACCCCCTGCGCGCCCCGCCGCCGCCCGCCCATTCGCGCGGTCGGGTGGGCGAGCGTCTGGACCTGGGCGTGCGGGCCATGGACGTCTTCACCACCACCTGCCGGGGCCAGCGCCTGGGCATCTTCGCCGGTTCGGGCGTGGGCAAGTCCGTGCTGCTGTCGATGCTGGCCAAACAGGCGACCTGCGACGCCGTCGTCGTCGGCCTGATCGGCGAACGCGGCCGCGAGGTGCGCGAGTTCGTCGAAGAGACCCTGGGCGAAGAGGGGCTGAAACGCGCCATCGTCGTGGTCGCCACCTCGGACGAGCCGGCCCTGAAACGCCGCCAGTCGGCCTATATGACCATGGCCATCGCCGAATATCTGCGCGACCAGGACCTGGAGGTGCTGTGCCTGATGGACAGCGTCACCCGCTTCGCGATGGCCCAGCGCGAGATCGGCCTGGCCGCCGGCGAACCGCCGACCACCAAGGGCTACACCCCCACCGTCTTCACCGAACTGCCCAAACTGCTGGAGCGCGCCGGGCCGGGTCCGGTGCGGCCCGACGGCACGACGGCGGCGCCCATCACCGCCCTGTTCACCGTCCTGGTGGACGGCGGCGACCATGACGAGCCCATCGCCGACGCCGTGCGCGGTATCCTCGACGGCCACATCGTCATGGACCGCAAGATCGCCGAACGCGGCCGCTTCCCCGCCATCGACGTGCTGAAGTCGGTCAGCCGCACCATGCCCGCCTGCCAGACCCCGCCCGAGCGCGAGTTGAACAAGCGTGCCCGCCAGTGCCTGTCGGCCTATGCCAATATGGAAGAGCTGATCAAGATCGGCGCCTATCGCACCGGCGCCGACCCCATCGTGGACCGCGCCATCGCGCTGAACCCCGCGCTGGAAGATTTCCTGGGACAGGACAAGGACGATCACACCCGTCTTTCCGATTCCTTTACCCGGCTGGAGCACATCCTCAATCAAGGCATGATCAGGGAGTAATGATTTAAATGACCGCTTGGGCCCAATCCCTGATCCGCATTTCCAACTACGAGGTCGAAACGCTGCAGAAGCGCCTGGCCGAGATCACCGAACGCCGCGCCAACGCCGAGATCCGCATCGCCGTCCTGGACGCCGAGGCTCAGAACGAACGCGACCGCGCCCGCATGGACGCCGAGGCCGGAATGATGCTGGGCGCCTATCTGAACGGCTGGAAATCCCGCAAGGCCAAGGCCGAGGGCGACCTGACGGTGCTGGACGCCGAGGAAGCCGGCGCCCGCGACGCCCTGACCGGCGCCTTCGAAGAGCTGAAGAAGTTCGAACACGTCGCCGAGACCACCCGCCTGACCCAACTGGTCGCCATCGCCAAACGCGAAACCGCCGCCTTCGACGAGCTGGGCCTGCGGAAACGTGCGGTCTGACATGCAAAAATCTCCCTCCCCTTCATGGGGAGGGGTGATCGCGCAGCGATCGGGGTGGGGCCCGAAAGGGCGCGAGCGCGGTTCTGACCGCCCCATCCTGGCTTCGCTCCGCTTCGTCGTCCCCCCCCATGAAGGGGAGGGAGAGGCATGACGCCGACCCGCCGCACCCTCCTCGCCTCGTCGCTCGCCGCCCCCATCGCCCTTTCCTTGAGCAACTTGGCCGCCTGCGACCGCTTCGCCTCGGCCGAACCCACCCCGCCGAACGTCCCCCCACTGAAATCCATCGCCCCCGCCCCGTTCGGCACGGCGATCAAGGCGATGCAGATCGACGACCCCGACTGGGTCACGCTTGCCCGCGCCAACGTCTCCCAGCTCACGCCCGAGTGGGAGATGAAGATGGAATACATCCTGGCCAATGGCCTGGGCCGCCCCAACTTCGACCGCACCGACCGCATCGCCGCCTTCGCCCAATCCAACGGCATGGCGATGCACGGCCACACCCTGATCTGGTATTCGCAGGGTCAGGAGGCGTTCGCCGGTCTGGATAACGCCGCCTTCGACCGCGCCTTCGACGGCTATATCGCCACGGTCGCCGGTCGCTATCGCGGCAAGGTCCGCAGCTGGGACGTGGTCAACGAGCCGATCCTGGACGACGGCTCGGCCATGCGCGACTGCCACTGGTCACAGCGCTATGGCCAGGACGGCTATATCCTGCGCGCTTTCGAAAAGGCCCGGATCGCAGATCCCGAGGCCGTCCTCTTCCTGAACGAATACAATCAGGAAAGCGTCCCGGCCAAGGGTGCGCAGTTCCTGAAACTGGTCGAGCGCCTGCTGAAGGCCGGCTGCCCGCTGCAAGGGCTGGGCCTGCAATCCCACCTGTGGATCGACATCCCCGAGGGCGTCATCGCCGCCTATATGCGCGAGGTCGCCCAGCTCGGCCTGCCGATCCATGTGTCGGAACTGGACTGCACCCTGCGCACCGAGAACCGGCTGGATCTGCGCAGCCAAGCCGACCGGATCGCCGCCCAAGGGGCGCGCGTCACCGAACTGGCCTCGGCCTTCGCCGCCCTGCCCAAGGCCCAGCAGTTCGCCTTCACGGCCTGGGGCCTGCGCGACACCGACAGCTGGTATCGCCAGGGCGACAAGGACGACGGCAAGGACAAGCCCCTGCCCTTCGACAGCTTCGGCCGCCCCAATCCGATGGCGGCGGCCATGGCGGCGGGGTTCGCGGGATAATCTCCCTCCCCTTCATGGGGAGGGACGGCGAAGCGGAGCGGAGCCCGGGTGGGGCCGTCAGAACCTCGCTCTCGCCCTTTCGGGCCCCACCCCGATCGCTACGCGATCGCCCCTCCCCCATGAAGGGGAGGGAGAAACGCAAAACGCCCGCCGTCGCCGGCGGGCGTTTCGAAATCAGTGGATCGAAGATCGATCAGGCGGCGACGGTGACGACGCTTTCGGACGGGTCGCGCAGGACGTAGCCGCGACCCCAGACGGTCTCGATGTAATGTTTGCCGTCGGCGGCGGTGGCCAGCTTCTTGCGCAGCTTGCAGATGAAGACGTCGATGATCTTCAGCTCGGGCTCGTCCATGCCGCCGTACAGGTGGTTCAGGAACATTTCCTTGGTCAGGGTCGTGCCCTTGCGGAGCGAGAGCAGCTCCAGCATCTGGTATTCCTTGCCCGTCAGGTGAACGCGGTGACCGTTCACCTCGACCGTCTTGGCGTCCAGGTTCACGGCGATCTCGCCGGTGTGGATGATCGCCTGGGCGTGACCCTTGGAGCGACGGACCACGGCGTGGGTGCGCGCGATCAGCTCGTCCTTGTGGAAGGGCTTGGTCATATAGTCGTCGGCGCCGCCGCCGAAGGTCTTGACCTTGGTCTCGATCTCGTGGCTGCCCGACAGGATCATGACCGGGGTGTTGACCTTGCCGACGCGCAGCTGGCGCAGGACTTCCAGGCCGCTCATGTCCGGCAGGTTCAGGTCAAGCAGAATGAGGTCGTAGTCATAGATCTTGCCCAGATCGATGCCTTCTTCGCCCAGGTCCGTCGTATAGACGTTGAAGCCTTCCGACTTCAGCATCAGTTCGATGCTTTGGGCGGTTGCGTGATCGTCTTCAATCAACAGGACGCGCATACGTGCCCCTCCAGGCAAAAGCTTTGCGGTAACCACCCCGACGAACGTCTGGGTAACCTTGTTCGCAAGTTAAGACGTGAAAACCTTAAGAAGGGTTAACGCCATCCGATTGAGTCGAATCTAGGCTGATTTGCGAATCGCCGTCGAGTGGCCGGAGTCAACGATTCGAAATTTATTAACCATGTTGCGCAGCTCGCCGCCGCATGCCCCCTCGCTTTGTCCCCTCCATCCGCCGACATCCGACATAGGGTCGCCTGCACAACCTCAAGGCGGGCAAGGCGTCACGTCCGGTTTTGACGTGCAGTAGGACTTTATTCCTATCTCAAGGTCGGCGGCCCTCTATGCTGTCGTCATCGATTTCGAGAGCGGGAGGGTTTCGCCATGGAGGACTACAGGGTGCCGGTCAGCGAGGAGGACCGGGTCAAGGCGGGGCTGGCCATCCATCTGGTCGCGGCGCGCACCGGCGCGCAGCCGTCGCAGATGATCGGCGGGGGCCGGATGCACCCGCGCGCCGCCCGGCCGCGCTGGCTGGCCATGTATCTGTCGCACGTCGCCTTCGGCTGGACGCTGGAGCGGGTCAGCCACGTCTTCGGCGTCAATCGCGCCAGCGTCGGGACCGCCTGCCGCTGGGTCGAGGACGAGCGCGAACGGCGTCCCGTCGACGACCTGCTGAACGAGCTGGAGACCTGTATCCAGGGCCTGTACCAGACCCCGCGCCTGGACCTGGTCCAATGAGCCGGCTGCTGGAACGCGCACGCGGCCTGATGGCGCGGCCCGGCGCCTGGCTGGGCGCGGACGGCGGCGTCTATGTGCTGCGCCTGTCGGCGGATCGGCGCAGCCGCATCAGCCTGACCCTGACCGAGGCCGAGTTCCGCGCCCTGGTCGATCAGCCCGGCCTGCGCGCGCGACCGGGCGGCGGCTGGACGGCAAGAACGACGGCGGACGAAACCGCGCCCCCTCCCCCCGGCCGCCCCGGCTTCGTCGCGGGCGAGCGGGACGTGATCCAGGCCGACGGCCGCATCGTGCGCTGCCGCGCCAATCTGGGCGAAAGCCCCATCGCCTGGCTGGCGCGGCGCAAGGACGCCTCGGGCCGGCCCTGGCTCACCCCGGCAGAGGCCGCCGCGGGCGAGCGTCTGCGTCGCGAGGCCGAACAGGCGATGAAGGGCCCGTCCCTGACCATGCGCTGGGACGCCCTGCCCCACAGCGGATCGGGCACCTCCGCCCGGATGGAGCCCACCGACCGCGCCCTGTCGGCCGGCCGCCGCGTCGAGGGTGCCTTGACCGCCGTCGGTCCGCGCCTGCGCCCCATCCTGACCCGCATCTGCATCCACGGCGACAGCCTGCAACTGGCCGAAACTGGCCTGGGCCTGCGCCGCCGTCAGGGCAAGACGGTGCTGAAACAGGCGCTCCAGGCTCTGGCCGACCATTACGGGATCGGCTGATTTGAGACGAAGTGCACAGATTGCACCCAAAAAATCGCGCTTAACCATAACGAGGATTTTCGAAACCAAATCGGTCGTGGCATCGTTTGCGGCATGTCCTGACAATCGGAGATCGTCCCATGTCCCGTCCCCTGGCCTGCGCCCTGTCCACCCTGATGCTGGCGACGGCGCTGCCGGCGTCGGCCCAGACGCCCTCTGCGCTCAGAGACCTCGTGGGCGCACGCGCCGGTCAGGCCGAGGGCGAGCTGAACCGGCGCGGCTATCAGGCCACGGATCGGTCCGAGGTCGTCGGCGACGGACGCATGACTTACTGGCGGAACGGCAACGACTGCGTGTCGATCATGACGCGCGACGGCCGCTACGCCTCGATCAACCAGGCGGGCCGCAGCGAGTGCGGATCGGGCGGCTCGAACAGCTCAAATGCGACGGCCATCGCGGCCGGGGTCGCCATCGTGGGCCTCGCCGCCGCCATCGCCGCCCACAACAACCGCCACCGCGACGCTGACGCCGACCACGACCGGGAATATCAGCGCGGCTACGAGGCGGCCCTGCACGGCGCCGACTATGACGCCAATCACGAGACCGAGGGCTATCACGAAGGCTTCCTGGCCGGCGAGGACGAGGGTCAGAACCGCCGCCACGCCAACAGCGGCTGGGTGCAGAACGCCCCCTATGCGGCGCGTCAGGCCTGCTCGCGCCGCGCCGACGAGTTCCAGAACCGCCCCTATGGCTCCAGCGTGCCCATCGGGGTGCGCGACCTGGGACGCGGCGATTTCGAGCTGACGATGGCGACCGGCTCGTATCGTTCGCGCTGCACCGTCTCGGCCTCCGGCGACGTGCGCTCGATGGACCCCGGCTGAGGCGTCAGATCAAGGCGATGGGGATCAGGATCGCCTGCAGGTAGATCAGCGCCCGCACGAGGGCCAGGACCGCTATCCTGGCCCCCTTGCCGACGGAGACGTTCAGTCGCCGCGCGAACCAGTGCGACTGCACGAACAGGAACCAGCACGTTCCGCCGATCATGATCGCGGCGCCGACGGCGTTGGGCAGTTCGGGCCTCTGGAAGATGGAGCCCCCTATCGAGACGAAGGCGGCGCAGACGGCCGCCAGATAGCATTGGGCATAGAAGGGCGGGCGCAGGGTCTCGCGGCTGATCCGCTTCTTCTCGTGACGCAACAGGGTCACGGCGGCGACCAGCGGAATCAGGCTGAAGGCCAGGGAGCGGAACAGGATCAGGTTCTGTTGCGAGGCGAACAGCGTCCTGGTCACCGTCGAGACCTCAGGCGGCGGCGGCACATGCAGGGCCATGCCGATCAGATTGGCCAGGACGACGGTCGCCAGCAGGAACAGGGGCGGGCTGAGCGCGTCGTCGTAGCGATGCTCCTCGCTGTCGCTCTGCTCGCGGTCAGAATAGTCCATCGCCGCCAGCGGCCCGCGCAGGATCCGCCACAGGGTCAAAGGATAGAAGACCAGCCAGCTGACGGCCTCGAAGAGAAAATCCTCGAAACTGCGCAGGATCTTCAGCAGGTCCATTCGGCGTCCCTCGTCCACATCCCGCGATGGTGGGTCGTCGGGCCGCCGGAGGCAAGGCCGTTAAGCCAGGGCCGCCTCGCGGATGCGGCCGACCATGCTGTTCAGGCCGTTGGCGCGCTGACGCGTCAGGGCCGACGGCAGGCCCAGCCGATCCAGCGCCGCCCGCGCGTCAAAGGCCAGGATCTCGGCCGGGGTGCGGCCGGAATAGAGTTTCAGCAGCAGGGCGATATTGCCCTTGGACAGGGCGCTGTCGCTGTCGGCGGCGAACCAGAGCCGATCCTCGGTCGGCTTCACGGCCAGCCAGACCTGGGCGGCGCAGCCCGGCACCTTGTTGGCTTCGAGCCGGTCGGCGTCGTCCAGCGGCGCCAGCCCCTTGCCCAGTTCGATCACATATTCGATCCGCTGCTCCCAATCGCCCAGCAGGTCGAAATCCTCGGCCAGTTCGGCCAGGGTCTGGTCAATGGTCTCGGTCGGAGGGGTGCGCGCGCTCATGGCCGCCAGATAGGCCGCCGGGCCGTTAACGACAACCGGCCGTTTTGTCCCCCGATATTCATGGTGAACGCCGCGATGGGGTTCGCCTTACGGGGGAGCGGCCTCGCTCCGACTCAAGGCGGGGACTAGTCTGGACGCAGACAGAACAACGGCCCGCTGCTTGAAATCCGACGCCCACACCAGATTACAGGACGACCGACGCTCCCACGATCAAAGTGGCGCGCCGCTGGTCGCCCTGTGGCACGCGATCTGGGCCGTGGCGATCAGCCTGACGGCCCTGGCGGCCCAGATGATGGACGGGCTGAAGGACGCGCCGCTGGCGGCCCTGCTGATCATGGCCTTCCCCGGCATCTTCGGCGTGGTGCTGATGGTGCGCGACACCGCCGGCCTGCGGTTCGCGACCATGGCCGGCTGGCTGCTGGCCGCCACGGCGTCGGCGGGGCTGACGGGCGGGGCGACCGGGGCCTTGCCGGGGCTGATCCTGATGCCTCTGGCCGCCGGGATCGCCCTCGATCACGGCAGGACGGGCGCCGACCGGCTGACGCGGCTGGGCGCCTTTGCGGTGGCCTTGCCGCTGCTGTCGGGCCTGATCTCGACCTGGCTGAACGGGCCGGAGGCGCAAGCCCCGCTGCTGGCCGCCGTATCGGGCCTGCTGGCCATGGGCGCCATCATCGCCGCCATGCGCCTGACCTGGAGCGAACGCCAGCGGCGTCTCGCCGACGCCGAAGACGAGGCCGCCCGCATCGCCGCCCTCCTGGAAGACCAGCCGGCCCTGACCCTGCTGCTCGATCCGTCCGGCCGCGCCGTGGCGACCTGGGGCAATCCGCCGCCCGCCCTGTCGGTGCTGGCGCTCAGCGAGCAGGGGCTGATCTCGGTCGTCCATGCGCCGGACCGCCCGGCCGTGTCCGCTGCGCTTGCCCGCGCCCTGTCGGGCCAACAGGTCGAGGTCCAATTCACCCCGCGCATCGCCCTGGACCGCCGGGTGGTCATGATCCTGGGGCCGTTCCACAACGACGGCGATCACCCTCGCCTGATCGCCCAGGCCTTCGACGGCACAGCCCAGTTCGCCCGCGAGCTGGGCCTTGAGACCGCCCGCGTCGAGGCCGAGGCCCAGTCCGCCGGCAAGACCCGCTTCCTGGCCAACATGAGCCACGAGCTGCGCACCCCCCTGAACGCCGTCATCGGCTTTGCGGACATCATGCGCCAGAAGCTGTTCGGCCCCCTGCCCGACCGCTACGCCGGATACGCCGACGCCATCCACCAGGCAGGCGGCCACCTGCTGGACCTGATCAACGACGTGCTGGACCTGTCCAAGATCGAGGCCGAACGCTACCAGCTGGTCATGGAGGCCTTCGACGCCCGCGACGCTGTGTCCGCCGCCGTCGCCCTGGTCCGGCTGCAGGCCGACGACAAGGGCGTGGACCTCGCCGCCGTCCTGCCGTCCGAGCCGGTGAAGGTGCGCGCCGACGCTCGCGCCCTGAAGCAGATGGCGCTGAACCTGCTGTCCAATGCGGTCAAGTTCACCCCCGCCGGCGGCTCGGTCACCATCACCCTGGACGCGGATGGTCCGGATCTGGACCTGGTCGTGTCCGACACCGGCGTCGGCATCGCCCCGCAAGACCTCAAACGCCTGGGCCGCCCCTTCGAACAGGCCGGCGGCGCGGATCAAAAGGCGCAAGGCACCGGCCTGGGCCTGTCCCTGGTCCGCTCCCTGACCGAACTGCACGGCGGCCGCATGACCATCGACAGCACCCTGGGCGAAGGCGCCGCGGTGATGATCCGGCTGCCGGTGATGGTGGTGGAGTCAGAAGCCGAGGCTGTCGAGATCGCGCCGGTCACGGTCGAGGCTTGACGGCTGCAGGCTCAGCTTTCGGGTTAGAGGGAGCAAGGAATGACCCAGCCAGATTCTCAAGCTCTCTACGTGATGCAGAACGAGTTTGGGCTGATCAAAATAGGGCGCAGCCTTAATCCTGAGCTTCGCCGCAAGAACCTACAAAGCAACGAACGATGCGCTATCGCCATCGTCGCAGTGCTGGAGAAACAGGGGCACTTAGAAGAGGCGATCCATCTCAGCCTGATGGATCACGCGATAGAGGGAGAGTGGTTTGACGGCACTGCTGCGGCACGAGCTGCAGTCATTCGTGCAATCCCAACTCTCGGCGCATGTGATTGGCCTTTTGAGCATTGCGCCAACGGCGCGGCAGAGTGGCTTGATGAACTTTACGAGCGCCGCGATCAACGCTCGGTCGAGAAACTGTATCGGCGAATCCTCCAAGTCCACTTGCAGCAAAGCAAGCCGGGACCAGACGCAGACGGCGCGATCTGTCACCTAATATCGATCATCGAAACCGGTCAGACTGCCTCCTTAATGTACGAGCGGCTTAAGGGGGAGAAAGTCGTTTACGTTTGTCACCCCGGATCAAGGGACCGGCAGCTTGCGCCCCGCTACACCACAAACTTGGCACTGGCATTGGCGTTGCGGCCTGACGATATCAGGCCTGCGGTTTGGGAAGGAGCGGCCTATGACTGCGCGATCGCAGCTATGGCTGCTCGTCATCACCAACTGCGTTAGCATCATGCCTGAAGCGGGCTGAGCCGGCTTCAGTGACGGGACGAACACACCCTAAACCTGCCCCATCGCCAGGAACGCCCTACCGGCCGCAAAATCCCCGGCCTCGAAGGTGGAGCGGGCGATGCTGCCGTCGCGGAACAGGAATTCGACGGTGAAGACCTCGCGCGGGTCCAGCGCCGACAGCGTGTCGGCGGCGGCGGCGGGGAACAGCCAGGCCTGACCGGCCGGACGGCCTTCGGACAGCAGCATGGCGTCGGCGCTGGTCACCCCGGCGGCCCAAAAGGCGCGGCGCTGGGCGACCGGCGGCAGGTCGTGCGCCAGCCATGGACGGGGCGCCACCGTGTGGTCGCGCATCACCACCCGCACCCCGGTCGGACGCGAGCGCCCCTGCCAGGACACCACGGCCGCCAGTTGATCGGGCCGGTCCATGCCGCCCACGACGCCGAACCGCACCGGCGAGGCGCCGGTCACGGTCGCCTGCATCAGCCGCCAGGTCGGGCGGGCATAGGCGGCGCGGTCCGCGCTCCAGCCTGTGCGCTCGCCGGGAAACTGCATCTTCGTCACGCGCGACCAGCCGGAAAAGGCGGTCTGAACCCGGCCGCTGACCGTCTTCAAATCGGCCGAGCCGCAGGGCGTCGATCCCGCCCGCGCCCGCGCCCGCTGCGCCGTCTCGGCCAGCTGCCGGTCGTTGGCGCCCGCGCGCAGGGCCGCGCCCCGCGCCTGATAGGCGGCGGCGGTCAGGGCGGCGGTCAGTTGCGGTTCGAACAGTCCGCAGCGGTCGTTGGCGGCCAGCACGAAGCTGCGCTCATAGAAGCGGTCCTGCGGCGCGGCGAGCGCGACGACAGGCGTCGCCGCGATCAGCACGGCGGACATCAAGGCTCTGGCGCGCCGGGGGGAAAGGCCTATCCTCATGCCGCCACCCTAGCCCGCCAGGGTTGGGGTTCCGTGTTCGAGCAGGGTTAGCGAATTGCTTCTTTCCAGCGACCTGTGGGTCAGCGCCCTGATCCGCCGCGCCCAGATCGAGGGCGCCTATGCGACCGTGGTCGCCAAGGGCGACGACCGCGCCGGCTCGGTCATCGTCAAGGCCTATGACACCTCCAACCGCACCGCCCGCCTCTACACCGAGGCCTTCGGAACCCACGGCGACCGCCTGTGGATCCAGCCGGTGACCTCCGACAGCGAAAGCGAACTGGACGCCTACATCGCCCGCCAACGCGGCTACGACCCCGACCTGTGGGTCGTCGAGATCGAGGACAAACAGGGCCGGCATTTCATCACGGAGAAGGTGCAGGCCTAGGTGGCGAGGCGTGCGGGATTGACCTTCAGCGTCACGATCAGCCCCTCTTCCGCCCAGTCATATTCGATGGACCCGCGAAGGTGGCCAATGACGCTGCGCTCGACCAGCTTGCTGCCATAGCCCATGGTCCCCGTCGGCGCCTCGACCTTGGGTCCGCCGCATTCGGTCCACACCAGGGTGATCGCCTCGTCCTGGGCCGAGCAGGAGACGTCCAGCGTGCCTGTATCGGACGACAGCGCCCCGTATTTCAGCGAGTTGGTCGCCAGTTCGTGCACCACCAGCGCCACGATGGTGATGGAGGTTTCGCCGACGCTCGTGCGCGGCACGGACACCCGTATGCGCCCAGTGAAGGCGCCCAGATCGTCGTAGGGCGCCAGCAGCACGGACAGCAGGTCGCCCAGCAGGGCCGAGGGGGCTTCGGTCTGTCCCGGCACCGGTCGGACCAGGTCGTGCGCGCGCCCCAGGGCGGTCAGCCTGAGGGTCAGTTCGTCGGCCATCTCCTTTGTGCTGGTGGTCGAGCGCGAGGTGATCTTGGCCAGGCCCGAGGCGATGGTCAGCAGGTTCTTGACCCGGTGGCTCATCTCGCCGGCCAGAAGCTCGCGGCCTTCCTCGGCCTGTTTGCGATCGGTGACGTCGATGAAGATGCCGAACATCAGCCGGTTGACGATGCCGAAATCGTCGCCCTGACCGCGGGCCGAAATCCACTTCAGCTCGTCGCCGATCATGATCCGGAAATCGATCTCATAGGGACCGACCAGCGAGCGGGTCGCATTGAAGGCCGCACGCACCCGGTCGCGATCCGCCGGATGGATATGGGCGGACAGATCCTCGAAACACACATCCTTGCGATGAGGAATGCCCCACAGGTCGTAGGCGGCGTCGTCCATCGCCAGAGCGTCGGTATCGACGTTCCAGGACCACAGGGTGACGCCGGCGGCCTTGATGGCGCGCACCAGGTTCCGGGGCTCCCAGAGAAGCGGCTTCAGATCATCGGCGGTCTTGGTCATTGATTATCGAGAGCCTTCAAAACGCGCGCCCGAAGCTGCGGACGCACTTGCCGCGCGGCCACGCGACGTTGGGCCCATTAGGGGGTGCGCCGAGCTTATGGCAAGGCTGCCGGGTTCGGCGGCGGCGGCGTCTACCCCTTGCGCCCATCGAACGCGGCCCGCGCCGTCTCGATGCGGTCGATGTTCTTCTCGGCCCAGGTCCAGACGCCGCAGAAGGCCTCGGCCAGGGTGACGCCCAGGTCGGTCAGGCGGTATTCGACCTTGGGCGGGATGACCGGGTGGACGGTGCGGATCACCAGGCCGTCGCGCTCCATCTGGCGCAGGGTCTGGGTCAGCATCTTCTGGCTGATGCCGCCGACCAGCTCGCCGACGCGGGTGAAGCGCTGCTCGCCGTGTTCGGCCAGGACCTCCAGGATCAGCATCGTCCACTTGTCCGCCACCCGGCCGATCACGTCGTTGACCAGAGCCTCGACGCGAGGGTCGGCGCATTCGCCGGTCTCGGGATGAGAAATTCTTGCGGGCGGAACGGCCGTCATGTCCAAATCTTTCGCCTGGGTAAGTATGGCAGTTCCTGGTGCCTACTTTCTAATGGAGAGCGTAAGCCATAGTTCATCGCCATCGCTAACGCACCCCTGAAAGGCGCCCGAATGAAGATCACCGGCAACACCATACTGATCACCGGCGGCGGCACCGGCATCGGCCGGGCCCTGGCCGAAACGCTGCACGCGCGCGGCAATCAGATCATCATCACCGGCCGTCGCGAGGCCGTGCTGAAGGAAACGGCCGCCGCCAATCCCGGCATGGCGTGGGCGACGCTGGATGTGGATGACGCCGCCGCCATCGCCGCCTTCGGCGTGCAGGTGGTCAAGGATCACCCCGGACTGAACGCCGTCATCCTGAACGCCGGCATCATGAAGCTGGAGGACATCAAGGCCCAGCCCTTCGACCTGGCGACCGCCGAAGCGACCATCACCACCAACCTGCTGGGGCCCATCCGCCTGACCGCCGCGCTTCTGCCGCACCTGACGGCGCAACCCGAGGCGACGATCATGACGGTGACCTCGGGCCTGGCCTTCATCCCGCTGACGGCGACCCCGACCTACAATGCGACCAAGGCGGCGATCCATTCCTGGACCCAGTCGCTGCGTCATCAGTTGCGCGACACCGGCGTCGAGGTTCTGGAACTGGCGCCGCCCGGCGTGGCCACCGACCTGATGCCGGGCCATGCGGACAACCCCGCCTACATGCCCCTCGCCGACTTCACCGCCGAGGTGATCGGCCTGATCGAACGCGGCGAAACCCCGCGCGGCGAAATCCTGGTCGAACGGGTCAAGCCCCTGCGCTTCGCCGAGGCGAACGGCTATGAGGCCGTGTTCGAGCAGTTGAACGGCGCGCACTGACGGCGCGTCAGCGCTCCTCGATCGCGGTCGGATCGGGCGACAGTTGCGCAGGCTTGGTTATCGTCGAGGCCTATGACGCCTCGACCCGCGCGCCTCTACACCCAAGCCTTCAGACCGAGGTCACCGGCTGTGTATCCAGCCGGTGACCTCGGACAGCGAAAGTGAACTGAACGCCTACATCGCTCGCTAGCGGGGGGATGACCTCGAACTGTGGGTCGTTGAGATCAAGGGCAAACAGGGCGGGCACTTCATTACGGAAAAAAGTACAGGGGTAAGGGGACGGTGAGGTCGGCGGGTTTGTAAGGAGCAAGGCCGTTCGAATCCCCGTAAGGAGAAACTGCTACACTCAATACGTGAAACTGAATTGTTGTGTTCCGCTTATGTTCCTGGTAACTTTAAGGCTCATTAACCTTCGCATGACGTTATTCGTGAGACACGATTGGGGCGCAGCATGACCGACTTTGTCTCAGTTTTTTCGGGCGCAGGCGGCCTAGACATTGGGCTTCAACGTGCCGGATGGGACTGCCTTTACGCGACCGATTTCGACAAGAACGCGATCGAAACGCTTAAGCTCAATGCTGCTGCTAGGCGTCATCACAGCGGCTGCGCCATCAGACAGGCGGACATTCGCGATCTGACGGGCGATGAGATGCTGTCTGAAATTGGCAAGCGTCGTGGAGATATCGCCTTGCTGGCAGGCGGTCCGCCCTGCCAATCTTGGAGTAGCGCAGGCCATCAACTCGGCTTCAACGACCCACGCGGACGACTGTTCGAAGACTACCTCCGCGTTGCGAAGGAGTTAGACGTCCGCTGGCTTCTGTTCGAAAACGTGCGGGGACTGATCACTGCTCGCGGGTCGGATGGCGTTCCAGGCAGCGCACTCGCAGCTATCCGTCAGGCCCTATTCAGCGCCGGCTGGCAGACGCGAGTCGAACTATTCAATGCGGCCGATTACGGCGCACCCCAACGACGGGTGCGGGTGGTTCTGATCGGCTACCGCTTCGGCGATGAGCCGCCCATGCCGACGGCATCGCATAGCGACGGCGCCCATTCGGGCCACACGGCTTGGGTATCGATGGCCGACGCCTTGGCAGCCATATCGCCGATTGAAGCCGACGAGATCATCCGCCCCTCTGGAAAACTGGCGGTGGAACTCGAACAGATTCCTGCTGGTTCGGGCGTCAAAAGTCCGGGAAAGCGCGAAACGACCCGACCGGGGGGGCATTGGGGTTATAAGCAAGGTGCATTCGTTGCTGATCTGAAGCGTCCAGCGAGAACGGTCACGGCTAATGCCCAGCAAGATTGGATTCGTGATCCAATCCATGGTCTGCGGCGGCTTTCGCCGCGCGAGTGCGCCGCACTACAGACATTCCCTGCGGACTGGATTTTCGCTGGAAAGCGCGTCGATCAATATCGGCAGATTGGAAACGCAGTACCGCCGCTGTTGGCAGAGCGGATTGGTGAAACACTTCGGGCGCATGTAATCAATGCACCCATCGCTTCAGACATTGGAGCGGGTAATGTCAGCACCTTGCCTGCACGTCTTCAAGCTGCAATCGATTATACGATACGTGAGCATCGGCGAAATGGTGATTCCCGTTTGGCCGCGCCTGCTCGCAGGAAGGCGAAAGCTGCTTAGTGTCGGTATCTCCAGAGATTGAATGCTATCATCGTGAGCAAACAGCCCACGCCCTAGAACTCTACAAATCAAATTTATCCGCTTCCAAAGGCGCTTCTGATTGGGAGCAGTTTGTTAAAAGTTCTCATCAAACTATCGAAACAGCACTTGAGGGAACAGATTTTTTACTGGCAATTGAAACTGCTTTGAAGCGTTCCGGCCGGTCTTCGGTTCTTCTACGTTATCTAACAACGCCGCCAAAAAGTCAGGCGCAGTTCGAACATATCTGCAAGCAATATAGTACGTCGGCTGAAAATTCGGGATCAGGGATAACGACTGCAAAAGCGGAGGCTGTCGCTGCTGCGTTTGACGAATGGCGTGACCGATCCATAACGTCTTGGCTTGATCAGGAACGCAGACCGACTGAGTCTGAGATCGATCAACTCATACGCCATGTCACGCCAATGATGGCACTGCAAAAACTTATGACCTTTCAACGAATGAGCGCTTCTGCTGCTCAAGAACTTGCTGTTGCCGAGATGCTCGTCGATGCCGGTTGGGTACACCAGAAGGGCCGAATTATTGATCGAAGCATCCAAGCGTATCGCTTCATGCGGAAGGCGCGTTTCGTTGCCGACAGACAAACTAAAGAAGTTGATGTCGCAATAGGTCTCGGTCGAACATTCGTGCTGGCGTTGGAGTGCAAGGTCTCAAACGATGTCACGAATTCGAAAAAAAGGATCAATGACATCCGCGAAAAGGCAGCAGCGTGGAAGGAGGAATATGGCCGGTCTTTGAGGTCAGGCGGCCTGCTTCAAGGCGCATACAAAGCAGAAGACGTTTTAGGTTTGGCGAGCAGCGGCATTGAAGTTTTCTGGTCCCATGACCTTGATCGACTTCGAGATTGGGTAATATCCGAGGCCAATAAGAACGGGTCGTAACCCCTCAATCGTCGTCCATCTTCAGGGCGGCGATGAAGGCTTCCTGCGGGATTTCGACCTTGCCGAACTGGCGCATCTTCTTCTTGCCGGCCTTTTGCTTCTCCAGCAGCTTCTTCTTGCGCGTCGCGTCGCCGCCGTAGCATTTGGAGGTCACGTCCTTGCGCAGCGCCCGCACGGTCTCGCGGGCGATGATCTTGCCGCCGATGGCCGCCTGGATCGGGATGACGAACAGGTGGGGCGGGATCAGTTCCTTCATCTTCTCGACCATACCCCGGCCGCGCGTCTCGGCGCGGGCGCGGTGGACCAGCATGGACAGGGCGTCGACCGGCTCGGCGTTGACCAGGATGGACATCTTCACCAGGTCGCCGACCTTGTATTCGGTGATCTCGTAGTCGAACGAGGCATAGCCCTTCGAGATCGACTTCAGCCGGTCGTAGAAGTCGAACACCACCTCATTCAGCGGCAGTTCGTAGACCACCATGGCGCGGGCGCCGACGTAGGACAGTTCGACCTGCGAGCCGCGGCGGTCCTGGCACAGCTTGATCACGCTGCCGAGATATTCGTCGGGCGTCAGGATGGTGGCCTTGATCCAGGGCTCGGAAATGGTCTCGATCTGCATCACGTCGGGCAGGTCGGCCGGATTGTGCAGGTCCATCTCGGAGCCGTCGCGCAGGCCGATCTTGTAGACCACCGACGGGGCGGTCGCGATCAGGTCCAGGTTGAACTCGCGGCTGAGCCGTTCCTGGATGATCTCGAGGTGCAGCAGGCCCAGGAAGCCGCAGCGGAAGCCGAAGCCCAGGGCGGCGCTGGATTCCATCTCATAGGTGAATGACGCATCATTCAGCCGCAGCTTGCCGATGGCGGCGCGCAGGTCCTCGAAGTCGGCGGCGTCCACCGGGAACAGGCCGCAGAAGACCACCGACTGGACTTCCTTGAACCCCTTCAGCGGTTCGGCGGTCGGCTTTCTTTCATCGGTGATGGTGTCGCCGACGGCGGCGTGGGCGACTTCCTTGATCTGGGCGGTGATGAAGCCGACCTCGCCGGGGCCGAGCTGGTCCACCGGGGTGTTCTTGGGCAGGAAAACGCCGACCCGGTCGATCAGGTGGGTCGAGCCGTTGCGCATCATCTTGACCCGCATGCCGGTCTTCAGCACCCCGTCGAAGACGCGGACCAGGACGACGACGCCCAGATAGGGGTCGTACCAGGCGTCCACCAGCATGGCCTTCAGCGGCGCGTTCGGGTCGCCCTTGGGGGCCGGAAGCTTGGTGACGATGGCTTCCAGCACGTCCTCGATGCCGATGCCGGACTTGGCGCTGCACAGGACCGCTTCGGAGGCGTCGATGCCGATCACGTCCTCGATCTGGGCGCGGACCCGCTCGGGCTCGGCCGCCGGCAGATCGACCTTGTTCAGGACGGGGACGATCTCGTGATTGTTGTCGATGGCCTGATAGACGTTGGCCAGGGTCTGGGCCTCGACCCCTTGCGACGCATCGACGACCAGCAGCGAGCCCTCACAGGCGGCCAGCGAGCGGCTGACCTCATAGGCGAAGTCCACGTGGCCGGGCGTGTCCATCAGGTTCAGGACATAGTCCTGGCCGTCCTTGGCCTTGTAGTTCAGGCGCACGGTCTGCGCCTTGATGGTGATGCCCCGTTCCTTCTCGATATCCATGTTGTCGAGCACCTGCTCGGACATCTCGCGCGCGGTCAGGCCGCCGGTGTACTGGATCAGTCGGTCGGACAGGGTCGACTTGCCGTGGTCGATGTGCGCGACCACGCTGAAGTTGCGAATGTTCGAGATAGGGGGAGTCGTCATCCGCGCGCCCCTATCACGCGTAGAGGGCGGGGACCAGCCGCACGGCCGATCCCGCCCGCGCCTTAAGTCACATTAAGCCTTCGCAATAAACGCCTTCGCCGTTTGAGAAGGTTTCGCGGACGCGGTATGGGACAAGCCTCTCGATAACCGGCGCGAGCCGGCGATCCGCTTCGCCTGCAACCGAGGAAATCCCCCGTGTCCAAGACGACCCGCACCGTTCTCAACGTCGGCGCCATGGCCCTGTCGGCCTTCCTGCTGGCGAGCTGCGGCGGACATGGCGAGGAAAAGACGGACGAAAAGGCCGCAGGCGGCTCGCGCCAGACCGTCAGCGCCGCGACCGTCGCCCAGACCAGCCTGAACCGCACCGTCACCGCCTCGGGCACAGTCTCGGCCTGGGAAGAGGTGCCGGTGGCGGCCGAGACCGGCGGCCTGACCGCCGTCGCCGTCTATGTGGACGAAGGCTCCTACGTCCGTCAGGGCCAGGCCCTGGTGCAGATGAACGACGTCCTGCTGCGCGCCCAGCTTCAGCAACAGCAGGCCCAGGTCCAGCTGGCCCAGGCCAATGTGGCGCGCGACGACGCCGCCCTGGACCGCGCCCAGCAGTTGAAGGAGCGCGGCTTCCTCAGCCAGGCGTCGCTGGACACGGCCCTGGCCAACCAGCGCGCCTCCAACGCCAATCTTGCGGCGGCCCGCGCGACCCTGGCCCAGACCCAGACCCAGCTGTCCCAGGCGACCATCCGCGCGCCCGTCGGCGGCCTGATCATCAGCCGCAGCGTCACCAAGGGCCAGATCATCGCCGCCGGGACCGAACTGTTCCGCATGGTCCGCGACGGCCGGCTTGAGCTGGACGCCCAGGTGCCCGAGACCGAACTGGGCCTGATCCGCGCCGGCCAGTCGGCGACCGTGACCTCCAGCGAGGCGGGCGAGACCACCGGCTCGGTCCGCATCGTCACGCCCGAGGTCAACGCCACCACCCGCCTGGGGCTGGCGCGCATCTCGCTGTCGCCCGGCGCCCAGCTGCGTCCCGGCATGTTCGCCCGCGCCGACATCGCCGTCGGCGACCAGCCCGCGACCACCGTGCCGACCGGCGCTGTGCTGTATCGCGAGAACAAGCCCGGCGTCTTCGTCGTGAACGGCGACAGCACGGTCCACTTCCAGCCGGTGACCATCCTGTCGCGCACCGAGACCCAGACGGCCGTCAGCGGCGTCGCCGTCGGCGTCCGCGTCGCCGTGGACGGCGCCGGCTTCCTGAACGAAGGCGACCGCGTCAACGTCGCCCAGGCGGTCGGCAATGCGCCTGCAGCCCCCGCCGCCCAGCCGGCGGCCCCGGCGGCCAAGAAGTAGGACCGACGACCATGAATCAGATGTCGTCCTGGGCGATCAAGAACCCGATCCCGATCATCCTGCTGTTCCTGCTGCTGACGCTCGGCGGCGTGGTCGGCTTCATGGGGATGCGGATCAATCAGAACCCCGACATCGACTTCCCCCTGGTCGCCGTCACGGCCGCCCGCCCCGGCTCGGCCCCGGCGGAAATGGAGGTTCAGGTCACGCGCCTGATCGAGGATTCGCTGGCCGGCCTGTCGGGCGTGCGCCACATCACGTCGAACATCACCGACGGCGTGTCCTCCACGACCATCGAGTTCGAGCTGGGCACCGACACCGACCGCGCGACCAACGACGTGCGCAACGCCATGACCGGCCTGCGCGCGTCCTTGCCACAGGACATGCAGGAACCGGCGGTCCAGCGCATCGACATCACCGGCGACGCCCTGATCACCTACGTCGTCCGCTCGCCGACCATGACGCCGGAAGAGATCAGCTGGTTCATCGACAACGAGGTCAGCCGCGGCCTGCTGGCCCTGGGCGGCGTGGGCGAGGTCAACCGCTCGGGCGGGGTGGATCGCGAAATCCGCGTCGAGCTGGATCCGCAACGGCTCGCCGCCTACGGCGTCACCGCCGCGGAGGTCAGCCAGGCGCTGAACAACGTCAACAACAACCTGCCGGGCGGCCGCGTCACCATCGCCGGGTCCGAGCGCGCCGTGCGCACCCTGGGCGCCGCGACCTCGGTCGAGCAGCTGAGCGGCACCCTGATCCCGCTGGGCGACGGCAAGGCGGTGCGTCTGGATAATCTGGGCAAGGTCGAGGACAAGTGGAGCGAACCGCGCCGCCTGGCCCGCTACAACGGCCAGGAGGCCGTCACCTTCAACTTCCTGCGCTCGCGCACCGCCTCCGAGGTCAAGGTCGCCGAACGGGTCCGCGAAGAGGTCAAGAAACTCGACGACGCCCACCCCGAACTGACGATCAGCCAGGTCACGGCCAGCGTCGAACAGATCGAGGAATCCTATCTCGCCTCGCTGGAGGCCCTGCTGCTGGGCGCCGTGCTGGCGGTCATCATCGTCTTCATCTTCCTGCGCGACTGGCGGGCCACCTTCATCGCGGCGACGGCCATGCCGATGTCGCTGATCCCGACCTTCGCCATCCTGGGCCCGCTGGATCAGTCGCTGAACGTGGTGACCCTGCTGGCCCTGTCGCTGACCATCGGCATTCTGGTCGACGACGCCATCGTGG
This sequence comes from Brevundimonas sp. TWP2-1, assembly GCF_049897645.1. Classification (NCBI taxonomy): domain Bacteria; kingdom Pseudomonadati; phylum Pseudomonadota; class Alphaproteobacteria; order Caulobacterales; family Caulobacteraceae; genus Brevundimonas; species Brevundimonas sp. TWP2-1. The sequence continues at coordinate 537,144 of NZ_JAFCWR010000002.1, forward strand.
AGATCGAGAACATCGTCCGCCACATGCGCGACGGCAAGCCGCCCTATGACGCCTCGCTGGAGGCGGCCGACGAGATCGGTCTGGCGGTCGTGGCCACCACCGCCACCATCATCGCCGTCTTCGCGCCCGTCGGCTTCATGCCGGGCATCATCGGTCAGTTCTTCAAGGCCTTTGCGCTTGCGGCCTGCGTCTCCGTGGCCTTCTCGCTGCTTGTGGCCCGAACACTGACGCCGCTGATGGCGGCCTTCATCCTCAAGCACAGCCATCACGAGGACAAGGATCCGTTCTGGATGGGCGGCTATCTGAAGGCGCTGCGCTGGTCGCTGGGCAACCGCTGGAAAGTGTTCGTCATCGGCATCCTGTTCCTGGTCGGATCGGTCGGAACGGCCATCGTGGCCAAGATGTCGTTCGAGTTCATGTCGCCCGGCGATACGGCCCGCGCCGCCTTCCAGGTCGAACTGCCGCCCGGCTCGACCCTGCGCCAGACCGACGCCGTGGTGCAGCAGGTCACCCGCAGGCTGGAAGCCCGCCCCGAGGTCACCTCCGTCTATGCCGCCATCGGCGGTCAGGACGTGACCCAGGCCAATGTCTATGCCGACATGGTGCCCAAGGGCGACCGCGACCTGAGCCAGCAGGCCTTCGCCCGCGCCATGGTGGACGAGCTGAAACAGATCCCCGGCGCCCGCATCCGCGCCGGCATCGCCCAGCAGGGCGGCGGTCCCGGCGACGGCACCAGCTACACCTTCTCGATCCTGAGCGATAACCCGGACGCCCTGAACGCCGCGGCGCGCAAGGTCGAACAGGAGATGCGCGGCGTCCCCGGCCTGGCCAACGTCGTCAACTCGGCCGCCATCGCCCGTCCCGAAATCCTGGTCACGCCGCGCCCCGACGAGGCGGCCCTGGCCGGCGTCTCGGCCGGCGCCATCTCCCAGGCCGTGCGAGTCGCCACCATCGGCGACGTGGATCAGAACCTGCCCAAATACAATCTGGGCGACCGCCAGATCCCGATCCGCCTGCAGCTGACCGAGGAAGCCCGCGAGGATCTGAGCGTGCTGGAGAACCTGCGCGTGCCGGGCAACGGCGGAAACTCCGTGCCGCTGAGCGCCGTCGCCGACATCCAGTTCGGCGCCGGTCCCGCCACCGTCACCCGCCAGGACCGGTCGCGGATCGCCTCGATCAGCGCCGAGCTGGACGGCATCGCCACCGGCGCGGCAGGCGCAGCGGTCAACCGCCTGCCCTCGGTCCAGAACCTGCCCGCCGGCGTGCGCCAGGTGCCGGCCGGCGACGCCGAGTTCATCCAGGAGATGCTGACCGGCTTCGCGATCGCCTTCGCCTCGGGCATCCTGCTGATGTATGCGGTTCTGACGCTGCTGTTCAAAAGCTTCGCCTATCCGATCACCATCATGGCGGCCCTGCCCCTGGCTATCGGCGGCGCCTTCATCGCCCTGGCCATCGGCGGCGCCAACTTCTCCATGTCGGCCCTGATCGGGGTGCTGATGCTGATGGGGATCGCGGCCAAGAACTCCATCCTGCTGGTCGACTACGTCATCATGGCCGAGCGGGACGGCATGCCGCGCCACGAGGCCATCATGGACGCGGCGCACAAGCGCGCCCGCCCCATCCTGATGACCACCTTCGCCATGGGGGCGGGCATGGTGCCCATCGCCATGGGGGTCGGCGCCGACGTCCAGTTCCGCTCGCCCATGGCCATCGCCGTGCTGGGCGGACTGATCTCCTCGACCTTCCTGTCCCTGCTCTACATCCCCGCCATCTTCACCATCGTCGACGACATCGCCGGCTGGGGCCGCGGCATCCTGAGCCGCTCAACGGCGGGACAGCGGGAACTGGCGAAGCCGAGACCGGGGACTGTGGTGGAGTGAGGTCGATCAACCCTTTGCGGATCCTCGGTGGGTCCGCGAAGGGTGGAAAGCGGACATCGTCTGAGCCACACTAACTTCGGACATTGAAGGTACAGATTGTTGATCGCTTCTGCTCTCGCTTTGGTTTTACAGACGGCGGGCACGCCGTGCGAGACCATCACCCGCCCGGCCAATCATTGGGGCGCTTTCACCAGCAGCTTCATCTTGGCTGACCTCTCCGTCCGGGTGACAGAAGGCCTGACTGCGTGCACCTTCAATCAGGCGGGCGGCGGCAACTGTTCCCTGATCAAGCCGAAGACCCTCGTCGTGACGCAAAGTGGGCGGGAGACGTGGTTCGCTGTCCCCAACGACAAGGGGGCGGACCTCCAAATCAGTCGGCGAGGCGTGACCTGCACCGTCCGGCCCTTGATCAGAATGGACTGATACTTCGCGACGATCTTCGTAAAGGTCCGCAACGCAGTATTTTCGGTCTTGCCCTATTTGCCAATTAGGACGGAGGCTGAGCCATCGGGCGGTCGCATTTGGCGTTAGGGCGGTGAGAGACCCTGCCTTGCCGAGACTTCGCAAGCGTCTGGTGTGCGATCACTGATTGCGAGGTTGTCGGATGAAGCTGCTGCAGTCGTTTAAAATTCTGGCCGGAGCGGTCTGTTTAATCGGCGGTCAGGTTCACGCCCAAACAATCCTCGAGGCTCCTCAAGCCCCGTCAGCGACGCAGCTTGACGATGTTGTTGTCACAGGTGAGCGGCTTCAAGCCCAGGCGGAAGCTTTCGTGGCGTCTGTCGGAGCGCCCGCCAATGGGCGAAAGCTGGCAACATGGACAGGTTCGATCTGTGTTGGAGCAGCAGGCTTGGCGCCTGACGCCGCCCGAGCGATGGTCGATCGCATCCTTGATTGGGGTCACAGCCTGGGTTTGCGCATCGGCGCACCCGGATGCCACCCAAACATTCTGATCGTTTTCGGCGAAGATGGGGACAAGACAGCGCGTGAAATCGTTAGGGCACGCCCATTAGAGTTCAATCCGGGTGTCTCTGGCCTGGATAGAGGAAGGCGCGCATTGCGTGCGTTCCAGAACTCCGGTCGTCCGGTCCGGTGGTGGCATATGAGCTTGCCTGTGGATCCAGACACTGGAAATCAACTCGTACGGCTTCCGGGCGATGCTCCGTTCAGTATATCAGGCGAGATTACAAGGCCGAGCGACCTCGGAAGTTTCGGCCAGATCGTCATGGGGTCGCGTCTTTACGACGACTCTCTCGACGCCTTGAAGTCGCTCGTGGTGGTCATCGACGCTCAGGCGCTTGAGCATACTGGCTTTGCCCAGCTTTCTGACTACGTCGCCATGATCGCTCTTGCGCAGATCGAGCCGGACACCCGCCCCGCTGCAGCGTCTATCCTGAACATCTTCAATGATGACGGCGTTGCCGAGCCCACGCTGACGTCGTGGGATCGAGCTTTCCTGGAAGCGCTTTACCAGACCCGGCCGCGGAACGTGCGGCCTAAGTCGGATGGAGATCTGATCGCCCAAGGCATGGTCCGCAGGCTGCAGCGGTCGAGCCAAATACAGATGGATCCATAGCAGAACATCTTCGACGGTTTTTGCTCGACGATCGGCCCGAGCGCCTTCCTAGTTGGCCACAACGGGTCGAAAGCCGAATCTGAGAGCGGACATTCCCACACTCGCCTGAACACACGCCCGAGAAAAAGGGCCGGCCGGTTGCCCGGTCGGCCCTTCGTCGTTCAGCCCTGAAGGCTGACGATCAGTATCTGACCTTCAGCGTCACGCCGTAGGTGCGCGGGGCGCCGAGGTAGGCGTTGTAGGTCGCCGTGTCGGTGGCGATGTTATAGAAGGTGCCGTCGGCCTGAGGCGTGGCGACGTTGGCGAAGGCCGTGCCTTGCAGCGGGGCGGCGAAGCCGACCTGGGTGTATTCTTCTTCCAGCAGGTTCTGGCCCCAGACCTCCAGGGTCCAGCGCTCATCCGCCGAACCGATCGAGACCCGGCCGTTGACGACGGTGAAGGCGTCCTGGTTCTTGTAGGGCAGCAGGTCCGAGCCGGTGTTGTATTCGGTCGAATATTTGGCCGACAGGTTGAACCCGCCGCGCAGGCCGCCGCCCAGTTCGCGGTCGAAGGCCAGGGCGCCGGTGACCGACCATTCCGGAGCGAACGAGGCGCGCGCGCCCGGCAGCAGCGACAGCTGCGGGAAGCGGCCGGGGCTGGACAGGTCGCCGGCGCCGAACACACCGTATTTGGCGTCGGTGTAGGTGACGCCGCCCTGGAACGACAGGCCCTCGACCGGGGTGAACCAGACCATGTCCGCATCGACGCCGCGCGAGGTCAGCTCGGGGATGGATTCCACCACGAAGGCGGTGCCCAGGAAGGTGTTGAGCTGGAAGTTCTCGAACTTCTGATCGAAGTAGGTCAGGTTCAGTAGCATGGTGCGGTCGAACAGGGTCGTCTTGACCCCCGCCTCATAGCTGTCGACCGTCTCGGCGGCGAAGAACAGCGAGGCGTCCGGCGTCACGCCCGTCTGCACCCGATCCATGTTGTAGCCCGCGCCCTTGTAGCCGCGCGCATACGAACCATAGACCATGATCGACGGGTTGAACCGGTAGGACGCCTTGATGGTGCCCGACAGGTCGGTGTCGCTGAACTTCTCCTGGATCCGGCGATTGTCGTAGAGCGGGTTGGACCAGGGCAGGCACAGCAGGCCCAGCGCCGCCGCCGGGGTGGCGACGTTTGCGGTGCCGGGGATCGGCGAGACCGTGCGGTTCGCCGGGTTCTGGTTGGCCAGGGCGCCGCCGCAGGCCGCGCCGTTGCTGCCCAGATTGTCCTGAACGCCCAGCAGACGCTTGCTGTCATAGGTGTAGCGCAGGCCCAGGTTGATATCGAAGGCCTCGGTCACCCGGTAGGTGTTGTTGGTGAACAGGGCCACCGATTCCGAGCGCTGCGAGTAGTGGTCCTGATACGCCTTGCCGGCCGAGAAGGTCGGGGCGGCGGCGCTGGGGGGCACAGCGCCGATAACGCACAGCGGCTGGCCCGCAGCCGCGCCGGCCGTGCCGACAAGGAAGCCGTTCGGGTTGGTGAAGCAGCCCAGGCGCGACGGGCTGGGACCGCCGACGGAGGCCGGCAGCGTCGCCGTCAGAAGGAAGGAGGCGAAGGCGTTGTAGTCCGCGCCATAGACGTAGCTGTCGTCGCGATAGACGCCTTCCTTGGTGGCGAACAGGCCGACCAGCCAGTCGAACTTGTCCGTCGTGCCCGCCAGGCGGAACTCTTGCGTCAGGTTGTCGACGCCGTAGCCGTTGGAGCCGTCGTTGGCGCGATACAGGATGTCGGCGCCCGTGTAGTCCAGGTCCATCCCCTGCTGGAACGACCAGTCGCGCCACGAGGTCTGCGACGTCAGGGTGGCGTTGATGCTGGGGAAGTCGATGGTCGCTTCCGCCGACAGACCCATGTCCTCGATCTCTTGCGGGGTCTCGCGGTTGGAATAGGCCAGGCGCGAGAAGGGCACGGTGCCGAAACCGGCGGCGGGCGGCGTCTGGCCTGGGCCGTTCGGTGCGGTCAGGGCGGCGATGAAGGCCTGGGACGGGCCGACGCGCGTCTGCACGGCGGAGCAGCAGTACTCGTCGCGCTTGGTGTAGTCCGCGATCAGGCGGACCGAGACGTCGTCGCTGGGCAGGATCAACAGCTGGCCGCGCCCGGTCCAGTAGTTCTGGGTGTTGTCTTCGGTCTTGCTGTTGGGGCCGTCGCCGGTGTTGACGTCGTAGAAGCCGTCACGCTCGCGGTGCGCCACGAACAGGCGACCGGCGATCTGGTCGGTCAGGCCGCCCGTGACGGAGACCGAACCGCCGATGGCGCCGAAGTTGCCGCCGGTCAGTTCCGCCGAGATGGACGGGTCGAACGACGGGCGTTCGGTGATGATGTTGATGACGCCGGCCGAGGTGTTCTTGCCGAACAGGGTGCCTTGCGGACCCTTCAGGACCTCGATGCGGCTCAGTTCGCCCAGGTCGCCGAAGCCGACCGAGTTGCGCGAGCGATAGACGCCGTCGATCACCACGCCGACCGAGCTTTCCAGGCCGGGGTTATCGCCCACGGTGCCGGCGCCGCGGATGCGGACGGTGGTCGAGGCTTCCGACTGGGTCGAGGTGACGGTCAGGCCGGGGGTCAGGATCTGCAGATCCTTGATGTCGCGCACGCCGGCGCCGTCAAGCAGTTCCTGCGACAGGGTCGTGACCACGATCGGCACGTCCTGCAGGCTCTGTTCGCGCTTCTGGGCGGTGACGATGATGTCGTCCACGGTCGCCGGGGCGTCCTGCGCGGCGGCGACGCCGGCGAAGCCCATAACGGCGGCGCCCATGACGGCGGCGGACACAGTGGTTCTGAGTTGAAGATTGCGGCGCATAGGCGTCCTCCCGGCTGAAGCCACGTTCGCACAGAGCGATCGCGGCGTTTCCTGTCCCAATCGACGTCCCCTTCTTGGGGGATCGTTCGTTATCGCTAGGCTAAGCGCGCTTCGGCCCCACGGACAAGCGAGCGTTGTTACCCGCGACGATTTTTCGCCGCGGATTGGCCTTTGTGTGTCAGGGAAGAGACAGAAAACGCTGACGCTAGGTCAGTTTTTGCCCGCTTTTCGGTCCCAGAGGCTCGACTTCAGGCTGCAAGGCGGCCGGGTCGGTCTGGCGGTGACGACCGGCGAATCCCAGCACGAGAGCCGCCGCGATCGCCGACAGGATCGAGCCGCCGATGACGCCCAGCTTGACCTCAACCTGTTCAGGCGAATCGACCGCGCCGGGGAAGGCCAGCACGCCGATGAACAGGCTCATGGTGAAGCCCACGCCGCACAGCAGCGAAACCCCATAGACCTGAAGCCAGCTGGCGCCCGTCGGCCGCGCCCCGATCTTCAGCGCCGAGGCCAGCCAGGCCATGCCCATGACCCCGATCTGCTTGCCGAAGAACAGGCCCAGGGCGATGGCGATGACGAGGGGGGCGAACGCCTGCTCCATCGACAGACCGGCGAAGGACACGCCCGCCTTGGCGAAGGCGAACAGCGGCAGGACCAGGAAGGCGTTCCACGGATGCAGGTCGTGCATCGCCTCCTTCAGCGGGCTCTGGCGATCTTCCTTGCGCGCAGCGATCGGCACGATCATGGCGAAGGCCACGGCGGTCAGCGAGGTGCTGAGGCCCGACAGAACCGTCAGGTACCAGACCGCCGCAAAGCCCAGCACCCAGAAGGGCGTCGGAATACGCATCAGGCGCGCGATCACCCCACCGACGGCGATCAGGCCCAGGGCCCAGAACAGCGGCGCCCAGTTGGCGCCCTCGCTGAACAGGACGGCGATCAGGGCGATGGCGCCCAGGTCGTCGACGATGGCCAGCGTAAGCAGGAAGACCCGCAGCGACGACGGCAGCCCCTTGCCGACGAAGCCGAAGATGGCGAGCGCAAAGGCGATGTCGGTCGCCAGCGGAATGGGCCAGCCCGCGTGCGGCGCCCCCATGGTCGCTGACAGCAATAGATAGACGGCCGCCGGCCCGGCCATACCGCCCAGGGCCGCCAGCACTGGCGTCGCCAGCTTGCGCGGATCGCTCAGCTCGCCGCGCACGATCTCGTATTTTATCTCCAGCCCCACCACGAGGAAGAAGATCGCCATCAGACCTTCCTTGATCCAGTCGGAGATCGACTCCTCCAGCCGGATCGGACCGATCTGAAGTACGTGATAGCTCTTCAGCCAAGTGAAATAGTCCCCCGCCCACGGCGAGTTGGCGACCGCCACGGCGGCGATGGCGGCGAGCGCCAGGGCCGAGCCGGATGCGGCCTCGGTCTTGAGGAAATCGAGTGTCAGTTTGCGCGCCACGGCGGCCTCCATCGGAATACTGAAGCTGTCGTGACGCCAGGTTATCGACGGGCGTCGGACCGGATTCGCCGCCCCTTTCGGAGCGCGCCGGCCTGGCCGCGCGAAGCGACCTGATGGCTGAAGGCAGAATAGAGGATGCGGCCCGCCAAGCCAACCGCTGTCCGGACGAAGAAGAGAGGTTGCGCTCCCCCCTTCGGACACGCACCTAGCCTCCCATGCCCGTCTCCCCCGCCTACCGCCCCGAACCGCGCTTCTTCGATCTGGGCGCCGACTACGCCGATGCGGTTCAGGCCGCCGACTTCCCGCAGACGATCCTGCGTTTCCGCAACGACCGCGCCGCCGGCGAAGTCGGGCTGGAGGGGTTGAGCGAGGCGGAATGGATCGCCGCCTTCGGACGGTTCGCGCCCCTGCCCGGCCAGCCGGGGCCGATCGCCATGCGCTATCACGGCCATCAGTTCCGCCACTACAATCCCGACCTGGGCGACGGGCGCGGGTTCCTGGCGGCGCAGATGCGCGAAACGCCTCAAGCAGGCGCGCTCCGCGAGCGCGGCGATAGGCAAGCAAAGCCCTCGGGCCGGTTGCTCGATCTGGGAACGAAAGGCTCCGGCACGACGCCCTGGTCGCGCAGCGGCGACGGGCGGTTGACGCTGAAGGGCGGGGTGCGCGAGGTGCTGGCGGCGGCGATGCTGGAGGCCCAGGGCGTCCCCACCAGCCGCGCCTTCTCCCTGATCGAGACAGGCGAGGCGCTGGAGCGTGGGGACGAGCCGTCGCCGACGCGGTCCGCTGTCCTGGTGCGCCTGTCGCACAGCCATGTGCGGTTCGGGACGTTCCAACGCGCCGCCTATCTGGGCCGGGTCGATCAGATCGAGGCGCTGATCGAACACGTTCGCACCCTGTATCATCCGACCGTTGCGGCGGGCGACGCGCCCGGCCTGCTGGCCGCCATCGTCGAGGCATCCGCGAAACTGACCGCGCGCTGGATCGCGGCGAGCTTCGTGCACGGGGTGCTGAACACCGACAATCTGAACGTGACGGGCGAGAGCTTCGACTATGGCCCGTGGCGGTTCCTGCCGGAATACGACCCGGCCTTCACCGCCGCCTATTTCGACCAGACCGGCCTCTACGCCTTTGCGCGTCAGCCGGAGGCGGTGTTTTGGAACCTGACGCAGTTGGCCGGCTGTCTGAAGCTGGTCGCCGATGTCGAACCGTTGACCCAGGCGCTGAACGGGTTCGGCCCGGCCTATATCCGCGAACTGCGCGCCGCCTTCCTGATGCGGCTCGGCGTGTTGAGCCTAGGCGAGGCGGCGGATCAGAGACTGGTCGATGCGACCCTGGCCCTGTTGCGGGAAGGCGGGGCGGCGATGCGGTGGGAGCCGCTGTTCTTCGACTGGTTCGGCGGCTTCGCCTCGTCGGCCCGCGCCCTGTCCGGACCGCGCGCCAAACTCTATCAGGGCGAGGCCTTCGACGCCTTCCGCTTCGCCCTGATGGAGCACGAACCCGGCCGAATCGAACGGCTGGAGCATCCGATGTTCGCCGCCCGCGAACCCGAAGAGATGCTGATCGACGAGGTCGAGGCCATCTGGGCCACGATCGCGACCGACGACGACTGGGGGCCGTTCCAAGCCAAGCTGGCCCGGCTGGAGGCCGCCCGCGTCGCCTGGGGCTTCAGCGCCTGACGCCGAACCTTACGAAAGCTTCATCTCGTTTATCGATAATGTTCTTGCTCGTTTATCGATAAATCCATATCGATAGTCACCAAGGCGGTCGCGGAGGGCGACCCGATTGGAAGGGCTATAAAGATGAAACTCGTGGGCAAACGGTCCGCCGCCAGCGTCCTGCGCTGGGTTTTGGGCTTTCTCAACGTCTTCGTGATGATCGGCGCAATAGCGGTTGGATGCGTCCTGATCGCCAGCATGATCGTCGGCGTCGATTGGATGGACGCGCTGCGAGATGGGGCAGCCCCTGATGGCGACATCGAAATCACGGGCCGCCTTACCCTGCTGGGGGGCTTCCTGGCCTGCGGCTTCACCTGGTGGATCATCAACCGGCTGCGGCGCATCCTGTTGTCGGTCAATCAGGGCGACGCCTTCGAGTTCGCCAACGTCAAGCGGCTTCAGGCCGTGGGTTTCGGCCTGATCGGCATTCAGTTGACCGCCTTACTGCTGGTCTTGGTCGCGCCTCAAGCCATCGGCCAGTCGCCGTCCGACTATGACTTCGACCTGGGGTCCTGGCTGGGCATTCTGGTGGTCTTCATCCTGGCCGAGGTGTTCCGGCAGGGGTCGGCCATGCGCGACGAACAGATGACCACGGTCTGAGAGGGGCGCGCCATGATCATGATCCAGCTGGACCGGCTGCTGCTCGAACGCCGCATGTCCCTGACCGAACTGTCCGACCGCGTCGGCGTCACCCTGGCCAACCTGTCGATCCTCAAGACCGGCAAGGCCCGCGCCGTCCGCTTCTCAACCTTGGACGCCCTGTGCCGCGAGCTGGATTGCCAGCCCGGCGACCTGATCGTCCAGACGCCGGGGGTGCATCCCGAAGACTAGGTCGAGGTCCGACAGCGTTGCGGGGCATTGGGAATCGGCCCAATGCCCCCGGCCCGTAACACAAAGTCATCGGCTGATGTCATCAGTTGATGTCATCGCCTGATGACAAATATCGAAAGCGCCGCTATATCCCCTCTTGCGAACGGCGATCCCCAATCCGATATCGCGACTGTTACGAAATCAGGTTCCTCCCCCGATGACCACCTCAACCTTCACCACCGCCCCCTCGCGCAGCCGCGCCGCCTACGCCAACATCGCCCTTTGGACGCTGCAGGGCTGGATCGCGATGTTCTTCATCGCCGCCGGATACGCCAAGCTGACCGAGCCGATGACCAACCTCATCAATCTGATGGGCTGGCCGGCGGTGGCGCCCGAGAACATGGTGCGCGGCCTGGGCGTGGTCGAGATCGTGCTGGCCATGGGCGTGCTGAGCCCGCTGATCTCGTGGCGCATCGGCCGCCCGCTGCTGATGTCGGCGGCGACAGGACTGATCGTGCTGGAATCGACCATGCTGGTCGTTCACGCCCTGAGCCAGGACGTGGGTCTGGCGGCGGTCAACGCCATACTGCTGGCCTTCACCGTCCCGGTCCTGCTGGGTCGTCGCAAGGCCTTCTGAAAGAGATCGAACGTCGGACCCCTCTCCCCCCTGCAGTCCGGCGTTTGCGCCCGGAACCTCCCCCCAGGTTCCGGGCTTTTTCATGCCCGATTGCGGACGGGACGGCCCCTCCGCAAAAGTTGACCCTTACGTGCGCGTAAAGCGCTTCCCTTTACGCGCACGTCAAGTTATGTTGGGTCATGGCCACCGCCGACGACCACCGCACCTATTCCATCCGCCAGCTCTGCCGCGAGTTCGGAGCCACGGCGCGCGCCCTGCGATTCTATGAGGACAAGGGCCTGCTGACTCCTGCGCGCAAGGGCCAGACCCGCGTCTATGATTCCCGCGACCGCGCCCGGCTGAAACTGATCCTGAGGGGCCGCCGCATCGGCTTCACCCTTCAGGAGATCCAGGACATGATGGATCTCTATGATCAGAAGGACCACAACGTCCATCAGATGGCGGTGGCCCTGGTGCGTCACCGCGCCCAGATCGCGGCGCTGAAGCAGCAGCTGGAAGACATCGAAGGCGCCATCGAGACGGCCGAACAGGCCTGCAACTGGATGGAATCCAAGCTTTCCGAACACCGCCCCGACCTGCTGCCGGGCGCCGAAGACTATGAGAAGCTGCTGCGCGCGCGTCTCAACCACGACCATCACCACCCCTTCAAAGCAAGAGCGTAATCCATGGCCTACAAGGCGCCTGTCCGCGACTTCACCTTCATCCTGAATGAAGTGCTGGAGATCGACCGCTACACTAACCAGCCGGGCTTCCAGGACGTCTCTTCGGATCTGGTCAGCCAGATCCTGGAAGAGGGCGCCAAGTTCGCCGACGAAGTGATCGCCCCGATCAACAATCCGGGCGACAAGGAGGGCTGCCACTGGTCCGAGGGCGGCGTGGTGACCGGTCCCAAGGGCTGGAAGGAAGCCTACAAGGCCATGTCCGAAGCCGGCTGGATGGCCCTGGCCGCCGACCCGGCCTACGGCGGTCAGGGCATGCCCAGCGTCGTCGCCTCGGCCTTCGGCCAGATGACGGCCGGCGCCTCCGCAGCCTTCTCGATGTATCCGGGCCTGACGGCGGGCGCCTATGCGGGCATCCACGCCAATGCGTCCGATGAGTTGAAGCAGAAATACCTGCCCAAGATGGCGACCGGCGAATGGTCCGGCACGATGAACCTGACCGAGCCCCAGTGCGGCACGGACCTGGGCATGGTGCGCACCAAGGCCGTGCCGAACGGCGACGGCTCCTATTCGATCACCGGCCAGAAGATCTGGATCTCGGCGGGCGAGCACGACTTCGCCGACAACATCATCCACACGGTGCTGGCCCGCGTCGAAGGCGCGGTTCCGGGCATCAAGGGCCTGTCGCTGTTCGTCGTGCCCAAGTTCCTGGTCAATGACGACGGCTCGCTGGGCGAGCGCAATACGCTGGAATGCGCCGGGCTTGAGCACAAGATGGGCATCCACGGCAACGCCACCGCCGTGATGCAGTACGACGGCGCCAAGGGCTGGCTGATCGGCGAAGAAGGCCGCGGCATGAACAACATGTTCGTGGTCATGAACGAGGCCCGCCTGGGCACCGGCCTGCAAGGTCTGGCCATCGGCAACGCCGCCTATCAGGCCGCCGTCGAGTTCGCCAAGGACCGCCTGCAGGGCCGCAGCCTGACCGGACCCAAGAACCCGGAAGGCCCGGCCGACAGCATCATGGTCCACCCCGACGTGCGCCGCATGCTGCTGGAGGCCCGCGCCTTCGTCGAAGGCGGCCAGGCCTTCATCCTGTGGACCGCCCTGCACGCCGACCTTGAGAAGTCGGAAGACGAGGCCGTCGCCACCAAGGCCAAGGATTACATGGGCCTGCTGACGCCGGTGCTGAAGGCCTATCTGACCGACAAGGGCTTCCACGTCGCCTCGCTGGGCATGCAGGTGCACGGCGGCTCGGGCTACACCGAACACTTCCCCGCCTCGCAGTATCTGCGCGATGCCCGGATCACCATGATCTACGAAGGCACCAACGGCATCCAGGCGCTGGACCTGGTCGGGCGCAAGCTGCCCGCGGCCGGCGGTCGGGCCATCATGACCTGGTTCGGCGAGATCGACGCCTTCGTCGCCGAGAACGGCGGCAATGAAGCCATCAAGCCCTTCGTCGACGGCCTGGCCGACACCAAGGCCAAGCTGCAGGACGGCACCATGTGGCTGATGCAGAACGGCATGGCCAACCCGGACAACGCCGGCGCCGCGTCGACCGACTATCTGAACCTCTTCGGCCTGACGGCGATGGCCTATATGTGGGCGCAGATGGCCAAGGTGGCTCAAGGACAGGTCGAGGCCGGCTCGACCGACCCCTACTACGCCACCAAGCTTCAGACCGGCCGCTACTTCGTCGAGCGCATCCTGCCCGACGCCGGGGCGCACCTGGCCAAGATGAAGACCGGCGCCGACGTGCTGATGGCCATGCCGGCCGAGGCGTTCTGAGGAGCCACCCTCTCCCAGAGGGAGAGGGCTTGAGGCTCGGAGAGCGCAGCGATCCGCAAGCCGAAAGGGTGAGGGGTTAGCCCCTCACCGTCTCCCACTGTAACCCCTCACCCTTTCGCGCAAGGACGACGGCTGTCGCCGCCGTGCGCTCAAGCCCTCTCCCTCTGGGAGAGGGTCACGAAAAGCGGAGTTAACCGATGAACGTGCTGGGCAGCCCCGACCCCGATTTCATGCGCGAAGAGGAGATCACCCTCTTCTCCGACAGCGTCGGCAAATGGATCGACGAGCACGCGCCGCCGGAGAAGGTCCAGTCCTGGATCGCCAACTCATCCGTGCCGCGCGACCTGTGGACCCAGGCCGGCGCCGACGGCCTGCTGGGCCTGTCGATGCCGGAAGAAGACGGCGGCATGGGCGGCGATTATCGGCATGAGGTCGTGCTGATGCGCCAGCTGGGATGGAAGGGCGCGGACCATTTCGGCATCTCGCTGCACAACGCCATCGTCGCCCCCTACATCTGGCACTATGGCACGCCGGAGCAGAAGGCGCGCTGGCTGCCCCGGCTTCAGTCCGGCGAACTGGTGGGCGCCATCGCCATGACCGAACCGGGCGCGGGCTCCGACCTGCAAGGGGTCAAGACCACGGCGGTCAAGTCCGGCAACGGCTATGTCGTCAACGGTTCCAAGACCTTCATCACCAACGGGCAACTGGCCAACTTCATAATCGTGGTGGCCAAGACCGACCCGGCCGAGGGCGCCAAGGGCACCTCGCTGATCGTGGTCGAGACCGACGGGGCGGAAGGCTTCGAACGCGGCCGCAACCTGCACAAGATCGGCATGGAGGGGAACGACACCTCCGAACTGTTCTTCAATGAGGTGAAGGTCCCCGGCGACAACATCATCGGCGGCGGCGAGGGCCAGGGCTTCGTCCAGCTGATGCAGCAACTGCCGCAGGAACGGCTGAACATCGCCGTCCAGGGCGTCGCCGCCGCAGAGCGCGGGCTGGAGGCGACGCTGGCCTACGTCAAGGAACGCAAGGCCTTCGGCAAACGGGTTATCGACTTCCAGAACACCCAGTTCAAGCTGGCCGAGATCAAGACCAAACTGACCGTCGCCAAGGTCTTCGTCGATCACTGCATCGGCCTGCACCTGAAGGGCCAGCTCGACGCCGCCACCGCCTCCATGGCCAAATACTGGGTCACGGACATCCAGGGCGAGACCATCGACGAGATGCTGCAGCTCCACGGCGGCTATGGCTATATGAACGAATACGCCATCGCCCAGCTGTACAAGGACGCGCGGGTCCAGCGCATCTACGGCGGCACCAACGAGATCATGAAACTGCTGATCGCGCGGACGCTTTAGGGCGACGACAGAACGATGGCGCTGATCGAGAAGGGGCCGTTAGAACGCTTTCGCGACTGGCTGGAGCAGCGACTGAAGCCGGTCGCCAAATCTGTCGCCACGCCCTTCGTCCGCCCGCCCAGAGACATCGTCTGGCGGCAGGAGGGCGCGGGGCCGGGCGAATGGACCGAACCGGTTCGCCGCTCCGACGGCCTCGACAGCTTCGCCGACTGGAAGTGACAAACGGTGTCTGCGCCGAGGATCGCCCCTTGGGCGACGGAGTTCGCCGTCTTTGAGTCCGGCCTCTACGGGACCGAGGATGAAGCGCGCCAGGCGATGATCGATCGCATTCAGAGGCTGACGTGACCGTCCACATGAGCGCGCTTATCAATGGGAAGCACTGACCGCGACACACGCCAAATAATGACTTAAGGTTGCGTATGGCGACCATGAAAAAAGGCATGCTCACACCTCCCAACGAATGGTGGAAACACCTTCGATGGGCGAAACGCGCCTTCTGGAAAGGCGAACGCAAGGCCGCCAAGGCTCAGGCTTCGACCCACGCCGACGACAACTGACACCCAACCTCCGCTCATCCCCGCGAAAGCGGGGACCCAGTCCTGTCGGGGCGCACGCCGATGGCCTTCTTCACCTACATCGTCGCCAGCCAGAGGAACGGCACTCTCTACACAGGCTCGACCGAAGACATAATTCTGCGCACCGCGCAGCATCGAGACAAACTGTTCAAAGGCTTTTCCGCAAAGTATGGCTGCGCCACCTTGGTCTGGTTTGAAATGCACGCCAGCCGCCACGCGGCCTTCGTGCGCGAGCGTCAGATCAAGAAATGGAACCGCGTCTGGAAACTGGAGCTGATCGAAAGAGCGAATCCAGGCTGGCGCGATCTGTTCGACGACCTGTTCTGAGGCTCTCACTGGGTCCCCGCTTTCGCGGGGATGAGCGGATTTGAGATGATACGTTTACATGTAAAGTCGGCATTGACTGCTGGGTCGGCCGTCGCGCCGACACTGGACCAGTCCCGCTATCTGACCCAGGTCATGCGGCTGAAGGTCGGGGACGATCTGCTGGTGTTCAACGGGCGCGACGGCGAATGGCGCTGTTCCGTAGCCGAAATCCTGAAGAAGGGCGTCATCCTGCGTGCCGAGGAACAGGCAAGGCCGCAGGTCCATGGCCCCGACCTGGATCTGATCGTCGCCGTGGTGAAGAAGGCGCGGGTCGAGACCATCGTCGAGAAGGCCGCCGAACTGGGCGTGCGGCGCGTGCGACTGGTCCTGACCCATCGCACCAACGCCGACCGCATCCGCCTGGACCGGCTGGACGCCATCGCGGAAGAGGCCGCCGAACAGACCGGCCGCCTGGACGTGCCCGCCGTCGATGATCCGATGAAGCTGGACGCCCTGCTGGACGCCTGGGAGCCCGACCGCCGCCTGATGTTCTGCGACGAGACCGGCGGCGCCCCGGCGATGTCGGCGCTGGCGGCGGAGGGCGCCGGGCCCCAAGAGCAAAAATGGTCCATCCTGATCGGGCCGGAAGGCGGTTTCTCGCCCGAAGAAGGCGAACGCCTGCGGTCCCTGCCCTTCACCACCGCGGTGTCTCTGGGCCCGCGCATCCTGCGCGCCGACACCGCCGCCATCGCCGCCATGACCCTGTGGCAGGCAGCTGTCGGCGATTGGGAACGATAAGTTCGCCCCTCAAGCAGCGAGCCGCCGCGCGGCGAGCGTCAGGGAAAGAACAAAGCCCTCTTGAGCCACGCCCCAATCTTGCCCATCTAGCCGCGACACACGGTCGCTCACGATGCGCCCGAAGGGACTGACGCATGACCGCAAACGCGCCGCTGAGCCGGACCGATCTGATCGAGACCATGTCCAAGGGGATCAAGCCCAAGGATCATTGGCGCATCGGCGCCGAGCACGAGAAGTTCGGCTTCGACAAAACCACCCTGGCCCGCCCTGCCTATGACGGCCCGAACGGCATCAGGGCGATGCTGGAGGGTTTGCAACGCTTCGGCTGGTCACCGGTCGAAGAGAACGGTTTTCTGATCGGGCTTGAGCGTCGCAACCCCGAGGGCTTCATCGCCTCGGTCAGCCTGGAGCCCGGCGGCCAGTTCGAGCTGTCCGGCGCCCCGCTGAAGACCATCCACGACATCTGCAACGAGACCGGCCAGCATCTGATGGAGGTCAAACAGGTGGCTGATCAGTTGGGCGTCGGCTTCCTGGGCGCCGGCTTCGATCCGCTGTGGACCCGCGAGCAGGTGCCGGTCATGCCCAAGGGCCGCTACGACATCATGCGCGCCTACATGCCCAAGGTCGGGACCCTGGGCCTGGACATGATGCTGCGCACCTGCACCATCCAGGCGAACCTCGACTTCGACTCCGAAGCCGACATGGTGGCCAAGTTCCGCACCTCCCTGGCGCTGCAGCCGATCGCCACCGCCCTGTTCGCCTGTTCGCCCTTCACCGAGGGCCGGCCCAACGGCTTCCTGTCGGCGCGGGCCAATGTCTGGACCGACACCGACGCCGACCGCACCGGCATGCTGGGCTTCGTGTTCGAGGAGGGATTCGGCTTCGAGCGCTACGCCGACTATGCGCTGGACACGCCGATGTATTTCGCCAAGCGCGACGGCCATTATGTCGACGCCTCGGGCCAGTCGTTCCGCGATTTCCAGGCCGGCAAACTGCCCGCCCTGCCGGGTCAGTTCCCCACAATCAAGGACTGGAACGACCACCTGACCACCCTCTTCCCCGAGGTGCGGCTGAAGGCCTATCTGGAGATGCGCGGCGCCGACGGCGGTCCGTGGAGCCGGATCTGCGCCCTGCCCGCCCTGTGGGCCGGCGTCCTTTACGACGCCCCGTCGCTGGCCGCCGCCTGGGACCTAGTCAAGGACTGGGACATCGCAGACCACGAACGCCTGCGCCGCGACGTCACCCGCCTGGGCCTGAAGGCCGAGGTGGCGGGCCGGTCGGTGCGCGACATCGCCGTCGACATGGTCAACATCGCCAAACAGGGCCTGAAGAACCGCGCCCGCTTCTCGGGCGGCATGGTGGACGAGCGCGGCTACCTGTCGGAACTGGAAGACATCGCCGACAGCGGCATCACCCCGGCCGAACGCCTGCTGGATCTGTATCACGGCGCCTGGCAGGGCGATGTGAAGCGAATTTACGCGGACTTCGCCTACTAGGGCACGGTGTAGTCGGAGCAATCCGGCAGCGCGCTGTCCGGGCGGTATTCGCCCGCCGCCGCGTCGAAGGTGAAGCGGCGGCTGTAGCTGCATTTCTGATCGCGCACCGTGACCAGGTCGGCGGGCTTCAGCGGCGGCTTCTCCAGCGAGTCCTCGGAACGGGACGCGCCGCGCGGATAGGCGGTCGCCGTGGTGACATAGTCGAACACAGGCATATCGCCCGCCTCGCCTGCGGCCGTCAGCGTGGCCTCGAACCCGTATTCGTCGTGACAGGCGCCGGCCCGCTGTTTCATGTCCTCTTCGCTGAAACAGGCGCGGATCGTCAGCGAGCCCCGGATCGGCACGGCCAGGACAGGCGTGGCCCCATGCTCGCCAGCTTCAGCCTCCCCGGCTGAGGTCAAGCGATATAGCCGCAGTTCCGACGCATGCCCCTCGCCGCCGGAATACATGGTGCTGGCGTCTGCCTCGACGCCGGCCAGAAAGCCGCCGTCCGCCAGTCGCACCAGTCCTGTCCACGGCTGATAGGTCTCGGTGTCACCCGCCTTGATCTTATCCCCCGTCGCCGCATCACCGGCGGCCCGCACGAGCGGCGCGACCACGATCTCGCCCTCCCACACCTCCTCAACTAGGCTGACACACCATGCCCCATCCGCCGTGCAGGCCCGGTCATCGGCGAGGGTCAGCGGCTCCAGCCGGTCAGACGGGACGGCCTGAACGGCGGCGATCAGGAGAAGGGCTGAGATCATCGCCACATCCTAACCGACATCGGTCCATGCGCCAGCGCAGACCGGCGTTCTCTGCAAAGGTGAGGTTAACCGATAGACCCTAGGGTGATCTCCAGTTCGAGAGAGTGCGTCATGACTTGTCTGTCTGTTACGGCCCAGGCCTTCCCCGCCGCCGATGTGGATCTGGACACCTTCTTCGATGTGTCCCTGGACCTGCTGGTGGTGCGCGAACTCGACGGGCGGGTGGTCAAGGCCAGCGCCTCGTGGTTCACCGTGCTGGGCTATCGACCCGACGAGATCGAGGGTCGCGGCCTGCTGCGGCTCATCCATCCCGACGACCTGCCTGCGACGCGCCAGAGCATCGTCGAGGTGGAAAACCGTCGCCCCGGCGATCCGGTCCTGGGCCAGATCAACCGCTATCGCCACAAGGCCGGCCATTACGTCACCGTGGAATGGCGCGCGCACAGGCTGGGCAATCGCGTCTATGGCGTAGCGCGTGACGTCACGCAGAAGGTCGCCGCCGAGCAGGCCTTGCGCGAGGCCACGGCCGCCGCCGAGGCCGCAAACGCCGCCAAGTCTGACTTCCTGGCCAATATGAGCCACGAGATCCGCACGCCCCTGAACGGCGTGATCGGCATCGTCGACGCCCTGTCGCGTACCGACCTGACCCCCGAACAGGCCGAGATGGTCTCGCTGATCGCCAGTTCGGGCGTGACGCTGGAACGGCTGGTGTCCGACATTCTGGACGTGTCCAAGATCGAGGCCGGCCACCTGGATCTGGAAAGCCGCCCCTTCGATCTGGACGAGGCCCTGGCCGCGCCGCTGGACGTCATGCGCCTGCGGGCCGAGGCCAAGGGCCTGAGCTTCGACATCCGCCGCGACGCCGATGCGCGCGGCCTGTTCGTCGGCGACAGCACCCGCATTCGCCAGGTGCTGGAAAACCTGTTGTCCAATGCGATCAAGTTCACGCCTCAGGGCTCGGTCGCCGTCGCCATCGCCATGGACGAGGATTCCGACGGCCTGACCAAGCTGACGCTGCGGGTCGAGGACACCGGCGTCGGCTTCTCGCCCGACCACGCCGCGCGCCTGTTCGACCGGTTCAGCCAGGCGGATGCGACCATCACCCGGCGGTTCGGCGGCACGGGCCTGGGCCTGTCGATCTGCCGGTCTCTGGTCGAGCTGATGGGCGGTCGGATTTCCGCCGCCTCGACGCCGGGCGTCGGCAGCCGCTTTACGGTCGAAATCCCGCTGGTGCGCGCCGCCTCCCTGACGGACCACGATGCGCGACAGCGCGCCCGCGCGACCGAGGCCGAACGGCCCATCGCCGCCCTGCGCGTGCTGCTGGCCGAGGATCACCCCGTCAATCAGCGCGTGGTCCAGCTGATCCTGGCGGCCCATGCCATGACGGTCGTCACCGTCGCCGACGGCGAACAGGCCCTGGCCGCCTTCCAGGCCGAAACCTTCGATCTGGTGCTGATGGACATGCAGATGCCGTGCATGGACGGCCTGACCGCCACCCGCGCCATCCGCCGGCTGGAGGCCGAACGCGCCGCCCAGGCCCGCACCCCCATCGTCATGCTCAGCGCCAACGCCATGGCCGAACACCGCGACCAGGCCCAGGCCGCCGGCGCCGACCTCCACGTCCCCAAACCCATCACCGCCGCCAGCCTGCTGGCCGGGATTCAGGCGGCGATGGCGGGGTAGGCCTTTCTCTACGCCACAGAGAAGGTCGGCGCGGGCAGGCTCAGCCGCGTGTCGCTGACGGGCTCTTCCTGGAAGAAGCAGACGAGCAGGGCCTGCACCTGCGGATGAGCCTCGAAGACATTGTGGCCGGCGTTCTCGACCAGCACCTGGGTCTTGTTCTGGAACTGGGCGATCACCTCGGCCTGCTCCTCCAGAGGCGTACGACCATCCAGGGAGCCCGCGACCAGCAGGGCCGGGGTCTCGATGCGGATCGGCTGACGGAACGCCTCGCCCAGATCGACGCCGGGGATCGAACCCAGCAGATGCGGCATGGGGAAGTTGAAGACGTCGCCCAGCACCGCCGTCTTCGCCTCCTGCGCGATGATCGCCAGTTTTCCCGGCGAGACGCCGGACGCCAGGTCCATCGCCTCCGGCATGCCGGTGATCCCGAAATAGCGATGCGGCGGCGGGAACAGCGACGCCAATACCTCGGTCTTGCCCGCATCCAGCGCCAGATAGATGCCCGGCAGCATCGTCAGGGTGGGCGGATTGGCCACCATGCCGGACGCCATCAACTGCACCCCGAACCCGCCGATGCTCAGATCGACGGGCCCGGCCTCTCCGGCCATGGTCACCGTCGCCGGCTGGGCTTCCAGCCGGTCGTGAACCCGCCGCATTAGCGCCGAAAGGTTGGGAACGGCCGCGCGAACAGCCGGGTCCTGGCCCATCAAACCATCCACGCGGTCCAGATAGGCGTCGATCCGGGCGGGCCGCTTGATCGTCTGATCCTGACCTTCCAGGCTGGCCAGGGCGACGCGGCCGATGCGTTCGGGATGTCGCTTCAGCACCGACAGCGCCAGGTGGGTGCCGTAGCTGATGCCCCACAGGTTGATGGTCTCTGCGCCCAAATGACGGCGCAGGTCGTCGATGTCGTCGGCGCTCTGTTCGGTATTGTATCCCGTCATGGCCACGCCGGCGCGGGTCCAGTCCACCCAGGCCTTCTGCATCTCATCGCGATACCAGGCGGTCATGCCCTCATGGGTCATGACGGGCCAGGTCGTGGGCGCGGGCCGATCCGGGATGTGGGCCGACAGGCCGGTCCCGCGCTGGTCGAAGGCGATGACGTCGGCGACTTCGCGCAAGGCCATGAAGATCGGGAACCGCGGCCCCATCGCCGTGCGCACGCCGGACCCGCCCGGTCCGCCGGCCAGATAGACGATGGGCGGCCCCGGATTGGGCGAGGTCGAGGCGAACCGCACATAGCCGAGGCGGATGCGGCGAGAGCCGGGGATGCGTCGATCCTCCGGAACCTCGAAGAAGCCGCGCTCGGCGTCGGTCTCCTGCCCGTCCCCGGCGGTGAAGCGGAAGGGACCAGCGGCTTCCTGCGCACGGGCGGCGTCGGCGAACGCCAGACCCGGCAGGGCGAGCCCGGCGGCGGCAAGGCCCGCGGTGGTAAGCATGGAGCGGCGGTTCAATGAGATATGGGTCATGGCCAGTGCTGAAGCAGGCCCGGCCGCCGCACGAAACGCCGCCTCGGTGAACGGCGTGTCGGCGTCGGTGAACGGCGGGGCTTTCCGGCGAACGACACGCTAAGGGTCTTTTTCATGTGGCGCATTCTTCTCCTTGCGATTCTCCTGTCCGCGTTTCCGGCGTCGCTTAGCGCGCAGGTTCAGGCGCCGAACTGGCAGGCGTGTCGCCATGCTCCCGGCGCCGTGGGGCCAGCCCTCACGGACTGCCGTCCGGTCGAGGGCGTCATCGACCCTCAAGGACGCGACCTCTGGCTACGCGCTGTCGTCAGCCGCCCGTCCGGCGACGATCCCGTCGCTCTGTATGTCGTGGGCGCGGCGTCGTCGGAGGTCTGGCTCAACGGCCGACGGCTGGGCGCCAACGGACGCCCCGGCGCGGCGGCGTCGACGGAAACGCCCGGTGTTTATGAGGCGGCCTTCCCGATCTCCGACCGTCTGTGGCGCCCGGCCGACAATGTCGTCGTGATCCACATGTCGTCGTTCCACGGCCTGGTGCGGCTGGACAGCCCCATCGCGGGGATCGTCGTCGCCCCCTACCCCTGGCCGTCGCGCACCGCGCTTGTGGCCATCGCCTTCGTCGCCGCCGGCGCCCTGTTTGCCGCCGCCTTCGGCTTTGCGGTGATCCATGGCCTGCGCCGCACGGGCTCCAGCCTGACGCTGGCGGCGCTCGCGGGCGTGTCCGGGCTTCAGGCGATGCTGGAAAGCCTGCGCGCGTTGACGCCCTACGCCTATCCCGTCCACGGCCTGCGGCTGGTGGGCATCTGGGCGCTGACGGCGGCGTTCGCCGTGCTGCTGGTCTCCTATGTCGTGTCGCGGTTCTGGCCTGGGGCGCGTCGGTCACTGATGGCCGCGACCGTCGTCGCCGTGATCGCCACCTGTCTTGCGCCGGGCTTCGACATGAAGACCGTGCTGGCGCTGATGGTCGGTCTGGGCGTGTCGGTCGCCGTCGCCGCCGTGGCCGTCTGGCGCCGTCAGAAAGGCGCGCGCGCCACCCTGGCCTATCTCGCCGTCTTCATGGCCGTCGGCATGGCCTTCCCGACCTGGCTGGTCGATCTGTCCTACTTCCTGTTCGCCGCCGGCCTGCTGCTTCCGCTACTGATGGTCGAGGTCGTGCGGCTGGGCCGTGACGATCAGAAGCGCGAGGGCGCCCTGGCCCGCGCCGTCGCCCGCCCCCACTGCCTGACCGTCGCCTCCGCGCGCGGGGTCCAGCTGGCGCCGCTTTCGGACATCGTCGCCATCGTCGGAGCCGACGACTATGTCGAGTTGCGGATGAGCGACGGCCGCCGTCTGCTGCACGCGGCGCGTCTGGATCGGCTTGAAAACGACCTGCCGCCGACCTTCCTGCGCATCCACCGTTCCGCCATCGCCAACCTGTCCCACGTCAGCGGCCTGGAGCGCGACGGCGGCCGAAGCCGTCTTCTGATGCGCGACGCCCCGCCCTTGCCGATCAGTCGAAACCGCCTCCCCGCCGTCCGCGAAGCCCTCGATGCGGCGACCCTCGTCTAGCGACAGTGGCGGCGGCTCCGAAATCCTGCGATCAAGACGTCGGCAGGAGGATCGAAATGGCCAATGCAATCAAGGTCGGCGTCGGCGGCTGGACGTTCGAGCCGTGGCGAGGGGTCTTCTATCCCGAGGGCCTGGTCCAGAAGCGCGAGCTGGAATATGCGGCGTCGAAACTGACCTCGATCGAGATCAACGGCACCTATTATTCGACCTTCAAGCCCGACAGCTGGCGCAAATGGCGCGACGAGACGCCGGCGGATTTCGTCTTTTCGGTCAAGGCCAGCCGCTACTGCACCAATCGCAAGATCCTGTCCGAAGGCGGCGAGAGCTTCGACAAATTCCTGTCCCAGGGCCTGACCGAGCTGGGCGACAAGCTGGGGCCGATCAACTGGCAGTTCATAATATCCAGTGCGATTCACAAGGTCGTTGCGGGAATAATGAAAGTCGCGGTCCTTCCTGATAAATTTGGGTATGATCAGCCAAGCCGAACTCCACGACCGCCTTCACTATTGCCCCGATCTTGGGATCATGTGGTGGAAGCCGAAGGCGCCTTCGACGCGCGCTAACCGGTCGTGGAACACGCGCTTCGCCGGTCAGATCGCCGGGACGCGGGTCATGGGCTATGGCTCGATCAACATCGGCGGCAAACCTTACTATGTCCACAGGCTGGCTTGGTTTTACATGACCGGCGCGTGGCCTGACGATCAGATCGACCATCGCAATGGGTGGAGGTTGGACAACGCCTTCGCCAACCTTCGCGAGGCGACGTGTTCGCAGAACAACTCCAATCGGAAACCGTCACGGGAAGGTCGGTTGAAGGGCGCCTACAAGGTTGGCAATCGCTGGAAAGCCCAGATCAACCTCAAATCAGGTTGGGAATATCTCGGCTATTTCGACACCGAGCGCGAGGCTCATGAGGCATATGTCCGCCGCGCCACCGAGGCATTCGGAGAGTTCGCGCGACTGAACTGACGATCCACAGAGAATAAGAACGGATCAGGAACGTCGTCCTGACGAATCGGTTATGACCGCCGTGGGTCGGTGGCGTTCAGGTTAGAGTTTCACCGTGGGTCACAACCCTCGCTTCGCCCTATGGCGACAAGAGAACTGGCAAGGCTACGCGCCGACCATCCACGACATGGCTCGCCGAGGCTGGAGCCTGACGCTTCATTGCAGCCGGTGTCGCTTCGCCACCCACGCCGATGCTGACAAGATCATCCGGCTTAAAGGTCGTCAGTGGTCGCCATGGGGAAAGTCAGCCAAGTGTCCCGCGCTCTACTGCGGAGGTCGCATGACGATGCGCGGCTACGATCCGAGGTCGAACCACACCATCGACATTTAACCGCGTGACGTGGCCAGCGTCAGTTGAAGCTCTTCGTCCGTGACGGCGACGTTGTAATCCGCCGCAAGGTTCAGCATCGGTCGTTCCCCGGAGAAATCCGAGAACGGGTTGTGGAGGGTGCTGGACTGGAGTTCTGGCGTTGCGAAGCCGGTCACCGAAACCGGCGAGAACATCACCGCATCGACATGAGGAAAACGCGCGCTGGCGAAAGCCTCTCGACTGACCGTGGCCTTGTCTCCCCGTGGAATGGTCGCGCTGAAAAGGTGGCGGGCCTCGCCAGCCTTCGGCGGCTCGCTGAAATCGCGCGGGACGGTGATCGGAACCGAGAGCGATCCGATGGGGAGGAACGCGGCGGCGTAGTCAGGCGGAAGGCCGGTCGGCGAAGCCGTCCAGTGCATTTCGGCCGATATGCGCGTCCCGCCGAGGGCGATCACGCGATAGTCGCCGGTCCTGACGTGACCCTCTTCCATGGCTTTGAGGACGATCTTGGACTTTTCGTAGAAGCCACCAGTCAGACGGGTCATGGCCGCGTCGCGGCTGGCCTGATCGAATGACCGCAAAGTCCCGCCGTCGAACTCGGTCTCTTCCCACGCGCTGCGATCCGGCGGCGCCGGGGTCGTCACCTCGATCAGAACCCGCCCGTCGAAGTCGGGCCGAGTGAAGGTGAAGTCGAACCTTGTCGTCCGACCGGTCAGGGTCCAGCCCGCCCGGATCATGGCCATCCCGAACAAGAGTTCCGAGGCCGCTTCCGGGGTCTCTTCGCGGAAGCGTTGGGCGAAGTTCGGATCAAGCGACGGGCGAAGAGCCTCGAAGGCTTCCTCGCAAGCCTGTTTGAAGGCGGTGCGGACGCCGAAGGTGTCTTCGTTGCCGTCCTCGGTCACAAGGTTCCTGAACCAAATGTGGTCGGTCGGCTTGGCCGGATGGGAGGTCAGGGTGGTCATGACACCACCCTACCACTGTTAGGCCAGTTCGAAGTGAGGCCGGTCAGGCTTCGACCAGTCGCCGCCCCATGTGATCTTCACGCCCTCCATCATCGCGGCGCGCTTCATGGCGGCGGCGATGTCGTTGAACTTTTTCAGCGATTCCCAATCGACTGGCGCGGGACACAGATCGACGGCGTGACCGTAGCCGGATTTCTGGACGAAGTGGTTCGATTGGAGAGTCCAAGTCACCTTCGGACCCGGAGTCGTGCGGCCTTGGGCGTAGAGTTGCCGCTGACGCTCCGGGGTGCGGACGCCTTCGGTGACAAGGAAGTCTTGTTGGGTGATCTGGATCGCCCGTTTGACGACGCGGACCATGTTGGGGTGGACACCCTTGAGAGCGTCCAGCGAGCGTTGGGAGAGCGTGTAAGCCATCCCATATTTATTTGACCGGAGCCAACGCGGTCGGGGTGACCCGGCTCCGGCTTCGATACGCGGTCAGAACCCCGATACTTCCGCGCCGAAACCTTCCGGCCAGACACAGTTGGGTGTCTCTCGGATCATCACGCCATCTTCGATCAGATCGTTGGCGCGCTCTCGCCGGTGATCGCGGTCGGCGACTTCGACCGCTCCGGCCGGTGCGGTCCCCTCGGCCTCTTGCCGCCCAAGGACCACCATTGCGTCACGATGGGCGGCGTCCATGGACACCCGCGAAGCCATGACGCGCTGGATCGAGGTGTAGAGAGCGTCGGCCTTGCGTTGAGCGCGAGCCACCGTGTCGGCGTCGAACATGTCGAGACGTTCGGCGGTCAGTCCCGCGATCTCGGTCAGGCATTGCGCCGACTGGCGCGGCGGCTCTTGAGCGAACGCCGGAGTGGCCAGCGCGACCAGAGCCGGGATGATGATCCGTTTCATTTCTTGGTCCTCCGAAGTTCTGCGGCGGTCAGGTGCAGCTTGTGCGGTCCATCCGCCAAGGCTGCATCAAAATCTTGATTTGGGTCGATGCTGGAGAGGATCACATGGGTCACAAAGCCTCCACCAGACGACAATGGAACGGTCTGACGCATTTCTTCGTAGCCGATGACCCAATACACCTTGCCGCCGATCCTGAACGGGGTGAGGTGCGGGAACTCTTTCCACGCCTCGCGGACGGCGGGTGTTTGGCGGCTCAACCAGTTGAGCGTGGCGGCGTTCGTCATGCGGCTTAATCCTTGATGATAAGGGCCGACCGGCGCGACGTGCGCCCGGCGTTGGCCGAGGTTTCGAAGTGGTCGTAGTTGATGCCGAGGCGGTCAGCCGCCGCGACCAGTTCGGCCCGGATCGCTGGAGTGCGACGAAGGTAGAGATACCGACTGACGCCCGCCCACGACCGGCTCTTGGCGATGGCGATGGCCAACCGGTCGCCGTGAATGATGACGGTCACGGCGCATCCTTTCCGGTGACGTGAGCCAATGCGGCTTCGAGATAGATGACCCGATCCTCCAGTTTGGCTTTCTCGGCGTGGAGGTCAGCGTTGCGGCGGATGATCTGGTTGATCTCCCACGCCAGTCGCTTGGTCCAACGGTCGGCCACGTCCTGATCGGTGTCCATAGTCTCGGTCGTCCACCGCCATGTGTGACCTTCGGGAGCGTGGCCGCCCCGGCTCTCGGCGAGGCGTTTCACAACGTCCTCTCCGGCCTTCGACCACACGCGGCTGATCGAGCGGGCTTCGTCACGCTCTTTGATCTGGTTCTTGAGAATGTCGTAGCGGTTGGTCGCGGACGTGCTTCCGTTCATCCCGACAGAGTGAGGATCGACGCCGAGGCCCTTCACCTTGCGCTGTAGACCACGAACGTCAGCGAGGATCGCCACGTCATCCGTCGCTACCAGCACCCGGCGAAGGATGGTGGACAGGATCACTTCATTGTCGCCGGTCATGCCGCCACCCCTTCCGCACCGGCGACCAGAGCCAGCAAGCGGGCTTCATCGAACGGCTTGTTCAGGATCGCGACGGGCATGACCGAGATCATCCGGCCACGGCTCTTCGGGTCTTGGTGAGCCGTCTGGAAGATGATCTGGGTGGACGGACTGACGCGCATGATCTCGCGCGCCGCGTCCACGCCATCGGGGCGACCGTGACCGAGGTTCAGGTCGAGGATCGCGACGGTCGGTTGCTCCAGCCGTGCGACCTCGACGGCGCCTTCGGCCGTCTCGCTGGTGGAGACGCGGTAGCCGCGCCCCTCCAGCATCATCGCGAGGTCCATTTGCAGGATCGGTTCGTCTTCGAGGACAAGAACGCGCATCATTGATCTCCGAACATCTTGAGAAGGGTTCCGGCGCGCTTGGCCCAATCGACATAGGCGTCAGCGTCTCCCCGGATGATCTCGATGGCGAAACACCAGCGGTTAACGCCGGGGTTGAAGGTCGGGACGCTATAGCGTTCCCCCGCATCGTATTGCGGGACGCTCACCTCGAAGGTGTCGCTCGCGAACTTGAAATCCGTGAAGAGCGTGGTGTGATCGACAGTGACGGTGGCGCCTTTGAATTTCGCCTCGGTGACACCCTTGAAGGGTTCTTCCGGGTCGAGGCGACCGTCGTAGGTCACCACTTCACCGTGGACACCGGCGTCATGTTCCGGCCAGACGGCCTTGGCGAGCGCGGTGATCTGTTCATCTTCTTCCCGGTGATCGAGACCGAGAAGCGTTTCGATCAGATCGTGGGTGGTGGCCACGGCGGGATGGTTGGGGTCAGTAATGTAGGTCATGGTTAGAGGTCTCCTTCATCCAAATCGTGGGTTCATCGCGTCTCCAGAAGCTCCATTTCGATGACCCAAGACTCTCCGAAAACATGATGTTTCACAAGCCCTTGGCCGGATTGCCCGGCGCGGGCGTTCGCGAAGTCCTCGCGTCTCGGAGGGGTGGTTCTCGCAACTACTCACCCGACCGCCGGGCGCGTTTCATCGACCCCGCGAAATCCTCGCGAGCCGCCGTTGCTTCGAAAATAAATTCTGTAGTTAGCCGGTAGTCAGGACCGATCCGCCGTGGGTCCGCCGCTGGCCGAGCGGTGACCCCGTATCTTGCGATCCGAACTACAACTGGATCGTCTCATGGAAGCCGGATCGGTCAACCATTTCTGGCCGGGAAATCGTGTTAGACGTGTCCTCAACGTCGGAGGGACATCACATGCGGTCTTTGATCATCGCGGCGATCATGGCGATCAGTGCGCCAGCGGTCGCCCAAGAGTTCCCGACCACCCCGGCCGAACACTATGAGGTCGGCCAGACGTTCGCGAACTGTAGTGCCTATTTCAACTACGGCGCCGGGGTCGCCCGGTCGGCTGGTCTGGAGGATAGCGCGGTCGCTATCGAGGGCATGGAACGCGGGTGGACGCTGGCTGGAATGTTCATCTTGCTCGATGGCCTCGATCTGTCGCGCCAGACCGAGACCCAAGAGACCTTCCTGAACATGCAACAGATCAAGGTCGATCAGTTGAAGGCTCAACGGGAGATGGGTCGGGCGACCGGCAACGATGACCCGGAAGCTTGGATCGCCGCCTATCAGGCCGAGTGTGGACCGTGGCTCGATCTCCAGAAGGCGATCATCCAAGCCATGCGATCCGCACCGAACAACTAACGTCGCTCGATGTCCCTGACGATTTCGCGATGACGATCTCCGGCGCCGAGCCGGGCGGTGCGCTCGCATCGGAACGCCTCATAGCCAGCCAGATCGTAGGACGACGCCTCTTCGTCCGTCCCGGCGACAATGTGGTCAGCTTTCTTCGGCCAGCTACAGAGAGCCGGATCGAAGAACGCGGCGTCGATCTGGACCGGGACGTAGACCGTGCGGACGCGGGTTGACCCACACCCGGCGAGGGTCAGGGCGACGGTGGCGAGGATGATGGCGCGGATCATCCCCTATTTAGGGGTGCTTGCGAGCGTCGTCCGTAATCGCCTTGTAGACCGCCCATATGATGGTGATCTGCCAAAAAAGACCGGCGGCGATCCCCTGCATAATCGCGCCCCCGCGATCCCCGCCGTCCTCCGGCCGGTTAGGATTGATCGAGCATCGGTAGACATGCCGACCGAAGAGCCACCCGGTAACCGAGCCGACGACGACGTAGGAAATGATTTTCTGCCAGTCCATGAATTTGGAATGGCCCACAGTGACCCTCAAGGCAAACTTTCGGCCGAAACCCTCTCCCGCTCCAAGGTCTCGATCTGGTCGATGGTCGCTTCCTTGACCGGCGAGATCGTCCCGTTCGGAAGCTCGCCGTTGACGATCCGCTCTTGGATGGTGACGCGGCTGGCCTGAATCCTCGCGGCCATGTCGGAGAGATCGCCTCGAAGCTCTTGCACGGCGGCTTCGCTCTTGGCCGTCTGGTCGCGTTGGAAGACCAGATCGGCTTGAGCTTGGGCGAGGTCTTCGGCCAACTGTTCAGCGGCCACTTCCTCGCGAACGTCGGCGCGAATGTTCGCTTCCCATCGAACGATCCCGAACCATGCCGCGCCGATCAGGATCACCGCGACGGTGGCTCCGATGGTGTAGCGGTTCAAGGGGATCATCGTGGCGCGATCTGCTGGACCACCGGCGCGCGGTCGCGCTCAACGTGGATGTTCGGCTTGATCACGACGATGGCGATCAGGGCCGAGAGGACGGCGATCAGGACGACGCCACAGGCGCCGAAGACGACCTTCCCCATGAAGCTGACTTCTTTCTGGTCGGCCTTGGCTTCGATTTTCTTCTCAATCGCCATGAGTTTCTGATCGTAGTTCGCTTTTTCGTGGCGGGTGCGGTTAGCGGCCTCGGTGCGGACTTCATCAATCCGGCGTTCTGCCGCTGTGATCCGCTGGTCGTTCAGCGTGATCAGGGAATCCAGCTTGGTCTCAACGCGGACCAGACGTTCGGAAGTGTCGTCCATGCTCACAGGTCTTTCACCGCGACGCGGGCCGCACGGTTGAAGCGGCGACCGTCCACCAGCGTCACTTCGCAAGCGAGCGTGTAGGTCTTGCCGATGGTCCCGCCTTCGAGGTCCACGGTGACCGTCTTCGGTCCGACCAGCTTCCCGACGATCTCCAGATCATCGCCGCCATCAACCACCTCAACGGTGGCGTCTTGGATCACGCCGTCTTCGATGAAGTCGGTCCAGTCGAAGGTGTTGTCGGAAAGGTCGCGAGGATCGCGGTCAGGGAACTTGAGACGGGCCAAGGGTCACTCCGGGGTAATCAGAGCGACACGCTCTTCGTTTGGGATATTTAGGCTCCGGGCCTCATTCGACGGCGCGACGACACGGTTCTCGCCAGCCACCAGAACCGTCCGCTGGCCGTGGGTCGGGAGGGTCAGGGCGCGACCCGTCACAGACGGCGATCCGAGGACCACCGAGCCTTGGGCGTAGACCGTCGAGAGATCGACGTAGATGTCCCCTTCGACCTGAACGCCGAGCAAGACGGCGCCCGCACCATGAACCAGACCCGGCTCCAACGATCCGACGACGGCCGGAGCGGCGAGCGAGATCGCACCTTCACCGGCGACGCCGTGATCACCCTGACCGTCCGTTCGGGCCGTCAGTGAGATCATCCCCGACGATCCAACCGAGTGGATCAGACCAGCGTTGACGCGCATCGCCAGCGGGATCGCGCCCGACGATGCGGTCCCGTGATCGCCGTCAGCCGAAACGACCGGAGCCGGGATCGAAGGGGCGCCTTGGCCGGTCGCGCCACGGTTTGCGATCCCCGTAGCGAACGGTCCCGTGAGATTGATGACGCCATTGGTCGAGACGCCCTGAGACGCTTCCGACGCGGCCATGGGCGTCCACAGACGGATCGGAGCGTAGCCAGCCTGAGACGCTTCGCCCACGACCTTGGGAGCCGTCAGAGCGACCGCGCCTTGGCCTTGTGGTTGAAGCGCGCCAGAAGCCTCCACGGACGGTCCCGTGACGGTGATGGCTGACGATGCCGCGACGCCATGCGAAGCGGCTCCAGTGGTCGCCGGAGCGGCCAGACGGATGGTCGAGAACGCGCCAGTGATCTGTGAAGCGTCCGCATCCACGGCCGGGGCCGAGACGGTGATTTGACCTTCCGCGATGTTGCCGCGCGCCGCGTCAGCGGAGACGACCGGAGACGCCAGCGCGACCGTGGCCTGACCTTCGTTGAAGGTCTCGGCGTAGGCTTCCACGGACGGTCCATCGAGCGAGATCGCACCCTGACCGGCGATGCCATGATCAGCCGAGCCTTGAGCGGACGGGCTGGAGACGATCACCGCACCGTTCGCACCAACCGCATGGGTGGCGGTCGCGGCAAGCTGGCCAGCCGTCAGGGTGACGGTCGCGGCCGAGAGCGCGCCGCGCGAGGCGTAGGCTTCCACGGTCGGTGAACCGAGCTTCACCAGACCGTTCGCGCCGACCTTGTGTTGACCATCCGCCGAGACGACCGGGACCGAAAGCGAGACGACGCCAGAGCCGACGCGCGTGTAGGAACCCGCGCCCACGGTAGAGGGAGAGGTCAGGCTGATCGTGGACGAACCTTCGACGCCATGGGCGCCCGAACCGTTGGTGGACGGTTCGATCAGGGTGACCACGCCGGAGCCGACGCGAGTATGAGAACCAGCCGCCGAGACGGCCGGGACGCCGAGTTGGATCGCACCGGTGGAGGACGACCCACGGAAGGCTTGAGCGACGGTCGCCGGAGCCGTCAGGGAGACGGTGGCGATGGCTTGAGTGTTCTGACCAGCGTCGGCGGAAGCCAGCGGTCCCTTGAGGCTGACGACGCACACAAGCCAGTTTCCGTCGATTGATCCGGCTTCGACGTAAGACGCGACGACCTGACCGCCCGCCCCCGCGCCGGATTGTTGACCGTTTTGGCCCTGACCC
This sequence comes from Brevundimonas sp. TWP2-1, assembly GCF_049897645.1. Taxonomy (NCBI): domain Bacteria; kingdom Pseudomonadati; phylum Pseudomonadota; class Alphaproteobacteria; order Caulobacterales; family Caulobacteraceae; genus Brevundimonas; species Brevundimonas sp. TWP2-1. Next base: position 569,558 of record NZ_JAFCWR010000002.1, read on the forward strand.
CCGCCACCCCCGCCGGGGAAGCCACCGTCAGACCAACGCTTGGCATGTTGCGAGTTCCCGCCCGAATGGCCACCGGCGCCGCCGAGAGGGTTACTCTCTCCGTCAATCATTAGAGTGAAGTAGTCGGGAGCAATCGTTTTCGCTCCACCACCCGGACCAGCCGCGCCACCATCTCGGTAACTACCATGTTGACCATTGCCAGTCGGGGAAGCCGCGCCCCCGGCGCCCCCGGCTGAACCATACTGACCGCCACACCAGCCGGAGCCGCCGGAATAGCGAACCGAGCCAATACCATTGTTTGCGTTACCGCCCGCACCGCCGAAACCGATACCGTCGTTGTAGTCCAGCGGCGGCGAACGGCCGAGTCCGCCTTTACCGCCCGGAGCCAGCAAAACGATAACGCCGTTCACGCGGACGATGGTGTCGCCACCATCCGCTGCGACCGGATCATTGGAGTCGCCCGGCATAGCCGCGCCCCCCTGACCGACCGTGATCTGGACCAGATCGCCCGGAGCGACAGTTACGGTCACACCGGAGAACGCACCGCCGCCACCCCCGGCGCCGGAGTTCTGTGTCTGGCTCTTGTATCCAGCACCACCGCCCCCGTGACCGGCGAAGGTCATGGACGCGATGCCGGGACCGACCGTGAAGGACGTGGAGGTGGAGTAGGTAGTGTTGACCGGATCACCAGAGCCACCGACGCCTTGGGGCGGCGCCCCGTGCTGAGCGAAAGTCGAGAGAGCCGAAATCGAAGGCAAGCGAAGGGAGACGCCAGCCGCGCCTTCGACCGGGATCACGGACTGGCCGAGGCCAGCCGTCCGAGGCGCGAGCGCGATGGTCCCCGCACCCGTGCGGGTCGGTTGGGTGAAGGTCGAAGAGGCTTGGAGCCGACCGGCCGTCAGGTTGATCGCTGAGGTCGCGGTTCGACGGGCGATGAACGTCCCCGATGCCGCGACGCGACCAGCCGAGAGCGCAACTGCGCCGACGCCCGCCGGGATGACCGCTTCTTCTTCGTAGAAAAAAGTCAGACGGATTTGGCCGCGACCACCGTTGCCGCCAGCACCACCACCGCCGCCCGGTGCACCGCCAGCGATTGAGGCGGACGTGGAGCCAGAGCCACCACCGGTTCCGCCTTCGACGTCGGAAATCCCGGTTCCGCTTCCGCCTTGGCGCGTTCCCGAGCCACCACCGTTTCCGTTTCCAGAAGCAAAATTGTTTGCGTCCCCACCGCCTCCGAGAGGGTGCGCGGACCCACCACCACCACCGGGGAAGCCGACCTGTTGCATCCAAGATCGGTCACCGAGACCACCAAGGAAAACCACGTCGCCGTAGTGTCCCGAGCGATGCCCGCCACCTTGTGCGAGGACGGTCGTCATCGAGCCGAACCAAGTGTGCCCGCCGTTGTTCTGCTGATATTGTGCGCCCGCACCACCGGCGCCGACATTGTAGGTGAACGATGCCCCGGCGGTGACCGGCAAAATCGAGCGAGCGTAGTTGCCGCCATCGCCACCACCGTTGTAGCTCATGCCGCCTTGGCCACCTGACCAGCATTCGACGCGGACGCGGTTGTAGCCAGCCGGGACGTTCACCGATCCCGCGCCGACCGTCGTGATTAGTTGGACGATGGGTTCGGGAGCCGCCGCCTCATAGACGACCGTCAGCGTCGGTGCGTAGCCGTCTTCGAAGCCGAAGAAATAGATTTCGTCGTCGGACCCCGTGGGATCGCCCAACAATCCCAGCGCGCCACCGCTCGCCCAGCCGGGTCGCGAGACGATCTCTTGCACAATCGCGGTGACATTGAGCGTTGAGTGCAAATTTGCTTGCGTGATCGGTGTCGCCGCGTCCGTGTAGGGAAGGCTCGCACGGCTCACACCGCGAGCGGGGCATGTGTCGAGGTCGATCCCTTTCAGCGTTCCCCACTTCGTTCCATAGGCGGTCTGAACCTCCAGACCGAGGGTGGCGGAAGTGATAGTCGCGCCTTGCGGGATCGCGACGTTCAGAAAACGGATGAAGGCGTAAGTGGACTGGCCGCTGTAAATCCCGGCTCCGAACGTGAAGCCGGAGTTTCCGCCGGTGCTGCTGTAGCTGCCGTCGTCGGCTCCCGAGGTAACGGCGAGGTTGAGGGTCGTGGCCATCCCGTATTTACCCCGCAACGACGAAAGGCCGCCCCGGAGGACGGCCTTTCAAAGTCTCTGATCAGGATCGGATTAGGCCGAGTAGGCGACTTCCGAAACGGTCAGGCTGGTGATCTGAACCGGGCCGCCGGAGACGATGGCCGTGGTGTTCATGATGACCGAGGCGCCAGCCGTGCCAACGTCCACGTCCATGATCGCCGTCCCGCCGGAAGTGGCGATGCGAGCATAACCAGCCGTGCCAGATGCGACGGCGTTGGCCTGAGTGATAGCCGCTGCGGTGATGACGCCGCTGGTCGCCGTGCCGAAGCCCGAAGAGCCGCAAGTCAGCGTTGCCAGAAGCGTCCCGGTGACCGCCGTATCCGGGTTAGCCGGTTGGGCGCCCGTGTAAATTTTGATCGTCGCGTTCGCACCGATGGCCGTGTTGAGGGCCGAAGCGCGGGCCTGCTTTTGAGCGGCCGAGAGGTTTGAGTATGCCATGAGGAAATCCTTGGAACGGGTTTCCTCTATTTATTTGGACCCCTCGTTTTGCCCGGTCTTAGGCGAGGAAAGTCGCCGCAAACTCGGCCGCTTCGTCCCCCTGATCATCGGCGAAGACGACGTGGAAGGGAGCGTGAAGCGCGCCTTGGTAGAAGGACGGGTTGAAGCCGTAGTTCTGCGGGAGATCGACCAGAATCTCCGGGCGGATCAGCGGGCTTTCGATCCAGTCGGCCAGATCACGCTTCTCGAAATCGTCGTGGTCGAGGCGCGTGTTGACGTGGCGGATATAGCGAGCCTCCGGTTTCGTCTCGGCAAAGCGGGCGTCGATCCAGTCGGCGATTTCGGCGTAGGTCGAGACGTAGGCTTCGGGGAGCGTGTGGACGATCATTGGCCTTCACCTTCGGTCTGAAGTTCGAAGAGACGATTGATCTCGGCGATCCGGTGAGTGGCGTGACGGTCGATTTCGTCCAGAACCATCGGGAGACCGCCGAACCAAGTTTCGGGACGGCTGGCCAGAACGGTGCGGAGGTTGATCAAAGCGTCGCGGATTTCCGCGCCGTGGAGTTGCTTGGTCTCTTTCGAGCCGGGGTCAATAGTGTCGGTCATGGGAATATTTAGTCTCAATACGGGTCGAGAATGATTGGCCCGCCACCGCCACCGCTGTTCCATTGGTCGGTGTAGGTGCCGTTGATCTGGAGCGTGTCGAGAACCCCTCCGAGCGATGCCGAGACGGTCAAATAGAGGGTCTTGGACGCGCTGGTGTAGGTCGTCCACTGGTCGGCCGCGAAGCCAACCACCGACGCCCGGATGGCGATGGTGTCACCGTTCTGGACGGTCACCGAGTTGGCGTAGGAACTATCGACCGAGCCGGAGTAGTGGTTCGAAACCACCGCATCGCCTTGGTAGACGCCGTTCTTGATGAAACCCGCGCCCATGAGCGCGTCCCCACCGTCTGAGTAGCCGGAAAGGCTCAAGGTGGCGGTCTGGCCGGGAGCCAATCCAGCGATGGTTTGCGCGCCGTTCTGGTTCCAGTTCGGGGAGCTTGAGCCGCCGTTGGTGTTGTTGGAGTAGACCCACACGTTTTCCCAATCGCGGGGAGACACGCCACCAGAGCCGACGTTGTAGTTGTTGTCGTTATCGACGACGAACGATTGGGTGGCCGAGGCGAACTGACCGCCCGCTCCCGTGATGCTCCAAAGGACCAGACGACAGGTCGCGGACTTGCGGCCGGAGTTCGTGATCGCGTGAGGGTTCACCGCGACGCGCGTCCCGTTCACGACATTCCCGATGTCCAGTTTGCGAAGACCGTCAGGCCCGGCGACGTGAGCGGCGAAATAGCCGTGATGGGTCCAGCCACCGGCGCCCGGCGGCCATGTGAAAACGTCCATGTAGAGGGCGTCGAGATTGCCGCTGTAATCGTAGACTTCGGCCCGGAGCGTGATCGGCTGGTTGATGCCGTTGACGTAGTGCGGGCCAGACCAGTCCGTGGACCACGAATAGTCGTTCTCGTTGACCACACCGTTGATCGACGGCCAGTTCGTGATCGTGTCAGGCGTGGTGTCGGCGTTGTTGTAGTTGTTGTCCGCATCCACCGTGCCAGACACCGTGATCGAACCGAGGCTGACCCCGGCCGTGGTGTTCGTGATGAAGGCGGTGAAACTGGTGTCCCCGCGCCCGGCGGCCGTGTCCATGTAGGCGCGCATGATGATGCGGTCGCCGTTGTTCACGGCGATGTTCGCGACACCCTGCGCCCCCGCGCCGATGAAATATTCGGTCCACGACGCGCCGTTGTTCACCGAGTGGTAGATGAAGAGACGGCGGGTGAAGATGCCGCCGGAATCCCACTGATTGCCGCGCGTGAACTGGAGATTGATCGTCTGGTTGATGCCCCAAACGCGGAAGTCACAGTCGTTCGTGTAGCCACTCGGCTCGTTGGTGTAGAGGCTGATATTGGTCAGCGCGAGCGGGTCGGGCGTGATGTCTACCGAGTAGGCTTGAGCGACGTGTTCGAACGTCACGTCAGGCGAGAACCCGACGAAACCAGCCGCGTCAGTCACGCGGCAACGGTAGATCGCCCGGCGGATTGAACCCGCCGGTTGGCTGTAGGTGGTTGTCGCGAAAGTCGCTGAGTTCGCCCCGATCAGAGAAAGGTCGGTGGAGCCGCTGACGTATTGCCAGACGTAGGAATAAGGCGCGGTTCCGCCCGACACGCTGGCCGTCACCGAAGGCGTGGTGGATTGGCTGATCGTCTCGGCGCCGCCGGTCGTGACCGAGCGCGTCGTCGCGTTGACGCCGACATTGATGATCGTCGGGCTGATCCCACCGGCCGACGTGAAATTGGTCACGTCGATAATCAGGTGACGGGCCTGACCGTGAACGTCGTTGTGCGGCGTCGAAGAGGCCGGTTGCCAGCCGAGGTCAAAATTCTCGAAGCGAGTGATCCCCACTTCGATGGTGTTCGCGCCGGTGTAGCCGCTGGTCGCTTGGTAGCTCTGGAGAGCTTGCTGACGCCAACGGTAGAACCCGCCGCCGCCATCACCGCCATCCGCGTCACGGATCGGAATGTTCGGCCGGGTCTCCGAATTCGAATAGCCGCCGGTGTCGTAGGTCAGGAACTGGAAACACCCGGTCGCTTGAGCGATGGCGTAGGTTCGCCCAGACGGGACGTTGATCGTCGTCGTGTCGTTCAGGTTGACGATGTTTCCGTAGGGAATTTCGCTCGAAGGCTTGGCCGTCTCGATGGCGTCCACGACGCGCATGGCGGCCATGGTCGCGTCGAAGGTGACCACGCCATATTCGTCCCTGATCTCGGCGACGATCCCGGCCATGGTCGGGTCTTTGATGCTCGATGCGGCGGAATCGAACACCCAATATTGGAGGCCGATGGCGTTCGAAGATTGGGCGCGCAAAGCGAAGGCGTAGTTCGACCCGCTGACAGAAATCCGTTCGACATTGATCCGACCGTTGGCCTTGAAAGCGAGGACAGGGTTGGCCCCCGTGACATTGACCGTCGTCACGACCATCGGTTGGGGATGGGTCTGACCGTCGTTGTTCATGGTCAGGGCGCCGGTCGCGGAAAGGCCGTAGCCAATGCCGCCTGAACCGGTGACCTGTAGCCGTCCAGAGTTGGACAGGATTTCGATAATTGCTTCGCCAGCCACGGAATATTTAGGCGCGGACGCCGTAGCCGAGCCGGATGGGCTGGTTGTAGTTCGCGCCGCTGACCTTGAACGTCCAACTGATCCCCGACGTGGAGATCACGATGTCGGGGATCGTGAAGCTGGTCCCGGCCTCCGGCAAAGCGGAGATGATCACCGGGAGGCCGCGCGCGAAAAGCGGGTGGCTGATCGAGCCGTTCGACTTGCCGGTGGAGACGAAGCCGATGGCCGTCACGTTCGAAGTGTCGGGACCGAAGAGGACAGTCGTCCCGTCCGGTCCCCAAATCCAAAGACCGGGTTCAGCCATTACGCGAACCCGATCATGATCCGGCGGACGCCGTTCTTGAACATTTTCAGGCCCGACGTTCCAGTCAGTTCGATCCGGTCACCGGGGTTGCCGGGCGTCAGAAGATTGAACGTGTTGGCGTTGACGTTGAAGGCCGAGGTCGTGCCGTTGTTGACGGACGAATAGCCGGAGATCAGACCATTCACGTCGAGGACCACGCCTTGGATCGCCGAGGCGCGACCGTTGGCTTGAGCCGCCACGTTGGCCGCCGAGGTGATCCGCGCATCGAAGCCGCCGACGCTCGCCGAAAGGTCACTGACCGATTGAGCCGAAGCCTTGCCAGCCAGCCCGTCAACGATGCTGTTGTTGACTTGGGTGAAGCGGGCCGAGAGCGAACCCTGACCGCCGCGAGCGTTCGTGATCTCGCTCTGGAGATCGAGGACCGATTGCGAAGTTGCGCGAAGGTTAATCGCGTCCGTGAGCGTGGTCTGGAGACCGTCGATCCGGCTCTTGAGGTTGGTCCCGCCGTTGCGTGCCGCCACGATCTCGTTGGAAAGCGTGTTCACCTGACTGGTGGTCGCACGACCCGCGACATCGCTTTCAACGGTCGTCAGACGACCGGCGTGGCCGGTGATCGTGTTCTCGGCCGTGCCGACACGGCCGGTCAGGTTCGTGAGATCGCTGACGCTCGCTTTGCCAGCCAGACCATCGGTCGTCGTCTGTCGCATGGTCGAGAGTTGGGCGCCGAGGTTCGCCGACCCGTTGCGGGCACCGTTGATCTCGCTTTGGAGGTTGCCGACCGACGTGGCCGAAGCCTTGCCAGCCACATCCGTTTCCACGGTGTCCAGACGGGTGTTAGTCGCCGTGATGTCGCCCTCGGCCGTGGTGACGCGGGAGCCGAGATTGGTCAAATCGGAGACGCTGGCCTTGCCCGCGATGTCGGTTTCAGCCGTCGTCATCCGGGTCGAGAGACCCGAGATCGTGGTTCCGTGATTGGTGACCTGAGACTGGAGGCCGGAGACGGTGGACGCCTTGGCGTAGGTGCCGTCAAGGCTGGTTTCCAGTTCGTCCAGATCGGTGATCCGGGCGAGGGCTTGGCCACCGGTTCCGTTGACGATTTGCTCCAGACCCGTGACGCGGGTGACGATCTCGGAGGTGTCGCCCGTCGCGTTCTCGACAAGCTCCAGCACCGTCCGACGAAGGCCGGAGCCATCGTTCTCGCCGACGACCGCCCACACGCCATCGAGACGGGAGACGGCGTTCGCCACCGTCCCGGCCGTGGTGTCCAGAAGACCATCCAGATCGGTGACCCGACCTTCGAGATCAGTGACCGCGTTCCCAAGGTTCTCCAGACCATCGGTGATCGCGGCATTAGCCAGCCGTTCCAACTCGGCCAGACCAGCCAGATCGCGAAGGATCGGCGGGACGTTGATGATCACGGTCGGGTCGTTGAAATCGAACGACAGGTTGCCGGTTGCGCGTCCGCCATAGACCAGACGCGGTGAGGTCACGCCGAGGTTCGACCGATAGCGGATAGCGATGTCGTAGGTCGAAGATGGCGAAACTTCGCTGACGATCAGGCGCGTTGAGTTGGGCGCCGCCTCGAAGGCAACGGACCACCCGGCGTCTTGTCGGGCCTCATAAGCTTCGTCGGTTTCGCCAGCGATCCGGTCGGCCCGGTGCTGATCGAACTCGCGCATTTCAACGACGATGGCCGAGATCGAAGGTTCGGTTGCCTCACCTTCAAAAACGAAGGCCGGGGTCGTGACCGGTTCGTATACCGGAGGCGGCTCTTCGCCTTCCTCCAGTTCGACAGGCGCGGGCGGTTGCTGGATGATCTGGTTGGCGACCAACGTCCAATCGGTCGGATCGGGAGCCGAAGGGTTGAGGGCGGCGTAGGATCGCAGTTGCGCCGGAGCGGGCGCCGTGGCGGTGCGGCCGAGGGCGAAGTCGTGTTTGCCCGGCGTCTCCGACACCAGCGTCATCGCGACCGTCTGGCTGGCTGCGTCGAAGCTCCAGTTCTTCACGATGAAGTTCTGGCTCTCGATCCCCGCAATCGGGAAATCGAGCGTGATCATGTCGCCGCGTTCAACGGCCAGAGCTTCGGCCGTCGTGGTCACGTCAACTTCGTATTCGCGCCCGTTGACCAGTTCGTAGGCTGCGATCTGGTGAGCTTGGGTCGCTTGCTGGATCAGCGGATAGGTGGTCTCGGTCGTGCGGAGACCGCCGTCGAGAGCGACATAACCGGCGTCGCTCACCTCTTGGCCGGTGATGATTTCGTAGTTCGAATTCGGCTCGCGGTATTTGACCAGAATCCGGTTGAAGCGATCCTTCATCGGACGGGTCGCGCGGATCACCTGATCGCCCACCAACATCGTCTGTTTGAGCGTGAAGGTGCTGACCTTCGGCTCGTTGACGAAGACGCTGATTTGCGGGCCGGGTAGATACTGGCCAGCACCGCCGACCAGAAGGTTGGACAGAACCGCGTCCTTGTTGTCGTCGGTCGTGACCATGCCGCCGATTTTCCAACCGTTGGCGTCGGCGACGTTCGCTCCGTGGACGAAGGCGGGAATGTCCACGTCCTCTTCGTCGGCTCCGATGCCCCACATTTTGTGACCGGTCGGGCCGGTTGCTCCGAGGGCGTAGGCGAGCGCGATGATGTAGGGATTTTCGCTCCAGCCCCACGTCAGGGGTTGGTCGATCCGTTGGGGTCCGATGCCGCCGGGGAACGTCGAGTCCTTGCGCGGATCGTAGGTGTAGACACCTTCGACCACGGCCTGAATGTCGTCAGGAAAACCGGCCGGGAAACGGAGGTTCTTGGAGCCGTCCAGTTCGTAGACGTTCACGATCCGGGCGAGACCAGCCATCCCGTGGATCGCGCTGATCTTCGGAAGGTATGCGTCCCCGGTGATCGTGCGGAGGGTGCGATTGTCGTTGTGTTCGCCGAGGATGAAGGCGGCGCGAACGCCGTCTTTCCAGACACTCGACTTGGGATCGAAACCGGCGACCGAGCGACAGATCGAGACGCCCGACGAAGAGCCGGGGCGCGTGGGATCGCGATCCCAACCGATGGCGTGACCGGTCAGGGTGTAGTTGCTGATCGACTTGATCGGCCCGACCGAAACGACCGATTCAAAACAGAGCTTGTTGTTCTTCGAAGAGTTGTGAACCGCGTCGGGATAAGCCTCCCGATAGGTGATGAACCCTTGGACGCCAGTTCGACCGAAGATGATCGGTAGGGGCGCGTTTGGACCGGCTGGCTGGAGGTTCACCTGAACCCCTGCCGAAGGGAGACCCGGCGGCTTCATGAGCATGGACGCGCCCATGGCGGTCCACATTGCGATCTTGCCCCACGTCGCGAGGGTGATCCCCAAGACCTTGACCGCGCTGATCACGGCGACGGCGCCTTTGATGGCTGCGAAGGCTGCGGCTGCGGCCGGGATAAGCTGCGGCATTACGCAACCCTCCAAGCCACGGTCTCGCTACCGGCGGCGCCGGAGAAGACGATCACTTCGAGAAGGTTGGCCGTCCCTGCGAAAATACGGCCTTGGTGTTCGATGAAGCCCAAGAACTTATTCGGACCCACGACCACGCCGAGGCTCCATCCGCCGATGAAGTCGGGCGCGCGAACGGCGATCAGATCGCAAGGAAGAGCGGAAGCCGCGCCAATGCGCTGGAGGCCAGTCGAGTCCACCGCCTCGGCCAGATCAGTGAAGCCAGCCTTTTTCAGAGCGCGAGCGGCTTGAATTACGGTCTTGAACTTGACCGTCTGTTTGAGCGGGTGACGGATGCCGAAAGCATCCAGAACCATCGCGGCCAGATGCGCGCAATCGCGCTCGCCGTAGATCAGGTCAGTGTTGTTGTATTCATCGACGACCGCTTGGGCGATCTGCTGACGTTGGATGGAAGAGTGAGCCACCCCATATTTAGTAGAGGTTGGTAATCACACCGCCGTCGTAGTAGCCGCCACCACCGCCGCCGCCACCGCCGCCACCGCCCGTGAACCCGCCGCTTCCGGGGTTGCCCGTTGTCGGGTTGTTGCGGATCGCGTCGTTGCCCCAGAACGGTTGTTCCATGGCGTCCACGTTGAAGGCCAATCCTTGCTGATTGAAGTGGAGCTTTTGCCAAGCCACCGTCAGCCGCTCGCCTTCGTTCTGCAACATGAGAAGATCAGTCGGCGTCACCACGTCCAGATCGACACGCATCACCTGACCGCTGGCCACCGTCTGAGTGTCGATCTTACCCTTCCAAAGGCGGTGAGCGTTGATGACCGAGCCGGTCGCCGGGTCGATCACAAGGGTCCAGTATTGCACCGGCGAGCCTTGGGCTTGAGGCGAACAAAGAGCCGCCACCGCCGCCGGTGAGTTCGGCAACATCGACATTTTCCAGATCGGCGATGAAGCCTCCATCGAGAAGCCTACGGTTCCGACCGAGCCGATGCGGCCGAACTCTGGATCGGAGCCGGTGAAGGTTGTGAGGGTCGTCCCTACGATGAAGCGGACTACGCCAGAGCCAGTGATCAGGTTCAGGGTGGTGTCGGGGAGTTTGATCTGGACCGCCTCGGTCGTCGTGTAGTGCGAAGCGGAGACCGCCGAGGCATGGGCGGAGGCGAGGCTCATTATTCGGCCTCCATGATCTGGAAACCGACTTCGATGAGGTCGAGATAATCGGCCGACCATTCGGTCACCGATCCGGCCAGATAGCCTTCAATGATCGGCGCGTTGACGTTGACCGCATCCCCGACGTTCAGTTGGGTTCGGATCATTGGGGAGACGTTCAGGCTGACCGTCCCGCTCCCGTTGGCCGTAGCGTCGGCCCTGATCTCATGGAGGTAGCTGACACCGTTCACGGCCATGATGCTGACCATCTGGCCACATGTCATGACGTAGCCAGCCGGGAGGCCGGAAAGGTTCAGCGCGTTCCCGCCGGAGACCGCCGTCGCCACCGTCACCGAGCCGGGGACATGCGTGTAATCGACCGGCTGGTTCACCGGCATTCGCACCTTGTCGGATCGGCCAGCATTCAGCTTGGCGACCAGCGGACGCACCTGAGAGGCGCGGCCTTTGATCACCAGCTTGTAAGCGAAACGGTCGCCAAGACGGTTGATGCGCTTCGTTGGACCACCATAGGCGGGTTGGTGGTCCATCGAGTTGCTGACGTAGCTGAGTTCGGTTTTCCCTCGCGGGCCTTTGGGTAGATTGATCACGCCAATATTTATCGGCGGACGGCTCCACGCTGCTGGCTGACCATGTTTTGTTGCATCAGGTTCACGGCGTTGTTCGTCGCCGTAATCTGAGACGCGGCGATGTCGTTCCTGATCTGGCTGGCCAAGACCGTATCGTTCGCGTGAACCGTCGTCTGGAAGTTGAAGACAGGCGCACCGTTGCGGCCCCCGGAAGTGCCGTTGCGGAGCTTGCGAACGTCCCCGTTCGGCAAGACCTGAGTTCCCTTCGGAAGGTTCAGAAGCTCCGGTCCAGACTCTCCAACAAGCGTCATCCCGCCTTGGCTCATGTTCGTCCCGATGGCCTTTTTCGCCGGGGTCTTGCCGATGCCGAAGAGGCTCATGAAGCCACCGCCGTCGCCGAAGCCGAGCATGTTAGCCAGAGGGCCGATCACGGCTTTCTGGACCGCGATCCGCATGAGGTCGGCCACGATTTGCTTCGACACGTTGCTGAACATGTCACCCAAATCCTTGGTCCGCATGATGACATCGGTCAGGTCGTCGCCGAGGGTTTCCAAACCTTCGGACATCGAGGTCATGACGTTGGCTTGCCAGTCCTTGGCCGCGTCCACATGCTTCGCGAACGGGTTCTTGCTGCGCTGGTCGTTGTCGAAACTTCCTCGCTCGCTGGCTTGGAATGCTTCGAACGCGGCGGCTTCACCCTGACGACGACGTTCGGCCTCGGCGTCGATGGCGCCGTTCAGACGCTCGCGAGCGCGGGCCTCTTCATGGCGAGCTTCCATCGCCGCTTTCTCGGCGGCTTGGTAGGCGGTGAACGCCTCCCGCTCGATCTCCAGTCGTTCGGCAAGGGTGTCAGCCTGACCCGCGCGATTGCGGGCCGTGGCGTCCAGAATGCGAGCGATGTTGTCTTCGTAAGCGGCTTGTTCGCGAAGGGCGTCGATCCGCTTCTCTTCGATCTCGCGAGCGCGGGCGGCGTTCTGAACTTCAACGCCACGGTCATGAGCGGTCTGGATCGCGGCCTTCGCCGAAGTCGCGGCGGCTTCGGTGATCGCCTTGTCGGAGAGTTGCTGATCGACCGCACGGGTCGCGTCTTCCCGCTCCCACTCCAGACGCTGGAGCGCGAGTTGGTGACGGGCCTCGGCGGTGTTCGCCAGTTCGGCTTGAAGCTCTGTGATCCGGCGGCTGGTGGACCGCTCAAGCTCTTCGGAGTTGCGGCGGACTTCATCGGGATCGGGTGCGTTGTCAGAGCCTCCCGAAGAACGCGATCCGCTCCGATCACTACGGGTCGTCGGCGCGGTGACAGTAGCCACCGGAGGCGGCGCCTTTGCCTCGGCGTCGATTTCCTTCAGGTCAGCTTCAGCGCGAGCGAGTTCGCGTTCATAGCCCGTGACAACGGTTTGCGCGTTGTTCACGTCCGCCTGACGACCTTGGGTCACCGAAGCGCGGCTGGCCGCGCCGACCATGCCGCCACCGGATTGGATGGCCACACCGGCAAAACTGTTCATGTAGTTTTCGGAGGCGACCTGACGGGCGCGAGCGGAGGCCAACGCCGCACGGGCGTTTTTCAGTTGCTCTTTGGTGTTGGCGATAAGCTGGATCGTTTCCTGACGCCGCGCTTGCGCCAGTTCCAACGCCGCCTTCTTCGCCTCGCCATTGGCCTGACGGGCGAGATCGACAGCCTCGCGATATTTGTCAGCCGCCGTCGTGTTGAGTTCGGTTTGCTTCTTGAGTTGCTGCATCGCTGCGGAGCCTTCGTCCGAGCGTTTCTTCAAGAGGTAGACCGCCGCCGCGATGGCGAGGATGGCGACACCAAGAGGCCCGCCGAAGAACGCCATGGAAGCGTTCAGACGGGTCATCGCCGAAGACGCGAGCAACGTCGCCCGGCTGGCGCCGGTCATGCTGGCCGTCATTCCAGCTTGGAAGACGGTAAGGCGCGCGGTCGCGATTTGAGCCGCAACCGTCTGGCCGACATAGGCCGCCATGCTGGAGACGCCGCGAGCGACGATGACCGCGCCGACGATGGCGATAGCCCCGGCGACAGTCCCGATGTTTTCACCGAGCATTTTGATTGCGAACGAAAGCTTCTCGGTCGCGCCGAGGCTCTGATCAGCTTGGCCGACGTATTGGACCAGCGAGGTCTGGAGGTTCTGGAGACTGGCTTCGACGGTCAGCGGTGCCTTCGCGGCCTTGTTGACCATTTCGTCGCTCATGCGCGTCAGCGCGGGGATCAGAACGTCAACTGTCAGCTTGCCGTCGAGCATCGCCTGACGAAGGCGACCAAGGCTTCCGTTCACGCCGGGGATTTCCTTGGCCAAGCCTTGGAAGACGGCCGGGCTGGCGTCGATGATCGAGTTGTATTCTTGAGCCGTCAGCTTGCCGCTCGCAATGGCCTGAGAAAGCTGGAGGATCACAGAAGAGGCTTGAGCCGCGCCCGCGCCCGACACCTTCAATGCCGCTGCGACGCCCTCGGTGATCTTGATCAGGTCGCCTTGGCTGGTTCCGAGGTCACTGGTCGCGGTCGTTAGAGAGCCGAAGAGTTCGGCGACGCTGACGATCTCCGAGCCGTTCGCCTTCGCGATGGCGAATAGCTTCTCTTGCGTCTCGGCCATGTCTTTGGCCGCGACGTTCGCGTTGATCAGCTTGGCTTCGAATCGGGTGAAGGTGTCCGCGAGACGGATCGCCTCTTGGGTCGAGAACGCGGCGGCGAAAGTCCCCGCCATGCTGGACAGAGTGCGGCCGAGGTTCGCCGTCGTCCGGTCGATTTGCTGGACGCTGTTCTGGACAGCTTGCATCGAGCGCGCTGAACGCTGCGCGAACTTGTCGATGCGATTATCAAGTTGAGCGAGGCGGCGTTCGATGTCCCGCGTATCAGCGGTGAACTTGGTTTCTACCCGTGCAGTCATCCCGTATTTATCGGGACGCCTAAATACTCGGTGACTTCACCAAATGGCTCGCGGACTGCCAAAGTCCGCCGCATGGTTGGCGACAACTACTACGATTTGAAAATGGATTTTGACGGCCTTGTTGAGGTTCAGGAAGCGTGTCTACTGAACGGACAAGAGGTCGGCCCCCAATATGTCTTGAACCGCCTTCGAGAGCTTGAGGCGACCGGCGGCGGCTTCCAATCGGTCGGCCGATGGAACCCGATGTGGGTTTATGAGGTGCTTCGCATCGCCCTTGTGCGCGGCGGGCTGGAGCCTCGAAAAGCGATCAAGCTCTGTGATCGCTACATTCGGGAAGGCTTCGTCATGGACTACATCGACACGGCGGCCGATGCCCTGTTTGTCGGTCTCTACGGCCCCGATGACGAACCGGTTGAAACGCCGGGGGAGACGATGACGGAGGCGACCAGCCCGACGCCTTCGGACGAATCAAATGGGGCGTCTTCTATGAGTTCGCCGGATCAGTCGGACTAAACCCTGACACCATGGGGCGAATGAGCCTCTGGCAAATCATGAAGTATCGTCAGGGCTATGTGGCCTCGAAGACGGTTCAGACCGAAGAAGAGAAAGCCAAGGCCGATCTTCAAGCTATCTCCGACGACGATTTCTTCGCGGCGATGGATGCTGAGATCAACGAAGGCGAAGCTATCTCCGAAGAAGAGTTCATCGTTGCAATGAAAAAGGGAGCCTGAGTTTCAGGCTCCCTCTTCTTTTAGACGTTCTTGACGTAGGTCAGTTCGCCCGCTTTTTGCCAAGACATCTGGCAAGTCGCGATTTCCTTGTAGGGACCGTCGATGCCGAAGTTCTGCATCGCAAACGGGCCGGTAAGGGTGAAGCCGTTCTCGCCCAGCATCTTGAACTTAGCGTTGACGATCTGGCCAGCGCGGTCGCCGACGTGAAGGTCAAGGATCATGTCGATGTAGCGAGCGTCGATCTTACCCGCGCCCTCAACCGAGAAATCGCGGCTGACGATCTTACGAACGATATCGTAGGGATCATCGAAGTTATCGAGGTTCGGAACCGAGTCTTCCGAGACGTTCTGAGTGAACGACGCGCTGAGGTTGGTGTTGACCAGACCAACGCGGGTGAAGACTTCCGGGGTTGCACCGTCGCCGATTTCGATGACGAACTGGTGGCCATTAGTCGATTGTAGGTTATTGCGAGCCATTTGTATTTCTCCGAATGGGATTTCGAAGAGTATTTATTCGGATGGCCTCGTTTTACTGATCTTCGAACAAGCTCTCGCCCGCACTCACCAAGTATCGGAAAGATGCCTCTCCCATTTGGGTTTCGTTGTTGTCCTCTTGGAAATAGGTCACGTCTTCGAGACCCCATTCGTCGGTGTCGAAACCCTCGATCTCCAGATAACCCTCCAGAGCATCAATGACCGCTTCGCCAAGCCGCTTCACCGCCGGGCGGCCGGTGGACTTGGTGAACCACTGGAGGTCCACAAAGCATTCGTGTTGCCAGAGGGCGCGGGTGAACGCCTCGTTGGCGAGGACGATGTAGGGGAAAACCGGTTTGGTCGGGACGTGATCGTAGACCCGGCCTTGGACGATGGCGTTGACGGCTTCGTTGGCTTTGAGGGTGTCGATGATCGCCTTTTGAAGAGGAAGAGCGGGGTGTGTCATCGTGTATTTACCCGCTGTGA
Source organism: Brevundimonas sp. TWP2-1 (assembly GCF_049897645.1). Taxonomy (NCBI): domain Bacteria; kingdom Pseudomonadati; phylum Pseudomonadota; class Alphaproteobacteria; order Caulobacterales; family Caulobacteraceae; genus Brevundimonas; species Brevundimonas sp. TWP2-1. The sequence continues at coordinate 585,389 of NZ_JAFCWR010000002.1, forward strand.
GCCTTGGCGATCTTCGTCAGGCGGGAGCGGATGCGGCGGTTGTAAGCCTTACGGACTTTGGATCGCGCGGGGTTGATGTAGGGCTGCGCCGGGATGTTCATCTGCGGGGCGCCGTATTCCTGAATCTTGGCGTAATCGACCGGCTTACCTTTGCGCGGACGGCCCGATTTCATGACGTAGGTCCGCGTCCCGACTTTTCGGGTGGTCGCTTCACCGCCGACGTAAACGGCGAAGCCGCCGGTGACGGCGACGACATCAACCGACCGTTCGATCCCGCCCTTGTCCTTGGGGGCCACGGCGCGGATTTTCGCGGCCAGAGCCTCGGCTGAGACTTGGCTTTCTCGCTGGATCATCGCCTCAACTTCGCGGGTGTATTGGCGGGTCGCGTGTTTGAACGGACGGGCGTCTACGGTCACGCGCATCAGCGCACCGCCTCGCACGTCAGCGTCAGATCGCCATTATCCAGATCGAGAATGTGTTTGATCAGGTAGACGGTCTTGGAGCGGACGTTCACCAGCCGGTCGGATGGCTCGATCTGGAGCGTCGTCGGGTTGCGGCGGATCGTGATCTCGAAGGGCGACACCTCGGCCAAGCGAGCTTGGCGAACTTGCTCGCCACCCTTCATCGGCTGGACGCTGGCCGGGATCGAGGCGAAGCGAACACGCCACTCGCCGGTGTGGTTGCCATAGCCGTCATCGACCGTCCGCTGACGTTCGACCGTGATCAGTTGTCGAAGTTTCCCGGCCGCGATCATGCCTTGGTCTTCCAACGCTTACGCATGGTCGTGCGGGTGACCTTTGTCACCGGAGGTTCGAAGTAGTCGTCGGCCAGATCGTCGGGATCGGCGAGGATATCGTCAGGGACGACTTCGCCCACGCCGAGATCGAGCATCATCGCCACCACGTCGTCGGGGACGTGCGGATAGGTGTTGTCTTGAAGGTAGGCGACGGTCCCGTTTTTGACCGGGAAATCCATGTCGCGGAAGAAAGTGACGGTCTTCATGGCCGCACCTCAAAACCGCTTGAGTTGCGCCAATAGGCGCGACACGCCGATGGGCGTTTCGCGGACGCTGGCTTCGGTGGAAGCCTCTCGATTCTTGAACCACTCCCCGACCAAAAGGCGAACCGCGTGGCGGGCCTTGGCCGGGGTCTGAGACGGGTCGCCGTAGCCAGCGACGAAGGTGACCTTCACCGAGCCGGGGACGCGGGCGGGGACCGGCGGCGAGTTGTAGAACGCGACCATTGCGGGGTGGCGGTCAAAGTCGGTGTGGTAGGTCGCGGGGTCGATGGTCTGAACCACCCCGGCCTGATCGACGTAGGTGATCGCCGTGATCGACTGGATCGGGCCGAGCGGGATCGAGAAACACGACGGAAGGTGATCGAGGGTCGCGCGCCAAGTCTGGCTGACGAACACCGCGCCCGTGGATGACGGGCCTTCGATGGTGTCGGTGGCGGCTTCGACCAGCGTGGTCAGGAAGTCGTCCACTTCGTCGTAGTCGGAGGCGCCGACATGCGCCTTCGCATCGTCCAGCGAGATCAAAGGATCAGCGGGCGGGGTGATGCGGGTCAGGTTGTTCCACGGGATCGTCGTCATCCAGTATTTAGGCGGACATGACAAAGCCCCGGCGCGGACGCCGGGGCCTGTCAGTTCTTTCGATCTGATCGAAACGCTTAGGCGTTCGGGACCAGAAGGATCGAGGCGTAGGGATTGACGATTTTCGCGTCATACGAAGCGAAGCCAGCGACGCCTTCCATGTTCTTGCGGAAGAACACTTCTTGCGAGGTCTTGATGTAAAGACCGCCGACCTGACGGACCCATTGGGTTTGACCGAAGTCACCCAGAGCCACTTCGTTTTCCGCCATCAGGTTGTTGATGACGTAAGGGCGGCCGAGGATCGTGGCCGGGACGCCTTGCGAGTAGTTGCCTTGGAAGACGACCGGGGCGCCGTCAGTTGCCTTGAGCAGACGGAGCTTGTTCAGCGTCTTGCGCGACAGCATGTAGGACGACGTGGCCAGATAGGCTTCGTCCAGTTCCTCTTCGAGGTTCATGAGGTCTTCGAAGGTCGGTGCGGTGCCAGCGGCTTCAACGGTGCGGGTGGCCGTCTTCAGACCCGAGATCAGGCCCTGCGGTTGGGTCGTGCCGTTGCCGTTCGTCAGACGCTGGTTCAGGAGGCGAGCCATGCGGACGCCGAACTGACGGGTGACGTAGCCGTTCAGGTCGAACGTGCCATCGCGCTTCATCTGCGACGTGATCGCGACAATACCGGTGCCGTATTCGTGGGCGCCGAAGCGAACCTTGTCGAAGTTGAAATCGGTGTCGGGGTGTTCACCGGCCTCGGCGACTTCGTAGGCCAGACCTTCACGGTCGTCGGCGGTCGGAATGTCGAAGTCGTTGCCCGACGCCGAGTTCCAGATAAAGCCAACCTTGCCCGAGAGCATCGGGCCGGTCGAAGCGATGACTTCGATGATCTTGTCTGAGAGGGTCGTCGGGACGAACACGCCACCGGCTTCCGGGGTCAGCGTCGATTGCGGGGAGGCGTCGCGAAGTGCCGACTGGTCGCCCGTGTTCAGGTAGGTGCGGAAAGCCTTGGCTTCGCGGACTTCGACCGATTGCTCTTCCGAGCGATCTTCCGTCTTCGCGATTGCCGGGCGGCTGACAGCCGAGGCGCCCAGAGCGGCCTTGCGGGTCGCAATCTTGTCAGCGGCGTCAGCGCGAGCTTCGAGAGCTTCGGCTTCGTCCTTGAGAGTCGTGGCCTTCGCCACGTCTTCGGCCGAGGGAGCTTCCGAGGTCAGGATAGCTTCGGCTTCGTCGTATTTCTTCGACGCATCAGCGCGAAGTTCGTAAGTGTTGAGGGCCATTGAATAGTTCTCCGAATGGGGTTTCGGTTTATTTATTCAACGGCCCCAAGTAGACGGACTTAGGCCAACTTGGACTTGAGGCGGCTCTTCTTAAGCTGGATCAAAGCAACCTGCGCGGAATAGTCGGCGCGAACCTCTTCAACGATTTCCTCGGCCGGAGTCTGTTCAGCTTCCCACTTGTCATAGGAGCGGACGGCGGCTTCGGTCGCCGGGTATGCCGGGAACACGACCGGGCTGATCTCGAAAAGGTCGATGTCGGTGATCGTGCGGACGCGCGTCCCGTCTTCGCGGCGCGACCATTCGTCGTCGCGGGAGACCATGCCGAATGACATTTGGACATCACCGTCGCGGGCGGCGGCCAACATCATCGGGTCCATGCGCTCAAGGCTCATGGAGAAACGAAGGCCGACTTCATCCTCGGTCAGGATCAAATTGTCGGCGCGCGTCGATGCCAGCGGCTTCGATGTGTCATGGCTCCAGAAGGCCACGATGTGATCGCCGTTGGCGACACCAGCCAGCGAACGGGTGCAGCTACCGGGCGCCATGCGTTCGATGAACTCTTCACCGCGATCCCACATGAGAACCGAGTCCGAATTCCAGACGATGGCGTAGCCTTCGAGGCGCGGCGCGCGGGTCTCGGTTGCCTCGCCTTCACCGACTGTCTCCGGCTGGAGGAAGCGGTATTCGGCGATTTTGAAGTTGCGGATTTCCTTGGTCATTGGGCGTCTTCCTCGGCCGGTTCCACCGGCGCATTGGGGGTGTTGGGTGCGACGGGCGCGGGAGCCGGTTCGTTGGCTTTCTTGATGGTCGCGGCGGCCAGATCGCTCGCCATGGAAAGCGGGACGGTGGCTTGCTGGACGAAGAGTTGATCGCCGCCGTCCAACGGCTCGCGGCCTTCAAGGGCGCGGGCTTCGTTGGGCGTCAGGAACCCGCCCTGAACACCCGTGCGGTGGCCTTCCATGCGGGTCGAGTAGTCGGCGCGAAGGAAGCCATCGACGTTGACGCGAAGGGTCTGTTGTTTGCCGACGAACTTGGCGTTCATCTGCGCTTCGAACTGCCGAATGATCGGCATGAGCGTGTTCTGGACCAGAACCCGAGCTTGTTGTTCGGTGTTGCTGAACGTCCCGGTGGAGAGGTCTTGAAGGAAGACCGGCGGGAGGTTGAACACCCGTGCGATCTCCACGATCAGGAACTTGCGAAGCTCCAGAAGCTGGAGGTCGCCGGGACGAACGCCGATCTCTTTCAGTTCGAAGCCGGGGACGTTGCAATAGAACTGCGCGTCGGTCTCGGCGGCTCGTTTGAGGCCGTCCACGGCCGCGCGCCAAGCTTGTTCGATCTGCGGGCCGGTGATGGATTCCGGCGGGAGGCTGCAAACCAACTGCATCGGAACCATGCCGCTCTTGAACGTGCGGGCGGCGTATTTCTCGGCTGCGATGGCCAAACCGATGGTGTGGCGGTTCATCACGACCGGCGACGGGCGAAGGGTCACCGGATCGGGAAGACGAACAAGGTCAATGACGTTGCGAACGTCGTATTCGTGAACCTGACCGTTGGGGTCGGTATAGGCGAAATAGCGTTGTTCGCGTGTCAGACCAGTCCCGGTCGTCACCGACCGAACTTTGACGGCCAGCTTGTCGGGATCGAGCGGCCATAGGTTCAGAATGCGGTCATCGTTCGCGCGCTCGATCAGCGTCGAAGCCCGACCCTTGGTGTAGTAATGAAGGATCAGACCCTTCAACCAATCGACCGCCGTGGTCCCATCTTCGTTGATGGTCCCGCCGTCACGAACGAAGCTGGCCTCATGGCTCTCGTTGTCCCGGCTGGTCTTGCCAGCGCGGGTCTTCTCAATGTGGATCGGAAGCTGACAAAAAGCGTCAGCCACCGCATTGAGTGCGCTGGAGAATGCCGTGATCTCCATAGCGTTGACTTCATTCACACCCTCGCCGGAGTGGCTGACGGTGGAATGACTTGCCAGATCGCTCCAAGTCTTCGGATCGCGAAGGTTGGGGCGTTGAAAGTCGTTTGCTGACCTTTTCTCGAAAAAACCGAAGAACATGCGGGTATTTATCGAGAACGGTTCAGAAGACCGGGATTTGGAAGCCTTCCTTGAACGGCAAGAACGCGACCTTCTCTTGATCGCGGTCCACTTGCTTCATGGCCATGGCAATCGACAGAGCCACCGCGCCGTCGATGCGGGCCGTGGCGCGCGGCTTGATCAGGCGTCGCTTGTCTTGCTCTTCCTTCACCACGGCGTTCGCCAGACACATGTTCATGACCGGATTGCCGTCCAGACGGACATTGCGGGTCAGGAAGGCGTCACCGATGGCGTTGACCGCCTTGGTCCCGTCGTTGCCGCCGTTGCCCCATCGGACGCCGAGGATGTCGAACGTCCCGTCCTTGCCGACCGTCTTACCCTTGAGGCCGACGTGGCGGATCACGTCGTCAGCGTGGTTGAAGTCGTAGACCAGAGCCTTGACCCTGTAGCGCGTGGCCAGTTCCACGATCAGGTCGGCGATATCTTCGCCGGGGACCGTCTCGCCTTCCGGCGTGATGATCCAGCCAGCCTTCGCCCATTCGGCATAGGGGCGATGGTCTCGCTTGCCGTGGCTGGCGATGGTGGTCTTCGGCTTGAAGAACCACGCCTTCACACGGTGCGGATAGTCCGCCGAGAGTAGAGCGAGGGCCGTGAAGTCCGTCCGCTTGGCCACGTCGAGACCGATGTAGACTTCTTCGCCGTCCTTGAAGGTCGCGGCCAGTTCTTGGGTCAGGGTCGGAGCCGGAGCTTCCCCGTTCGGGTTTGCCGCGAGGATGATGTCAGATCGGAAGAACTGGCTCTCGGCCGAGACGCGCTGATTGAGGTAGCGGAGGCGGAAATTGGCTTCGAGTGATGGGTCGTTGATCGCGTCGGCTGCCGCCGTGGCGATACTGGCTTCCTTCTTCCAACTCGCCAGCGCGGGGTTCGCCGCAAGCCATGCTTCACGGTCGTCCAGAGCGCACCCTTCCGGCGCCGAGTAGACGTGAACGACGTTGTGAGCGACCGGGTTGGCCAACTGGTTGTCGATCATCTTGGTGAAGGGGTGCGACGGGTCGTCGTTTTGGGTCGAGATCGCCGTCGCCAGCGGGTTCGCCCGAAGCTGCTGACTGTCGAAGAGAACGTCCCAAAGGGCGCGGTCGCTGGCCTCGCCGAACTCGTCGTAGACGAAGAAATCGGCGCCCAGACCGTGCTTCGATTTCACGACCGCCGAGAGAGCCTTGTAGGTGGACTTGTAGGAGCCACGGTTTTCGTCGGTGACCTCGATGATCGACACATGGTCACGGACCCAAAGCGACCGCTTCAGCCACGGGGTCATTTCGATGATGTCCACGACCATCTTGAAGACGACGCGGGCCTGATCCCGGTCCACGGCGGCCGAGTAGATTTGACCGTTGAAGACCGACGCCGGGCCGATCAGGTGAGCGAGGATCAGGCCAGCGATCAACGCGGTCTTGGCGTTCTTTCGCGCACAAGACAGGATCGCCGAACGGACCACTCGGCGACCGTCCGGTTTGACCGGCTCATAGACATCTCTGATCCATGCCTCTTGCCACGGGTCCACCGTGAACGGCTGGCCAGCGGCCTCACCATCGGTGATCGGGAGCTTGCGGAGGAAGGCAATGATCTTGTCCGCCATCGTGGGATCGCGGACGACGGTCATGGAAGAAGGTCATCCAGATCGTCGGGGTCGGAGTTGGCCTTGGCCGGTTCAGCCGCGAGCGCGCCCTTGCGGTTGGCGAGGGCTTGGGTGGTCTGGTTGATCAGGCGGATCGCATCGGCCTGAATACGGACGGCCGGGTGTTGGATCAGTTGGCCTTGTGAGCCGACCGAGAACAACGACTTGTTCTCTTTGAGAGACTTGTTCGCGTCGCGAAGATTGCAGATCGCCGAGACCAAGGACTCCAGCGACGGCATGTCAGCGGCGTCGTAATAGTCCTTCGGCTTGGCGTCGATTACCTCGATCCAGACCTTCTTTGCGGCGGGGGATAGATGCGCGGGCGGCTTGTTCGGCCCTGCGTTATTTGAACTCATCCAGTATTTAGGAGAGCAAAAAAACTTTGAGCGGAGGCAAACTCTCTACGGAGGGGGGCGTGTGGTGTTTGGACCGGGCCTTCGCCAGCGATCAGACCACCCCCTCCCTCTCCGAGATCGACCGGCGGGACATGGGCGAACCCGCCGGTCGTGCGCTTCTCTGGAGGACGGACGGTTCGTCACCGCCCACTTCTATTTAGTCAGGATCGCCGTGATCTGATCCCTGACGCTGACCTTCGGCCAAGGGTCTTTGGAGAGGTTCACCGTCATGGTTCGACGCCGACGATAGGTCGGGTCTTTGAAGTCGGTGGAAGCTTCGAACGCATCGCAAGCCGCCGCGATTTCGGCTGGTGTCATTCGCTTCATGATCGCTTGTTGAAGGGGTGGTTCGGGTCAGTAGGGAAGCCGTCCAGTCCTACCGCTTCATGATGGCCACGGCTCTCGATCTGCTTCTTCAGGCTGTTGTGACAGGGGTTGCACAACGGTTGCCAGTTGGTCCGTTCCCAGAAGAGTTTCAGGTCGCCTCGGTGCGGCTGGATATGGTCCACACATTGAGCCGCAACGGTGCGGCCTTGGTCCTCATGGAACCGGCATAGGGGATGCTGATCGAGGAACGCCTTGGCCGCCTTAGCCCAGCGGTGATCATAGAGGTGATGGTAGGATCGGGACTGTAGGTGCACCGAGTATTTAGGGGTGTCACCCCAACCAGCGGCGCACCCACGACAACCACCCATCGGCCATTCGACCCCGCGACTTTAGGGTGGCGTTGGTGTCCATCCAGTAGATCACCACACCGCTCACGACGGGCTTGGTTCCCGGCGGTCCTTCGACCCACTGGTTGGTGGCGGGACAGACGAAGCGCGGACTCATTGGCCAGCCCTCGCGATCAGGGCCTCGGCCACGTTGTCCACGATCTCGATCTCGCCGGTGTCGTCGGTGAAGGTCTCGCCTTCTTCCACCCAAACGACCCGCTTCCCGTTCCCGTCGTTGATCGAGAACGGACGGTCGAAGTTGGTGATCAGCGGCGCCAGATTGACGCCTTGCTGGAGAAGGTAGGGGCGAACGGAGGCGTCGAAGACCGGCGTGTTGTTGTCGTCCAGAACGACGACGGAAGTCCCGAACGGGGAGTGTCTGAAGGTCAGCATTATTGACCCTTCCAGTGTTTGAGATTGTAGGCGCGAAGGGCGTCGTGATCGCCGCCGGTCGCTTCGATGGCCTTGGCCAGATACTTGGCCACCCACGGTTCGTCTGGGTCCGCCATCGGCATTCCGATGGAGGTCATGGCGCGGGCGATGGCGAAGAGTTCTTCCCGGCGGCGATCTTCGTAGGTCGCCACGAACTCGGCGAAGAGTTCTTCGTAGGCTTCGGCGATCTCGGCGGGCGTGTCGGCGTGGGCCATCACTTACCGCCTTTCTGAACCGCCCTGCTGACGGTCTGGACGACCTTCACGACGTTGGCGACGGCCAGACCGAGGGCGACCGTGGCGTAGGTGATCAGGACGGCGCCGGTGGCCTTCAGACCGACGTTGAGGACCAGATCGTTGTCGAGGGCGAGACCCGACAGGGCCACCAGAACGGTGGCCCCACCAAGGGCGAGAAGACTATCTCGAAGGTCGTGGATCATTTCGCACCGCCCTTCGGAGCGCGGGGCTTGCGGGGTTTGGCAACCTTGGCTTCGGTATTCTGCCGTTCAGCGATCAGATTGTAGGCTTCGGCCCGAGCCGAGGCGGCCTCATCATACGGGTCGATTGCAACCATCTTCGCGGTGCGATCACCGCGAATCTCCAGAGCGATCCCGCCTTGATCGAAGAGAGCCTTGCGAAGGTTCGGTTCGCCGGTCTTGGCCGCTTCCACGTTCGCCACGGCGTTGGAGATCGTGGAGCGGATCGAGGCGCGAGTTTCCTCGGCGGATGCCTCCAGAGCGGCTTGGTAATTCTCGACAAGCTCCAGTCGGGCGCCGAGGTCGCTGGCCACGATGGTCAGGTCACCACGGGTCGGACGATCAGACAGGCGTTCGTTGATCAGCGAGATCGCGACGTTGTTCCCGTCTTGGAAGACCAGAACGTCGCCTTGGAGGGCCTTGAGGTCGCGGCGGGTGGCGCCGAGTTCGGCGCGAGTGGCCGTAAGGGCGAGGCTGGACGCCTTAGAGGCCAGATCGCTTTCGATGCGATCCAGTTGATTGACCTTCGCGAAGAGGGCCGTGAAATATCGTTGAATGAAAGTCATGAAGTATCTCCAGAAATGAAAATGGACCGGAAGCTCTGCCAAGCCATCCGGTCCATTCTCCTTCGCCGCTGTTCAGAGCGAAGCGTTCTGGTGAAAGATGGCAGTCTTTCGAATCTCATTTCTATTTAGTCTGGAGCGTCGAAGTGCTGACACACGCCACCTTTTGCGGCCGTCCCTGCCGGTCGGCGTGTCTTCGGCTTGGGTCTTGGACATCTGGGACTTGGAACCACAAGATTCAGTCCAACTCCCCGCTGTATGTTGTTCCCTTCAACCTTTTTCCTTCTTTTTCAATTCTTACCCCAAGAAGTCCAAGAAAGAAGAAAAAGGGTAGTGGTGATAATGATTTACCGATTTTCGATCCCCAAGATGAAGTCCCAGATTTCTTGCTGATCTTGGGGTAATTGCGAAGTGCACCGGCATGGACGCCGATTAATAATGACGGCGGATCGAACATCGGAGATAAATACAGAACAACCTGATCTCGGCGGGGACTAAACGCTGCGTCAGGGCCGATCTCAAGCGCGATAAATATCGAGCCGGGTATATTGCCGGTTTCGGTAGTCGTTGCTGCAAGGCCCTTGCGAGTTAGTCCCTCGCAGGGGCCTTTTTATTGGACTACCCATGTTTCAACTCAATCCCGCGCTGAATATCCAGCGTCTCAACGAACTGGCCGTCAGCCAACCCGCTCTTCTCACCGAACTCGGAATCCTCAAGCCGGAACCCACGGCCGACGATCTGATCAAGTTCCCGCCGCCGGTGACCGGCTTCACCCTCCGCAAGATCATGACCGGCCAAGCCTCGATCTTCGAGAATGGGTCGCTTCGTCTGGAGTTCTGGACGACCCCGCAATTCGATTTCAACGTCAAGGAATGGGCGCGAAGCGTCGTTCTTGACGACCAAGGCAAGGCCGAGGTCGATGGGATCACGGTGAGCGTGGTGGACGGCGTTTGCACGCTCCAGCACGGAACCGACAGGCTCCAACTTCCCCCGTTCGCGAAAACCTACGCCAACGACCGGTTGATGGCCAAAAGCGTCCTCGGCAACGCTCGTTTCAGCAATCGCCCCGGCCGTCAGAAATGGGTCACCGGGCCGATGGTGTGGCTGTGATCGTCGCGTTCTTCGAAAACACTTGGTCCAAGGACGCCCAGATCGTCCCCACGACCTTCGCTGAACTGGCCGAGACCCTTCGCTTCGGCTCCAGCCTGACCATGCCCCGCACGGACAAGGAAAAGGTCATGTGCGTGGTCCCGGCCGCGTTCGATCCTCCCCAACGGCTCAAGGCCAATGTCACCGCCCGCTATGCCTTCACTGGCGACGTGGATGGCGACACGGATTTCGTCCTGACCTTCGAGGAAATGGTCGCGGTTCTCCGGTCCAAGAACCTCGCCTTCATCGTCCACACGACCACCAAGTCCACGGTTCACCAGAACCGTTATCGGGTGATCATCCCCTACGCCCGTCCCCTGACGGTCGCCGAGAGCGAGGCCGCATCCTCCAGCATCCACCAGATGTTGGGCGAGGTGTTCGACACCAAGACCTTCGACGCGGGCCGTCTGTCGATTTTCCCGCAAGCGTGGACCGGCGCCCCGCCGAACGCCTTGGCGTGGGATGAAGCGGACACCCACCACGCTTTCGCGGTGAACGTGGACGGCGCCTCGCTCGATGCTGACCAGATCATGGCGGACTATCCGCCAGTGATCCGGGCCGAGGTCGAGAACAAGGCTTCGGTGGCCGAGGTGGAAGCCTTCATCGAAAGCCGCCCGATCAGGACTAACGTGGATTTCGTCACCCTGACCGATCTGGACGCTTCACCGATCATCCGCCCGGAGTTCGTGGAAGCGTTCCTGACCAGCGCGCCGGGAGGACGGTTCTTCCGCTTCCTCAACCGGGTGGCTGGCCGAGCCTTGGCCAAAGACTACCCCATCGACGCCCACGCTCTGGTGGCCATCGGAAAGGCGATGGACGCCCGCGCCGGGGTCCGTGGCCGAACCGGGATCGTCCGCGAAGCGCAACGCGCGCTCGCCTTCGCCATCCGGCAACACCAGACCCGTCCCGCTGCTGACGACCAACACAACGCACGACTTGAGAAAGAAATGGCCCGGCTTGCCCGCCGCGCTTGAGACCCACCCCTATGTTTGAGACCCTGACTGACAAATACGCGCAAGAGCGCGAGACCTTCGTCCTGAACCCCATCGAAATGGCCGAACTGACGCTGGCCGCAAAAGACAGCCGACACGTCCACCCGGCCGTGTGGGCGAAGTTCAAGGCCGTCCTGACGAAACACTCCGGCTGGAAAGCCACGGCGGTCGCGGCTGAGTTCCGCGAATGCCGCATCACGTCCGATCTCGATGGGGTCTACCCCTATTCGGTCGAAGAGTTCGTCCCGGCCTTCCTCAAGAGCCGTGGCTACTCGATGAATTTCGGCGGCGAGTTCGGCAACGAGAGCGACGCGGCTTTCATCATGAACAAGATGAACCAATGGTCTCATGAGATCGTCGGCGGGCGCCCGGTCTATCCCGAGAGCCTGATCCGTGGAGCCTTCGCCAATTGGCAAGCGATGGAGCGCACCCGCATGATGCGCGCCAGCTACGCCCGCGTGATGTTCGACCCTTCGGCCGACAAGACCGAACTGGCTCGTTTCGCCGATTTCATCACGATCAAGACCGGCGACGATGAAGCTGACCGCCGGAATGCCCGTGCGGCCGAAGTCGCGCTGGCCAACTTCATCTTCCGAGTGAAGAACCACATGCGCGGTGTGTGGAAGCACGGCGTCCACATGATGCCGATCCTCTACGGACCCCAAGGCTCCGGCAAATCGACGGCGGTGGACAAGTTCTTGTCGCCCCTGACCGATCTGTCTTCGAAGGTCGGCTTCGACATCTTCGAACACGACGGCAAGATGTATGCGCTTTCGACCACCCCGATCATGTTCTTCGATGAACTGGCTGGCGTGACCAAGGCCGAGGTCGAAAGGATCAAGGACATCATGCTGGCCGACCGCCGGGAGCTTCGGAAGCTCTATGCGGACCCGGCGACGCGAACCCTGATCACCACCTTCATCGGATGCTCCAACCGCGACGTGTCCACCATGATCAAGGACGAAACCGGCAACCGCCGTTTCCTCCAGATCGACACGCCGGTCAGGCTCAACCTCACCACGATCAAGGGCTTCGACGCTCTGGCCATGTGGCGTTCGGTCGATGAAGACGGCGACGCTCCGCTCTACGCCAACGCGGCCGATCTGGCTGACGTTCAGAGCCTCCAGAGCGAACAACGCCACCTCTCCAGCGTGGAGGTGTGGATGGAGGAAGACGTGTCGATCCCGAAGGAAGCGCAAGCGGCCAGCGATCTCTTCGACGCGAGTTTCATCCCGTGGCTCTCGCGCATGTATCCCGGCCAAGAGCGTTTCGAGAACCTGACCAAGTTCGGGCGCGAACTGAACCGGCTGATCCGCGCCAACCACCCGCGCTTGAGCGTCAAGAACGGGACATCGAAGAAGCTCTACTCGATCATCCCAACCGACCCGGAGAGCTACGTTCGCCGTCGTGAAGTCGTCCAGTTGGTGACCGTGAAGGGAGCCGCGTGATGACCGGTCTCCCTCCACCGTTGAAAGATATCGTCGCCGGAATCGGGGGATGGTAGATTGAGGGCGTCGGGGAGTTTTTGATCTTTCGACCCGACACTCACTGAACTGCTCACGTTTAAGGAAGGCCCGACCGGTTCGCCCGGCGGGCCTTTTCTCATTCTTGGATCACGGTCATAAGCGTCGCCATAACAACCGGTGATCATATGCCCGACGCAGTTGCGACCAGTGCCATTGTCCGCGCTCTGGAGAAGTTCTTTGCCGCCTACCTTCGCATTTTCTCGGCCATGTTCGGGATCAAGATCGAACCAGTCATCACGCTTCTGGACGATCTAAAGAAAAGCGGCGCCAATCCCGACCACACGCTGATCAAGTTGGACGAAGCCAAAGAAGCTATGAGTTCGGCTCTGGTCGCGTTGAGCGCGGTTCGGACGGAAGCGGAGATGCGCGTTGTCGAACTTGAGGAAGCACGAACGGCCCTGAACGCCGTCCTCGCCAGCAAGGCCGAGAGCGAAGAGAAGCTTCGGGAGATTCAGAAGATCGCCAACGCTGACTTAGCGACGTTCAGAAAAATGGCGGGAGTCACCAGCCCGGTCGTCGCGTTTTTCAGCGGCGTGTTCGCCTCTATCGTCGCCGCTGTCCTCGGTTGGGGTGCGGTCAAGCTCTGGAACATCGTAGCGGCGGCCATTGCCGCCGGTTAGCCCTACCGGTCTCGACCAGCGAGCGCGCTGGTGCATTCCGCCCACTGGTTGGCTTGTTCATCGGTGAGGGTCACGGGGAAGGTCGTAGGCATGGAACCGCCTTCCATCGTGTAGGCGATATCCAGCCGACCTTCGTAGGACATGCGGGTCATCGCGTTCATCGTCTCTTCGCCGGTGAAATCGTAGACGAAGAGCCGGAAGTTTGGGTCTTCCGCTTCGATGTTCGCCTGTTGCTCCGATAGGTTCGTCTTGTAGCCGTTCACGACGTAGGCGTTCGCGGGCGGGCGCCAGCCACCGTTCTCGACAGCCAGAACGCCGAGCTTCATTCCGATGAAGACGCGGCTCTGATCTGGCCAGTTATAGAAGGTGAAGCTGCCCGACACGGCGACCGGCTGGCCTCGGAAATAGGCCGTGTCCACAACGTAGGCGTCGAAGCTGGCCTCACAGGCGAAGTGAACGCCGTCCCTGAACTTCGGGCTGACGACAACGGTCTCGGTTTGAGCTTGAGACTGGAGCGAGAGGATCGCGAGGGCGGTGGCGAGGATGGTCATAACGCCGATCTGTAGATCAACCGAGGCGGGTTGTCGCCGGGCCTAAATATCCGGTGACGCCCCCTGACTGGATTTTCCCGCCCCTCTTCGATGACGATCAACTGACGCTCTACGTCGGATTCATCTACGTCATCACCAACACCGCCACCGGCCGGTTCTACGTCGGGAAGAAGAACCTCATGGCCAAGCGCGGGAAGAAGATCGTCCCGTCGAACTGGCGCAAATATTGGGGATCGTCCGAAGCCCTCTTGCTGGACATCAAGGCTCACGGCCACGGCCAGTTCAAGCGCGAGATCGTGGCGTTCTGTCTGACCAAAGGCTCGCTGACCTACGCCGAGGTCGAAGAGCAAATCCGCCGGGACGTTCTCGGCGCGAGGCTCGCTGACGGCTCCCCGGCCAGCTACAACCGCAACATCGCCGGGAAGTATTGGCCGACCGTCATTGGAGGGATCGTCCGATGATCAGCCGATGGTTTGCCAAGTGGACCAAGCGTCTGATCTCGGCCCTGACATGTTTCCTCCAGAACCCGCTTCGGGCCGTCGCGGCGGCTGGCCTCGGTTTCGGGGTTTTGTTCGTGATCCTGACCGCGATCCTCACCGCGACCATGTTCGTGAAGACGGCGCCGCTGGCCGGGACGGTCGCCCCGTTGCTCCACAACGTGATCCTCGGCGTCCTCGCCCTGATCGGGATCATCGCCCTGACCTTCCTCGGCTATCGGAACGTCAGCGCATCCTTCGCCGGAGCCACGGTCACCGTCTCGGCGGAAGACGTGAAAGACGCCCGTGGGAGCGCGCTGGACGACCTTGAGAAGGTGGCCGAGGCTCTGACGCCCGACGACCCTTCCTGACGCCCTACGCCGCGTCCAGAGCCGGGATTTCGCCGATGATTTCGGTAAGGCTCGCGCCGGTGATCGGCTGACCCTCTTCGAGGAAAGCGGGGAATGTGATCAGGTCTTCTTCGACGTATCGGAACTTGTCCCCTTGACCGAGGAAGATTCCACCCTTGGCGGTCGGGATGATCCAGTCGAACACGTCGGTAAGGTGCGAGTTGGCTTTTGCCCGCGCCCGGTAGAGTTCGTCGCCGGTCAGGTCTTTCATCGTCCGCATCCACTGGACGGCTTGCATCATGGCTTCGCTACGGTTGACGTGGCTGACGGCCCGTTCGTCCTTCTGGAGTTCGGAAATCGAACGGTCGATCTCGACCATTTCCAGTTCGCGTTCCCGAAGCCGCCCGGCGACTGCGCTCGATCCAAGTTCAAGCTGATCGACCAGAGCCGCGATCCGGCGTTCAACCTCGGCCTTACGATCCACTAAGGCGACCATTTCGACACGCGCTGACGACGGTTGTTCGTTGTCGGCTTGAGCGTTGATCAAAAACCACTCCAGAGCCGCTTCAATAGGCGCGGCTTTGTATCGAGTTTTGTTCTCGCAACGGTGGTTTCGGCTGGACGCATAGCAGCGGAAGAACCGCGCGGTCGGTGAATTGGGCGCGTTGCCGAGGACCAGCGTCCCGCCACAGACCTCGCACCGCCCAAGGCCAAGGATCAGATTCGGGAAAGCTTTCCCACGCCGACCGCTGCCACCGCCGCGCTTATTGCGGCGATGGATGATCCCTTGGACTTTCTCGAAGAGTTCGGGCGAAATGACTTCGGGATAGTAGCCGGGAATGTCCTCGCCATCATGTTGGCGGACGGCTCTCTCACCAGCGGTCTTCGACCAGAAGGTCGGCTGATAGAAACCCATCACTGATCGGCTTTTGAGGATCGTCAAAACGAAACCGGGATGCCATCCGTCAGAGCCTTTGACGAACGGCTCCACACCATCGGCGTTCAGGCGCGCGGCGATGGCCGTTCCACCAAGACCGTCGATGGCCTCTTGGAAGATGCGCCGAATGATCTTGGCGCGATCCTCGATCAGATCGAACCGCTTGGTGGTCTCGTTGAACTCGGTCCACGACGGACCTCGGCGGGAGAGGATTTCACCGTTCTCACGAGCGCGGCGTTTCTTGTCCGCCCAAGCGGCGGCGAGTTTCCTCCCACGGGCCTTGTTCTCTTCATGGGCGCGGCTCATGACGATGATGGCGCGCATCAAATCCATGGCGTCAGATTTGTCGTCGTAGACATAGCCATCAGTCAGGGTGACAACCTTGATCCCGGCCAGCGTGATCGAGGTCAACAAGTTCACCGCGACCGTTTCGTTCTCGCGAGATAGGCGGTCGAAACTTTCGACAAGGAAGTAGGAACCGCGTTCGATTTGGCCGTTCTGAACCCTCGCGAGGAACGAAGAGAGCGCGCCCTTGACCCGGTGTTCGCCCTTGAAGGCCGAGACGCCGAGGTCGCGAGCGGACGTGTCCAACTCAATCTCTGGCCGTTCCGCCGCCCACTCCATCGCCGCCTTAAGCTGACGCCGAAGGGAGTCCCCTTCGGCTTGGGCGGCCGACGAAAAGCGAAGATAACTGTAAGCCTTGACCGTCATGACCACGTTGTAGCTCCGACCTTGTGAATCGAACGCTACCTTATGGGCACGAAGAAGTTCGATCCCGACGACTTCCAAGGCTTCCTGAAGCTTCTGCCCAAGGAAAAAGATGGGGTGCGGCTGCGCCATGCGCTGGAGGTTCGCAACCCGACCTTCGCCACGGAACAGTTCTATGACCTGGCCCGCCAATACGGTGCGGCCATCGTCTATGCGGTCGATGACGAGGAGCTGACCTGGCCCCAGATCGACGAGGCGACCGCCGACTTTGCCTACGCCCGGCTGATGTCCAGCCGCGAGGACGAGCCGACCGGGATGACGGCGGCCGAGCTGGACGCGGTGGCGGAGCAGGCCAGGGCGTGGGCGAAACGCGGCGAGGTGTTCGCCTATTTCATCTCGGGCGCGAAGGTGCGGAACCCGGCGGCCGCCCAAGCGCTGATCGGCAAGCTGAAATAGCGGTCCGTACGCTTGCGGACCTGCGCCCGCCGCCTCATCTGAGGCCGGCTCACTGCAAAGCCTGAAGGACTTCCCCAATGCCGATCGCCACACGCGCCTTCGCCGCGACCGCCGCAGACAAGCCGCTGACGCCCTATAGTTTCGACCGACGCGATCCCGGCCCCGACGACGTGCTGATCGACATCAAATACTGCGGCGTCTGCCACTCGGACCTGCATGCCGCGCGCAGTGAAAGCGGCCGTTCGACCTACCCGCTGGTGCCGGGTCATGAGATCGCCGGCCTGGTCAAGGCGGTGGGCGCCAACGTCACCCGTTTCAAGGAGGGCGACCGCGTCGGCGTCGGTTGCATGGTCGACAGCTGTCGCGAATGCGCCTCGTGCCAGGAAGGCGTCGAGCAATATTGCGTCCCCGGCTTCACCGGCACCTATGGCGGCCAGGACAAGAAGGGCGGCACGAACGAGACCATCACCCAGGGCGGCTATTCCGACCATATCACGGTCGATCAGCATTTCGTTCTGTCCATCCCCGACAGCCTGGCGCTGGATGTCGCCGCGCCTCTGCTGTGCGCCGGCATCACCACCTATTCGCCGCTGAAGGAATGGGGCGTCGGATCGGGCTCGAAGGTGGCGGTGATCGGCCTGGGCGGCCTGGGTCACATGGCGGTCAAACTGGCGGCGGCCATGGGGGCGGAGGTCACCGTCCTGTCCACCTCGGACCGCAAGAAGGCGGACGCCGAGCGGATGGGCGCCAAACACTTCCTGATCAACTCCGACAAGGACGCGATGAAGGCGGCGGCCGAAAAGTTCGACCTGATCATCAACACCGTCTCGGCCACGCACGAGATCGCCAGCCACGTCCAGCTTCTGGCGCGCGACGGCACCATGATCATGCTGGGTCTGACGACAGAGGGCCTGCCGGTCTTCGCCCTGCCGCTGCTGTGGCGTCGTCGCCGCATCGCCGGCTCGCTGATCGGCGGCATCAGGGAAACGCAGGAAATGCTCGACTTCTGCGCCGAGCACGGCATCGCCTGCGACATCGAGACCATCGCCCCGGACCAGATCAACGAGGCCTATGAGCGGATGCTGAAGTCCGACGTGCGCTATCGCTTCGTCATCGACATGGAAAAGCTGGCCGCCTGATCGCGTTCTGCGCGACGGAAGCATGAAACTTCCGTCGCGTCAGATTCACGCCTTGCGCCTGCCGCTTCCGACGTTAATCCTGAGACCCGACAAGGCCTTCCAAGGGCCGGCATAGGGACAGGAGACGATATGACGCGCGTAGCTTTCGTGACGGGCGGGACCCGCGGCATCGGCAAGGCCATCGTTCAACGCCTCTCGGAAGACGGCTTCAAGGTCGCCGCCGGCTATTCCGGCAATGACGAGGCGGCCCAGGCCACGGCCAAGGCGCTGGGCGTCATGGTGGTGAAGGGCAACGTCGGCAGCTTCGACGACTGCGCCCGCGCGGTGAAGGATGTCGAGACCGAGCTGGGTCCGATCGACATCCTGGTCAACAACGCCGGCATCACCCGCGACGGCTTCTTCCACAAGATGAGCCACGACCAGTGGTCCGACGTAATCCGCGTCAACATGGACAGCGTGTTCAACATGACGCGCCAGGTCATCAACGGAATGCGCGAACGGGGCCACGGCCGCATCGTCAACATCTCCTCGATCAACGGTCAGAAGGGCCAGATCGGCCAGACCAACTATTCCGCCGCCAAGGCCGGGATGATCGGCTTCACCAAGGCGCTGGCGCTGGAGAATGCGCGCAAGGGCGTGACCGTGAACTGCATCGCGCCCGGCTATATCGACACCGAAATGGTCGGCGCCATGGACCCCAAGGTGCTGGAAGGCATCATCAGCCACATCCCCGTCGGCCGCCTGGGCAAGGGCGAGGAGATCGCCGACATGGTGTCCTGGCTGGTGGGCGAGCGTGCCGGATATGTCACAGGCTGCACACTCTCGTTGAACGGCGGTCAATACCTGGTCGGTTGAGCCGGTCTTCGCCCAAAATCCGCCGCGCGCGGGTTTCATCAAAACAGTCATGAACTTGTTGGGATCGGTCACGGCGAAAAAATCGCCACGCGTGACTGTGATGGCCGTCGCCGCCATCGCAGTCATCGGCGTGAGCATCGTCGCGCCTGTGGTCATCCCGTCCGAAAGCCACGCCCAGTCGCGTCGCACGGTCCCGCCGACCGCCCGTTACGTCAGCAGCAACGGCCAGGGTTTCATTCTGGACACCTCGGGGTCGCGGCCGCTGATGCGGCTGGAGCGTTCGACCGAGGTCTGGGTGCTGCGTCCCACGCCGGCGCCGCGCGGCGACATCATCTATCGCAACGACAATGGCGATCAGGTGCTGCGCGTCACGCCCGACGGCGGCGTGACCCTCTATACGACCACCGCGCCGCAAGGCTCGCCCGCCTCGCGCGTCGGCGACGCCCAGGGCCTGGCCAGCGCGGCCATGACCGGCGCCCAACTGGTCGATTATTTCATGCGCCAGAGCTACCGCGCCAGCCAGGCGATGGGGCGGTTGATCGTGATCGACGTGGACATCCAGCCCGGCTCGGAACAGGTCGCCGCCGACGCCGTCTCGGCCGCCAGCGACGCCATCGTCCGCATGGCGCGGTCCTCCAACCTGCGCTCTCAGGTCGAGCGTGTGCGCCGTGTCGTCGTGTCCGATCAGGGGCGTCCGTCGGTCACCCTGGTCCAGGGCACGTTGCGGATCGTCATCGACGCCGACGCCGGCATCGCCGGTCGCCCGTCCTCCGCCCGGATCGTGCGGGTCGTGGGCGGCGAAGCCCTGAACCGTTAAGACCTAGAAGGCGTCCTTGCCCGCCCGGCGCGCGGCGAACTGATCCGCATCCGTCGCGGTCATGAACGGATTGAACCGTTTCTCAATCCCAATCGTGGTCGGCACGGTCGGCTCGCCCCGGTCGCGCGCCGCAAAGATCGCGTCGGCATGGGCGGCGGTCTCGGGCCGGTCGTCCAGGCTCAGGGTGAAGCGGGCGTTCGACGCCGTATATTCGTGCGCGCACCAGATCACCGTCTGATCGGGCCAGGCCTTCAGGCTCTGCAGGCTGGCGAACATCTGTTCGGGCGTGCCTTCGAACAACCGCCCGCAGCCCAGGGCGAAAAGGGTGTCGCCGGTGAAGGCCAGCTCATCCGCCGGTGCGTGGAACACGACATGGCCCAGCGTGTGGCCCGGCGTCGCCGTGACCTCGAACCGCGTCTCGCCCACCATCACCACATCGCCGTCCGCGACCACGCGGTCCAGCGGCGCGACCTTTCGCACCTCCTCCGGCCCCACGATCTCGCACCCCGTCTCGGCCTTCAGCCGTTCATTGCCCTCGGTGTGATCGGGGTGCCAGTGGGTGTTCAGGATCAGGTCCAGCCGTCCCCAGCCCAGGCCCTGCAGCTCTTCCAATATCCGCGCCGCATCCGGCGTATCGACCGCCGCGACCACGCCCGTCGCGGCGTCGCGGATCAGGAAACCGTAGTTGTCGCTGCGGCAGGGGAACAGATGAACATCCAGGGTCATGCGGCCATCCTAGCAGCAGGGCCGCCGACAGGCCTATAGTGCGTCCATGCGGCGCAGCATCGACGAGCTTCGAACCTTCTACGGCGAGCCGACCGGGGCGCTTGCGCGACGGCTGGTGGCGCGACGCCTGGACGACGCCTGGGGCGAGGCGGCCGATTGCGACGTGCTGGGCATCGGCTATGCGACGCCGTGGCTGGACGCCTTCGTCGGCGCCCGGCGCGTGGTCGCGGCCATGCCGGGCGGGCAAGGCGTCGAACACTGGCCGACCGTTGGGCGCAATCGCACCCTGCTGGTGGACGACCGCCGCCTGCCCTTCCCGGCCGGATCGTTCGACCGCATCCTGCTGGTCCATGCGCTGGAGGAGGCCGACGATCCCGCCGCCCTGCTGCTGGAGGCTGTGCGGGCGCTGTCCCCGACCGGGCGGATCATCCTGGCGGCGGCGGCGCGCGGCGGCCTGTGGGCGCGGGCCGACAACACCCCCTTCGGTCATGGCCGACCCTTCACCCGGCGTCAGCTGGAACGGCTGGTGCGCGACGTGGGGCTGGAGCCGATGGCCTGGTCCCAGACGCTGTATGCGCCGCCCTGGGCGCCGATGCTGAGGTTGGCCGACGGGTTCGAACAGGTGGGCCGCCACGTCTTTCCCGGAACCGCCGGCCTGATCCTGCTGGAGGCCTCGCGCCAGAACTATGCCCGCATCCGGCCCAGCGGCCATGCCCAGCGCGTCGCCGCCCCGGTCCTGACGCCCCAACCGGCGACCCTGTCGTCGCGACGAAAGCCGCACAGCTGACGCGGAGTTGACCCCCGCGCCATCTGGTCGGCGAGGCGAAACCGCCTTATGGCGAAGATCATGCACCGACTGATCCTGATGCGGCACGCCCAGGCCGAAACCTCCGCCCCGTCCGGCGGCGGCGACGAAGCCCGCCCCCTGTCCGCCGCCGGCCGCGCCGAGGCCCTGCTGATGGGCCGCGCCCTGGCCGAGCGGGGGCTGAAGCCGGACCTGGCCCTGGTCTCCGGCGCGGTGCGCACCCGTCAGACCTGGGAGCAGATGCACGACGCCTTCGGCGATGTCGAAGTGCGCGACGAAACCGCCCTGTACAACGCCCCCTCCGACGTGATCCGCCGCTTCGTCGAAAACAGCGAGGACGAGGCCGGCTGCCTGCTGATCTTGGCCCACAATCCGGGCGTCCATGTGCTGGCGGCCGAATATCTGATCGAAAGCGCCGCCTCGCCGGCCGTGGTGGACAAGCTGTCGGGCGGTTTCCCGACCGGCGCGGCCGCCCTGTTCACCGTCGATGTCGCGGGCCGCTGCACCTACGAAGGCTTCCTGACGCCGCGTGCGCTCGGTGCGCCGTCCGCATGAAACACATCGCCTACAAGATCGTCGACGCCGCCGAATGGCGCGCGGCCGTCGCCGAGGGTCGCTATGACGGGGCGCCGGTCGATATAGCCGACGGC
This sequence comes from Brevundimonas sp. TWP2-1, assembly GCF_049897645.1. Classification (NCBI taxonomy): domain Bacteria; kingdom Pseudomonadati; phylum Pseudomonadota; class Alphaproteobacteria; order Caulobacterales; family Caulobacteraceae; genus Brevundimonas; species Brevundimonas sp. TWP2-1. The sequence continues at coordinate 607,292 of NZ_JAFCWR010000002.1, forward strand.
TACATCCACATGTCGACCGAGGCGCAGCTGGCCGAAACCGCCCGTCGCCATTTCGCCGGGCGCAGCGACCTGCTGTTGCTGACGGTGGACCTGAGCCGTTTCGGCGACGACCTGGTGTGGGAGCCGTCGCGCGGCGGCGACCTGTTCCCTCACCTTTATGCCCCCCTGCCCGTCGCTGCCGTCATGGCGTCGCGCACCTTCTCGGTCACGGCCGACGGCGAGATGGCGTTCGAGGACGACAAATGAGCCTCACAGATATGGGCGCCGCCCTGCTGCGACGGCTCGACCCGGAACAGGCGCACCAGCTGGCGATCAAGGGTTTGGCGCTCGCCCCCCTGCCTTCACCGCCAGCCGACGATCCGATCCTGCATACGCGTCTGGCGGGTCTGGACCTGCCCAATCCGGTCGGTCTGGCGGCGGGTCTGGACAAGAACGGCGAGGCTCTGCGCGGCCTGTCGCGGCTGGGCTTCGGCTTCGTTGAATGCGGCTCGGTTACCCCGCGCGCCCAGGCCGGCAATCCCAAGCCCCGCCTGTTCCGCCTCAGCGAGGACCGGGCCATCATCAACCGGATGGGGTTCAACAACGCCGGACTGGACGCCTTCGCCGCGCGGCTGGACCACCGCCCCTCGGGCGTGGTCGTCGGCGCCAATCTGGGGGCCAACAAGGACACCGAGGACAAGGCGGCGGACTATGTTGCGGGCCTGGAGCGACTGGCCGGTCGCGCCGCCTATTTCACCGTCAACATCTCGTCGCCCAATACGCCCGGCCTGCGCGCGCTTCAGGGCCGCGAGCAGCTGGACGACCTGCTGGGCCGCATCGACGCCGCCCGACCCGCCACAGGCCCCGACCGCGTGCCCGTCTTCCTGAAGATCGCGCCCGACCTGATCGCCGACGAGATCGGCATGATCGTCGAGGCCTCGCTGGCGCACCGGATCGACGGCCTGATCGTGTCCAACACCACCTTGGAACGGCCCGACACCCTGCGCTCGCCCGACGCGCACGAGACGGGCGGGCTGTCCGGCGCGCCCATCCGTCCGTTCGCGGAAAAGGCCCTGATCGCGGCGGCCGAGGCAGCGGCCGGCCGCCTGCCCCTGATCGCGGTCGGCGGCATCGACAGCGGGGCCGAGGCCTATGCCCGCATCCGCCTGGGGGCCACGGCGGTCCAGATCTATTCCGCCCTGATCTACGAGGGGCCGGGCCTTGTCGCCCGCATCAAGCGCGACCTGGCCGCCCGTCTGCGCGCCGACGGCTTTTCCACAGCAGCGGAGGCGGTCGGCGCGGCCCGTTGACAGAGCGTTAGGCTCGATCGGCGTAATCTCGCCGATGCGAACGACCGGCGTTCGTCATACGAGGGCCTGCATGCAATCGACCGTCGTCGATACGGGTGAAAGCGGCTGGACCGCCGCCGTGCGCCAACGCCGCGGCGCGCTTCTGCAACGCCTCGCCTCGGCCTGCGCGGTCGCCTTGGTCGTCACGCCCATGGTGGGCGTCTGGTTCAGCCTGAGCTGGGTGGTCCTGTACATAGCCTGCCAAGGCGTCGAGCTGGTGGTCTTCGGTCCCGTCGCACGCGGCGACAAGGGCGAGATGTCAACGGCGCGCAAGGTCGTCGGCTGCATCGCCTTGGCGGTCAGCGCGACGGTTTTCGGCGGCCTGTCTTTGGTGATGTGGCAGACCGGCGGCCCTCTGGGCGGGGTCTGCGCCGCCCTGATGTTGCCCGCGATCATGCTGTCGTCGATGACGACCGCCGCGCGCTGCCAGCCGATGATGATCGCCAGCCTGGCGCCGCAGATGCTCTATCTGCTGACGATGCCCTTCTTCGCCTATGCGTTCGGCGCGACGGCGTCGCTGGTCATGACCGCAGCGGCGACGGTCGTCCTCTATGTGTTCTACGTCGTCATCACGTGGCAGCGGATAAGCGACACGACGACCAACCTGATCCGCGCCCATGCCGAGGCCGACGACCTTCGCCTCAGGGCTGAACGCAGCCTGGCCGATCACACCGCCTTCCTGGCCGCCGTGGGACACGACCTGCGCACCCCCATCGGCGCCATCCTGACCGGCGCAGCCGAGCTGCGTGCGCCCGATCCCCAGTCCCGCGCCAGCGCCAACCTGATCACCGACGCCGGCGTCATGATGAAGGCGCTGCTGGACGACCTGCTGGACCACACCCGCATCGGGGCGGGCCGGATGACGGTCGAGGTCAGCGATTTCGACCTGCGCCAGATGCTGGCCCAGACGCTTCAGCTGTGGCGCGGCCTGGCCGACGCCAAGGGGCTTAGGCTGCGGGTCGAGGGCGCCGCCTTCGTCCCGCGCCACGTCAAGGGCGACGTGATGCGCATCCGCCAGGTGCTGAACAACCTGATGTCCAACGCCATGAAGTTCACCGAAGAAGGCCAGATCACCCTGCGGGTCCAGGCCTGGCCGGAAGAACCGTCGGGCTACGCCCTGCTGTTCGAGATCGCCGACACTGGCCCCGGCATGACGAACGAACAACTGGCGCGCCTGTTCACCCCCTTCGACCAGACGGCAGACGGCGTCAGCGCCCGCTATGGCGGTTCGGGCCTGGGCTTGGCGATCAGCCGCAATCTGATCGACCTGATGGGCGGACGCCTCACGGTGCGCAGCACGCCCGGCCAGGGGTCGCGCTTCACTGTCTCCCTGATCCTGCCCAAGGGCGAAGACGCCGAGCCGATCGCGGAAATCGTCGAGGAAAGCCGTCTGGATATCGCCCGGTCGCTGGCGTCCTTCACGCCCGCAGTCCAGGCCGTCGTCACACCTGCGCCCGCACCCACGCCTGAACCTGCGGCGGCCGAAGCTGAAGCGGAACCCGACCACGCCGACGACCAGCCCCTGCGGCTGCTGGTCGTGGACGACCACGACATCAATCGCCGCGCCGTGCAGTTGATCCTTCAGCCGCTGGGCTGCGAGATCACCACCGCCGCCGACGGCCTGATCGCGCTGGAACGCTGCGACGAGGCGGTGTTCGATGTCATCTTCATGGATGTCCGGATGCCCGAACTGGACGGGCGCGAGACCACGCGTCGCCTGCGTGCGGGCAATGGCCCCAACGCCCTGACCCCCGTCGTCGCCGTCACAGCCGACACGGCGCCCGAGGATGTCGCGGCGTGTCAGGCGGCCGGCATGGCCTATTTCGTCTCCAAGCCCCTGACGCCCACGGCCCTGATCGGCGCCCTGCAGCACGTCCTGAACGATACCGCCGCTCAGGCGCGGACCGAGGCCGCCTGACCCTTCACGGCGGCGACCAGGGCCGTCGCGAAGTCGGGGCGCCGCATCTCGCACTCCCACACCATCACCACCCGCCAGTGCGCGGCCTCCAGCGCCTGAACGCTTGCGGCGTCGCGGGCGCGGTTGCGGTCGATCTTTGTCATCCAGTAGTCGGCGTTGGTCTTGGGCTGGCGTGATCCGCGCGCGCAGTCATGGCCGTGCCAGAAACAGCCGTGGACGAACAGGGCGACGCGGCGGCCCTTCATCACGACATCCGGCCGACCGGGCAGACCCGCCCCGCCCAGCCGATAACCGATCCCGGCCGCGCGCAGGATTCTGCGCACGGCCAGTTCCGGCGACGTGTCCTTGCCCTTCACGCGACGCATCACGGCGCTGCGCTTTTCGGGGCTGAACACGTCGGTGGTCATAAAAGTCGGGCCGCGCTCAAGTAGCGAAGCGATAGAGCGGCCCGACAAACATCAAAGCTGCGCCAGCAGATGCTCGGCCGAGGACACCTTGAACTCGCCGCCCTGTTCGATGTTCAGCTGGGTGACCGTGCCGTCCTTGACCAGCATGGAATAGCGCTGCGAACGCTCGCCCAGGCCAAAGCCCGAACCGTCCAGCACCAGGCCCAGGGCCTTGGTCAGTTCACCGTTGCCGTCGGCCAGCATGACGATGCTGTCGTCGGTGATGTCCTGGCTGTCGGCCCAGGCCTTCATGACGAAGGCGTCGTTGACCGAGATGCAGGCGACCGTATCGACGCCCTTGCCCTGGATGTCGGCCAGATGATCCTTGAAGCCCGGCAGGTGGCGCGCCGAGCAGGTCGGGGTGAAGGCGCCGGGCACGGCGAACAGGGCCACGGTCTTGCCGCCGAAGATGTCGGCGGTGCTGACGGGCTTGGGCCCTTCGGCGGTCGCCTGGGCGAGGGTCGCGTTCGGGATGCGATCGCCGATCTGGATGGTCATGATTGTCTCGCTGAGTTTGGGGCTGACGGGGTAGGAAACACCGCCTGCGACACATAGAGAGCGCCGCCCGGACCGCAAGCACCGGTGCGGCTTGCTTGCGCCGCTTTCACGACGGATGATGGTCGGATCATGAGCCAAGCCTCCCCCCTGACCGGTCGTCTGCTGGTCGCCATGCCAGGCATCGACGACCCTCGGTTCGAACACGCCGTCATCCTGATCTGCGCCCACGGGCCGGACCATGCGATGGGTCTGAGGCTGGACCGACCGGCGCCGGGTGTGGATCTGAAGACGGTGCTGGACAAGCTGGACGCCCCGGCGCCGGACCAGTCGATCGGCCGCGCGGTCCTGATGGGCGGGCCGGTCGAGCGCGAGCGCGGCTTCGTGCTGCATACCGACGATTGGATGATCGGGGACGACAGCCTGCGGTTCGGCGACGGCCTGGCCATGACCGGCACGCGCGAGGCCCTGGCGGCGATGACCGATGCGGTCTCGGGGCCGAGCCGTTCGGCCCTGCTGCTGGGCTATGCCGGCTGGGGCGAGGGGCAGTTGGAGGAGGAGTTGGCCGAGAACGTCTGGCTGACCGCCGACGCCGATCTCGATTTGATCTTCGACGGCGAACACACGTCGAAATGGACGCGCGCCCTGGCCCAGATGGGCGTCGACGCGGCCATGCTGTCCAGCCAGGGCGGCCGGGCTTGAACCCAGCCGCCCGCTTTGAGGCCTAGAAGCGGTAGTTCATGCCGATGCGGAACATGTGGGTTCCGAACTTGCCGTTGCCGCGCACCATGTCGGTGCCCGTGGTGTTCGGGGCCAGGATGAACGGATTGGCGGCCGGGGTCGTGCCGGTGTTGCCGACGCGGATCACCGGGCTGTCGACGTCCAGCGACGTGTACAGATATTCGCCATTGACGGTCAGGCCGCGACCCAGGGCGTATTCCACGCCGCCGCCGGCCTGCCAGCCGTCGCCGTCATCGCCTTCGCTGGTTTCGGTGAAGCTGTTGGCCTGGTTCGAGGTGCGGAACTTGTTCTCGAACTTGCCATAGGCGTAACCGCCGGTGCCGTAGATCAGAGCGGGGCCGTAGGCGTAGCCCAGTTTCAGACGGGCGGCCGCCGTGCTCTCCAGCTCGCGCGTGAAGGTGTAGAAGGCCGGGGTGGTCGAGAAGCCCGTCACCGAGTCCTGGACGTTGTTGACGCTGTATTCCGCCAGGGCGCCGACGACGAAGTTGCCGAACTGCAAGTCGTAACCGGCGCGCACGCCGGCTTCGACGCCGTCGTTGTCGTCACGGCAGCCCGTGGTGGGAACGGTGCTGGTCGAGGCGCCGCCGCAGAAGCCGGGGCTGAAGGCGTTGGCGCCTACGGTGGCGCCGGCGGCCGGGGCGGTCGTGACCTGGTCGCCGTAGTTTCCGTCCAGGTTGCGGTCGAAGCGCAGGATCTCGTCGCCGTCGTCGTTCGACTGGTTATAGCCGCCGAAGATGCCGATGTAAGGGCCGGACCAGTCGGGAGCGACCGATTGCGCCAGGGCGGGGGTGGAGACCATGGCGAGGGCCAGGGCGCTGGAAGCGAGGGTCTTGATCATGGGGAGGCTTTCGTGCCGAAAGTGCGGGCGCGACGTCCCCGCTCGCCGTCACAAAAGCCAAAGGCGGCCACAGGTTCCCGCTGTTTGCGCCGCTAAATGCCGCACATCCAAAGCCCTGGTTTGAACGTATGGGGGGCCTTAGCGTGTGGTCATCGACACCAGCAATGCGAGCAGGAGCAGCAGGCTGACCCCCTGCCAGAATCGTACCGGATCCCGCTCGATCAGGGACAGTTGGCGCGGTGGCGGGGCGGCGACGGCGCTGCCGGTTTCCAGCACGTGGATCAGCTCCTCCACATCCTCGAACCGCTCGTTCGGATCGACGGCGACGGCGCGCATGATGGCCGCCTCAAGCCAGGCGGGCATGTCCGGGCGGCGCCGCGTCGGCGGCACGGGCGCCCGGTCGAAGCGTGGCGCATCGGCCGGATCGACCTCGCCCCACGGATAGGTGCGGGTAAACAGCCGATACAGCGTCACCCCCAGGGCGAACTGGTCGGTGGCGGCGTTGCCGCTCTCGCCCGCATACATCTCGGGCGCCTTGTAGCCGGCGGTGCCGGGCGCCTCGGCCTCAGCGAACTCCTCGGCCTGCCGCAGGCGCGCGACCCCCAGATCGACCAGCTTCAGCCCGCCGGTCGTCTCCAGGATCACATTGTCCGGCTTGATGTCGCGGTGTGTCACCCCCGCCCGGTGCAGGGCCGAAACGGCGCGCGACAGCCGCAAGGCCACGCCGATCCCTTCGGCGATCTCGAACGGTCCTTCCTCAGCCAATCGCGCATGCAGGGTCTGACCGGCATGGAAGGGCTGGGCGATATAGAGCCGGCTCTGACGGCCGGCGTCCAGGCTCAGCACCTTGCCGACGAACGGGCTGTCGATGCGGCGGCCGATGAAGGCCTCGCGCAGGAAGGCGGTGCGCGCGCCGCGCTCGGACACCACGGCGGGCTTGGGAAACTTCAGCACCACCGTCCCGGCGTCCCCCAGCGTGTCCTTGGCCAGGAACAACCGCGTATATCGCCCGTCCGCGATCAGCCGCTGCAGGGCGAAGCCGTCGACGTTGTCGCCCACGGCGGGCGGCGGCAGGATGGCCAGCCCTTCCGCCTCGGCCGTGATCGCCTCCCAATCCGGCGCGCCGGTGCGGACCACGTCGATGACGATGGCGGTGGCGTTGTCCCGCGCGCCCGCCGCCTCGACCTCGGCCAGGATCGCCTTTGCGTCCGCATCGGGCGAACTGCGCCGCCCCAGCAGGCCGGCGATCACCGCATCGGTCAGCACCCCATGCACCCCGTCGGTGGTCAGCAGCAGCCGGTCGTGCGGTTCCAGCCGCACCTGACGCACGTCCAGCTTCACGTCCGCCTCGATGCCCACGGCCCGGTACAGCACATGGCTGAGCCCCTGCTGGGCGCGCGTATGGTCCTCGGTCAGCCGCGTCAGCACGCCGTCGCGGAAATGCCAGGCCCGGCTGTCGCCGACATGCAGGGCCGTCGCCTCGCGCCCCCGCAGGATCACCGCCGTGAACGTCGTCGCCGCCCCCTCCATGGCCGGATCGATCTTGCCGCGCGAATGGAGCCAGCGGTTGAAGCCTCTCAGCGCCTTGATCCCGTTGGCGGCGATGCCGTTCAGCGGGTTCTGGTCCAGATAGCCGTCGATAAAGCTGCGCGTCGTCAGCTCCGCCGCCATCCGCCCGGCCTTGGAACCCGACACCCCGTCGGCGATCACCGCCACGACCCCATGCTCGCGCTGCTCGGCCGCCGTGCCGATATGGACGCCGCCGAAATCCTGATTGTCCGCCTTGGGCCCCTGCAAGGTCGCAAAGCCGGCGGCGATCTCCAGTCTGGCGTCGGTCATGGGCGCACTGTGTGGGATCACAGCGCCGATGGCTAGGTGGAAGCGCGGCCATATATGCCGCCACAGATAGCGCCGCTTTCCGAAGTCGGTTAGGAGCGCGCTATGAACTCCCTAGATGCAACCGACCGTTTCAGATCTTACTTGGCCGCAGACGAAAACGTTCTATGGGCAGGGCAGCCTAAACAAGGGCTGATGGTCAGCGGCAAGGACATCTTCCTGATCCCATTCACCCTGCTGTGGGGAGGCTTTGCAATCTTCTGGAATGCAATGGTGTGGATTCTGCCGGGCGGCGAACAAGCGGGCCTCTGGTTCTTTCGCCTGTGGGGCCTGCCATTCCTCGTCGTCGGCCTCTACATGATCGTCGGCCGGTTCTTTCACGACGCGATGATCAGAAAAACCCAGTTCTACGCCGTGACGAACCAACGCGTTCTGATGTTGCGGGGTCGCAAGCAGCCTAAGCTTACGTCTCTTGAGATCCGGCGCTTGCCGAAGCTGGAACTTTCGGAGCGCAGCGACGGAACGGGCAGCATCGTTTTCGAAGGCAACTGGATGACGTCAGCCGTCGCCATGAATGGGTTTGGACTCTGGACCCCGTCACTCGGCGGCTCTTCGCAGTTCCTGCAAATCAGGAATCCGAGGCAGGTTTACGACCTCATCAGAGCGCAGGATCGCCCCGTCTAGATAGCGACGGGCAGAGGCATTAAGCGCCGGCCCGCTGAACAGAGAGGGATTCAGAGTGCGAGGATCGCACGAACCGCGACATAGGCGGCGACCACCAGGATAAGCCCGGCGAACAGGGCGCGGCCCAGCGCCACATTGGCGCCCAGTCGTCGCGCCAGCGGCAGGCCGGCCGCCGTGCCCGCCACCCCGCCCACGGTCATGGCCGCGACCAGACCGGGGTCGATCCAGCCGGACAGGGCGTAGTTGCCGGCCGTCGTGGCTCCGAAGGCCGCCACGCTGAGCAGGGACGTCGCCTGGGCAGTCGCCAGGCTCATGCCCGTGGACGCCATCAAGCCGGGCACGATCAGAAAACCGCCGCCGATGCCGAAGAAGCCCGCCGCCGATCCGACCCCCGCCCCGGACAGGCCGACCCTGGGCGACATGGCCCAGTTGAGCCGGGGCTCGGGTCGCACGACCACAGGCTTGGGGCGGAGCATCGACAGGCCGACCGCCGCCATGGCGACCGCGAAGATCAGCAGCAACTGATGACCGTCGATCATCTTGGCCAGGGATGAGCCGAACCAGGCGCCCGCCGCCCCGGTGACGGCGAACAGGATGGCGCAGGGCCAGCGCACCCGCCCGGCCTTTGCCTGGCCGGCCAGGGCCGTAAGGGCGTTCAGCGCAACCCCCGCCGCCGAGACGCCGATGGCGACATGCGGATCCTGGACGCCGACGAGATAGAGCAGCAACGGCACCGCCAGCACCGACCCGCCGCCGCCGAACAGCGTCAGCAACAGGGCGACGACGCCGCCGCTGAAGGCGGCGAGGCTCAGGGCCAGCAGGTCGGTGGTCATGGCGTCAGGCGATCCCTGCCGCGCTTCGGTTCCAGGGCATGACGGCGAGCAAACGCGCCATGCCGCAGAAGCCGGTGGCCCCAGCGACGAACAGGCCCGCGCCGACGAAGGCGGACAGGCCCCAGAAGGCGGGATGCACCAGCATGCCCAACGCCGCCCCGGTCAGGATCAGACCCCCGGCCGTCATCTGCACCTGCCGCATCAGCTCGATGGGCTTGGACCGGTCGGTGCGGGTCGCCAGGCCGTGCTTCTTCCAGGCGTCCAGACCGCCGTCCAGGACGAAGGCCTGACCCGGAACCTGGGCCGCCAGGCGGTCGCAGTTGACGCCCGTCCGGTTTCCGGTCCGGCAGGTGAAGATCACGTCGCGCCCGTCCGCAAGGGTGCGCGCGGACTCATCGAAACTGGACAGGGGGGCATGGACCGCGCCCGCGACATGTTCGCGTACGAACTCGTCCTGTTCGCGAATGTCGATCAGGACGGCGCTGTTTTCCATCAGGCGGCGCGAAACCTCGGCGGGGGACAAGGGGGTCAGGACGGTCATCGGGATCATTCCTTTTCGGGAGCAAGAGGGGGACAGTAGATTTCAGCCAGGACGGCGATCACCTTCAGCACGGCCGGATCGGCGATGCGGTAGAACACCGCCGTGCCGTCGCGCCGCGTGGCGACCAGGGCCTCGTCCCGCAGCTTGGCCAGATGCTGGGACAGGGCCGACTGCGACAGGCCGACCAGGGGCAGAATCTCGCCGACCGACATCTCGCCCTCGCCCAGTTGGCACAGGATCATCAGCCGTTTCTCGTTGGACAGGGCGCGCAGCATCGCCGCCGCCTCGCCCGCGCTGGCCTGGAAACGCTCAAGTCCGATGGTGTGAAGGTCGATCATGAGCCGCAATATATTCGCACTTGCTAAATTAGCAATACCTAATATGTTGAGGCGCGAAAGGAGCCTTCCCCATGGCCCACATCCCCGACGTTCGCGGCTTCTTCGACCCCGCGACCCATACCGTCACCTATCTGGTCAGCGACCCGGCCACCGGCATGGCGGCGATCATCGACCCGGTTCTGGATTTCGACGCCGCGTCCGCCCGCACCTCCACCCGATCCGTCGACGCGGTGATGGCGGCGCTGGAAACGGCGGGTCTGACCTTGGCGATGGTGCTGGAAACCCACGCCCATGCCGATCACCTGACGGCGGCCGCCCATCTTCGACGCGCGACGGGCGTCTCCATCGGGATCGGCGCCCATATCACCAAGGTGCAATCGACCTTCGCTCCCCTGTTCGGCGCGGACGACGTGCGCAGCGACGGTCGGGTGTTCGACCACCTGTATGGCGACGGTGACTCATTCGCTCTGGGCGAGCTTTCGGTCGAGGTGATCCACACCCCGGGCCATACCCCCGCCTGCGTCAGCTACAGGATCGGCGACGCGGTCTTCACGGGCGACACCCTGTTCATGCCGGACTACGGCACGGCCCGCACGGACTTCCCCGGCGGCGACGCGCGCACCCTCTATCGGTCGATCCAGCGCCTGCTGGCCTTGCCCGACGACACCCGCATCTTCGTCGGTCACGACTATCTGCCCCAGGGCCGCACCGACTACCGGTTCGAAACCACCGTCGCCGATCAGCGCGCCCATAATATCCACGTCGGCGGCGGGATCTCGGAGGAGGACTTCGTGGCCATGCGCGAAGCTCGCGACGCTGCGCTGGGCGCGCCCCAGCTGATCCTGCCGTCGCTCCAGGTCAACATCCGCGCCGGCGACCTTCCGCCGCCCGACGCCGGCGGACAGCGCTATCTGCGCCTGCCGCTAAACGCGATCTGACGCCTTAAGCCGACCGCTGCTTCAGCGGCGCCGTCCCGTCCGCCAGGCTCTCGGCCAGATACACCTCGGCCTCCTGGGCCGGGAGCGCAGGCGCGTAGCCGAAGCCCTGGCCGTAGTGGCATTGGGCTTCCAGCAGCAGGGCGGCCAGTTCGGCGTTCTCGACCCCTTCGGCGACGACCTCCAGCTCCAGATCGCGGCCCAGGTTGACCACCGACTTGACGATCTTGGCCGAGCCCTCGTCCTTGTTCATCGTCAGCACGAAATAGCGGTCGATCTTCAGCGTATCGAACGGCAGGCGCGCCAGATAGGACAGGGACGAGAAGCCGGTGCCGAAATCGTCCAGCGCCAGCGAAGCCCCAACGTCCTTCAACGACTGCAGCACCTCGGCGGCGCGCGCGGTGTCGCGCATGATGTCGCCCTCGGTGACTTCCAGCTTCAGCGCCCCCCTGGGCAGGCCGCTCTCCTTGATGATGCGCGCCACGTCCTCGCACAGGTGCGGGCGTTCGATCTCGCCGACCGACAGGTTGACGCTGCAAAACATCTTGCCCGCCAGCGGATGGCGTTCGATCCATTCGGCCAGCTGACGCGCCGACTGGGTCATCATCAGCAGGCCCAGGTCGTTCATCATGCCCAGGTCGGCGGTCAGACCCAGGAACTCGTCCGGCGGCACCAGGCCGCGTCGCGGGTGACGCCAGCGCGCCAGGGCCTCGAAGCCCGCCACCGCCCCGGTGTTCAGGTTCACGATGGGCTGGAAGAAGGGCACGATCTCGCCGCGCACGAAGGCGTTGCGCAGGTCCGCCTCCAGCGCCAGACGGCTGAGGCTGTCGCTTTCCAGCGCCCGGCCATAGGCGGCCGATCCGCCGCGCCCGGCGCCCTTGGCCGATTCCACCGCCAGCTCGACCCGGCGCAACAGTTCGGCGGCGTCAGGCGCGTCCGGCCCGCCCTCCACCATCACCGCCCCGATGGAGACGGTCGGATAGATGTCGAAGCCCGCGACCCGTAGCGGCTGCTCCAGCGCATCGCGCACGCGGTAGCTGGTGTGAGAGGCGGTCCTGGGCACGATGATGGCGAACTCGTCCTCGCCGATCCGCGCCGCCGAGGCGTCCTTGTTGAAGGCGGCGGCCAGGCGCGAGCCCAGGGCCGACAGCACCAGGTCGGTGCGCTCATGCCCCAGCGCCTCGTTCAGGCGCCGCAGACGGTCGACGTCGCCGACCACGATCTCGTATTCACCGGGCTGGGTCAGCACCTCGCCCACGCGCGCGATGAAGGCGCGACGGTCCAGCAGGCCCGTCAGCGTATCGCGATCCGATCCGGCGAACTTGGTCTCCAGCGCCACGACGCCGGCGGCGCGCAGTCCGTCCTCCAGCCAGACGCCGCGCCACAGGCAGGTCTCGGACCCGCGCATCCGCAAACGCACGGCGACCTCGGCCCCCTCGTCCTGCGGTTTCAGCATGCGTTCGGCCAGGCTGCGATCCTGGGGCATGGCCAGGGCGACGAAGCCGGCGGCCGTGCATTCCGGGGCCAGCGGCCCCAGGCCCAGCGACCGCGTCGCGCCGGTGAAACGCAGCTCGTCCGTCGCCGGCGTCCAGACCCACAGGGCCGTGTCGGCGGCCGCCAACGCCTCGATGGCGGTCGTGGCGTCCCAGGCCAGCGATCGGGATCGTGGTGTCACGCGTTTCGCCCCTTTAGACGGCCCCCGGCCGTCAACGCTCGTCCTCGACCAGGCCGAACAGCAGATGATCTGCCCACTCGCCGTTAATTTTCAAATAAGCGCGAGCTCGACCTTCGTTGCGAAAGCCCGATTTCTCCAGAACCCGGCGCGATCCGTGGTTGGTGGGCAGGCAGGCCGCCTCCAGCCGGTGCAGCTTCAGCTTGTCGAAGGCGTATCCGACCACGGCCTGCACCGCCGCCGTGGCCACGCCCTGACCGGAATGGGGCTGGCCGATCCAGTAGCCCAGCGTTCCGGTCTCGGCGACGCCGCGTCGCACGTTCGACAGGGTCACCGCCCCCGCCAGGGTCTTGCCCCCGTCCACCAGCACGAAGAAAGGCCAGGCGTGGCCCAGCTCCATCTCGCGCGCATAGATGGACAGCCGACGCCGGAACGCCGCCTTGGTCAGGTCGTCCTCGGGCCAGGCCGGCTCCCACGGCTGAAGATAGTCGCGCGACCCGTCGCGCAGCGTGGACCAGGCGGCGTAGTCGCCCGCGCGCGGCGGCCGCAGCAGCACGCCGTCCCCACGGACCACCGGCCCGGCCACATCGCTCATCCAGTCCAGCAGGGCCATGACGCCTCATACAACAGGAGGATTGTGGCCTGAACTCACGGTTCCGCCAAGACAGTCGCCGTCAACTTCAACGCCAGCTCGCGCCCCAGACCCTCGGGCGCACCCAGCATCGGCGTCAGAATGTCGCCGATCAGCCCCTCGGCTAACGCCATATAGGCCGCCGTCATGACCAGCGACCGCGCCCGTTCGGCCGCCCTGGGATCGTCGGGCGCCATGGCCGCCAGACGGTCGGCCAGATCCCGCACCACCCCGCCGAAGCTTTCCGCCCTCCCCTGTTCGCGCGCCAGGGCCAGCCAGGCCGCCATCTGCGACGCCCCGCCCTTGCCGAAGGCGTCGAAGACGACGGTCATCAACCGATCCGGCTCCACCCCCTCGCGCCCTTCGCCCGATCCTTCGTTCAGGCCGGCTTCGATCCGTTCGGCCAGATCGCGCACCATCGCGTCCATCAGCGCGCCCTGAAGCCCGGCCGCCGAGCCGAAATGGTGGATCAGATTGGCGTGGCCCACGCCCATCCTCTCGCCCACGGCCTTCAGCGTCACCGCCGCCGGGCCGCCGGACAGCAGCAGGTCGCGCGCCGCCTCCAGCGCCTCTTCGCGCGCCACCGCCCCGCGTCGCCGCTTCACCGGACCATTAGTTGACATTGATGTCAGTTAACTCCATCTTCCTCTCGACATCGAGGAGCAGACCCATGGCCAAATCCGCCACACCATCCGACCTCCAGATCAAGCCGCGCGACCTGCATATCGACCGCGAGGCCCCGACGCCACGCTGGTGGCTGAACGGTGACCCGTTCGGCACGGCCGTGATGAACGCCCTCAGCCTGACCTTCCCCGACGGCGAGCGGTTCTTCATCCAGTCGGTCAAGCGGTTCGCCAAGGATACGCCCGCCAACCTGGCCGCCGACATCCGCGCCTTCACCGTTCAGGAAGGCGCCCACACGCGCGAACACATGGCCTTCAACGCCATCACCGCCCGGGCCGGCTATGAGACCGCCGAGATCGAGGCCTATGTCACGGCCCGCCTCGATCTCGCCCGCGCCCGCCCGGCCATCGCCCAGCTTGCGGCCACGATGGCGCTGGAGCATTTCACCGCCGCCTTCGCCCATCGGCTTCTGGCCGACCCGGACCTGCTGAAGGGGTCGCCCCCCGACCTGGCCCGTCTGTGGCGCTGGCACTCCATCGAGGAGATCGAGCACAAGGGCGTGGCCTATGACGTTTTCCTGCACGCCACCCGCGAGATGTCGCCGCTGAACCGCTGGCGGCTGCGGCGCTGGGCCATGTTCCTGACGACCCTGCTCTTCACCAGAACGGTGCGCGAGACGACCCTGATGCTGCTGAAACAGGACGGCATCGTCGGCTGGAAGGCGCGCCTGGGCCTGTTCCGCTGGCTGTGGCTGAAGCCGGGCCTCTATCGCCGCATGATCGGAGACTATGTCGCCTTCTACAAACCCGACTTCCACCCGTGGCAGGTGGACGACCGCGACCTGATCGCCGACGCCGAGGCGGGTCTGGCCCAGCCCGCCTGATACGGGCCGCCTGACCCAGCCCGCCTGACCCTTTGATCCGATCTCGCGACGGAGTTTTCGCCTCGATGCGTTACACTCTGCGAGGACGGACGAGGAGAAGGCCATGGCTTCATCACCGACCGACGCCGCCATCGCCCTGACCCGCCTGGGTCTCGGCGCCAGGCCCGGCGAGATCGAAAGCGTCGCCGCCGATCCGCGCGGCTGGGCCACGGCCCAGATTCGGCCCCAGGGCGCGCCCCAGCCGTCGGGCCAGTTCGCCGACACCGCCCAGCGCGTCGCCCAGTATGTCGACTATCAGAGCGACGCCGGTCTGGTCCGTCGTGATCGACGCTCTGCGCCACAGGCCGGCGCCACGTCCACGCCAATGGCGCAGACCGCGCCCGGCCCCGATGCCGATCCAGACGCCGTCGCCCGGCGCGAAGCCCGCCAGGCCGCGCGTCGAGAGATCACCCAGGACACGGCGCAGGAGTTCCTGGCCCGCGCGCAGTTGGGCGCGAGCACCGACGACGGTTTCGCCGAGCGGTGGGCGCTGTTCTGGGCCAACGCCGTCACCGTGTCGGCCGTCAAGTTCGCCAGCGGCGCCTTCGTCGGCCAGTACGAGCGCGAGGCCATCCGCCCCCACGTCTTCGGCCGGTTCGAGGACCTTGTCCTGGCCGCCGAACAGCATCCCGCCATGCTTCTGTATCTGGACCAGGCCCGCTCGGTCGGTCCCGACAGCCTGGCCGGCGCCCGCCGCAACGCCGGGCTGAATGAAAACCTGGCCCGCGAGATGATGGAGCTGCACACCGTCGGCGCCGACGGCGGCTACACCCAGGCCGACGTGACCGAACTGGCCCGCGCCCTGACCGGCTGGTCGATCCCCACAGCGCGCGATCAACGTCAGGCCGCCCGCCCAAGAAGGGCGCGCATGGCGGCCGCACAGGCCCAACCGGAGGCGAACGGCTTCGTCTTCCGTCCCAATGTCCACGAACCGGGCGACCGCACGGTGATGGGCAAGACCTATCCCGCCGCCGGCCTGGCCCAGGGTCAGGCCATCCTGCGCGACCTGGCACGACATCCGGCGACCGCCAGACGCCTGTCGCACCGCCTCGCCGCCCATTTCGTCGCCGACGATCCGCCGCCGTCCCTGGTCGCCCGGCTGGAAGACGCCTGGACCCGATCCGGCGGCGACCTGGCCCAGGCCGCCCGCGCCCTGATCGAGGCGCCCGAGACCTGGACGCCCCAGCCCGCCAAGATCAAGACGCCGTATGAGTTCGTCGTCTCCACCCACCGCGCCCTGGGAACCCGGCCCCAGCGGATCCAGCCCCTGCGTCAGGCCTTGCTCGACATGGGCCAGCCGCCGTTCGCCGCCCCCTCGCCCGAGGGCTGGCCTGACGCCGCCGCCGACTGGGCCGGTCCCGACGCCCTGGTCAAACGGCTGAACTGGTCGCGCACCGCCGCCGACGCGGCCCAGGCGGCCAACCCTAGCGCCGTCGCCGCCTCGGCTCTCGGGTCCCGCCTCAGCGACCGCACCCGCCTCGCCGTCGCCCGCGCCGAAAGCCGGCCCGAGGCCCTCACCCTTCTCTTCATGTCGCCGGAGTTCCAACGCCGATGACCGCCCCAAAAACGAATCTGCATCTGAACCGCCGCCATCTGCTGGCCGCCGCCTCGGCCGGGGTCGGCCTCGCCTTCGCCGGACGGGTCGCCGCCCAGACCAACGGACCCGCAAACAAGCTGGTCGTCGTCATCGCGCGCGGCGCCATGGACGGCCTGTCCGTCACCGTCCCCTATGGCGACCCCAACTACGTTCCGCTGCGTGGCGGCCTGGCCATCCCCGCCCCCGGCGAGGCGAACGGCGCCCTGGCGCTGGGCGAAGGCTTCGGCCTTCACCCCGCGCTGGCCGGCCTGCACGACCTGTATGGTGCCGGGCAGATGCGGTTCGCGCCCGCCGTGGCCCTGCCCGTCCGCATCCGCTCGCACTTCGACGCCCAGGACGTGCTGGAGAATGGCGGCGAGGGTCTGCGTCAACAAACCGACGGCTGGCTGAACCGCGCCATCGTGGCGGCGGGCGGCGCGTCGCTGAAGGGCCTGTCGATCGGCGCCCAGACGCCGTTGATCCTGCGCGGCGACGCCCCCGTCTCCAGCTGGGCGCCGGGCGGCCAGGTGCGCGGCGGCGACCGCATCGCCTCCCTGCTTCAGGATCTCTATGTCGAGGATCCCATACTGGGCCAGAACCTGGCGCGCGGCCTGGCGACCGAGGAACTGGTCGGCCAGGGGCAGAACATGGACGGCGAGGACGGCCGCCTGCGCCGCAACGACGTTCAGGGCCTGGGTCGCGCCGTCGCCCGACTGATGTCTGGCGCCGAGGGGGCCGACATCGTCGCCGTCTCGCTGGACGGCTGGGACACCCATGCGGGCCAGCGCGCGCAGCTTCAGACGCGGCTGACCGGCCTGGATCAACTGGTCACGGGTCTGAAAGACGGGCTGGGCGAAACGTGGTCGCGCACGGTGGTCGTCGTCGCCACCGAGTTCGGCCGCACCGCGCGCGCCAACGGCACGCAAGGCACCGACCACGGCACCGGCTCATCTCTGTTGCTGGCGGGCGGGGCGATCAAGCGCGGCGGCCCCATCGGCGACTGGCCGACCCTGGCCGACAACCGTCTGTTCGAGAACCGCGATCTGGCGCCGACGATGGACATCCGTTCGGTGTTCAAGGGCGTGCTGCGCGATCATATGGGCGTCGATCGCGCCGCCCTGGACGCCCGCGTCTTCCCCGGCAGCGCTGCAGAGGCGCACGCGATGGACGGTCTGGTCTAGCCCAAACCCCGCCGCGACACTTGCTTTTTGCGGCGCAACATCGCATCAGGACGCCATCACCTTGGACCCGGCCCTGTTCGCAGGCGACGGGTGGCTATCCCCGCCGCCGATCCGCTGGGAAACCGAGCCCCAAAAACCGAAGCATCGGTACGGCTCATCCAGATGAAATCCTGAAATGTCCATCATCGCCTCCGCGCGCCAGCAATGGCTCGCCAATCCTCGCCGCGACCTGCTGGCCGGCACCGTCGTCGCCCTGGCCCTGATCCCCGAGGCCATCGCCTTTTCCATCATCGCCGGGGTCGATCCCGCCGTCGGCCTCTACGCCAGCGTGGTCATCGCCGTGACCATCGCCTTCGTCGGCGGGCGTCCGGCCATGATCTCGGCCGCCACCGGGGCCATGGCCCTGTTGATGGTCACGCTCGTGCGCGACCACGGCCTCGAATATCTGTTCGCCGCCTCGCTGCTGTGCGGGGTGTTCCAGATCGTCATCGGCCTGCTGAAGCTGGGCCGCTACATCAAGTTCGTCAGCCGCAGCGTGATGACCGGCTTCGTCAACTCCCTGGCGATCCTGATTTTCCTGGCCCAGATGCCCGAGCTGATCGGCAGGGGCTGGATCACCTACGCCCTGGTCGCGGCGGCCCTGGTCGTCATCTATGGCTTTCCCCGCATCACCAAGGCCGTGCCCTCGCCCCTGGTCGCCATCGTCGCCATCAGCGCGGTGGTGATCGTGCTGAAGCTGGACGTGCGCACCGTCGGCGACATGGGCCAGATGCCCACGACCCTGCCGATGTTCCACCTGCCCGCCGTGCCCCTGACGTGGGAGACCCTCGTCATCATCGCCCCGATCTCGGCGACCCTGGCCTTCGTGGGTTTGCTGGAAAGCCTGCTGACCGCCAATCTGATCGACGACATCACCGACACCCCGTCCGACAAGGACCGCGAGACGCGCGGCCAGGGCATCGCCAACATCCTGTCGCCCCTGTTCGGCGGCATGGCCGGCTGCGCCATGATCGGTCAGTCGATGATCAACGTCGGGTCCGGCGCGCGCGGGCGGCTGTCCACACTGTGGGCCGGCCTGTTCCTGCTATTCCTGATGCTGGTGCTTCAGGACTGGGTCGCGCAGATCCCGATGGCGGCCCTGGTCGCGGTCATGATCATGGTCTCGATTGGGACGTTCGACTGGAGCTCGTTGCGGAACCTGCGCAGCCTGCCCTTCCAGTCGTCGCTGGTGATGATCGCCACCACGGTCACGGTCGTCCTCACCCATGACCTGTCCAAGGGGGTGATCCTGGGCGTGCTGCTGTCGGCGGTCTTCTTCATGCGCAAGGTCGGCAAGACCATCACGGTCACCGAGATCGAGACGCCAGAGGAGGGCGTGCTGCGCTACCGGGTCTCAGGCCAGCTGTTCTTCGCCTCGGCCGACCTGTTCGCCGCCAGCTTCGAGCATCACGGCCATCCCAAGCGCGTCGAGATCGACCTCAGCGACGCCCATCTGTGGGATCTGACCGGCGTCGCCGCCGTGGACAAGGTCGTCTTCCGCTATCGCCGTCAGGGCGCCCAGGTCGAGGTTGTGGGCATGAACGACGCCGCCCGCACCCTGGTCACGCGGGTGGGGCGGTTCGAGAAGATGCATTTGCCGGACGGGGCCGGCGCGCATTGAGGGGGCGTCAGGCGGCGTCGGACGTCTGTTCGGCCTCGGCGTTGGCGGCGTCCGGCTTGGGCATCTTGCAGATGCGGTTCAGGTCGGCGCGGATCGAACTGCCCTGGAAATGCGAGATCTCGGCGCCCGAATAACCCTCGCCGGACAAGGCCTTGACGACGTCGCCGGTATTCAGACAATCGGGCGAACGGGCGAGCTGGTAGGCGCGCTCCACGACGTGGGTGCGGTTCATGATGGGAGCCTTTCGTGCGCCTTAACAACGTCCGCCAAGCTAAACCGTTCCGACCGTTGAATTTCCTTCACATGAGTCACTCTTGCATCCACCGCAAATATCTGCGCACATATCGCTCGTCGATCTCTCTGCGTAACGCCCACTCTCTCTGCGAACGCACGAGTCAAGGCCGCTCCCATTCAGACCCGACAGGCCGAACGGACGTTCCCTCGGTCAATTTCTAACGGAGGTCTCAAAATGGCTACCGGCACTGTTAAATGGTTCAACCCCACCAAGGGTTATGGCTTCATCCAACCCGACGACGGCGGCAAGGACGTTTTCGTCCACATCTCGGCCGTTGAAGGCGCTGGCCTGCGCGGCCTGGATGAAAACCAAAAGGTTTCCTACGAGCTGGAACGCGACAAGCGTTCGGGCAAGGAATCCGCTGGCCAGCTGCAAACCATCGGCTGATTTCAGCTTCACAGCTGATATGGCGACGGCGGCTCCTCACGGAGCCGCCGTTTTCAATTCTGGGTCAGAACGCCAGCGGCGGCCTCAGCCAGCCTTATCTTGGGGCTCAAGACTGCAATCTTCGGCCCAAACCTCTTTCTGATCCACGTTGAGATCGGTCGTGACCCGATCGCCCCGCCTCAAGCCCATACCCAGGCTGTTGAGCAGCGGTACGAACAGGTCGCGGAAATCTAGAACCTGATGGTCGAATTGATCTTCATCGTAATAGCTAGGCACATGGGTTCGCGTCCAATAACGCTGTTCCCCATATCAGCGCTCTGGGAAGAATTTTGTTCCATTTTACTTAGACATAGGGAAATAAAAATCCCAGACCGCCTGTCATTGGGCGCTATGGCCTTGATATCGACGACGCAATATTTTCGGCCGGAAAACAAGTCGGCGGAAGATTTGAAAACTCTTCAAAATAAATACTGAACCAGTATCAGGCTCTGGACAGGCCCGACTATAAGAATATTCTGCCTGACCAGACAGAATATCGGCTGATGCTTAATTGGCGGCGACGACTCCTTACGAATCCCCGCCTTGGTTTCCGGTTCTGATCCGAAGCACCGTCTGCCGCCCGCTATCGCCCGAAGCAGGTCCGTTCGATGAAGCTCTGCGCAGCAGCCGAGGCCTCGGACGGATTGTGCCCGCCGTCGAACTCCAGCGCAGCGAACAGCGCCTTGGCGACGCGCAGCGCCTCGTCTTTCAGTCCGCGCGATAGTCCGCGTCCGTTCCCCAACGCGCCGATTACACCCCTGTCGGCGGGAAGCCGTGCCACGGCGCAACAAAGGCGATCAGCCCTTCGTCTTGTCGATCCACTTGGCGAACGCATCGGTGAAGCTCTTCAGGAACGCCCTCGTATCGTCCTTCTTCAGCTTGCCGTCGTCGTCCAGCAGGTCTGCGACATTGCCGATATAGGCCTCGGGCTGCTGCATCGTGGGCATGTTCAGGAAGACCAGCGGCTGGCGCAGGTGGTGGTTGGCGCCGAAGGCGGCCAAGGCGCCGGGCGAGACGCTGACGATGGCGGCGGGCTTGCCCTGCCAGATACTGTGGCCATAAGGGCGCGAGCCGACGTCCAGAGCGTTCTTCAGGGCGCCGGGGATGGAGCGATTGTATTCCGGCGTCACGAACAGCACGGCCTCGGTCGTCTCGACCTCCTCGCGGAACCGTTCCCAGGCCGGCGGCGGGCTGTCCGTCTCCAGGTCGGGATTGTAGAGCGGCAGGTCGCCGATCTCGACCGACTCGATCTCCAGTCCCGGCTCGGCCAGCGCCTTCAACTCCATGCCGATGGCGCGCGAATAGGAGCCTTTGCGCAGGCTGCCGACGATCAGGGCGACACGGACGGTCATGGAAGGTCTCCGGGCTGGACGGGATCAAGCGCCAGCATAACCAATCCCGGCGGTCGGATGTTCCGTTTAACCCGCCCAGCCGTTCACCTGCGCACAAAGCGGACATTGCGAAGGACTGCTACGGGTGGGAAGCAGACCTTGATCAAGTCATACTGGACCGAAGCGGCTCTGGGCGAGGGATTTTATGGAAGCGGAATACAGACGGCTGAAGTCAGCATGGCAGAGCGGGCTGTACTCGCGAGAAGAGGCGCTGCATCTGCTCTACTTTGCTTGGTATCACTGGGCAGACCCGCAGTTCGTCACCGGGTTGGAATACGATCCGGATGCAAATGAGCTTTGGCTGGAAATCTTCCATTCCTTTGGCGGAGAACAGTCCAAAGATGCCGAGTTTCTCTACGTGGCTTCTTTGATGGCGGGACTTTTTCCGGAATGCCTTGGCGATGTAAGCGAATGGACTGCCCGAGCTGAGAGGATGGAAGCTCGTTACAGCCGACTGCGACCGGAAGGATTCTCCCAGGAGCACTTTGACGGGCGTGGCGACTACGGTGAGTATTTTGCGAACCATGCACGTGCTCGACAAGCGCGCCCGATTGGGCGCGATCTCCATTCCTCCGGCCTGCGCGGCTGGGTCATCAACGTCGCCCAACGCTTGTTCGGCTTGACGCGTCCAGTGTCTTCTTAGGGTCGTGAAAAGAAGTTTGCCTCTTGCCCTGATCCGGACATTCAGACGGCCGCCGCTGAGACAATCTGCCGTTGAAACTCCGCGCGAGAGCGACGGCGCGACCAAAGAACAGCCTAGAAGCCTACCCCCCCGAACAGAGCCGCCGCGAACGCTTCGCCCGCCGGTGCGGCCGACTTGGGCCCCAGCACCGCGCTGGCCGCCTTGCCGCCCGCCAGCAACCGCCCGCCAACCGCCCGCACGTCCGCGACGGACTGGGCTTCCAGCTGTTCGGTCATCGACAGGCTGGACCGAGGGGCGCCGAAGATCAGGGTCTGGGCCGCGTTGCGGCCCGCCCGGCTCATCGGGTTTTCGTCCGACATCCACAGGCCCGCCTTCATCACCGCCTTGGCCCGCGAAAGCTCCTTTTCGGTCGGGCCGGCCTCGGCCATGGCCCGCACCTCGCCCGCCGCCACCTCGGCCAGTTCCTTGGCCCGATCCGCCGCCGCCCCGGCGTAGATGCCCAAGACGCCCGTGTCCTCATACGGCTCCTGATAGGCGTCGATGGCATAGGCCAGGCCCCGCTCCTCGCGCGCGCTCTGGAACAGGCGCGAGGCCATGCCCCCGCCCAGGATCTCGCCGAACAGCCGCATCGCCGACAGGGCCGGATCGGTCGCCGAAAGCGCCGGCAGCTGGAACACCAGATTGGCCTGTTCGATCTTGCGCGTCAGCTTGGCATGACCGCCGACGAAGGCCGCCGGGGCCGGGGCCTCGACCGGGGTCGCGACCGCATCGCCGAACCAGCGCTCGGCTAACGCCAGCAGTTCGGTCTCGTCCACCGCGCCGGACACCGACACCACCATCCGGTCCGGCGAATACAGCCGCGCGCGCCAGGCCTCGACGCTGGCCTTGTCCGCCGGCTTCAGGCTGGCGATCGAACCCAGGATCGGCCGGCCCAGCGGCTGGCCGGTGAAGGCGCGGGTCTGGACCATCTCGAACACATGGTCGTCGGGCGTGTCGAAGGCCTCGGCGATCTCCTGGGCCACCACGTCCTTCTCGCGCTCGATTTCGGCGGGGTCCAGGGTGGGGCGGAACACCAGGTCCGACAGCACCTGCATGGCCAGCGGCAGCGAGCCGTCCAGGCCGCGCACCTCGAAACTGGTCCGCTCATAGCCGGTGGAGGCGTTGATCGTGCCGCCCTCGGCCTCGATCCGCTCAACGATCTCGCGCGCGGCCATGTCGCCGGCGCCCTTGAACACCAGATGCTCCAGCAGGTGCGACCAGCCGGAGCGATCCTCCGCCTCCCACCGCGCCCCGCCCTTGACGGTGACGACGACGGCTAAAGTCTTGAGCCCCGGCATGGGATCGCAGATGACGCGGACGCCGTTGGACAGGGTGTGCAAAGAAGCGGTCAGGACTTTTCTTCTTTCCTATCGCCTCGCACGCGGTGCGAGGCTGCTTGAGGAGCGTCTTTCTTGGTTCGGCGCCGAAGCAAGGCCACATAGAAACCCACAAGCGCGATCGCCAGTCCGAACCATGTCATCGCATAGCCCAGATGGTTGTTCGAAAAGGCCGCAGGCGGCGCGGACGGCCTCAGGGCCGGGAACTCGGGGTTGACGGCGGTGACGGCGAACACGGCCTCGGGTCGCACCGGCCCCGTGACGTTCAGCGCCTTGGCCATGGCGGCGGTGTCGCGGGCGTAGAAGCGGCCGTCCCTCGGTGCGGGGCTCATGGCGCCCGGCTTGTCGAAGGTGCGGAACTCCCCGACCATCACCAGCGGCAGGGTGGTCTCGACCTCGCGCGGCCGCGCGGTCACCCCGTCGCCGACGAAGCCCCGATCGATCAGCAGACTGAAGTCCGCCCCCGCCGGCTTGCACGCCGAGATCAGCCGCACGCCGGCCTCCCCGTCATGGATGGATTGCAGCTCGATGAAGGGCGCGCTGGCCAGGCCCGGACAGACCATCAGCGCCTTGCGGAACTCCAGATTGCCTTCCGCCAAGACCTGATCCAGCGGCGCGGGCGGTTTGGACGCCGCCGCATCGGCCGCCGCGATCAGGCCTTCCTTCCACTTCAGCCGCTCGACCTGCCATACGCCCAGGCCGATCAGCAGGATCAGGGCCAGGACCGTCAGCACGGTCAGTATCCAGGGAAAACGCTTCATCGCTGATTCCGGTATTGCAGGCCGATCATCAGCCCCCGCCCCGGCCGCATCAAGGCCAGCGACAAGGCGACGACCAAGGGCAGCCAGACGATCAGATGCAGCCACATGGGCGGATGATATTTGATCTCGACGAACAGGGCCGAGAACCCGACGATAAAGCCGGCGATCTGCATGATGAAGCTGGCCGGGCCGTCGCCTGTCTGGATGGTCGAATAGTCCAGGCCACACGCCTCACAGGCCGGCGCCACCTTTAGAAAGCCCGCAAACAGCGCGCCCTGCCCGCACCGGGGACAGCGCCCGCGCAGGGCCGCCCTGACCGGCGTGTCGGAAACGACGACGGCGCGGGACGATCCCTCGTCCCGCGCCGTCTTGAGGTCTTCAGGACCGTCTTGGATCAACCGAAGACGACATAGACGAAGGCGAACAGGAACAGCCAGACCACGTCCACGAAGTGCCAGTACCAGGCCGCCGCCTCGAAGCCGAAATGCTTCTGCGGGGTGAAGTCGCCGGCCAGCAGGCGGATCAGGCAGACCGCCAGGAAGATGGTGCCGATCAGGACGTGGAAGCCGTGGAAGCCCGTCGCCATGAAGAAGATCGAACCATACAGGCCCGAGTTCACGGCCTCTTCGTTGAAGAACAGGTGCTCGTGCAGGATGTGATGATACTCATAGGCCTGAACGCAGGTGAAGATCACGCCCAGCGCCACGGTGATGGCAAGGGCGATCTTGGCGCCCTTGCGGTCGCCGACCTGGATCGCGTGGTGCGCCCAGGTGACGGTGCAGCCGCTCAGCAGCAGGGTCACGGTGTTCAGCAGCGGCAGTTGCCAGGGGCTCAGGACCTCGACGCCCTTGGGCGGCCAGGTCGACCAGGCTTTGGCGGTGTCGGCCCAGGCGCCGACTTCCGGCGTCAGCGCCCGCGATTCATGGAACAGGGCCATGTCGAAGAACATCCAGAAGAAGGCGACGAAGAACATCACCTCCGACGCGATGAACAGGATCATGCCGTAGCGCAGGCCGATGGACACGACCGGCGTATGGTCGCCCGCCTTGGATTCCTTGATCACGTCCGCCCACCAGCCGAAGGCCGAGATCAGCACGCCCGCCAGACCGGCGAAGAAGACGCCCGACTTGCCCTCGGCCAGGAAGTTGGCGGCGATCGGACCGTTCTCGGCCGGGGCCAGACCCTTCATCCAGATCACCGCGCCGATGAACATGATGGTCGCCGCAACGGACGACAGCAGCGGCCAGGGGCTGGGCGGCACCAGATGGTAGTCGTGCTGCGGAGTGGCGTGGGCGTCAGCCATGTATCGCGTCTCTTCGTCGGCCAGAGTCGGTTGTTATAGCGGCTATAGCGTCCCCATTTGTCCGACGCCAGAGCCACGCCGTGTTTCGGCCTTGTTCAGGGTCGCGAATGGGGTTCAGGCCTTGCGCGACGGCGGATCGGCGGGCTCGTCAGGGTTTGAGCCCATGCCGCCGCCCATGCCCATTCCTCCCCCCATGCCGCCCCCCATGCCGCCCCCCATGCCGCCTCCGCCTCCGCCGCCTCCCCCGCCGCCGGCCCCGCCGCCCCGGCCTCCGCTCGACGACGGCCGTGTCGGGCCTTGCAGCGGAATGTCCGCCCCGGTCGGAACCGGCGCCAGGTCCAGCGCCTGGCGGATGAAGTCGCGCAACGACACGACCAGCTCATGCGTCCGCACCGGCCGCCCGGCGACCAGTTCGCGCGCCGCCTGCTGCGCCAGTCGCACCTGCTCTTCGGTGCCCAGCAGGATGATGTCGGCCAGCGACGCCTCCACCGCATCGCGGATGCGCCGGGTGCGGTCCGACCCCGCCGTCGCCTCGGCGCTCAGATCCAGCCCCGCCTCCCCGGCTGGCGCACCACGGCGGCTCAGATCACGCTTGTGCGTCGGATCGACGGTCAGGTCGCCGGTAAACGACCCGCCCAGCACCTTGTAGGCCGCGATCAGCGTCTTCAGCCGTTCGTTGATCTGGCGGTTCATCCGCTCGCGCCGCTGCTGGATGGTGAACATCATCACCAGCCGGATGCCCATGCCGATCAGCGTGACCAGCGCCAGCCCCAGCAGGGTGAGCAGCAGGTTCTGCCAGGAACTGAAATCCAGACCGCGCAAATCCCGTCTCCGTCATTTCACCGTGCAAAGCGGCACGCTGGAACGGAACGCGCGCCGACGCAAACGGCCCCTCCATTCCTTCGTCACCCTCGGGCTTGTCCCGAGGGCCCACGCCGGATGCGATCTTAAGCGAACAGATGGGTCACGAGCGGCGATCCAGCGGCGATGCCGAGACAGATCAACGGTGGGCCCTCGGGACAAGCCCGAGGGTGACGGCGGTGGTTATTGCGCCGCCAACGCTGCAAACGCCTTGGCCGAAAACGCCGACAGCGGCTGGGGCAGGTCGTTCAGATCGAACCAGCCGATCTCCGACAGCTTGTCCGGCTCTGTCAGCGTCGCCTCGCCGGTGAAGTCGCGCGTGACATAGATCAGCGACACCCAGTGCTGGCCGTCGGCGGGAATGACTTCTTCGGCTACGCACAGGAAGTCGACGGCGCCGATCTTGAGCCCGCTCTCCTCCTCGGCCTCGCGGCGGGCGGCCTCGGCGGACGGCTCCATCAGGTCGACCTTGCCGCCGACGATGTTCCAGAACCCGGCCTCGGGCGCCCTCAGCCGTTTGCACAGCAGCACCCGCCCGTCGGCCCGCTGGATCACCAGCCCGCAGCCGACGCCGGGAAAGTCCACGCCGGGCCCACCTTTTCTAGCTTGGGGCATCAGGCTTTAGGGGCGTCCACAGACGGATAGAAGGTGTAGCTAAGGGTGATGTCGCGCGCGCCCTTGGCCTCGCGGTCGGTGGCCAGTTCGGGGGCGATGAAATACTGCATCGGGAACTGGCGCGTCTCGCCGGCCGCCAGCGTCTGGTCGGTGAAGCAGAAGCATTGCAGCTTCTGGAAATACGGCCCCGTCTGTTCGGGCGAAACGTTGTAGCTGGCCCGCACCTGGATCGGCTTGTCCGAGGTGTTGGTCACGTCGAAATAGGCCAGGCCCGTCTCGCCGATCCGCACGCGCTGCGTCGATTGCTCGGCCTTGAAGGTCATCGGCAGGCCGCGGACATTGGTGTCGAACCGCACCAGCACCGTCTCGTCCAGCACGATATCCGAGGCCTTGTCCGCCTTCATCGTCGTGCCGCCGAAGCCCGTAACCTGACAGAACATCCGGTACAGCGGCACCGCCGCGAACGCCGCCCCGGTCATCCCCATCACGCCGAAGACGCAGACGATGGCGATCAGATTCTTGCGGTTCGCGTTCATTGCGCCGTGGTCCCCGTCGCCGCCTCCAGCAGCGCCCGCTCGCTCGCCTGGTTCTGCTGCAGCCGCAGGACGGTGGTGGTGAAGACCAGGACGATGAAGGCGACCAGGGCCGCCGCGATCCAGACATTGCGACGCTTGCGCGCGCGAAGTTCCTCAGGCGTCAGACGCATGGTTTTACGCTCCCAGACCGGACAAGGCCTCGACCAGAAGGGCCGAGAACAGGGCCATCAGATAGAGGATGGAAAAGGCGAACAGGTCTCGCGCCGGTTTGGCCTGGGCGCGCACATCATACAATGCGGCCTCGCGTCCCACAGCCTCGGCCTTGTCGGGTTCATCGCCCGCGCGGGACCGGTAGAGACGAAGCGCCAGGCCCAGGAAGCCCAGGCCGCCGGCAACCGAGACCACCAGATAGATCAACCCGCCAAGGCCCACGAAGGCCGGGGCGATGGCGATCGGCACGAAGACCAGGGTGTAGAGCAGGATCTGCAACCGCGTGGACTTTGCGCCCTTCGCCACCGGCATCATCGGAATGCCCGCCTTGGCGTAGTCGCCGGCCGAATAGAGCGCCAGCGCCCAGCTGTGCGGCGGGGTCCACAGGAAGATGATGGCGAACAGGAGCCAGGCCTGCCACGGCGCCTGGCCCGTCGCCGCCGCCCAGCCGATCACGGGCGGAAAGGCGCCCGCCGCCCCGCCGATGACGATGTTCTGGGGCGTCCTGCGCTTCAGCAGCAGGGTGTAGAAGCCGGCGTAGTAGACGATGGTCATGGCCAGCAGACCAGCCGCCAGCCAGTTGGTGTTCATGCCCAGCAGCATGACCGAGAACAGGCTCAGGATGACGCCGAACGCCATCGCATCGTTCTTCTTGACGCGTCCTGCCGCCACCGGCCGGCCGCGCGTGCGCCGCATCAGGGCGTCGGTCTCGCCTTCCAGCGCCATGTTCAGGGCGCCGGCCGCGCCCGCGCCCACGGCGATGCACAGAACGGCGATGGCCGCCACCAGCGGATTGATCGATCCCGGCGCCACCACCAGGCCCGTCGCGGCGGTGAACACCACCAGCGACATCACGCGTGGCTTCAACAGCTGGAAGAAGTCTTCCGGCTGGGCGGTCGAGATGGCGGGTGTGTTGAGGTCTGTCGGGGTCACGATGGTCATCTTCTACACCGTCACCCTCGGGCTTGTCCCGAGGGTCCACGTCTCCACGATACGAAAAAGGGCCTCGAACATTCCGCCCGAGGCCCTTCGCAGTCTTTTGAATCCGCTTCCGCCGTGGGCCCTCGGGACAAGCCCGAGGGTGACGGAAGAGGTTTAGTGTTCGTCGCCCTTGACCACCGGCAGCTCGTTGAACTGGTGGGTCGGAGGCGGCGAGGACAGGGTCCACTCCAGGGTCGTGGCGCCTTCGCCCCACGGGTTGGCGACGCCCGGACGACGACGGATCGCCGCCTCGGCCAGCATGATCAGGAAGACCAGCACGCCGAAGGCCGTGATCGCATAGCCGACCGACGACACCTGGTTCCACAGGGTGTAGGCGTCCGGATAGTCGATGTAGCGACGCGGCATGCCCTGCAGACCCAGGAAGTGCTGCGGGAAGAACACCAGGTTCACGCCCACGAACATGATCCAGAAGTGGGTCGCGCCCAGGAACTCGTTGTACTTCACGCCGAACATCTTCTCGAACCAGTAGTAGAAGCCCGCAAAGATCGCGAAGACGGCGCCCAGCGACAGGACGTAGTGGAAGTGGGCCACGACGTAATAGGTGTCGTGCAGGCTGTAATCGATGCCCGCGTTGGACAGGACCACGCCGGTCACGCCGCCGACGGTGAACAGGAAGATGAAGCCGATCGCCCACAGCATGGGCGTCTTGAAGCTGATGGACCCGCCCCACATGGTGGCGATCCAGCTGAAGATCTTCACGCCCGTCGGCACCGCGATGATCATGGTGGCGGCGATGAAATAGGCGCGCAGATTGATGCTCATGCCGACCGTGTACATGTGGTGAGCCCACACGATGAAGCCGACGAAGCCGATGGCCACCATGGCGTAGGCCATGGCCAGATAGCCGAACACGGGCTTGCGGCTGAAGGTCGAGACGATGTGGCTGATGATGCCGAAGCCCGGCAGGATCAGGATGTACACTTCCGGGTGGCCGAAGAACCAGAACAGGTGCTGGTACATGACCGGATCGCCGCCGCCGGCGGGATCGAAGAAGTGGGTGCCGAAGTTGCGGTCCGTCAGCAGCATGGTGATGGCGCCGGCCAGGACGGGCAGGCTCAGCAGCAGCAGGAAGGCGGTGATCAGCACCGACCAGGCGAACAGCGGCATCCGGTGGATCGTCATGCCCGGCGCGCGCATGTTCAGGATGGTGGTGATGAAGTTGATCGCGCCCAGGATCGAGCTGGCGCCCGCGACGTGCAGGGCGAAGATGGCTAGGTCGAACGCCGGACCGACGTGGCCCGTGGTCGACAGTGGCGGATAGGCCGTCCAGCCCCCGCCAAAGCCCTTGCCCGGTCCCCCGTCGACGAACATCGACAGGACCAGCAGGCACCAGGCCGCGACCAGCAGCCAGAAGGAGATGTTGTTCATGCGCGGGAAGGCCATGTCCGGCGCGCCGATCATGATCGGTACGAACCAGTTGCCGAAGCCGCCGATCATGGCGGGCATGACCATGAAGAAGATCATGATCAGGGCGTGGGCCGTAACGGTGACGTTGTAGCCGTGCTTGGACTGCTCCACGAGACCCAGCAGTTGGATCGACGAGCCTTCCCGGAACAGTTGGATGCCCGGCTCGGCCAGTTCCCAGCGGATCAGGCCCGACAGGGCGCCGCCCACGATGCCCGCCATGATGGCGAACATCAGATACAGGGTGCCGATGTCCTTGTGATTGGTGGACAGGAACCAGCGGGTGAAGAAGCCCACCTTGTGGTCGTCGTGGTGATGGTGGTCGTGAGCGTGACCGAGGTCGGTCGCGTCGCGGGTTACGGTAGCGTCAGCCATATGTCTGTTCGCCTCTTACTGGGCGGCCGGCGCGGCGGACGCCGCGGCGGGAACGGGTTGGTCGGCGGTGGCGCCGACGGGTGCGGCGACCGGAGCGGCCTCGGCGGCTTCACCGGCGGCCGCCGCGCCGGCTGCCGGAGCGGCGGCCGGCGCGGGCTCGGCGACCTTGGGGGTCATCGATCCGCCCTTGGAGGCGATCCACTGTTCGAACTGGGCCTGGGTCACGACCCGGATCTCCAGCGGCATGAAGGCGTGGTCGACGCCGCACAGTTCCGAGCACTGGCCATAGAAGACGCCGGTGCGCTCGGCCTTGAACCAGGTGGTGTTGATGCGGCCGGGAACGGCGTCGGTCTTCAGACCGAACGCCGGCAGGGCGACGGCGTGGATGACGTCGGATGCGGTGATGACCAGTTGCACGGTCTTGCCGACCGGCACGACCATCGGCTCGGTCGCGGCCAGGCGATAGGGCACGCCCTTGGCCTTGGCTTCCTCTTCCGGGAGCATGTTGGAGATGTATTCGGCGACGCCCTGGTCCGGGTACTCATAGGCCCAGTTCCACTGGTTGCCGGTCACCTTCACCGTCACGTCCGGCGTCGGCATGTCGTGATAGGCGAACAGCAGGCGGAACGAGAACAGGGAGATGAAGACCAGGATCACCACCGGCAGCACGGTCCAGATGATCTCGACCGTGGTGTTGTGGCTCCAGCGCGCGGGCGTCGGATTGGACTTCTTGTTGTAGCGGAACACGATCCAGGCCAGCAGGCCCAGCACCAGCAAGGTGATGGCCGTGATGATCGGCATCAGGATCACGTCGTGGAAGAAGTGCGCATCGTGCTTCAGCGGCGACGCGGCCGGCTGCAAGCCGATGCCGCCCGGCGTCGGCTGGCCCATCAGGTCCTGCGCCCACGTCGGCGACGCGGCGAACATCGCCAGTCCGGCGCCCAGAACGATCGAAGACGCAGAAGCCGAAGCCCCTTTGAGCGTCCCTAGGGCTCGCTTGCCCATCCCCATACGAGACTTCCCCATAAAACCGTTTTGCAGCAGATACTTGCGAATGGCTCGCAAGAGATCACGCTGGCGCGATTCCCACGCCCGGCGATGTCGGTCACCTATCGGATCGCTTTCGGCTTGCCAAGCGATCAACGCCACAGAGGCCGCAAAGCCGCCGTCAACCAGCCTCGATTAAATCGCTGTCATGTTTCGCCAGCTACCTTGCATCAACAGATACCTTGCCGTAGTCAATGGACATCAACAGGAGAGCCGAGGTGCCTGAAACCATCGAGATACAGCTGAAGAAGGGAGTGCTTGGACTGTGCGTCCTGGCGCTTCTGAACCGGGCGGACAGCTACGCCTACGAGATCGCCAGCCGCCTGTCGGATGCGATCGATATGGGGGAAGGAACCATCTACCCCCTGATGCGCCGCATGCAGTCCGACGGACAGGTGGAGACCTATCTGGTCGAATCCTCCGCCGGGCCTTCACGCAAATACTATCGACTGACCGAAGCGGGCCGGGGGGCCCTCGCCGCCCAGACTGCCGAATGGTCCGCCTTCACCAAGGCCGTCGACGCCGTCGTGGCGAACGACGCCGATCAGGGAGCCGCACAATGACGCGCGCCGAGTTCATCGATCGTCTGAAGGAAGGCCTCGTCGGCCTGCCGACCGCGACCGCCAACGACATCATCGCCGACTATCAGACCCATTTTGACGACGGCATCGCCGCCGGCCGAACCGAGGCCGAGGTCGCGACCGCCCTGGGCGATCCGATCCGCCTGGCCCGCGAGCTGAAGGCCGAGGCTGGCATCCAGCGCTGGCATCAGGAGAAGAACCCCTCCGCCGCCGCCGCCGCCGTCTTCGCGGTCCTGGGCCTGGGCGCGCTCGACATCCTGATCCTGCTGCCCCTGCTTATGGGCGTGGTCGGGACCGTGTTCGGCTTCTTCATCGCCGCCATCGCCCTGTTCATCTGCGGCGGCGTGATCATGGTCGCCGGACCCTTCGCCGGCTTCCCCGGCGGACCGTTCGCGGCGATCCTGATGGGTCTGGGCCTGATGGCCGGCTCCGTCTTCATCGGCGCCCTGCTGGCCATCTTCACCATCTGGCTGGTCAACGGGATCGTTTGGTTCGCCCGCCTGCACTATCGCCTGCTGAAGCCGGCGCTGGAGTCCTCGCCCACCCAATCCACACCTGTCTCGGGAGTTTCGGCATGATCCGCACATTGTTCATCATCGCCGGCGCCGCCCTGGTGCTGTGCCTGGTCACCGTCGGCGGCGCCCTCGCCATCGGCGGCCACGACCTCCAGCGCCACGGCTGGACCTGGACCTTCAAGGACGACAACGGCGAAAGCGTCCGCTTCGAGCGGGTCAAGGGCGGCGGAACCGACGACCTCGGCCCCCTCACCACCCGCACCCTCCCCTGGACCGGCGGCGAGAGCCTGACCGTCGATTCCAGCATCGACGTCGAATACATCCAGGGCGACGCGAACACCGTCGTCATCACCGGGCCCAAGGGTCTGACCGACCGGGTCCGCCTGGTCGATGGCCGGCTGGACCTGGGCGACGGCGACGAGCGGGTCGTGTTCGGCTGGAGCAGCGGCAACTTCACCGCCCGCTCCGAGCGTGACGAGCTGAAGGTCGTGATCACCGCCCCCAAGGTGAACCGCTTCAACGCCAATGGTTCGGGCGACCTGCTGATCAACGCCTATGACCAGCCGTCGCTGGCGTTGGACATCGCCGGCTCGGCCGAGGTCACGGCCTCGGGTCGCACCGACGATCTGAAGGTGGACATCGCCGGCTCGGGCGACGCCTCCCTCGGCGACCTGACCACCCGCGACGCCTCGGTGGACATCGCCGGCTCCGGCGACGCCCGCATCGCCCCGACGGGCCAGGTCAAGGTCGTCATCGCCGGCTCCGGCGACGTCGCCCTGGCCACCCGCGCCGCCAATGTGAACAGCACCGTCACCGGCTCGGGCGAGGTCTATCAGGACTGATCGACGCGACGTCGTCGAACCGAAGGGGGCTGGTCGAACCAGCCCCCTTTTTTCTTCCCTCTCCCACGACCGGGAGAAGGATATTTGTCCGCCCTTCACCCCCCGCCCCATTCCCGCTAAGTCACCCGCATGACTTTCGCCCCCCTTCCCGACGCCGGCGCCAACTGGGTGGATCGCCATGCGCCGGAAGGGTTGAAGCCGTGGCTGAAGCTGGGGCGGTTCGACCGGCCCATCGGCATCTGGCTGCTGCTGCTGCCCGGGTGGCAGGGGATCGCCCTGGCGCTGGCGCAGTATCGCCAGCCGCCCGGCCTCTATGACCTGTGGCTGTTCGTCGGCTTCGCCATCGGCGCCTGTCTGATGCGGGCGGCGGGCTGCGCCTTCAACGACATCGTGGACCGCGACTTCGACGCCCAGGTCGCCCGCACCGCCCAGCGCCCCATCCCTTCGGGCCGCATCACCGTGAAACAGGCCTGGGCCTTCGTGGTGGCGTGCAGCCTGATCAGCCTGACGATCCTGCTGACCCTGCCGACCGTGGCCATCCTGCTGGGCGTCGGGTCGCTGGCCCTGGTCGCGGCCTATCCCTTCATGAAGCGGATCACCTGGTGGCCCCAGGCCTGGTTGGGCCT
Source organism: Brevundimonas sp. TWP2-1 (assembly GCF_049897645.1). Lineage (NCBI taxonomy): Bacteria > Pseudomonadati > Pseudomonadota > Alphaproteobacteria > Caulobacterales > Caulobacteraceae > Brevundimonas > Brevundimonas sp. TWP2-1. The sequence goes on from NZ_JAFCWR010000002.1 coordinate 641,300, forward strand.
GACCTTCAACTGGGGCGCCCTGATGGGGTTCGCCGCCGCCCTGCCGCTGGCGGCCGCGGCCCTTCTGCTGCCCCCCGACATCGCCGGCGAGTTCCGCCCCTTCCTGTGGTCCCCGACCAGCGACAGCGGCCATGCCATCGCCCTGGCCTGGCAGGCCTACATCCCCGCCGTCCTGTTATGGATCGGCGGCGTCTTCTGGACCCTGGGCTACGACACCATCTACGCGCTTCAGGACATCGAGGACGACGCCATGATCGGCGTCAAATCCTCGGCCCGCCGCCTGGCCTCGGCCGTTCGCCCCGGCGTCGCGGTCTTCTATGGCCTCAGCCTGATATTCGCCGCCTTAGCCGGCCTAAACGCCGGCCAGGGGCCGCTGTTTTGGCTGGGCCTGGTCGCCTATGCCGCCCATCTGGCGCGTCAGGTCGCGCGCCTCGACCGCAACGACGGCGCCCTGGCGCTGAAACTGTTCAAGTCCAATCGCGAGGCCGGCTTCGTCCTGCTGGCCGCCATCGCGCTCGGATCCCTGGTTTGATGAAGGAGCCTCTCATGTCTCACCCCGCCCGCATCCTCCTGCTGTCCGTCGCCGTCGCCGCGACCCTGGCCGCCTGCCAGCGCAAGGAAGACAAGGCCCCGGCACAGGCCAAGGCGCCGCCCGCCGCCGCCGCTACGCCTGCGTCCAACACCCCCGTCGGCTATGACAGCAAGACCCCCTACGCCACCGTCAAACTGACCCTGCCCCAGACGGTCAAGACCACGCCCGCCCTGCACGCCGCCCTCTATGCCGACATGGTGCGCGACCTGAAGCAGTTCGAGGAAGGAGCCCAGGCCGATCTCAGCGAGGCGGGCGGCGGCCCCAACCCCTATGAGAAGACTATCGCCTTCGCCCCCGGCGCCGAGACCGGCAAGCTGGTCAGCTTGGCCCGCACCGATTTCGAGTTCACCGGCGGCGCCCACCCCAACACCAGCTTCGCCTCGGTGATCTGGGACAAGACGACCAACAAACGGCTGGGCTTCGCCGACCTGTTCCGGCCGGGCGCCGATCTGTCTGTGCTGGACAAGGCCCTGTGCGCCGCCGCCAACGCCGCCAAACAGGCCCGCTCGCCGGGGTCGGAAACCGCGACCCTGGACGGCAAGATGTGGACCTGCCCCAAGGCCGTCTCGACCCCGTTCGTCCTGACGCCAGGCACGACGCCGGGCAAGGCGGGGGGCGTCACCTTCCTGATGGGACCGTATCAGATCGGCCCCTATTCGGACGGCCCCTACTGGATCGCCCTGCCGCAATCCGCCTTCCGCGCCCTGCTCGCCCCCGCCTACGCCGACCAGTTCGACGGCGCCCCCGCCAAGGCCGGCGACGTGACGCCCAAGAACGGCTGACGCTCAGAAATCCTCCCCCGCCTGCGGGGGAGGATCTGCATCACTCCGCCAGAAACGCATCCACCAGTTCGGCGAACCGCTCCGGCTGGTCGGCCATGATGAAGTGCCGCGATCCATCGACCCGGATCAGCGTCACGCCAGGCAGGGCCGAATACTCCCGCCCCCACATCCCGTCGGCCAGCGCCGCCGGCGGGCCGCCGTCTGCATCGGCGGCGTAAAGCGCCGTCACCGGCGTCGTCATGGCCGCCAGGCCCGGCCGCGCGTCGGTGGTCATCACATCCTTCATCGCGGACGCCATCGCGCGCCGGTCGGTCGCCATCGACCAGGCCACGATCCTCGCCTGTTCCGACGGCGTCCGCGACAAGGTCTGCGCCGTCGCCTCCTGCTGGGTGCGGAAGCTCGCCTCGTCCGCCCCCAGGATCATGCCCGCCGCCTGTTCCGAAAACGGTCGCGCGCTTTCGGCGGTCGCGGTCGGCCCGAACATGGCGCTGTAGAAGGGCAGCGAATCGACCGTCATCACCCGTCCGACCAGACCCGGTTTCTGTTGCGCCAGCAACAGGCCGCTCAACCCGCCCATCGAATGACCGATCACCGCCGGTCGGTTCAGTCCGGCCTCGCGGATGTAGCGCGCCAGTTCTTCGACCTCTGGCTGGACGAAGGCGCCGTCGTCATGGGTCCAGGGCTCGCCGGCGAACCCAGCCAGCTGCACCAGATGCACCCGGTGCGTCGCCTTCAGCCGATCCGCCGTCGCCCGCCACACCTCGCGCGAGGAGGCCAGGCCGGGGATCAGGATCACGTCGGGGCCCTGGCCCACCACCTCGACCGACAGCCGGTCCGACACAAAGGGCGCAGCCGCAACCGTCTCGGCTCGCGCCGCAGCGACCGTCGCGCCGGACGTCAGAGCGACGGCCGAGGCCAGGAACAGGGCGCGCAGCATCGGGCGCGCGCCCGAACGGACGTACATCATCGTCAACTCTCCAATTGTAAGGTTATTCTGACTTTTTGGTCAGCCCGCGTGCGGGTTCTCGAAAATCTCTTCCACCGGCCGTTCGAACACGGCGGCGATGCGGTAGGCCAGGTCCAGCGACGGATCGTGCCGCTCGGTCTCCAGGGCGATCACCGCCTGGCGCGACACCCCCAGCGCTTGCCCCATCTGTTCCTGGGTCCAGCCACGCTCGACCCGCAGAAGCTTCAGACGGTTCTTCATCGGCTGGTCTTTATGAAGGGCGACACCACGCCGTACATCGCCCAGAACAGCGGCACGATCAGCCAGGTCTGAATATGCGGCGCCCCGGCGAAACTCTCGCCAAAGCCCCAGAACGTCGCCACGGCCATCGCCAGGCCCGCCGCCACGATGAACTGTTTGGCGGTCACGCCGCGCACGAACTCATCGCTCTCGCGCATCAGGGCCAGGGTCGCCCAGATCTGACCGATCACCGGCGCCGACAGCACCGCCGCCAGCCCCCAGGCCGCCGGCGTGCCCACGACCTGATCGAACGCGTCCGTCGTCATCATCGATACGCAGATCGCGACATAGGGCACGGAAAACGCCATCGTGCGGATGATATAGCGTCGGTGCGCGGGCGTTCCGTCTTTCCAGGCAGCAAACATATTGGCTCTCCTTGTGTAATGATAACCTGACACCAACCCAATGTCATGTCAACCTGACTTTTTGTCATGCCTGCCCCACATTTCGCCTGCGCTTTTCCGCCATCCTTCGGACCCGTAGGATGCGGTCATGACCTTCCTCGACCCCGCCGCCTTCATCCGCGCCAACACGCGGCTCCAGCCCGTGCCGCATGCGCCGGAGATCTCGTTGTGGTTGGCGGACGAGATCACGCCGATCTGGCGGCTGACGGAAGAGGAGCTGGGCGAGATGGGCGTGCCGCCGCCGTTCTGGGCCTTCGCCTGGGCGGGCGGGCAGGCGCTCAGCCGCTATGTGCTGGATCATCCGCACGAGGTGGCGGGCAAGCGGGTGCTGGACTTCGCCGCCGGCTCGGGCCTGGTCGGGGTGGCGGCGATGCAGGCCGGTGCGACCTCGGTCCTGTGCGCCGACATCGATCCCTTCTGCCGGGCGGCGGTGGACGCCAATGCAAGGGCCAACGGGGTGACGCTGGACTTCACCCAGACTAATCTGCTGGACGCCGCCCCGCCGGATGTCGAGGTCATTTGCGCCGGCGACATCTGCTACGAACGCCCGATGACCGACGCCGTCCTGGCCTGGCTGGCCCAAGCCCGCGCCAGGGGAACGCGCGTCCTGATCGGCGATCCGGGGCGCACCTATTTCCCGCGCACGGGCCTGGATTTTTTGGCGGAATACCGCGTCCCGACCTCGCGCGAGTTGGAGGACCAGGAAATCAAGCGGTCCTCCGTCTGGGCCATGCCCTAGGTAGACTGGCCGTCATGCCGCCCTTCGCCGAATTCCTCGATCATCTTGGCGTTGAAGGCCGGGATGTCGTCGGGCTTGCGGCTGGTGACCAGACCCCGATCCACCACCACCTCTTCGTCCACAACGATCGCGCCCGCGTTCTTCAGATCGGTGCGGATGCTTTCGAACGATGTCATCGTCCGCCCCTCGACCACGCCCGCCTCGATCAGCAGCCAGGGCGCGTGACAGATGGCGGCGACCGGCTTGCCCGCGTCGAAGAAGGCCCGCACGAACTTCACCGCATCCGCATCGGCCCGCAGCAGGTCCGGGTTCACCACCCCGCCCGGCAGCAGCAGGGCGGAGTATGACGCCGCATCCACCGCCGCCACCGCCTTGTCCGCCGTCACCTTGTCGCCGGGCGTCAGATGGTCGAAGCCCTGGAAGTCGCCGGCCTGCAGCGACACGATCTCGACCGCCGCGCCTGCATCCTTCAGCGCCTTCATCGGTTCATTCAGTTCGATCAGCTCGACGCCGTCGGTCGCCAGGATGGCGACGGTCTTGCCGGAAAGGGATTGGGCCATGAGAAGGTCTCCATTCGAGAAAGGGGTTCGGCGCGATGAACCCACAGAAACTCAAAGGGTTGCGGCTCCGCTTGGCGCGACCGGCCGGCGCTCCCACATCCCTTCCATGCGACGCATCCTGACCCTGACGGCCCTTCTGGCGGCGACCGCGACGCCCGCTCTGGCCCAGACCTACCCCCAGCCCGGTCGGCCCTACGGCGCCTATCCGGGCGGCGTTCCTGCGGCCATCGCCGACCAGCATCGCTATGAAAACGACCGCCTGCGCGCCCAATCCCAATCGAACGCCGACCAGGCCCGCCAGCAACAGATCGAGACTCAGCTTCGTCTGCGCGCCATCGAGTCAGCGCGTGAACCGGTCGCGACTCAGGCCCTGCCACCCCGCCCGCTCTACAGCCCCGAGCAGGAACGCGCCCTGCGCCAGTCCGCCGCCGAACGCCGCCAGCAGACCGCCCAGGGCATGAGCCAGATCGACGACTGGCTGGCCCGTCCTCAGTAAAGGCCACAATGAAGCGCGCGACCTGACGCATCTCTTCCCTTGCCCCTGCGTTCCGGCCTAGCTTATCGAGGATCGGGCGGAGAGAGACGACATGCGTTGGCAGGGTGGACGGACAGGCGGCGGCGTCGAGGATCGGCGTGGAATGGGCGGCGGCGCCATCGCGGGCGGCGGTTTGGGCGTGGGCGTCCTGGCCATCATCGGCTATTTGGTTTTCGGCATTGATCCTTCGACCACCACCCAACTGGCCAGCCAGTTTGGCGGCGTGGGTGCGGAACAGCAGCAGGGCCAGGTCGGCACGCCTGAGGACCAAGCTGGACGCTTCGTCGATGTCATCGGCAGCAATATCGATGATGTCTGGACGCAAAAGCTGAACGGCTATCAGCGTCCCAATGTCGTCATTTACGAACAGGGCACATCGACCGGCTGCGGCTATGGCCAATCCGCCATGGGCCCCTTCTATTGCCCGAGCGACAAGACCGTCTATCTGGACCTCGGCTTCTGGCAGGAAATGGAGACGCAACTGGGCGCCTCCGGCGCCGACTTCGCCCGCGCCTATGTCATCGCCCACGAGTTCGGCCATCACGTCCAGACCCTGACCGGCACCTCGGCTCAGGTCCGCGAGGCCCAGCAACGCGCCCAGGGCGAGGCCGAGGCCAATCAGTATTCCGTGGCGCTGGAGCTTCAGGCCGACTGCTACGCCGGCGTCTGGGCCAAAAACGCCTCGGCCGTCTCGAACGGCCAGGTCTCGCTGGAGCCGGGCGATATCGAAGAAGGCATGAAGACCGCCCAGGCCATCGGCGACGACGCCCTGCAGCGTCGCGGCGGCGGACGGGTCTCGCCCGAAAGCTTCACCCACGGCTCCTCGGCCCAGCGGGTCGAATGGCTGCAACGCGGCTATCAGTCGGGCGACCCCGCGTCGTGCGATACCTTCGCCGGCGCCTGATCGCCCCTTTTTCCCGACAACGATTGATTGACTGACGATGCATGATCGCGCCGGTACGACCGCTCGCCCCGAAGACCTGATCGACCTCGACGCCCTGCTCGGCGCCTACGAGGCCGTGCGGCCGGACATGACCGACCCGATGCAGCGGGTGGTGTTCGGCACCTCGGGCCACCGGGGCTCCAGCCTGGACGGCGCCTTCAACCGCCCGCACATCTTGGCCATCGCCCAGGCCGTCGCCGAATACCGCGCGGCCCAGGGTATCGACGGGCCTCTGTTTCTCGGTCGTGACACCCACGGCCTGTCCGAGCCCGCCTTCCGCACCACCCTGGAAGTCTTGATCGCCAATGGGGTCGAGGTGCTGATCGACGCCCGCGACGGCTTCACCCCCACCCCGGCCGTGTCCCACGCTATCCTGGGGTACAACCGCGCCAATACGCGTCAGGCCGACGGAATCCTGATCACTCCGTCGCACAATCCGCCGCGTGACGGCGGCATCAAATACAATCCCCCCTCCGGCGGTCCGGCCGGCGGCGACGCCACGGGCGCCATCGCCGCCCGCGCCAATCAGCTGATCGAGGGCGGCCTAGCCGAGGTGAAGCGTGTGCCGTTCGACAAGGCCTACGCCGCAGCGGGCCGGTTCGACTTCCTGAACGCCTATATCGACGACCTGCCCAGCGTGCTGGACCTGGACGCCATCCGCGACGCCGGGGTCCGCATCGGCGCCGATCCTCTGGGCGGAGCGGCCGTGGCCTATTGGGGCGAGCTCGCCGACCGACACCGGCTGAACCTGACCGTGGTCAATGACGCCGTCGATCCGCGCTGGGCCTTCATGCCGCTGGACGCCGACGGCAAGATCCGCATGGACTGTTCGTCGCCCTGCGCCATGGCCGGTCTGATCGGCATGATGAAGGGCGGCGCGTCCTACGACGTCGCCTTCGGCAACGACGCCGACGCCGACCGCCACGGCATCGTTACCCCCGACGCCGGGCTGATGAACCCCAATCATTTCCTGGCCGCCGCCATCGCCTATCTGTTCGCCAACCGCCCCGGCTGGGGCGCGGACGTGGCGGTGGGCAAGACCCTGGTCTCGTCATCGATGATCGACCGCGTCGTCGCCGGCATGGGCCGCCGCCTGCTGGAAGTCCCCGTCGGCTTCAAACATTTCGTGCCCGGCCTGCTGGACGGAACCGTCGGCTTCGGCGGCGAGGAATCGGCCGGCGCCTCATTCCTGCGCCACGACGGCACGGTCTGGACCACCGACAAGGACGGCCTGCTGCTGTGCCTGCTGGCCGCCGAGATCCAGGCCCGCACGGGAAACAGCGCCAGCCAGCTCTACGCCGGACTGACCGACCAGTACGGGGCGCCCGTCTACGCCCGCGTCGACGCTCCGGCGAACCGCACGCAAAAGGCCCGCCTCGCCGCCCTCAGCCCGTCGGACATCAACGCCACCACCCTGGCCGGCCAGCCCATCACCGACATCCTGACCAAGGCCCCCGGCAACGGCGAGGCCATCGGCGGCCTCAAGGTCGTCACCGCCGACGCCTGGTTCGCCGCCCGCCCCTCGGGCACCGAGGACGTCTACAAGATCTACGCCGAATCCTTCCTCGGCCCCGACCATCTGGCGACCGTCCAGGCCGAGGCCAGGGCCGTGGTGGCGACGGCCCTGGCGGGCTGAAGTCTATGAGCGTCCGCCGCTTCGAAATCTTCGCGGACTATTTCCAGTTCTACGTCTGCGACGAAACCTACGTCACCGACACCGCCGCCCTGTGGAGCCCGGCTGGCGACCCCATGCTGGCGGTCGGCCCCGATTTGATCGCCATAGGCACGGCGCGCAACATGCTGGTGCCGGTCGAACTTGAAATCCTGCCCGCAGAGCCGACGCCAGACCCGGACGCCTGGGATCAGGTCCGCGACTGCGGCCTCCGCCTCGCCAGCGGCACGCTGATCGTGTTCGGCTGCACCGACGATCCCGATCAGGCCGAGCGGATCGACTTGCCCGCCGGCGACTATGCCGCCCGCGTTTCGCACGGCGGACTGGACACCCTCTCCGAAGACGGCCTGGACGGCGACGACCGCTATCGCATCCAGCTCTGGCCCGGCGCGGTGCGTCCGGTGACAGTGATCAAAGGCCCCGCCTAGGCTTCAGACCAGGCCCTCGACCCACGCCCTCAGCGGGTTGGCGGGATCGGACAGCAGCTTGATCACCATGCCGATGCAGATCACCACCAGCAGCGGCCGGATCAGCTTCGGTCCGAACCGCATGGCCGCGTGCGATCCCAGCCAGCCGCCCAGCACCTGACCCACCGCCATGATCAGACCGATGGCCCACAGCACATGGCCGCCGATGGCGAACACCACCACGGACACCAGATTGCTGGAGAAGTTCAGCGCCTTGGTATGGGCCGTGGCGCGGGTCAGCCCCATCCCCATCAGGGTCACAAGGGCCAGGGCGAAGAAGGACCCCGCGCCGGGACCGAAAAAGCCGTCATAGAAGCCGATCCCGCCCGCCACGGCCCCAAAGGCGAAGGGCGTCAGACGCGCATGGACATCCTCGTCGCTCGCCTTGGGTCCGACCAGAAAATAGACCGCGATCCCCGCCAGCAGCAGCGGCAGCAGCACCATCAGCCACGTCGCATCGACGAAACTGACCACCACCGCGCCCAGGGCGGCGCCGATCACCGTGGCGATCAGCGGCCATTTCAGCAGGGCGAAATCGATCCGCCCCTTGCGCCAGAAGGTCCAGGTCGCGGAGGCCGTGCCGAAACTGCCCTGGATCTTGTTGGTGGCGATGGCCGCCACCGGATTGATCCCGACCGCCAGCAGCACGGGCACGGTGATCAGGCCGCCGCCCCCGGCGATGGCGTCCACGAACCCCGCCGCCACGGCCGCGGCGAACAACAGGGCGATGATTTCCGGGGCGAACTCGATCATGGCGCGGACCTAGGCCGTTGTTCGCCGCCGATCCAGCCTCGATTTATTCAGCCCCCGACCGTGATCTCCATCGGCCGTTCCACGAACAGGCCCGGCCCGCCCAGGTCCAGCGCCAGACGCCGGTTCTCGAACGCCGCCATGCCCACCAGCGCCTTGGGAAAGCCCGGCACGGCGACGTCGTCATATATGGCCACCGCCGCCTGGCGATACAGTTCGTCGCCGATCGTCAGGGTGCGGACGATGACCGTCTCCGCCCTCACGACGCCGCCCAGGACGATGCTCTGGCCCGCCGTCCGTTCGCGCCCGTCCAGCAGCCCCGCCGCCTGCGCCGTCTCGCGCGTCACGGCCAGCACCGCCGAGGCGCCGGTGTCGATCACCGCATTGACCGTCGCCCCCTCGACTGTGATCGCCGCCTGCAGCGCCTTGCCCGCTCGCGTCACGGTTATGGGCGCCAGCGACGACGGCGGCGTCCAGCCTTCGCGCGCCAGGAACCGCATCCGATGCCCGGCCGTATCCAGCTCCAGCACCAGTTCGCGCAGCACGTCCTGACCCAGGATCAGCGCCGCCCCCAGCCCCTGTTCGCTCGCCAGCGGTCCCAGCGCCAGGATCGCCGCCCGCAACCCGTCCAGCCGCAGGCCGCCGGATGCCCCCCCGATAGCGATGTCCAGGGTCGTCCCACGCCCGACCTGCGCATCGCCGCCGACGCCGTAGGCCACCATCGGAATATTGAAGACGTTCGTCAGCCCCAGCGTCTCGAACAGCGACCGGTCGATTACGGAATACTGCGCCCCGGAATCGATCAGGGCCCGCACCGGCTTGCCGTTGACCGTGACTTCGACCGTCGGCGTCGGCGCGCGCGGCTCGGCATAGGGCAGCCAGCCGGTCGATCCGCCCGCCGCAAAGACGACCGACGGCCCCTTCCACACCACATGGTCGCGCAGCCACCAGGCCCCGCCCACACCGCCGGCGACCAGCCCCAGCCGGATCAGAAGATCGCGTCGTCTCATGCCCCAGACATGGACCGTCGCGACGACCGACGCCAGCGGGGGAATGGTCGCAACGCCCTTTGGGCAAGAACATGCGCTCAACGCCCGTCAGAAGTCGAAGCCCGGCGACCAACGCGCCACAGCCTGCGAAAACCCGACAAAATCATCCCTGATGCAGGCAGAAACCGGATGACGCCGCCGCCCCGTCTGGTTACGACCTCAACTATCATGAGCACCTCCAGCGCCCGCTACATCTCGACCCGAGGCCCAGTCTCGGACTTGGCGCCCGAAACCGATTTCGCCGACGCCCTGCTGCGCGGCATCGCCCCCGACGGCGGCCTCTATATGCCGACCGCCTGGCCGAACCTGTCGCCCGCAGCCTGGACCGGCGCGGCCGACTACAAGTCCATCGCGCTCCAGGCCATCGCCCCCTTCATCGGCGAGGCCCTGCCCGCCGGCGCCCTGGACCGTGCGCTGGATCGACTGACCGCCGGTTTCGACCATCCGCTGGTCACGCCCCTGGTCGAGCTGGAGCCCGGCCTGTTCGTGCTGGAGCTGTTCCACGGCCCGACCGCCGCCTTCAAGGACCTGGCGATGCAGCTGGTCGCCAGCCTGACGGACGAGGCTCTGGCCGCCTCGGGCGAGCGCCTGACCATCCTGACCGCCACATCGGGCGACACCGGCGCCGCCGCCGTGCGCGCCTTCGCGGGCGCCAAATCCGTCGATCTGGTCGTGCTCCACCCGCTGGATCGCGTCTCGCCGGTGCAGCGCAAACAGATGACCACGGTCGAGGCCGACAACGTCCTGAACCTGGCCGTGCGCGGCGATTTCGACGACTGCCAGCGCCTGGTGAAAAGCCTGCTCGCGGACGAAAGCCTGCGCCAACGCGGCCGCCTGTCCTCGGTCAATTCGATCAACTGGGCGCGTCTGGCGGGCCAGATCCCCTACTATGTCTCCGCCACCGCCCAGCTGGGCGAGGCGGCGACCTTCGTCGTTCCGACCGGCAACTTCGGCGACGCCTTCGCCGGCATCGCCGCCACGAAGATGGGCCTGCCGTCCAACGGCTTCGTCGCCGCCGTGAACCAGAATGACGCCCTGGCCCGCGCCATCAACGACGGCCTCTATTCGCGCCGCGCGGCGGTCGAGAGCGGCAGCGTCTCCATGGACGTCCAGGCCCCCTCAAACTTCGAACGTCTGGTGTTCGAGGCGACCGGCCGCGACGCCGAGGCCACGCGCGCCGTGTTCGAGACCTTCGCCCACGATGGCGCCGTCGCCTTCGATCCCGCGCTGCTGGCGGCTTTGCGCGCCCAGGTCTCGGCCGTCTCCATTGACGAGACCGAAACCCGCGCCGAGATCGCCCACGCCTATGAGACCTGGGGCCGCGTCGTCTGCCCGCACACGGCCGTGGCCCTCGCCGCCGCCCGTCGCCAGGACCGCTCCAAAGGCCCCGTCGTCGCCCTGTCCACCGCCCACCCGTCCAAATTCGGCGCCTTCGTCTCCGACGTCCTCGGCTTCGAACCCGAACCCGCAAACGTCATCGCCGCCCTAGGCGACAAGCCCGAGCGGTTGACGGTGATCGATGGGACGATGGAGGCGGCGGTGAACGCCGTGGCGGCCTTTTCAGGCCGCCACTAAACGCTTCTAGCGACGACCGCCGCGGGTCAGCATGCCCAGCAGCATCAGGCCGACGCCGGCGACCGACAGGGTGGTGACCAGCGGGCGCTTGCGGGCTTCGGCGGCGACGGTGCGGGCCTTGTCGCGATAGTCGGCGGGAACCTTGTCGACCAGGCGATCGACCGAATCCATCGCCTTGCCGAAGGTTTCCAGCGAGCGGCCCTTGGCGTCGTTATAGGCGCCTTCGACCTGCATCTTCTGATCGCCGACCAGATTGCCGAAAGCCTTTTGCGTCTTGCCTTGAGCTTGCGAGGCGGCGCCGTTGATTTGTTCGTCGGTCATGGTGTCATCCTTGGGGAGAGAGCGGCGATCTCGCCGTTGCTGCATCAAAGCCCGGTGACGCTTTCGGTTCCAGCGACGCACGGACGCAGGGCGCTGCGCGACCGGGTGGGGGCTGCCCGGCAGGGACGCAGCGGCTGGATCGGCAATAGATCTGTGGAAGGTCACTCGGCCGCCCCCACCCGACCTCGCCTGCGGCTCGGCCACCCTCCCCGAACGGGGAGGGAGAGGAACGTGCATCCCTCCCATTTCTGGAAACAGAACATCGTGATTTCCATCACTTACCGGCCTCCAGCGACATTCGACCATCCAGTCCCAAAACCGTGAGACACTGTCCTTCCGGTCTTGACATCGCCGCCGCGCCCAATTGCACTGTCTTGCACTTTGCACGCACTTTCCGGATGCAGTGCAATTTCCCAGATTGAGACGAAGTGCACACATTGCACTGTGTTTTTCACGTAGACCTCAGGCCGGCTCCACCGCCCGCCAGTGGTCCATGCGACGCAGGAAGACCGCCGGATCCTTGGGCGTCACGAGGTTGGCCGGGTCGTGAAAAATGCGGTCGTGCAGCCGCGTCACGGTGAACCGCAACGCCGCCGCCTCGCCCAGGCGCGGCAGGGCCGCCCGCTCGGCCGCGCTCAGCGGCCGCACCGTCTCGTAACCCCGCTGGAACGCCGCCAGGGCCTCGGGGATCGCCCGCCCCTCGGCGTCAAACCCCCAGGCCGACAGGGCGATGGCCAGGTCGTAGGCGAAGGCGCCGGTGCAGCCGAAATAGAAGTCGATCACCGCCGAAACGGCGCCGTTCTCGAACAGGATGTTGTCGGGGAAATAGTCGGCATGGATCGCCCCGCCGGGCAGATCATCAGTAAACGGATCACCCAGCCTTGCTAGCGCCGCCTCGACCCGGTCCAGCAGCCCCCGATCCTCGACTGACGCCCTCGCCGCGCCCCCCGCACAACGATCCGCCAGCCTGCGCCACATGGCCGGCCCAACCGGGTTGTCGCGTCCCAGTTCGAAGTCGGCCGCCATCAGATGCAGCCGCGCCAACACCGCCCCCGCCGCCGCCTGATCGGCCGCAGACGGCGAGCGCAGCCAGGCGCCGGTCTTCCACTCGATCACCGCCGCCGCCCGGCCGTTCAGCCGCCCCAGCCAACCGCCCGCCCGGTTCTCGATGGGCGTGGGGCACGCAAAGCCACGCGACGCCAGATGCGCCGTCAGCCCCAGGCAGAAGGGCAGCGACGCCTCGTCCGTCCGCCCCTCGAACAGCGTCAGGACGAACCGGCCTAGCGTGGTGTCCAGTCGATAGTTGGTGTTCTCCACCCCCTCTGCGATGGCCGTCAGTTCGACCACCTCGCCGATGTCGTATGCGGACAGAAACGCACTGGCCTGGGCCAGGGAAACGGGGGTGAAGACGGCCATGGGTCTAGTTTAGGCCGGCATCGGCGCGGCGCGCACGCACGATCTCGGCTAGGTCCGCCATGATACTCTCGGTCGTGGCCCAGCGGCCGGCGCCCCGGCCCCGGCAGCGCCACACACGACCGTCTGCGCCGTAGACCTTCAGCGCATTGCCCTCGCCGCGCAGGTTGGAAAACAGCGGATCGCCATGGTCCGCATTCAGCGACACCGAGGGGCTGATCACCCCGTCCTTCAGGTGGGCGGCGCCGATCTGGCGCACTCCGCCCTCGGCAGAGGTGGCCTCGGTCAGGTGGTCGCGCGGCACCTCGCCGTCGGGCGAACGGCCGAAGGCCTCGTGGCACAGCAGCCGCACCTTGGCGGCCGCATCCAGGCCTTCCAGGTCCGACGAGGGGTCCTCTTCCGCAAAGCCCGCCGCACGGGCGTCGGCCAGGGCCTCGTTGAAGGCCGCGCCGTCGCCCAGCCGCTCCAGCATGAAGTTGACCGTGCCGTTCAGCACCGCCTCGAACCCGACCACCTCGCCGGCCGCGCGCGCCGCGCGCACCGTCTCGATCATCGGCGATCCACCCCCGACAGAGGCCGACCAGAAGATGCGCCGGCCATGCGCCTGGGCCAGGGCCTGCAACCCGCCCGGATCGCGGGCGACCGCCTGTTTGTTGGCGCTGGCCACGTCGCAGCCGGCCTCCAGGGCGGCGCGGATCACCGCATGACCGGCCTCGCCTTCCGACAGGGCCTCCAGCACGATGTCGGGCTTCTTCGCCCACAGGTCGTCGGCGTTCGCCGTGAACAGGGACGCCGGACAAGCCACGTCGCGCGCCTTCTTGGGATCGCGCACCAGCACCCCGACCACGTCATAGCGCGGATCGGCCAGCAGCCGCCCCAGCACCCCGCCGCCCACCACGCCGCAGCCCGCGACCGCCACCTTCAGCGGCGGCAGGGCGGGCGCCGGGCCCGGAGGCGCCGACTTGTCGCCGATAACCGTGCCGTCGGCCCGGTCCAGCGCCGCCACCTCGATCTCGACCCCCCGGCTTTCGCCCAGGTCGATGGCGTCATGCTGCACCAGCGCCCCGCCCAGCTTGCGCGCCACGTCCCATGACGCGCGGCGATAGCGCAGGGCCGGGGCCGTATTGTCGTTGGGATCGTGGTCGTACAGGCCGTCCACATCCTTGACCAACCGCACCCGCTTCAGCCCCAGTTCGGCCGCCAGGAAGACCGCCGTCAGGTCCGATCCGCCGCGTCCCAGCAGGGCCACCTTGCCGTCGGGCCGCACCGCGCCGAAGCCCGGCACCACCACCACCTCGTGCCGGTCCAGCGCCTGTTTCAGATGATCGGGCCGCAGGCCGCAGGGGCGCGAATGCTCGGGCTCGCCCTCGGCGACGATGCCAAGCTCCCGCACCGACAGGGCGCAGGCGTCCAGACCGATCCGGTCGCAGGCGATCGCCACCAGGGCCGCCGACTTCTCCTCGCCCAGGGCCACATAACCGGGCAGCAGGTCGTTGGAATGGGCCAGGCCCAGCGCCCGCGCCTCGCCCAGCAGCCGGTCGGTAGCCCCGCCGAAGGCCGAGACGACCGCCACCACCTTCCGCCCCGCCCGCACATGACCGTAGACAGCCGAGGCGACCAGCGGCGCCTCCGCCGGACTGCGCAGGATGGACGAGCCGAACTTCAGCACCACCACTTCGGGGGCGGCCAGGCCTGGTGAGGGCTGACTGCTGGGATCGAGGCTCTCGGATTTCTCTACGACGGCGAGGGTGGCGGACATCAGGGTTCTCGGAAAAGTCGGGATGGGGTGGGGTGAAATAGAAAAACCCCGCCAGGCGGACCGGGCGGGGTTCGGGTTCTGCGGTTGCCGGGGTTCGGCGCGCTAAACTCGTCCCGCCCGTGAGGGCATGGTGATGGTGGTGGTGCCGGTGGTCCCAATAATCATGCCGAAACGCGTCGCGGCGAGGCCGGCGACGGTGGAAAGTTCGGCGATGAGCGAGCGCTGTTGCACAGGGCAGGTCCGGTTGAAATCTGAGCCTAGGGTGATCGGACCACCCCCATCCTGTCAAGCAGAGATGGATGATTTTTTCACGACAGGTCGCTTTTCGCTCATTTCACACCCGGTCGCGCCTGCCAACAGCCGCTAATGGCATGAATTTTCCGCTTGACCGGTGCCGCCTGTTTGATCAACGTAAAGTCACTCATCAAGACCAGCCGAGGGATTAGGCCCTTTGACGCTGGGGCAACCATCGGGTCTCACAACTCGAAACGGTGCCAACTCCTGCGAGATCCTTTGGGATCGCGAGAGATGAGTGGAGCATCGGCGAGACGACGCTCCACGATCTGTCACCGCATCGAGCCTTGCTGAGCGAGAACGATGCGGAACGACGATGACACTGGCTGAAACCTCCCTGTTCGAAGACCCCGACTGTCGCATCGCGACAGCCGAGCCGCTTGGCCGCGCCCCCAACCGTGAACGCGGCGGCGCCCGCGACGTCATCGTGCCCATTCCCGCCGACTTCCGCCTGGCCTCGGGCGAACGGCTGAACCAGCCCAATATCGTCGGCCGCCTGCACGGCCGGATCGGCGCACCCGTCGTCGTCGTCGCCGGCGGCATCTCGGCCGGCCGTTTCGTCCACCGCACCGAGACCAATGGCCTGGGCTGGTGGTCGGGCGCCGTGTCGGTGCGCGGGCCCATCGACCTGAGCCGTTTCCAGGTCCTGGCCGTCGACTTCGCCCCCGGCGCCGAGTTCCTGGAAACCCCCGTCACCATCACCACCCACGACCAGGCCCGCCTGCTGGCCCTGGTCCTGACCCATCTGAAGATCGAGCGCGTCTCCGCCTTCGTCGGCTGTTCCTATGGCGGCATGGTCGGCCTGGCCTTCGCCGAACTGTTCCCCGACTGGGCCGAGCAGCTGATCGTGGTCTCCGCCGCCCACCGCGCCCACCCCCAGGCCACCGCCTGGCGCGGCATCCAGCGCCGCATCCTTCAGTTCGCCGTCGCCGCCGGCCGCCCGGAAGAGGGCGTCGCCCTGGCCCGCGAGCTGGCCATGACCACCTACCGCACGGCCGAGGAATTCCACGACCGGTTCGAGACCACGGCGCCCCAGGCCGTCGGCGGCGCCTATCCCGTCTGCGACTATCTGACGGCGCGGGGCCAGGCCTACCGGACCCACACCACCCCGGCGCGCTGGCTGTCGATGTCCGATTCCCTGGATCGCCACAGCGTGACGCCGGAAGCCATCACCACCCCCGTCACCCTGATCGGCTTCACCTCCGACCGGCTGGTGCCGATCGACGACATCCGCGAACTGGCCGCGCGGCTGCCGACCCTGTGGCGCTTCGTCGAGGCGCACTCCCTGTATGGCCACGACGCCTTCCTGAAGGAGGACGCCTTCGTCGGCGACATCCTCCGCGCCGCTTTCAAGGACATCAAAGCATGACTGCCCGCCGCCCCGCCGACCCGCACACCATCGCCGCCCGCACGGGCGTGGATACGGACACGGCCCATGGCGCGGTCATGCCGCCGCTCTATCTGTCGTCGAACTATTCCTTCGCCGGCTTCGAGCAGAAGCGGAAATACGACTACAGCCGCTCGGGCAATCCGACCCGCGATGTCCTGGCCGAAACCCTGACCGAGCTGGAGGGCGGCGCCGGAGCCGTGATCACCGCCACCGGCATGGCGGCGGTCGACCTGCCCCTGGCCCTGCTGGAGCCGGGCGACCTGCTGATCGCCCCGCACGACTGCTACGGCGGCACCTGCCGCCTGCTGAACGCCCGCGCCAGGAAGGGCCATTTCGACCTGCTGCTGGTCGATCAGGGCGATCCCGTCGCCTTCGAGGCGGCCCTGGCGCTGAAGCCCAAACTGGTCCTGGTCGAGACCCCGTCCAACCCCCTGCTGCGGCTGGTGGACGTCGCCGACATCTGCACCCGCGCCCATGCGGCCGGGGCCAAGGTGGTGTGCGACAACACCTTCCTGTCGCCGGCGCTGCAGAACCCGATCAAGCTGGGCGCCGACTTCGTCGTTCACTCCACGACCAAGTTCATCAACGGCCATTCCGACGTGGTCGGCGGGGCGGTGATCTCGGCCGATGCCGAAGATCACCAGACCCTGGCCTGGTGGGCCAACTGCACGGGCGTGACCGGCTCGCCCTTCGACGCCTATCTGACCCTGCGCGGCGTGCGCACCCTGTTCGCCCGGATCGAGCGGCAACAAGCCACCGCCGGCCGCATCGCCGAGCTGCTGGACGCCCACCCGGCGGTCAAGGTCGTCCACTATCCCGGCCTGAAGTCCCACCCCAACCACGCCCTGGTCGCCGCCCAGCAGGCCGGACCGGGCGCCATGCTCAGCTTCGAACTGGAAGGCGGCACGGACGCGGTGCGCGACCTGGTCGAGGCGCTGGAGATCTTCACCTTGGCGGAATCCCTGGGCGGCGTCGAAAGCCTGATCGCCCATCCCGCCACCATGACCCACGCCGCAATGACGCCGGAACAGCGCGCGACCGCCGGTATCGGCGACGGCCTGGTGCGGCTGTCGGTCGGACTGGAGCATGTCGAGGACCTGATCGCCGACCTCTTCCCCGCGCTGGACGCCGTCATCCCGGCGAAGGCGCAGGCCGCGTAATTTTTCACTTGCAGGAGGGGCCGAACCGGGGCAAATGCGCCGCCCCGGCCGCGGTCCCTTCGTCTATCGGTTAGGACGTCAGGTTTTCAACCTGAAAAGAGGGGTTCGACTCCCCTAGGGACTGCCACCGGGATGAATAGTTTAGAATCGAGCACCTAAGCCAAGAGGTTTGGGCTTTCTACTATCGCTTCAACAAACCGGTTGATGGCTTCTTTCACCAGCAAAGCCGATATATCGTCGGTTCATGCGAAAGCCGATTCACGGTGAAGAACATCATTGGTTCCCGATCGGCCTCATGAAGGCCGCTTGGATTGGACCCGATGGCCGAGTGGAGCGCACCAACAGTTGGGGCGATACAAAAAGGTTCTTTCCGGGCGGCACCGCCTACCGTCCAGACGGCTTCAATGTTCTGTCCGAGGGGGGAAGCCCTTGGGATATGACGTATGAGCCTGCGTTCGACTTGGCTGACCGTTCGTTCCCAGGCCTGATCGCCTGGCTATCGGATCAGGCGTCCGCACATCGCGGGCGAACCCAAGGGCTATCCATCAGAGAGCCCTACCGTTCACAGCTTGCCGAATGCTTGGCATCGCTTGTGGTACGGAGCCCGCGTATGCGCGCGCAAACCGAACGTTACATCGCGCATCGTCAGGTTCATTGGGCAGGTTTCGCGGAGCCGAGGAACGTCGAGTTTACGGCTGGAGGCGCTCTCTCACAGCTTCAAAAGCCGTTTGCCACTGCAATGCGGACAGGTGGTAAGATTGGGATCTTGATAGCTCCTACGCCTAGCTTCCTGTTCGGCGACGGCTTCATGCACAACTTCCATGACAACTCGCACATTCCACTGCGCGCCATGGCAATGGTCGCCTTAACGCCGACGATTGCCGTCCTTTGGTTCTGTCCCGGAAGCTATCCAATATACCCGGAGGGAGTCACGCTCGCGCTTTCGGTGTCGGAAGTCGCGTCCTTCAATGATCTCGTTCAAATCTATTCTCGCGACGCTATCTATCACGTCGAAAAGCCTGCCGAACTACATGAGAGCTTCCGTGCAAGGGAGTTCCACATCGCAGTACAAGGGGACCGGCGACATTCCGCAAGCGCCGTAGATGGCTGGATGGCTGAGGTATTGAATATGCGGTGGCCTGGGTAGGGTTGGCCGTGTTCGCGCTTCAGCGATCACATTGACGGAAGATAGTCAGGAGCCGCCGTCGGTCCGTCGAGCGATCGCTCCGAGCTCGGATTAAGATTTCAGTAACTATTTTGTTCGGAACCGGGCAGTAAGCCCTTCGATTCACGGACTTTTTTCGGACGCACTCAGGAACTATCCACAGAGCCTGTGGTTAACCCATCGTTAGCTCGGCGCAGAAGCGCCTCTCCCCTCCTGAACCGAGACACCCATGTTCATCGCCATCGCCCGCCCGGCGGTGGAGCCCCAAGGCCCCGACGCCGTCGCCGTCCCCGGCTCCCCCGCCATCGTCGAAATGTCGCCCCGCGCCCTGCATGCGCGCCTGCTGGAAAACGCCGCCCTGCGCCGGATGCGCGGGCAGGAACGTCGTCGCGAACAGCGGCTCGAAGACGCCGACTACTGGCTGCACGCCGCGCCCATGGCGGTTCGTAAAGCCAGCGCCCTGCGCGAAGAGCGCAGCTTCGCGCCCCTGCCCTAAGCCGCGAGAGTGATCAGCGCAGTTCGGGCGTCCGGCGCCGCAGAGAGGCTTTCAGCTTCTCCAGCTTCTGGCCCGCCGACTTGGGCCGCACGCGCTTGCGGTGCTCCAGCCCGCCGCCCCACAGGGCATGGACCGGCGCATCAAGATGCGGATGGCGGTCGTGCTGGTGGACGATGGGGCTGAGGCTTCCGTCGGGATTGATCACCTTGCCGTCCGCAAAGGTCAGGGTGTCGCCGGGCGTCAGGCCCAGGGTGGCCACGCGGCCGTAGTTGGGTCGGATCGACGCGCCGACCAGCCCCTGATGGATCGCCATGTTAAAGCCCGCCTGATCGGCGCCGAAGGCCCCGCCGAACTCCGAACGCGGCGTCGCCGCCAGCGACAGGATCAGCCGCGAAAGCCGCGAAACCTCAGCACGCGGCCCCAGGATCGTGCCGACGCACAGGCAGGCCTTGTCGGCCAACGACGCCGCGATCCCCTCGCCGAACAGGGCGCGCAGGTATTTCATGTTGAAGGCGTGATCGGCCAGCGGCGTCTCGGCCTCGACGAAGGCCTCCAGACCCTCGGGCGCCGGCGCGAACGGCGCGGCCTGAAAGATCACGTCGCGCACGTCGCAGGCCAAGGCCGCGCCGGGACGATCCCCCAGCAAACCGGCGAAGGCCACGAACCGCTGCATCACTGGATGGGGAGCCCATCCGCGCCAGACGGGCGCATCGACGGCGATAACTTTATGCTGGGCCAGGAAGGCGCGCAGGGCCGGCTCGGCGTCCACCACCAGGGCGACCGGCCCGTCGAACACGGCCCGCAGAGACAGGACGAAGGGCGCGATGTCGGCGGCGTCGTATCCGGTGGCGTAGCCGACCACCACATCGCCGTCCGGAAGCGGCTCGAACCGACGTCCGACCTCCAGCGCCTCGGCCAGCCAGTCCAGATAGTCCGACCGCACCGCCCCCTGTTTCATGGCGTCAGCGCGGGCTCATCAGGTCGGCGAACCGGTCGAACAGATACAGGCTGTCGGCCGGGCCGGGCGAGGCCTCGGGGTGGTGCTGGACGCTGAAGATCGGCTTATCCTTGACGGCGATGCCGCAGTTGGTGCCGTCGAACAGGCTGACGTGGGTTTCGGTGACGGCGTCCGGCAGACTGTCACGATCGACGGTGAAGCCGTGGTTCATCGACACAATCTCGACCTTGCCGGTGGTCAGATCCTTGACCGGATGGTTGGCGCCGTGGTGGCCCTGTTCCATCTTCACCGTCTTGGCGCCCAAGGCCAGGGCCAGCATCTGGTGACCCAGGCAGATGCCCATCAGGGGCTTGCCGCTGGCGACCAGTTTCTGGATCTCGGGCACCGCGTATTCGCCCGTCGCGGCCGGATCGCCCGGACCGTTCGACAGGACGACGCCGTCCGGATTGCGGGCCAGAACCTCTTCCGCCGTCGTCGTGGCGGGGACCACGGTGATCTTGGCGCCCGTCGAGGCCAGGGCGCGCAGGATGTTGCGCTTCACCCCGTAGTCGATGACGACCACCTGCTTGCGGCCTTCAGTCTTCGGATGACCTTCCGGCCATTCCCACAGGCCCTCGTCCCATTCGAACGCCTGCAGCGTCGAGGCGGGCTTGGCCAGGTCCAGGCCGACCAGGCCGGTCCAGGCGCGCGCCTGGGCGATCAGGGCGTCCAGGTCGAACTGGCCGTCCGGATTATGGGCGATGACCGCGTGGGGGGCGCCCTTGTCGCGGATGATCTTGGTCAGGGCGCGGGTATCGACGCCGGCCAGACCCACCACGCCGCGCCGCTTCATCCAGTCGTCGAAACTGGCGTCGGACCGATAGTTGGCCGGATCGGTCGGCGCGTCGCGGAAGATGGCGCCCCGCGCCGAGGTGTCCGACCCGCCGCCGATCTGTTCGATGTCTTCGACGTTCGTGCCGGTGTTGCCGACGTGCGGGAAGGTGAAGGCCAGGATCTGGCTCATGTAGGACGGATCGGTCAGGATTTCCTGATAGCCGGTCATGGCGGTGTTGAAGACCACCTCGCCCAGGGCCGAACCGACGGCGCCGACGCCGATCCCCTGCAGGACCGTGCCGTCGGCGAGCGCGAGGACGCCCGTGGCGCCCGGAAGAATCTTCGTCGTCATGGGCGCGCTCCTACACACGAATCCGGCCCGAAAGGCGGCCGGAGGCAAACGGCGGCGTCGTTAAGCCCTGCAGTCGCCTGGGTCAACGACCATCGGTGATGGAAGCCGGTCCGATCAGCTGGAAAGTCGCCGTCGCCCCGCCCTGGGCGTGCGGCGCCAGCCACACGTCGAACAGGCCCGGCTCGATGCGCCAGGTCTCGTCCGCCCCGATGAAGCCCAGCTGGCGCGGGTTCAGGGTGAAGGTCACCTTCTCGCTCTGGCCCGGACGCAGCGACACCCGCTTGAAGTCCTTCAGCAGCCGCCCCGGCTGGGTCAGGCTGGCGACCCGGTCGTGGATATAGAGCTGAACCAGCTCCTCGGCCGCGCGCGATCCGGTGTTGGTCACGGTCACCGCGACGTCCAGCGTGCCGGCCCACTGGAGCTTGTCGCTTTCCATCTCGATCGGCCCATAGCTGATCGCGCCATAGGTCAGGCCATAGCCGAACGGATAGAGCGCCGTATTGGGCGTCTCGCGATAGCGGGACTTGTATTCCTCGGTCGCCAGATCGGGATTGGCCGGGCGGCCGGTCGTCTTGCGGTCATAGGAATAGGGCTGCTGACCCGACTTGTGCGGGAAGCTGACCGGCAGGCGCGCCGACGGGCCGTGATCCCCGAACAGGACGTCGGCGACGGCATGACCCATCTGTTCGCCCAGGAACCAGGTCACGACGATGGCCTGGGCGTTCTTCACATTGCCCTCCAGCGCCAGGGCCCGGCCGTTGCGCAGCAGGATGACGATGGGCTTGCCCAGGGCCGTCATGGCGTCGACCAGCGCCATCTGCGGCGCGGGCACCACGATCTCGGTGCGCGACTGGGCCTCGCCCGACATATTGGTCGCCTCGCCGATGGCCAGGACGATGACGTCGGCGTCGCGGGCGGCGGCGATGGCCTGTTCGATCCCGCCGGCCAGCGGCGCCTCGACGCCCGCCCCGCGCGCGATGGTCAGTTTTTGCGGGTCGCTCATGGCCGCACGGAAGCCGGCCTCCAGCGAGACGCGACGCTCGGGCGCGCCCCAGATGGTCCACGGCCCCCAGACATTGTCCACGTCGTCGGCGAACGGGCCGATCAGGGCGATCTTCTGGCTCTTGTTCAGCGGCAACAGGCCGCCTTCGTTCTTCAGCAGCACGACCGACTTTCGGCCCGCCTCGCGCGACAGTTCGATATGCTCGCGCGCGCCCACGACGGCCTTTTCACGCACCGGATCGGTGCCGCGATAGGGATCGTCGAACAGGCCCAGCGCCGCCTTGGTGTTCAGGACGCGGCGCACCGCCTCGTCCAGCCGCGCCATCGACACCTCGCCCGAGGCGACGAGGCCGGGCAGATGCTCCAGATACAGGCCCGACACCATCGACACGTCCACCCCGGCGTTGAACGCCAGACGCGCGGCGTCGCGGCCATCCTCGGCGAAGCCATGGGCCACCAGCTCCTGCTCGGAGGTGTAGTCGGAGACCACGAAGCCCTCGAAGCCCCATTCCCCGCGCAGGATGTCGGTCAGCAGCTTGCGGCTGCCCGACGCCGGCACGCCGTTCACGTCATTGAAGGCGCTCATGATCGACAGGGCGCCGGCGTCCACCGACGCCTTGAACGGCGGCAGGAAGACCCCGCGCAGCGTCTGCTCGCTCATGTCGGTGGTGTTGTATTCCATCCCGCCGACGGCGGCGGAATAGGCGGCCATGTGTTTGGCGGTGGCCAGGACGGCGTCGCGGTCGTCCAGCCCCTTGTCGCCCTGGAAGCCGCGCACCCGGGCGGCGGCCAGCAGATTGTTCAGCAGCACGTCCTCGCCGGCGCCCTCGACGTTGCGGCCCCAGCGCTGATCGCGCGCCACGTCCACCATCGGCGCATAGGTCTGGTGCACGGCCGAGGCCGCCGTCTCGACCGCCGCCGCTCGCGCGGTGCGCCGCGCCAGTTCGGTGTCGAAGGCCGCGGCCTCGGCCAGCGGCACCGGGAAGATGGTGGACAGGCCGTGGATCACGTCCGCCGCGAACAGCAGCGGGATCTTCAGCCGGCTTTCCTCCATCGCCACCTGCTGGATGCGGCGGCCCGTCTCGGCGCCGATGCCGTTGAACAGGCTGCCGACCTTGCCTTCGCGGATCAGGGCGGTGACGCGTGCGGGGTCCCCCGTGCCGTCCAGCGGGTTCACCGCCGTGGGCATCCACCGGAACGGATCGGCCAGCAGATTCAGCTGTCCCGCCTTCTCCTCGACCGTCATGGCCGCGATCAGATCCTCGATCTTCTGGCGGTGACGCGCGACGGTGCGGGACGCTTGGGCGGATACAGGCATGGGGAAAACTCCGGCGCCCATCAGGGCCAAAAGCCCCAGGCCAGACAAGAAATTTCTACGGGAAGCCGCAGGCTTGAGAGGTCGCGTCATACGGGTGGCGCTCCTTGCGGGGGACTAATCGAGCAGCGAGAGCGCAGGCCTAGCCTCTCGCCCCCGGCGGCTTCAACCCCCGCCCCCGATGTAAATCGATGTAACGCCTCGGTGCGCGGTCACGCCGCGTTTCAGGCGCGGGCTTTACCCCAGGGCGATGTCCAGGAACATCATCCCCACCAGGCCGATCATCAGACCGATCATCGACCCCTCGCCCTTGGACTTCTCGCGGGTCTCGGGAATGATCTCGGCGGTGACGACATAGATCATGGCCCCAGCCGCCAGGCCCAGGCCCCACGGCAGGGCGCCGGGCAGCACATCGACCACGCTGGCCCCGATCAGGCCCCCGACCGGCTCGACCAGACCAGACGCCAGCGCCGCCAGGAAGGACGGCCAACGCCCATAGCCCAGGGTCGCCATCGCCGCCGAAACCGCCAGCCCCTCGGGCATGTTCTGGATGCCGATGCCCAGTGCCGTGGACAGGCCCTGATGCATGTCGCCGCCGCCGAAGCTGACGCCCACGGCCGCGCCCTCGGGGAAGTTGTGCAGGGTGATGGCGATGATGAACAGCCAGATGCGCCGCGACAGGTCGCGCGATCCCGCCGGGCCGATGGCCAGCATGTCCACCGGCGCGAACCGGTTCATCAGGCCGATCACCGTCGCCCCGATCAGCACCGCCGCCGCCATCACTCCAGCCGCCGCCGCCTGACTGGCCCCGCCCGCCTGCAGCACGTCCACGCCGGGAATGATCAGCGAGAAGAAGGACGCCGCCAGCATGACCCCGGCGGCGAAACCCAACAGCGCGCTCTGGGTCTGAACGCCTGGCCTTTTGATGAACAGCAGGGGCGCGGCGCCGACCGCCGTCATCATGCCCGCCGCCAGACTGCCGAGACCACCCGCCGCAATGGGGGAAAGAGATTCCATCATTCGCCTGCATTGCGGCGCGATGCGGCAAGAGACAAGCCCGAATACTCGCGTTAGAGAAACCGTCATGTCCCAGGCCGTCGCCCTCCCCCCGAGCCCAAGCTGTGGAGCTGACGCTGCGTCGGCCCTGGCGGCCGCGCGGCGCGTCGTGGTCAAGATCGGTTCGTCCCTGCTGATCGACGCGGCCACGCGCCGGCCGACGCGCGACTGGCTGGCCGCCGTCGCCTCGGATCTGGCCGCGCTGAAAGCCGAAGGCCGCGAGGTCATCGTCGTCTCGTCCGGCTCCATCGCCCTGGGCCGCGGCCGACTGCCAGGCCTGGGGGCGCGGCTGGAGGACAAGCAGGCGGCGGCGTCCGTCGGGCAATCCCTGCTGATGGCCGCCTGGTCCGAAGCCCTGGCCCCGCACGGCCTGATCGCCGGCCAGGTGCTGCTGACGCGTGACGACACCGAACGGCGCCGCCGCTGGCTGAACGCCCGCGCCACGGTCGAGGCCCTGCTGGCCCACGGCGTCATTCCCATCGTCAACGAGAACGACACGGTCGCCACCGAGGAAATCCGTTACGGCGACAACGACCGGCTGGCGGCGCGCACGGCCCAGCTGGCGCGGGCCGATCTGCTGATCCTGCTGTCGGATGTGGACGGCCTCTACACCGCGGATCCGCGCCGCGACCCGAGCGCCGCCCACCTGCCCCTGATCGAGACGCTGAGCCCCGACATCCTGGCCATGGGCGGGGGCGCCAACGCCGATGCGGGCGTGGGGACCGGCGGCATGGCGACCAAGCTGGCGGCGGCCCAGATCGCGCGCTCGGCAGGCTGCGCCACCATCATCGCCTCGGGCCAATCGCTTGCACCACTGTCGGCCGTTCGCGAAGGCGCCCGCGCCACCCTGATCGCCGCGCCCGACGGGCCGATGGCCGCCTACAAGCAATGGATCGCCGGCAGCCTGTCGCCCGCCGGAACCCTGACGCTGGACGCCGGCGCGGTCACGGCGCTGAAGGCGGGTAAGAGCCTGCTGCCCGCCGGGGTCACCGGCGTGTCCGGCGGTTTCGAGAAGGGCGACTGCGTGCGCCTGACCGACCCGGACGGACGCTCGGTCGGGGTGGGTCTGGCCGCCTACGCCGCAGACGAGGCCGCGCGCATTCGCGGCCGCCGTTCCGACGAGATCGAGACCCTGCTGGGCTATCGCGGGGCCTCGGTGCTGATCCACCGCGACGACATGGTGCTGGACGACCGATGACCGATCTGAAGATCCGAATGCTCGACCCCCAAATGCTGGAGATGGGCCAGCGCGCCCGCGCCGCAGCCGCCGCCTTGCGCGAAGCGCCCGCCGCCGCCCGCACCCGCGCGCTGGAACTCCTGTCCGAAAAGCTGGCGGCGGCCGAGCCCGCCCTCCTGGCCGCCAACGCCCGTGACGTGGACGCCGCTCGCGCCAATGGCATGACCGAGGCACTGATCGACCGTCTGTCGCTGACGCCCGCCCGCGTCGTCGGCATGGCCCAGGCCGTCGCGACCATCGCCGCCGTGCCCGACCCCCTGGGCGTCGAGACCGAGCGCTGGACCCCCGCCAACGGCCTGGACATCGCCCGGGTCCGCACCCCCATCGGCGTGCTGGGCGTGATCTACGAGAGCCGGCCAAACGTCACAGCCGACGCCGCCGCCCTGTGCATCCGCTCGGGCAATGCGGCCATCCTGCGCTGCGGCTCGGACTGCCTGCAATCCTCCCTGGCCATCGCCGCCCTGATCGCCGAAGCCCTGGCCGAGGCCGGCCTGCCCGCCGACGCGGTGCAGTTGGTGGACACCCCCGACCGCGAGGCCGTGGGCCTGATGCTGACCGGGCTGGCCGGCGCCATCGACGTCATCATCCCGCGCGGCGGCAAGAGCCTGGTCGCCCGCGTCCAGGCCGAGGCCCGCACGGCGGTGCTCAGCCACCTGGAAGGCCTGAACCACACCTATCTGCACCACGCCGCCGATGTGGACGCCGCCCGCGCCATCGCCCTGAACGCCAAGATGCGGCGCGTTTCGGTCTGCGGCGCGACCGAGACCCTGCTGGTGGATCGGGCTGGGGCCGAACGCCTGCTGCCGCCAGTCGCCGCCGACCTGATCGCCGCCGGCTGCGAACTGCGCGGCGACGCCGAGGCTTGCGCCCTGGTCCCCGCCATGATCCCGGCGACCGACGCCGACTGGACCACCGAATATCTGGCGCCCATCCTGTCGGTGCGGATCGTGGACGATCTGGACGCCGCGACGGATCACATCGCCCGCTACGGCTCGGGCCACACCGAGGCCATCGTCACCACCGACACGGCCGCCGCCGAACGGTTCGCGGCGCGGGTGGACAGCGCCATCGTCCTGATCAACGCCTCGACCCAGTTCGCCGACGGCGGCGAGTTCGGCTTCGGCGGCGAAATCGGCATCTCCACCAACCGCCTGCACGCCCGAGGCCCGGTCGGCGCCGAACAGCTGACCACCTACAAATACGTCGTGCGCGGGCAAGGCCAGATCAGGCCGTAAATTTGCAGGCAGAGGGCTTTTCCATCAACCTCGACGCATGATCACCAGTCGCCTGACATCCAAGGGCAAGACTACCATCCCGCAGCCCGTGCGCGCGGCTCTTAACCTGCGAGACGGCGACGAACTGCAGTACGGACTGCAAGGCGACCAAGTCGTGCTCACCAAGGTAGAGCGGCCTCCGGAACCCTTCGCCGTCTTTAACGAATGGCACAGCGAAACTGACCGCCAGGCCTACGCCAAGCTTTGACTTCTTCCTCCCCGTTCGGGGAGGGTGGCTGAGCCGCAGGCGAAGCCGGGTGGGGGCGGCCCGGCAAAGCATCCCTGAACGAAAAGAGGCGGCTGTAGCGACCCACCTTGGCCGCATCGACGACGAGCGGCTGGCGCGGACGATGGGCATCATCCGCGCCAGACTTTGAGTCCCGCCTAGCCGCGTTGCGGCAGAGCGTAAGCGATGACGTAGTCGCCCTCCGGCGTCTCCATGAAGTGATGGCCGCCGGCCATGATGACCAGATACTGGCGGCCGTTCTGCTCATAGATCATGGGGTTGGCCTGGCCGCCTGCAGGCAGGACGTCGGACCAGACGGTCTTGCCTGTCTCGATGTCTATGGCGCGGATGAGGTCGTCGGTCGCTGCGGCGATGAAGATCAGACCGCCTGCCGTGACCACCGATCCGCCATTGTTCGGCGTGCCGATCTCCAGCGGCAGATGCGAGGCGATGCCCCACGGGCCGTTCTTGCGCGCCGTGCCGAACGGACGGTCCCACAGGGTCTTGCCCGAGCGCATGTCGATGGCGGTGATGCCACCATACGGGGGCTCCTTGCACAGCAGGCCGGTCCACTTCACCCGCCAGCCGGCGTTGACGTCGATGGCGTAGGGCACGCCGATCTGCGGGTCGCCTGCGCCTTCGCCCTTGGACAGGTTGCCGCCCCGTTCGGCCGCTTCCTTCTGCTGCAGGATGTAGCGAGGGTCGTCGCGCGGGAACCAGCCCAACTTGTCGGCCTCGGCGCGGGGCACCAGCCGGTTGTAGTTGGGCATGTCGTTGTAGTTGGCGACGATCACCCCGCGCGCCGGATCGACCGCCACGCCGCCCCAGTCCGAGCCGCCGTTGTAGCCCGGATAGTTGATGTAGTGGTTGGTCGAGGGCGGGGTGTAGTAGCCCTGATAGTTCGCCTTCTTGAAGTTGATGCGGCACATCATCTGATCGATCGGCGACATGCCCCACATGTCCGCCTCGACCAGGTTCGGCTTGCGCAGGGTGGCGAACAGCGAGAACGGCTGGGTCGGCGAACGCTGGCCCTGTTCCGTGCCGCCGGTCGTGGGAACGCGACGCTCCTCGACACCGTGCAGCAGTTGGCCGGTGGCGCGGTTGAACACATACATATCGCCCTGTTTGGAGGGCAGCAGCACGGCGGGCACGACGCCGTTGGCGGTCGGATAGTCGATCAAGGTCGCCTGCGAGCCGAGATCGAAGTCCCAGACGTCGTTATGCACCGTCTGATAATGCCAGCGCGGCTTGCCGGTGGTCACGTCCAGCGCGACCAGGGCTGTCGAATACTGTTTCTCCAGCGGACGGCGCGAGCTGGACCAGTAGTCGGCGGCCGAATTGCCCATCGGCAGATAGACCAGGCCCAAGGCCTCGTCGCCCGTCGCCGTCGTCCACATGTTGGGCGTGCCCGGCGTGTAGGTTTCACCCTCCGGCGGCAGGCCGCTGCGGTCGGGGCGCATCATGTCCCAGGCGAACCGAAGTGCGCCGGTCTCGACGTCGAAGCCCTGGATCGCGCCGGAAGCGTTCCAGCGCTTCTGGCCGTCAAGCACCTGATGTCCGGTGACGATGATCCCGCGCACGATGACGGGCGCCGAGGTGATCGACACCATGCCCGGATAGGGGTCGCCCATGCCGGTCTTGATGCTGACGGCGCCGTTCTGACCGAAGGCCGGGCACGGACGGCCTGTCCTAGCGTCGACCGCGACGATGCGCCCGTCCAGCGTGCCCTCGACGATCTTGGTCGCGCAGGGGTCGGCCGGATTGGCGTTGGCCCGCGCATGATAAGTCACGCCGCGGCAGGCGGCGGTGTAGGGAATCTGATCGTCGGCGACCTGGGGGTCGTAGGTCCAGATCTGCTTGCCGGTGGAGGCGTCCAGCGCGAACAGCTTGTTGCGGGCCGAGCAGAGATAGACGGTGTTCCCGACCTTCAGCTGCGTGGTCTCCGCACCCCACCGCTCGCCAGGCAGATCGCCGGTGCGGAAGGTCCAGGCCCGTTCCAGCTGGCCGACATTGTCCTTGTTGATCTGGTTCAGCGGCGAATAGCGCTGGGCGCTGTCGGTGCCGCCATAGGCCGGCCAGTCGGCGCCGGTCTTCAGCAGGGCCGGATCGTTGTAGCCGCCGCGCACGCCGGGAACCGGGCTCATCACCTGGGCCTGATTGGCCTGGGCGACCGCGAAACCGAAGACGACGGTCAAGACCGCAAGCCCGAGCGCCCCGAAGCCCGCCGTCTTGCCCCCGCCGCGCGACCGCAGCACCGGCAGGGTCGCCAGCACCAGGAACATCAGCACCAGCGGGCCGACCAGACGCGGCACCAGGGCCCAGCCGTTCAGGCCCTTTTCCCACAGCGCCCAGATCACCGTGGCGACGAAGACCGCCCCATAGACCCACGCCCCGCGAACGTCGCGATAGACAAGCAAGAGGCCTGCTGCGATCAGCGCCAGACCCGCGAGCAGATAGTACCACGAGCCGCCCAACATCACGAGTTGGACGCCCCCGACGGTCAGCGCCAGACCGATCATGGCCAGCAAAAGACCGAGAAGCAGCGTCAGCCACCCTCCCGGTCCGGTCGGGGTTGTCCATCGCGGCATGATCGCACTCTCTGGCTGCATATTGAGCCTCGGCAACGCTCGGGCTCCGCTCAGGTTCCTAATTGTCGCACCCAGGAACCAAAAGCCGTTGCGCTGCACACCGCTCACCAGAGCAACTTTTGACGACGAAACATCCGCAATTGGATGATTTTTTCTTTTTCAGCGCCCGAGAACCGCTCGCGGCAATAATATTTGCCTTGAACCGAGCGTTTGCGGCATATGCGCGGTATGCATAAGACCCTGAAGCAAGGCGGGACTTTCGTCGTCGAACCACGCCGCCTCTCGAAGGCCACAGCCGAACTGCGCGCGCGAGGCTTCGGCGAGATCACGATTCCGCCGTCCACCGAGACGGCCGGGAAACAGGCGTCGCGCTGCACCGACTGCGGCGTGCCCTTCTGCCAGAACGCCTGCCCGCTTCAGAACAACATCCCCGACTGGCTGCGGCTGTCGGCCGAGAACGAGCCGCGCGAGGCCTGGCGTGTAGCCTCCCTGACCTCGACCATGCCTGAGATCTGCGGTCGCATCTGCCCGCAGGACCGGCTGTGCGAGGGGGCGTGCACATTAAACCAATCCGGCTGGGACGCCGTCACCATCGGCTCGGTCGAGGCCTGGCTGGGCGATCAGGCCTTCGCCAACGGCTGGGTCGAACCGATCCGCCCGGCGGCCGAACGCGGCGAGACCGTCGGCATCGTCGGCGCCGGCCCGGCCGGCATGGCCGCGGCCGACCGCCTGCGCAGCGAAGGCTATCAGGTCACCGTCTATGACCGCCACGACCGGGCCGGCGGCCTGCTGATCTACGGCATCCCCGGCTTCAAGCTGGAGAAGCACGTCGTCCAGCGCCGCGTGGACCGCCTGATCGACGGCGGCGTCCAGTTCGTGCTGGGCTGCGAGATCGGCAAGGACGTGACCCTGACCGAGCTGCGCCAGCGCCACGATGTGGTCCTGCTGGCCATGGGGGTCTATCAGCCGCGCATCCTGTCGGCGCCGGGCCGGGGTCCGGATTCGACCGTCGCGGCCCTGTCCTATCTGACGCACCAGAACCGACGCGACCTGGGCGACGCCGAACAGGACGGCTGGCACGAGGCGCGCGGCAAGCGGGTGGTCGTGATCGGCGGCGGCGACACGGCCATGGACTGCGTCCGCACCGCCGTTCGCCAGGGCGCGGCCTCCGTCACCTGCCTGTATCGTCGCGACCGCGAGAACATGCCCGGCTCGGCCCGCGAGGTCGTCAACGCCGAGGAGGAAGGCGTCGTCTTCGAATGGCTGGGCGCGCCCAAGGCCCTGCTGTCCCAGGGCGACACCGTCACCGGCGTCCGCGCCGCGCGCATGCAACTGACCGAGGCGGCCCCCGGCCAGCGTCGCGACATCGTCCCGGTCCCCGGCGCCGACTTCGACATTCCGGCCGACATCGTCATCGAGGCCCTGGGCTTTTCGCCCGAGCCGTTCGCGGCGCATGAACCCGATCTGCGCCTGCGCGACGACGGCACGATCAAGGTCGGCTCCGTCAGCTTCGCCACCAGCCTGCCCGGCGTCTTCGCCGCCGGCGACGCGGTGCGCGGCGCCTCCCTGGTCGTCTGGGCCGTCCGCGAAGGCCAGGACGCCGCCGCCGAGATCGACCGCTACTTCAAGACCCGCACCGAGGAGGTCGCGGCATGACCGATTGGCTGAAGCAATACGAAGAGACCCGCGACCGGCTGGAAGCCGGCCACGCCTATGACCGCGCCTCCGAGCGTGACGCCTGCGGCGTGGGCCTGGTCTGCTCCATCGACGGCACGCCGCGCCGCGACGTGGTCGAATATGCGATCCGCAGCCTGAAGGCCGTGGCCCACCGCGGCGCGGTCGATCCCGACGGCCTGTCCGGCGACGGCGCCGGCATCATGTGCGAACTGCCCCAGGGCTTCTTCGCCGACCAGGTGGCCTCCATCGGCCAGTCCCTGCGTCCCGGCCCGATCTGCGTCGGCCAGGTCTTCCTGCCGCGCACCGATCTGGGCGCCCAGGACCGCGCCCGCGCCATCGTCGAGACCGAGGCCCTGCGCGCCGGCTTCTGGATCTATGGCTGGCGCCAGACGCCCATCGACCTGTCGGTGGTGGGAACCAAGGCCGGGGCGACCCGGCCCGAGATCGAACAGATCATGCTGGCCCCGCCGCTGGACGACGCCGGCCAGCCGCTGGACGGCGAGGCGCTGGAGCGCGAGCTGTATCTGTGCCGCCGCCGCATCGAGAAGACGGTCAAGACCGAGAACTTAGCCGCCGTCTATATCTGCACCCTGTCCGCGCGCTCCATCGCCTACAAGGGGATGGTGCGGGCCGAGCTGCTTGGGAACCTGTATCCAGACCTGGAGGATCCGCGCTTCGTCTCGGCCTACGCCGTCTTCCACCAGCGCTATTCGACCAACACCTTCCCCGAATGGAAGCTGGCCCAGCCCTTCCGCATGATGGCCCACAACGGCGAGATCAACACGCTGAAGGGCAATCTGAACTGGATGAAGTCGCACGAGATCCGCATGGCCGCACAGGCCTTCGGCGACCGTGACGGCGAGGTGAAGCCGGTGGTCCAGCCGGGCGGGTCGGACTCGGCCGCCCTCGACAATGTCATGGAGGTGCTGGTCCACGCCGGTCGCCCCGCGCCGATGGCCAAGGCCCTGCTGATCCCCGAGGCCTGGGCCAAGGACGACGTGGTCATGCCGCCCGAACACCGGGCCTTCTACGCCTACTGCAATGCGGTGATGGAGCCGTGGGACGGCCCGGCCGCCATCTGCGCCGCCGACGGCCGCTGGATCGTGGCGGGCAAGGACCGCAACGGCCTGCGCCCCCTGCGCGCGGTCGAGACCGTCGATGGTTTGCTGATGGCCGGGTCCGAAGCCGGCCTGGTGCCGATCCCCGAGAGCCGGGTGAAGCGCCGCCTGCACATCGGCCCCGGCAAGCTGATCGCCGTCGATATGAAGCACGGCCGTCTGTACGACGAGCACGAGGCCATCGACGCCCTGTCCGCCGCCCACCCCTATACCGAGTGGCTGGACAATATGGTCGATCTGGAGCCGATCATCGGCCCTGGACCCGAGCCGCGCTCGGCCTCGGGCGAGGCCCTGACCCGCCGTCAGATCGCCGCCGGCTACAGCCGCGAGGATCTTGACCTGCTGCTGGACGCCCTGGTGCGTGACGGCAAGGAGGCGGTCGGCTCGATGGGCGACGACGCGCCCCCGGCGGTGCTGTCGGCCCTGCCGCGCCCGCTGAGCCACTATTTCCGTCAGAACTTCAGTCAGGTCACCAACCCGCCCATCGACCCGCTGCGTGAAGCGGGCGCCATGAGCCTGAAGACCCGGTTCAAGAACCTGGGCAACATTCTGGCCGAGGAAGAGGCCCAGACCGACGTCTTCGTGCTGGACAGCCCGGTCCTGACCAACGGCATGTACGAGCGGATGGTCGAGACGGTCGGCGCCGGTTCGACCGTGGTCATCGACTGCAGCTATGACGTGCCGTCCCACGACGCCCGCTCAGGGGCCGGCCTGCGTGCGGCCCTAGACCGGATCATGGACGAGGCCGAGGCCGCCGCCCGCGACGGCGCCGCCCTGATCGTGCTGACGGATCAGGCCGGATCGGCCGAGCGCCTGGCCGCGCCGATGATCCTGGCCACGGCCGGGGTCCACGGCCGCCTGACCAAGGCGGGCCTGCGCTCCTACTGCTCCATCGTGGTGCGCACGGCCGAGACGCTGGACCCGCACGGGTTCGCGGTCCTGGTCGGGGTGGGCGCCACCACCGTCAACGCCTGGCTGGCCCAGGACCTGTTCCAGGAGCGTCTGGACCGGGGCCTGTATCCCGGCCTGACGCTGCGCGACGCCTGCCTGAACTACAAGGCCGGCATCGAGGCGGGCCTGCTCAAGACCCTGGCCCGCAAGGGGATCAGCGTCATCTCCGCCTATCGCGGCGGCTGCGAGTTCGAGGTGCTGGGCCTGTCGCGCGCCCTGACAGCCGAGTTCTTCCCCGGCGCCCCGTCGCGCATCTCCGGCATCGGTCTGGCCGGTCTGGAGCAGGCGGCGATGAAGCGGCACAAGGTGGCCTGGGGCGAGGCCCTGCCCTCCCCGGCCATCGGCGGCTTCTTCAAGATCCGTTCGGGCGGCGAGGCCCACGCCCACGAGGCCAAGACCATCCACCTGCTGCAGGACGCCTGCAACCGGGGCGACTACCGCCGCTTCAAGCAGTTTTCGGAGGCCGTCCGCGCCCAAGCCGACCTGTCCCTGCGCGACCTGCTGGACTTCCGCGAGGGCGTCGCCATTCCGGTCGATCAGGTCGAGAGCGTCTCGGACATCCGCCGCCGCTTCCTGACCCAGGCCATGTCGCTGGGCGCCTTGGGCCCCGAGGCGCACGAAACGCTGAACATCGCCATGAACCGCATCGGCGCCCGCTCGGTCTCGGGCGAAGGCGGCGAGGATCCGGAACGCTATCATCCGCGCGCCAACGGCGACGACGCCAACTCGGCGGTCAAGCAGGTGGCCTCTGGCCGGTTCGGCGTCACGGCCGAATATCTGAACCAGTGCCGCGAGATCGAGATCAAGGTGGCCCAGGGCGCCAAGCCCGGCGAGGGCGGCCAGTTGCCCGGCTTCAAGGTGACCGAGTTCATCGCCCGGATGCGCCACGCCGTGCCCGGCACCACTCTGATCAGCCCGCCGCCGCACCACGATATCTATTCGATCGAGGACCTGGCCCAGCTGATCTATGATCTGAAGGCCATCAACCCCGATGCGCGGGTGACGGTGAAACTGGTGTCCGCCTCGGGCATCGGCGCCATCGCCTCGGGCGTGGCCAAGGCTAATGCCGACGCCATCCTGATCGCCGGCCACAACGGCGGCACCGGCGCCTCGCCTCAGACCTCGATCAAACACGCCGGCCTGCCGTGGGAGATCGGCTTGGCCGAGGCTCATCAGGTGCTGACGCTGAACAATCTGCGCGGCACGGTGACGCTGCGCACCGACGGCGGGGTCCGCACCGGCCGCGACGTGGTCATCGCCGCCATGCTGGGGGCAGAGGAATACGGGATCGGCACCGCCGCCCTGATCGCCATGGGCTGTCTGATGGTGCGCCAGTGCCATTCCAACACCTGCCCCGTCGGCGTCTGTTCCCAGGACGAGCGGCTGCGCGAGAAGTTCACCGGCACGCCCGACAAGGTGGTCAACCTGTTCACCTTCATCGCCGAGGAGACGCGCGAGATCCTGGCCTCCATCGGCGCGCGGACGATGGACGAGATCATCGGCCGCACCGACCTGTTGCGTCAGGTGCGTCGCGGCGGGTCGCACCTGGACGACCTGGACCTGAACCCCCTGCTGGTTCAGGTGGACGAGGGCGCGGCCGGCAAATGGGCCGACAAGACGACGCGCAAGCCCATCGCCGACAGCCTGGACGCCCGGGTGCTGCAGGACGCGGTCCGCTTCCTGGATCGCGGCCAGACGCTGGAACTGTCCTATCCGCTGAACAACACCCAGCGCACGGTCGGCGCCGCCGTCTCGTCCGCCATCGTGCGGCGGTTCGGCCCGCAAGGTCCGGCCGGTCGGCTGAAGCTTCGTCTGGAAGGCATCGCGGGCCAGAGCTTCGGCGCCTTCGCCGCCAAGGGTCTGGAACTGCACCTGACCGGCGAGGCCAATGACTATGTCGGCAAGGGCCTGTCGGGCGCCGAGATCTCGGTCCGCACGCCGGAATGGCGCGAGGATCAGCTGATCTGCGGCAACACCACCCTGTATGGCGCGACCTCGGGCCGGCTGTTCGTGGCCGGCGCGGCGGGCGAGCGGTTCGCGGTACGCAACTCGGGCGCCGAGGCGGTGGTCGAGGGTCTGGGCGCGCACGGCTGCGAATACATGACCGGCGGCCGGGTGGTCGTGCTGGGGTCGGTCGGCTGGAACCTGGCGGCGGGCATGAGCGGCGGCGAGCTGTTCGTGCTGGACCAGCCGGGCTTTGCAGAACGGGCTCTGAACGGCGACCTGGCGGGCGTGTCCGACATCGACGCGGCGGCGGCCGAACGGCTGCGCGGCCTGGTCGAGGCGCACCTGGCGGCGACCGCATCTCCGCTGGCCCGACGTCTGCTGGGCGACTGGGACAACACGCTGCAAAGGTTCGTGCGCATCGTTCCGCTGACGGACATTGTCACCCGGTCGGAACGGCTTAAGACTTCCGCCTGACCTCGTTTTCTTCCTCTCCTCCCCGAGACGAATCCATGACCCGACACGCCGCCCTCGCCGCCACACTCGTCGCGGGGGCGGCGTCGCTGGCGTCTCCCGCCCTGGCCGCTCCCGCCTTGCTGGCGCACCAGACGCCGCTGGTCATCGACAATGCGGCGACGGCCTGGATCCTGACCTCGACGGCCCTGGTGCTGCTGATGACCCTGCCGGGCCTGGCGCTGTTCTACGGCGGCATGGTGCGCAAGAAGAACATCATCAGCGTCATCGCCCAGTCGGCGGCCGCCTTCGCCATCGTCTCGGTGCTGTGGTTCCTGGTCGGCTACAGCCTGTCGTTCGGCAAAGGACCTGACACGATCAACGGCTTCATCGGCGGGGTCCAGGCGGCCTTCCTGAACGGGGTGACGGCCCAGACCGCCCACAGCCTGCTGCCCGGCCTGCCCGAACTGCTGTTCGTCAGCTTTCAGATGACCTTCGCCATCATCACCCCGGCCCTGATCGCGGGCGCCTTCGCCGAGCGGATGAAGTTCTCGGCCAGCCTGCTGTTCTTCGCCCTGTGGCACCTGATCGTCTATGCGCCGATCTGTCACCAGGTCTGGGGCGGCGGCTATCTGGGCGGGCTGGGCGTGCTCGACTTCGCCGGCGGGGCGGTGGTCCACGTCAATGCGGGGATCGCCGGCCTGGTCTGCGCTCTGGTGCTGGGGCCGCGTCACGGCTTCGGACGCGACAACATGGCCCCTGCCAACCTGGTCTACAGCGCCATCGGCACCGGCCTGCTGCTGGTCGGATGGCTCGGCTTCAACGCCGGATCGGCCGGCGCCGCCGACGCCTTGGCCGCCACGGCCGCTTTCAACACCATTCTGGCCGCCGGCGCTGCGGCGCTCGGCTGGATGACCATCGAATGGTTCGACCGAAAGCGTCCGACCCTGCTGGGCCTCTTGTCCGGCGTCGTCGGCGGCCTGGTGGCCATCACCCCCGCCGCCGGCTTCGTCGACCCCAAGGGCGCCTTCTTCATCGGCCTGATCGCCGGCCCGGCCTGCTATGCGGGCGCGGTCTGGCTGAAGCACGCGCTGAAATATGACGACAGCCTGGACGCCTTCGGGGTTCACGGGGTCGGCGGCATCGTCGGCGCCCTGCTGACCGGCGTCTTCGCCACCACCACCGTCAACGCCCTGTCGGACGGGGCCACGGTGTGGAAACAGGCTGTCGGCCTGGGCGGCGTCATCGTCTGGAGCGCGGCCGGCACCTTCCTCGTCCTGATGATCTGCAAGTTCACCACGGGCCTGCGCGTGACTAAGGACGAAGAGGTCGAGGGGCTGGACTATACCCAGCACGGCGAGGCCATCCACTAACCGGCCCACAGGGCGCGGGAGGGGAGCGGTTGATCCCGCCCCCGTCCGCCCCCATCTTCATCTGTGACGGAAGGTCTTGCCGATTGCGGGGGACCGGCCGCTCGGTCGCTTTATTCGAGGACCCAGATGACGACGACGCGCACCATCCTGTTCGACAGCCCCTTCCTTCTGGGCTTCGATCACACCCGCGCCCTGATCGACCGCGCCGCCAAGGCGACGGCCGAAAGCTATCCGCCCTACAATGTCGAACAGATCGGCGAGGCTGGCGTGCGCATCAGTCTGGCTGTCGCCGGGTTCGCGCCCGACGAACTGGCCATCACCCTGGACGGCCGCCAACTGACCATCGCGGGCAAGCGCGACGACGCCGGCAAGGGGGAACAGGCCTTCCTGCATCGCGGCATCGCGGCGCGGGGCTTCGTGCGCAACTTCGTGCTGGCCGACGGGCTGGAGGTCGAAGGCGCCCGGCTGGAACACGGCCTGCTGCACGTCGATCTGATCCGCCCCGAGTCCGAACGCCAAGTGCGTCGAATTCCCATCACGGTCGGCTGAAAAGCATAGCCGTTCGAACCGCCCGGCGATCCGGGCGTTGTCAAACTGAAGGAGGCGGTCCTAATGACGCCGATGACGATGACCAAGGAAGATTTTGCAGGACTGGGCGCCCCCGACCTCGTCTATGTGCGAGAGATCAAGGCGGCCGACCTGCTTGAAGAAGCGGTCGAGATCAAGGACGTGGACCTCAATCCCGGCCAGTCCCTTTACGCCGTCCACAGCGCCGACGGTGAACGTCTGGCGGTCATGATCGACCGTGACACCGCCTTCGCCGCCGCCGTGGCGCACGAACTGGAGCCGGTTTCGGTTCATTGATTGTGAATGATGAGGCGGCGTGACGACCGCCGCCTCCATTAAGTTCAGGCAGCGGTCGCGGCCGTATCCTTGACGAAAAGAGCCCGGATCGCATCCGTCGTACGCGCCTGGCGCAATTGTTCGCGCAGTTCCGGCGACCGAAGTGCGCGCGACACCGCCGCCAGCGCCCGCAGATGTTCCGCACCCGCCTTGGACGGGGCGTACAGCCCAAAGATCAGGTCCACCGGACGATCGTCAACGGCGTCATAGGCCACGGGTGTATCCAACCGCACGAAGACCGCCGTCACCTGGCTGACTTCGTCCAGACGCGCGTGCGGCACGGCCACGCCGGACCCCAGCCCGGTCGATCCCAGCGCCTCGCGCTCCATCAGGGCGTCGAAAATACGGGATTCGTCGATGCCCAGGGCGTGAGACGTCGCCTCGGCCAGCGCCTGCAGCGCCTGTCGCTTTGACGACGCGCCGCCGCGCAGCACCACGCCCTTGGGCGCGAGCAGATCACCGATGTCCATCAGACAACCTCGATACACGCAGACGACAACGGCGCGGGCGCCCGTTTAGAGGCTCCCGCGCCGAAGTCAAACTTGGCTGTTCAGTTCACTGAGCCGTTGGTCTTGGTCTTGCCATTGGTCGCGCTGGCGATTTCAGGGTCGATCCAGCCCACATTGCCGTCCGGGCGACGATAGACGACCGCCAGGCCGCCATGGG
This sequence comes from Brevundimonas sp. TWP2-1, assembly GCF_049897645.1. Taxonomy (NCBI): domain Bacteria; kingdom Pseudomonadati; phylum Pseudomonadota; class Alphaproteobacteria; order Caulobacterales; family Caulobacteraceae; genus Brevundimonas; species Brevundimonas sp. TWP2-1. The sequence goes on from NZ_JAFCWR010000002.1 coordinate 680,518, forward strand.
CCGCATTGCGGAACAGGACGACGGGATAGCCCGTCATGTCCAGCTCCAGAACCGCCCGACCGACCGTGATGGTGCGGATTTCGTGCTCGGTCTCGGCGATGACCATGCCTACCGGCGGCGGACCGTCGTTCTCGCCGGTGTCGCCGAAGACATCGTCCTCCACGCTGTCGGGATCACGCAGCACGATGCTGCGTGCGACTTCACGGGCGGCGTTCTCGGTCTTCTCGGGCGACAGACCCTTAGGTCCGATGTGGTGGTCCTTTAGCCGGCGCTTGTAGCGACGGACCCTCTTTTCGAGCCGATCCAGCGCCTCGGTGAAGGCGGAATGGGCGTCGCCGCCCATGCCGGTCGTCACCAGGGTCTGGCCCGACGCGAGGCGGACCCAACAGTCCACCTTGAAGTTGTGGCCGTCCTTGGACACCACGACCTCGGCGTCTTCACCGCCTCGGGCGAAGTATTTTCCGACCCCGTCTTCGAGTTCCTGGGAGATGCGCGAGCCTAACGCTTCGCCGACATCCACTTGCTTGCCGCTCACTTGGACTTGCATACGCATAGAACGCTCCCGACCGGATTTGGTGTCAATCGGGATCACCGTTTTGTGGTTACGCTTCAGGCGGTCTTCATCATCCTGCGGCGCTCGACGGACGATGGAATTCTCAACGCTTCCCGATATTTGGCGACCGTCCGGCGGGCGATGTCGATGCCTGTTTCCTTCAGGATTTCCACAATCTTGTCGTCGGACAGGACGTCGCCTTCCAGGCCCTCGCCGTCGATCATCGACTTGATCCGGTGACGGACGGCCTCGGCCGAATGGGTCGACGCCCCGTCCACCGACTGGATGGCGGCGGTGAAGAAGAATTTCAGCTCAAACACGCCGCGCGGGGTGGCGATATATTTGTTCGAGGTGACGCGGCTGACCGTCGATTCGTGCATGCCGATGGCGTCGGCGACGGTCTTCAGATTCAGCGGTCTCAGGAACTCGACGCCGAAGGCCAGGAAGGCGTCCTGCTGGCGCACGATCTCCGACGACACCTTCAAAATGGTCTTGGCCCGCTGGTCCAGCGACTTGACCAGCCAGTTGGCCTGGGCGGCGCAGTCGGCGACGAAAGTCTTTTCCGTATCGGACCGCGCGCCCGCCTGAACCAGCCCATGATAGCGCTTGTCCACCAGCAGGCGCGGCAGGGTGTCGGCGTTCAGCTCGACGCGCCAACCTCCGGCCGGATCGGGCCGCACATGGACGTCGGGCACCACCGTCTGGGCCGGCTCTCCGCCGAAGCCGGCGCCGGGACGCGGCGTTAGAGCCCTCAACTCGGCGATCATGTCGGTCAGGTCTTCGCCGTCGACGTCGCAGACCTTCTTCAGGGCCGCCAGGTCACGCCTGGCCAGCAGGTCCAGATTGTCCAGCAGGGCCGCCATGGCCGGATCGAATCGATTGCGCTCGATCAGCTGCAGCTTCAGGCATTCCGGCACCGACCGCGCCATGACGCCCGTCGGCTCGAACCCGTGGCACACGGCCAGCACCGCCTCGATCCGCTCCAGCGGCACGCCCAGACGGTCGGCGAACTCGGCCAGCTCGCCGCGCAGATAGCCGCCCTCGTCCGTCGCATCGATCAGGGTCAGGGCGATCCCGTGATCGGAAGGCGAGAAGCCGGCCGAGGAGGCCTGGGCCTGAAGATGCTCCCACAGGGTGGGCTCGTGCGTGTCGGGCCGTTCGCCGTCGCCCTCGAACATCTGGCCGCCCTTGCCGGCGCTGGACCAGTCCGACAGACCCGGCTGGGCCTCGTCGGTCATCCGGTCGCTGGTGCGCTCGCCCGGCGCCGCGTCGCCATAGACATCGTCGGAGCCGGCGTCCATCGAGGCCACGGACTCATGCCCGACCCCGTCGCCGAAAGACATTTCGCCGTCGGACGCCGCCTCGACGCGCTCGACCGGCTCGGGCGTCTCGCCCTCCGGCTCCTCGCGTTGCAGCAGCGGATTGCGTTCCAGCTCGGCCTCGACGAAGTCGTCCAGCTCAAGATTCGACAGTTGCAGCAGCTTGATCGCCTGCTGCAGCTGGGGCGTGATGACCAGCCCCTGCCCCTGCCTGATCTCTAACCTTTGCCCGATCACGTTCGAAATCTTCCCGCCCGACCGCCGAGTGGCCCGGAACTTGCTGGGGCAGAATGTCGCCTAAACGGTTAACGCCAGACGAACGTCGTGCGATCGCCCTTCTCCCCTTGCGGGAGAAGGTGGTCCAAAGGGCCGGATGAGGGGTCGGTTCGGCCTCGAACATCTGCGATCAGATGACGGCGTGACCCCTCATCCGACCTCGCTGCGCTCGCCCACCTTCTCCCGCAAAGGGAGAAGGGAAATCAGATCAAATGTAGTTTTCGCCCAGATACACCCGGCGCACTTCGGCGTCGTGGACCGCCTCGTCAGAGGTGCCTTCGAACAGCACGGCGCCGTTCGAGATGATCGAGACCCGGTCGGTGATGTCCAGGGTCTCGCGCACATTGTGGTCGGTGATCAGCACGCCGATGCCCTGGCTGGCCAGATAGCGGATCACGGTGCGGATGTCGGCGATGGCCAGGGGGTCGATGCCGGCGAAGGGTTCGTCCAGCAGCATGAAGGACGGCCGCCCTGCCAGGGCGCGTGCGATCTCCACCCGCCGACGCTCGCCGCCCGACAGGGCCGTCGCCCCGGCATGGCGCAGGTGGTCGATGTGCAGTTCGTTCAGAAGCCGGTCGGTCTCGGCGCGGATCTGGTCGCGCGGATAGTTCAGCTCGACCACCGCCTTGACGTTCTGCTCCACCGTCATGCCGCGGAAGATCGAGGCTTCCTGCGCCAGATAGCCCAGGCCCATGCGGCTGCGCTGGTACATCGGCTGGCCGGTGATGTCCTCGCCGTCCAGCCAGATCGTGCCCGAGTCCGGCGGGATCAGGCCGGTGATCATGTAGAAACAGGTCGTCTTGCCCGCGCCGTTGGGACCCAGCAGGCCCGCGACCTCGCCGCGCTGCACCGTCAGGGACACATCGCGCACCACCTGACGCGGCCCGAAGGACCGGGCGAGGTTCAGCACCCGCAGACCCTTTTCCGCAGGCGAGACCACCGGCTGCGGCGTCGTCGCCGGCCGGTCGTCCAGGTTCAGGGCTGACAGTTCCTTGCGCGCCAAATGCTCAGGTCCAGACGGCCGACGGCCTCAGTTTGCGTTGGGGTAGAAGACGCCCTGCACGCGGCTTCCGGCGGCGCCGCGCGGCGCGCCGTCCATGCGGGCGGCCTCGGTGTTGATGTTGTAGACCAGGCGCGAGCCGGTCAGCACGTTCTTGCCCTGGGTCAGGACCACATTGCCCGTCACCACGATCTCGCCATTGCCCAGATTATAGACGGCGCGATCGCCGCGCATCGACTGATCCGGGGTCACGAAATAGACGGTTCCGGCGGCCTCCGCGCGCTCCAGATCGCCGCCCGCGCCGCTGACCAGGGTCAGGGTGTCGGCGCGAAAACGGTTGCCGCCCTGCGTCGCTTCGGCTCGTCCCCTGAGAATGATGCGGTTGGGGCCATATTCGACCGAGTCCGCGCCATAGGCCACGGGCTGGTTGCCCGTTTGTGATTGCGCGTCGCCGACGGCCGGCAGAGCCACGACCGTCACGGCCGCGACCGTCGCCAGAGTCTTTGAAATCTTCGTCATGATCATCCGCCAGACCCCTTGGGCGTCAGCACGCCCATCACCTTGTTGTCGCCCGCGCCGTCGAACACGACGCGCTGTCCCTGATCATAGATCGCATAGGACGATGCGTTGATGGTTCCAATAGGGCCGGAACCCTGAACGCCCTTTGAACCGGTGACGTTTCCGGTCGAGGTGTCGACCACCGCCTCGGGCGTGGTCAGGACGAAGCCGGTGCCGCCATCCGAGATCCGCACGTTCGGGCCGATCGTCACGGTCTTGGCCTGCTCGTTATAGGTGCCGCCGTCGGCGGTCAGCTCGGTCACTTTGCGCCCGCCCAGGTTCAGCTTCAGCGCCGGACCGATCAGGCGGAAATGGCCGGTGGCCGGATCGCGCACCGCCCCCTGGGCGCCGACGGTGAAGGCCCGGCCCTGGGCGTCCTGACCGTGGAACAGGGGACTGTCCAGACGGACTTCCTGGCTCTGGCTGGCCTTGCGCTCCACCCCCGACATCACGGTGCGGAACACGGTCCAGGTCAGGGCGCCGCCTGCCAGCACCAGGATGATGATCGGCAGCACCCGGCGATACAGCTTCACCCGCCGCGAGCGCGCACGCCAGCGGGCGCCGGCCAGGGCGACCCTGGCCTCGTCGGCCTCGATGCGGGACTGTTCGCCGGGTTCGGTCAAGCGCGCCTCAGCTGTGGGCGAAGATGTCGATCTCGTCCCAGCCGGCGAGGTCGAGCGCCGAACGGGTCGGCAGGAAGTCGAAACATTGGGCGGCCAGCTCGGCGCGGCCCTCGCGCGCCAACATCAGGTCCAGCTTGGCCTTGGCCGCGTGCAGATACAGGACATCCGACGCGGCGTAATCCAGCTGCGCCTGGCTCAGCGTCTCCGCGCCCCAGTCCGACGACTGCTGGGCCTTGGACAGGTCCACGCCCACCGTCTCGCGCACCACGTCCTTCAGTCCGTGGCGGTCGGTATAGGTCCGCGCCAGCTTGGAGGCGATCTTGGTGCAATAGACCGGCCGGGTCTCGACCCCGAGGTGCAGCAGGAACATGCCGATGTCGAACCGGCCGAAGTGGAAGATCTTGGTCACCCCCGGATCGGTCAGAACCCGCTTCAGGTTCGGACAGTCGTAGCCCGGCCGATTCAACCGCACGACATGGGCGTTCCCGTCGCCGGACGACAGTTGCACCACGCACAGCGGATCGCGGCGGAAGCGCAGGCCCATGGTCTCGGAATCGATGGCGACCTCGGACCCCAGGTCCAGGTCGTCGGGCAGATCGCCCTCGTGCAGGTAAACGGTCATGCTCTGGCTCTTACACGGCGAACGCGCCGCGCGAAACGGGCTACCGCATTGCCGAACCGCCTGCGTCCCCATTCGCGAAACGGCCTCAAGCAGTCGAGCGCCGCGCGCGAGACGATAGGCCACAAAAAGTGGCGCCGCGCGCGATGCGATAGGCCAAAAAGAATGAAAGCGCCGCACCGTTCGGTGCGACGCTTTCAATAATATGGTGCCCAGAAGAGGACTCGAACCTCCACGGCCGTTAAGCCACTGGCACCTGAAGCCAGCGCGTCTACCAATTCCGCCATCTGGGCCCCGTCGGCAGCGCCTTGCGGCGTTTCCATCGGGAAGGCGCGGACCTCTAAGGCAGCGAAACGACGGGGTCAACAGAGGTTTTTCGCCGCGTGTCGTTTTATTCCGCAAGCGGCGCTTCAAGCCTTGCCGCATCGCCTTTTCGATCCGCGTTCGGCGGCGACTTAACGCCTGCTAAGCCTGTTTTCTAACCCCGTCTTGAGCCCGGGCCGCCTACAACCGCCCCATGGCGGACCCCTCTCTCAGCCCCCACACGCCCGAACGCCGCGCCAAGCCGCGCGCGCCGTTTCGCCAGCGCCGCCGCGCCCACGAGCGGGTGTCCATTCTCGGTCAGCCTGTCGATCTGGTGAAGCCCGAGGAGGTGCTGCACCATGTGCAGCAGGCGGTGCTTCAGGGCGCAAAGAGCCTGATCGCCAACCATAATCTGCACAGCCTGTATCTGATCCAGAAGCGCCCGGAATTGGCCGGCTTCTACGATCGGGCCGATCTGATCGAGGTCGATTCCACCCCCCTGCTGTGGTTCTCGCGCGCGCTGGGCCTGCACAGCCGGGGCTTTCACCGCTGCACCTATCTGGACTGGCGCGATCATTTCTGGAGCGTGGCGAACCGCGAGGGCTGGCGCGTCATGTCCATCGGCGGTGCGCCCGGCGTCGGCGACGAGGCGGCCCGCAGGCTGACGGCCCGCTATCCCGGCGCCGACATCGCCATCCACCACGGCTTCTTCGACGCCCATCGCGACGGGCCCGAGAACGCGGCCGTCCTCGCCCAGATCAAAGCCTTCCAGCCGCACATCCTGTTCGTCGGCATGGGAATGCCGCGCCAGGAGCTGTGGATCGACGACAACTTCGAGCGCCTGCCCGATTGCGTCATCCTGTCGGTCGGCGCCGCCTTCGACTATGAGGCGGGCGTTCAGAGCGCGGCGCCCCGCTGGATGGGGCGGGCCGGAATCGAATGGGCCTATCGCCTGTTTCACGATCCGAAACGCCTGTTCGTCCGCTACTGCGTCGAGCCCTGGACCCTGCTGCCCCTGGCCCTGCGCGACATCCGCGACGCCCGCCGCCGCCGCGCCGAAGACCTGCCGGCCAAATCCTAATCACGTTATTCCTACTGGTCAGATAGGTTTTTATCGCCATGATCCGACCCCGCCCGCCGTGTTCTATCGACACGGACGCAAACCGGAACGGGGACGCCAGTGCCGCAGCAGAATGGACCGCATGTCGCCATCGTCGGCGCGGGTTTCAGCGGCCTTCTGACCGCCGTCAATCTGCTCAAGGCCTCGCCCGACGTGCGCGTCACCCTGATCGAACGACGCGGCGTCTTCGGTCCCGGCACCGCCTATGACACCGGCAATCCCGGCCATCTGCTGAACGTGCGGCTGGACAATATGAGCGCCTTTCCCGACCAGCCGGGTCATCTGGCCGACTGGCTGGCGGAACAGCCGTCATGGCGCGCCCAGGACGGCTTCATCACCCGCGGCGTCTATGGCGAATATCTGCGCTTTCTGCTGGACGAGGCGCTGGACGACGCGCCCGACCGGCTGACCCTGATCGGCGGCGAGGCCCGCTCCATCGATCGTCAAGGCGATACCTGGCATATCGCTGCCAGCGACGGAGAGGTCACGGCCGATCAGGTGGTGCTGGCCCTGGGCAATCTGGAACCCGCCTCGCCCCCCGGCGTCGAGGCCGAGGTTCGGAACTCTCCCGCCTATATCGAGAACCCCTGGCGGTTCGATCCCCAGTCGGTCGGCGACGCGCGCAACGTCCTGCTGATCGGTTCAGGCCTGACGATGGTGGATGCGGCCCTGACGCTGCGCCGACCGGGGCGACGGCTGACCGCCCTGTCGCGTCACGGCCTCCTGCCCCGCGCTCATGCCACCGTCCCGCCAGCGCCCTTCGTCGGCGCCTTCTCCGGCAGCCCCGCCCAGATCCTGCGACAGGTCCGCGCCGCCACGGCCGAGGCCGACTGGCGTGCGGTGTTCGACCGCCTGCGCCATTCCGCCCGCGACATCTGGCGCGGGTGGTCGCAAAGCCAGCGTAGCCGCTTCCTGCGCCATCTGCGCCCCCTGTGGGACGTGCATCGCCACCGCCTGTCGCCCGGCGCGGCCCGTGACATCCACTCCATGCTGGCCGGCGGCGAACTGACCATCCTGGCCGGCAAGCTGACCGAGCTGAAGACCACCGACGTAATCGAGGTCTCCTGGCGGCCGCGCGGGAAGAAGCGCGCCATCCGTGACCGGTTCGACCTGGTGGTCAACTGCACCGGCCCGCTGGGCGTTATCGGCAAGAGCACCGAGCCGATGATCCGCGACATCCTCGACAAGGGCTACGGCCGTCCTGATCCTCTTGGCCTAGGCTTGCAGGTGGATGACGACGGCGGTCTGCTGGACGGCGCGGGCGCACCGGCGCAGGGCCTGCACGCCATCGGCCCCCTGACGCGCGGCGCCTTCTGGGAGATGACCGCCGTGCCCGACCTGCGCGGCCAGGCCCGCGATCTGGCGCAAAGAATTCTAGGACGGGACATCCTGTCGGATCGGTCCTAGACCCAAACAACCGACGCGTTTAGCCTCCACACCCAGGCAATGGGAGGGAGGGCCGACATGCGGCGAGGACTGCGCACCGGCATGACCGGCCTGGCCCTGATGTTCGCCTTGGCGTTCGCCCTGGCCGGCTTCGCGCCTCAAACGGTCTCGGACTATCGTCTGGCCTCCGCCGACAAGGTGCGCATCGACGTCTTCGGCGAGGAGGCGCTGGGTGGCGAGTTCGTCGTCAACGCCGAAGGCAAGGTCGCCCTGCCCCTGATCGGCGAAGTCCAGGCCGCCGGCCTGACGGTCGCCCAGCTTCAGGACGCCGTCACTCAGGCCTTGAGCCAGGGCTATCTGAACCAGCCGCGCGTCATGGCCCAGGTCCTGACCTATCGGCCCATCTACATCCTGGGCGAGGTCAACCGGCCGGGCGAATACCCCTATGTCCCGGACCTGACGGTGCTGAACGCCGTGGCGACGGCCCAAGGCTTCACCTACCGCGCCAATGCGCGCCGGGTCTTCGTCCGCCGCGCAGGTTCACAGACCGAAGAGCCTCAGCCGCTGACCGCCGACACCCGCGTCTCGCCGGGCGACACCCTGAGGATCGGCGAACGCTACTTCTGAGCCGCCCTCAGATCGGCATCGCCATGATTTCCTTGTAGGCGGAAATCACCTGGTCGCGCACCGAGATCACCGTCTCCAACGACGCCTCGGCCGAGCTGAGCGCGGTCACCACGTCGATCAGATTGCCCTGCCCCTGGACCGATTTCGTCATCTGGGTCTCGGCCGCACGCGACTGCTGGGTCATGTCAGTCATGGCGTTCTTGACCAGGTCGGCGAAGCCGCCGTCGCCGGGCGCTTGCGCTGCGCCGGAAAGCCCGGTCGGCATGGCGCCGCCCTGGACGGCGGCATAGGCCTTGGCGGCCATCATCGGGTTCATGGCCTAGTCCTCAGCGTTTGATGATGTCGAGGGTGCGGCTGTCCATCGACCGCGCCGTCTCGATGACGTTCAGATTGGCCTCATAGGCGCGCTGCGCCTCGCGCATGTCCATGGCCTCGACCAGGGTGTCCACGTTCGGCCGCATCACATAGCCCTGGGCGTTCGCGGCCGGGTGCGACGGGTCGTAGTCCATCTTGAACTCACCCTGGTCGGGCCGGACCTCGGCCAGGGTAACCCCCGTCGCCCCGTCGACCTCGCGCGCCTGGAAGACGGGAATCTGGCGGCGATAGGGCTCGCCGCCCGGGGTGCGGGCCGTCGACTGGGCGTTGGCGATGTTCTCGGCGATGACGCGCATGCGCGACTGCTGGGCCTTCAGGGCCGAGGCCGCCACGGCCATGGTGCTGTTCGAGGGCGCGATGGGATCAGGCATGGGTCAGTCCTTCTTCAGCCGCCGGGCCGCTTGGCGGCCATGCGGATCATGGACATGGATTTCTGGTAGAAGCCGATGGCGGCGTCATAGGCCATGCGGCTCTCGGCCATCTTCAGCATCTGCTCCTCGACCACGACCGAGTTGCCGTCCAACGTGGTCTCCGAATCGGGCGACTTGGTCGGATCGAACCGCACAGGCGACCCCGCGGGCGCGATATGGGCGGCGTTGGTGCGCACCATCTGCAACCCCCCGCCCGACCGCATGGCGGCGGCGAAGTCGGTCGGCTGCTTCAGGTCGCGGCCGACGAAGCCCGGCGTATCGGCGTTGGCGACGTTCTCGGCGATGACGCGCTGACGCTCGTCCAGCCAGCCAAGCCGGCCCTTGATCTGCCCCAGCAGCGGTATGTCGGCGACGCCCATGGCGATCTCCCGTGCGACGCGGATGCGCGCAATGGGCAGAAAATGCCGCCTGCATGGTTAATAACCTCTTATCTCAACGCCTCGTTAACCGTGGTGGTTAACATTCGCCTTCTAAGCGCCGACTGCGCGGGGCCTCAAAGCGTCATGAATTTCCTCGATCTCGTCCGGGCGGTCTTCGGCCTGGCCTTCACCCTCGGCCTGATCGGGATCGTGGCCTGGGCCGCGCGCCGCTATGCGCCTCAGCTGCTGGCCAAGCTCAGCGCCGAACGCGGCGCCCGCCGGCTTCAGGTGGTCGAGACCCTGGTCCTGGATCCCGCCCGCCGCCTGGTCCTGGTCCGCGTCGATGACGAGGAACGGCTGATCCTGCTGGGCGAAGGTCGCGAGCTGATCGAACCGCGCCAGACCGGAGTGGGCAAGTGAGCCGCCGCAACACCCCTCTCCCTCCCCGCTCCGGGGAGGGTCGTCGCGCAGCGACGGGGTGGGGGCGGCCTGGCAAGGCCGCACTACCGGAGGCAGGACAGGTCCGTGATGCGTCGCCCTGCCGCCCCCACCCGGCCTCGCGCCGCTCGGCCACCCTCCCCCGCCGGGGGAGGGAGAGCATCTTCAACACCCCCACGGGCGCAGAGATCAAACGCGCGGCCCTGCTGTCGCTGTTCACCACCCTGGTGTGCCTGGCCTGGCCCGTCGCGGCCCTGGCCCAGCAGGCGGCTCAGAGCGGTTCGGCGCTCAACATCGACCTGGGCACCGGCGCCGGCCTGACCCAGCGCGTGGTCCAGCTGGTCGGGCTGATGACCGTGCTGTCGCTGGCGCCGTCCATCGTCATCATGACCACCAGCTTCGTGCGGATCATCGTCGTCCTGTCGCTGTTGCGCACGGCGCTGGGGATGCAGCAGTCGCCGCCGAACGCCGTCCTGGTGTCCCTGGCGCTGTTCCTCAGCGCCATCGTCATGGCCCCAACCTGGCAGGACGCCTATGATTCGGGCATCCGCCCGCTGATGGATCAGCAGATCGAACTGCCCCAGGCCTTCGATCTGGCGTCGGAACCCGTGAAAACCTTCATGCTGGCCCAGGTGGACCGCGGCGACCTCGCCCTGTTCACCCGCCTCAGCAACATCGAACCGCCCCAGAACGTCCAGGAACTGCCCCTGCGCGTGGTCACCCCGGCCTTCATGATCAGCGAGCTGAAGAAGGCGTTCGAAATCGGATTTCTCCTTTTCGTTCCGTTCCTTGTGATCGATCTGGTGGTGGCCAGCGTGCTGATGTCCATGGGTATGATGATGCTGCCTCCGGTGGTGGTGTCCCTGCCGTTCAAGTTGATCTTCTTCGTGCTGGTGGACGGCTGGCGACTGGTCGCCGGAAGCCTGGTCGAGAGCTTCCAGCGAGCGTCCGGTACCGGATAATCCCCCGGCCCATATGGCTTTCAGCGTCATAGACGCTTGCAAAGCCCGTCAAAATCCGTGTTGATCCCCCGGTCCTCGCCCTGAATCGGGCGACTAACACTGGAAACGCTTCTTATGACCACTCAAGCCGAACTGATCGCCGCCGTCGCCAAAGACGCCGGTGTCTCGCAGGCCGACGCCGGCAAGGTGCTGACCGCCATCGTCGAAAACATCCACTCGACCCTGAAGTCGGGCGGCGACATCCGCATCTCGAACCTGGGCGTCTTCGACACCGCCGCCCGCGCCGAGCGCGAAGGCCGCAACCCGGCCACCGGCGCGACCATCAAGATCGCCGCCTCCAAGGCCGTGCGCTTCCGCGTCTCCAAGCCTCTGAAGGACGCCGTCAACGGCTAAGCCCTTTCGGTCCTGCGATGCAGGATCGGCAAAGCTCGACGGGCGGGGGTCGCGATGCGATCTCCGCCCGTTTTCTTTTCAGGCGGCGGCTTTCGCTTCCGCTTCTTTTCTGAACGCCTGTTTGGCGCTGTTGACCCAGCCGACGAAGGTGTCCGCCTGGCTGGACAGGTTGGCGAAGTCGCCCGTCCCCGCCACGCCCGACAGACTGTCGTCCAGCGCGACGCGGATGGCTGGACCCGACCGCGCCCCGGCGACGAAGGGCGCATAGCGGCCGCTCAGCCTTTGCAGCGCGGCCCGGTCGCCGCTCAGCGAATAGCCCACGCCCGCCCGGATCAGCCAGCTTTCCTCGGCCGGCGTCAGCGCCCCCGCCGCCTTGTACCGTTCGCCCAGCCGCGCCTCATAGACCGGCGCCGCATCGGCCCATTTCTGCTGCTTCCAGAAGATGTCGGCCCGCACCTCGCGCGCCGGGTTCGACTGGTCGCGATCCAGCACCTCCTGCGCATGGTCGAACCGGCCCAGGTCCATCAAGGCGCGGGCCTCCAGCGCCCGGCGCTCGCTGTTCATCGCGGCGGGCAACAGGGTGGTGCGCGAGCCCCAGATGGCCTGCAGCGCCTTCTCCGGCTGGCGATCCATCAGATAGACGGTGGCCAGATTGGTGGCGACCTGGGCCTTGGCCACCCCGTCCAGCCGCTCGTCCACCTGGTGTTTCAGCAGTTCGGCGGCCTGGTCCAGCAGGTCGACGTCGATCAGGCGGCGCGACAGGCGGCGCACCATCTCGTCGCCGTCGGCCCCGATGGGCGTCAGTTCGCGGAAATCATAGAACAGCGCCAGCGCCTGCACCGGCTGCAACCCGTCCGCCGCCCCTTCCAGGAACAGGGCGCGGAAGGCGTTGGACTGGTCGGCCTGAACCTCGGCCGCGCCCGGCACGCCCGCCATCCGCTTGCCGGCCCCGCGCAACGCATCCAGCGCCTCGCGGTATCGCCCCTGTTGCAGATAGATGCCCGACAGCTTGCGCACGACCGCCATCTCGGTCGCGTCCCCGCGCCAGCGCCACTTCAACTGTTCCAGTTGCGCCGTCGCCTGATCCGGCGTGATCGCGCCCTTGTCCAGCTCCAGGCTGATGGCCCCCAGTTTGGCCGGCGTCGCGATCCCGTCCAGCGGGGCGCGCGCCACGGCCTTGTAGATCGCCAGCGCCCGGTCCTTGTCGCCGTTCAGGTCGAACATCCGCGCCTGCACCAGCCGCGCCGTCAGTTGATCGACCGCCGGGGCATCCTGGCTGAACACATAGGCCAGCAGCTGCTGGGCGGCGGGCAGGTCGTTCAACTGTATGGCCGCCATGGCGTGGGCCGCGCCGAACCGCGCGCGCCATTCCTTGGGGAAACTGTCGATTACCGAGGCCCCCGCGGCGAAGTTCCTGCGCGCCCCCTCCCAGTCGCCCATCTCCGAGGCGATATAGCCCAGCCAGACCTTGGTCGCCGGGTCGTTGGTCAGGGCGGCGCCCGAGAAATCGACCTGGGCCTCTTCCAGCCGTCCTATGCCGACGCGCGCCACGCCGCGCAGGCCCCGCACCTCCGGTTCGCCCTGCAAATTGGGCGCCTTGGCGATCAGGGCGTTCAGCACGCCGATGGCCTCATAGTTCAGGCCCGACCCGACCAGGAACCGCGCCAGCGCCATCCGCGCCTCGATCGGGGCGCGAGGATTGTCGCTCGCCGCGATGGTTTCCAGCCCCGCCGCGTCCTGCAGCCGGCGATAGCGATCGGAGAATCCCGCCTCGCCCGTTGTCGCCCAGGTTTCGTCGGTCAGCGCCGGATAGGCCGCCCGCTTCGGCGCGTCGGCCGCCTGGTCGCCGGTCTCCAGCCCCGCCGTCGGCGCCGACAGCGTCAGCCCCTTGGGCCGGCTCAGCGTCACCAGATCGCCCGCCGCCTCGATCTTCAGATCATCGGCCCCGGTCTCGACCGCCAGGCCTTGCGCCGTCGGGATCAAGGTCAGGTCGACCGTGCGGCGCCCGCCCGCATACCCCTTGCCGGGCGCCAGCGCCGTCACCGCCGCGAATCGGTCCCCGACCAGCGGATCGGTCAGCCAGATCGCCTTGGTCGCCCCGGCCATCTGCGCCACCAGCACCGGCGCGCCGTCGTCGGAACGATCCACCTCGACGCCCTCGACCGCCGCCTGGACCCCGCCGAGGGTGACGGTCCAGGTTCCGCCCTGGCCCTGCGCCGAAACGCCCAACCCTTCGGGCGCGGCGATCCGCATGGCCGTATAGCCTGGCCCCGCCGCCCAGTGCGCGTCCTTGGCCGGTCCCAGAGCCTTCGCCCCGGTCATGTCCATGCGCGCGGCCGTGTCGAACACGATCCACACCGCATCGCCCCGGCGGAAGACGGCGGCCCCCACGGGCGCCCCCCAGTCGAAGGTCAGGACGGTCTTCTGTTCGCTGGATTCGGCCCGCACCGGCACGACGGCCTTGGTCGTCTGCGGCGCGGCCGCGTCGCCGCCTTCCGGCGCCTTGCCGGGCGCATAGAGGTTCAGCCACACCGCACCGTCCGCGACGCCGGAGCGGGCGTCCGCCCCCTCCTCCAGCGTCAGGATCAGGTCCGTGCCGCCCGCCCGCGCCATGCGCGTCTCGACCGACTTCACCCCTGTGGGCGGATCGACCCTCAGGCGCGACACGTCGGGCGCGGCCGTCGTGCCCATCCGCACCACGACCTTGTCGCCCTCGCGGCTGACGCGTGAGCGCACCCCGATGACGCCGCCGAATTCGACGCGGGTGAAGGTGTCGTTCTGGCCGATGCTGATCGACAGCGGATCGCGCGACCGGCCGACTTCCTGGGCCAGCGGCGCCATGGGCGCAAACACGACGGCGCCCGCCGTGGCGGCGGCCACAGTCGTCTTCAGCATGCGCTTGGTCGGCGAGGCACCGGACATATCTCCCGACCCATGCCCCACAAGGCCTTTAATCGCGGTTAACCGACGTTGACCGTAGTTCTACGGATCTGACGCGTTTTCCTTTCGTCATCCTCCGGCGAGCGCAGCGAGACCGGGGGGCCCAGCGGCGCGCGCGAGCGCGAACCTGTCGCGGTTTTTATCTTTCGGCATGGTGCAGCGGACGCATCGCCTTCGGCGCCGCTGGGTCCCCCGGTCTGCGCCGCGAAGACGCGGCTTGCCGGAGGATGACGAAAGAAGAGGCGCCAGTGAACGATAGGACAACCGGTCCACGCGACAGGACCGCCTTCAGGGCGCATAAGGTGGTCCCATGACCGATTACCCTCGCCTCAGCACCCTCAAGACCGGCCTGGCCTGTCGTTGCCCCCGCTGTGGCAAGGGGCCTCTGTTCAAGGGTTATCTGACGCTTCAGACCGACTGCCCCGAATGCGGCCTCAGCTACGCCTTCGCCGACCCGGCGGACGGCCCGGCGTTCTTCGTCATGTCGGCGGTGGGGATCATCGGCATGATCCTGCTGATGGTGTTCGACTTCACCGTCCACCCGCCGATCTGGGTTCATCTGGTCGTCACCCTGCCGATCCTGATCGCCATGTGCCTGGGCTGCCTGCGCCCGTTCAAGGCCTGGCTGGTCGCCGAACAATACATCCACAAGGCCGCCCCGCCCGAGTTCTCCTCGAACGGCAAGCACGGCCCGTTCTAAGGGAAGCAGCCCCGCGACGCCTGGAGTTAGGCAGGCCGATCTGGAGCCACAGAGCAACGCAACTCTGTTTGTATATTCGGGCTATTTGGCCCTTAACTGCTTTCATGGTCGAAGCTGATCTCCCGCCCGCGTTACGGTCTCCTTGGGCGAGATTCGTCCTCCGCAACTGTGCACAAGAGATCCTGGGAATTGATGTAGAGCGTCGCTGGGCGGACGATCTTCTGACCCTTGGGATGACCTCGGACGCCGTTGTCGCTCTCGCCATCCTGCGCGATGAGGAGTGGCAGGAAGCTGCAACACTGGTCGATGCGATCCTTCGAGAGTTGTCCATCGACCCCACTGACAAGCCGGGCCTGCTGAGGATCATTCGATCCCAGATCGCTTTGGCCATCGAAAATGGAGCCGACCCCAAGGCGCAGGTGAGGGACGGCCTGCTGCTCGCTTCGGAGTTCTTCGATCTGCCCGGCTACAGCGGCGTGCTTGATGTCTTCTACTGGATCGATGACGAGTTCGACCTCGTGGAGTCTGGCATCAGGATCGACCCAAGCCTTCAGGAGCTTGGCCCTAAGAACTGGGCCTTAAAGCAGCTTCGCGAGCAAAAGTAGCTGCGTGCATATCAGACCTGAAGAACGGTCAACTCGGGCCAGCGTCCCTGTGCATTCTCGATGGTCCTAGCCCAACCCCTGGCCAGCGGCCGGTTCGGATTGGGCCGGATCGTCATCGCGAACACGTCCTCCAGCCCGAACGGCGCGGCGATGCTGATCGCATCGTCGGCCTCCAGCCGCACCCCGACCGCGAAGGTCGGCGCCACGAACCGCCCCAGGGCCTCGTCCGTCGATCCCAGCGCCTCATAGGGTTCGCCGAACCGATCCTGGAACCACAGATGCACCCGCGCTTGGTTGCGCACCTCGACCTGGCTGCGGAACGGTTCGTCGAAGGCGGCGGCGACGCGTTTGATGACGACGTCCTCGGCCTCGTAGGACAGGTCCGACCCGTCGAAATAGGCCAGGTCGTAATCCTTCACCCCATACCCCGCCGGCCGACCCGTCTTCACATTCCACACCGCCTGATAGACCGCCCCCGACACCAGCCGCCAATCCGGCAGATCCAGCGCCCGCACCGTCGTCAGCACATGCATCAGCCCGGCGTCGGCGCGCACGATGTCGGCCAGCCGCGCCTCCAGATCGCTCACCCCCGCACCGGCCAGCCGTGATCCAGCGGCCCGTGGCCGCCGCCCAGGCCGGGCGCGCGGCGGATGGCCTCGCCGACATAGGCCCAGGCTTCGGCCACCGCGACCTCCAGCGGCCGCCCCAGCGCCAGCCCGGCCGCGCAGGCGCTGGCCAGGGTGCAGCCGGTGCCGTGGGTGTGGCGGGTGTCGATCCGTTCGGCCTCCAGCACCGTTTCGCCGTCGCCGGTCATCAACAGGTCGATCACCGTCGGCCCCGACACATGGCCGCCCTTCATCAGCACCGCCCGCGCGCCCATCGCCAGCAGGGCCTCGCCCGCCCGCCTCTGGCCGTCCAGATCGTGGACGGCGAACCCGGTCAAGGCCTCGGCCTCGGGCGCATTGGGCGTCAGCAGGGCCGCGCGCGGGATCATCAGCGATTTCACCGCCTCGACCGCCGCATCGGGCAACAGCGGATGGCCGCCCTTGGCCACCATGACGGGATCGACCACGGCCGGGGCGTCGGCTTCGTCCAGCAGGGCGGCGACCGTCTCGACCACCTCGACAGAGCCCAGCATGCCGGTCTTGAACGCATCCGTGCCGATGTCTTCCAGCACCGCCCGCGCCTGGGCCGCGATCAGGTCCAGCGGCAACGGATAGACGCCGTGAACCCCCAATGTGTTCTGCACCGTGATGGCCGTGATGGCGGTGGCGGCGAACCCGCCCATCATGGTCACCGCCTTGATGTCGGCCTGGATGCCCGCGCCGCCGCCGCTGTCGGACCCCGCCAGGATCAGCACCCGGCCCATGTTTCTGGCGCTACCGCCGCCCGCGCGGCGGGCGTCTGCTTGAGCGCTCATGCCGCCGCTCCCGAAAACAGTTTCAGCCCGACGATGCCCGCCACGATCAGCAGGATGCACACCGCCTGCACCGCCGTCGCCGGCTCGCCATAGACCAGTATCCCTACAACGGCCGCCCCGACGGCCCCGATGCCGGTCCAGACCGCATAGGCCGTGCCGATCGGCAGCTTCTGCGTGGCGACCCACAACAGGACCATGCTGCCTGCCAAGGCGACCAGCACCCCCAGCGAGGTCCACGGCCGGCTGACGCCCACATTCTTGAGACCCGAGGCCCACAGGACCTCCAGCAGACCGGCGACGACCAGCGTCGCCCACGGATTGATCGACATCACCCAGGACATGACGACCAGATGGAACAGGCCGCCGTCATGAGCAAGCCGCGATCAGGCTCCGAGCGGCCCCTTGAAGATGAAGAAGGCGCCCAGGCCGATGAAGGCGAACCCGACCAGATGGTTCACCGTCAGCTTCTCGCCCAGATACAGCACCGAGAAGCCGGCGAAGACCAGCAGGGTGATCACCTCCTGCATCGTCTTCAGCTCCGCCGCCGAATAGACTTGATGGCCGATCCGGTTGGCCGGCACCGCCAGCCAGTATTCGAAGAAGGCGATGCCCCAACTGGCCATGACCAACAGCCACAGCGGCTTGTGATCGAACTTCAGATGTCCGTACCAGGCGAAGGTCATGAAGACGTTCGACAGGGCCAGCATGACGATGGGGGCGATGTAAGAGGTCAGGGGCATGGACGCGGACCCAGGTTGTTGCTTTCGCCGCCTCTACACCAGCCGCGACCAGACGTCGCGGGGCTTCAACCCGCCGCCATCACCGCCGCCTGGACCTTCAGCGCCTGCACCGTCTCGCGCACGTCGTGGACCCGCACCATCCGCGCGCCCCGCCGCACGCCTTCCAGCGCCAGGGCCAGCGACCCGCCCAGCCGGTCGGTCGCCAGGGTCGCCGTCTGATCGATCGCCTGGATCGTCCGCTTGCGGCTGGCGGCATACAGCACCGGGAACCCCAGATCGACCAGCGCCCCCAACCCCGCCGTCAGCGCCAGATTGTGGTCCAGCGTCTTGCCGAAGCCGATGCCGGGATCCAGCCAGATTCGCTCGCGCGCCACGCCCGCCGCCATCGCCGCCTCGGCCCGCCCGCGCAGATAGTTCCGCACCTCGGCCACCACGTCGTCATAGCGCGGGTCCGCCTGCATCGTCCGCGGTTCGCCCTTCATGTGCATCAGCACCACGTCGCACCTCAGCTCGGCCGCGACCGCCGCACTGTCGGGCGCCTGGCCCAGCGCCGTCACATCGTTCCACATCGTCGCCCCGGCCGCGACAGCGGCGCGCGCCACGGCCGGCTTCATCGTGTCGATGCTGATCACGCCGTCCCACCGCGCGCGGATCGCGGCGACCACCGGCGCGACCCGGTCGATCTCCTCGCCCTCGCCCACCGGCTCGGCGCCCGGTCGCGTGCTCTCGCCGCCGATGTCCAGCACATCCGCCCCCTCGGCGACCAGCCGCAGGGCCTGATCCACCGCGCCTTGCGTCGAGGCCCACCGCCCGCCGTCCGAGAAACTGTCGGGCGTCACGTTGACGATCCCCATCACCTGCGACAAGGCGGCCGTCCGCGCGGTTTGACTTTCATGGGCCATGGGACCAGCCTCTAGCCGTGATCACTCAGCCCGTCAGCCAGGCTCGACGCCTTTCTTACGCAGGACGCCTCGTCGCAGGCGACTGACCCGGAACGGCCGCGCGCCTTTCGCCCCGTTCCGGGCATCGATCCACCCCCTGAAAACCGCCAGCGCCCTCGCCGTCATGTCACGGCGTGCGGACGCTCGCGATCAAGCGAGAGACCTTCCATGACCCCCTCCACCGCCACATCCGCCCGTCCCGACATCTTCCTCAGCGCCGATGACTTCGACGCCCTGTCCCGCCTCGTGGGCGACATGCCCGGCGAGGGCGTCGCCGGACTGCTGCAACAAGAGCTTGAGCGCGCCATCGTCTGCACCCCCGGCGACCGCCCGTCCGGCGCCACCCCGCTTCACCGCTGGCTGCACTATATCGACAGCCGCTCGCCCGAGCCGCGCCGCATCCAGATCGTCCTGCCGCATCAGGCCGACATCGACGCCGGCAAGGTCTCGGTCCTGTCGCACGTCGGCGCAGGCCTGATCGGCCTGGTGGAAGGCCACACCATCGACTGGACCGACCCCTCGGGCGCGGAACGCCGACTGACGCCGGTCATGGTAGAGCACCCGGAAACACTCGGCGGCGACTAACGCCCGATCAGTCCGCCCAACGCCTCCAGATAGGCGGCGAAGGCCTTGCGGCCGGCGGGCGTGATCGACACGCGGGTCAGAGGCTTGTTGTTCACGAAGCTCTTGGCCACGGCGACATAGCCCGCCTCCTCCAGCTTCTTGATATGGACGGACAGATTGCCTTGCGTCGCCTCCAGCACCGTCTTCAACTCGGTGAAGTCGGCGGCCTCGGCGTCGGCTAAATAGACCATGATCCCCAGCCGCATGCGGCCGTGGATGACCTCGTCGATCCTGCCGAGATCGTTCAGCCCCATGGATCAGCCGGCGTCCGCATCGACGGCGCGCGTCTGCAAGGCCGCGCGCGTCATGATCCAGCCCGGCCCGGCGAAGAGGGCGAACAGGGCGGCGGTGCAGACATAGAGGTAGATCACCGGCTCGCGCACCAGCAGCCCCAGCGCCACGGCCGTGATCCAGCCCCCGATCGAAGCCGCCAGCATCCAGGGCTTCTTCCTGAGGTTCCAGGCCACGAACCAGGCCGCCGCCTGCAGGGCGAAGATCATCGCCGGATAATAGAGCCAGACGGCGAAATCCTTGTCCCGCGCCGCGCCGACGCCGAACACGATGATGATCGCCAGGTTCGCCATGCCCGCCCCGCTGAAGGCCGCATTCAGGGTCCGGGTCACGATGGGCCCCGCCGTCCCGATCTTGCGATCCTCTCGGATGGCCCAGGTCAGCACGATCAGGAAGGCCACGGTGATCCCGATCACGAAGGCCAGATTGGCCAGGCCCGGCCAGCGCACCCAGCCGACGGCCTGGCCGACGTGGAACAGGCACTGCAGCCCGTACAGCAGGCCGCCGGCTAAATAGGCCACGCCCAGCGTCAGGGTCGCCTTGGGATTGTTTCCGCCCTGAACGATGGCCTTCAGAAAGGCCAGGTCGGCTTCGGGCGTGCTGCGGGACTTGTCGGACATCGGCGTGATTCCTGTGCGACCGGCGCACGTTCTCGGATGAACGCCGCCGTCGGGGTTGGCAAGCTATTCGGCGGGGACCAGGGCGGGCGTCGGCTTGTTGCGCCACGGCACGCGTCGCCCGTTCAGCCAGCGGCCCATGAAACTGTGGCGGATCAGCAGTTCGTACGAGACCAGGCAGACGGCGAAGACGCCCAGCGAAACGCCGGCCAGTTTCAGCCCCCACGGGCCGGCCCAGTCCTGCACCCAGACCTGGGCCAGCATGACCAGCGGCAGGTGCACGATATAGACCCAGTAGGAGGCGTCCGAGAGGTAGCGCCGGACCGGGCTGCGTCCCGACAGGAACCGCAGGCACAGCCCCATGGCGGCCAGGGCCGAGGCATAGACCGCCAGGGCCGTCACGGCGGCGGCCAGCGCCTTGGCGCCGGTCGGCGCGGTCATCGGCGCAATGTTCGGTCCGCCCGCCAGGACATAGGCGGCGACGCCCGAGATCGCCGCCACGATCAGGAACAACGGCGACCATCTGGCGATCCGCCCCAGCAGGTCGCGCCGACGATCCAGCATGAAGCCCAGACCGAAGGCGAGGCCGAACCCGACCAGGGCCGAGGTGTGCGGGATCACGCCCGCATCCGGCGTCGGCACGGCGAAGAAGGCGATCCATTTCGGGTCCAGCCACAGGGCCAAGGCCAGCGGCGCGGCCAGCCCGACGGGCGTCCAGGGTCCGACCAGGCCCCCGGTGATCGTGTCCAATACCGGCCCCAACCGCCCCTTGCGATCCACCGCAGAGAAGACCGCGCGAAGGATCAGCACGGCGGCGTAGAACAGCGTCAGCACCCACAGGAACCACAGATGGGTCAGCGGAAAGTTGGTCCAGTCGTAGGTCGGCGGCGGGGGCGGCGGCGCGCCCGGCGTGACAAGACCGTTGGCATGGGCGTTCCAGACCAGGGCCAAGACGATCCCCGCCATGACCGGAAACCAGAAGGCCGCCAACGGCCCGGCGATCCGCATCGCCCGATCCTTGGCGAACCCGATCCAGCCCCGCCGCGCAAGCATCATATGGGCGAACAGGCCTGCGATCAGGAAGAAGGCCGTCATCCGAAACAGATGGATGGCGAAAAACAGCCACGCCGCGCCGATCGACCGACTGTCGTCCGCCACGATCCAGATCTGCTGCGGGAAGAAGGACAGGCTGGCGTGCAGCACGACGCCAAGCAACAGCGCACCGCCCCTCAACGCATCGAGCCCGTGCAGCCGCTCGGCTTGATCCCTTCCAGACACCGACATGACGCCCCCTCCTCAGATTGAGAGCACCATATGTCATAGACTTGTCTGTAATACAAACTTGTTCGTCACACCTACGCCGTCACCCTCGGGCTCGACCCGAGGGTGACGGCGTGGCCGCATTTCGTCAAAGGCGCCGCAGAGCCCGATCCGCAGCCGATCCTCGGGTCGAGCCCGAGGATGACGGCGTAGAGAGAGGGCATCGTCCCAAAGAAAAACCCGCCGGGAGATCGCTCTCCCGGCGGGCTTCTTCATTTAGACCTGAACCTCGGTTCAGTGAACCGTCGGCACGCTGGTCGCGGCGGGGGCGGCGACCGGCACCTCGATGTCGGTTCCGTCCGACACCGGCGTCACCGGCACCGAGACCGAAGGTCCGGCGTTGGGGAAGTTGTTCTCGTCGCGGTTCGGCGCGACGCCCTTCTCCAGCAGGTCCTTGATCTCCTCGCCCGACATCGTCTCGTATTCCAAGAGGGCCTGGGACAGTTTCTCGTGGTCCTCGGCCTTGGTGGTCAGGATGCGACGCGCATCGTCCCAGCCTGCGGACACCAGACGACGAACCTCTTCGTCGATGGTGCGGGCCGTCTCTTCCGAGACGTTCTGGCTGCGGGCGACCGAGTGGCCCAGGAAGACCTCTTCCTGGTTCTCGCCGTAAGCCACCGTGCCCAGCTTCTCGGAGAAGCCCCAGCGGGTGACCATGGCGCGGGCCAGTTTGGTCGCCTGTTCGATGTCCGACGAGGCGCCGGAGGTGATGTTCTCCTTGCCGAAGATCAGTTCCTCGGCCACGCGACCGCCGGCCATGATGGCGATCCGGTCGATCATCTGCTGGTATTTCATCGAATAGCGGTCGCCTTCCGGCAACTGCATGACCATGCCCAGCGCCCGGCCGCGCGGGACGATGGTCGCCTTGTGGACAGGGTCGGCCATCTTGACGTTCATGGCGACGATGGCGTGACCGGCCTCGTGATAGGCGGTCAGGCGCTTTTCTTCCTCGTTCATGGCCATGGAGCGACGCTCGGCGCCCATCAGCACCTTATCCTTGGCGTCTTCGAAGTCACGCTGGGTGACCATGCGACGATCCTTGCGGGCCGCCGTCAGCGCCGCCTCATTGACCAGATTGGCCAGGTCGGCGCCCGAGAAGCCGGGCGTGCCGCGCGCGATGGTCTTGGTGTTGACGTCGGCGGCGAGGGGCACGTCCTTCATGTGGACGCGCAGGATGCGTTCGCGGCCCGAGACGTCCGGATTCGGCACCACCACCTGACGGTCGAAACGGCCGGGACGCAGCAGGGCCGGGTCCAGCACGTCGGGACGGTTGGTGGCGGCGATCAGGATGATGTTCTCGGAGGCTTCGAAGCCGTCCATCTCGACCAGCAGCTGGTTCAGCGTCTGTTCGCGCTCGTCGTTGCCGCCGCCCAGGCCGGCGCCGCGATGACGACCGACGGCGTCGATCTCATCGATGAAGATGATGCAGGGCGCATTCTTCTTGGCCTGTTCGAACATGTCGCGAACCCGCGACGCGCCGACGCCGACGAACATCTCGACGAAGTCCGAGCCCGAGATCGAGAAGAAGGGCACGCCGGCTTCACCCGCGACCGCACGGGCCAGCAGCGTCTTGCCGGTGCCGGGAGGGCCCACCAGAAGCGCGCCCTTGGGGATCTTGCCGCCCAGGCGCTGGAACTTGCCCGGATCCTTCAGGAAGTCGACGACCTCCTGCAGTTCGTCCTTGGCCTCGTCCACGCCGGCCACGTCGTCAAAGGTTTTGCGGCCCTTGTGCTCGGTCAGCAGCTTGGCCTTGGACTTGCCGAAGCCCATGGCGCCCTTCGCCCCGCCCTGCATCTGGCGCATGAAGAAGATCCACACCCCGATCAGCAGCGCGATCGGCAGGATGCCCAGCAGCAGGCTCATCCAGATCGACTGGCCGCCCGACTTGGCGTCGATCTCGACGTTGGCCGCCAGCATCTGGGCCACCAGCTGTTCGTTGGGATAGACGGTCGTGGAGGTGAAGCGGTCGCCGTTCTTCAGCTCGCCGTTCACCTTGTCCAGACGGATGGTGACTTGCTTGACGTCGCCGGCGTTCACCCGCTGCACCAGTTCGGAATAGCTCATCACTTCGGGTTTGCCGCCGGGCGGCTGGCCCGCCACGCCATTCATGGCCCCGCCTTGGGACAGGGCGGCGTAGCCTGCCAGAAGCGCCAGGATGATCACGCCGGTGATCGCCAGATTACGCAGGTTCATTGAGGTCCTCGGTCGTCCGCGAACCCGAGTGGGTCGACGGTCTGGATGTGTCTGCCTGGGAAAATAGGAGCTTAATCAGCGTTACGCTATCGGGTGGCGGAAATCAGGTCGTCTTCGTGCGTCGTTTCGTCCAGCGCCAGCCTGAGCCGTTCCGCGACAAGCGCGCGCCGTTCGACCCCTTCGCCTGCAAGAACCGGCGCCAAGCCTGCGTCCCTGATCAACACAGGCCAGGCTCCGCGTGTCGCCGTCGGCAGGCGATTGATCCAGGCCCTGTCGGCCTCCGACAGGCTCGCCAGCCGCCCCCGCGCCGCCTCGACCGACCATCCCGCCTGTTCGGCGCGAAAGGCGAAACGCCCGTCCCACACCGCCTCGACGCCTGGCGCCAGCACCAGCGGAGCCGTCCCCCGCCGCCCCAGCTCGCCCGCCTCGCGCATCACCCGCACCCCATCACCGGCCGCCTCGACCCGCGCGCCGCACAGGGTCGCAGCGAATTCCTCGCCCGCCTTCAGCCGCGTCGTCAGAGCCTGAAGCCGCGCGCCACGCGGCGGCGTCCCCCCGCCACCGACGCAGACCAGAGCCGCCGCCAGCGCCCGCGCTCCGATGTCGCGGTCTGCGCGCACCATCGTCTCGCCGTCCATCGCCAGCCCGCGCCCCGCCTCGACACGCCCGTCATCCGACACATCCGGCGCCCGCCCCGCCAGAGCCTGCCGCGCCCGGCTGCGCCCGAACCTGGGATCGGCGTTGGCGGGGTCCTCGATCCAGTCCGCCCCATGCTGCACCAGCCAGTCCCGTAACACCCCGCGTCGCTCGCCCAGCAAGGGTCTCAGCAGCATCAACCCCCGCCCCTGCGGCCACGCCGGCGACGGCGACCATTCGCGCACCCGCCCCAGCGTCGAGCCCTGCGCCCGCATCAGATCGGCCTCGGCGATGTCGTCGGCGGTGTGGGCGAACAGCACGACCCGCGCCCCCGCCTCGCGCGCGGCATCGGCGATCAGCCCATGCCGCGCCGCCCGCGCCGCCGCCGTCAGCCCGGTCTTCGGCTTGTCCCCGTCCCAGCTCAGCGCGCGCCAGTCGGCCCCCGCCGCCTGCGCGGCCTCTCCAGCGAACGCCGTCCAGCCGCCGCTCTCCGCATTCAGCCGGTGATCCACAGTCAGGGCCAGCACGCGCCGCCCACGCGACTGCGCCCAGTCGGTCGCCAGCCGCAACAGGGCGATGGAATCCCCGCCCCCCGACAGGGCCAAGGCGACAGGCCGCTCCGTATCTCGCGTCAGTCGTGCATCCAGCCGCGCGAACGCTCGCGCCGTCAGATCATTGTCGGGCGTCAGGCGCACCCGCCCGTGGTCTTCAACTGCGCGGCCCGCGCCTTCTGCGGGTCAGAGGCGGCGGGCGCATAGCGGCGGGTGAACTCGCCCAGGGCCGCACAGCCCTGCGGTTTCCTCTGGGTCGCAAACAGGGCGTCGGCCAGTTTCAGCGTCGTGTCCGCCGCCCAGCCGATGCGCGGCCAGTCCTTCAGCGCGGCGGCGTAATAGGGCACCGCCCCCGCCTTGTCGTTGGCTGCGACCCGCAGGTCGCCCAAGCGCGAGTTGGCCTCGCGCGACTGCGGCGTATCGGGCCAGGCCGCGATCACCGTCTCCAGCGCCCGCTCCCCGCGCGGCCGGTCGCTGGACAGCAGGGCCACCGCCGCCGCCAGATCCCGCGTCGCATCGCCGGTCGGCGAGGTCGCCTCGATCGGCGCATTCAGCTCGGCCGCCGTTTCCAGCTTCTGGAGACGCGCCTCGGTCTCGGTCAGCCGTGCGGTCAGGGCCTGGTTGTCGCGCGTCGCCTCATCCAGCTGGAACGTCAGCCGCTCGTTGTCGCCGTTGATCCGGCGCACCGTGGCCTCCAGATCGCCCAGCCGCCGATCCATCAGGGCGAACTGCCCCTGCAGCGTCACCACCTCGGGGTCCGGCTCGACCAGCACGGGCTGACCGGCGGCGTTCCTCTGGGTCAGGGCGCGCTCCAGCCGGCGCACATTGCGGTCCAGCTGGTCCAGGCGGCGATTGTCCCACTCGGTCCGCTCCATGATGTTGGGCTGGGACTGTTGCGCGACGGCGGCGCCGCCGATCAGGACGACCCCACCCGAAGTAGCAAGAAGGGCGGCGGCGGCGAGAAGGTGAGCACGAGAGATCAAGAGCTTGGTCATTCGTCTAGCTTTCACCGATTTGGGGCCGCCGCAAGGCCGGTCTTCAGTGACCCAGCCCCAGATAGACGATGGCCGTCACGAACAGCCCCACCACGATGTTGCAGAACACCAACAACGCCGTCGTCCGCCACAGGGCCGAGAACCAGGACAACGAATAGGCGCACTTCATCTGGGCGAACATATGCACCGGCACGGCCAGCACCCCCAGGGTGATGACGATCTGCCCCAGCCACCCCGCCAGCGTCGCCGACAGCACCATCAGCATCAGCAGCATGGCCATGAAGGTCAGCGAATACAGGACATAGACCCCGTGGTCGTACAGGGTGAACCCGCGCTTCCACAGGAACAGCAGGGCCACGAACGGGATCGACAGCGGCACCAGCAGGAAGGCGAACTTGTACATCGTCTGCTGCAATTTATAGAACGCCAGGTCCGGGTTCTGCAGCTTCTTCAGCACCGTGGCGCCGACGCCGTGGCCTTCCTTGTTCGCGTCCTGGCCGACGACCTTCAGCTTGGTCTCGCCGGCTTCGCCGGTCGCCATATCCTTGATGCTGGCCTGCCAGCTTCCGGGCTTCAGCCCGTCGGCGCGGCCGTCACGCTGTTCGACCTCCAGCCGGGCCAGGGCTGTGCGTCGGTCGTCGACCAGCTTCTGTCCGGCGTTGATCGCCATCTGCATCGTCGGGGCAGGTTGGGCGGCGCTCTCAGCGCGCAGCTGGACCAGCGCCTTTTCGGCCTCGGCCAGACCGACCCGCTGGGCGGCGATCCGCTCGCTCATCTCCGCCGCCTCGCCGGTCTTGGATTCGGGGTGCGGCATGAAGCTGAGCGCGAAGAACATCACGAACAGGGTGAACAGGAAAATCGCCAGCGGCGACACATAGCGCGACCGTTTCCCCTCGACCCATTCGCGCGTCAGTCGGCCGGGGTTCAGCCACAGCAGCGGCAGGGTGCGCCAGATGCGGGCGTCGAAATGCATGACCCCGTGCAGCAGCTCTTCGCCCAGGTGCAGCAGGGTGCGGTGGACGTGGGTCGGCTGGCCGCACTCAGCGCAGAAATTGCCGCTGGTCTGCGCGCCGCAGTCGGAACAGACGCCGTGCGCGTGTTCCTCGCCCGCCTTGCCCGTCGGTTTCTCGATCGCCCCCGCGATCAGGCCGCCCGTGACGACGCCGCCCGCCCCTTCGATATCCATGTCCTGATCCCCCGATCCTTACGGCGACGTTCTTGCCGCCCGCCCGGCGTCAGGACAAGCGCGGAAACGAAAAGAGGCGCCGACCGGGATCGACGCCTCTCTCGATAATCAGCTGTCTTTCGCTGTTTAGCGCGGCGCGCCCGACACGATGGCGGTGTGGGCGTTGCGGTTGCGCGCGAACGAATCCTCGCTCGACCCTTCCGCGATAGGCCGCTCCTTGCCGAAGCTGATGGTGTCGATCCGACCCGCCGGAATGCCCCGGTTGATCAGATAGGTCCGCACCGACTCGGCGCGGCGCGCGCCCAGGGCCAGGTTGTATTCGCGCGTGCCGCGTTCGTCGGCATTGCCTTCGATGCGGATCGTCACCGACGGATAGCGTTGCAGCCACTGGGCCTGGGCGTCCAGGCGCGGCATGGCCTCGGGACGGACCTCATAGGAGTCCAGGTCGAAATAGATGCGGTCGCCGACGTTGACGACGAAGTCCTGCTCGGTGCCCGGCGCGGCCGAACCCATCTCGCCGCCGGTCACAGGGCCTGTCGGGGCGGTCGGATAGGCGGGGCCCGTCGGCTGCGTCGTGCCGTCGTTCGGACCAGGCACGCCGGTCTCGACCGGGGGCTTGCGGGTGCAGGCGGCCATGGCGGCGACGGCGCAGCCCACCATCGCCAGCTTGAGAATGCGGGAAGTCTTCATGAGGTCGTCTCCTGACGGTGTTTCTTATGCGAGGCCGCAGCCCTCAAGCTTGGCGATACTGTCTGCCTTGGGCAATTTTTCGGCGCCAGAGGCGATAACGCACAGTTCAGCTTTAAGGCTCCGACGTGATCGGCGTGGGGTTTACGACGGACAGGCGTCCGCCCCCTGGTTCGTGCCCAGATTGGTCGGCGGGCGGTCCAGCAGCGGCGACCAGGCGGGGTCGGTGCCGCGCCCGTTATAGCCCGCCTGCGACACCACCCGGCCCGACAGGTCCACGGTCCACAGACGCGTATCGCCGCCGCGCGTCTGACGCGCGAACATGACGTAGCGGCCGTTGGGCGCCCAGTTCGGACCTTCCTCGAAATAGCTGGACGACAGGATGCGCTCGCCCGATCCGTCCGCGTTCATAACCCCGGTCGAGAATTGGCCGCCGCCCTGTTTGGTGAAGGCGATCAGATTGCCGGTCGGGCTCCACGACGGCGCCGTATACAGGCCGCCCCCGCGCGAGATCGGCCGCTGGCCCGATCCGTCCGAGCGCATGACATACAGGCGCGCCGACCCCGAACGGTCCGAGGTGAAGACGATCTGGCTGCCGTCCGGGCTGAACGAGGGCGAGGTGTCGATGCCGGGATCGTTGGTCAGGCGCGTGATCTGACGGCTTCTCAGGTCCATCACATAGACGTCGGTGTTTCCGCCCCGGATGATCGAGAAGGCGATCTTGTTGCCGTCGTTGGAAAAGCGCGGCGCCAGCACCTGACCGTCGAACTCGCCCAGGCTCTCGCGCCGGCCGGTCGTCAGATTGTACAGATAGATGCGGCTGTAGTCCTTGCCCAGCGCCACATAGGTGATCTCGTCCGGCTGCGACAGCGAGAAGCGCGGCGACATGATCACCTCGTCGCCCTGGGTCAGATAGGTCGGGTTGAACCCGTCCTGGTCGGCGATGGTCAGGCGGTTGATCCGATTCAGCTGCGTGCCCTCTTCGGACACGAAGATCACGCGCGAATCGAAGAAGCCGCTCTCGCCCGTCATCCGCTGATAGATGACGTCCGAGATCTTGTGCGCGATCCGGCGCCACTGTTCCTGCGTCGCGGTGAACTGATAGCTGACCAGCTGGCACTGGCGGTAGGGATCATACAGGCGGAAGCCCACGTCCAGCCGCCCGTCGCCGCGCGTCGTCACCCCGCCGTACAGCACCGCCTGCGCCCCGATCTGGGTCCACTGCGAAAAGTTCGGCGCATTGGCCAGCGTCAGCCCCGTCTCGATGAAGCTGGACGGGTTCAAGGGCTCGAAGAAGCCCGACCGTTTCAGATTGCCGCTGACCACGTTCGAGATGTCCGACCCGTGCGTCCCCGCAAACGGCACGACCGCGATCTGAAGCGGCCGCAACACGCCCTGATCGATCTCGACCTCGACGGGCTGGCTCTGTTGAGGCGTCATTTGAGGCGTCTGGGCCGCCGTCGTCAGCGGTGCGGCCAAAGCCAGGGCGGCGGCGGAGGCCAGAAGAAGGTTCAGACGCATCAGATGCTCCCATAAGTCTCGAAGGATCGCCGCCCCTTATCGCCGGGCCGTTCGACTTTCGCCAGCTTCACGGGGAATAGGGCCATATTCGGGACGGCAGTCCGGGGGTTCGGCGGATCAGCGATTGCGGCACGCCCGTTCGGTGTTGAACGTCGGCCGATAGACGCCGCCGGGGAAGCCCTGGGGCACGTCGAACGGCGCGGTCTGGCGCAGGGCGCGCAGGGCGCCGTCGGCGGCGGCGCGATAGACGTTCGAGGACTGGGCGTTGATCAGGCTGGGCCCGCGCGTGATCCGCCCGTCAGCCGACAGGGTCAGCTCCACCTGGATCCGCAGCTGGTCCGCGCCGGGGATGTCGCAGGGCAGGATCCAGTTCGGATAGACCTGATTGAAGATGGCCGTGATCTGCGGTCCCGTCGCCTGGGACGCAGTCCCCGCCCCCTGCTGACCCGTCGCCGGGCGGCCGCGATTGTTGGTCGGGCGCGTCGGTCCGGCCAGGGCGTCCAGGTCCAGGCTCGGCTCGGGCCGTTGCGGCGCCGGACGGGCGGGCGCGGGCGTCGCCGGGCGCGGATTGGTCGGGGCCTTGGTCGGCGGCGCAGGCGTGGGCGGCTGGGGCCGGGGCGGCGTCGGGCGCGGCGGCGTCGGACGCGGCGTGGGGGTCGGCGTCGGAGCAGGCGTCGGCCGCGCCGGCGTGGGCCGTGGCGGCGTCGGGGTCGGACGCGGCACGGGCTGGGGCGGCGTCGGCTGGGGCGTCGGCGGAACCGGATCGGGCTGCTGCACCGGCGCGGTCGCGGCGTCATCGGGCGAGGGTTCGGGCTGCGGATTGTCGGCCGGTGCCGCCTGCACCACCTCCTCCGAGACGATGGTCACCGGCACAGAGGCCACCAGCGGCGTCTCGTCCTCGTCCACCTTGTGCGAAAACGTCACGAAGGCGAGCGCGATCACCCCGGCATGCAGGGCGAGGGATCCGAGGATCGCGGGGCTGGGACGACGCAAGGGGCTCAGGCCTCCGGCGCCGTGTCGGTGATCAGGTTCAGCTTGGTGAAGCCCGAGGCGCTCAACCGCGCCATCACCCGCGCCACCGCCTGATAGGGCGCGCGCCCATCGGCCCGCACGAACACCGGCCGTTCGGCCGCCTGTTCTGCGCCGCCGGCCTCGGTCAGCAGGCGCGCCGACAGGGCGTCGAACGCCGTCTCGCTGTCGCCGACGAAGATGGCACCCTGCTGGTCGATGCTGACCGACAGGGGTTCCGACTTGATCTCGACCGCGCTGGCCTCGGTCTTGGGCAGTTCGACCGGCACCCCGACCGTCAGCAACGGCGCCGAGATCATGAAGATGATCAGCAGCACCAGCATCACGTCCACCAGGGGCGTGACGTTGATCTCGGTCAGAGGGCCTTTACGCCCCCGCCGTCCCCGACGACCGCCGCCGCCGCTCGAACCACCGCCCAGGGCCATGGCTCAGCCGCCCCGCTTCAGGCTGAGGTCGCTGGACGCCACGGGCGGAGGCGGCGGGGCCGAGGGGCTGCCCAGGCGGCGCGCCACGGCGGCCTGCAGGTCGTCCGCAAACGCCTCCAGCCGATTCGAGAACTTGCCCGCGTCGATCGAGAACTTGTTGTAGGCGATATAGGCCGGGATGGCCGCCGCCAGGCCGATGGCCGTAGCGAACAGGGCCTCGGCGATGGCCGGCGCCACCGTCGTCAGATTGGTGTTGCCCGCCGCCGCGATACGGCCGAACGCATTCATGATGCCCCACACCGTGCCGAACAGGCCGATGAAGGGCGAGGCGGTCGCCACGACCGACAGCACGCCCAGACCGTTCTCGATGCGCTGGCTCTCGCGCGTGATCAGGCTGTTCATCGCCCGGTCGATGCGGGTCATCAGCAGGTCGCCCTGGTGTTCGTTCAGCGCCCCGCGCTGACGCGCCTCGCGCCAGTCCGACAGGGCGATCACCAGCATGCGCGGCAGGGCGTGGTCCGGCGCCGGCCCGGCCTGTGCCGCGACGTCCTCCAGCGACCGGCCCGACTGGACCGCCTTTTCGAAGTCGTCGGCCTGTTTGTTCAAAGCCGTGAACCGCACCGCCTTGTCGATGATGATGGTCCACGACCAGATCGAGGCCGCCGCCAGCCCGATCATCACCGTCTTCACCACCCAGTCGGCGGTCATGAACAGCTCGACGGGGTTCATCATCGAGGCGTCGATGGGCATTGTCATTCAGGCGCTCCGGGCGGAATCGAGTTCGTTCACGCCCTCTTCGACCCAGCGGACGTGACCATTGTGTGGCGTGCGGCCCGTTTAGCTCCGACCCGACCGCCCGTCATCTGACAGGCGCGTCATAAGGGTTAACAGAGGGTTATTCCGCGCCCGATCCACGCGTCGGATCGACCGCGACGGCCACCGGGGCGCCGACGCTGATAATCACGCCCTCGTGGCCTTCCTTGGCGATGGAATAGGTGGCGGCGTCGCGCAGCAGCTGTTCCTCGCACAGACGGTCTCCGGCTCGGCCCAGTTCGGCGCAGCCGCGCTTGGCCGCATCGGTCCAGCCCAGCACTCGGCGCGTCGCCGCCTCGGCCCGTTTGATCGCCGCCTCGTCTTCTGCGGCGGCCTGGGCGATCAGCGCCTGACGCGCGCCCTGCTGGTATTGCAGCTCGGCCTGGCCCGCCATCTTGCGTTCCCAGACCTTGTAATAGGGACAGCCCACCAGCCCGCCGCCGATCAGCAGCAGGAACAGCAGGACCGTGACGACCACCGCGCTGGTGGACATCTTGTAGGTTTCGGCAGCCATGACGTTTCCCCTCGTTTGAGCGAACTTTAATCGGCGCCCGCACTCGCCGCCAGCCACGGGGTCACCTTCTCGACCAGGCCCTTCGACGGTCGCCGCGGCCGTCCGTCCAGGTGGATGCAGACCGCCGTCACCTCGGCGCGGCACAGCACCTCGCCCGCCCGCTCGACGCTCTGGCGGATGATCAGCCGCACCCCCTTCACCTCTTCGTAGATCGTGCGCACCACCAGGGCGTCGTCGATCCGCGCGGGCTTGAGGTATTTGATGTTCATCTCGGCCACCACGAAGGCCAGCGGCTCGGCCTCCTCCAGCAGGTCGGCATGCCCCACCCCGATAGCGCGCAAGAAGTCGGACCGCCCCCGCTCGAAATAGCGCACATAGTTGGCGTGATAGACCAGGCCGGTGAAATCGGTGTCCTCGTAATAGACGCGCACCGGCAACAGGTGGTCGCGCCCCTCGAAACGGCCGGCGGTGGGTTGGTCGATGCTCATCCGTGCAGTCTAGCGCACCGGAGACGGCTGCGTAGGCCCCTGCATGAAACCGGGGCAATAGCGCTGTCGCATCTCGCGAAACTCGGTCGGCAGGGGATCGTCGCTGAACAGGATGCGGTTGGGGATCGACACGAAGCCCACCGCCGGACCGCCCGCGACCCGCCCCATATAGCCGCACACCGCCCGCCTCTGCCCCGCCTCGGCATAGCGCAGCTCGGCGCCGGGGCCCGCCTGTATGCGGATCTGGCGCGTGACCCGTGTCGAGGCCGGCTCGGGCGAGGGCGCGTTCGCCGGCCGCATGGCGACCCAGGCGGCGACGGCGCACAGGGCCAGAACGACCGCCGCCGCGATCATCGTCCACCGTTGTCGCGGGCTGCGATGCGGCGTCATCTTCATGCGGCGGGCGTATCCAAGGTGAAGTCCAGCGGCGTATCGGCGGCCGGCAGGCAGCTGCGATCCACCGGTTTCGACGGATCACGCAGGAAGTCGCGCGCCATCTTGCGGGTGCAGGGGCTGGCGTTGATGACGCCGTGGGTGGCGTTGGTCACGATCACCACCTGGCTGTGGGAATAACCCTTGGCGGCGGCCTCGGTCAGGGGCGGCGGACAGCCCGGATCGATTTCGGCGGCGACGAACAGGGTTGGGATGTCGGTCTGGACCGGCAGGTTCTCGATCGGATCGGCCGGCCGCTCGCCCACCGCCGCACAGACGTCGAACAGACGCGACAGCGACGGGACCAGCACCTCGGCCACCGGATCGCCCGCCGCGCCCGCAACCAGCCGCGCCTTGGACTCGAACGGCAGCTCCTCCTTGCACAGGTGCGCCATGTGCTGGCCCTCGAAATAATAGGTCCGGTCCTCGGCGATCTCGGCGACGGGGCTCAGGTCGCCGGCGATGATCTTGTCCAGATCGACCGGCAGCCCCCGCACCCCCGTGGCGCTATAGGTCGTGTCCATCAGAAAGGCCGCAAGGTCATCGATGGTAAACGTGCGCCCGTCCTTGCCCGTCAACGGTCCCGCCAGCCATTTGCGCGCCTCGACCTCGAACCGCGCCTGAAGGTCGGGATGCTGGGAGGCGCAAGCCGTCTGGGCCGCGCATTTGGCCAGGATGATCTTCACCGCCGCCGACACCTGTTCCGGCGTGCCGACGGCCCAGTTGCCCTCGGGCGGCCAGGGGCTGTCCATCACGGCGGCGCGCACGATCTGGGGCTGATGGGTGATCACCGCGGCCTCGATGCGCGGCCCGTACGACCCGCCCCACAGGTCGATCTTCGTCAGGCCCAGCGCCTGGACCATGTCCTTCACATCGTCGGCGATGGCGGCGGCGTTGTACTGGTTCAGATCGACGCCCTGCGCCTGATACCCCTTCAGACAGGCGATCAGCCCGTCGCGATCCGCGTCGGACGGCGGCCCGGCGTCGGTCAGTTGCACCCCCGGACAGTCCATCGACGGCCTGCTCGCCCCGCCCCCGCGCTGATCGAACAGGATCACGTCCTGATCCACGGCGAAGGCCTCGGGATTGCGGCGCAACGCCCCCAGCATCCGCCCCGCCCCAGGCGTCAACGCGCCACCCGGCCCGCCA
This sequence comes from Brevundimonas sp. TWP2-1, assembly GCF_049897645.1. Taxonomy (NCBI): domain Bacteria; kingdom Pseudomonadati; phylum Pseudomonadota; class Alphaproteobacteria; order Caulobacterales; family Caulobacteraceae; genus Brevundimonas; species Brevundimonas sp. TWP2-1. Next base: position 714,677 of record NZ_JAFCWR010000002.1, read on the forward strand.
TGGAACATCACCATCGGCGGCAGCGCCTGTCCCGAAGCGTCCCTGAACGGCGCGCTGGCCTTGATGAGCACCACGGCGACGTCGATGCGCCGGTCGCTGACGCTCCCGTCACGCGCCTCGTCTACCGTCAGCATCCCGCACCGCACCTCGCGCAGACCCGTCGGCCAGTCGCTGGGGCAGGCCTTGTCGTTGAACACAGGCGCCGCAGCGCGGGCGGGCGGAGCCAGAACGGTCAGGCCGGCTGCGAGCGCCAGGACGGCCAAGGTGCGCAGGATCATGGGACGGCTCCGGTTCGCCCCCAGCAAACCCCCGCCCGCCCCGCTTGGCAACCGCCTATTGGAGATCAGGCCCCGACCGGCCCCAATCAGGCCGCATGCTTCTTGCGAGCGGCTTCCGTCAGCGCATCCGCCATCCGCTCGCGCCAATCCTCGCCCTCTTCGGCGAAGGCGCGAATGGTGTCCGGCGACAGCTTCAGCGCCACCTCCCGTTCGGCGTCGAGTTGAGCATAGAGGTCGGGCAGCACGTCCCGCAAAGGCTGCGCCTTGCCGAAATCCTCGTCCGTCCATTCCGGATTGTCTTGATCGTCAATCTCGACGTCTTCGTAATCGCTCTGATCAAGGCTGAGTTTCGGATCAGCCATAGCGTTTGTTCTCCTTGGCGTTCGCGCGCCGCAGACTGATGGCCCTCAACGTCCCGTCCCGGAAGGTAAAGGCCAGCATGTGCAGCCGCCCATCCAACATACCATAGGCCCGCCATCGTGGCTCGCCGTAATCCTGACGCTCGTCCGCAAGCACGAAGGCGGCGCGGAGATCGATTTCGCCGGCACGGGCCAACGACAATCCATGCTTCTCGCGATTGCTCGCATCCTTGCCCGGATCGAAGGCGACCTTCACTCGAACAGGTCGCCCGGCGTCGGGTTTCCGGGAACCTTGGGCGGCTCGCCCAGCCCCAGGTGGGCATAGGCCTTGGCGCAGGCCACCCGTCCGCGCGGGGTGCGCATGATGAAGCCCTGTTGCATCAGATAGGGTTCGATCACGTCCTCGACCGCGTCGCGCGCCTCGGCGATGGCGGCCGCCAAAGTGTCCATCCCCACCGGTCCACCGCCGTAGTTCTCGATCAGCGCCTTCAAGAACCGCCGGTCCAGACTGTCCAGCCCGGCCTCATCCACCTCCAGCCGCGCCAGCGCCCGCGCCGCCACCAGTTTGGAGATGGTCTCCGCCCCCTCGGCCGAGGCGAAGTCCCGCACCCGGCGCAGCAACCGCCCGGCGATCCGGGGCGTGCCGCGCGCCCGCGACGCGATCTCGCGCGCGCCGTCCTCGTCGATGGCCGCCCCCATCTTGCGCGCCGTGCCGCGCACCACCGCCGTCAGTTCTTCGGGGCTGTAGAATTCCAGCCGCAGCGGAATCCCGAACCGGTCCCTCAGCGGCGTCGCCAGCAGACCCGCCCGCGTCGTCGCCCCGACCAGCGTAAAGGGCGCCAGATCGATCCGCACCGAGCGCGCCGACGGCCCCTCGCCGATGATCAGATCCAGCACATGGTCCTCCATCGCCGGATACAGGATCTCCTCCACCAGCGGGCTCATCCGGTGGATCTCGTCGATGAACAGGACGTCGCGCGGCTCCAGATTGGTCAGGATCGCCGCCAGATCGCCCGCCTTGGCCAGGATCGGTCCGGATGTGGCCCGGAACCCCACGCCCAGCTCGCGCGCCACGATCTGCGCCAGCGTCGTCTTGCCGAGTCCCGGCGGCCCGAACAGCAGCACATGGTCCAGCGCCTCGGCCCGGCCCCGCGCGGCGTCGATGAAGACCTTCAGATTGCCCTTGGCCTGCGACTGGCCAACGAACTCCGCCAGCGTCTGCGGCCGCAGCGCGCGGTCATAGGCTTCGCCGGGGGCGGCGTCGGCGGCGACCAGTCTGTCATCGCTCATCGCACCGCTCCCCGACGCGACAGGCCTACAGCCCCTTCAGGACCACGTAGCCGACCACCATGGCGATCAGACCGACGGCGAAGACGATCACGACCTGCAGTTTCTTGTTCATTGTCAAATCCACTCTGACGTTTCGGGGGGGCGTCCGCATAGGCCGCGTCACGCACCCGGCTCAACCCCGCCGCCCTTGAACCTGGCCCGAAACCTGGGGAGCGTTCCGTTCTCACCGCCCCAACTCCTGCAAGGCCGCCCGGATCACGGCGGGCAGTTCGGCCTCGTCGCCCCCGTTTTTCGACTCAAGCCGAATCAGCGCCTGATCCACGGCCCGGCGCGCATTGACCTCGGCGACGCCCAGGCCCAGCAGGGCCGACACCGCCTCGCCGGTGATGGACGGCGCAGGCGGCGCGATCTCGACATGCATCCCCGGCGCGGTCGGCGCGAAACTGACGTCGCCCAGCGGCTTGCCCTTCAGCTCGGTCACGATCCTCAGCGCCAGTTTCGGCCCCACGCCGTTCGCCCGCGCCACGGCCGCCTTGTCCTCGCGCGCCACCGCCCCCGCCAGTTCGCCCGGCGGCAGCACGTCCAGCACCGCCAGCGCCGCCTTGGGCCCCACGCCCTGGATGGCCAGCAGGGTAGTGAAGGCCCGCCGCTCGTCGCGCGTCAGGAACCCGTACAGGCGCGGCCCCGCGTCCTCGCTCCACTGCGAATGCACATGCACCGTCGCCTCGTCGCCCGGCGCCGGCAACCGTCCCAGCGTCCGCGCCCCGCACGACACGACATAGCCCACGCCCGCACAGTCGATCAGGCAATCCGCCTCCCCGACCTCGGCCAGCACGCCCCGCAAACGCCCGATCACGCCGCCCCCCGATGCATCGCTTCCAGCAAGGCCCGTTTCCTCAGTTGCGCATGGGTGATGGCCACGGCCAACGCATCGGCGGCGTCCGCCTTCACGTCGCCCGCTGTCGGCAACAGCCGCTTCACCATGAAGGCGATCTGGCTCTTGTCCGCGTGCCCCGCGCCCACCACCGCCTTCTTGATCAGGTTCGGCGAATATTCCGCCACCGTCAGCCCCAGCTTGGCCGGCGCCAGCATCACCGCCGCCCGTGCATGGCCCAGCTTCAGGGTCGAGGACGGGTTCACGTTGACGAACACCTCCTCCACCGCCGCCTCCTCGCAGCCGTGGTCGGCGCAGATCACGCCCAGCGCCTCGAACAGATGCAGCAGCCGCTCGCTGAACGGCGCGCTCTCCGGCGGACTGACCACCCCGTGCGCCACCCACCTCAAGCGCGCGCCGTCGGACACGATTACCCCCCAGCCGGTGCGTCGCAGACCGGGGTCCAGGCCTATGATTCTGACAGGTTCGTTCGCCATCCGTTCCCCTCATGCCGCAAAGAGAGTTATCGGGCAATGAACGGTTTTCAGTCGTCGCGCGGGTCCAGGCTGTAGGCGACCACGCCGGGTATCGCGCACAGCTGCTCCGCCAGCCGCTTCAGCTGACTTTCCTCCGCCGCCCTTAACCGCCACGTCCGCCGCACGGTCCGCCCCTCGTCGATCAGTTCGAACGTGTCGTGCCGCACCTCCGCGTCTATCGCCCGCAAGGCCCCTTCGATGGCTGGCTCGGGCGACGCCTCGCGCCGCTCCCAGCACACTTCCGCGTCCACCACCGTTCGCGCCGGCAGCCGCCGGCTGATCAGCTTCAGCCCGATCAGGATCAGGGCCGTCACAACCGTCGCCGCCGCGCCCAGCGCATACAGGCCCGCGCCAAACAGAATGCCGATCGCCGATGTGATCCACAGCGACGCCGCCGTGGTCAGGCCGTGGATCGAGAAGCCGGTGCGGAAGATCACGCCCGCGCACAGGAAGCCGATCCCCGTCAGCACGCCGTGCGCCATCCGCGTCGGATCGGTGACGATGTTCTCGTCGGGCAGGGCGCGGAACGCCCAGTCCGCCTGCGACATGGCCGCAAGCATCAGCAGAGCCGAGGCCAAACTGACCAATATGTGGGTGCGCAGGCCGGCCGGTCTTCCGCGCCATTCCCGCTCGAAACCGATCACACCGCCCGCGATCACCGCGCCCAGGATCGGCGCCACCGCGCCTTCGAGACTGCCCAGATTCATCCTCGCTCAACGACGACGCGCGGCGGGATGTTCCTTGGACGGACAGTCCTGCGACACCCTGTTCGCAGGCCGGCCGTCAGCCGTGTTTTTCGATATAGGCTTCCGGGTCCTTGTTCACCGGCTTGACCCCGGTGATGTGCTCGGCCTCGAAGGCGGCGAACCTGACCGCCAGCGCATGGCGCGTCTCGATGTCCGCATTCATGCGGAAGTCGGTCAACCCCTGCCGCTCCTCCTCGCCCATGTGCTTGGAGTTGACCACGTTCGCCTCGCCCACGGCGTCGAACCAGGCCTTGGTTCCCACCTCGTGCTGCTCGACCGCCTTGACCGCATCGCGCAGCTTGTTGTGATCCTCGATGGCGTCTTCGGTCTCGCCTTCGACCGTGCCGTCCTCGGCGTCGTTGGCGCCCTCGCCCTGTTTCAGCAGCTCGGGATAGAAGAACCGCTCCTCGGCCTCGGCGTGCACGTCCAGAAACGCCGACAGCCTCAGCCACACGGCGCTCAGCGCATCCACGTCCTTGGGGTCGATCTGTTCGATGATCGCGAACAGCCGACGCTGTTCGGCGTGGTCGTCGAGGATCAGCTGGGTGATGTCCATGGGGCGCTCCAGGCGTAACGGTGAAGCCTCGTTACGCCTTCGCCGCCGCCGGGTTCCGTGCGAACGACTCGCGCCCTATTTCGGGTGATGGTCTCGCAGCGGCTCGTCGCCCAGGACCGCATTGGCTGCGGCGATCAGATCGTTCAGTTCACCATGCACGATGGCCCAGACGCGGCTTTCCGCGACGTTCTGATAGACGTGGCGAAAGACATTGCCGGAATCCTCGATCTGCCGCCATCGGATCGACGGATGATCGGCCTGCTGGGCGCCACGAAGACGCCGAGCCGCTTCCGACACGATCTCCAGACATCGCGTGACCGCATAGAAGGTCTTGCGATCCGCCGCGAACTCGGCGGCCGACAGGGTCGCGCAGAAGCTCTGCGCCAAAAGGCAGTTGTCCAGAATGGCCCGCCAGGCGAGCCTCTCCCTGCGATCCGGCTCAGAAAGCAAAGATCGCCTCGCGCTCCGCCTCACGGCGGACGGGTTCGATCAGCATCTCGCGATCCGACACGTCTGCGCGGCCCGCGAACAGGTCGCCGATGAACTGGGTGATGCCGACGTAGTCGTAGAGGTTCACGTCCGCCGCCGGGTCGATCTGGACCATGATGTCCAGATCGCTGTCAGGGCCTGCATCGCCACGTGCGACCGATCCGAACAGGGCGGCATGCGTGACGCCCTGACGACGCAGTTCGCCCTCGTGCTCGCGCAGGACGGCAATGACGGCGGCGCTGTTCATGACGACAGTTTAGCGCGAACGCCGTTTCGACGCGAGGGCGCCGGAAATCAGCCCGCGTACTTGGCCGCGTCCTCGTCCGAGACATCCTCGTTGGAATAGACCGCCGACACGTCGTCCTCGGCGTCCAGCGCGTCCAGCAGCTTGAACAGCGTCCCGACCGCGTCGCCGGTGACCGGCACTTCCGACTGCGGCTTCCAGACGATGGCCGTCGATTTCGGATCGCCCAGCACCTTGGACATGGCCTCGGCGACCTCGTTCAGGTCCTCGAAGGCGGTCCAGATCGTGTGGCCCGGCGCGTCTTCGTAGATGTCGGGCTTGACCAGGTCGCTCTCGACGTCCTGGGCGCCGGCCTCGATGGCGGCCTCCATCACGGCGTCTTCCGAACCGGCCTCGGCGGCATAGGTGATCTTGCCGACCTTGTCCCACATGAAGGCGACCGAGTTCATCTCGCTCAACGCGCCGCCGTTCTTCTTGAACGCCGCGCCGATGTTCGACGCAGCACGGTTGCGGTTGTCGGTCAGAGCCTCGACGATGATGCCCACGCCGCCCGGACCCCGGCCCTCGTAGCGGACCTCTTCCATCGTATCGACGTCGCCGCCCGAGGCCTTGTTGATGGCGCGGGTGATCACGTCCTTGGGCAGGCTCTCGGCCTTGGCGTTGTTGACCGCCAGACGCAGGCGCGGGTTCAGCGCCGGATCGGGCATGCCGTTCTTGGCCGCCACGGTGATGTCGCGCGACAGTTTGGAGAACAGCTTGGAACGCTGCGCATCGGCGCGCCCCTTGCGGTGCATGATGTTCTTGAATTTCGAGTGGCCGGCCATGGGATCGTCTTCGTGCGTTCTGGAACCTGAGCGGGCGGTCCTAAACCAACAGTGTCATCCTGTCACGATGGGTGACAGGGGTGGAACCTCGACCGTTTGCGCGTATTGATCCCCCGCAGACAGACGGAGCGCAGCCATGACCGCAGACGACACCATCTACGAAGCCCAAGGCTACATGGACGAAGACCTGCACGAGGCCGACATCGTCGAATGGTACGAGACCCGCCCCGTGACCGTCTCGACCGCCGTCGCCACCGGCGCCATCGCCACCGCCTTCACCCTAGGCGCCCTGACCGCCGTCGGCGCCCTGTTCCTGATCGGCCGCCTGGACGACTGACGGCCGGGGAGACCGGTCGCCGCAGTCAGACGGTCAGTCTTAGGGCCAAAGCCGCCAAGGTCACGGCGAGTACGGGCAAGGTCATGACCACCCCGACCCTGAAATAGTAGCCCCAGCCAATCTGCACGCCCTTCTTCGCCAGGACGTGCAGCCACAGCAAGGTGGCCAGCGATCCGATCGGCGTCATCTTGGGGCCCAGGTCGCTGCCGATGACATTGGCGTAGATCATCGCCTCCTTGACCGCGCCCGTCGCCGACGAGGCGTCGATGGACAAGGCGCCGATCAGGACGGTCGGCATGTTGTTGGCGATGGACGACAGGAAGGCGGTCAGGAACCCTGTCCCGAAGGCCGCGCCCCAGACGCCGCCTTGCGCGAACCGGTCCAGCAGCCCTGCGACATGGCGGGTGAGGCCGGCGTTCCCCAGCCCATAGACCACCAGATACATGCCCAGGGAGAAGATCACGATCTGCCAGGGCGCCTCGCGCAACACCCTGGTCGTGCTGATCACCGCACCCCGGCCGGCGACCACAAGAAGGATGGCCGCGCCCGCTGCCGCGACGGCGGAGACCGGGACGCCCCTGGGCTCCAGCACGAAGAAGCCGACCAACAGAAGAGCCAGCACGATCCACCCCGCGACGAAGGTCGCGCGGTCCTTGATCGCCGTCGCCGGAAGGGCGAGCCGGTCGATGTCATAGGCCCTGGGGATGTCGCGCCCGAAGACGATGAACAGGACGACGAGCGTCGCGGCGATGGCCGCCAGGTCCACCGGGATCATGACCGCCGCATAGCGGTCGAAGCCGATGTCGAAGAAGTCGGCCGAGACGATATTGACCAGGTTGGACACCACCAGCGGCAGGCTGGCGGCGTCGGCGATGAAGCCTGCCGCCATGACGAAGGCCAGGGTCGCTTTTGGGCCGTAGCCGAGCGCCAGCAGCATGGCGATGACGATGGGCGTCAGGATCAGCGCCGCCCCATCATTGGCGAAAAGGGCCGACACCGCCGCCCCCAGCAGGACGAACAGGACGAACAGCCTGCGCCCATAGCCGCCGCCCCAGCGACCGACATGCAGCGCGGCCCATTCGAAGAAGCCGGCCTCGTCCAGCAACAGGCTGATGACGATGATGGCGATGAAGGTCGCCGTCGCATTCCAGACGATGCCCCAGACCACGGGAATGTCGTTCAGGGTGACGACGCCCAGCAACAGCGCAACCGCCGCGCCCCCCATCGCGCTCCAGCCGATCTGCAGGCCCTTCGGCTGCCAGATCACCAGGGTGATGGTGACCGCGAAGATCAGAAGGGCGACGATCATGGGGCGGCTCCGTGGCGGCCGACCAACGACCGCAGAAACCCCTCTAGCTTGCACTCGTCGATATTTCCAGTATCTTGGAATAATGGAATCCGAACCCGCCATTCTCGCGCTCGCCGCCCTGGCGCAGCCCACACGGCTGGACGCCGTTCGGCTGCTGGTCCGCCACGAGCCGGACGGCCTGCCTGCCGGAGAGATCGCCGACCGGCTCGCCGTCCCGACCAATACGATGTCGGCGCATCTGGGCGTGCTGTCCCGCGCCGGGCTGATCACGGCGCAGAGGCGCAGCCGCTCGATCATCTATCGCGCCGATTTGGATCGGCTGCGCGAGGTCGTCCTGTTCCTGCTCAAGGACTGCTGCCAGGGCCGCGCCGAGCTTTGCAAACCCCTGCTGGCCGAACTGGCCCCCTGCTGCGACTGAGGCCCCAATGGACGTCGTCATCTATCACAATCCCGCCTGCGGGACGTCGCGCAACACCTTGGCGCTGATCCGCCATGTCGGGATCGAGCCGCACGTCATCGACTATCTGAAGACCCCGCCCAGCCGGGCGCTGGTGGCGCAACTGGTCGAACGGATGGGCGGATCGGTGCGCGACATCCTGCGCGAAAAGGGCACGCCCTATGCCGACCTCGGCCTGGAGGACGCCGCCCTGTCGGACGACCAGCTGCTGGACGCCATAGAGGCGCATCCGATCCTGATGAACCGCCCCATCGTCGTCACGCCTTTGGGTGTGAAACTGTGCCGCCCGTCCGAGGCGGTGCTGGACCTGCTGCCCCAGGAGGGGCTGAAGCCCTTCGCCAAGGAGGACGGCGAGGTCGTGGTCGACGCCGACGGGCGCCGCGTGGCCGGATGAGCCGCATTCGCGCCCTGCCCGATCCCGACCATCTGCCGGCCCTCGATCCGGCCTATCTCTCGACTACGCCCGCGCAAGGCCTGGGTCCGGGCGATCCCGCGCCGCGCATCCTGCTGCTCTACGGCTCCCTGCGTGAGCGGTCCTTCTCGCGCCTGTGCGTCGAGGAGGCGGCGCGGCTGTTGCAGCTCATGGGGTGCGAGACCCGCATCTTCGATCCGTCCGACCTGCCGCTGACCGATCAGGTGGCCGGCGACGACCATCCGGCCGTCCACGAACTGCGCGAGCAAGCCATGTGGTCAGAAGGCATGGTCTGGTGCAGCCCGGAACGCCACGGCCAGATTTCGGCGATCATGAAGCTGCAGATCGACCACCTGCCGCTCAACATGGGCGGCATGCGCCCGACGCAAGGGCGCACCCTGGCGGTCATGCAGGTCTCGGGCGGCTCGCAGAGCTTCAACGCGGTCAACACCCTGCGCCTGCTCGGCCGCTGGATGCGGATGATCACCATCCCCAACCAGTCCAGCGTCGCCAAGGCCTTCACGGAGTTCGACGACGCAGGCCGCATGAAGCCGTCGGCCTACTACGACCGGATCGTCGATGTGATGGAGGAACTGGTGCGGTTCACAGTCCTGACCCGGCCTCACGCCGCGCAGCTTGTGGACCGCTACTCCGAGCGAAAGGCCGAGCAGACGCCGATAGACCGGTCAAAGGATCTGTCCGCAATCGCCGGCGGTTCTTAGCCCCTCACCCCGCCCGCAGGTTCTCCACCACGGCCTTCAGTTTGGCCGGCAGCGGCTTGGGTCGGCGGGTTTCGGCGTCGACATAGACGTGGACGAAATGGCCGATGGCGGCGGGGACGTCGGCGCTGCGCTTGAAGACCGCAAAGCCGTAGGTGACGCTGGAGGTGCCGATCTTGTCGACCTTGATCCCGACCTCGATCACGTCGGGGAACTTCAGCGACGAGGTGTAGCGGCAGCCGGAATCCACCACCAGGCCGATGGATTCCGTCAGGGCGTCGGCGATCAGCAGATGGGCGTTCACCGCCGAGTCCACGAACTCGTAGAATTTGGCGTTGTTGATGTGCCCGTACTGGTCGTTGTCGGCCCAGCGCGTCGAGACCATGTGAAAGGCCTTGTAGGTCGCGCGGTGGGCCAGGGCGCCCTCGTCTCGTTTCGGCATCGTCATCTCCCTCGGCGACGCGAACCGTCGCTCTCGATCACGACGCTCTAGCTTGGACGACGTTGCGTCAAGCGCCTATCGGTAAAAGCCTGATCACGAACGCGCTGGTCTTTTCGGACATGAGGACAAGAGCATGAGCATCCCGACCCGCGCCGCCATCCTGTCCCGCATGGGCGCCGCGCCCCCTTACGCCGACAGCCGCCCCCTCTCCGTCGATGCCGTGACGCTGGACCCGCCCGGTCCCGGCGAAGTCCTGGTCGCGATCAAGGCGGCAGGCCTGTGCCATTCGGATCTCAGCGTCATCAACGGCGACCGCCCCCGCCCTCTGCCCATGGCCCTGGGTCACGAAGCCGCAGGCGTGGTCGAGGCCATGGGGGAGGGCGTCACGGATCTGGCCGTCGGGGACCACGTCGTCATGGTCTTCATGCCCTCGTGCGGCCATTGCGATCCCTGCGCCGGCGGCCGCCCCGCCTTGTGCGAGCCGGGCGCCGCCGCCAACGGCAAGGGCGAGTTGCTGTCCGGCGCCCGCCGCATCTTCCGCGAGGGCAAACCGGTCAACCACCACCTCGGCTGTTCCGCCTTCGCCGCCCACGCCGTCGTCTCGCGCCGCTCGCTGGTGAAGATCGACCCCGCCCTGTCGTTCGAGGAGGCGGCCCTGTTCGGCTGCGCCGTCCTGACCGGCGTCGGCGCCGTGGTGAACACCGCTGCGGTGAAGGCGGGCCAGAGCGTCGTGGTCATCGGCCTGGGCGGCGTCGGCCTGTCTAGCGTCCTCGGCGCCCTGGCCAGCGGAGCCTCTCCCGTCGTCGCCGTGGATCTGTCCGAGGACAAGCTGGCCCTGGCCCGCACCCTGGGTCCGGTCCAGACCGTCAACGGCGCCGATCCCGATGCGGTCGATCAGGTCCGCGCCCTGACGAACGGCGGCGCCGACTTCGCCTTCGAAATGGCCGGCTCGGCCCGCGCCCTCGACACCGCCTGGAGGATGACCAAACGCGGCGGAACCACCGTCACCGCCGGCCTGCCGCCCGCCGACGCGGCCCTTGCCGTCAACGTCGTCTCCCTGGTCGGCGAGGAGCGCACGCTGAAGGGCTCCTACATCGGGACCTGCGTCCCCAGCCGCGACATCCCCCGCTACGTCGCCCTCTACCGCCAGGGCCGCCTGCCGGTGGACCGGCTGATGAGCGGCGTCATCCCCCTGGACGACATCAACGCCGGCTTCGACCGCCTCCACGCCGGCGAGGTGGTGCGGCTGGTGGTGCGGCCCTGACCACCAGCCCCGTGCTCACTCCGCCGGTTTCGGCGGCGCGTTCTTCACATACTGGTCCATCCAGCGGGTCATCTCCCACAGAGTATGGCCCACCGATTCCCGTGCGCGATAGCCGTGAGCTTCGAGCGGCAGGGTGACGTAACGTGCCGTCGCCCCCAGCCCCTTCAGCGCCGCATAGAAGCGCTCGGACTGGACCGGGAAGGTGCCCGAATTGTCGTCCGCCTCGCCGTGGATCAGCAGGATCGGCTCGTTCAGCTTGTTGGCATAGGTGAAGGGCGACATCTCGGTATAGACCTCGGTCGCCTCCCAATAGTTGCGCTGCTCGGCCTGGAAGCCGAACGGCGTCAGGGTGCGGTTATAGGCGCCGGACCGCGCGATGCCGGTGCGGAACAGGTCGCTGTGCGCCAGCAGGTTGGCGGTCATGAAGGCGCCGTAGCTGTGGCCCCCGACGGCGATCCGGTCGCGATCCGCCACCCCCATGCCGACCACCGCATCCACCGCGGCTTTCGCGTCGGCGACCAGTTGTTCGACATAGGTGTCGTTCGGCTCGGCCCCGTCCTTGCCGATGATGGGCATGGAGGGGTTGTCGAAGATGGCGTAACCTTGCGTCAGCAGGAACAGGTGGCTGGACCCGCCCGGCCGCACGAACCGGTTCTGCACATCCACCGTCTGGCCCGCCACCGCCGCATCGGTGAACTCGGCCGGATAGGCCCACATCAGCATGGGCAGGGGCCCGTCGCGATCCTTGTCGTAACCCGCCGGCAGATACAGGGTCCCCGACAGCTTGACCCCGTCGGCCCGCTCATAGGTCACCAGCTGGCGCGTCGCCCCGGCCAGCTGTGGCGCCGGATCGGGGAACTGGGTCAGTTGCGTGGTCTGTCCCGTCGTCAGGTCGCGGATCTGCAGGTTCGGCGGATCCAGCCGCGTCTCGCGCTGCGTCACCACCCGCTTGCCGTCCGCATCCAGGAAGCCGACCACCGCCTCGTAATCCGTGTCGGCCGAGGTCCACAGGCGCTCGCTGCGCCCCGTCGCCGGGTCCATGGCGGCCAGGAAGGGGAACTCGCCCTGCGGCGTCGCCCCGGCGCCCGACATCAGTATCCGCCCCTGAGGATCGAAGCGGATCACCGGCCGGCCCGCCGCATTCGGCTGGGTCACCGGCTGGCCCGGATTGTCGTAGCGGGCCTGATAGTTCCGCTCCAGCAGCACACGTCCCTCGCCGGGGTTGGACGGATCGACCACGAACCGCGTCTCGTGCCGGGTGTTGAACCAGCGGCTGTTGACGATGGCCAGGTCGTCGCGACCCCACACGATCCCGCCGAACCGCTCCTTCAGATCGATCAGCTTGACCGGCGCGTCCGTGAACGGCGCCGCCTGCATGAAGACCCGGTCCCTGAACTCGGCCTCGCGCTTGATGTCGCCGCCGTCCAGCGCCTCGACCCAGGTCAGGGTCGCCGGCGCATCGGCCCGCCATCCCACCGAACGCGGCCCCGGCGCCACGGCGTCGAAGGCGGTCGGCACGTCGTCGCGCAACGGCAGATCGGCGATGGTCCGCACCACCCGCCCGTTCATATCGGTCACCACGATCTCGGTCGGGAACAGGTCGTCCGGCACCACATAGGAATAGGGCCGCTTGGCGATCTCGTGCAGCAGATATTTGCCGTCCGGCGACACGGCGCTGTCCAGATAGACCGCCGGCGCGCCAATCGTCCGTGCACGGCCGTTCAGCGGAACCAGGGTCAGCTGCGAGGTGAAATAATGATCGAACAGGGCCTCGTCGCCGGGGTTGGACAGCAGGTCCTGATAGGTCCGCACCGGCGCCACCCGCCCGGCCGTCTCCTCGATGTTCGGCCCCGTCGGCGCCGCCGTCACGTCGGGCGCAGGCCCCCGTCCGGCCGGCACCGCCTCGACCAGCAGGCCCGAACTGTCGGGCAGCCATTCATAACCGGACCCGCCCGTCATATTGACCACCGGCTCGGTCAGCTTGCGCGCCCGCGCCGAGGCCACATCCACGACCCACAGCTCCAGCCCCGTCGGCCGGTCCAGCACGAAGGCCAGAGATTTCGCATCGGGCGAGAACCGCGCCGCCGTAAACCGCGCCTCTGCCGGCAGGGCCACGACCCGCGCCTGCCCGCCATCCACGGCTTGCAAGCTAAGCCCCGTCAGCCACGACACCCGGCTCTCCGCCAGGCCGTTGTTGCGCGGATTGATCCGCGCCCCCGCCAGCCGCAGCATCGGCTCGGCCAGGGCCTTGATGCTGGGCAGGTTCGACCGATCCAGCAGCACCAGCGTCCGACGATCCGGGCTCAGCATCGGCGCCGGCGTCGGCTTGGCGTCCAGAATGTCCGCGATGGGCGAAGGCGGCTGCTGATAGACCGAAACCGCCGGGGCCGCCGTCTGGGCGCCCGAGCTTTGAGCCAAGGCCGCACCGGCCACGCCGCTCATCAACACCGTCGCCAGCACAAGGCCGGCGCCACGAACACGCATCATCATCGTCTGAAGTCCCCACAAAACCCGAACCCCAGACCTAACCCCGCCTGCGCGCCCGTGCCAACCCGTTTCAGGGTTACAGTGTCACATGGACGCTGGCGGATCATCAGATCGCGATCTTTCCGAAGGCAGACGCATGGCGCCCCCTCTGGGCACGCTCAGCTTCACGACGCCGGGATCAGTTCAATCAGGTCGAGGTTGGACTCGTACTGCGGCCAGGGCAGGACCAGGCGCCAGCGGGCCTCGCCGATGCGTTCCAGCACGGCGACCAGATCGCGGTCGGCGTTGCGACCGTAGGAGTTGGCGGCGGTTTCCTGGGCCAAAGCCATGGAGCCGAGCAGGACCATGTGGCGGTCGTCTTCGGGGAAGAACAGGCCCGAGGGGCGCTGGGAGCCGGTCAGTTTGGAGAACTTCAGCCCGCGCGGCGTCTGTTCGATGCGGCAGGCGAACCAGCCATAGACGACATAGCCCAGGCCGTCCTCGCCGCCCTGGGAGCCCAGTTTGACGGTGCGGCAGCGATAGTCGCCGGGCGGCGGCGTAACGCCGGGACGGGCGGCCTTGGGCGAAATCAGGTCGCCCAGGCCGTTCAGGTCGCCCGAGCCGGGCTGACGCTTCGCCTGCTGCAGGGCCAGGGTCCAGGCGGCGTCGACGCGGCGATAACGGTCGCGATCGGCCGAGGTGATGACGCCGCGCCAGTCCATCAGCGCGGCGGCGCCCGACGCCGTGCTGGGCGGCAGAGGCGGGGGCGGCGGGGTCGCGGCGCAGGCGGCGACGGCGCAGAGGGCGGCCAGAGAGGCCAGACGGCGGATCAACAGACGGGACGAAACGAACCGGGCGAACTGACGCATCAACGCTTCCCTTGGGGGCGACCTTGCGGGCGAAGTGGCCCTCTTAGGCCCTCTGGCGCCGGTCGGCGTCAAGGCCGGCGGAGGCGGACGCTTCCCCCAGCACGTCGTTCAGCGCGGCCGCCAGGGCGGTCAGGTCCAGCGGCTTGGCCATATAGGCGTCGAAGCCGGCGGCGGCGCCGCGCGTGCGGTCCTGGGGCGAGACGGCGGCGGTCAGGGCCAGGACCGGCACGTGGCGCGTCATTGGATCGGCGTCCAGCCGCGCCTTGACCTCATAGCCGTCCATATCCGGCAGGCCGATGTCGAGCAGGATCACGTCGGGCTGAAGCGCGCGGGCCAGCTCCAGCCCCTCCGGCCCCGTCGTCGCGGCGTGCAGCGTCAGACCCAGTCCGATCGCGGCCTGTCGCATCAGGGCGATGTTGGCGGGGTTGTCCTCGACATAGAGCACCACCGCCTGTTTCGGCGTCGCGGCGCCCATGACGCCCGCGGTGGGCAGGCTGAGCGAGAAGATCGTCCCGCCCCAAGGCTCGCGCTGCTGGGTGAGGGCGCCGCCCATCCGCTCGGCCAGCCGCTGGACCGAGGCGACGCCCAGGGCGGTGCCGCCGCGCGCATCCTGACCGTCCAAGGGGTGGAACAGGCGGTCGGACCCTTGGCCCGTCGGGGCCGCGCCGGCGTCATGGACGGCGACGATGACCTGCGCGTCGTCGCGCCTCATCTCCATGCGGACGGTCCCGCCAGCCGGCGAATGGCGCACGGCGTTCTCGGCCAGACGGCGCAGGATGCGACAGACCTGGCCGGGGTCGGCCATGACGCACAGGCCCGACGCGGGCGGCGGACAGGCCAGCGCAACGCCCGCCTCGCGCGCCTGCGGTTCGATCCCGTCGCAGACCTGGCGCAGGGCCAGGCGCATGTCGACGCGGTGGATGGAGGGCGAGGCGCCGGCGTCGCCGCAGGCCACGAAGGCGTCCGCCTCTTCGATCAAGGCCAGCAGCACTGCGCTCGCCGCCTCGATCTGGCGCACGGCCTGGGACTGGCGTGCGGTCAGGGGGTCGGCCTCGGCGTTGACGCGCAACAGTTGGGAAAAGCCCATGACGGTGGTCAGGGGGGTGCGCAGTTCGCGCCCCAGGGCCTGCATCACCTCGCCCTTGGTGCGGTCCTCGGCGGTCAGGCGCTCGACCTGCGCCTCGGCGGTCGTCAGGGCGCGACGCAGGATCTGGGTCTGTTGGACGATGCGGGTTTCGAGCCGGTCGTTCTCACGGCGCAGACGCAACGCGACCGCATGCGCCTGAAGCCAGAGCCATATTCCGGCGCAGGTCCCGGCCAAGGCCAGGGACAAGACGAGCAAGACGATATCCATGACGCCCTCCTACGCGCCAGAATGGCGCGCAGGAGTTGCATTCAGGTAAACACGCTCGCGTAAGTTGTTTCAGTCTTCCGAAGCCGCAGCCGTTTCCGGCTTGCGACGCGGGGCGCGACGACGCGGGGCCGCCTCGCCTTCGACTTCCGGGGCCGACGCGGGGGCTGCCGAGGCGGGGGCGCGGGTCAGGAAGCCCGGCAGGGCGGTCGGAGCGTCGCCCTCGTCCGCAGCGATGGCGGCGGCGGTGCGGCGCGGGCGGCGGGCGGGACGATCCTCGGCGGCAGGGGTTTCGACCTTGCTCTCGACGACGGGGGTCTCGACGGCCGGGGCCTCGCTGACGGTCTCGGCGTCGGAGGCGTCGGCGTGGACGGGGGCGCCGTCTTCCGCGCCCTCCTGATTGTCGAAGCGACGGTTGCGTTCCTCTCGGCGACGCTCCCAGCGTTCGCGACGGCTCTCGCGGCGACCGCCCTCGCCCTCGGCGCGGACTTCATCGCCCTCACGCGGCTCGCGGGGTTCACGCGGTTCACGCGGTTCGCGAGGCGGTTGGGCGTCGCGGTTCTGGGCCGGGTCGCGGTTTTGATCGCGGTTTTGATCGCGGTCACGATTTTGGTCGCGGTCACGGTCGCGATTCTGGTCACGGTCCCGATCACGGTTCTGCGTCTGATCGCGATCACGGTTGTAGTCGCGGTCACGATTTTGATCGCGGTTCTGGTTCTGCTCGGTGCGGTCGGACGCTTCCTGCGCCTGGCGGTCGGCGGCCTGTTGAGCGGCGACGAAGGCGGCGGCCTGGGCGCCGGATTCATCCTCGAAATCGATGTCGAAGCCCTGGTTCGACTGTTCGCGCGCGGCGATGTCCGAGAAGGACCGCTGCGGCTGAAGCGCGCGCAGGACGCGGTAATAGTGTTCGGCGTGCTGCTGATAGTTTTCAGCCAGCACCCGGTCGCCGCCGGACGAGGCGTCGCGGGCGAGCTGCTGATAGCGCTCATAGACGGTCTGGGCGTTGCCCCGGACCTTGATGTTTTCGGGGCCTTGCGAGTCCCAAGAACGATTCGGATTGGCGCTGTTGGCGTTTGACGCGCCCGCCTTGTTCCGATTGCGTCCGCGCTGACGCTTCATGCCCTTGAAATCTCTCATTCGCGCTACCGTGTGCAGGGATGGAGCCCAGGCCAGCGGCCGGTTCCGTCCGTTTCGTGGTTCCGTTTCGATCGGGGCCGATCCCCGATTGTCGAACTGTCGGAAGGCCTTGCCGCCCGCATGGTGCGCCGGTCCTTTCGGGACCGACCGTCATGATCGGCTCAAGCGCAAACAGCCGGATAGAGGCCCGTAAAGCTGCGTTTGAGTGGGAGACTAGCGAGACTTAACCCGTGCGCGCCGCCTTTCCAAGGGTTTTCGTCAAAGCGTCGCACCAAGGGCCTAACAGCCCCGCTTTGCCACGGCCCTGTGCTGGGCTAGGCATGACCTTTGAGACGACGACGAGGCTATCCCATGCGTGTTCTGGTTCTGGGCGGCGACGGTTTCTGCGGCTGGCCCACGGCCCTGCATCTGTCGGCCGCTGGGTGGGACGTGACCGTCGTCGACAACCTGAGCCGTCGCAACATCGACAACGAGCTGGAGGTCCAGTCCCTGACGCCGATCCGCACAATGGGCGAGCGGATCAAGGCGTGGAAGGACGTGTCCGGCCGCGACATCGGCTTCGTCAACATGACGGTGGGCAAGGAGTTCGACCGTCTGGTCGCCCTGATCCGCGACTATGCCCCCGACAGCGTCGTGCACTTCGCCGAACAGCGGGCTGCTCCCTATTCGATGAAGTCGGCGCGGCACAAGCTGTACACCGTCGACAACAACATCAACGCCACCAACCACCTGCTGGCCGCCATCGTCGAGAGCGGGCTGGACGTGCATTTGGCCCACCTGGGCACCATGGGGGTCTATGGCTACGGCACCGCGGGCCTGCGCATCCCCGAGGGCTATCTGAAGGTGACGGTGGACACCGATCACGGCCCGGCGGAACAGGAAATCCTGTTCCCGCCCAATCCGGGCAGCATCTATCACATGACCAAGACGCAGGACGCCCTGCTGTTTCAGTTCTATGCCCGCAACGACAACCTGCGCATCACCGACCTGCACCAGGGCATCGTCTGGGGGACGCAGACGGTCGAGACCAAGATGGACGAGCGGCTGATCAACCGGTTCGACTATGACGGCGACTATGGCACGGTACTGAACCGATTCCTGATGCAGGCGGCGGTGGGCTATCCGCTGACGGTCCACGGATCGGGCGGCCAGACGCGGGCCTTCATCCATATCCAGGACACGGTGCGCTGCGTCGAGCTGGCGCTGAAGAACCCGCCCAAGCGCGGCGACCGGGTCAAGATCCTGAACCAGATGACCGAGAGCCGCCGGGTGCGCGACCTGGCCGCCATGATCGCCGACAAGACCGGCGCCGTGATCCAGAACGTCGCCAATCCGCGCCAGGAGGCCGACGAGAACGACCTGATCGTCGCCAACGATCAGTTCCGCGACCTGGGGCTGAAGCCCATCACCCTGGCCCAGGGCCTGATGGACGAGGTGACGGAGATCGCCCGCCATTACGCCGACCGGGCCGACCTGACGCGTGTGCCGTGCGTGTCCGCCTGGAACCAACGCCGGGCCGAGGCGCTGGAAAATGAGGCGCGTCCACCATCCGCCGCGCCGGTTTCCAAAGTTCTGACGGCCTGAGTAACGTGATGCCCGACGCCCCCTCTTCGCTCAACCTGCTGGTCTTCGGCGGCGGCTATCTGGGACGGGCGACGGCGCTGGAGGCGATCCGGCGCGGCGGCCGGGCGACCGCCACCTCGCGCGATCCCGAACGGCGTCGCGCCTTGGCAGCCGAGAGCGTCACGGCCATCGACCCGACCGATACGACCGCGCTGAAGACGGCGCTGGAGGCGGCGACGGCCGTCCTGATCACCGCAGCGCCCGACGCCCACGGCTGCCCCGGCCTGCGCGCGCTTGGGCCGCTGGCGGGCGACGCCTGGCCCGACTGGATCGGCTATGTCTCCTCCACCTCCGTCTATGGCGACCGGGCCGGGGGCTGGGTGTTCGAGGACGGGCCGTTGAACGCCGCCAATCTGGAGGGCGCGCGCCGCGTGCGGGCCGAGCGCGACTGGCTGGACGGCGCGCAGGGCATGGGGCTGACGGTGCAGATCTTCCGCCTGCCCGGCTTCTACGGGCCGGGGCGCAGCGTGGTCGAGCGGCTGCGGGACGGCACGGCGAAACTGGTGCGTAAGCCCGGCCAGGTCTTCAACCGCATCCATGTGGACGACATCGTCTCGGGCCTGTTCGCTTCGATGGCCCGGCCGCGTCCGGGCGCGGCCTACAATCTGACCGACGACGAGCCGTCGCCGGCCGATGTGGTGATGGAATGGGCCGCCGACCGGATGCGCCTGCCCCGCCCGCCCCAGGTCGACTGGACCGACGACAGCGTCAGCGAGGCGATGCGGCGCTTCTACCTGGATTCCAAACGCGTCTCGAACGCCCTGGCCAAGGCCGAACTGGGCTGGCGGCCCGCCTACCCGACCTGGCGCGAGGGGCTGGCGACGCTGCTGGATGCGCCGCCGCCGTTGCGACTGGTGAGCTAACCCCGAGAAACGGTCGCGCGCTCAAGCCGCGAGCGACCGCGTCGCGAGCATAGCGCGCTTAAAAGGGCAGCAAATTCCGCTGACGGCTGTAGCTCATGGTCCCGACGTTGGCGCCCAGGCGCAGGCCGACGCCGGTGCGGATGGGGGCCAGGACGATGCCGTCGGCGCGCTGATAGTTCACGCCCATGCCGGCGACCAGATAGGCCGAACCCTCGACGCCTGGATAGCGGCGGTAGATCATGTCGGGGTGGTACAGGCCATAGACCAAGGTGAAGACCCGGCTGGCGTTGCCGCCCCAGTCCCAACCCACGGACGCGCCCTGCCAGAACACCTCCTGCGAGGCCGACAGGTCCTTCATGTGCAGGGCGCCGCGCCCGTAACGCGCGCCGACGACCACGGCGCCGGAGCCCTCTTCGCCCGCGATATAGGCGGTCGGGCGGTCGCCCTGGTCGGCGAAGACGCGCTCGATGGCGCCGCCCACGACCTCGGCCGCGATGCCCAGCTCGCGCGAACCGGCCGAGACCAGTTCGTCGAAGCTGTAGGCCTGGGCGTTCTGGTCCGAGCGGATCGGATAGTTGGGATCGCGCGCCGGCGCCGTGGCGCAGGCGCCGACGGCCGAGGCGCCTGCGGCTGTGGCCAGGCCGGAAAGGATCATTTGGCGACGATGCATGGGGGGACGCTCCGAGAGGCGGCGAGAGGATGGCCGGCTGGCGCGCCGGTCTTGGCTTCACCGTCCCCGACCTTTGCGGCAGCCTTGCGGCTTCAAGGTTAACGGGGGCTTACGGACAGCCTTCGATCAGGCCGCAGAGCGCTTGCAGCGGATCACCAGCCAGGCGACCCCAATCAGCACCGCGAGCGTTCCGAACGCCTTCGCGGCCGTCAGCGGATCCTCGACCACGAAGATCACGAACAGGGTCGTGTTGATCACGAGGGCGACGATGGCCGGCAGCGGATAGAGCGGCATCTTCCACGGCCGCTCCAGATTCGGCTCGCGGACGCGCATGACGATGACGGCGGCGTTCACCAGCACGCTCATCAGCGCCAGCAGGGACGTCGAGAACGTCAGCAGCGTCTCATAGACGCCGATGGTCGCCAGAAGGCCGCCCGCCAGCACCGTCGCGATCAGCGCCAGGCGCGGCGTGCCGTTGGTGGCGACGCGGGTCAGGGCGGACACCTGATATTCCCGCGCCATGGCGAACAGGACGCGCGGGAACACCATCACCATCGCATTGATGATCGTCACCAGCGACACCAGCGAAATGGCCGTGACGATGGGGCCGGCCACATCGCCGAACACCCGACCGGCTGCATCCGCCGCAACGAGATTCGACCCCGCCATCTCGGCCGGCGTCAGCACGTTCAGATAGACCAGGTTCGCCAGGACATAGATCACCGTCACCACGGCGATGCCCGAGAAGGTCGCACGCGCGATGGTCCGGCCCGGATCGACGACCTCCTCGCAGAAATAGGAGGCGCTGTTCCAGCCGTAGTAGGTGCCGGAAATGGCCCGCAAGGCCATGACGATGCCGCCGAACGTCAGCGCCGCCGCCGTCGCCGGCGCGATCTCGGTGGCGACGGGCGCGCCTCTGGGCGCCAGGAACAGGCCGATGATCAGCACGGTGAACAGGGCGGCCTTGATCGCGCTGCCGATCTCCTGCGACCGGCCGCCGACCTTGGTGCCCAGCCATTGGACGCTACCCACCGCGACGACGATCAGCAGGGCGAGGATGCCGATAGGGACAGTCGTGGCGATGCCCAGTCGGTGCAGATACTCGCCGAAGACCACGGCGATGAAGGCGATGCCGCCCATGTTGCCGAGCCAGTCGCAGACGCCGACAGCCAGCCCCGTCACAGACCCGAAGGCGCGCCGGGCGAAGATATAGGGACCGCCCGTCTTGCGGATCGAGGCGGCCAGTTCGACCGTCGACATGGCGTCGATACAGGCGACCAGGCCGGCGACGCACCACAGAGCGATGATGACCGTGGGGTTCTGCACCCCTTCGGCGACCACCCCCGGCGTGCGCAGAATCCCCTGCCCGATGACGCCGCCGACCACGACGGCGACGCCGAACGTCACGCCCAGCACGCGCAGCAGATGGCCGCGATCAGGTTGGGCCGCCTGAGGTTCCGTCGTCATCGCCTATGTCCCCCGCGCCGCCCGAAAGACGGCGCTGCGATCCTTATGCCCGCAGCTTGCCGCCCTGCTTTTCCACCGCCGCCACGACCTTGGCGGTCAGGGCTTCGATCTCGGCTTCGGTCAGGGTCGCCTCGCGGGGCTGGATGACGACTTCCAGGGCGACGGATTTGAAGCCCTCGTTCACGCCCTTGCCGCGATAGACGTCGAACACACGGACATCGGCGATCAGCGCCTTGTCGGCGCCGGCCGAAGCCCGGACCAGGTCGCCGACCGGCTTGGCGTCCTCGACCACGAAGGCGAAGTCGCGGGTCAGGGGCATCAGGGCCGACAGGTCGGCGGAACCCCGCGCCTTGCCGCCCTTGCCCCGAGGTTCAGGCACATTGTCCAGCACGATCTCGAAGCCCAGCATCGGACCGTCGGCGTCCAGGGCCTTCAGCACGCGCGGGTGCAGTTCGCCGAACTCGACCATCACATTCTTGGGGCCCAGCTGCAGCCGGGCCGAACGGCCGGGGTGCCACCAGTCGCGGTTCTGGCCCTGGGCCAGTTGCAGGGAGGCGACCGGCGCGCCGATCTCTTCCAGCAGGGTGGTCAGATCGCCCTTCATCGCGAACAGGGCGTCTTCGCCGCTTCCGGCCCAGTGACGGGCGGCGTGGGGCGCGACCAGGCCGGCGATGACGGTGCGCTGATCCTTGGGGCCGTCGGCCAGATAGATGGGGCCGATCTCGAACAGGGCGGCGTCGGCGAAGCCGCGCGCGGCGTTCCTCGCCGCCGCCTGGATCAGGTTCGGCAGGGCCGAGGGGCGCATGCAGTCCAGATCGGCCGCAATGGGGTTTTCCAGCACCAGCTTGTCGTCGCCGCCGCCGAACAGCACGGCGATCGATTGCTTGGTGAAGGACCAGGTGACGGCCTCGGCATAACCCAGGGCCGCCAACGCCCGGCGCGCCGTGCGGACGCGGGCCTGACGGGGGCTAAGCACGCCACCGGCCGGTCGCGCGACGGGCGGCAGGGGGGTGTCAGGCAGGCTGTCGAAGCCCTCGATCCGCGCCACTTCCTCGACCAGATCGGCACGGCCCTCGACGTCGCGCCGCCACGACGGCGGGGTCACGATCCAGGGCTCGGCCTGATCGGCAGGGCCGGCGGTGACCAGGAAGCCGAGCTGGCCCAGGATGGTCCCGATCCGGTCGTCGTCCAGGTCCATGCCGCTGAGCCGCTTCACATAGGCGGGGTCGAAGGCGAAGGGCGCCGGGCTAGCCGGGGGTTCGCCGACGAAGACGATCTCGGACGGCTCGCCGCCGCACAGGTCCAGGATCAGGCGGGTGGCCAGCTCCAGCCCCGGCGTGACCGAGACCGGATCGACGCCGCGCGCGAACCGGTACTGGGCGTCGGAATGGATGCCGAGCGCACGGCCGGTCTGGGCGATGACCAGCGGATCGAACCAGGCGCTTTCGATGAAGACGTCGGTCGTGGTCTCGTCGCAGCCGGTGCTCTCGCCGCCCATGACGCCGCCCAGGCCGATGGGGCGCTCGCCCCCGGCGTCGGCGATGATGCAGTCGGTGGCCGAGGCCGCATAGGTCTTGCCGTCCAGGGCGATCAGATGCTCGTGCTCTCCACCCTCGATATGGGCGGTCTCGGCCGAGACCTGCCCGGCGCGCACCACGATCTCGGTCCCGACCAGCTTGGCCACGTCATAGACGTGCAGCGGCCGGGCGCGATCGTAGGCGATCAGATTGGTCACATCGACCAGACGGTTGATCGAACGCAGGCCGATGGCGGTCAGGCGTTTCTGCAGCCAGGCCGGCGACGGGCCGTTCTTCACGCCCCGGATCACCCGACCGGCGAAGACCGGGCACATCTCGGGCGCATCCAGCCGCACGGTGATCGGCGACGGGAAGGCCCCGCGCACCATGGCGATGTCGAAATGCTTCAGCTTGCCGACGCTAGCGGCCGCCAGATCCCGTGCGATGCCGGCGACGCCCAGCCAGTCGGGACGGTTCGGCGTCACTTCGAAATCGATGACGGGTTCCGCGCCGAACAGGCCGGCGACCGGCGTCCCCACCGGGATCTCCGGCGGCAGTTCCTGAATGCCGTCGCTCTCGTCCGACAGCTCAAGCTCGGACGCCGAGCAAAGCATGCCGTTCGACACCACGCCGCGCACCGGCTTCTCGACCAGGGTCACGCCTAGGCCCGGCACATAGGCGCCGATGGGCGCATAGATGGTGGTCAGGCCCGCACGGGCGTTCGGCGCGCCGCAGACGATTTCTTTCAAGCCATCTACCGTCTCGACCTGACAGACCTGCAACCGGTCGGCGTTGGGGTGACGCTCGGCCGACAGGATTTTGGCCACGGTGAAGGGCGCCAGCTTGGCGGCGGGATCGATAACCTCCTCGACCTCCAGCCCGGCCATGGTCATGGCCTCGGCGATCTGATGGACGTCCGCCTCGGTTTCGAGGTGGTCCTTCAGCCAGGACAGGGTGAACTTCATGCTTGCGGCGCCACGACCGACGGCACGGCCGCCAGTTGCTCAAGGATTTCATCGGAACCCGTGAAGCCGACGTTGTAAAACTCGCAGCCGATGAAGGTGCAGTCATGCATCGGAACGGTCCCGAGCGCCTTGGAGCCCATCGGCTTCAGGAGCAGATTGCGCATCTCACCACGCGGATTGCCGAAGTTGGTCTCATCGAAGGTCGTGCCCGGACCGACCAGCATGATGGCAGGTCCGTCAAAGCGGCATCCGACGAAGGTGCGCCCCACCACGGCGCCTTGCGCGAGACAGGTCACGTACAGGTCGTGCAGGCTCATATCGACGTTCTCGAACGTCTTCAGGCTGAAATCGCTGGCGAGGTTGACGGGGCGGTTGATCGGAAGACGGGCCATCAAACAAAAGCCTTTTCATGCGGAGTGCGCGTAGCGGACGTTATGTCGGTCATCATTCAGCTCAGCCCGCTCGCCGGATTAGGAGCGGCGAACGCCGAGAAGCCGTAGTGCGCCAGCCAGCGCGTATCGGCGTCGAACATGGGGCGCAGGTCGGGCACGCCGTATTTCAGCATGGCCAGGCGGTCCACGCCCATGCCGAAGGCGAAGCCCTGATATTCGTCCGGATCGATGCCGCAGTTGCGCAGCACATTGGGATGCACCATCCCGCAGCCCAAAATCTCCAGCCAGTCCTCGCCGGTGTTGAACACCAGTTTTCCGCCGGATCGGTCGCAGCGGATGTCCATCTCGGCCGACGGTTCGGTGAAGGGGAAGTGGTGCGGACGAAACCGCGCCTGCACCTCGTCCAGCTCGAAGAAGCGGGCGATGAAGGTCTGAAGCGTCGTCTTCAGGTGTCCCATATGGATGTCGCGGTCGATCACCAGGCCTTCGATCTGGTGGAACATCGGCGTGTGGGTGGCGTCAGAATCCTTACGGAAGGTGCGGCCCGGCGCGATGATGCGGATCGGCGGCTTCTGGGACATCATGGTGCGGACCTGCACCGGCGAGGTGTGCGTGCGCAGCACCTTGCGCTCGCCCGTCTCGGGATCGGGCTTCAGGAAGAAGGTGTCGTGCATTTCCCGCGCCGGATGTTTGGGCGGGAAGTTCAGGGCGGTGAAGTTGTGGAAGTCGTCCTCGATGTCCGGGCCTTCGGCGACCGCAAAACCCATCTCGGCGAACAGGGCGATCATCTCGTCCATCACCTGCATGGTCGGGTGGACGCCACCCTTGCGACGCGGACGCGCCGGCAGGGTCAGGTCGACGCGCTCGGCCTGCAGCCGGGCGTCCAGTTCGGCGGCTTCCAGCTCGGTCTTCCTGGCCGTGATGGCGGCAGACACCCTGTCACGGAGCCCGTTGATCATCGGCCCCTGTTCACGGCGTTCGTCGGGGCTCATGGCCCCCATACCCTTCAGCAGTCCGGAGACGGAGCCGGACTTGCCCAGGGCGGCGACGCGCACCTCTTCGAGGGCGGCCACGGTTTCCGCGCCGCCGATGGCGTTGATCAGGTCGAGTTCGAGTGTGGCGAGATCGGTCATTTGACCCGTGCCTTAGCGGGCGAAAGCCGTTTCGTCACCCTTCAAGGGGCGGATGCGATGGCCTGAAGTTCTGACGCCGGCGCCTTGTTGGCCGCGACGATCCAGGCGGGCGGTTCCGGCTCCCAGCGGATGGGGCGGCCGTCGGTCGCCATCCAGCGGTGCAGCCACGAGATTCCGTTGGCGCGGACATAGGTATCGGCGTGGCCGTAGATCGGATGGGACAGCGCCTCCTCCAGCGGCACGAAGCGATAGCCGCGCGCTAGATACAGGGCGTGGATCTGCGGATAATAGGCCTGGTTCAGGGTGTTGGCGTGCAGCAGCAGGATCTGGGCCGGCTCGCGCCCGCCGGCGACCTCGGCGCTGTAGGGTTCGAAGAACTCCAGCACCGTGGTCATGTGCGCCACATAGGCTTGGCCGATGCACCGCATCAGGGCCTTGTCGCCCAGTTGCTCGGCCTTGCGATAGACGTCGGCGAACATCCAGTCGTTGTTATCGATGGTCACCGGCGCGACCGTATAGCCGCGCTGGGCCAGGCCTGCGGCGATGGCATCGTGCTTCTCCGGCGTCTCGCCGGTGAACAGATAGGGATGGCGGAACCAGCGCAGGCGCTGCCCCCGCGCCTCCAGCACTTCACGGACGACCGGCGACCCGGCGTCCACATCGGCCAGATAGGCCTCGGCCGTCGTGCGGTGGATGTTGATGTGGCTGAAGGTGTGGTTGCCCAGGTCCAGTCCGCCGTCTAGCCAGATGTTCAGGATGCGCGGCAGGGTCGCGTCGCGTTCGGCGTCGCACATCCGGCCCGCATTGACGAAGGCCGCGCCGTGGGTGTCCAGCGGCTTCAGCATGGCGACGAAGTCCTGGGTGATGGCCATCATCCGCGCCGGATCGCACAGGGTCGCCTCGTCCGCCTGGAACGGAAGATCGTCGAAGGTGACGGCGACGCGTCGCTCCAGCGCGACGGCGGGGTGGGCCAGGGCCAGAGCGAGAGCCAGGCTGCAGATCAGGGTGCGCATCATGGCGCGAGGCTAGCGGCGAAGCGCGCGTGGGGGAACGTTCATTCGAAATTGTGCGATTTCCATCCGCTAACGGATCGACTGTCGAAAACCCGCCGCGAAAGGTTCATGAACGGCAAAGCTGGCGTTAAATATCAGCCGCTAAGCAGGCCTCCGAACGGGTGGGGACCTTGATGCCGCGTATCGGTGACTTCGTTGATTTGATCGCGCCGGTGGCGCCGTCCACGCCCGGCGCGGATGTGTTCGAGCGGTTCCAGACCGAGCCCAACACGCTGGCTCTGGCCGTCGTGGACGACGACGGCCGCCCGGTCGGCATCATTGAGCGCAACGCCTTCACCCTGCGGATGGCGGCCGAGTTCGGGCGCGCCCTGTACGCCAGGAAACCGGCCGAAAGCCTGATGGACCGCAACGCCCCCGTGGCCGATGCGGCGACCAGCGCAGAGGCCTTCTTCCAGGCCTATGGGGCGGCGGAACTGGGCGCCCTTTTGAGCGGCTTCGTCGTGGTGGCGGACGGCCGCTACGTCGGCGTCGGCACGGCCCTGCAGGTCGTTCAGGCCGGAGCGGCGCTTCACCGCCAGCGCGCCGAGGAGATGAGCGCCCTGGCGCGCGACCTGGCCCTGGCCGAGGCCGAGGCCGTCGCCTCCAGTCGGGCGAAGTCCGAGTTCCTGGCGGTGATGAGCCACGAAATCCGCACGCCCCTGAACGGGGTGCTGGGTGTCGCCGCCCTGATGGACAAGAAGCTGGAGCAGGAAGAACTGCGCCCCTACGTCCGCACCGTCATCGATTCCGGCCAGAGCCTGCTTCGGCTGCTGACCGATGCGCTGGACATGTCGCGCGCCTCGGCCGGGATGCTGACCCTGGAGGAAGAGCCGCTGAACCTGTCGGCCGTCGCCTTCGACATCGACGCCCTGTGGCGCGCGCGCGCCGAAGAAAAGGCGCTGAGCCTGACGGTTCGCACCGACTTCGAATCCAGCCCCTGGGTCCGGGCGGACGGCATGCGGATCAAGCAACTGCTGAACAATCTGGTCGGCAACGCCCTGAAGTTCACCCAGTCCGGCGGCGTGGTCGCCACCCTGGCCAGTCGGATGACCCGCGACGGTCTAAGGGTCGAACTGACGGTGGACGACAGCGGCCCCGGCGTGCCCGAGGCGGCGGCGGCGACCATCTTCGACCCCTTCAACATCGGCAAGGCCGGGCGCGAGGGCGCCGGGGCCGGCCTGGGCCTGGCCATCTGCCGCCAGATCGCCGAGCGTATGGACGGAACCATCGGCCTCAGCATATCGCCGCTGGGCGGGGCGCGGTTCCACGTCGTCCTGCCGCTGAGCGCCTGCGCGGCCGACGAGGCGGGCGCGACCCCGACCATGGCAGAGCCGACCCCGCATGAGACGCTTCATGTGCTGGTCGTCGACGACAACCCGACCAACCGTTTCGTCGCCGGCAAGCTGCTGGAGATGTTCGACTGCACTGCGGAGATGGCCGAGAACGGCCGCGAGGCGCTGGAGGCCGTTCAGAACCGGCGCTTCGACCTGGTGCTGATGGACATCAAGATGCCGGTCATGGACGGGGTCGCCGCCACCCGCGCGATTCGCGCCCTGCCCGGCCCAGTCGCCCGACTGCCCATCCTGGCCCTGACCGCCAACGCCGACGAGCGCGACGAACTGGACTATATCGCCGCCGGCATGAACGGCGTGGCGCAAAAGCCGATCCAGCCCGACGCCCTGTTGAACGCCATCCGCCTCGTTCTGGCCGGCGCCGAAGCCGAGGCCGAGGCTGACCGCTTGATTGAGGCAGCCGCCGCCTGAACCCACCGGCCCGAACGAAGAACGCCCGCCCCGGAAAACCGGAGCGGGCGTCATTTCTTGCGCTACGCTCGCGACGCGGTCGCTCGCGGCTTGAGCGCGGCCCTTAAGCCGAAACCCTTAAGCGAGGGCGGCGCGAACCTTCTCGGCGACGGCCTTGAAGCCGGTCGGGTCAGCGGCGATCGAGGCCAGGACCTTGCGGTCCAGTTCGATGCCGGCCTTGTTCAGGCCGTTGATGAACTGGCTGTAGGTGAAGCCTTCCAGACGGGCGGCGGCGTTGATGCGCTGGATCCACAGGGCGCGGAAGTTGCGCTTCTTGGTGCGACGGTCGCGATAGGCGTATTGCCCGGCGCGATCGACGGCGGCCTTGGCCGTACGGATGGTGTTCTTGCGGCGGCCGGAGAAGCCCTTGGCCTGCTCCAGAACCTTCTTGTGCTTGGCGTGCGAGGTTACGCCACGTTTTACGCGAGCCATGTCGCTATTCCTTCAAATTCTTTGGGATGGAGATCAGTCGTACAGCGCGCGCCGATCAGGCGTACGGCATGTAGGATTTGATCTTCTTGGCGTCGGCGTCGGCCATGACCTTGGTGCCGCGGTTCTGGCGGATGTATTTCGAGTTGTGGCTGATCAAGCGGTGACGCTTGCCTGCAACGCCCGACTTCACCTTGCCGGTGGCCGTGAATTTGAAGCGCTTCTTGGCGCCTGACTTCGTCTTCAGTTTCGGCATTTCAGTCTCCTTTTTGGAGGGCTACCGCCCTTCGGGCTGCTTGAGCCGTGGGGAGGTGGTCTTCCAGAGTTTAAGAACCGCCCAGGCATGCCTGTTCGCCCGGCGGTTCGGTACGCGAAGGCGCGGCTTGTAGGCGAAGACGCCTGCCGACGCAAGACGTGAGTCAGGACAAGGACTTGGCGGCCATTTCGTCGGCGGCCTTGCCCCGTTGGATCGCCCGTCCGGCATTGATCGCCATGACCGCCGCCGGGATGGTCAGCAGCGCCCCGACCAGGAAGGGCCAGTCGTGCCCCAGGCCGGAAAACAGCGCGCCGGCGATCATCGGCCCGAAGATCCGCGCCACCGAGCTGGAGGCCATGTTCAGCCCCAGCATGGCCCCCTGCCGGTCGGGCGGAGAGGCGCGGCTGATCATGGCCGAGATATTGGGCATGGCCATCGACATGCCGCACGCGCCCAGCGCCATGACCATCGGAATGACCCAGCCCTGAACGATGGGGATGGACAGGGCGCCCAGCTCCAGCCTGGTCGCTGGGAACCAGGCGACGGGCGCCAGCACCTGCAGCACCAGCGAGCTTCCGAACAGCAGCATGCCGACAGCCAGCACGCGCGATTCGCCGAACCGCCGCGCCAGCTTTCCGGCGAAGAACCCCTGGTTCAGGGTCGAGACGATGCCCACGATCATGAAGCTGAGCCCCACCTCGCGCGCCCCCCACTGATAGCGGCTCTCGGCCCACAGGCCGAACACGCTCTCCATCGCCGAAAAGCCCGCCATATAGATCAGGGTCACCACCAGCACCCGCGACACCACATCGTTGTCGCGCGCATCCTTCAGCCCCGCCAGGAAGGCCGGGCGCGGCGCGGCGGGATCGGCCTTGGCCCGGCTCTCGCGCAGGAAGACGATCACCCCCACCGCCGCCACGGCCGCCAACGCCGCCGCCAGGAAGATCGGCAGCTGGTATCCAAGACGCCCCAGCTGCGGCTGGGTCAGCAGCCCGCCCAGACCCGGCCCGACGATGAAGCCCAGGCCGAAGGCGGCCCCAATCAGCCCCATCCGTCCCGCCCTCTGCTCCGGCGGCGTCACATCGGCGACATAGCCTTGGACCGTCGAGATGTTTCCCGCGCCCAGGCCGGTGAACAGCCGCACCGCGATCGCCAGCCAGATGTTGGGCACGAAGGCCAGCATCAGATAGCCCAGCGCATTGGCGATCAGGGTGATCAGCAGCACGGGCTTTCGCCCGATCCGGTCCGACAGCCGCCCCCAGAACGGCTCGGCGAAGAACTGGCCCAGCGAATAGGCCGAGAACATCAGCGTGATCTGCCACGCCTCGGCCTGCAGGCTCTGGGCGAAAAAGGGCAGCAGCGGCACCACCAGCCCGAACCCGACCAGATTGATGAAAACCGTGGCGAACAGCACGGCCAGCGCCGGGGTCTTCAGCTTGGGCGGGGTCGTCGGTGTCGCGGTCATGAGCAAACGCTTAGCGCGACGTGCTGCGCCTAGCGAGCGGTTGTTGAGCTCGCCCGCATCTCGTTGCGTTGGAGCGTTCCGACTTACCGCTTGCTTAAATCGAACACTGATATATCTCTACTTATGGTTGTATTTTGCAGCCAAGGAAAACGACACATGGGTATTTTTGATTGGCTGAACGTAGGCGGCCAAGTGGTCGACCTGGCGTCAAATATCGCAGGGCTTCTGTCCGAGGATTCGGATGAGGCCAACGGCGCGAACTACGATCTTGGGTCCGTCGTATTCGCCCTCGACCAAAACCAGCACACCTGGGTCGGCAATCCGACGGCTAACGACATGCTTATGATGATGTCCCAGACGCAGTTGCAGGCCGGCAGCGCTCAACCTGGCACCGCCACGACGCCGGTGCTGATTTCCGCCAACGGCGGCAACGACATCAGCCAGCCAATGCAGTTGTATCAGAGCGGCGGAACGTTTGCGGTCGCACCGATCAGCAGCACGTCGGACACGCTCACCAATGCGATCAGCTTTGCGATTCGCTCGGTGGCGATCGCCTCGACTGTTTCGATCGTCAACGGCGTGACGGCCAATGGCGGCCGGCAAGCCGACGGCACCTGGGCCTTCACGATCAAATCCACGGGCCCCACATTGACTGGTGGAACGATCACGGTGACCGACCAGAACAATGTCACCGCGTCGGCTCAAGTGACGTTCACCAACCCCGGCACGGCCCAGGACACCAGCGACGGCACAGCCATCCTGCCCGAAAGCCTGCTTCTTTCGCCGACCATAACGGCGCTGGAAATCGTGTTGGAGATGAGCAGCGCCGACGTTCGCGCCCTATCGAAAGCATCGGCCAGCAAGCCTTTGAAGGACATCCCCGTCTTCAAAAACCTGAAGCCGCGTTAGACCCTAACCGGCGTACAACGCTTCGGGATTTCTCGACGCTGCGGAGCCTTGCTCAAAAAGAAAGGACTGGACGCCTCGCGCGTCCAGTCCTCGTTCTTTTGAAGTCTCAGGGCCTTGATCGCCCCAGGCCATGGATCGCGATCAGCGCGGGGCGAGGATCATGATCATCTGGCGGCCTTCCATCTTGGGCGAGAACTCGACCTTGGCGATTTCGTCGAAATCGGCCTGGACCTTGTTCAGCAGCTTCATGCCCAGTTCGGGGTGCGCCATTTCGCGACCGCGGAAGCGAAGCGTGACCTTGACCTTGTCGCCCTCGTCGAAGAAGCGGTGCATGGCCTTGGTCTTCACCTCGTAGTCGTGGGTGTCGATGTTGGGGCGCAGCTTGATTTCCTTGAGCTCGACGACCTTCTGGCGCTTGCGCTGCTCGGCCTTCTTCTTCTGCTCCTGGAAACGGTGCTTGCCGTAATCGAGGATCTTGACCACCGGCGGCTCGGAGGTGGAGACGATCTCGACCAGGTCCATCCCGGCTTCTTCGGCGGCTTCGAGCGCGGAAGAGGTGGGCATGACGCCCTGTTTCTCGCCGTTCTGGTCGATGAGCAGAACGCGAGGGGCGCGGATATCCTGGTTCATACGCGGCCCGTCTTTCACGGGTGGCGCTTGCATGGGACGGCGAATGGGCGTCGTTTCCTTATGTGGTCAGAGAAGGCGTGTGTCTTGATAAGCGGAATGGCGCAGCTTGCGCCACGCTCCCCTCAAGGCCGCAATATGCGCCCGGAAGGCCGGTTTTTCAAGGCTTCGCGGGCGGGGCGCCGATATAGGCGTCGTGCAGCGCCAACACCGCCTCGAAGACGTGATCCACGCTGAGATCCTCGATGGGCGCGAACTGGCCGCGCGTCTCGTTGGACGCCGCCGTGCGCGTCTTTGGCCCCCACGGACCATACAGCCACCACTCGGTCGGACCGAACAGGCCCAGCGTCGGCCGTCCCAGCGCCGCCGAGACGTGCATCAGGCCTGAGTCATTGCCGACGAACAGATCGGCCCGGTCGATGGCGGCGGCCGAGGCCAGGATGTCGCCCTTGCCGACGAAGTCGATGCCGCGCGGTCCCGCCGCCTCCAGCGCCGGGGTCGCCGGCGGTCGGTCGCCGGGTCCGCCCACCGGCATGAAGCGCCAGCCGTCGAAGCGCGCCTCGGCCTTCAGCTTCTCGACCAGGGCGCCCCAGCGGTCGGCGGGCCAGCTCTTGCCCGGCTGATGGGCGATGGGGGCCAGGGCGATGATCCGACCGGGACCGGCCCCGTCCGCCAGCTGAGGATCGATGACGGCGGCGGCCTCAGACCGCGCCTGATCGTCCAGGAATATCTCGGGATCCAGCGGCGTCTGCGAGCCCATCAGGCGCGACACCATCTCGACCTTGCGCAGACCGGTCTCCCAGGAGCGATTATAGACGATGCGCCGCTTGGCCGGGACCAGATAGCTCAGCGCCGACCCCCGGATGTCGATCACCAGATCCCAGCGCGTGCCGACCGCCTGTTTCCACAGGTCGAGCCAGTGGCCGGACATCTTCTTCTTGTCGAGCACGATGGTGCGCACCACGCCCGGCGCATTGCGGAAGAAGGGCGCCGGCGGCCGACCGCAGGCGACGGTGATCTGCGCCCCCGGAACCTGGCGCGCGATCTCGCGGATCACCCCCGACGAGATGACGCAGTCGCCGATGCGGTTGGAGGTGACGAACAGAACTTGGGGCGCGGACATGCGCCTGTAGTTCCGCCATCGCGCGTCGCGGTCAAGGGTGACGGCGGCGGAAAGTCCAGGCAGAACGGCGGCCATGACCGACATCCAGCACCTGTCCCGCCCCGACGGCGAAACCCTGGCCTTCAAACGGATCGAAGGCGACGGCCCGACCGTGGTCTGGGTCGGCGGCTTCCGCTCGGACATGGAGGGGACCAAGGCCCTGGCCCTGGACGCCGCAGCGCGCGAGCGCGGCTGGAACTTCATCCGCTACGACCATTTCGCCCACGGCCAGTCGTCGGGCGACTGGCGCCAGGCCACGATCGGCCGCTGGCGCGAGGATGCGATCGCCCTGATCGACAGCCTGTCGGGGCCGGTCATCCCGGTCGGGTCGTCGATGGGCGGCTGGGTCTCGCTGCTGGCGACCCTGGCGCGGCCGGAACGGATCAAGGGGCTGGTCCTGATCAACCCGGCCCAGGACTTCACCGAACGGCTGATGTGGCCCGGCCTGGCCGACCACGAGCGCCAAGCCATCCTGCGCGAGGGCGAGACCCTGATCGTCGAGGAGGGCTTGGGCGAATACGTCCTGACCCGCCGCATGTTCGAGGAGGCGCGGGACTGGCTATTGCTGGACGGCGTCATCGACATCGCCGCGCCGGTCCACATCCTCCAGGGCCGCGCCGACGACGTGGTGCCCTGGCGGCATCAGGTCGAACTGGTCGAGCGGCTGACCGGGGGCGACGTGCGGCTCGACCTGATCGAGGGCGGAGACCACCGGCTTTCGACGCCGACCGACCTCGACCGCCTGGTCGCGGCGGTGGAGGGGATAAGGCAAACATGATCCTCCCCCGAGCAGCGTAGCGAAACGGGGGAGGGGGACCGCCGTCAGGCGGTGGAGGGGGCGACCCCAAACACCGGCCTTTGGCCCGCCCCCTCCACCATGCTTCGCATGGTCCCCCTCCCCCGCTGCGCGGGTGAGGATCGAAGAGTCAGCCCTTACCCGTCAGCGCCCCATACAGATCCGTCCGCCGATCGCGGAAGAAGCCCCAGGCTGCGCGATACTTGTCCAGCTCATCCAGGTCGAAACGGTGCACCAGCACCCCCTCCTCCTCGGCGCCCAGTTGCTCGACCAGTTCGCCCTGCTGATCGGCGATGAAGGAGTGGCCGTAGAAGGTCTGCCCCGTCTCCGTGACCGTCTCATGACCGATCCGGTTGGCGCCGACGACCGGCACGGCGTTGGACACGGCATGGCCCTGCATGGCGCGCCGCCAGGGCTCGGCCGTGTGAAGCTCGGCGTCATGCGGCTCGGTGCCGATGGCGGTCGGATACATCAGGACGTCCGCCCCCATCAGCATCATCGCCCGCGCCGCCTCCGGGAACCATTGATCCCAGCAGATGCCGACCCCGACCTTGCCGAAGCGCGTGTTCCAGACCTTGAAGCCGGTGTCGCCCGGCCGGAAATAATACTTCTCCTGATAGCCGGGGCCGTCGGGGATATGGCTCTTGCGATAGATCCCCAGAGCCTCGCCGTCCGCGTCCAGCATGACCAGCGAGTTGTAATACTGGGGCCCGTCCCTCTCGAAGATCGAGACCGGAATCGCCACGCCCAGCTCTTTCGCTACCGGCGACAGGGCGGTGACGCACGGATGTTCGCGCCATTCATAGGCCTGGGTGAACCAGTGCTCCTCCTGCGAGACGCAGAAATACGGCCCCTGGAACAGCTCCGACGGCAGGATCACCTGCGCGCCCCTAGACGCCGCCTCGCGCACGAGGTCGACGGTCTTGGCGATGTTCGCCTGCATGTCCTCGCCATACGAGGTCTGGATGCCGGCGACGGTGATGTTGCGGGTCATGCGGGCTCCTGCTGGGAAATGCAGTGGAACGAGCCGCCGCCGGTCAGGATGGCCTTGGACGGCAGGGGAATGATCTCGCGGTCGGGGAAGGCTTCCTTCAACGCCTTGCAGGCCATGTCGGCTGCAGCGTCGTCGCCATAGGTCGGCACCACCACGGCGCCGTTGGCGATCAGGAAGTTCATGTGGCTGGCCGGAATCGGACGTTCGTCCTCGTCCAGAACCAGACCCGGCGACGGGATCCTCAGCACACGGAGCGTGCGCCCCGCCGCGTCGGTCATGCCCGACAGATCGCGCGCCGTGGCGTCATAGACCTCGGCGTTCGGGTCGTTCCGCCCCCAGGCGACCGGGCAGGCGACGACGCCCGGCGCGACGAAGCGCGCCAGGTTGTCGACATGCCCATCGGTGTGGTCGTTCAGCAGACCGTCGCCCAGCCACAGCACGGCCTTGGCGCCGATGGCCGTTTCCAGCGCAGCGGTCCCGACCGCCTCGTCCTGGTTCCAGGCCGGGTTGCGGTTCGGGTTCAGCAGGCACTGGCGCGTGGTCAGGACCGTCCCCTCCCCGTCGTGATCCAGCGACCCGCCCTCCATGACGAAGTCGTTCCAGGTCAGGGCCACGCCCGAATGTTCGCCGATCTGGCCGGCGACCAGATCGTCGCCCGGCATGTCGTATTTCCCGCCCCAGCCGTTGAACCGGAACGCCGCCGCCGTCTTCGATCCCGCGCCGAAGATCGGCCCGGTGTCGCGCAGCCAGATGTCGCCGAACTCGCCCGCCACGACCTCGACATTCTCCACCCCGGCGAACCGCGCCTGGGCGTCCGCCAGCACCTCGGCCTTGCCGACCATCAGCTTGACCTGCTCGCGCCCCGGCCCGGCCAGCGCCCGCACCAGCCCCTCGACCTCGTCCTGCGCCTGTTCCAGCGCCTCGAACCAGTATTCCGCATGGCTGGGCCAACCCACCCACATGGCGCGGTGCGGAGCCCATTCTGCGGGGATGAAGGCGGTCATCGGCGAACTGATCCTGTCTAGAGTTCCGGCGGGACGTCCGGGACGAAACGCGAGCCGCGGCATATGGCCCCTCCCGCCCCCGACTTCAACGCCGGGCCTGGACGCCAAAGAAAAAGGGCGGCCCGCGAACGGACCGCCCTTCGTCGTTTCAGTCTGTCGTTCGCTTAGAACTTCAGGCCGACCGTCATTTGCACGGTGCGCGGCGAACCGAGCGAGTAGGTGCGGGCCAGTCCGCCACGCAGCGGGACGCGGGGATCGCTGCTGACGACAGCGGCGAGACCGTTGTTCCCTTGCGAGATGTTGCCCAGATAGTCTTCGTCGAACAGGTTGGTCACGTTCAACTGAACATAGGCGCCCTGGATGGAGATGTTCGGCAGGTCGTAGCGAACGTCCAGATCGGCGACGACATAGGACGGCGCCACTTCATCGTTGACGTCGGTGGCGAAGCGATCGCCGACATATTTGGCTTGCAGGCCGACGTGGAAGTTCTCGGTCGGATCCCAATCGACGCGGGTCGAGAAGGTCCAATCCGGCGTCTCTACGACCTTCTTGCCCTGGGTTTGCAGGAACTGCGGGATTTGCAGAGCCGCAGCCGGAGCCGTCGGGCAGGCCGGGGTGGAACCGGCGACCTGGTTGGCGCTGGTGCAGGCGAAGTTGCCGAGGAACAGGTTATCCTGCAGTTCGCTGTCGTTGTACGAAGCGGACGCATTGATCGTCCATTGCTCGTTGAGGACATAGCCGATCTGGGCATCGACGCCCTTTTGCTTCACGGCGCCGACGTTGCGGTCGACGCTGAAGCCGAAGGTCGGCGAGGTGATGTCGTTGTCCAGCGACGAGACGATGCGGTTTTCGAACTCGGTGTACCAGACGGCGACCGAACCGATGACGCGGTCCGAACGATAGCGGTAGCCGAGATCGTAGGTCTTGGTCGTTTCCGGCTGAACGGCCGAGAAGTCGATGGCGTTGGTCGTCGGGTTACGAACGGGTTGGTACAGGTTGTCCGTGCGCGGAACCGAGATGCCTTCGGCATAGCTGGCGTAGACGCTGTTGCCACCGCCGAAGCGATAGACGGCGCCGAGGTTAGGCAGAACGTCGTCGAACTTAACCGTCGCCGCGTAAGGTGGGATATAGGGCGTGGTGCCGGTCGAGGCGAAGGTGACGTTGCCGTTCGCGAGCGTGCTCGCCACAGCTTCGGTCGTGCATCGCACGGTCGAGCTGCCGTTTTGCGAGTAGCAGTACTGGTTCAGCTCGCGTTCGAAGAAGGGCGCGCGGACACCAAGGTTGATCGTCAGGGCGCGGTCCAGGAACTCGCCGACATATTCAACAGCGACCTGGTTCAGCTGGGCGATCGAGAAACGATCACGGCTGCGCAGGATGGATCCGTCACGACCGACGATGCGCGCATCCTTGTCGCCCCAACGCTCCTGACCCGCGAACGGATTGCTCGGCTCGCTGTCGCGACCGAAACGGATCGCTTCGCCGGTCTGGCGGTGACGTCCGTAATCCAGGGTATAGGCGGCGCGCAGACGCTGGGTGTCGGTGATGTTCCAGATCAGCGAGCTGGTCAGGCCGTAACGGTGGGTGTTCGTGTTGCTCGGCGTATACAGGCCCACGTTGTCGCAGCTGTCGCCGTCGCCGTTCAGATCCACGCCGGTCGCGTTGAAGGCGGCGGTGGCGCACTGGGCGTTGGTGATGGCCGACAGGCCGGTCGCGCTGTTGTTGTTGGTGCGGTTCTGGTCGAGGCGATCGTCACGCTCCTGGAAGAGCGTGTAGCCGCCGCCGTTGGCGATCGTGTATTGGAACGAAGGGTCGATCGTCAGGCGGATTTTGTCCGTCAGGCCGTAGCTGAACTGACCGCGGATGTTGCCCGTGTTGGACGGGTTGATGCGCAGGCCGTGGTAGTTGGTGCAGCTTCCCAGCGCCGTGGAACCGTCGCTCAGAACACGCTGGCTCTGGGTGTTTTCATCCTGAACCGTTCCGCCGACGCCGAGCGGAGTGACGCAGGCGATGTCGTTCTCAAGGAACGAGTTGTTCTCGAACTGCGCCTTGGTGATCAGGTTGTTGTACTGGTTGTTGCGGTTGATGTTCCAGTGCGCGGCGATGCTGGCGAAGTTGCCTTCGCCCAGATCCTGGTACAGCTTTCCGTTGAACTGGGTCTTCTCCAGTTCGCCCGAACCCTTGAACTTGTCGTAGTTCGTATAGGAAGCCGTGAGGTAGGCCGTCGTGCCCCAGGGACCGAACTCACCGGAATCAACCCGTGCGAACATGCGCTTGTAGTTGAACGAGCCGATCGCCGTATTGATCTGCAGGCCCCGGACATCCAGCGGCGTGGAAGACCGATAGGCGATGGTGCCGCCCGTGGCCGAAGCCGTCGGGCTGTCGACGTCGGCAGTGCCCTGGTTGACCGTCGCGCGCTCGATCAGTTCTGAATCAAGCAGCTGGTTCGTATAGGCGGCGTAGTTGCCGGTATCGTTCAGCGGCATGCCGTCGAAGGTGATGGACACGCGGTTGCCGTCGAAACCACGCAGACGAATGTTGCCGCCCGAGTTGCCGTACGGGTCGGAGTTTACGAAGTTCAGGCCGGGAACCAGGTTCAGGCTTTGCAGGATGGTCTGACCCGACGCCTGCGTCGAGATGAACTCTTGGTTGATGCTGGAGCGGGTTTTCGGAGCCGTCTCAGCAGTCACGCCTGCGATGGCGCGAGGCGCGCGAGTGCCGGTGACGACGACTTCCTGGACTTCGGTGGCTTCCGTGCCGGTCGATTGGGCGGAGGCGCCGCCTGCGAAGGCGAGCGAGCCGACGAGGGCGGTGGTCGCCCAGATCAGGCTTTTGCGAGTTATCATTACATCTATCCCCAGATGGACGGCGCGAATGGCCTGGGCGGCAAGCGGCCATCGCCTGTCGCAATCCAGCCCCCTCTAGGACTCATGTTGAACCTTGGGACGACAGTTATGTAACAGCAATATGACAGCGCCCTGGGAGTGGTCTTGGCGCCACACCTTTCGTGCCGGCGTCGGGCGCTCAGTCCGAGATGCGTTCGAAGACGTCCACGATGCCGCGCGCTGTAGGAAGGATCGCATGAGGCTCGTGGAAGTTTCCGTTGACCTGGCTCTGGGCGATCACATGGGCGCGGAAACGGGTGAACAGTGCGGTGTCGGGCGCTTTGGGCGCGGACCAGAAGGCGTCGATCGGCTGCTGGTCGGTCAGCCCCTCGAAGTCGAAGAAGGCGTCGCCCATCACCTTGACCGGCGTGTGGAAGCCCAGGGCCGACAGGGCGGCGCTGGAGTTGTTGACTACCATACCCTGCGACGCGCGGCACAGGGCGGCCAGGTTGCCGCCGTCGATGAAATCGACGCGACCGGCCAAGCCGTGCTCTTGCGCCAGTCGCGTCGTCACGACGCGCAGATTCACAAGACCCGGATCCAGCGGGTGATTCTTGACGACAAGTCGTGTGCCAGCGGGAGCGTTTGCGGCGAAACTCGCGATAACAGCCTTCAGAAAAGCTTGGTTATCGACGTATTGCGAATATCGCAGAAGTTGGGCGTCGCCCTCGCGCTGCAGGCAGGCGATGAAGAAGTCCCCGCGCGCCTTTATGACATCGGCGTCGTAATTCTCGACCCTGCGGAACGCCAGGCCGACATAGCGACGGATATGGCCGAGGCACTGTTTCAGCGGCGAAAAGACGTAGGGTGCAGCGTAACGGGGGAACAGCGCGCCGCCGATGATCTGGGCAGCGTGATAGGCGCTGATATTGGCCACATGGTGCGGCAATATCTTGCCGATGGCGATCGGTTCAGGAACTGGCGGCGCGGGCTCGGGATAACCATCGCGGAAGCGCGGCAGGGCGCTGGAGCCGTTGACGCCATTCCGCTCGACCGTCACCCAATCGGGGCGGAAATAACCGTTCTCCAGCACCCAAACCCTGCAGCCCAAGTCATCGCAGGCCGACAGGATGGCGCGATTGTAGGGACCTGCCTCACCGAACAGGACGAGGTCGGTGAACTCCGGCGCGAGGGTTTCGAGACGATCAACCCACTGTTCGGGCGCATCCTTGAAGGCGACCCCGCCCTGACGCCGCCAGTTGAGCGCGTCGCCGGCGTTGAAAATCATGCGCCTGACGCTGGCCCCGCGCTCTTCGAGTACTGCGGCCAAGGCCATGCCGAACGAACCGAACGGAGCGGATACGATAAGAAAACGGCGGCCGGCCAGCGGCTTGGTGCGATCCAGGTTCGGGAATGCGGAGACGACCGCCGAGGGCGAGATCTGCGACGGACGCGACCGGTGCAGCGCATCGGGCCGCGCGGTCTCGGCCCTCAGCCGGTAACGCCGACGCCGGCGCGCGGAAAGAAGCCTGGAAGGCGAGCGCAGATCGGCCATTAAGCCAGACCATGCTCTGAAAACGCGCGACCGTCGAGAAGGCGCGTCGCGGCCCCTTCACAATCATGACGTTTGCGGACGGAGATCATCTCCGCCCTTTTGTCGCGGCGAGCCGATGGGATCAATCGAAATCGGCGCCACCCACGACGTTGATCCAAGCGGGGCTTTTGGCTTGGCTTTTCAGCATCAAAGCCGCCGCCACCCAGAGGATGACGACGGCTCGATGTCTTCTGATCGACAACTTTCATCGTTCTTCGGTCGCCGGCCCGGCATGCCAGGCCGGCTTCCTGAAGAGACTTAGAAGTTGATGTCGATGGTCGCGCGGCGGTTGAGCGGCTCTCGCACACCGTCGGCGGTCGGCTTGGCCAGGTTGGTCTCGCCCTTGCCGTCGAGGGCGATGACGCCGCCGTTGACGCCTGCGGCAACCAGCGAGTCCGCGACGGTGCGCGAACGGCGGTTGGACAGACCCAGGTTATAGGCGGCCGAACCCGAGGTATCGGTGTAGCCGACGATCACGACGCGCGTCGGACGACCCGACTTGGCGTAGTTGGCGGCCTGCGTCACCACCGAGCGGGCTTCCGCGGTCAGGTCCGAGCGATCCCAGTCGAAGTAGACGACGAACTGGCGAGCGACCGGGGTCTGAGCGACCGGCGGCGGGGGCGGCGGCGGCGGAGGAGGCGGCGGGGGCGGAGGGGGCGGAGGAGGCGGCGGCGGTGCATCTTCCGCACCGAAGCTGTAGCGCAAACCCAGGGTCACGGTGTGCGACTGATCGTAGTCGCCGTCCCATTCGCCGAACTGCGTGGCGCCGGCGCCCGTGCCGACCGTCGTCGAGGCGAAGCCAGCATCGCCCGTCAGGTAGCGGTAGGTCAGGTCGATGTTGGTGCGGTCGCCCACAGCCCACGCCAGACCGGCGATCGCCTGAGCGGCGAACTTGGTCGAGTCGTCATCGGCCGTGAAGGTCGCGCCGCGGTTGGCGCGCAGGTTGCCCGTCAGGTCAGTCTTGACGCGGTTCACACCGGCGCCCAGACCGACGAAGGGACGGATGCCCCAGGCTTCGTAGCCGAAGTCATAGATGACGTTCGCCATCAGGGTCATCGATTCGATGTCGCCTTCAGGAGAGAAGCAACCGCCCGTGGCCGGGGTGAAGTTGCAGAGACCCTGCGTGCCCGACACGGCGCGAACCGTGCCGACGTCGCCCGAGCGGTAGCCGCCTTCGAGTTCCGCACGCCAGTTGGGGTTGAAGCGATAGCCGAGACGGGCGAACGCCGCCCAGCCGTCGTTCACTTCATAGTTCCACGACGCGCCGGTCGTGGACGACTCGGCGTTGATGTCGTCGATCATGTGGTAACCGGCGTCGATGGCGCCGTACCAGCCATTGGGTTCTGCCGATGCGGCTCCGGCTGCGAACAGCCCGGCTGCGGCGACAGAGGCGAGAAGTTTAAGCTTCATAGCTTCCTCACTGTGTGAATTGCGCGAAGCTGCGCATTAGCACAGCGTTCCCGAGCCGAACGGCATGGCTGGCGTCCGGTTCCGCTCTCGGATTAGGATTGTGACGACTGTGGCGCCGTTTCAACACCTTGGGCGCCGGCGAAAGGGAACGATTATGGCGATGCGGTTCGACGGACAGGTGGCGATCGTGACGGGCGCGGGCGGCGGCCTGGGGCGCGAGCACGCCCTGGCGCTGGCGGCGCGCGGGGCCAAGGTGGTGGTCAACGACCTGGGCGGCGCCCGCGACGGCTCGGGCGGATCGGCCAGCGCCGCCGAGGCCGTGGTCGCCGAAATCGAGGCGGCGGGCGGCGAGGCCATCGCCAACGCCGCCTCCGTCACGAACTATGCGGCGGTTCAGGCCATGGTCGATCAGGCGATGGCGAAATGGGGCCGGATCGACATCTTGGTGAACAACGCCGGCGTCCTGCGCGACAAGAGCTTCGCGAAAATGGAGATCGAGGATTTCCGCTTCGTCGTCGATGTGCACCTAATGGGGGCGGTCAACTGCACCAAGGCGGTGTGGGAGATCATGCGGGGGCAGAACTACGGCCGGATCGTGATGACCACCTCGTCGTCCGGCCTGTACGGCAACTTCGGCCAGGCCAACTATGGCGCGGCCAAGATGGCCCTGGTCGGCCTGATGCAGACCCTGTCGATCGAGGGGGCCAAGAACGACATCCGCGTCAACTGCCTGGCGCCCACCGCCCACACCCGCATGACCGAGGATCTGGGCGCGGCGCTTCCGCTGGAAGCCCTCTCCCCTGCCCTCGTCACGCCGGGCCTGCTGTATCTGGTCAGCCGCGACGCCCCCATCCGCGCCATCCTGGCCGCCGGCGCCGGCGGGTTCGAACGCGCCTATGTCACCCTGACCCAAGGCGACTTCATTACCGGCGAGGATGCGCCGGAACAGGTCGCCGCCCGCTTCGACGCCATCTCGGACCGCACCGGCGAGATCATCCCGGAAATGGGGGCTGCCCAGGGCATGATCGAACTGACCAAGGCCCAGAAGGCGCACTCTTCTTAGAGGGCCTATCGCGCTGCGCGCTACTTGAGGCCAGTTGTCGATACGACGCTTGCGTTGACGTGGCGGCAGGCGCCTAACTTCCTTCCAGAGGAAACCGGCCTCAAGCAGCGCGAAGCGCGATAGGCCAAACAAAAATGGGCTCAAGTAGCCCGAAGGGCGATAGGCCCAGGAGAAAAGCTCATGCGCGAAGCCG
This sequence comes from Brevundimonas sp. TWP2-1, assembly GCF_049897645.1. Classification (NCBI taxonomy): domain Bacteria; kingdom Pseudomonadati; phylum Pseudomonadota; class Alphaproteobacteria; order Caulobacterales; family Caulobacteraceae; genus Brevundimonas; species Brevundimonas sp. TWP2-1. Next base: position 757,844 of record NZ_JAFCWR010000002.1, read on the forward strand.
TCATCGTCTCCACCGCCCGCACCCCCATCGGCCGGGCCTATCGCGGGACCTTCAACGACACCCAGGCCCAGCAGCTGGGCGCCCATGCGGTGAGGCACGCGGTCCAGCGCGCCGGCGTCGATCCTGCCGAGATCGAGGATGTCGTCATGGGCGCGGCCCTGCAGCAGGGCTCGACCGGCACCAATGTGGCGCGCCAGATCGCCCTGGCCGCCGGCCTGCCCTCGACCGTTCCGGGCATGAGCCTGGACCGCCAGTGCGCCTCGGGCCTGATGGGCATCGCCACGGCCGCCAAACAGGTGGTGTTCGACCAGCAGAAGATGGCGGTCGGCGGCGGGCTGGAAAGCATCTCCCTGGTCCAGAACCAGCACATGAACCTGTACCGCGGCAAGGACGAGGCCCTGCTGAAGCTGGCGCCCCATATGTATATGTCGATGCTGGAGACGGCCGAGGTCGTGGCCCGGCGCTATGGCATCGACCGCGACCGCCAGGACGAATATGCGCTCCAGTCCCAGCAGCGCACGGCGGCGGCGCAGGCGGCGGGCCGTTTCGACGCCGAGATCGTGCCGATGACCACCTCCATGCTGGTCACGGACAAGGCGACCGGCCAGACCTCATCGAAAGAGGTGACCCTGTCGAAGGATGAAGGCAACCGGCCTGAAACCACCCTGGAAGGCCTGAAGGCGCTGAAGCCCGTGTTCGGCGCCGGCGAGGAAATCCAGCAGGGCGAATACATCACCGCCGGCAACGCCTCACAGCTGTCGGACGGCGCTTCGGCCTGCGTGATCATGGAGGCCGGCGAGGCGGTGAAGCGCAACCTTCAGCCGCTGGGCGTCTATCGCGGCATGGCCGTCGCCGGCTGCGAACCCGACGAAATGGGCATCGGCCCGGTCTATGCGGTGCCCAAACTGCTGAAACGCCACGGCCTGACGGTGGACGACATCGGCATCTGGGAGCTGAACGAGGCCTTCGCCGTCCAGGTCCTGTATTGCGCTGAAACCCTCGGCATTCCGATGGACCGACTGAACGTCTCGGGCGGCGCCATCTCCATCGGCCACCCCTACGGCATGTCCGGCGCCCGCATGACCGGCCACGTCCTGATCGAGGGCAAGCGCCGCGGCGCCAAATACGGTGTCGTCACCATGTGCATCGGCGGCGGCATGGGCGCGGCCGGCCTGTTCGAGATTTTTTGATTTCGTCTTTCGTCATCCTCCGGCAAGCCGCTTGCGGCGCAGACCGGAGGACCCAGCGGCGCGCGAGAGCGCGAACCTGTTGCGGACTTTGCGTCTAGGATCGTGCGGCGCACAAATCGCCTACGGCGCCGCTGGGTCCCCCGGTCTCGCTACGCTCGCCGGGGGATGACGAAAGAATAGACCACCAGGTCAAGGCAGAGGGTTACGACGGCCTTAAACCCGTTCGCTGATCTTGATCGCCGCCTTGCACCCGACCTTGATCACCCCGCTCAGCAACCGATAGGCCGGCGCCTCGCGGCTGCCGTGTTCGATGGCGTGGTCGTGGTGGGCCAGCTCCTCGTCCCGGAACTGTTTCAGCTCAGCGGCCAGGGCCGGATCACGCTCGCCGATCTCGGCGATCTGGTCGGCATAGTGTTTCTCGATGACGCTCTCGACCGCCTCGGTGCAGGCGTGGGCCGCCTTCTCGCCCATCAGGGCCGTACCGGCGCCGAGCGCCGAGGCCGCGATCCGCCACAAAGGCGTCATCACTGTGGGCCGCACCTGCCGCTCGTTCAGCAGCCGGTCGAAGCGGGCCAGATGCACCGCCTCCTGGTCCTGCATCTCGCCCAGGTCGCGGGCGATTTCGCCCCTGCCCTTGCGCCCTTCGAACACCGCCTTCTGCGCGCGATAGATCAGGACAGCGGCGTATTCCCCGGCGTGATCGACCCGCAGGATCTCGTCCATCCGCGCCTTGTCGGCGCCGCGTCCAGGACGGGGAAGAGGAATGGAGCCGTTCATTAGGTCAGGCCTTTTCGATACGGGGCGCGCGGGCGTCCTTGGGGCGTTTGGCGGCCAGCAGGCTGAACACCGCAAGCGCGGAGGCGACGAGGGCGTTCCATCCGGCCATCGACAGGCCCAGCCAGCTCCACGCCACATCGCCGCAGCCGATCACCTTGACCACCGGCCCTGTGCCCATGGCCAGGGCCGTCAGACTGTCTAGATCGACCGACCCGCCGACCGACGAACAGGTCGCGGGCAAGGCCCACCATCTGTATTCGCCGCCCATGTGGAAGATGGCCGTCACGGCCCCAGTGGCGAAGACGGCGGCCAGCAGGAAGGCGGCGATGCGTGGGGTTCCCCGCCGACTGCCGCTGATCAGGGTCCAGGCCGTGGCGACCGCCGCCACCGCGACCGCGCCCCAATAGGCCTCGCGCTGCTTGAGGCACAGGTTGCAGGGCTCCAGCCCGCCGAACCGCTCGAACGCATGGGCCGCGCCCAGCATGGCCAGCGACGCGGCCAGGGCGAAGGCGGTCCACCAACGGGTCAGAAGGCGATAGGCGTCGATCATTGCGAAAAGTCTTACCCCTCCCCAAGCCTTACGTCGACTTACAGAAGCTTCACGGCGACGATCAGTCCGACCAGGCCCACGATGCCGATCACGCTCCACAGCGCCAGCCGCTTTTCGACCTGCTCCAGCATGGCCGGACCCCAGCGTTTCAGGATCCACGCCTCCAGGAAGAACCGCCCGCCGCGCGTCACCACCGACGCCGCAATGAAGACCGGAAAGCTGAACGCCGCCAAGCCCGAGGCGATGGTCACCAGCTTGTAGGGGATCGGCGTCAGCCCCTTGATCAATATGACCCACAGCCCCCACTGATCGAACCAGGCGCGAAACTGAGCCAGCCCGTCCGAATGGCCCAGCAGCCGCATCATCGCCAGACCCAGATCGGTCAGGAAATAGCCGATCGCATAGCCCAGGATTCCGCCCAGCACCGAGGCGACGGTGCAGACGCCGGCATAGAAATAGGCCCGATCCGGCCGCGCCAAAATCATGGGCGCCAGCATCACGTCGGGCGGAATGGGAAAGAACGAACTCTCTGCAAACGACACCACAGCCAGGGCCTTCGTCGCATGGCGGCTGCGCGCCAGATCGAAGACGCGGTCATAGAGTTTGCGCAGCATATGGGTCCCTTCGGCGGCGCTTGCTCCCTAGCAAGCGCCATCCGCTCCGTCACGGCGCGACGCGGCTCAGGTGCGTTTGCCGAACGGGCGGCTGGGGACAATGCCCGGGTCATAGACCGGCCGGTCCCAGGTCGCTGCGGGCGCCGGTCGCGTGGGCGCGGCGTTTTGGGCCATGCCGCGACGGGCCTCCTCGAACAGGGCGTCCAGCCGCGCCTCGTCCAGGCTCGGCGCCTCCACCTCCCACCCGCCGCCGCCGCGGGGATCGGGTCCGTATGCGTTGTCGCCCGGCTCGCCGGGCAACAGCGTCAGCACGACAAGCACCACGCTGCAGATCTGACCCACAAGCAGAACGAGACCGGCCCCGCCCAGGCTCGCCATCAGGGCTGGCACGGCCTGGGCGGCGTCCACGCCTTGGGCCGCATGCTGAATCAGGCCTCCAAAGGCGCCGATCACCATGACCAAAGCCACCACGTTGGGCGCCAGCAGCATCAGCCACCAGGCGGACTTGCCGCTGTCGTGAAGCCGCCGCACCAGAACGGCGTAGTTGGGGATCAGCAGGCCCAGCGTCATCAGACACAGCAACCCCACGCCGCCCAGCGCCAAAGCCCCGCCGACGCCGGGGTCGTCGGCCCTACCCCCCAATGTCGTCAGCAACAGCACGAAGCCTGCGGCTGCGGACTGCACGATCATGAAGCCGAAATACTCACGCCGGGACGCGCGTCCCCGGAAGTCGGCATAGCGAAGAAGCGGTCGCAGCAGGATCGACATGACGGCTCGCGAGGGGTGGAAAACCAACGCTATCTTACCGCGTCCGCGTAAAATACGCCTGAACGGCCAAGGTTAAGGGGAACATCCGTCGCGATGCGGGGATTGTGCGACATCGCATCGCTCGCGACACAGGCCCCAGCGCCCTACGGAACCCCCATGACGCCCACCCCCTCCCCCGAACAGCAGGACGACGTCAGCCACAACGTCACCCGCCTCTTGCGGCGGCTGGCCGACGACGGCGGCGACGCGGGCCTGACCCTGCACGAAATCCGCGACCGGCTGGACGAGCGCGCCTATGGGCTGCTGATCTTGCTGCTCTCCATCCCCTGCCTGGTGCCCGGCCTTTACGGCGTGCCGCAAGTCGTCGGTCTGATCGTCATCCTGCTGGCCGGCCAGATGCTGGTCGGGCGCGAGGAGCCGTGGCTGCCGCGCTGGTTCCTGAACCTGCGGTGCAAGGGCGCCTGGTTGAAGGCCATGGCCGATTTCGCCGAGTCGAAACTGGGCTGGATCGACCGGCTGTCGCGCCCCCGCCTGCGTCGCTTCGCCGACGGGCCGGGTGAGAAGCTGGCGGCCGTCTTCATGATCCTGGCGACGCTAACCATCGTCATGCCCCTGACCAACACCATCCCCTCGGTCGCCCTGGCGTTGCTGTCGGTCGGCCTGATCCAGCGCGACGGCCTGTTCGTTATCGCCGGAGCCGCCGTCACCACCGTCTGGCTGACGATCTTGGGCGCCTTGGGAGCCGGCCTGCTGATGGGCGCGGAATGGGCGACGCGCTGGCTGCCGGGCTGACGCTTCTTCGAGGCAAGCGCCGCCTTAGATGTCCAAGATTTAACGGGCGCTCGGCCGGCATCCAGTGAATGGTGAAGCGGTCGACCGACGGTCGATCCTTCTGAAGCTTCTTTCACGGCGCGTCATGGCTCTGCATCCTCGTTTCTCTCGCACCTTGACCGCCGCCGTCGGCGTCGGCGTCCTGCTGGCCGCTGCTGTGCCCGCGGCCGCCCAGGACTACCGTCAGTCCTTCCATCCCGATCAGCTGAAAGGGCCGCCCGCCGGCGCCCCGAATGAGGTTCTGGTGCTGGGCACGCCGCACCTGTCGAACCTGGGTGAAAGCTTCAGGGCCGAAAGCCTGGCGCCCCTGCTGGATCGCCTGGCGGCGTGGAAACCCACCGCCATCGCGACCGAGGATCTGTCGGGCCTGCAATGCGACAGCCTGCGTCGCTATCCGGCGCGCTATGCCGAGACGGTCAACACCTATTGCTGGGATCCCGCCCCCGCCGCCCTGGCGACCGGCCTGGACGTGCCCGCCGCCAACGCCGAGGCCGAGCGGCTGCTGGCCGAGTGGCCCGCCCAGCCCACGGCGGCCCAGCGGCGTCATCTGGCGGCGGTGTTCCTGGCGGCCGGCGAGCGGGGATCGGCCCTGGTCCAGTGGCTGCGACTGGCGCCGGAAGACCGCATCACTGGCGACGGCCTGAACGAGGCCCTGGTCGCCGTGCTGAACCGGATCAAGGACCGGGCCAATGAGACCTATCTGATCTCCGCACCGCTCGCCGCGCGGCTGGGGCTGGAGCGGCTCTGGAGCGTCGATGACCACTCCGCCGACACGCCCGACCCGACCGACTCCGTCGAGAAGAAGGCCTATGCCGACGCCATCATGGGCGCGTGGAATAATCCCGCCAGCCAAACCCGCCGAACGCAGAACGCGGAACTCGGCGCCGCCCTGGATCAGCCGGACGGCGTGCTGCGCATGTACCGCGTCTATAATGCGCCGACGACGCCGACCCTGACCTATCAGTCCGACTTCGGCGCCACTCTGGTCGAGCCGTCGCCGCAGGCCTTCGGCCGCCGCTACCTCGGCTATTGGGAGACCCGCAACCTGCGGATGGTCGCCAACATGCGCGACGTGCTGGGCCGCTATCCCGGCACGCGGATGCTCACCATCGTCGGCGCGTCGCACAAGGGCTACTACGAGGCCTATCTGGACCAGATGCACGACGTCCGGCTGGTCGATCCCGAACCCATACTGCGCTGATCGCACGCGGGGCTGCGGGGTCGTCGTCATCACGACCCCGTGGCTTCGTCTTGGCTCCGTCGTCTTCTGTGACTAGGTTCCGCGCCAATCGGCGGCCCCTTTCGGTTAAGCCCGCCTCAAAAATCTGTGCGGGAGACGCGCCATGAACGACATGACCCAGGCCCAGGTCGAAAAGCTCGACCTTGAAAACCCCCTCGGCGTCGACGGTTTCGAGTTCGTCGAATTCACCGGCCCTGAGCCCAGGGCGATGATTTCGCGCCTGGAGCTGATGGGCTTCACCCAGACGCACGTGAACCCCAGGACCGACGTGGTCCGACTGAAGCAGGGCGACATCAGCTTCCTGGTTCACCGCAAGCCCCAGGATCGTCCGGAGAGCCAGGCCGCGACCTTCGCCAAGGATCACGGCCCGTCCGCCAACGGCATGGCCTTCCGCACCACCGACGCCAAGGCCGCCTATGAGGGCGCGGTCGCACGCGGCGCCAAGCCGGCGCAGGGCGTCTCGGGCGGCGCCCTGGGCGGCGACTATCCCTACATTCTGGAAGGCATCGGCGGCAGCCTGCTCTATGTCATCGACCAGTATGGCGACGCGGGCTCGCTCTATGACACCTGGGACGAGATCGAGGGCTGGGAGGAATCCGAGCGCAAGAATTCGATGGGCCTGGAGATCCTGGATCACCTGACCCACAATGTCCGCCGCGGCGAGATGCGCACCTGGTCCGGCTTCTACGGCTCGGTGTTCAACTTCGAAGAGCAGAAGTATTTCGACATCAAGGGCAAGGCGACCGGCCTGTTCTCGCAAGCCATGATCGCGCCCGACCGCGCCATCCGCATCCCACTGAACGAAAGCCAGGACGACAACTCCCAGATCGAGGAGTTCCTGCGTCGCTACAACGGCGAGGGCATCCAGCACATCGCCCTGACCACCGAGAACATCTTCGAGACGGTCGAGGCCATGCGCGAACGCGGCGTCGATTTCCAGGACACCATCGAGACCTATTTCGAACTGATCGACAAACGCCTGCCCAACCACGGGCACGACGTGGCGCGGATGCGCAAGAACCGCATCCTGATCGACGGCTCGGACGAGGACGGCCTGCTGCTGCAGATCTTCACCCAGGACACCTTCGGCCCGATCTTCTTCGAGATCATCCAGCGCAAGGGCAACGAGGGCTTCGGCAACGGCAACTTCCAGGCCCTGTTCGATTCCATCGAACTGGACCAGATCCGTCGCGGCGTCATCAAGGTCGACGCCTGAATGCAGATGCGGCCGCCGACGTGGCTGCCCTGGCTCGGCCCGGTCCTCGCGGCCGGCGCCGGGGCCCTGGCCGGCGAATACTGGCTGGGCGGCGGCTTCTGGATGGTCCTGATCGCCGCCCTCCTCTGCGGCTTCGCCCCCATCGTCGGCTACCAGGTATGGAAGCGGCTGCACCACCGGGGGTGAGTTCCGGACGGGGCGTCGCCGAGATCGGCAGGAGCCCGTCTCGTTTATCTCAGCGGCGTCTCCGCGACGACTGCGGCGAGATCCTCGTCGATGAACGGCGCCAGATACGTCCTGACGGGCTGCCGGAAGCAGGCATCCCACGGTTGGGTCTTGAAAAAGTAATTCCAGACATTCGCCCCGCCGGGGCTTGAGGCGAAGGCTTTGAACGCGACCAGGTCAGGAACGAACAGGCTTTGTGCGATCGGCTCCGACACGCACCGGATGGCCTCTTCGATGACGGGATCAGGCGCGGCTTTGACGCGTGCGATCAATCGGTCCGAAAGCCGGGCATCTCGATCGTATAGATTCAGATTGCGTTCGGTCAGAACGTCGACGGCCAGCCGGCTGGCGGCGATGTTGATGCTCCAGCTGTAGTCTGAGATATAGGCCTCGCGAGGGAACAAGGCCGCCGCCGCCGCGCGACGCTCCGGCCCGGGATCCTGCGGCAAGGCCGGCGGGATCGAAGCCACCTGAAGGCTCAGGACGGAGACAAGCGCTGTGATCATGATCCATGAGTATCGGCCGTCGAGACTGTCATCAATAGGTCGATTTCGGTCTTGGATTTCGGCGACGGAGTCAGATGTTGGCGGTCAGGACCGAAGGCGGACATCTACGATGCCGCTTGAGGTCGAAAGCGGACCTTCACTGACATGAAGCTCCCTATTCGAAGGACGCCCTGACGAACTGATCCAACTCGCCCGCAGGCCTGTAGGGCTCGCGGCGGAGGGTTAGCGAACGTGCGTGGAAGTCCGGATCATTCCGTGTCGCAGCCTGAACTTCGCCCCCTTCAGAGACATGGCTGAACGCGTAGAGGGACACCGCGAGATTGTCGAAGGCCGCCTCGTTGGAACGATAACGGCCTGGTCCCCCATTGGCGCGCTGGCAAATCCGCAGCACGTCGCTCGCCGCCATGGAGAAGACGCGCGCGTTCGCGAACTGCGTCTCGATGTGTCGCGCCTCGACGGTGACGCCGTCCAAACGCCCACTGCGGTATTCAAGCAGGATCGGCGTCTCGTTCATCTCCAGATTCTGCCGATCGACGTCTTCTTGTCCCCCATCGCCTGGCGCAGAGCGGCGATGTCCTCCTCCGACACATATTCGGCCATGGCAGGCAGGTCGCGAAACATGGCGTCGAGGTCCGCCGCGCCGACAGGTTTCATGAGGGGGCCAGGCGAACCATAGACGTCCGTCAATGCCGCCACGTCATCCGGCGAAAGACCAAACTCCAACCGCCCGATCCCGACTTTCGGCGTGACCAACCAATCAGCGCTCATGGGGGCAACTCACCTGAAGATCCGGTTCAATCGCCCGGGAAGCCGTGACGAGGAACGCCGCCAGGAGACCATTACCGCCTAGATGCGCGTACAACGAGTGCGATGTTGGGTTCAGGTCCTGTTACGCTGATGAGCCCAAATGTCCGCAATGGTCGTGCAGCCTTGGAATTCGGCGCCGAAAGCGGACGTTGGCCTCCGGGCAGGAAAACGGACGCGCCGAACTGCGGCTAGGGGTGGGCAGCGGACGTTGGCAGGCCCGCTCTCGGACCTGCCGCCCATGCGTATTCGTTCAGGTCAGACGCACCGACACTCCGCCGTCCACTAGCATGGGGCTACCTGTCATGAAGGAGGAACGGTCTCCCAGCAGAAACAGCGCGGCCTGGGCGATCTCTAGAGGATCCGCCATGCGCTTCATCGGGTGCAGCCCGGTGACGAAGGCAAGAACATCTGGATTCCCTTCGCCGCCCATCGGAGTGATCGTCCCTCCTGGAAGCAGGGCGTTCACTCGGACGTTCGCACCAGCATAATCTGCGCCGAGCGATTGGGTCAGCCCGATGAGCCCGGCTTTGGACGCGGCATATGCCGCCATGCCCGGCAAGCCGCCATTGCTGAAGCCGACGAATGAGGAGGTAAAGACGATTGAACCACCCCCACGCCGGGCCAAGACCGGTACTTGAGCTTTGGCTGCGAGAAAGGCGCTCGTAAGATTGGTGGCGACCACGTCGTTCCAGTCGGCGAGCTCCATCTCCCCTACTGGCGCCATAGGCCCGACCATCCCGGCATTATTGAAGGCGCCGTCGAGCGTGCCGAACTCGCGGACTGCAAGATCAACCAAGGCCTGCGCATAACCTTCCTCCCGCACGTCACCCGCTAAGTAGACAGCGTGCCCGCCCTCAGCGCTGATGCGGTCGGCGATGATTTCGAGATTGTCCCGACGCCGCGATCCAAGAATCAGTCGGGCTCCCTCCACGGCGAACAAGCCTGCAGCGGCCTCCCCGATCCCACTGCTCGCGCCCGTAATGATGATCGTCTTGTCCTTCAGTTCCATAGGGCGTCCTTCACGGTTGATGCTGGCCGCAGGGATGCAGCAGGCCGGGCTGTGGTAGCGGAAAGGACTGGATCACTCTGGCGGGTTTCGGCCGTGCACCTGCTCCGGCGCGCTTGGTTCCAGTGGCTGAGGAATGTCGGCGACGGGTCGAACTCAGTCCTGGTCTTCGCCGCCGAAAGCGGACGTTGGCCTCCCAGCCGGAAAGCGGTCGCGGTAGATGTCAACTAAGGGTGGGAAGCGGACATCGATCTGTTAGGCTCACGTTATGGGAATTTCGAACACCTTTACTGCAACCCGATCCACCCGATGGAAGGCGTTAGTTCGCCGATATAATAAGCTCTTGAGCATGGCGGTCTGGTTCGCGTGCGGCCTCACTGCACTGTTGTATGCAGCCCTCCCCGTCTTCTACGCCGAGAGCCCATGGGCCGGTATGTTGGTTCGGCTTGTTTTCGCGAGCGGGGGCATTTGGGGGCTTTTCGTAGGGGCAAACATCGCCCGACGAAGCCTGATCCGGCGGCACCGCATCCGAGATGCAGGGCACTGTCCCGGTGCTTGGAGTCGTTCAGGGCAGCGGATTGGCTAAACGTCCGCAATGGGTCGGTTTGGGACGTAAGCAGTCAGTCCGAATGCGGGCCTGCGCGTTCAGACTCCCAAGCAGCACATCACGAACACCCGCCTGTGCCGAACGAGCAGAGATCAGCGACGGGCACCCTTTCGCGCTGCGGGCCGTCATATCGGCGACAGTCAAAACTCTGATTTTTCAACGCTTCCGATTTTCTTAAGCCAATCGACCTGACAGGCCCACGCGGTGCGTTAAACTGCAACAGACCGGCGTCTCCGAGGGAAGTGCACACATTGCACCCTGTTTTTCGGCGCCCCGAGGGTTTCACGATGCGCGCGGCCTATTCCGGACTGATTGCACTCTTTGCACTGTGTTTTTCCTCGGCTCACGCCCAGGACGCCGCGCCGCGCTGGTCGCTCGCCATCCACGGCGGCGCGGGCGTGATCGAGCGGTCCAGCCTGACGCGGGAGCAGGACGCCGCCTATCGCGCCTCGTTGCAACGCGCGCTGGACGCCGGTTCGGCCGTCCTGACGCAGGGCGGTTCGGCGCTGGACGCGGTCCAGGCCGCCGTCGAGATCATGGAGGACGATCCCCTGTTCAACGCCGGGCGCGGGGCGGTCTTCACGGCTGCGGGCCGCAACGAGCTGGACGCCGCCGTCATGAACGGCTCGGACATGACCGCCGGCGCCGTCGCGGGGCTGACTGCGACCCGTCACCCCATCGCCGCCGCCCGCGCGGTGATGGAACGCTCGCCCCACGTCATGCTGATCGGTTCCGGCGCCGACGCCTTCGCCGCATCCGTCGGGCTGGAACAGGTCGATCCGTCCTGGTTCTTCACCGAACGGCGCTGGCAGGGTCTGACCAAGGCCCTGACCGAGGCCGGCCAGCCCGTCCCCGAACGCCCCGCCGGCGCGCCCGCGTCCCCACCTGCCTCGGGCGACCAGGGCGCCGAGATCGCCCCGCCCCTGAACGAGAAGAAGTTCGGCACGGTCGGCGCCGTGGCCCTGGACAGCCAGGGACGCCTCGCCGCCGCCACCTCGACCGGCGGCATGACCGCCAAACGCTGGGGCCGGGTCGGCGACGTGCCGATCATCGGCGCCGGCACCTACGCCTCCAACGCCGACGGCTGCGCCGTGTCGGCGACCGGCGACGGCGAATATTTCATCCGCGCCACCGTGGCCCGCGACATCTGCGCGGGCATCGCCGCCGAGGCGGCCTTGTCACCTGAGTTGCGGGCCGAGCGTCAAGCACGGGCGGCTCGATGCCAGCCGAGTTCCTCCAACGAAATTTGCCTCGCTCATCCACGCAATCCTGATTTTCTCGTCATCGACCGCGAGCTTCAGGAGGTTGCGGCCATGGGTGGCTCTGGAGGCGTTATCGTCCTGACCCGCAACGGTGAAGCTTGGCTGCACATGAACACCTCGGGCATGTATCGCGGCGCCGTCTCCTCGACCGCCCCGGCCCGCGTCGCCATCTATGCCGACGAACCCTGATTTCAGACGATTCAGACGTTTCAGACTCTCTTTTTCCAGACCGAGCCCATGCCTGCATCCGACGATGAACTGACCCTGATGGCCCAGGAGGAGCTGGACGCCGCCTGCGCCATGCCCTTCGTCGAGCTGAAGAAGATCACCCCCTGGGGCGACAGCTACGAGGGCTTCGCGCCGTCTGGCCGCACGGTCGAGGTCGAGCGCCGCTACCTCTGGGCCGTGGATCCCAAGGGCGGCGTCATCGTCGAGGTCGAGGTGCGCGACGCGGCCGCCCGCACCGGCGCCGAGGCTCGCGCCCTGCTGACCCCCACGACCTGACCGACGGTGGTCGACGCTCGGTTTCCAACCCCGTGAATTCGGTTTAGGCCTTTGTCCATGAAACTCGCCTCGCTCAAGCACGGCCGCGATGGCCGCCTCGTCGTCGTCTCCCAGGACCTGAACTGGTTCACGGACGCCTTCCTGATCGCCCCCACCCTGCAGGCCGCGCTGGACGACTGGGACCATTGCGGACCCAAGCTGCTGGCCCTGGCCGAAAGCCTGGAGCACGAGGCCGTGCCGCGCGGCCGCTTCCACGAGCGGGACGCCGCCTCTCCCCTGCCCCGCGCCTATCAGTGGGTCGACGGCTCGGCCTATGTGAACCACGTCGAACTGGTGCGTAAGGCGCGCGGTGCCGAAATGCCCGCCACCTTCTGGACCGATCCGCTGATGTATCAGGGCGGTTCCGACAGCTTCCTGGCGCCGCGTGATCCCATCCCCCTGGCCGACGAGGCCTGGGGCTGCGACCTGGAGGCCGAGATCGTCGTGGTCGTCGGCGACGTGCCCCAGGGCGCGACGCGCGAACAGGCGCTGGAGGCCATTCGCCTGGTCGGCCTGGTCAACGACGTATCCTTGCGCAACCTGATCCCGGCCGAACTGGCCAAGGGTTTCGGCTTCGTCCAGTCCAAGCCCGCCAGCGCCCTGTCCCCCGTCCTGGTCACGCCTCAGGTCCTGGGCGAGCGGTGGAAAGACGGCAAGCTGCACGGCGCCCTGAACGTCCAGCTGAACGGCCAGGACTTCGGCAAGGCCGACGCCGGCGTCGACATGACCTTCGACTTCGGAACCCTGATCGCCCACCTGGCCAAGACCCGCTCGCTGGGCGCCGGGACCATCATCGGCTCGGGCACCGTGTCGAACAAGGACGCCGACGGCGGCCCCGGCAAGCCGGTGTCCGAGGGCGGCCTGGGCTATAGCTGCATCGCCGAGGTCCGCACGGTCGAAACGATTCTGCGCGGCGCCGCCGAGACCCCCTTCCTCAAGCACGGCGACACGGTGCGGATCGAGATGCTGGACGACCGTCACCACTCCATCTTCGGCGCCATCGAACAGACCGTCGGGCCGCTTTCCAGCGACGTGTGACCGGATTAGGCTGACCGCGTCGGCCTCGGGGGAGGCCGCATCCGGTCTTTGGGGAGAGACGACGTGCCGCCTGAAAAACTGATCCCGCTGCTCATGATCCCGATCATGCTGGTGGTCGTGCTGCTGAAGAACCGCAGGAAGCGGGTGCTGAAGCCGCATCTGCTGTGGATCATGCCGGTCATCGTCCTGCCGCTGATCGGCCTGGGTCTGTGGGGCATGACGCAGAACCCCCAAATGGCCCACGCCCCGTTCGGCCCCGCCGCCTGGGCGGTGCTGGCGCTCGGCGCAGTACTGGGCGGCGTCGCCGGCTGGTATCGCGGCAAGACCGTCACCATCGAAAAGGAGCCGGACGGCGCCCTGATGGCCCAAGCCTCGCCTCTGGGTCTGATCCTGCTGGTCGTGCTGTTCGCCGGCCGGTCGCTGCTGCGCGACCTGGTCGAAAGCCACGCCGCCGAATGGCATCTGAACGCCATGGCCGTGACCGACGCCTTCCTGGTCTTCGCCATGGGCCTGATCGTCATGCAGCGCGTCGAAATGTACATCCGCGCCCGCCGCATCCAGGCCGGCGGCAAGGACGGGCATGTGGAGGTCGCGGCATGATTGCAGGCCTGTTGCTGGCGCTCGCACAAGAAGCCGCCGTGTCGGATCTGGCTTGGACGGCCACGAAAAAGGACGGCTTGGAAGCTGCGTCTATTGAATACGACGTCGGGGTGACTCTCTCGGCGGCTTGCCGAAATGGGCGGTTCGTATTTGCGTTGGGAGGACTGCCGACGACGGGCACCGTCGAAGCAACCCGGAAACTCGATGTCAGCCTTCGCGACCAGACGCTGGTATCGTCGACTTGGTCAGTCGCGCCAAACAGCAACGGCTCGGTCGTTCTGGCGGCGGCCCCCTCGATCTACGCGCGACACCTTCGCTCGTCGGAGAGCTTCACCGTGCGCATTCCTGCAGAAGGTGACATCCGAGCCCAACGCTACCAACTCGCCATCCCGCGAGATCATGCGCCGCTCGACGCGGTAATGAGGGCCTGCGACGTCGCCTTGGAGAACGCTGCCGATGCAATCTATGATCCCCGCCCCTTGGATGTCGTCTGGGCCGTCCCCCCAAGGATCACTCCGCCGCCGACCTTGCCATCGGCCAACTATGCGGAAGCGTTAATTCAGTGTTCCGTCGATGAAGGCGGCAAACCCGAAGATTGCGCTCTTCTGGACGAAAACCCTGCACGCTCAGGCTTCGGCCGTCATGCCTTACGGATGATAACGAGCGGGCGGGTGGAACGTATCGACGGAGCGCCTATCCAGGCGGGCGGCGTCTTCACGACAAGAATGACCTTCAGCATGACTGACCACTGAAGGAACACTAGACCCGCCTCACGTCTCTGTGGCATGAGGCGGCCTCTGCGGGCGTGGTGGAATTGGTAGACGCGCTGGATTCAAAATCCTGTTCCGAAAGGAGTGCCGGTTCGACCCCGGCCGCCCGCACCACCTTCTTGAAAACCTGATCAGCCCAGTTGGCGGTGGAAGAACCCCGCCACGTCGGCGAGAACCGTCGCCTTCTTGCGGAACAGGGGCGAGAAGGTCGCGATCAGGTCGGCGTGATCCAGCCCGGGATAGAGCTTGGCTTCGGACCGTCCGCCCACCGCCCGCATACGATCGTTCAGGATGATCGTGTCCTCGTCATGCACCACCGTATCGGCCGTGCCGTGGACCAGCCACAGCGGCGGGGCGTCGGCGCGCACGAAGGTGACGGGCTGGGTCAGGGTCGGGTCCGGCGCGCGGCCGAAGGCGTTCTTGGACGCCGCCACGTCGAACGGCAGGAAGTCGTAGGGCCCCGCCAAACCCGCCGCCGCCTTGATCAGGTCGGGCCGACCGACGGCGGCCATATAGCGCCGGTCCAGCGCGATCATCATCGCCAGGTGCGCGCCCGCCGAATGGCCCAGCACGCCCAGCCGCGCGGGATCGCCGCCATATTGAGCCGCCACATCCGCCGCCTTGGCCGTGGCGGCGGCGGCGTCCTCGATGAAGGCCGGGAAGACGACCTGGGGCACGACGCGATAGTCCGGCAGGGCCACGACGAACCCGCGCGCCGCCAGAGCCTGTGCCGCCCAGCCGTACTGGCTGCGCGAGCCTGAATCCCAGCCGCCGCCATAGAAGAAGACCAGGGTCGGATACGGTCCCGGCGCGATCGGGGCATAGAGGTCCATCTGCTGGCGCGGGTCTTCGCCATAGGCGACGTCGCGCGCGACGCGGCGCACCCCGCCATCTCTCGGCCCCAGGGTGTTGAGCAGGCCCAGCGGCGAGCAGGCGGCGGCGAGAAGCCCCAGGGCGGGCGCGAAAAGTCCACGGCGGGTCATGCGGAGTGCTCCATCGCGCTTCAATACGTTCGCTCCACCCGATCGGTCGTCGTCGCCTTGACGAATACCGCGCCCCTACCTGGCGTTGGCGATCAGCCGACCGCAGTCGGCGTCCTCGGCCAGGCCCGGATCGACGAAGGCGAACAGGGCCGTCACCGGCGCCACCACTGCACCCAGCAGGCCCGCCAGCCCGCCCTGGGACACCATCTCGCGCACGTCCACCCCGACCTTGGGCGCGGTCAGAGGACCGGACACCGTGATCGGCGCCCACAGGCGCAGCAGGCGCGGCTTCTTGGACTCGCCGTCGATCTTCAGGTTCAATGTCTCGGCGCCCAGGTCGATCGTGCCCTTGCCCTGGGCCAGCACGACATCGGTGTCGATGATGAAGGTCCGGGCCGTCGCCGTGCCCCCGCTGACGTTGAAGTCGGCGACCGCGCAGCGGATCTGGCTTTCCGACTGATCGCCGCTGAGCAGTTTCAGCAGGCCCGCGCTGGCGTTGATGCCCAACAGTTCGGCAAACGCCGCCCGCATCTTACCGTTCGGCACCACCAGGCTGAGCGAGCCCTTGGACGCCGCCGCAAAGTCATGGATCGAGGCGCCCGACCCCTCCAGCTTCGCGCGGCCCAGGGCGCGCCCGCTCAAGGGAACCGAACCATTGCGCGCCGGGATGATTGATTCCAGCGGATAGCCGGCCAGCCGCAGATCGACGGTGCTGTAGGGCGTGGTCTTGGTCGCATCGATCCGCGCCGTGCCGTTCATCTCGCCCCGGTTGAAGTTGAAACTGATCGGATCGAGCTTGAGAATGCCGTCCTTCAGATCGGCCCCCAGGTTCACGGCGCGCACGTCGAAGTCGTTCGCCTTCACCGCCGCCGCCCGATAGGTCAGCGTCCCGTCCATCGTCTGCAGGCGTTCGGTCTGAAGCTTGGCGTCGGGCAGCAGCTTGCCGCCGACCACGACGGGCGCTTCGGTATCCGTGCCGGCCGCATTGGTCCGGACGCGCGCGCCCAGCACGGCGGCCAAGTCGTCGATGTCCAGCCGGCGCGAGGTCAGCTGCGCATCCACGCGCAGGCGCTCGGCGGAATCGATCCGCACCTCGCCCGACAGGTCGGACGCGCCGACCCGGCCGTCGAAATCCTTGAAGGTCCATATCCGCTCGTTGCGGTTCAGGGCGCCCGACAGCCGATAGGCCGGCGTATTGGGCAGGGTGACGCCGGTCAGCAGATAGAGATCGGACAGATTGCCGCCCTCGATCGTCATCGTCGCATCGAACCGGCCCAGGTCGAACGGCCGCGTGATCGCCCCCTTGGCGTTCAGCGATGAACCCGCCCCGGTCACGTTCGCCTCGAACCGATAGGGTCGATCGCGCCGAATATTCATGAAGGGCCCGCCCTCGATCTTCAGCGTCAGCGGCGATCCCCTGACATCGCCCCGTCCGTCCAGCACGAAGCCGGCCGCGCCGCTGGCCGCCTCTCGCGCGTTGACGGCGGCCTGCAGCGTCAGACCGCGCCGCTGCTCGTCGAAGGATAGCTGACCGTCGGTGATGATCAGTTGCTGGATGACCGGCAGCTTCAGTCCCTCGCCGGTGTCGGGCTTGTTCGGATTCAACGTCCAACTCTTGCGACCGTCCTTGGCCGAGATCAGCACCACCCTGGGCCGGGTGAAGCTGAGCAGAGGCATCTCGATCTGGCCGGCCAGCAGCTTTCTCAGCCTGACCGAGGCGCGGATTTCATCGACGTCGGCCGTGTCGCGATCCCGCGCCCAGTCCGGCCCGCCGACCTTGAGCCCCCGCACCACGGCGGACGGCGTCCAGCTGAACAGGTTGACATCCAGATCCCCCGTCAGGACGATCTGGCGATCATATTTGACCGAGGCCCAGCGCCCTATGGGACCCCGCAGCATGTTCCAGTCGAACAGGGCCAGGAACAGCACGACGACCGCGACGAGGACCAGAACGACCCCGGCCGCCCATTTCTCCGCCGATCCGGGCCGCCGCGCCGCCGCATAGACGGGGTCGTTGTCGCGAACCCAGTCGCGCCAGGACCGCAGGCGCACGCCCGCAGGGACCAAGGCCCTTTGATGCACGTCAGCCCGAAAAGTCCGCCAATTCCGTGGGTTCGACAATCGCTCGTCTCCGTCAGCCACACAGAAACGCATCAGCCCCCATTTGGCGCCGCAACGTCAACCCGCCATTGCGTGTCGTCTATTTGACGTGAACCTGTCGCATAATCTTTACAAACAAAAATATCGGCGCATATTTCGTCAGAGTCCTGATCTTAATTCAGGCCATGGAGGATGCCCGGATGACCCGTTTTCTCACGCCTGCCCTGATCGTCGCCGCCCTGGCGGCCGCCGCGTCGCCCAGTCTTGCCCAGCAGACGCAAGCCCGCGAAACCGTCCGCCCCGCCGCCTTGCGGGCGGTCATGGTGTGCAAGACCGACACGGCCACGCGTCGCGCCTATCAGCGCGAGTTCGGAGCCGCGCCCGTCTTCATGACCGCACAGGAGGCCGTCGCCGCCCGCGAGAACGGCCAGCGCTGGTCCACGCCGCGCTGCATGACCGAGCATCAGTACAATCGACTGGTCGCCTCCACCCAGACGCGCGCGTCGCTCTGAGCCCCAGCCCCATCTGATAAGAACCGAGCGCATAAGATTAGGGGCGCGGCCTTTCGACCGCGCCCCTTTCTGTCATTCCAGACTGACGCGGCTTACTGCGCCGGCGTCAGATATTTGTTCAGCCAGCCGAACACTTCGTTGTGCCATTGCAGGCTGTTGGCCGGCTTCAGCACCCAATGGTTCTCGTTGGGGAAGACGATCAGGCGGCTGTCGATGCCGCGACGTTGCAGCGCCGTGAAGGTCGACAGGCCCTGGGCGGTCGGGATGCGGAAGTCGCGGTCGCCCTGGACGACCAGCATCGGCGTCTTCCAGTTCTCGACATGGTTGGCCGGGTTGAACTTCTGATAGCCCTCCGGCTTGTCCCACGGCGTGCCGCCGTATTCCCACTCGGTGAACCACAGCTCCTCGGTCGAATAGCCCATGCCGAAGGTGTCGAAGACGCCGTCGTGGTTGACCAGGCACTTGAATTCATTGGACCAGTTGCCGGCGATCCAGTTGATCATATAGCCGCCGTACGACGCGCCGAGCGCGCAGGCGTTGTCGCCGTCCAGGAAGCTGTATTTCTGCTGCGCCGCCGCCCAGCCCTTCTGCAGGTCTTCCAGCGGGCGGTCGCCCCAGTGCTGGCTGATCGCGTCGGTGAAGGCTTGGCCGTAGCCGGTCGAGCCGTGGAAATCGATCATCACCACCGCATAGCCGGCGCCGGCATAGGTCTCGGGGTTCCAGCGATAGGACCAGCCGTCGCCGAACGAGCCCTGCGGCCCGCCGTGGATCAGGAAGGCGACCGGATATTTGCGGCCCTCGACATAGCCGACCGGCTTGATGACATAGCCGTGGACCGTCTCGTTGTTCCAGCCGGGGAAGCTGAACTGCTCATACTCGCCGAACGATTTGGCGGCGAAGGCGGGGTTTGACTGCGTCAGGCGGCGCGGCATTTCGCGACCGAGATAGGTCTTGAAATACAGATCGCCCGGTTCGCGCAGGCTGTCCTGGGCGAAGACGAAACCCGACGGCGTCTGCTGGAAGGCCGAGACGTGGCCCGCGCCCGTGATCGGCGTCACCACCCCGTTGCGCGCATCCACCGAGAACAGCTTGGTCGAGCCGACGTCGCCCGCCGTCGTGTACAGCGTCTGGCCGTCGCGCGACCATTGCAGCGTGTCGGCCGACCGGTCCCAGTTCGAGGCGATCTCGCGCTTTTGGCCGGTTTCGACGTCCATCAGCACGATCTGATAGCGATCGGCCTCGAAGCCCGGCCGCGCCATGGCGCGATAGGCCAGGGTCCGCCCGTCTGGCGAGAAGACCGGGCCGGTGTCCCAGGCGTCGTTGTCGTCGGTCAGGTTTGTGAAGGTGCCGTCGCCCGAAAGACCGTTGGTCTTCCACAGGTCGAAATTGGTGCTCCACGGCTCGGTCTGGCCCGCCAGACGCGCCGAAAAGACCACGGCGTCGCCCGCCGGCGTGAAGACGAACTCGCTCTCGTCGCCGAACGGCTTGGACGGCGTGTCGCCGTCGAAGCCTTTCGTGATCCAGGCGGGCGTTCCCGTCGCCTTGCCGTCGCGGCCGATGGACTGGACGAACAGGTGGTTCTGGGTGTGGTCGTTCCACGTATCCCAGTGGCGCACGAACATCCGGTCATAGACCTGGCCCGTCGTCTTGCCTTCGGCGATGGCCTTGCCCTGTTCGACCGAGGCGTTCAGGTCGGCCGCGTTCGGATAGACGGCCAGCGACACCGCCACCTTGTCGCCCGTCGGGCTGATCCGATAGGCGTTCACGTCGGTCGGCAGGTTGGTCACCTGAACCGGCGCCGATGTCGGCGAAGCGACGCGCCACACCTGGCTCGCCCCCGACTTGCCCGACAGGAAATACAGATTGCCGTCCCCGCCCCAGCGCGCGGTGTTGGCGCCCTGATCCGAGATGGCCAGGCGACGCGGCGCGGCGTCCGGCGTGGTCAGATCCAGGATCCACAGGCTGCCGGCGCGGCTGTTGGCCTCCACGTCCGTGGTCGTGACCGAATAGACGACATAGCGGCCGTCCGGCGACACCTGCGGATCGCCCAGCCGGTTGGCGGCGATCATGTCCTGATAGGTGAAGGCGTCGGACGTCGCAGGCGCGGCGGGAACCGGGGCGGGCGGAACCTGGGCCAGGGCCGGAACGGCGCTCATCAAGGCGACAGCCGCGCAGGCGGCGGACAGAAGGGAACGGTGACGCATCAAGCTCTTCCTCGGAAATCTTGCTGCGGCGAGGCGTAGCACCGCCGTTCGTCGGGCGGAAGTTGCCGCGAACGGCTGACTTAGCTAAGATAGTGGGACCAAGGAGCGCGACATGACCACCGTCACCGTCCACCACGCCAAGACCCACCTGTCCAAACTGATCGCCGCCGCAGAGCGCGGCGAAGAGGTCGTCATCGCCCGCGGCGACAAGCCCGCCGTACGGATCGTGCCGTTCGAACCGGCCGCCAAGCCTGATCGCAAGCCGGGCCGGCTGAAGGGTATGGGCAAGTTCGACGAAAGCTTCTTCGATCCCCTGCCCGAGGAAGAACTGCGGCTGTGGGAAGGACGCGGCGATTGAATATCTTGCTCGATACCCACGCCCTCATGTGGTGGGTTTGGGACGACGAGCGGCTGACGCAACCCGCGAGACAGGCCATTCGATCTGCCGAAACTATATTCGTGAGCAGCGTCTCGGCCATTGAGATCGCCATCAAATATCGCATCGGCAAACTGCCGAACGGAGAAATGCTGGCCGAGCACTTTTTGAAGGTCATGGACGATGAGTCGTTCGCCGAACTCCCCGTGACTTGGCGCGAAGCGAGCCTCGCCGGCCGCATGGAGGGCGATCACCGCGATCCGTTCGACCGGCTGCTGATCGCCCAGGGCCTGCTCAACGAACTGACGCTCGTCTCCAACGAGCGCCTGTTCGACAGTTTCGGGGTCGCCCGGATCTGGTGACCGATCTGGTGACCTATTCGGCCGCCGTGTAGCGGCCGACCCAATCCAGGATCTCCTGCTGCCAATCGACCCAGGTGCGGGGTTTCAGCACCCAATGGTTCTCGTCCGGCACATGGACGAAGCGGCTGGGAACGCCTTGGCGCTGAAGGGCGGAGAAGGTCGCCAGACCCTGCTCCATCGGCACGCGGAAATCCTTTGACCCGTGCAGCAACAGCATCGGCTTGTTCCAGTCGCCCGCATAGGTCTCCGGGTTGAAGGCGTCGTACACCGCCTTGCGCTCCCAGCTCGGCCCGCCGAACTCCCAGATGAAGTTGCCGATATCCATGGCGTTCATCAGTTGGGGCACATCGAACACCCCGGCGTGGTTGACCAGGCAGCGCCACGGCCCGTTCCACTTGCCGGCGATCATATTGACCATATAGCCGCCGTAGGAGGCGCCCAGGGCGCAAGCCCGGTCGCCGTCGATCCACGGATTGCCGGACAGGGCCGCCGCCCAGCCCTTTTCCAGATCCTCCAGCGGCCGATCGCCCCAGTGGTCGTTGATGGCGTCGGTGAAGGCCTGGCCGTAACCGGGCGAGCCGTGGAAGTTGATCATCACCACCGCATAGCCGGCGGCCGTATAGGTCTGCGGGTTCCAGCGGTAGGAGAAGCTCTCGGTCCAGGGCGATTTCGGCCCGCCATGGATCAGATAGACGGCCGGATAGCGCCGCCCCTCGACCGCCCCGGCCGGCTTGAACACCCAGCCCTGCACCGGCTCGTCGTTCCAGCCGGCGAAGGTGAAGGCCTGCCCTTGGGGCAGGTCCAGTTGCGCCAGCACCTCGGCGTTCTGGCGGCTGATCTGGCGCGGCTCGCCGTTGGCATGGACGAAGATCTGCGCCGGAGCGACGAAGCTTTCGTGGGCGTAGGCCAGGACGCCCGCGACCTCTTCATAGGACCCGACCGCGCCGTTACCGGTCAGGGGCGTGACCCGACCGTTTCGGGCGTCGACCGAGAACAGCCGGTTCTGGCCCTCGTCCGCCGCCGAAACCAGCAGCGACCGGCCGTCGGTGCGCCATTGCAGGCCGCCTGCGCCGCGATCCCAGTCGGTCAGCTTCCTCGCGCCCGACCCGTCGGCGTCAGCCACCCAGACCGCCGCCTGATCCCCGCCGACGTTCTCGCGCGGCGCCGACAGCCAGGCCAGTTGGCGGCCGTTGGGCGAGAAGACGGGATTGCCGTCCGATCCCTTGTTGCCTTCCGTCAGATTGACCGGCGTCCCACCATCGAGCGCCACTCGAAACACGTCGCTGTTGCTGGTGAAGGGCTCGCCCGCCCCTTGCGTCTGGGTGCCGTAAACCAGGGTCCGGCCGTCCGGCGAAATATCGAAGCTGGAATCGCCCGCCGAGACATCGGCGTCGAGCCCCGCCAGCAGATCGCGCGGCTCGCCTCCACCCAGCCCCGACCCATTCAGCGGCTGAACGAACAGATGAGTGCGGCGCGTATCGACCCAGTGATCGAAGTCACGCAGCGGCAGCCGGTCATAGGCCTGGAGCGTCGACTTGCCGCGCGCATCCAGCCGCGTCTTGGTGCAGGCCAGCGTATCGCAATCGACGAAGACCGACACCGCCAGCACCAGAGATTGGCCGTCCGGCGCGATGCGAAACCCCGAGACATCGAACGGCAGGGTCGTCACCTGAGCCGCCGCCATACCGGCCGCATCCGTGCGCCAGACCTGGTTCGACCCGCCGCGCGACGACAGGAAATAGATGGCCCCGCCGTCCGGCGCCCAGCGCGCGCCCGAGGCGCCGCCTTCCGAGATCGCCAGCCTGCGCGGCTCTCCCCCTGTGACGTCCGCCAGCCACAGGCCGTTGACGCCCTTGTTGCCGTCCCAGTCGGTGGTGCGCACGGCGTAGACGATCTGGCGGCCGTCCGGCGAGACGCGCGGCTCGCTGACCCGCTCCATCATCGCCAGATCCTTCAGCGACAAGCCACGCGAAGCGGGCGCCGCCGCCTCGGCCGTCGCAGGCGCCGCCTCCTGGGCGAACACCGGCGCGGCGGCCAGCATCAGGGTTCCAAAGGCGGCGGCCGCCATCCAGCGTGAACGCGTCATGTCTCAATCCCCACAGCGATTTGCGATCTTGATAGGGGGCGTTCGCCGCAACGCCAAGCGACCAAGGCGTCGCTGCCTGCGCCGCGCATCTTGCTCCCCTCGACCGAACCGGCGACAAGCGACCCTTCATGGATTCAGCCCCTCTTCCCGCCCGACGCCGACCGCACATCGTCGATGTGCTGATCGCCGAACGTGCGCCGCGCCTGACCGCCTCGCCCCTGTGGCCCGTGGTGCGGCCGGCGCTTTACGGCGTGCTTGGCTATGGGGCGGCGGTGCGGATGGCGGACGCGATTCATCCCCTGTCGGGGACGCAGACCTTCGACTACGTCTCCGACCTGCTGAAGCTGAAGGTCACGACGACGAACCTAGACCGTCTGCCCGCGACCGGCCGCTGCATCGTCGTGTGCAACCACCCCACCGGCATCGCCGACGGGGTCGCGGTGTTCGATGCGATCAAACAGCGACGCAGCGACATGATCTTCTTCGCCAACGCCGACGCCATCCGCGTTTCGCCCCGGCTGGACGAGACCATCATCCCCGTCGAATGGGTCCACGACAAACGCACCCGCGACAAGACCCGCGCCACACTGACCGCCGCGAAAGAGGCGTTCGAGGCCGAGCGCTGCGTCGTCATGTTCCCCGCCGGTCGTCTGGCGCGCGAGAGGAACGGCGTCCTGACCGATCCCGAATGGGCGCCGACCGCCGCCTCGATGGCGCGCAAATACGATGCGCCGGTGATCCCCCTGCACATCACCGGCCCCTACAGCCGTCTGTTCCACCTGTTCGACAAGGTCTCGCAGGAGCTGCGCGACGTGACCCTGTTCCATGAGCTTCTGAACAAGGCGGGCAAGCGGTTCGGCGTCGATGTCGGCCTGCCGATTCCGGCCGAACAGCTGGACGTGGACGCGGCCAAGGCGACCGAGGCGTTGAAGACCTTCACCGAACGGACCCTGGCCAACGATCCCGACGCGGTGTTCGCATGAAGATCGAACTGCCCGACGCCGAGGCCACCACCGCTTTGGGCCAGGCCGTCGCCCCTCTGCTCGCGCCGGGCGACAGCGTCCTGCTGTACGGGCCGCTGGGCATGGGCAAGTCCACCTTGGCGCGCGGCCTGATCCGCGCCCTGACCACGCCGGACGAGGACGTGCCGTCTCCCACCTTCACCCTGGTCCAGTTCTATGAGAGCGACCCGCCCGTCGCCCATTTCGACCTCTATCGTCTGACCCGGCCGGAAGAGGCGTTCGAGATCGGGCTGGACGAGGCGCTGGACGAGGGTTGCGCCGTCATCGAATGGCCCGAACGGCTGGGCGAGGAACCCGGCCGGTTCCTGGGGCCGGACCAACTGATAATCACGATTTCGGAACAGGGCGAAGGCCGCCTTGCGACCGTTTCCGGCGTAGGCCGATGGAAAGAGCTGATCGACCATGTCCGTTTCTGACCGCGAACAGCTTCGCCTCGACTTCCTGGCGTCCGCCGGCCTGGCCGAGGCCGTGCGCGCCCCCCTGCCCGGCGACGCCTCGACGCGACGTTACGAGCGGCTGACGCCGGCCAGCGGCCCGACCCTGATGCTGATGGACCAGGCCCCGGCCGTCGAAAGCCCGCCCGCAGATCCAACGTGGACGCCGCAGCAGCGTCACGCCGCCGGCTGGAACGCCGTCGCCCGTCTGTCTGCCGGCCGGATCGAGGCCTTCGCCGCCGTCGCCGCCCACCTGAAATCCCTGGGCCTGTCCGCCCCCGAAATCCCGGCCCTGGACGCCGCCAACGGCCTCGCCGTGCTGGAGGATTTCGGCGACGCTCTTTTCGCCCGCGTGATCGAAGACGGCGCCGACGAGACGCCTCTCTATCTGACGGCCATCGAGGCCTTGGCCGCCCTGCACAACGCCGGCGCCCCGCCGCAGACCCTGCACGGCCCCGGCGGCGACTGGCCGCTGCTGACCTATGACGAGACGGCGCTTCAGGGCGGGGCCGATCTGTTCGTCGACTGGCTGCCAAAGCTTGACGACCGCGTCGCCTTCGACGCCGCCGCGATCGCCGACTGGCGCGCGGCCTGGGCGCCCCTCGTCGCCTCGGGCGCGGCCGAGGCCTCGGTCATGGCTCACCGCGACTATCACGCCGAGAATCTGATCTGGTTGCCCGAGCGAGACGGCCCCGCCCGCGTCGGCATGATCGACTTCCAGGACGCGGTGCGCGCTCACCCCTCCTGGGACCTGCACTCCCTGCTTCAGGACGCCCGCCGCGATGTCGCGCCCGCGCTGGAGGCCGAGGCCCTCGACCGCTATTTCGCCCTGCGGCCCGGCGTGGACCGCGCCGCCTTCATGGCCGACTACGCCGGGCTCGCCGCCCTGAACGAGGCGCGGATCATCGGCATCTTCGCCCGGCTGATCGCCCGCGACGGCAAGCCCCGTTACCGCCAGTTCCTGCCGCGCATGTGGCGACATCTGAACGCCAATCTGGAACAGCCGGCCCTGGCGCCCGTCGCCCGCTGGTTCGACCGCCATGTCCCCGCCGAGGTTCGCGCATGACCACTCCCAAGACGGCCATGGTCCTCGCCGCCGGCCTGGGCACCCGGATGCGCCCCTTGACCGACGACCGGCCCAAGGCCCTGGTCGAGGTCGGCGGCCGCGCCCTGATCGACCATGTGCTGGACCGGCTGGCGGACGCGGGAGTCGAGCAAGCGGTCGTCAATGTCCACTGGTTCGCCGACCGGCTGGAGGCTCATCTGGCCGCGCGCGGACGCAGCCCCCGGATCGTCATCTCTGACGAACGCGCCGAACTGCTGGAGACCGGCGGTGGGCTGAAGAAGGCCCATCCCCTTCTGGGCGAGGATCCCGTCTTCGTCGCCAATATCGACAGCGTCTGGATCGACAGAGGCGACGCCCTGACCGATCTGATCCGCCTGTGGAACCCGGACACGATGGACGTCGCCCTGCTGCTGGCCCGTCGCGAAGGCTCCATCGGCTTCGACGGCGACGGCGACTTCTTCCTGGTGGAGGACGGCCGCCTGACCTTCCGCGGCGACGCCCCGTCCGCCCCCTTCGCCTATATGGGCGTACACATCACCCGCCCCGGCTATGCCGACAACGGCTGCGAAGGCCCCTTCTCCCTCAGCCCCCTATGGCGCAAATCCGCCGCCCAGGGTCGTCTGTTCGGCTGCGTCCTGGACGGCGACTGGATGCACGTCGGCGATCCCCAGGCGCGGGATCAGGCCGAGGCGAAATTGGCGGGAGACGCGTGAGCGCGTTCGACCCCTTCGCGGCGTCCGGCGCCCGCTGGTACGCCATCCCCGCGCACCGGCCCTTCCTTGAAGATCTGGCCGCCGGCGTCCTCGCCTGGCTGGGCGATCTGCCGCCCGAGACCCTGTCGGACGCCACCATCCTTCTGCCCAACCGCCGCGCCGCCCGCGCCTTCACCGGCGCCCTGTCGAAACTTTCTCAGGGCCGCCCCATCCTGCTGCCCCAGGTTCGGCCGCTGGGCGATCTGGAGGAGGACGAGCCGCCTTTCACCCCCGGCGCCCTCGGCCTGGACCTGCCGCCCGCCATCCCCGCCCTGACCCGCCGGTTCGAGATGGCGCGGATGATCGTCGAACAGTTCGACAGCGACCTGACGCCGATGCGGGCCCTGGACCTGGCCGATGCGCTCGGCGGCTTCCTCGATTCCTGCCAACTGGAAGAAATCCAGAACCCCGAACGGATCGCTACACTGGTGGACGGCGAAATGGCCGAGCACTGGGAACGGTCAGCCGAGTTCCTGGGCCTCGCCGTCACCGCCTGGCCCAAACGCCTGGCCGAGCTGGGCCTGGTTGATCCCGCCTGGCGCCGCGCGACCCTGCTGCGCCGCCTCGCCGAGCTGTGGGACCACACGCCCCCGACCCAGGCCGTCATCGCCGCCGGTTCGACCGGCACCGTCCCTGCCGCCGGCGACGTGCTGAAGGCTGTGGCCAAGGCGCCGTTGGGCTGCGTCGTCCTGCCGGGACTGGACCTAGATCTGGATGAGGCGGTCTGGGACCGCCTGGACGAACAGCATCCGCAAAGTGCGATGAAACGGCTGCTGGACCGCTGCGACATCCCCCGCGACGCCGTCCGCCCCTGGTTCCGCCCCCCGGTCGCCCCCGCCGTCGAGGCGCAAGGCCTGGCCCGCCAGCGGCTGGTCAACGAAGCCCTGCGCCCCGCCGAGGCCACCGACGACTGGCGCCGCGCCATCCGCGACATCCGTTCGGCCGCCGCCGCGCGGGGCGAGGCGCGCGACCCCATCGCCGAGGGGCTTCAGGGCCTGTCCCTGCTCACCGTCCGCGCCGAGGAAGAGGCCGCCGCCGCCATCGCCCTGATGATGCGCGAAACGCTGGAGACGGCCGGAAAGACCTGCGCCCTCGTCACCCCCGACCAGGCCCTAGGCCGCCGTGTCGCCGCCCGGCTGGAACGCTGGGGCGTCATCCCGGATTCCTCGGCCGGCGCGCCCCTGTCGCGTCTGCCCGCCGGCGCCCTGGTCGATCTGTGCGCCCGCTGGATCGCCGATCCGGTCCAGCCCCATCTGCTGCTGGCCGTCGTCAAACATCCGTTGGCCCGGTTCGACCTGGGCGACTCCCCTCAAGCCGCCGCCGTCGCCGCGCTGGAGGAACACGCCCTGCGCGGCCCCCGCCCGCGCGACTTCGCCGCCATCCGCCGTCGCCTGCTGGAGGCGGTCGAACCCGACCGACGCGGCAAGGCCCCGCCCGAGTGGAAGCGCGAGCGCCTTTCGGCCGCCACCCGCCTGGTCGACTATCTGCAAACCGTCGTCGAGATCGCAACCGCTGTCTTCACGCCCGACGCGGATTTGAACGCCGCCGCCTCGGCCCTGACGCGCCTGATCGAGACCCTGGCCAGCCAGAACGCCTGGGCCGGTCCCGACGGCGAGGCCGCCGCCGCCCTTCTGTCCGGCCTGATCGAGGGCGGAGCCTCGCTCGGCCGCATCGGCCGCGCCGAGATGGCCGAACTGGTCACGTCCCTGGTCAAGGAAAACGTCGTGCGGACCGGCGGGGCCACCCACCCGTCGCTGCGGATCCTCGGGGCCATCGAGGCCCGGCTGGTCCGCGCCGACCAAATGATCCTAGCGGGCCTCGAGGAAGGCGTCTGGCCTCAGACCGCCCCGACCGACCCCTTCCTGTCGCGCCCGATGCGAAAAGCGCTCGGCCTGCCCCCGCCCGAACGCCGCCTGGGCCAGACGGCCCAGGACTTCGTCCAGGCCGCCTGCGCCGACGAGGTGATCCTGGTCCACAGCGAACGGCGCGGCGGCCAGCCGGCCGTGCGTTCGCGCTGGCTGTGGCGGCTGGAGATGCTGACGCGCGGCGCAGATGCGGCCGAGACGCCCGTCTCCATCGCCCGCCCGACCACCGTCCTAGACTGGGCCCGCGCCCTGGACGCCCCACCGCCCGGCCCGCCGCGCTTCGCCAAACGGCCCGAACCGCGCCCGCCGGTTCATCGCCGTCCGCGCAGCCTCTATGTCACCCGCATCGAACGCTGGGTCCGCGACCCCTACGCCATCTACGCCCTCTGGGTGCTGGGGTTGGAGGCGATGGAGCGTCCCGGCGCTTCTGCCGAAGTGCTCGCCCGCGGCAACGCCGTCCATGCGGCGATCGAACGGCTGACGCTGGACTGGCCCGACGACCTGCCCGACGACTGCGAAGCCATCCTGCACGACCATCTGCTGCGCGAACTGGGCGCGCGCGGGTTCGAGGATGCGGCCATGGCCCGCGAGGCGCCCCTGGCCCGCAACTGCGCCCGCTGGCTGACCGATTTCGAGCGGCGCCGCCGCGCGCGGGGCATCGAAATCCTGGTCGAGCAACAGGGGACCATGACCTTCGACTCCCCCGCCGGCCCCTTCACCGTCAAGGCCTTCGCCGACCGGATCGAACTGGCCGCCGACGGAGCGGCGGTGATGGACTTCAAGACCGGCGCCGCGCCATCCGCCAAACAGGTCAAGTCCGGCTTCGCCCCGCAACTGACCCTGACCGCCGCCATCCTGGCCGACGGCGGGTTCGAACGCACCAACGGCCCCGTCACGCCCGACGAACTGACCTATGTCCGCGTGGTCGGGCGCAAGACGGCGGGCGAAGTCATCACCCGCGCCTCGGGCGCCGAGGCCGCCGACCTGGCCCAGGCGGCGCTGGACGGACTGAAGCGCCGCGTCGCCCGCTTCGACGACCCGAACACCCCCTATGTCTCCTGGGCCGCGCCCCAGTTCATGGGCAACCAGGGCGGCAACTACGACCATCTGGCCCGCGTCTGGGAATGGTCGGTCATCGGTGACGGGGACGAAGAATGAGCCTGTCGCCCCAAATCGTCGCCGCCGATCCCCGCCTAACCGTCTTCGTCACCGCCAACGCCGGCTCGGGCAAGACCACCACACTGGTCAACCGGGTGGCGCGGCTGCTGCTGGATCAGGTCGATCCCGGCGCCATCCTGTGCGTCACCTACACCAAGGCCGCCGCCGCCGAGATGCAGGCCCGGCTGTTCGACCAGCTGGGCGGCTGGGCCGTGCTGGACGACGCCGCCCTGTCGCGCGAACTGGCCCGGCTGGACGACGGCGACCCGCAGGCCATGGATCACGCCGCGCTTTCCCGCGCCCGCAAGCTGTTCGCCCGCGCGCTGGAGACACCGGGCGGGCTGAAGATCCAGACCATCCACGCCTTCTGCGAAAAACTGCTGCGCCGCTTCCCGCTGGAAGCCGGCGTCTCGCCCCGTTTCACCGTCCTGGAAGACCAGGCCGCCACGGCCCTCAGCCATGCCGCGCGCGAGGACCTGGCCCGCGCCGCCGTCGCCGCCCCGGACGGTCCCATCGGCCAGGCCTACAGCCATTTCGCCGTCGAACTGGACTGGCAGAGGTTCCAGGCCCTGCTGTCGATGATCGAGGCCAAGCGCGCCGACCTGCTGGACTATATCGACCGCGCCGAGGCCGGAACCGCGCCCGATCCCTACGCCCTCACCGGCGCCGAGGCGGGTCGCACGCCCGAGGATCTGGAACAGGACTTCGTCGCCTGGATCGACCCCGCCGAATGGAACCGCATGGCCGAGGCCATGGAGACCGGCTCGACCAACGACCGCAAGATCGCCGACGCCATGAGCGTGGCCGCGCCCCCCTACGCCGGGTTCGCGGCCCTGGCCGGGGTCTTCTGCACCCTGGCGGGCGAGCCGCGAAAGAGCATGGGCACCAAGTCGGCGCCGCAAGGGGCGGTCGGCTGGCTGCTGGACCTCCAGACCAAGTTCCTCGCCACCCGCGAGGCCCTGCGCAAGGCCCGGATCGCCGACGACACGATCAAGGTCCTGACCCTGGCCCGCGCCCACGCCGCCTTCTACGAGGCCGCCAAGGCCCAGCGCGGCGCGCTCGACTTCCCCGACCTGGTCGCCCGCGCCGCCGCCCTTCTGACCCGCAGCGGGGCGGCCGCCTGGGTGCTGTACAAGCTGGACGGCGGGGTCGATCACGTCCTGATCGACGAGGCCCAGGACACCGCCCCCGAACAATGGGCCATCGTCCGCGCCCTGACCGGGGAGTTCTATTCCGGCCAAGGTTCACCCAATCGGGCCTCGGGCCGCACCGTCTTCGCCGTCGGCGACGAGAAACAGTCGATCTACTCCTTCCAGGGCGCCCGGCCGGAGCGTCTGCGCCAGGAACGGGCCGACTTCCTGGCCTTGGCCGAGGGCGCCGGCGAGCCCTTTGCCGGGCCCGAGCTCAACACCTCCTACCGTTCGACCGAGGAGGTGCTCGCCTTCGTCGACGCCGTCTTCGCCGACCCCGACCGCACCCGCGCCCTGACCGGCCCGCAAGGCGACATCGCCCGCCACATCCCCGCGCGCATCGGCCAGCACGGCGCCGTCGACCTTTGGCCCCTGTTCCTCGACGAACCCGCGCCCGAGACCGACGCCTGGGACGATCCGGTCGATCAGGAAAGCGTCGGCAGCGCCCGCAAACGCCTGGCCCGCGACCTGGCCCGCGAGATCCGCCGCCAGGTCGAAAGCGGCCTGGCTGTCTTCGACAGCCGCACCCGCGCGCTGCGTCCTGCCGGCTATGGCGATTACATCGTCCTGGTCCGCCGCCGCGACGCTACCTTCGAAGAGATCATCCGCGCGCTGAAGACCGAAGGGGTGCCCGTGGCCGGCGCCGACCGGCTGAAACTGTCCAGCCATATCGTCTTCGACGACCTGATCGCCCTGGCCCGATTTGCGCTCTTCCCCGACGACGACCTGTCGCTGGCCGAGGTGCTGCGCAGCCCCCTGTGCGACGTGGACGAGGACGGCCTCTACGCCCTCGCCGGCCGCGAGAACCGCAAATCCGGCCAGCTATGGCGCGACCTGCGCGACCGGGCGCACGAACGCCCCGAATGGGCCCGCGCCCGCGACGCGCTGCAAGCCGCCATCGATGCACGGGGCGGCGATCCCTTCGCCTTCTTCTCCCAGGCCCTGAACCGCGTGGACGACACCGGCCGTTCGGGCCGAGCCCGCATCCTGGCCCGGCTGGGCCGCGAGGCGGAGGAAGCCGTCGACGAAACCCTGAACCAGGTCCTGGCGGCCGAGAACCGGGGCGCGATCGACCTTGAATCCTGCCTGGCCCAGCTCGAGGCCGCCGATGTCGAGGTGAAGCGCGAACTGGAAGGCGCGCGCGGCGAGGTCCGCGTCATGACCGTCCACGGCGCCAAGGGGCTGGAGGCGCCCATCGTCATCCTGCCCGACACCACCATGAAGGCGAAGGCCCAGGGCCCGTCCCTGATGCCCGCCGTCACGGCGGAAGACGAAGGCGAAGCCTGGCTGATGGCGCCCGGCTCGGCCAAGGACGACTGCCCTGCCTCGGCCGACGCTCGCGCGGCGCGCCAGGCCCGCACCGACGACGAGACCCTGCGTCTGCTCTATGTCGCCCTGACCCGCGCGCGGGACCGCGTCATCGTCATGGGCCGCGCCTCCGGCCGGGGCGCCGAACCCGGCAGCTGGTGGTCGGTGATCGAAGAGACCTTCGACCGGCTGGGCGACCAGGTGCGCGAGGTCGAGAACGGCGTGCGCCGCTTCGGCGTCGATCCCGAACGCCGCCCTGCCTCGGTCGCCGAAACTCGGTCCGTCGAGGCCCTGCCCGTCTGGGCCGCCACGCCGCCCTCGCCTGACGCCGCCGCCCGCTTCGCCGCGCCGTCGCGGATGGAAGGCGCTATCCGCATCCCCGCCCCCTCGCCCCTGGCCCGCAGCGCGGCCAGCGGCGCGGCGCTGGGTCGGTTCCGACGCGGCGACCTGATCCACCGGCTGCTGGAACGCCTGCCCGAGATCGCCCCCGCCGACCGCCCAGACGCCGCACGACGCCTGCTGGCGCGCGAGACCGATCTTGACGAGGCCCAGCGCGCCGACATGATCGACGCCGCCTTCTCGGTGTTGGACGACGCCCGCTTCGCCCCGGTCTTCGGTCCCGGCTCCCGCGCCGAGGTGGCCCTGACCGGCGCCCTGCCTGGCCCGTCCAGCGTGGCGATCAACGGCCGCATCGACCGGCTGGTGGTCACGCCCGACCGGGTGCTCGTGATCGACTACAAGACCAACCGCCCCGCCCCCGACGCCCTCGACCGGGTCGATCCCGCCTATGTCTTGCAGGCCGCCGTCTATGTCGCCGTGCTGAAACGCCTCTACCCCGACCGCCCGGTCGAGGCCGCCCTGGTCTGGACCGACGGCCCCAAACTGATGCCGATCCCGCAGGCGATGCTGGACGCGGCGTTGGCGGACAGTTGAATTGCCCGCGATTCGCTCCCACATCTGCACTTGAACCCGGACAGGCCGGACAACCCCATTTGCGCTCAAGCAGCAAGGCCCCGCGGGCCGAGCGATAGCGCCCCAAGGAGCCATTTATGGCGACGGTAAAAGTCACCGACGAAAGCTTCGACGCCGACGTCCTGAAATCCTCCACCCCCGTCCTAGTGGACTTCTGGGCCGAATGGTGCGGCCCCTGCAAACAGATCGGCCCGGCGCTGGAACAGATCGCCGACGAACTGGGCGGCAAGGTCACGGTCGCCAAGATCAATATCGACGACAGCCCGATGACCCCGTCCAAGCTGGGCGTGAAGGGCATTCCCACGCTGATGCTGTTCAAGGACGGCCAGATGACCTCGATGAAGGTCGGCGCCATGCCCAAGGGCAAGATCGTCGAATGGCTGGCCGAAGCCGGCGTCAAGGCCGACGCCTGATCCTTATCTGCCTGTGAAACGCCCGACGGTCCCGACCGGCGGGCGTTTTTCATGCTAGGATGCCGCCATGAGCGACGACGACACCCCCATCCCCGCCCCTATTTCTGACGAGGAAATTCCCGGCGAGACCCCCGTCCAGCGCGCCCTGCGCCTGAAGAACGCCAAGCTCGACGGCCGGCCGCAGGCCCCGCGCGGCGGCCGTTTCCAGCGCGAACAGAACGCCCGCATCGCGGCCGGCAAGTCGCGCCCCTGGATGAGCAAGTAGAACGACTCTCCCTCCCCTTCATGGGGAGGGACGATCGCGAAGCGATCAGGGTGGGACCGAGAGGGCGTGAGCGAGGTTCTGACTGCCCCACCCCGGCTGCGCTACGCTCCGCCACCCCTCCCCATGAAGGGGAGGGAGATATCACTCCGGCCAGGTCTCCCGGCTCGCGCCCAGCACTTCTCCCGCCAGATACAGCGACCCGCAAATCGCGATCCGCCCTGCGCCCAGGCGCAGGGCCAGGTCCAGCGCCTCGCCCACCAATCCCACAGGCGTCGCCGCCAGTCCATGACCGCGCGCCACGGCCGCCAGCGCCGCCGGCTCGGCCGCCGCCCCGTCGAATCCGACCGTGAACACCGTCGCCTGACTGTCCTTCAAGGCGGCGAAGAACCCGCCCGCATCCTTGTTCGACAGCATGCCGCAGATCAGGGCCAGCGGACGCGGCGCGCGTGCCTGGCGCTCGGCCAGAAACGCCGCCAGGGCCTTTGCGGCATGGGGATTGTGGCCTCCGTCCAGCCAAAGCTCGGCCTCGGCCGCCCGCGCCGCCTCGCCGTAAGGTCCGGCCGAAATCCGTTGCAGCCGCGCGGGCCAGCGCACGGCCTTCAGCCCTTCGGCGATCGCGGCTTCCGGCAGGTCCAGCTCGACCGCCGCCGCAATGGCTAACGCCGCATTGTCGATCTGGTGCGCGCCCGCCAACGCCGGCGCCGGCAGGTCCATGAATAGCTCCGCCGTCTGGAACGCCAGGCCGCCCCGCTCGGCCCAGGCGTCGAAATCCACCCCCAGCACCGTCAGCCGTGCATGGACGTCGGCCGCCCGCCTCTCGATGGCCGCCATCGCCTCTTCCTTCTGGCGCGCGATCACGGCCGGCGCCCCCGCCTTCAGCACCCCCGCCTTCTCCGAGGCGATCCCCGCCAGGTCCGTGCCCAGAAACTCCGCATGGTCGTAATCGACAGGGGTGATCACGCTGAGCAGCGGCCGTTCGATCACATTGGTCGCGTCCAGCACCCCGCCCAGCCCGACCTCGATGATAGCCAGGTCGGCCGGCGTCTCGGCCATGGCGAGGAAGGCGGCGGCGGTGGTGCTTTCGAACACCGTCGACTCGCTACCGGTTTCGGCCATCGCGGCTTCGATCCGGTCCAGGATGGCGTTCAGCGCCTCGTCCTCGATCAGCTTTCCCGCCAGGCGAATCCGCTCGTTGAACCGCACCAGATGGGGCGAGGTATAGGCGTGGACCTTCAGGCCCGCCGCCTCGGCGATGGCGCGGATCAGGGCGACGGTCGAGCCCTTGCCGTTGGTGCCCGCCACATGGATGACCGGCGGCAACTTGTGTTGCGGATCGCCCAAGGCGGCGCACAGCACGCGCATTCTTTCCAGCGACAGGTCGATCCGCTGGGGGTGGCGCGCACGTAGACGTTCGGAGACGGGATCCATCCGCCTCCTTTACCCCCTGATTTCGAGAACCGCGACATGACTTCCAGGCCGCACATCAGAACCGCGGCCCGCATCGTCCTGGCGACCGTCTTCCTGGGCGCCGGCGTGCTGCATCTGATGGTTCCCGGCCCCTTCGTGCGGATCACGCCGCACTGGGTGTCGGACCCTGCCCTGGTCGTGGCGCTGACGGGTATAGCCGAGCTGCTGGGCGCGGCGGGGCTGATGATCCCGCGCCTGCGTGTA
This sequence comes from Brevundimonas sp. TWP2-1, assembly GCF_049897645.1. Taxonomy (NCBI): domain Bacteria; kingdom Pseudomonadati; phylum Pseudomonadota; class Alphaproteobacteria; order Caulobacterales; family Caulobacteraceae; genus Brevundimonas; species Brevundimonas sp. TWP2-1. The sequence goes on from NZ_JAFCWR010000002.1 coordinate 793,133, forward strand.
TTCGCCGGCTGGGCGTTGGCCCTCTATTGCGTCTGCGTCTTCCCTGCGAACATCCAACACGCCGTCAGCGGCCTGACGACGGGCGCAGGGTTAGGCTGGGCCTATCACGGCCCGAGACTGCTGCTTCAGCCGGTGATGATCTGGTGGTGCCTGTGGGCCTCGACCGCGATCGACTGGCCCTTCAGGACACGTCAGGCGGCGGCGCGCGTCCCGCCCATCAGCATGGAGAGGATCTGACCCAGGGTGCGCGGCAGGTCGGCGCGGGTCACGACCCGGTCCACCATGCCCTTTTCCTGCAGATATTCGGCGCGCTGGAAGCCTGGCGGCAGTTTCTCGCGGATGGTGGCCTCGATCACGCGCGGACCGGCGAAGCCGATCAGGGCCCCCGGCTCCGCCAGATGCACGTCGCCCAGCATGGCGTAGGAGGCGGTCACACCCCCCGTCGTCGGGTCCGTCAGGACCACGGCATAGGGCAGCTTCGCGTCCTTCAGTTCCTGAACGGCCAGGGTCGTGCGCGCCATCTGCATCAACGACAGGGCGCCTTCCTGCATCCGCGCCCCGCCGGCGGCGGTGAAACAGACCATCGGAACCTTACGGGCCACGGCCTCGCGCGCGGCCTTGATGAAGGCCTCGCCAGCCGCCATGCCCAGCGACCCGCCCATGAAGGTGAAGTCCTGAACAATCACGACCGCGTCCTGACCGCCGACGACGCCATAGCCGATGGCCATGGTGTCCTTGCGGCCCGCCGCCTTGCGCGCCGCGCTCAGGCGATCCTTGTAGGACTTGCCGTCCGAGAATTTCAGCGGGTCTTCCGGGACGTCCGGCGTATCGATCGCCTCATACTGACCGCCGTCGAAGGTGGCCTTCAAACGCGTCGGCGCGTCGATCCGCATGTGACGGCCTGACGGCGTCACCCACAGGGACGCCTCCAGATCCGAGCGATACAGCATCTCGCCGCTATCCGGATCCTTGACCCAGAGATTGTCGGGGGTGTCGCGGCGCGACACGATCTTGCGGACGCCGGGGGCGAAACGGCTCAGCCAGCCGCCGCGCTTTTCCTGAGGTTTGCTCTTGTCGATCATGGGCGGGCTCTTAAACGGTTTCCGCCACGGAAGCACTACTGACGACCGATCGAACCGCGTCGCCCAGCGCCTTCACCCGGGCCAGAACACGCGGGGCGACCGGTTCGCCGGCCTCCAGCGCGGCGGCGACCTCGTCCACCAGGGCCGAACCGACGACGACCGCATCGGCCACGCGCGCGATCTCGGCGGCCTTTTCGGGCGTCTTGACCCCGAAGCCGACCGCGACCGGAAGGCCCGAGGCCTTGCGCACCCGCTCCACCGCCGGCGCCACGACGTCGGCGTTCGCCTCCTTGACGCCCGTCACGCCCGCGACCGCCACATAATAGACGAAGCCCGACGTCCCCCGGACCACGATCTTCAACCGCGCGTCGTCCGAGGTCGGCGTCGCCAGTCGGATCAGCGAGATCGAAACCTTGTCCAGCGCCTCAATCAGCGGCCCGGCCTCTTCCGGCGGGCAATCCACAACGATCAGCCCGTCGATGCCGCAGTCGGCCGCATAGGCGGCGAAGGCGTCATAGCCCAGGCTCTCGATCGGGTTCAGATAGCCCATCAGCACGATCGGCGTCGCGTCGTCGCCTTTGCGGAATTCCTTGGCCAGATCCATGGTCGAGCGCAGACCGAACCCGGCCGCCATGCCCCGGATCGCCGCCCGCTGGATCGGCGGCCCCTCGGCCATCGGATCGCTGAACGGAAAGCCCAGTTCGATGATGTCGGCCCCGGCGCCGGGCAGGCCGTTGAGGATCGCCAACGCCTCCTCGCGCGACGGATCGCCCCCCATCACGTAGGGAATAAAAGCCGCACGGCCCTCGGCCTTCAGCGCAGCGAAACGGGCGTCGATACGAGCGGTGGTCATTGCGGCGGCGATCCGGCGGGAGCGGCAGGCGGGGTCGCAGCAGCAGCCGCGCACACGTCGCCGGGAATGGTGGCGAAGCCCAGATAGGCGGGCAGTTCGGCGACGGCGGTCTTGGTCGTGTCGTAGAAGGCGACCATCTGCATGCCGTCGCAGCCGCCGGCCTCGCGGCGCTTGATCAGGACCACGCGGTTCTCGTCACCGCCCGCCGCCAGCCAGCCCTTGGTCTCCAGATCGGCGATATAGGCGTCGGCCAGGGCGCCGATCTCGCCGAGCTGCGCCGTCACGCAATAGGCCCGGCCCGCCAGATTGTTCAGCCCGCCGCAATCGGCAGACAGCTCCGCGCCGCTCAGCAGGCCGACATCGGCCGGGCCGCCCTGCTGTGCAGCCGGCGCGGGCGCCGGCGTCTGGGCCTGAGCGGCGGTCGCGAGGCTCAGGACGGCGGTCGCCGCCAGCAGGCTACGGATCACAGTTCCACTCCCAGATGTTTGGCGACCTGGAAGATGTCCTTGTCCCCGCGTCCCGACATCAGCAGGACGATATCGCCGCCCTTGCCGACTTCGCGCGCCACTTCGCCGGTCCGCGCAAGGGCGTGGGCCGGTTCCAGCGCCGGGATGATGCCTTCCAGCTTCGAACACAGCTGGAACGCCTCCAGCGCCTCATTGTCGGTCGCCGAACGATATTCCGCCCGGCCGATGTCGTGCAGCCAGGCGTGCTCCGGCCCGATACCCGGATAGTCCAGCCCGGCCGAGATCGAATGCCCCTCGACGATATTGCCGTCCTCGTCCTGCAACAGATAGGTCCGGTTGCCGTGCAACACGCCCGACCGGCCGCCCTTCAGCGAGGCCGCGTGGTCCGGTGTATCCAGCCCATGCCCCGCCGCCTCGACCCCGATCAGGCGCACGGCCGCGTCGTCGATGAAGGGGTGGAAGGCGCCGATGGCGTTCGATCCGCCGCCGATACAGGCCACGACAGCCTCGGGCAGCTTGCCCATCCGGGCCATCGACTGGGCCTTGATCTCCTTGCCGATCACCGACTGGAAGTCGCGCACCATGGCCGGATAGGGGTGCGGACCCGCCGCCGTGCCGATGATGTAATAGGTGTCCGACACATTGGTGACCCAGTCGCGCATCGCCTCGTTCATCGCGTCCTTCAGGGTCGCAGCCCCGGCCGTGACCGAGAAGACTTCGGACCCCAGCAGACGCATGCGGAACACGTTCGGCTGCTGCCGCTCCACGTCCACCGCGCCCATATAGACGGTGCAGGGCAGGCCGAACCGCGCCGACACGGTCGCCGACGCCACGCCGTGCTGACCCGCGCCGGTCTCGGCGATGATCCGGGTCTTGCCCATGCGACGGGCCAGCAGGATCTGGCCCATGCAGTTGTTGATCTTGTGCGCGCCCGTATGGTTCAGGTCCTCGCGCTTCAGCCAGATCCGCGCCCCGCCGAAATGCTCGGTCAGCCGCTCGGCGAAATACAGCGGGCTCTCGCGCCCGACATAGTGGGTCAGGAAGCCGTCCAGCTCGGCCTGGAAGCTCGGATCGGCCTTGGCCGCCTTATAGGCCGCATCCAGCTCGTGGATCAGCGGCATCAGGGTCTCGGCGACGAACTGCCCGCCATAGGGACCGAACCGGCCCTGCGCGTCCGGCCAGGCATAGGCGTTGGACAACGGCTGGCCAGAGATCGGAGCTTGGATGGGGATTTGAGCGTTCACGAGTCCAACTTTCACGCAGGGAGGCGTCGTAATTACGTCCGGCACGCGTTTTGGATGAAGGCCGCGATCCGGTCGGCGTCCTTAACACCCGGCGCGCTTTCCACGCCAGAGGACACATCGACCATGGGCGCCCCGGTGATCCGCAGCGCCTCGGCCACATTGTCCGGGTTCAGCCCCCCCGCCAGGAACCAGTCATGGCGAAACGCCCGGTCCGCCAACAGAGTCCAGTCGAAACTGTGCCCAACCCCGCCCGGCAACACCGACCCCTCCGGCGGCTTGGCGTCGAACATCAGGTGATCGGCGTGATAATCCCATTCGTCGGCGGCGGCGAAGTCGTCGCCATGCCGGATCGGCAGGGCCTTGATCACCCCCGCCCCGGTCAGCGCCCGCACCCGTTCCGCACGCGCCGGCGTCTCGGATCCATGCAACTGGATGAAGTCGGGCCGCAGCACCCGCGCGATCTCGTCCAGCAAGCCATCGTCCGGATCGACCGTCACCGCCACGATCTTCGCCCGCCCGCGCGCCCGTTCGAACAGACGCGCCGCCGCCTCGGGCGCCAGATGCCGGGGGCTTTTCGGAAACACCACCGCCCCCACGAAATCCGCCCCGCCGTCCAGCGCGGCATCCAAGGTATCCGGCGTTGTCAGCCCACAGATTTTGATCTTGATCATCATGGTACGATCACTGTCAGGCCAATGTCGGTCGCGACCTTGGCCATGTCCTCGTCCAGTGTCGCCAGGCTGCAGCCATGCCTCGCCGCCAGCGCGAGATGAAGCGCATCGGGCGCGCGCAGTCTGACGTCGTTCTTCACCATACGCCGCGCTTCCACCATATCACCGTCAACCACAGAAAGGACGACTCTGCCCCTCAACCATTGGTCCAGTTGCAGTTCGAACTCGCGCCGATCCCTGTCGAGCAAGTTGCGCATACGCGTCCTCACCGCCAAGGCCGACGAGAACTCCGTCAGGGTCCAACTGCTCATGACGAAGGCCTCGACGCTCGCGATCCAGACAGACGCCCGCTCGGTGTGCTTATCGGTCTGAAACAGGGACATCAGGACGCTGGTGTCCAGATAGACGGTCAAATCTCTTCGTCCCGCATCCGGCGCAAAAGCGTCACCGAATCCATCGACGCTTCAGACTTGATCCGCACCCGTTTCAACCAGTCCATATCCATCGGCCCTGACGTCGGCTCAACCTCCTGCGCCGGCTCCAGTCGCGCCACGGGCACACCGCGCCGTGTGATGGTCACGGCCTCGCCCGCCAGCATGCGATCCAGCAGCTTGGGCAGGTTGTTCTTGGCTTCGGCGACGGAGTAGCTGGACATGGCCATCAAGATAGCCATCTGACCCCGACATGTCCAATCAGGCCCCGGTCGATTCCACGAAGATCGACGCGATCTCCTCCGGCGCCAGCAGCCGCCACTGCCCCGGCGCTAGATCGGCCGGCAGGGCCAGCCCGCCCATTCGTTCGCGGTGCAGGGTCTCGACATGATTTCCGGCGGCGGCGAACATGCGCCGCACCTGATGATAACGCCCTTCGGTCACCGTCAGCAGGGCCTCGGTCGGGGACACCACCTCCAGCACCGCCGGCGCCAGCGGCTTGTCCTCGCCCTCCAGCACCAGCTCCCCGGCGGCGAACAGTTCGCCTTCCGTCCCGACCAACGGCCGCGCCAGTCCGGCGCGATAGACCTTGGTCACATGGCGCTTGGGCGAAATCACGCGGTGCAGCAGGTCGCCGTCGTCGGTCAGCAGCAGCAGGCCCGTCGTCTGTTTGTCCAGCCGCCCGATGGTCGAGATGGCCGGATCGCGCGCGCGCCACCGCCCCGGCAGGATGTCATAGACCAGCGCCCCCTCTTCCTTGTGGGAACAGGTCATGCCCAGTGGCTTGTTCAGCATGATCACTAGCCCCTGCACGGGATCCAGCGGTTCGCCGTCGATCTCCATCCGGGTCGGCAGGTCGCGCGTCACCGGAATCCGCTTGGACACGTCCGTCAGATCCGCCCCGTCCAGCACGATCCCGCCCGCCTTGGCCATCCGCGCCATCTCGGCCCGCGAGCCATAGCCCATCGAGCCCAGCAGGCGATCGACCCTCGACGTCGGAGTTTTCACTTCACCGCCTCGAACAGCTTGTATCCGCCCGCTTCCGCCACCAGCCGCACCCGTTTGAACGCCGCGTTCAACTCGGCTTCATAGGGCAGGTGCCGGTTGGCCACGACCCAGGCGACGCCGCCCTTCTTCAACAGCTCCGCCGCCTTCCTGATGAAGGCCTGACCCAGCCGCCGGTCCTCGGCCCCGCCGTCGTGGAAGGGCGGATTGCTGACTACGAAATCCTTGTCGCCCTTGGCCTCCAGCGTGCGGGCATCGGACCACCAGACCTTGGCCCGTTCGTCCGTAACGTTCTCGCGTGCGGCGCGGATGGCGCGGCGATCCAGATCGACCAGCTTCAGCTTGGTCACCGCCGATGAACGCAGCGCCACGATCGACAGCGCGCCATAGCCGCAGCCCAGATCGACCCCCTCGCCCTTCATCGGCGGCAGGTGGTCGGCCAGCAGCGCCGAGCCCGCATCGATCCGGTCCCAGGCGAAAATCCCCGGCTGCGACCAGGCTTCCAGCCCCGGCACGAACTGCGGCCCGCCCGCAGCGATGGCGGCGCCGATGGCCGCATCCAGCCCTTCGGCCGTCTCGGGCTTGAAGACGATGCAGCGGCGATGGTGGGCCTTGGCCGTCTCGGCCACCTCGACGCCGAACGCCTTCAGCTCCTTGCCCAGGCGCGAGCCGCCCTTGTCCTTGGGCGCCATGACGTCCAGACGCCCGCCGACCTTCAACGCCCTCAGCGCCAGGGCCAGGACATAGCGCCGCTCCAGCACGCCAGGCGGGGCGTAGATCATCACCGTATCGGCCGAACCGGCCTCCTGCGCCTCCAGCGCAGCGGAATCCGGGATCAGGGGCGAGGTCTGGGTCGCCCCACCCTCACCAGTGCTTGGCGGATCGAAGACGACAGGCGGGCGGCCATAGAGAAGCGTGGTCATGCCCCGCCCTTAGCGCCCGACGGCGTCGGGGACCAGCCTCAGAACCCCGCCTGCAGCAGCGCCAGCCCCACGACCCCGACCACGATCCGCCACCAGGCGAAGACTCCGAAGCCGCGCCGGGACACGAAATCCAGCAGGAACCGCACCACCGCCAGGGCCGAGAGGAAGGCCACGACGAAGCCCACGGCGATCAGGCCCACGTCGCTGAAGTCCAGCGTCTTGTGGTTCTTGAACAGGTCATAGGCCACCGCCGCCCCCATGGTGGGCAAGGCCAGGAAGAAGCTGAACTCGGCCGCCGACCGCTTGTCTGTCTTCAGCAGCAGGCCGCCGGCGATGGTGGCGCCGGACCGCGACACGCCGGGGATCATGGCCAGGCACTGGAACAGGCCGATCAGGAAATAGATCCGCATCGGATAGGCCTCGGCGTCCAGCCATTTGGGGCGCTTGTCCATCCGGTCCAGCGTCAGCAGGATCACCCCCCCGACGATCAGGGCCACGCACACCACCTGCGGCGTCTCGAACAGCACCGTCTTGATGTAGTCGTAAGCCAAAAAGCCGATCACGACGGCGGGCGCGAAGGCGACCAGCAGGCCGATCAGGAACCGCCGCGCCTCGGGATCGAACGGCCAGCGCGTCGTCAGCGCCCACAGCCGTTTGAAATAGACGCTGATGATGGCCAGAAGGGCGCCCAGCTGGATCACGATCTCGAACGTCTTGCCCGAACTCTCGAAGCCCATGAAATGGCCCAGCAGCAGCATATGGCCCGTGGACGAGACCGGAATGAACTCTGTCAGCCCCTCGACCAGACCCAGGATGATGGCCGCCAGCCAGTCCGACATGAAAACCCCGAAACAGGTCCGGGATCACGACGCGCCCGGTTCGATCTCCCCATAGCCAACCGCCCCCAAAGAAGCGAGGGACGGCGAGCGGTTGGCTTTCCGCCATGATTGCGCGAGAAGAGGCCGCATATGACGACGCCCGCCCCCGCACCTGCGCCTCTGGAAGACGCCCACCTGGCTGCGCGCCGCATCACCCGCCTGTCGGTCGGGGTCGCGGTGGTGCTGATCGCGATGAAGGCGTTCGCGCTCGGCGCCTCCGGCTCGGTCTCCATCCTGGCGACCCTGGCGGATTCGGTGCTGGATCTGGCGGCGTCCCTGACCACCTTCTTCGCCGTGCGCTGGGCCGCCGCCCCGGCCGATGAAAACCACCGCTATGGTCACGGCAAGGGCGAGGCCCTGTCCGCCCTGGTCCAGGCCGGGCTGGTCTTCGCCTCGGCCCTGTTCATCGCCTGGGAGGGGGTGCAGCGCATCTTCGATCCCCGCCCCGTCACCGCCGGCTTCTGGGCGACCGGAATCATCGTCGTCGCCATCGCCATCACCGCCTGGCTGGTTTGGATGCAGACCCGGGCGTTGAAGAAGACCGGTTCGCTGGCCGTCGCCGGCGACCGCGCCCATTACGCCGCCGACCTGGCCGCTAATGTGGTGGTGCTGATCGGAGTGATCTCGGGCGCCTTCCTGGGCGCGCCGGGTCTGGACGCGGCGGCCGGCATCGTCGTCGCCGTCTGGCTGTTCTGGGGCGCGACCGGCATGTTGAAGGCCGCCGCCGACCACCTGCTGGACCGCGCCGTGCCCGAGGCCGACCGTGTCGCCATCATCCAGGCCGTCCTGGCCGATCCTCAGGTGTTCGGCGTGCATCAGCTGCGCACCCGCATGGCCGGCCAGGTGATGATGATCCAGATGCACGTCGACCTGGACGCCCACCAGACCCTGGACGCCGCCCACGCCATCGTCGTCGCGGCCGAGAATCGGGTGCTGGCCCTCTTCCCCACGGCCGACATCCTGATCCACGCCGACCCGCGCGGACACACCCGTCCGCAGACGGACGTTCCCGCCGTCGCGACGCCCGCGCCTGCGCAAACCGAGGCCGTCAAGGCGCCGACCGGCCCTGCGCCAAAGGGCCCCTGGTCCTGACCTTGCGTCCAATTTCAATGCAGTAAACGCGCATTAACGGGTCGGGGCGCATCAACCCCTGATGGCCGACCCTTGCGTTCTCTTCCACTTCGCCTTCCAGCCCGCCTCGCGCGCCGCGCGCCTGGCCCTGGGCGAGGCGCGGATCGAATGGGCCGACACCCCGGTCCGTCCGTGGGAGGCCGACTGCCCGGTCAACGACTTCAATCCGTCGGGCCTGCCGCCGGTGATCCAGACGATGGATCGCGGCCGCCCCCTGGTCCTGTGCGAACTGCCCGCCGTCCTGGGCTGGATCGAGGATCAGCAGAAGGCGCCCCTGCTGCTGCCCGCCGACGCCGCCGAACGGGCCGAGGCGCGGCGCCTGACCGGCTGGTTCGAGCGTCGCTTCATGGACGAGGTCGACGCCGTCCTGCTGCACGAGCGGATGGAGAAACCCCTGCTCAAACTGGGCCCGCCCGAGGCCCGCGCCCTGCGCGAGGGCCGCGACGCCCTGAAAGCCCATCTCGCCATGCTGGAGGACCTGGTCGCCGCCCGCGACTGGCTGGCCGGCCGCCGCCTCAGCCAGGCCGACCTGATCGCCGCCGCCCACCTGTCGGTGCTCGACTATTTCGGCGAGATCCAATGGAAGAACTGGCCCGGTCTGAAGACCTGGTACTCCAAGCTGAAATCCCGCCCCTGCTTCCGCCCCCTGCTCGCCGACCGCTTCGTCGGCGTGCCGCCGTCGGCCTGGTATGCGGATCTGGATTTCTGAAGCTGCAGTTGGCTGCCGCATTGATTGAAAGAATCAAAAAGCGTTAACGCTTGGAAACTATACAAGCGACACTATATCGTGATTCAACCCTAGGGAGGACACGATGGCTAGATGCACCGCACCAATAAGAGGGCATACTGGGGGTGGCGCAGCAAGCTGTCCCGCCTGTAGCAGCCGGTATGGTCGCGGCTCTAGCTGGGGGTATTCGCCGTCATATTCATCGCCGTCTTACTCGCCTCCAGCCGCCTCGTCGTCAGGCGGAGGCGGCGGGCGAAGCACCGGCGGGGCTAGCAAGACCTCTAAACCCCGCTGGGCGCGAGCTAGCTCAGCCGTTTGGTACACACCTGCCGAGGTGCTTGAGCTCGAACCCGCACGAGCGCACGTCGAACAGCGAGCGACCGTTCCTGACCTTCGCGACGTATTCCTCTGCCACGCGTGGGACGACAGAAACGGAGCCGCTCAGGAGTTGCACGATCTGCTTGAGGCTCGCGGCGTGAGGGTCTGGTTTAGCCAGAAGGACATCCCGCTCGGAACGCCGTTCATGCGCGAGATCGACAAGGGACTAGCGAAGTCCCGCGTTGGCATCGTTTTGGTGACGCCAAGTTTTCTCAGACGCATCAAGAGTGAGGGTGTCGCTGACAAAGAACTCTCCGTACTTCTCCATCGGGGCGCAATCGTACCTATCATCCACGGTGCATCTTTCGACGAGTTGAACAACGAAAGCCCCATGCTGGCTTCGCGAAACGGCCTTAACACTGAAGACGGATCGATGAGCGAAGTCGCCACGAAGCTAGCTGATCTTGTCGCCGTATAACTGACGATACAAAAACCAAACGAAGAGGGGCTTTATGGTCAACATGTTCAACAGGGGCGACGTCGTCCAACTGAAGTCAGGCGGGCCAGCGATGACAATCGACGCCGTCCCCGGTGAGGCGAGTAGCAAATACGATTTTGAAGAACGCACCACTTATCGGTGTGAATGGTTTAAGGGCGCTACTCCTGCTAACGGCAATTACGCCGAACATCTCCTCCAGGTTTTCGTGGCACCCGAAAAGAAATGACGCCCGACGAAGCTGCCCAGTGGATGCTGGACCGCTACGATGCAGAGCGCTTCCTGTATCAGGAAGCTGCGGCCTCATACTTGCTCCATCTCCACGATGAAGCCCTTGCCTACTATGATGCCAACGGCAACGTGTGTGTCGGCAAGGGTGTGCTCGCCATCTTCAACAGGCTGACACCCGACTCGGTTTATGAACGCGGCGAGAAGTTCTGGCGCGACCGGCTCTCGACGGACCAGCCGGGAAGGCAGCAATAAACGGCGGCTTTGCCGCGTCAAATCGCGACAGTCAGCGCCTGAATCTGGACGCTGTTAATGTCCGATATGGTCGAACAAGGTCCTCGTCCTCTTCGTCAAAATCGCTCGCCTCAAGACGCTTCAGCGCCCCCGTGCTATCCCCCGCCCGTGTCCGACCGCCTGAAAACCTTCATCCGCCAGCGCGCGGCCGAGCTCGGCTTCGATGTCTGCCGTTTCGCCTCGGCGGCCGACGCCTGGCCGGCGGGTGAGCGGCTGCGTCATTTCGTGGATGAGGGCCGGCATGGCGACATGGAATGGATGGAGACGACGCTGGATCGCCGCCAGCACCCCACCGCCATGTGGGACGAGGCGAAAACCGCCATCGTCCTGGGCATGAACTACGGCCCCGACGAGAACCCGCTGGACCAGCTGGCCGACCGTTCGGCCGCCTATATCTCGGTCTATGCGCGCGGCGACGACTATCACGAGGTGATCAAGGGCCGGCTGAAACAGCTGGCGGGCCAGATCGCGGCCCGCAACGGCGCTGACATCAAGGTCTTCGTCGACACCGCCCCCCTGATGGAAAAACCCCTGGCCCAGCGCGCCGGACTGGGCTGGCAGGGCAAACACACCAATCTGCTCAGCCGCACCCACGGCAACTGGCTGTTCCTGGGCACGATCCTGACCGCCGCAGAGATCGAACCGGACGAAAGCGAGACCGAACATTGCGGCCGCTGCACCGCCTGTCTGGACGCCTGCCCCACGAACGCCTTCCCCGCCCCGTTCCAGCTCGACGCGCGGCGTTGCCTGTCCTACCTGACCATCGAGTTCGCCGATCCCTGGCCGGTCGAGTTCCGCACCCTGACCGGATCGCGCATCTATGGCTGCGACGATTGTCTGGCGGTCTGTCCGTGGAACAAGTTCGCCCAGGAAGCCCGCGAGATTCGCCTGCTGCCCCGTGAGGCCTTCGAAAGCCCGCGCCTGCACGACCTGCTGGCGCTGGACGACGCCGCCTTCCGCGTCCTGTTCACCAAAAGCCCGGTCAAGCGCATCGGCCGTGACCGGTTTCTCAGGAACGTCCTCTACGCGGTGGGCAACTCGGGCGACGCGACCCTGATCGCCCCGACCCAGGCCCTGCTGACCGACCCCTCGCCCCTGGTGCGCGGCGCGGCCGTCTGGGCCCTGTCGCGGCTGACGCCGCCCGGCGAGTTCGCGGCCTTGTCCGCCGCGACGACCGAGACCGACCCCCAGGTCCTGACGGAATGGCGAAGGCTCGAAACGGCCTAGCCAGCGCAGTCGCCAAGACGAACCGCAGCGATTTCAACGCCCTGATCGGCACCAGCGACCGCTACCTTATCGCCGTCGCGCGCTGGGCTATACTGCCCGCCTGGTCTTTGACATTCGCCAAGCGCCAACACTGCAAACCGCTCGCAAAAATCTGCACGAAAGTGCACTCAAAAAATTCGCAGTGCACTTTTTCGTCTCCTCCCCGCTTCGCGGGGAGGGGGACCGCGTAGCGGTGGAGGGGCTCTGGACGCCCCACAGGCGTCTGCGATGGGCGACAGCCCCTCCGTCACGACGCGAAGGCGATCCGTCTCCTCCCCACGAAGTGGGGAGGAGACGGATCGCTGGGATCACCCCATCGCCGTGCCTACGCCCGATCCGCCGCCAGGCACCTTGGCCACGTCCAGCAGTTTCAGCCGGAAGATCAGCACCGAATTCGCCGGGATCTTGGGGCTGCTCCGCTCGCCATAGCCCAGCTCGGGCGGCACATGGAGCAGCCATTCGTCGCCGACGCGCATCTTCTGCAACGCCTCGGTCCAGCCCTTGACCACCTCTTCCGGCGTAAACACCGCCGGCGCCCCGCGCGCGAACGAGCTGTCGAACACGCTGTTGTCGACCAGCTTGCCCTCGTAATCGACCTTGACCAGGTCGTTGCGGTCCGGGCTGACGCCGCTCGCCGGACCCGCCTGCACCACCTTGTATTGCAGGCCGCTGGGCAGGGTCACGACGCCCTCGGCCTTGGCGTTCTCGGTCATGAAGGCGACCGCCTCGGCCTTGCCCGCGTTCGGATCGACCGGCTCGGCCTGGCCGCAGCCCGCCAGCAGCACCGCGCTCAACAATGCCGCCTTACCCCATCCGAAGTTCATAGCCGCGTTCCTTCAAGGCCTCGCCGATCTCGTCGGCGTGGGCGCTATCGCGCGTTTCGACCATGATGTCGAACTCCGCGCCCTTGGCCGGCACGTCCAGCGCCAGACGGTTGTGGACCACGTCGATGATATTGCCGCCCAGGCCGCCGATCACCGCCGCCATGGCCGACAACATGCCCGGCCGGTCGTCGCCCAGGATGCGGTAAACCAGCAACCTCCGTTCACGGACCATCTCGCGGTTCAGCACCACCGCCAGCATCCGCGCATCGATGTTGCCGCCGCACAGCTCCAGCCCGACCTTCATCCCCTTGAACCGCTCGGGATAGGCCAGCAGGGCCGCCAGACCGCCCGCGCCCGCGCCCTCGGACACCGTCTTCTCATAGGTGACGTAGTGGGCCACCGCCCGTTCGAAGTCGGCCTCCTCGCAGACGAAGACCTCGTCCACCAGCGGGTCGGCCAAAGCAAAGGGGATCTCGCCCACGGCCTTGATGGCGATGCCCTCGGCGATGGTCTGGCCGGTGCAGACCGGGGGCTTGCCCGCCCGTCGTGCGGTGAAGGACGGATAGCGCGCCGCCTCGACCCCGAACACCTTGATGTCCGGCTTCATCGCCTTGGCCGCAATGGCGCAGCCGGCGATCAGGCCGCCGCCGCCGATGGGGATGATCAGGGCCTCGATGTCGGGCGCGTCCTCCAGGAACTCGATGGCGCAGACCCCCTGGCCCGCCACGATGCCCGCGTCGTCGAAGGCCGAGACGAAGACATAGCCCTTCTCGGCTTCCAGCCGCTGGGCCGCCTCGGTCGAGCCAGTGAAATCCAGCCCCTCGATCACCACCGTCGCCCCGTGCGAGCGGGTGCCGTTGATCTTGGCGAAGGGCGTGCCCTCCGGCATGACGATGGTCACCGGCACCCCCAGCCGTCCGCCGTGGTAGGCCAGGGCCTGGGCGTGGTTGCCGGCGCTGGCCGCCACCACCCCGCGCTTGCGCTCCTCGGGGCTAAGCATCAGCAGCCGGTTCAGCGCGCCGCGTTCCTTGAAGCTGCCGGTGAATTGCAGGTTGTCGAACTTGACCCAGACCTCGGCCCCGGTCAGCTGCGACAGCTTCCTGGAATAGCGGGTCGGGGTGTGGTCGACCTGGCCTGCGATCCGGGCGCGGGCGGCTTGGATGTCGGCGAAGGTGACGGTCATGCGGGCGTTTCCGAGCTGTCGCGCCTCGACGAATGGGCGCGTTGTTCGGGCCTGTTTCGCGCGTTGTCGGGTCCGGGTCCAGAGGCGGGCGTCTTGACCGTGGAAGTGGGAGGCCGGGTCTGCGATAGTGGGCGCGTCGTCCCCCCGACCGCGAAATTCCCCGGAGGAAAGCCCATGTCGATCCGCCTCTTCGCCGCCCCAGGCCTCGCCCTCGCCCTGGCCGCCGCCGCCCTGTCGGCCTGCGCCCCCACGACCGGAGGCGGCCTGCCCTATGCCGGGCCTGCGGCCTTCGACGAAGGCGACTTCGGCTGGTCCCAGATGCCCGGCCGCAACAGCATCGAAGGCCAGATCGCGTTCGCCCAGGATGGCAAGACCTTCGCCTGCGTCGGCTCGGCCGGCCTGACGCCGGACACCCCCTACACCCGCGCCCGCTTCCGCACCCTGTATGGCTCCACCGAGCGCGCGGCCGTCCCCGCCGCCGTGGTCCGCGCCCGCACCGTGCCGGACGCCAACGCCGACTACCGAACCTATGTGCGCGACACCCGCTGCGAGAACGGCCGCGTCCGCTTCGACGGCCTGCCGGACGGCGGCTGGTTCCTGATCGTGCCGGTGACGGCGGGCGATGCGCCGCTGGTGCTGATGCGCCACGTCCAGACGCGCGGCGGCCGGGTGGTCGCCGTCACCCTGTGACCCCCACGCCTGTTCTCACGAAGATGCGACCCCGGTAACGCGGATCGCCATCTTCTGACCACGAGCGCCCCGGACTGATCGCTTCTTCTGTGAGAGTTCGGGGAGCGTTTTCTTGTCCCAACACAATATCGTAGGGTCCGAGGCCTTTACACGAGGGCCATCGGTCATCATCCGCAAATATAAGGCGGGCGGCATGCGTCGGCGACGGTCCAAGACCATCGCCACCTTCATCGCCGGCGCGGGCGCCATGCTGGTGGTCGGCCTGATCACCGCCGCCGCCGTCTATGGACCGACCTTGGCCGGCGGCTGACGCCCGGCTGGCTTTCAGGCCAGCCAGACCATCATGCGGGTGTCCGCCTCGGCACGACGCGCCTTGCTCCAGGCTCGGCGCGTCTCGCCGGTGTAGAGAAAGCCCGCCTTCTCCAGCACGCGACCCGACGCCGGATTGTCGGCGAAATGCCCGGCGACCAGCGCCCGGCGCTTCCACTTGCGGCTGGCCCAGACCAGGGCGGCGTCCAGCGCCTCGGTGGCAAAGCCCCGACCCCAGTACTCCCGACCGATCCAGTAGCCCGTCTCGGGCACGCGATCCTCGCCCTCGAACAGGCCGATGACGCCGATCGGCCCCATGTCATCATGATCAATGACGAAGGTGTTGGCCCGCCGGGGATCCTGGGACGCCACCTGCAGCACGAAGTCGTCGGCGTCACGCATCCGGAACGGATGCGGCATCCGCTTGGTCATGCGCGCGATGTCCAGGTCGTTGGCCAGGGCCGCGATGCGCGGGGCGTCCTGGGGCGCGGGCGCGCGCAGGACCAGACGCCGGGTCTCGACGATGGGAGAGGTTTCGATGACGCACATGGGCGTTGCCTCGGATCTTCAACCGTCTCCTTGAAGGGCTCGGACGGTCTTCGAGGCGGGGAAACGCAAACGGGGAGCCTGGTGATCCAGACTCCCCGCGGAATATAATCCCTGGTCCGGACCGGCTGCTTTCAGAAGCAACGCCGATCCGGGAAGGTCCAGATCGCGTTACTCGGCGGCCATCGCCACTTGGGCGTCGTCATTGGCCGCGAGGATCGACACGTAACAACGGCCACCGGCTTTCTTGGTGAATTTCACCGCGCCGTGCGTCAGGGCGAACAGGGTGTGGTCGCGGCCCATGCCGATGTTCTCACCCGGGTGGAAGGTGGTGCCGCGTTGGCGCACGATGATGTTGCCGGCCAGCACGCGCTCGCCGCCATACTTCTTCACGCCAAGGCGCTTCGACTCGGAGTCGCGACCGTTACGCGACGAACCACCGGATTTCTTGTGAGCCATCTTGCCGCTCCGTCTTTCTTGGGGCGCTACCGGCCTTTCGGCCTACTTGAGCGCGTCCGTAACTAGGTCTGGCGCTGTGAGGCGCCGGTGAATGTCTTAGGCTTCGTCGCCGGCGGCTTCAGCCTTGGGCGCGGCCTTCTTCTTGGCCGGGGCCTTCTTGCCAGAGTCTTGGGCGGGAGCCGAGCTCTCGACCACGACGCCCTTGATCTCGGCGCCGTCCACGTCGGTCACGACCGTCTCGGTCGAACCCAGCGAAGAGGTGGCGTCACGGGCGGCCAGGTTGCGGGCCCGCAGGTTGATCTCGGCCTTGGTCGTCAGATCGACCTTGCCGTCCCACTTGGCGGTCTCGCCGGCGCCGTCGATGCCGGTGATGCGCAGGACCGATTCCATCTGGCGGTGGCCGTTGGTGCGGCGATAGCCCTGGCGACGGGTCTTCTTGAAGATCTTGATCTTCTCACCCTTGCGGGTCTCGACCAGGGTCGCGCCGACGAAGGCGCCGTCGATCAGGGGAGCGCCCAGGGTCACACCGTTGTCGCCGCCCAGCATCAGGACGCTGTCGAACTTCAGCTCCGAGCCGGCGTCGCCGTCGAGCTTTTCGACGACAATGGTGTCGCCCGGTTGGACCCGGTACTGCTTGCCGCCGGTCTTGATCACCGCGTACATGTTGAAGCCTCAGCGCAAACGCAAAAAAAGATACGCCGCCCAAGGACACCCCCGGCGGCGAAGAGCGGCGACATATACGGAAGGGTGTCCGAGAGTCAACGCCGAACCCGGCGGAAATTCAGCCCCGGACGGATTATCCCCCGCCGTTATGGCCCATACGGCCTCAGTCCCAGACTCAATCCAGGGCGCAGATGTCGGGCAGGCCGCGCAGGGCGCCGGCGTGGTCCAGGCCGTAGCCGACCAGGAAGCGGTTCGGCGCCTCCCAGCCGACGAAGTCCGGCTCGGGCGCACGCGGCGCGGGCCAGGGCTTTCTGGCGAAGACGCAGGTCAGGACCTCGGATGCGCCGGCTTCCCTGGCGATGCGGACCGCCTCGGCCAGCGACAGGCCGGTGTCGAACACGTCGTCCAGGATCAGGACGCGACGCCCGGCGATCGGGCGCTGGAACGGGGCGTATACGTCGATGCGGCCCCGGCTGGTCTGTTCGTCGCCGTAGGAGGCCAGCCACAGGGCGTCGAAGCGGACGTTGCGCCCGACGCGCGACAGGGCGCGGGTCAGGTCGGCGGCGAACCACAGGCCGCCGGTCAGCAGCACGGCGGCGACGGTGTCGTCGTCGGTCACGGGTGCGATACGCTGGGCCAGGTCGGCGACGATGCGCGCCACCTCGGCCTCGGGCAGGAGAACGGTCGGCGTCGGGGAGGGATCAGCCATGATGCGAGGCCGATACCGCCTCACCATGCCCCTTGTCCACCGCGCCCACGGGTCGCGCCTCGATCGGCGCGGCCGTATTTGGGGCCTCGGCGCCGGGCGCCGTGGCCGAGCGCAGCCCTTGGGCCGTCGCCGGCTGTGCTGCGGCGGGGGCGTGGTTGGACGTCGGTTCGGCCTCGTGCGCCGCAGCCTTCTTGTCATCATCGTGCCCGGCGGTCGGCTTGGCATGGGCGGGGGCGGAAGTTGGGCTCACCGGAGCGAAGTCGACGCCGATACCGGCGCCGTGTCCGCCTGGATCGGGGATCAGTGCGGCGAATCCCTGGACCTTGCCCGGCAGGACGGGTGCGGCGTCGATCTGCACGATCTTGAAGCCCACCTCGGCGCCGTTGGCGTCCACCAGGGCGACGCGGACGGGCGGCGACACGATCTCGACGTCGCGCACGTTGCGAATGGCGCCGGACACCACGACCATGCCGGGATGGCCGGGCGCGGCCTTGGCGGTCAGGGCCTCGAAGTCCAGCCCGACCGGGTTCACCGTCGCACCGAAGAATTTGTAGGCCGAGGCCGCCTTGGGGAAGGCCTGGACGATCTCGACCCGGAACAGGAAGGCCGCCACGATCAGGCCGATGAAGACGCTGGCCAGACCGGCCCAGACGACGCCGTGGGCGGCGGCGCGACGCAGCTTCTTCTGGCGGTCGGCGCGGGCGCGGAAGGCGCGGGGCAGTTCCGGAGCTGGGGTCTCGGCCAGGCTGGCGGCGGTCGGCGCGGGGTCCGGCTCCGGCGTGGTTTTTTGGGTGGGGGCTGCGGCAACCGGCTCGGGCGTCAGGGTCAGTTCCAGCGGTTCGTCGGGGGTCGCGCGCCACACTTCGCCGCAAGACTGGCACCGCACCTTGCGGCCGTTCGTACCGACCGCGTCATCGGGAATGAAATAGCTGGTGGCGCAGGCGGGGCAGGTCAGTATCATGTGGCTGACTGCGAGGCTGTCGCCCCCTCCCGTAAGGCGCGACGCCGCGCCCTGTTCCTGAAACACATACCATGCCGTCCTCGCCCGCCGATTCCGCTCCCGTGTCCGAGACCGCCCGCCTGTCGGGGGTGGGTTTCGGCTATGCAGGCGCGCCCGACGTGCTGAGCGACATTAACCTCATTCTGCCGCGTGGCTCTTTCCACTTCCTTACCGGGCCGTCCGGGGCCGGCAAGTCTTCGCTGCTGCGCCTGCTGACGCTGGCGGACCAACCCCGAACGGGCAGCATCCGCCTGTTTGGATCGGATGTCACGCGCATCGACCGCCGCGACATTCCCGCCTTCCGACGGCGCATGGGGGTAGTGTTCCAGGACTTTCGCCTGCTGGATCACCTGTCCGCCTTCGACAATGTCGCCCTGCCCTTGCGCCTGGCGGGCGGATCCGAGGCCGACTATGCCGCCGATGTGCAGGAGATGCTGAAATGGGTCGGCCTGGGCCGCCGGATGGACGCCCGCCCCCCGGCCCTGTCCGGCGGCGAGAAACAGCGGCTGGCCATCGCCCGCGCCGTCATCACCCGGCCCGGCCTGATCGTGGCGGACGAACCGACGGGCAGCGTGGACGCCGTCATGGCCGACAAGCTGCTGCGGCTGTTCCAGTCGCTGAACAAGCTGGGGGCCACGGTCCTGATCGCCAGCCATGACGACGCCCTGGCCCAGCGGTCGGGCGCGCGCGTCCTGCGGCTGGACGCCGGGCGTCTGAGCGAACCGTCGCGGGCCGCCGCATGATCCGCCTGTCCGACTTCAGCCTGTCCAGCCGCCGCCCCGGCCTGTTGCCGCCCGCCGCCGCCGGCGAGCCCTGGCTGATGACCGTCATCGCGGTCCTGTGTTTCCTGGCGTGCCTCGCCGCCGTCGCCGCATCGGCTGCGGATCGCGCCGCGCACGGCTGGGCCAGACAGTTGGGCGCCGAGGCTACGGTGCAGGTGCGCCCCAGCGTCGGTGAGACCGGCGACACCGCCGCCGCCCGCGCGGCCGAAACCCTGTCGAGCGTCGATGGGGTCGAGGAGGCCGCCGCCCTGAGCCGCAAGGCGGCCGAGGATCTGCTGCGGCCCTGGCTGGGCGACGCGGTCCTGCCCGATCTGCCCCTGCCCCATCTAGTGACCGTCAGGCTGAACGCCCAGGCGCCGGCCAGCGCCGTGACCCTAAGCCGCGCCCTGGCCGAGGCCGGGCTGGACGCGACGGTGGACGACCACAGCCTGTGGCGCGGCGAGGTCGAGCGGTCCGCCGCCCTGATCACGGCCCTGGCCGGCGCCGCCTTCCTGGCCATCGCCTTCGCCGCCGCCGCCGCCATCGCCTATGCGACCCGCGCGGGTCTGGCGGCCGGGCAGGGCGTGATCGAGACATTGAGCCTGAACGGGGCGACGGACGGGGCCATCGCCTGGCTGTTCCAGCGGCGATTCGGTCTGATGGCGGCGGGCGCGGGCGCGATCGGCGCCGGGCTGGCGGCGATCCTGCTGGCCTTCCTGAGGTTCCTGGGCGGATCGGACGGGCTGTCGGCGGCGTTGCCGATCACCTGGAGCGACCTTGCGCTGCTCTCGCCATGCCCGCTGCTCGCGGCTACGGTTGCGGTTCTCGCCGCGAGATTCGCCTCTATGCGAGTGCTGGCTTCGGGCAAGGATGGAGGAGGCGCATGAGACTGTTGAGCGTCATCGCCATCGCGGCCCTGATCTGGCTGGTCGGCCTGTTCGCCTTTGCGCATCGGGTGCGCGAGCTGACGCCGGCCGACGATCCCGCGCGCGCCGACGCCATCGTCGCCCTGACCGGTCCCTCGTCCGAACGGGTCAACACCGCCATCCGCCTGCTGGAACAGGGCAAGGGCGAGCGGGTGCTGATCTCGGGCGTCAACCGCGAGGTCCGTCGCCGCGAACTGCGTGAGCTGACGCCCGGCTCAAGCCGCCTGTTCAACTGCTGCGTCGATCTGGGCTTCGAGGCCGAGGACACCGTCGGCAACGCCCAGGAGATCGCCGCCTGGACCCGCGCCAAGGGCTATCGCAGCCTGATCGTGGTCACCTCCGACTATCATATGCCGCGTTCGCTGGTCGAAATCCGGGGCCAGTTGCCGGGCGTGAAACTGACGCCCTACGCCATCTCCACCCCGTCGCTGGACAATGTCCGCTGGTGGCGGGCGGCGGTGACGGCGCGGCGCATGACGCTGGAGTATATGAAATATCTCGCCGTCCTGGGTCGTGAGGGCGTGCGTCGCATCACCCGCGACCGGCCCGCCGACACGGAAGGCGACGCCGTGACGCCCTTAACCGACACGTCTCCTGACGAAAAGGCCGCGCCTTAGTGAACACCCTGCGTTCCCTGCTCTTCACCGCCTGGCTCTATCTGTCGATGCCGATCATCGCCATCGGCCTGTCGCCCATCCTTCTGGCGCCGCACCGCTATGTTCAGGGTGTGTGCAAGCTGTGGGCGAAGATCGTGCTGTTCGGCCTGCGCTGGATCGCCGGGGTCAAGGTCGAGGTGCGCGGGCTGGAGCACGCCCCGTCCGGCGCGGCCCTGATCGCGTCCAAACACCAGGGGATGCTGGACATCGTGGCCCTGCTGGCCGTGCTGCCGGACGCCTGCTTCATCATGAAGAAGGAGCTGATGCCCCTGCCCTTCTTCGGCTGGTTCGCCTGGAAGGCCAGGATGATCGCCGTGGACCGCGCCGGTCACGCCAAGGCGCTGAAGGACATGACCCGTCAGGCGCACGATCGCCTGGCCGAAGGCCGCCAGATCGTCATCTTCCCCGAAGGCACCCGCAACGACCCTGGCGTTCCCGGCGATTACAAACCCGGCGTCGCCGCCATCTATCGCGATCTGGAAGGCCCCTGCTGGCCTGTCGCCACCAACTCCGGCGTCCATTGGCCGGCGCACGGCTTCCGCCGCTATCCGGGCAAGGTCGTGTTCGAATTCCTGGAGCCGATCCCGGCCGGGCTGAAACGCGGGGCCATGATGGCGTTGCTGGAAAGTCGCATCGAGACGGCTTCGTTGGCCCTGTTGGAGCCAAAGGCCTAGCTGGGGCGTATGAGGGCTTCCGATTTCGTCTTTTTAGGAAACCTCCCCGTATGTTCCTGCGTACCCTCGCCCTGACGACCGCCGCTGCCTGCGCCTTCGCCGGCTCCGCCTTCGCCCAGTCGCAACCCTATGAGCAGCTTCGTCCTGCCCCCCAGGGCTGGACTGTCGATCTGGGCGTCGGCGCCCTCTACAGCAAGGACAGCGGCGGCGACACGGGATCCCAGACCACGGTCGTGCCGTGGGTGTCGGCCAACTATCGCGACGTCGTCTATGTGAACGCCATCGACGGCCTGGGCTGGAACGCGATCAAGACCGACGACTTCCGCGCCGGACTGCAGCTGCGCCCGCGCTTCTCGCCTGAAGACATCGAGGGCTTGGACCTGGATCGTCCCGACTTCGGCGCCGATCTCGCCGCCTATGCCTACAAGCGCCTGCCCGGCAACATCGTGGTCGGCGGCCGGGTCAGCCGCGATGTGACCGACGTCAGCGAAGGCACCGAATACTACGCCTCGGTCGGCCATCAACGCGTTACGCCGATCGGTCTGCTGAACGCCTCGGTCTATGCCCGCGGCGGCGACGCCAAGCTGGCCGACACCTACTACGGCGTCAGCACGGCCGACGCCGCGCGCAACGGCATCGACGCCTATTCGCCGGGCAGCGGCCTGCAAGGCGCGGGCGCCAGTCTGGTGCTGCTGGTTCCGATCGGCGACAAATGGGGCGCGGGCGCTCTGGTCAACTACGAACGCCGTTTGGGCGACGTCGCCGACAGCCCGCTGTCCCAGGAAGACGACACGATCCGCACGGGCGTCTTCTTCGCCCGCCGCTTCGGCGGCTGATGACAGAACGGCGGCCGTGGATGCGGCCGCCGTCCCTTGCTTTAATCAGGTCGCCGCGAACTCGCTCAGCGCATCGATCACGGCGCGGTTCTGGTCTTCCGTGCCGATGGTGATGCGCAGGGCCTGGGGCAGGCCGTAGCCGCCGACCGGGCGCACGATGATGCCCTTGGTGTTGAGGTATTCGTTGGCGGCGGCGGCGCGTTCGGGCCCGTCGAACATCACCAGCACGAAGTTGCCGGCGCTGGGCAGCACCTCCAGGCCGAAGCCGCGCAGGGCCTGGGTCAGGCGCGGCTTCCAGTTCGAGACCAGGTCGCGCGACGCCGTCTGGTGCGCCTCGTCGAACAGGGCGGCGGTGGCGGCGTCCAGCCCCGGCACCGAGACGTTGAACGGCAGGCGGATGCGGTCGATGGCCTCGGCGACCTTCAGCGGCGCATAGCCGAAGCCGATGCGCAAACCGCCCAGGCCGTGGATCTTGGAGAAGGTGCGGGTGACGACGATGTTCTGGGCGTCACGGGCCAGCGGGAAGGCGGTCTCCCAGTCGGCCTCGGTCACATATTCCGCATAGGCCTCGTCCACGACCAGGATGATGTGGGCCGGCAGGGCGGCGTGCAGGCGGCGGATTTCCTCGCCGGTATTGTAGCTGCCGGTCGGGTTCGACGGGTTGGAGACATAGACGATCTTGGTCCGGTCATCGACCTGGGCCAACAGGGCGTCGACCTCGGCCTTGAAGTTCGGCTCGGGCGCCAGCTTGACCTGGGCCTCGCAGCCCAGGGCGCTGATCCGGTAGGCGAGGAAGCCGTACTGACCGCAGACGATGTTGTCGCCGGCCGTCAGATAGGTCTGGTTCAGCAGGGCGAAGACCTCGTCCGAGCCGTTGCCGAAGATCAGCCGCTCGGGCTCCAGCCCGTGGATCTCGGCTGCGGCGTCGCGCAGCTTGGTCGCGCGGCCGTCGGGATAGATGTGGATGTTCTTGATCGCGGCCTCATAGGCGGCGCGCGCCTTTTCGCCGGCGCCCAGCATATTCTCGTTCGAGGACAGCTTCATCGGCTCGGCGACGCCGGCGATGGACGACTTGCCGCCGACATAGGGGGCGATGTCGAGGATGCCGGGCTTGGGGGCGGGCGCGTCGGTCATGGAAAGCCTTGATTTCAGAAGATGGGGGCGGCGCCGATGACGCCGTTCAGGCGGCCGGGCGCGGTCTTCAGCCGCCCGTCCTCGGCCTGCACATAGCCCGTCAGCACGAACAGCTTCAAGCCGCCCGCCGCCGCCAGCGGATCGGCGACCAGTCCGGCCTCGCCCATGGCATCGACGATCTTGGTCTCGGACCAGCCGCTGTCAGTGACCCAGAAGCTGCGGTCGTCGCCGGTCGGGCCGGAGGTTTCCCTGGACACCACAAAGGCCTGGGGCCGTCCGCGCCGGTCATCGGGCAGGGCGGCGACAATCCTCAGTTCAGGCCGCGCCAGCAGCCGCCCCCACCACGGCCGGTCGGGCGTCAGATCGATCACCGCGCGCGCGCCGGCCTCGACCGCCTTCAACGCCTCGTCGGCCGACATGGGCCGAATGCCCAGGCCGTAGCGGTCCGTCGCCAAGGCCTGGGCCAATCCGCCGCAGACGATCAGAGACGTGCCTGTCGCCACCTCCAGCCGCCCCCACACCGCCTTGACCGCCGTGGCCTCGGCGGGCGATGCGCCCTCCAGCAACTGACGCAGGGCGATGGCCGAGGCGTCGGCCCGGTCGCGCGGCCCGGCCGCGACCCGCGCGCGCACCGCCTCGACCAAGGCGCGGTCCAGCGCCAGCAGGGCCTCGTTCGTCTCGGGTTCGTCCAGCAGGGCCATCAGAACAGCTTGGGCGCCGGGGCCAAGGGGAAGGGGCCGAGCCAGGTGCGACCGTCGCGGAACACCAGCGTCAAGGGAAGCTGCTCCTGGCCCGTCGCTTCGGCCGCGCCCGCCGCAGCGGCGGCTCCGGCCGCGCCGATCCGGTTGACCGGCCCCTGTCGCGTCGCCATCAGACCGGCCAGCGCGGGCAGAGGTTTCTGCGCCTGCAGTTCGACCTGTCCCGTCAGCCGTCCGTTCGCATCGGCGCGCAACACGTCGCTGCTGAGGGTTGCGCGGCTGTCGCCCGCCTGCAGGTCGCCGCGCACATTGCGGAACGTGCCGCCCGCCTTCGTCCAGGCCGAGAAGACCCCGGCCGCGTCGCCGCCCGTCTTCAAAAGGCTGGCCTGGCCGATCACGGCCTCAAGCTGGGTGGTCAGGCGGCCGTCCTGGGCGAAGCCTTCGACGGGGCCGTCGGCGCGGCCCTGCCCGTCCACCAGTCGGAACATGACATCGACGTCGTCGGTCGGCGTGGTCGAGCCTTCCAGATGCGGTCGGGCGTACAGCTCGATCCGCGCCGCGCGAGCGATGGGGAAGGGTTCGGCGCCGGTCTGGGTCGTGAAGACCGGATTGACCATCTCAAGCGCCAGATTGGGCCAGCGCTGGTCGATGCCGCTGGCGCTCATGCGGATGGCGTCGCCCTTGACCGCGACCTCGCCCTTGCCGGCGCGAGTCAGCATCAGCCCCTGCGGCGCCACGACCACCCATTTGGTCGGCTGATAGGCATTGGCCTCGGCGTTCAGTTCGGCCGCATTGATCGCGTGACCCGACGGCGTCTCGACTACCAGCTGGGTCAGGCCGACACGGGCGCGGAAGGGCCAGCCTGTGATCGTCTTGCCCGCGAACCGCACGTCCCAGCCGTCGTGACGCAGGGTCTGGACCTGGGCCTCCAGCCGCGTGTCGATCTGGCGCGTCAGAAAGACCCACCAGCCGGTCCAGGCCGCCAGTGCGATCAGCACAAGGATGAAGGGCGCATAGAGGCCCTTGCGGCTGGGTCGCTTGGTGGTGTCGGTCATGCGCGATCCTATAGCGCGCCATTTCAAGCCGTTCTAGGCGGTGAGGTCGGCCAGCAAGCCGTCGGTCGCTCGCAGCGCCTCGTCCGGCGCGACGCCCAGCAGCAGCCCGCGCTGCCCCCCATTGATCAGCACCTGATCGAACAGGATGGCCGTCTCGTCCATGGCGGTCGGCACGGTCTTCTTCTGACCGAAGGGACTGACGCCGCCGACCTTGTAGCCGGTCAGCCGTTCGGCGTCGGCGGGCTTCATCATCTGGGCCGATTTTCCGCCCAGCACCGCCGCCAGCTTCTTCATGCTGACCTCGCAGTCGGACGGCACGATGACACAGACGGGCGCGCCGTCGACCATGACCATCAGAGTCTTGAACACCTGCTCGGGCGCAATCCCCAGCGCCTCGGCCGCCTGCAAACCCACGCGCGGCGCATCGGGATCGTAGTCATAGGGAAACAGGTCGAAGGCGACGCCGGCCTTCTTCAGGGCGACCGTCGCGGGCGTGGTCCTCGACATCTCAGGTCGTCTCGGGGTTGAGGAAGCTGCGGGTCAGTTCCACCGCATCGGCCAGGCCCATACGCTGGACCTCGGTTCCCGGCGGCAGGCTGGCGAACAGGCGTGTCGGCGTGGCGGCGTCCAGCATCAGGAAGACCCCCTTGTCGTCGCCGCGTCGGATCAAACGGCCGAAAGCCTGGGCGATGCGGGCGCGGGCCAGGGCGTCGTCATAGCCCTTGCCCCCCAGCCGTTCGCGCCGCGCCTTGTGCAGCAGGTCAGGTCGCGGCCACGGCACGCGGTCGAAGGCCAGGACCCGCAGGGACCGACCCGGCACGTCCACCCCGTCGCGCACGGCATCGGTGCCCAGCAGGCACGAGTTCTCCTCGACCCGGAACATGTCCACCAGCGCCCCGACCTCCAGCGGATCGACGTGCTGGGCATACAGAGGCACGCCCGACCTCGCCAGATCCGGCCCCAGCCGCTCATAGACCGACTTCAGCCGACGGATGGCGGTGAACAAGCCCAGCCCCCCGCCCCCGGCCGCCAGGAACAGTTCACGCATCGCAGCCGCCGTCTGGCGCGGATCGTCCTTGACCAGGTCGTTGACGACGATGACCCGGCTGTTGGTCGCATAGTCGAACGGGCTTTCGACCTTCAGGGTGCGCGGCGGATCGATCAGACGGGCCGATCCGGTCCGCATCCGCGCCAGATCGAACGGGTCCTCCTGCATCGGATCGGACAGGGTCGCCGAGGTCACCAGCACCCCGTGCGACGGCACGATCACGGCGGCCTCCAGCGGCACGGTCGGATCGATCCAATGACGACGCAGGGCCACGTCGTGGATGCGGCCGAACGCCGTCTCGGCCGACAGCCAGTCGACGAAATCGGGATCGGGCTGATCGCCCCCGTCCTCCAGCGCCGCCAGCATCGAGCGCCAGCCCGGCAGGGTCATGCGCGCGCGCCGGTCCAGGCCCCGCAAGGCCCCCTCGATGCGGGACCGTTGCGACCCATCCAGTTCGGCCGCCTCGTCGTCGAGAATGTCCTCCAGATGCCGCGACAAGGCTAGCAGCGGCGCCTCGATAGCGGCCAAAGCCTGCGCCGCCGCACGGGCGGTTTCGGCCACAGGATCGGTCACCGGTTTAAGCGCGCACTCCATGCCGAACTCCGGCCCGCCGTATGTGTTGGTCTCGGCCGTGCGCGCCCGCAGCTGATCCAGAGCGGCCGCCAGAAAGGCCTCGATCGGGCCGATCGGATTGACCTCGCCCGAGGCAGGCGCGACGCGGCCCGACACCCCCTCGCCCGGCAAGGCGGCGGAGGCGCGGATGGCGTCCTGAAGCGCCTTCAGCGCCGCCTCATTGTCCCCGACCATGTCCCCCAGCCGCTGTTCCAGCCCCCGCCCGCGACGCCCCCGCCCCTCCGGCCCGCGTATCCAGCGGCGCAGCTCGGCCGCCTCCTGGCCCGACAGACAGGCGGAAAAGGCGCTGTCGGCGGCGTCGAACAGATGGTGGCCCTCGTCGAAGACGATGCGCTTCAGGGCCGCCGTCTCGCCGTCCTGCTTCTGCCCCCGCGCCGACCGGGCGCCGTCGAAGGCGGCCTGGGTCAGGACCAGGGCGTGGTTGGCGATGACCAGGTCCGCGCGGCGGCTGGCGCGAATGGTCTTCTCGACGAAACAGCTACGGTAGTGCGGACAGGCGGCGTGGACGCATTCGCCGCGCCGATCCACCAGGTTCGCCGCCCCCGCCGCATGGGCCGCCGGCATGGCGAACAGGCCCGGCAGCCAGCCGGGGAAGTCCCCGCCGGTCATGTCCCCGTCGCGCGTATGCAGGGCCCATCGCCCGGCCAGGGCCAGGCCGATCAGGTCGCCGTTCCCCAGTTGGGCCGCCTGGACCATGTCCTGCAGGTTCAGGACGCACAAATAGTTCTCGCGCCCCTTGCGGATCACCGCCTTCTTCTTGCGCTCGGCCGGATCGGGCCAAAGCGAATGGCTCTCGCGGTCGATCTGGCGTTGCAGGGCGCGGGTATAGGTCGAGATCCAGGCCGCCCCCTGGTTCCGCTCGGCCCACAGGGAGGCGGGCGCCAGATAGCCCAGGGTCTTGCCCGTGCCGGTCCCCGCCTCGGCCAGCAGCACGCGCGGCCGCCCTTCCTCGTTACGCGGCGAAAAGGCGAATGCGGCCTCGGCCGCATAGTCCGACTGGGTCGGCCGCGTCTCGTCCAGGCCCGAGGCCTGAAGCAGCTTCTCCAGCCGGATGCGCGCGCTCTCGCTGTCGACCGGGGCCGATCCCGCCTCGCCGCGCGGCGCCTCGTCCTCCCATTCCGTCAGGCGCGACCAGACGTCCAGGCCCGACCCGCGATGCTGGCGCGCCCGCACGCCGCCCGCCTCCAGCGCCTGAACCACGCGCTCGCCCCAGGCCCAGCCCGCCCGCTGCATCGTCAGGGCCAGGACATAGGCGGCCTCACGCTCGGGATAGGCCGCTTGCGCCAATTCGCGCAGCAACAGCCCCGCCGCCTCGCGCAGGGCCGCCGCCTGTTCCTCCGCCGACTTGGGCTCGGCCAGCCCCAGCGACAGGGCCAAGCCCGTCGGCGACGGGGCGCAGAACCGCGCCGGCCGCACGAAGGCGTAAAGCTCCAGCACATCCATCAGCTCGGCCGACCTCGGCGGCGGCGTCAGCCCCAGCCGTCGCGCCGTCAGCGAGGCGTGCGCCACCATGACCGGCCCGGCGCTGAAGAACCCCTCGGCCGCGCCACGCCCGATCTTCCTCGCCCCCGCGTCGTCGCACACCGCCCCCGCGCCCGGCGGCGTGGCGAGCGCCGGCGGCAGGGCCAGCCACGGCTCGGCGCCGGTCAGGCGGGTTTCAGCAATGACGGATTCGTCGGACACGACCGATAGATAGCGACCTCGGGGCTGAAACGGAACGGGAACATCTGGTTTCGACCGCCACACAGTTATATATGTCGATGGAACGAGGAGATCGCCGTGAACAAACCGATTGATCCCACGGACTGGCTGGTCGCCATGGCTGCCAAGATCGAGGTCGAAGGCCCGCAGACGGTGGACGTCGCCGGGCACGGCCGCGTGACCTTGGTCGCCGAGGCGGAATTCCGGCGATTGAACGAACGCAAGCCCACCTTCAAGGAGTGGCTGCTGACCGGTCCCCGGCTTGACGACGTCGAGATTGAGCGCGATCCGCGTCCCAGCCGAGACTTCTCTTTTTGAAGTATCTGCTCGACACCAATGCGATCAGCGAAACGCTAAAGTCCCGACCCAATGAGGGCTTTCTCGATTGGCTGGATACGGTCGTCTCGCTGCCGGAAGAACTCGACGACACCTTGTACATCAGCGTCCTGTCTCTGGGGGAGATGCGGCGTGGCGCAATGAAACTGGCGCCCGGTCCGAGACGCGAGGTGATCGAACGAAGGATCGCGGAGATGGTCGAAGACTACAGTGACCGGCTTCTCGCCGTGGATCTCGCAGTCGCAGAACAGTGGGCCATACTGGCCGAGCGCTACAAAACAAGCGGGATCACCGTGGGGCTGATCGACGAATTGATCGCCGCGACCGCGCTCGCCAACAATCTGACCCTGGTGACCCGAAATCTTCGCCACTTCGAACATAGCGGTTGCCGTCTGCTGTCGCCGTGGAGCGTGTGACGACCCTTCCGCCCCTATTCGCCGACTGGTTCGCGTCGCGCGGCTGGTCGCCTCGGCGGCATCAGCTGGAGATGATCGCGGCGGGTGAAGCGGGCCGGCACGCCTTGCTGGTCGCCCCGACCGGCGGGGGCAAGACGCTGGCGGGGTTTTTGCCCAGTCTGATCGAACTGGCGGAGCGTGGGCCCAGGCCGGCGACCGGGCCGGGGTCGGGGGTGCATACGCTGTATCTGTCGCCGCTGAAGGCCCTGACCACCGACGTCGAGCGCAATCTGATGACGCCGATCCGCGAGATCGGGCTGAACATCCACGTCGAGACGCGGACCGGCGACACCAAACAATCCAAGCGTCAGCGTCAGCGCGACTTTCCGCCCGACATCCTGCTGACCACGCCCGAGCAACTGGCCCTGTTCTGCGCCTGGGAGGGCGCGCGGGCCTATTTCGCCGATCTGAAATGCGTGGTGCTGGACGAGGTGCATGCGATCTGGAGCGGCAAGCGGGGGGATCTGTTGTCGCTGGGGCTGGGGCGGTTGCAGAGCTTTTCGCCGGGGATGCGGCGGGTGGGTCTGAGCGCGACCATCGAAGATCCCGATCTGATCCGGGGGTGGCTGGCGCCCAGACTTCCTTCTCCCCTTGCGGGAGAAGGAGTGAGCTTGGTCCGTGGCGACCCCGGCGCGCCCGCCGTCATCGACGTCCTGATCTCGGAGGGCAAGGTGCCGTGGGCGGGCCATACGGGCCAGCACGCCATCCCCGAGGTCTATGCCGCGATCCAGCGTTCGACCCTGGCGCTGATCTTCGTCAACACCCGCTGGCAGTCGGAATTCGTGTTCCAGCAGTTGTGGGCGATCAACGACGAGAACCTGCCCATAGGCCTGCACCACGGTTCATTGGCGGCCGAACAGCGGCGCAAGATCGAGGCGGCGATGGCGCGCGGCGACCTGCGGGCCGTGGTCTGCACCTCGACGCTGGATCTCGGCATCGACTGGGGCGATGTGGACCTGGTCATCCAGATGGCGGCGCCGAAAGGATCGAGCCGCCTGGTCCAGCGGATTGGCCGCGCCAACCACCGATTGGACGAGCCGTCACGCGCCCTGCTGGTGCCCGCCAGCCGGTTCGAGATGCTTGAGTGCCAAGCCGCGCGCGAGGCGGTGGCCGACAACGCCTTCGACTGGGAGCCCGTCCATATCGGAACGCTCGACACCCTGGCCCAGCATGTGATGGGCGTGGCCTGTTCGGAGGCCTTCGACATGCAGGCCCTCTATGACGAGATCGTCGGCTGCGGCCCCTATCGCGACCTGACGTGGGAGCAGTTCGAGGAGGTGGTCGATTTCGTCGCCACCGGCGGATACGCGCTGCGGACCTATGACCGGTTCGCGCGAATCGTGCGCACGCAAGACGGCCGCTGGAAAGTGCGCAACCAGCACATCGCCCAGCGCCACCGCATGAACGTCGGGGCCATCGTCTCGGCCGGCACCCTGAACGTCCGGGTCGCGAGCCGCCGGGGCGGGGCGTCCCGCCAATTGATCGGCGGGCGCAAGGTGGGCGAGGCCGAGGAGTGGTATTTCGAACAGCTGACACCCGGCGACACCTTCCTGTTCGCCGGCCAGGTCTGGGCGTTCCAGGGCATCACCGGCACCGACGCCCTGGTCACCCACGCCAACGACAAGGATCCCAAGATCCCGTCCTGGGGCGGGTCGAAGTTCCCGCTGTCGACCTCGTTGGCCGACCGGGTGCGGACCATGATCCACGACCGCGACCACTGGCGCGTCCTGCCGCCCGACGTGCAGGAATGGCTGGAGCTTCAGGAGACCCGCTCGGTCATTCCCAATGCGGAATCCATGTTGGTGGAGACCTTTCCGCGCGGCAGCCGGCATTTCCTGGTCGCCTATCCGTTCGAAGGCAATCTGGCCCACACCACCCTGTGCATGCTGCTGACGCGGCGGCTGGACCGGATGGGCGTCGGGCCTCTGGGATTCGTCGTCACCGACTATTCGCTGGCCATCTGGTCGATCAAGCCGATGGACGGCATCGATCTGGACGCCCTGTTCCAGTCGGACATGCTGGGCGACGATCTGGAGGCCTGGCTGGAGGAAAGCTTCATGATGAAGCGGTCCTTCCGCAATTGCGCCCTGATCTCGGGCTTGATCGAACGTCGCCAGCCCGGAGCCGAGAAGACCGGCCGCCAGGTGACCTTTTCCACCGACCTGATCTACGACGTGCTGCGCCGCCACCAACCCGACCATCTGCTACTCAAGACCGCCCGCGCCGACGCCGCCTCGGGCCTGCTCGACGTGGCGCGGCTGGGCCAGATGCTGGCGCGGATCGAGGGTCGAATTCGCCACCAACCCCTGACGCGACCCTCGCCCTTCTGCGTGCCGGTTCTGGTCCAGATCGGACGCGAGCGGGTGGGCGGAGACGCCGCCGAAATGATCCTGGACGAGAGCGCCGACCTGCTGATCGCAGAGGTCATGGACGACGCCGAACCCGGCGAGGCCGCATGAACGCCGCCCTGCGCCTCACCCTGTCCCCTGCCCGCAAGACCTGCGGGTCGTTGAGCGTGCGGATCGCGGGCGAAGCTTGCGTGCTACGCTGTTCCGGGGCCATGTGGGTTCCGGCGCACGGCGCCCTGATCGTTGCGGACCTTCATCTGGAAAAGGGGTCCGCCTTCGCCGTGCGCGGACAGCTGCTTCCGCCCTATGACAGCCGCGCGACGTTGGACAAGCTTGAGGCCGAGATCGCCGAACTGGACCCGGCCGTGGTCGTGCTGTTGGGCGACAGTTTCCATGACACGAAGGCCATTTCCCGTATGGCCGCCGACGACCGCGCGCGGCTGGACCGGCTGGCGGCGGGGCGCGACTGGCTGTGGCTGGAGGGCAATCATGACCGCGAGGCGCTCGCTCGGGATGCAGACACGGCGGCCCGCCTGCCCGGTCGGGTCATCGGCGACATGGCCCTGGGCCCGCTTCGCCTGACGCATGAGCCGGAACCGCTGACGGCCAAAGACGACCGGCGCGGCGAGGTCGCGGGACACTTGCATCCCGCCGCGCGCGTCGCCGCCTATGGACGCGGCGTGCGGCGGCCGTGTTTCGTCACGGACGGATCGCGCATCATCCTTCCGGCCTTCGGCGCCTTCACCGGCGGATTGAACGTGCGCGATCCGGCCATCGCCGATCTGTTCGCCGCCCCGCCCCTCGCCGCCGCCCTTGGTCGGGACCGGGTCCACGCCCTGGCCTGGGACGTGCTGCGATAGGTCGTTCGTAAACCGTTCAGCACGTCGCTTCACCGCATCTTGGCGGATGGCGATGCAGGATGACGGCGGATCAAGGATCACGGACGCCGCCTCATGCTCACGCCCCGCCGCATCGTCATGGCCGCACGCCTCGGCTTCGCCCTGGCGGCGCTTGGGATGGCCGTCCTGATGCTGGGACCGTTCCAGGGGCTGGAGCAGGTCTTCGGTCTGAACGACAAGGCCGCGCACGTCATCGCCTTCTATGGCATCGCCAGCGGACTGTTCCTGATCGCGCCCAGCCAACGCCGCGACGACCTGGCCCTGTACGTCATTGCCGCCGCCTTCGGGGTCGAACTGCTGCAAGCCCTGACCGGCCGCAGCGTCTCCATCATCGACTTCCTGGCCGGCGCGGCAGGCGTCACGGCCGCCTGGGCGCCCGGACGCATTGAACAGTTGCGCCAATCGTTCCGCCGCCATCCCGACCTGACCCTGACCGAGATCGACCGTCTGGACCGCCGCCTGCGCCGCCGCCGCGCCTCGACAGGCCCGTCCCCCGTGAACGCCGTCCAGCGCCTTTAGGGCTCCAGCTCGATGTCCCAGTAGAGATAGTCCAGCCAGCTCTGGTGCAGGTAATGTGGCGGGAAGCGACGGCCCGCATCTTGAAGCTGCCAGGCGTTGGGGCGATAGGGTTCGCGGCGGATCGGCATCATGGCTTGGCGCGGGGTGCGGCCGCCCTTGGCCAGGTTGCAGGGGCTGCAGGCGGCGACGATGTTCTCCCAGGTCGTGCGGCCGCCGTGCGAGCGGGGGATGACGTGGTCGAAGGTCAGATCCTTCGACTCTCCGCAGTACTGACAGGCGAAACCGTCGCGCAGGAAGACGTTGAAGCGGGTGAAGGCGGGGTTGCGGTCCTGGTCCACATAGCTGCGCAGCGCGATCACGCTGGGAAGCTGCATCTCCATCGAAGGGGAGCGGACGACCTTGTCATACAGGGACACCACATCCACGCGGTCCTGATAGACCGCCTTAACCGCCTCCTCCCACGGCCAGAGCGACAGCGGATAGTAGGACAGCGGCCGGAAGTCGGCGTTCAGCACCAGGGCGGGAAAACCGGAGGGCGGTCGATGGAGAACCTGCATCAGGCCCTCCCGCGCGGACGGGGGGATATTGAGGCGACAGAGGTGAGGACACGTCTCCTTCCCTAGTCTTGCAGCGACAGCCTACCCTTGATTCCCGCTCATCGCCATGACCAGAGTGCAGCGTTTTCGTGACGAGGCCTCAGAAAATCTCGACCAGTTCGAACCGCTCGCAAACGACCTTCATGCCCGGCGCCCAACTGCCCTCGCGGCGGTAATAGGCCTCGTGCGCGTCCCGCCACCATTTATAGCTAAGATCGTCCTCCCCTCCGCACGGGCGAAGTCCTCTCCGACGTCTTCAAAGGCCATGATCTCGACCTCGGTCGTGCGGATGGCGCAGCGGGGCGCGCCCGCGCCATCCAGGATCACGCTGACCTCGCCGACGGTCGGCATGATGTCGGCCTCGCACGCCGCCAGAGACGAACAGGTGGCGCGCTTGCCGCCAGCCAGCACCAGGGCCAGCAGTTCGTCGGCCAGTTCCGGGCTGTCGCCGAAGGGCCAGCGCGGGGCGTCGCGATAGGCGGCGGGGATTTCGCTCATGACCTAGGCCCGACTGGCATGGGTGGGAAAGCCCGGCAGGGTCCAGCCCCAGCGCAGGGCGGCGGCTCGTAACAGGAAACCGCACAGGGCCGCGACGATGGCGGCCGGCCAGATCGGCATGCCGGGCGCGCGCAGCGCAATATAGACCGTCGCCGCCAATATGGCCGCCGTGACGTTGATCTCTCGCCGCAGCAGGATCGACGGCTGACCCGCCAATGTGTCGCGCACCACCCCGCCGAAACAGGCCGTCAGCGTGCCCATGACGATGCAGATCAGGGCCGGCGCGCCCGCCGCCTCGGCCTTGGCTGCGCCCATGACGCCATAGGCCGCTAGGCCTACTGCATCCAGCCACAGCAGAGCGCGGAACCGCCAGTCGCGCTGGCCTACCAGCCACAGGGCCGTCGAGGCGAACAGGCAGACGGCCAGATAGCGCCAGTCCTGCACCCAGAAGACCGGCAGGCCCAGCAACAGGTCACGCAGGGTTCCGCCGCCCACGCCGGTAATGGCGCCGAAGAAGGCGAAGGTGACGACGTCGTGCTTCTCGCGGGCGGCGGCCAGAGCGCCGGTCGCGGCGAACACCGCGACGCCGGCGAAGTCCAGCGCCGACAGCACGGTCTGGGGATTGCGCAGGGGTTCGGTCAGGACGGGATCGAGCGGGGTCATTGCGCAGCCTCCAGAACGATCTCGCCGCGCTTCACGCCCGTGTACCAGGCCCACAGCAGATGGGTCGCCACCGCGCGATAGGGCCGCCAGACCTCGGCGCGGGCGTAGGCGGCTTTCTGATCGGGTCGCACCTCGGCGCCGTCGGCCCAGCGGATCGCCTCCTGCAGCGCCACGTCGCCGCCGGGGAAGACATCCAGCCTACCCTCGCACATCAGCAGATAGGCCTCGGCCGTCCACAGCCCCACGCCTTTCAGCGCCGTCAGGGCGGCGATGGCCGCTTCGTCGTCCAGACTGGCCAGATGCTCCAGATCGATCTCGCCGGCGAGCTGGGCGCGCGCGATTCCCTGGCCATAGGTCGCCTTCTGCCGCGAAAGGCCCATGCCACGCAGTTGGTCCAGGTCGTGCGCCAGCAACAGCTCAGGCGTGATCCCGCCCATCCCCTCGCGCAGCCGCGCCCAGACCGAGGCGGCCGAGGCCACCGAAACCTGCTGCTCCACGATCATGCGAAACAGCCCCTCGAACCCGCCGACCCGCAGCCGCCATTCGAAGGCCGGCGTCTGCGCATGCACCCGCGCCATGGCCGGATCGGCGGCGACCAGCGCCTCGCGCGCGGCGGCGATGTCCTGGGGCGTGGGTTGAAGCGGCATGGCCTACCTATGACCTGCTCAGGCGGTCAAGGAAATGGAGGCGCTGGCGGATTTCGGCTGGCGACAGCGCGACGTAATAACTATTATTGGTTGATCGATTGAGGATGCCGTCATGACCATGACCGTCGAACTGGGTGCGCTGGAACAGGTGGTGGACCGTCTGGTCCGCGACGGCCGATACGGCTCCAAGAGCGAGGTGCTGCGCACCGGCGTCCGTCTGGTGCAAGAGCATGAGGCCCGACTGGCGGCCCTGCTGGGCAAGCTGGAGGAAGGAATCGCCGACGCCGATGCCGGACGGCTAACCCCGCTCGAAGACGCCCGCGCTGCGTTCGAGGCCCGGTGGGCCGCCGAGGGCGAATGAGAGTTCGGCTCGCCGACGCCGCCTTACGCGACCTGGCTTCGATTGAGGGCCATGTCGCTCTGGACAGCCAAAACGCGGCGCGGCGACTGGTCAGGACGCTTTTTGGACGCTGCGAAACGCTCGCTCAAAATCCCCGGCGCTATCCAGAGGCCGGCATCGCCGATCTGCGAAAGCGCCCCGAGGGCAGCTATCTGATCTTCTATAGGGTGACGGCCGATGTCGAGATCGTCCGCATACTTCACGCCGCCCGCGACTGGACGCATCTGCTGGACACGGACGAAGACTGAGCCGTGTCCACGACCCGTTTCGCCCCCTCGCCCACCGGCCGCCTGCACAAGGGCCATGCGTTCTCTGCCCTGATCGCCTGGTGGGCGGCGAAGGCGGCGGGCGGGCGGTTCGTGATGCGGATCGAGGATATCGATCCGACGCGGTGCAGGCCCGAATATGAGGCAGGCATTCTGGAGGATCTGGCCTGGCTGGGTCTGGATTGGGAGACGCCGGTGCGGCGCCAGTCCGATCATCTCGACGACTATGCCGCCGTGATCGAAGGCCTGAGAGAACGCGGCCTGCTCTATCGGTGTTTCCGCACGCGCAAGGAGATCCTGAACGGCATCGGCGACGCGCCGCACGGGGCGATGGAATCGGTGCGGCCCGGCCCGCATCCGGCACAGGAAGAGGCGCGGCTGCTGGCCTCCGGCGCGCCCTTCGCCTGGCGGCTGTCGCTGGATCGGGC
The DNA here is from genome assembly GCF_049897645.1 of Brevundimonas sp. TWP2-1. NCBI lineage: Bacteria > Pseudomonadati > Pseudomonadota > Alphaproteobacteria > Caulobacterales > Caulobacteraceae > Brevundimonas > Brevundimonas sp. TWP2-1. The sequence goes on from NZ_JAFCWR010000002.1 coordinate 829,707, forward strand.
GCGCGAGGCGCTGGGCGAGACGGTCTGGACCGGCCTGAGCTTCGTCGAGGAGGGCGAGGGTCCGCACGGCGAAACCGGTCTCGTCGCCGTCGATCCCGGGGCGGCGGGAGACGTAGTGCTGGCGCGCAAGGATGCCGGCGTCGCCTATCATCTGGCCGTGACGCATGACGACGCCTTGCAGGGCGTGACCCATGTCATTCGCGGCAACGACCTGTTCGAGGCGACCCATGTGCAGCGGCTGATCCAGACGCTGATGGGCTGGCCGTCGCCGACCTATCGCCATCATCGGCTGCTGGCGGGACCGGACGGGCGGCGCTACGCCAAGCGGGATCGCTCGGTCACTCTGACAGAGTTGAGAGCGGGCGGATTGGCGGCCGAAACCCTGTGCGCCGAACTGGGCTTCAGCTCCGGCGGCTGAAGATGCGCGAGGCGCCGTAGCCGGTCAGGGCGGCCAGCACGACGCACAGGACGCCGTAAAGCCAGGGACGACGGTGGGCGAACTCGTAGATGTCGCGCTCCAGCCCGACCTTCTCGACCGTCAGCGTCAGGTTGGACACCGACTGAGGCTCGCCATTCTGGAACAGCCAGACCTCAGCGTAATATTTACCGGTCGGAGCGACCGTGGGCAGTTCGACCTCGGCGCGGAACAGGCCCCGGTCGACGAACTCGACCCCCTGGGAATCCGTATTGTAGAGGGCGGCGGCCTCCTTCAGCCGGATCACGGCGCGGCGCCAGTCCAGATAGTCGTCGCCCAGCCGGCTGACGACCACGTCGCGCACGCCGTAGCGGGTGACGGTGCGGCTTTCCTCCGGCGCGTCGATGCGCAGGTGATCGACCCCGACGCCCAGGCGACGCAGCTGGCCGAAGTCGGCGATGTCGCTGAGCGGGCGGGTCGAGGCGGTCATGTAGAAACCGGGCGCGCCCTCGAACAGCACGGGCCGGCTGTTCAGCCAGACGCCCGAGGTGCGGGTCTTCTTGACCAGGCGGATCGGCGCGTCGGGCCCGCGCACGACCACGACGACATCGGCCGGTTCGTCCGTGGGATTGAACACCGCGCCATAGAGGACGATGGACGCGCCCGTGAAGCTGGAATCGACCCGGACCTGGGCGTCGGTCAGGGCGGCGGCGACGCGCAGTTCGCCCGTCGTCGCCTCCGACCGATCTGGAGCCGGCGCCGTCATGGCGGGCGGAGGAGGGGGCAGCGCCTGCATCAGTCCGCGACCCCTGGGGCGATCATGAAGATGTCGTTGGGCCGCACGAACAGGTCCAGTCCCATTTGGATCCCGACCAGCAGCACGATGAGCCCCAGGGCCGCCCGCAGCTCCTCGGCGCGGAACCGACCGGCGAACCGCGCGCCGATCTGCGCCCCAACCACCCCGCCCAGCAGCAGGATGGTGGACAGGACGATGTCGACCGTCTGGTTTCGCCCGGCCTGGAGGATGGTGGTGATGGCGGTGGTGATGATGATCTGGAACAGGCTGGTCCCCACCACCGCGCCCGCCCGCATCCGCAGGATATACAGCATGGCCGGCACCAGGATGAAGCCGCCGCCGACCCCCATGATCGCCGACAGCACGCCCGCGAAGACGCCCAGGCCGAACGGCGGCAGGGCGCTGATGTACAGACCCGACTTGGGGAACTTCATCTTCAGCGGCAGGCCGTAAAGCCACATCGGCCGCCGACGCTGCTTGTGCGGCGCAGGCAGGCCCCGACGACGACGCAGGATTTCGGTTAGGCTCTCGTTCAGCATCAGCACGCCGATGGCGCCCAGGAAGACGAGGTAGGAGACGGCCACGACCAGGTCGGCCTGGCCCAGCAGGCGCAGGTATCGAAACAGCTCGACCCCCGCCAGGGCGCCGACCGCGCCGCCGGCCGCCATGACCGAACCCATCTTGAAATCGACCGCGCCCGCCCCAGCATAGCGGATGACGCCGGAGGTCGAGGAGGCGACGACGTGGCTGGCCTGGCTGGCGACGGCGACGGTCGGGGGGATGCCCAGGAAGACCAGGATCGGGGCCATCAGGAAGCCGCCGCCGATGCCGAACAGGCCGGACACGAACCCGACCACCGCCCCCAGGATCACCAGGGTCGGCCAGTTCACCGAAACCTCGGCGATCGGCAGATAGATGTCCAAAGGACGCGCCTTCGGCTGGAGCGGTTAAAGGATCGCCGTCAGGCGGCAGCGAGGGTCGTCAACGACCGGGCGACCGATAGCCGCCCGGCGCGTGTGAATCTACCCCGTCGCCTGCGACGCGGGTTGAGAGTGGGCCACGAAGGCGTCTGCGGCGGTGCGGGCGGCGCGCTGGGCCGTGGCGGTGGCCGTCGGGCGCAGGCGCGTCACGGCGGCCTGGGCCTCGGAATCGCCGCCGCGCGCGGCGATCATGTACCACTTCAGGGCTTCGGTCGGATTCTTGGCCACGCCGTCGGCGCCGGTCTCGTAGATGCGCGCGACATTGTACTGGCTGTCCGGCAGGCCGCGCTCGGCGGCGTTGAGCAGCCAGGTCAGGGCCTCGGCCTGATTGGTCGCGCCGCCGTCGCCTTCATACAGCTGCATCCCGTAGAGATGCATCCCACGCGGATCGCCGCCTTCGGCCGCGCGACGGCCCCACTGACGGCTCAGCGCCGGGTCGGCGGGCACGCCGTTGGCGCCGTCCAGATAGAGCTGACCCAGATAGGTCTGGGCGGGCGCGTAACCCAGGTTGGCGGCGCGCTTCATGGCGTCCAGACCGGAGTTGTCGCCGGCCTCCAGCTTGCCGATGGCGGCTTCGTAGTCGGCAGCGCCGGGACCGGCGAGGTCGAAGGTCGGCCGCACGCCGGTCGGCGTCACGGCCGAGGCGGCCAGAGGCATGGCGGGTCCGGCGGCCTGGGCGTCGCCGCCGAAGTTCGGCAGGTCGAAGTCCGGCGCGCCGCCGTCGGTCAGGGACAGATAGCCATAGACGCCGCCGGTCAGGGCGACCGCCGTGACCGAGGCCAGGAAGGTCTTCTTGACGGTCGAGCCGTCCTTGGCGGCCTGCCTGTCCAGCCGCTCCTGCAGCTTGGACTTGCCGCCCCGCTTGAGGCCGAAGCCCGAACGCGGCGCCGGTTCCGGCTCGGGCGGCGCGGTGATGGCGGCTCGGGCGGCGTCGATGGTGCTGCGGGTCGCCGAGGCGCGACCGGCGGCGGCCGCAGCGCCCATCGTGGCGCGAAGCTGGCGCGGATCGACGAACTCGGTCTCGCCGCCGAAATCGTCGTCGTCGGCGTCCAGAACAGGCGCGGCGCGCTTCTCGGTCGAGGCGGTCGAGAAGCCGGGCGAGGTCGCTTCCAGCGCGTCCTCGACATCGGCCCCGCCGAAGCCGCTGAAGGGCTGGATGATGGGTTCGACGCCGTCGGGATCGACCTGGCGCGACGGCGCCTCATCCACCTCGGCGGCGACCGGCTCGGGTTCGGGTTCGGCGAAGGCGGTCGCGGGGAAGGGCGAGGCGGCGGCGACTTCGGGCGTGACCGGATCGCTGGACCAGGCGTCCTGGTCGGTGAAGGTCTCGTCGGGGAAGGCGGCCGCGCGCCAGTCGCCATCGACCGAGGCCGACTGTATCGGCGCCGGCGCAGCGCGTTCAGGAACGGCGCGCGACGGAGCCCACGACGGTTCGTTGTCCAGCGGCTTGTCGCGGATGGCCGAAGGCGTTCGCGTCTCGATGCTCTCGCGCGCCTCGGCCAGCAGACGGGCGGTGCGCTCTTCGCTCATCCGCATCCGCTCGGCCAGTTCGCCCGAGGCGCGGTCGTAGCGTTGCTCGATCTTGTCCGAGCTTTCCGACAGGCGACGGCCGATGTCTTCCAGCGCCTGCTGCGAGCGGCGCTCCGACTGGGCGATGCGGTCGCTCAGCTGGTCCGAGATGCGGGTGATCTCGCCGCCCAGCTTTTCCAGCGCGATGGCGTGGCGGTCGTCGCTGGCGGTCAGGCGTTGATCGACGCGATCGACGTGACGCGCGAACTCCTTGTCCAGACGACCGGCGCGACGTGCGACCTCTGTCTCGATGGTCTGGCCGACAGCTTCCGTCACGGCGCGGGCGACGGCGTCGGTGCGACCGTCGCTGTCGGTTTCGACCTTCTGGACGCGGGCGTTCAGGTTGCGGGCGATGCGCAGGACTTCGCGACCCATGGCCTCAAGGCCCACGGCGCCCTTCTGCTCGGACGCCTTGATCTGGTCGCCGACGGCCTGGACCGCGCGTTCGATGCGGTCGATGCGCGCGCCGGTTTCGGCGGCGTCGAGACGCTGCATCATTTCGGCGCGATTGTTCTCGATCTGGCGCGAAAGGCTTTCGGCCAGCTTTTCGAAGCGTGCAAGATCGCGCGCGCTTTCCGGTTCAACCCGGCTCTCGGCCGACCGCATCCGCTGATCCAGCTCGGCGAACGAGCGTTCCAGCGTCTTCAGCGCTTCGGTGGTGCGGTTCTGGGCCTCGTCCAGACGCGCGCCGACCTGGGCCAGCATTTCCGTGCCGACGCCGGGGCCGGCGGCCTTTTCGACCGCCTCCATCCGCTCGCGCAGGTCGTTGACGCCCAGACGCTGGCGTTCCTCGATGTCGTACAGACGGCCGGTCAGGGCGCCCAGCGAGGCCTCGACCTTGCCGAATGCTTCTTGCGTCAGCGGGCCGGTGTCGCGTTCGAAGGCGCGCAGGCGGCGGTGGCCCTCGCGCAGTTCTTCGGCGATGTCGTCGATACGGCGCGCGGCGCCCTGGGCCTCGGCCTCCTGGCCGTCCAGGCGACGCATCAGGCCGGAAACCGCCTGGTCCACGCCCTGGATGGCGACGGTCGAGCGACGTTCGGCGGCTTCCAGCCGCGCGGCGATTACATCGATGGAGGCGCTGACCCGATGCCCGTTGTCTTCGGCGACATCATAGGCGTCGTCGAGACGGCGGCTGCGGTTGCGGCGTTCGTATTCGGACGCTTGGGAGCGACGCGGCAGGGTGGCGTAGCCCTCCTCCTCGTCCTCCATGATCATGGAGTTGAGCCATTCGCCCAGCGTCATGCCGGAACGACGCGCAAGGTCTTTTGCGACCTCACGGGCCTTGGGATCGATTCCCTTAACGCTCCAAGGCGCTGCAGCGCTCACTGATTCGGCTCCCGACCCATACACGAAGGCTATACCGTCAATATCGAGGGTGTAAACTGATGGTTAACCGCAATATCTAGCGGCGATCTTCCAATCCTGTGGACAGGCCTCCAGACGCCGGGATTAGTGAATCATCTCGGTTAACACGGTGTGAAGATTAACCTCCCGGCAAGGGTTCGCTTGCCAAGCGGCGCGGGCTTCGCCACGTGCGGCGCATGAGCCTGACGACAACCCTAATTCTTCTGGCCCTGGCCTTGGCGGTGATGGTGTTCACCGGCTGGCGGGGGGCGCGTCCGCCCGACCCGCTCAAGGGGCCGCGCATGATGCCGTGGCGGTTTCTGATGATCGGGTCCGCAGCCATCGCCATGCTGCTGCTGATCCATCTGACGACCCTGTTCGGGGCCGAACGCGCGCCGTGGATTCCCTGAGCTTAGCTTTAGGAACCCGTTTCCTTTCGGTCGGTTGATGCTGCGACCAATGCAAGGAGACGTCGCATGACCGACAAACTGACACCCGCCGAGGCGGAAAAGGAATTCTGGAAGAGCCTGAAGGAGTCCAACACCGGGATGCTGGGCCTGGACAAGCCCGGCTATCACCATCAGCCCATGACCGGCTATGGCGAGGACGAGACAGGAACCATTTGGTTCTTCACCCGCGACGACACCGACTTCGCCCGTGACGTCGCCGGCGGCGGGCAGGACGGCATGTTCTGCTACCAGGCCAAGGACGGCAAAGTTCAGGCCTGCATCCACGGCCGCCTGGCCATCGACCAGGACCGCACCCGGATCGATAAATACTGGAACCCCGTCGTCGCCGCCTGGTATCCCGACGGCAAGGAAGACACGCACCTGACCCTCGTCCGGTTCGATGCCAACGACGGCCGCGTCTGGGTGTCCGACAAGGGCGCGTTGGGCTTCGGTTACGAAGTCCTCAAGGCCAACGTGACCAAATCGACGCCCGACGTCGGCGGCGTGTCGGATGTGAAGCTGTAGGCGACTGACGCCAGTCAGTTAGAAAGGGCGGACCCGATCGGGTCCGCCCTTTTTCGTTCAGCCCGCGAAGCACCAGGCCAGGACGGCCTTCTGGGCGTGGATGCGGTTTTCGGCCTCGTCCCAGACCAGGGAGCGGGGTCCGTCGATGACGGCGTCGGTGACTTCCTCGCCGCGGTGGGCGGGCAGGCAGTGCAGGAAGACCGCGTCGGGATCGGCCAGGGCCATCAGGGCCTCGTCCACCGCATAGGATTCGAACGCCGCCAGACGCGCCTCATAGTCCTGATCGCCCATCGAGACCCAGGTGTCGGTGACGACCACGTCGGCGCCCTTGACCGCCTCGCGCGGGTCGCTGGTCAGCGTCACAGCGTTCGTGCCCTTGGCCAGGTCGCGCAGATCGGGATGATATTCCGCCGGGCAGGCGACGTTCAGATGGAAGCCGAACTTGGGCGCCGCATGCATGAAGCTGTGGCAGACGTTGTTGCCGTCGCCGATCCAGGCGATCGTCTTGCCGGCGATGGGGCCGGAATGTTCCTCGATCGTCTGCAGGTCGGCCAGGATCTGGCACGGGTGGCTGCGGTCGGTCAGGCCGTTGATCACCGGCACGGTCGAGACGCGGGCGAAGCGCTCCACGTCCTCGTGGTCATTGGCGCGGATCATCACCGCATCGACCATGCGCGACAGGACGCGGGCGGTGTCCTCCACCGGCTCGCCACGACCCAGCTGCATGTCGGCGGCGGTGGCGATGATCGACGACCCGCCCAGCTGGCGAATGGCCGCGTCGAAGCTGAAGCGGGTGCGGGTCGAGTTCTTCTCGAAGATCATCGCCAGGACGCGATCCTTACCCGGCACGTCGGCGTCGGGACGCCCTTGGGGCCAGCCCTTGCGCGCAGCCTTGCGGGCATGGGCGTCGTCCAGAATGGCGCGCAGGTCGGCGGCTTCGAGCCGATGGATGTCGAGGAAGTGGCGGGTCATGGCATCCTCCACCCTCTCCCGTTGGGAGAGGGCTTGAGCGCCCGAGAGCCGCAGGCGCTCGGACTTGCGCGAAAGGGTGAGGGTTCGGTCTTGGCCGGTGAGGTGCGACCCTCACCCTTTCGCCTTGACGTATCGCTGCGCTCTGCGAGGCTCAAGCCCTCTCCCAGCGGGAGAGGGACGCTCATGCCGCCAGCTTCTCGCGCGCGACCTCGCAGGCGCCTTCGAACCGGGCGATCGCCTCGCGGGCCTCGTCCAGCGTCAGGTTCAGCGGCGGCAACAGGCGCACGCAGTTGTCGCCGCCGCCGGCGATCAGCAGCTGTTGCGTATCGCGCGCCAGCGCCATGAACTCGCGATTGTTCGGCACCAGCTTGATGCCGATCAGCAGTCCCTTGCCGCGCACGTCGGCGATCACATCGGGGAACCGTTCCTGCAAGCCCACGAACTGCTGCTTCAGATAGCCGGCGATCTCGTTGACGTTGTTCAGGATCTCGGGGCTGTTGATCAGGCTCAGCGCCTTTTGACCGACAGCCATGGCCAGGGGGTTGCCGCCGAAGGTCGAGCCGTGAGCGCCGACCGTCATGCCCGACGCTGCCTTGGCCGAGGCCAAGCAGGCGCCGATGGGGAAGCCGCCGCCCAGAGCCTTGGCCACCGCCATGATGTCGGGCGCCATGCCGGCCCATTCGTGGGCCCACAGCTTGCCGGTCCGGCCCATGCCGCACTGGACCTCGTCGAAGATGATCAGGACGCCGTGTTCGTCGCACAGCTCGCGCAGGCCGCGCAGGCACTGGTCCGGCATGGCGCGGCAGCCGCCCTCGCCCTGGACCGGCTCGACGATGATTGCGGCGGTCGTGGGGTTGGCGATGGCGGCCTTGATAGCCTCGTGGTCGCCCCACTTTAGCTGGTGGAAGCCCTGCATCGGCGGGCCGAAGCCCTCGGTGTAGCTGGGGTTGGCGGCGGCGTTGATGGCCCCATAGGTCCGGCCGTGGAACGAGCCGTCGAAGCCGTAGATGTCGATCCGCTCGGGCGCGCCGTTGGCGGAGTGATATTTGCGTGCGGTCTTCAGCGCGCACTCGACGGCTTCCGTGCCCGAGTTGGTGAAGAAGACCACGTCGGCGAAGCTCGACTCGCACAGGGCGTCGGCCAGGGCTTCCTGGCCCGGAATGCGGAAGATGTTGGACACGTGCCACAGCTTCTCGGCCTGATCCTTGACCGCCTGGACCAGTTCTGGGTGGGCGTGGCCCAGACCGTTGGTCGAGATGCCGGCGACGCAGTCGAGATATTCGGTCCCGTCGGTCGCCCACAGACGGGCGCCTCGGCCGCGTTCCACTTCCAGCGGCGCGCGATTGTAGACACCCATCAGATGTTCAGTGGACACGGACCAAGACCTCCAAAAGCGATACGGCCCCGCCGCGAGCGCGACGGAGCCGGATTGATACGGACAGGCGTTGTCGGATTAGTGACGGTGTTAGTCAACACCGGCGCCGAGCACGCCCAGCGACCGCGCGTCGGCGACGATGGCGCGAACGGCTTCGGCCTGACCCGCATCCAGAACCCGCAGCGGCAGGATGAAGTTGCTGTTCGGCGTCAGGGCGAAGATCCAGCGATCCTTCTCCTCGACCGCCGCCGCGACCAAGGTCCAGCTCACCCGGCTTTCCAGCCTCTCGGCGGACACGACGAAGCCGTCTGCGGACAGACGCCAGGTCACCGGCCGTTGCGAGATCGGCGCGGCGCGGGACACGGCCATGACCCGCTGATGAGCCAGCATGCTGAGGCCGACGAAGCCATAGAGGCCCGCGAGTTGCAGCCCGACCACCCAGGCGACCGGTCCATAGGGATCGAAGGCCGCCACCAGGATGGTCGCCATCATGAACAGGCCCAGCCACAGCATCGGCCAGGTCGTCCAGCGACGGATGGTCGGCCACGCCTTGATGGCGGCGCGGCCTTCTTTCGGCGTCGGCTGGACGCCGAAAACCTCGACGACCATGCTCACTGGCCGCTGGGGACCGGCTCCGGCGCGGCAGGGGCGGTCTCGGCGGCGACGGCGTCATCCTTGGCCTGGATTTCGACCAGCCGCTTGTCCAGGGCCAGACCCAGGTCGGCGATGAACAGGCCGAAGCGGGCCACGTCCACGCCCTTCAGATACGACAGCCTGTCCTCGGTCGAATGGATGCGCTGGAAGACGGGCGGGACGAAGCCTTCCTTCAGGCCGTTGTTCTCGCCGCCGTTGAAGGCCAGCCACATCTGGTGGGCGCCGACCGCGTCCTGGGTGCCCATCGACACCACCGGCACGCCGGCGGCCGAGAAGGCGCGGTCGTCGCTGGGCGGATAGACCGGATAGGGCATGCAGTCGAAGCCGCGCTCGGCGCACAGGCTGCGCAGCGTCTCCAACACGAAGTCCGACTGGTCGCCGTTGTTCTCGCCATACATGACCGTCTGGCCGTAGGCCGCGACGTCGGCGTTGATGACGGCGGCGATCCTGTCCTTGCCGTGCTTTTCGAGAAACGCCTTGGCGCCCAGCAGGCCCAGCTCTTCCTGGTCGGTGAAGACGAAGACGAAACGGTGGGCGACCGGCTGGCCCTCCAGGCCCATCTCCAGGGTCTTGGCCGCCTCCATCATCGCCATGACCGAGCCGACGTTGTCGACGATGCCTTGCGACAGGGTGCCGTCGCGCAGCTTCACCGCGTCATAGTGGGCGGTCAGGACGATGTCCCTGGCGCCCTCGCCGACCGTGACGACGACGTTCGCGCCTTCCATCGGGCCGGTGGCCTGGTTGCCGCCGGCGAAGACCTGGATCTCGGGCGTGAAGCCCAGCGTGGTCAGCATGCCGACCAGGACCTGGGTCCGTTCGGCGTTGGTGGGCTTAACGAACTGGGCTGCGCCGGCGCCGATGTCGGGGCGGTCCCCAGCCTGGGGCGTCGCCTCCTGAGCGAAGGCAGGAACAGCAGTAAACAGCGCCGTGGCGGCGACGAGCGAACGGAACAGCATGGCGGACCTCTCGGGGGGAGCGATCCGCAAAAGGTAGCGATCTAGCTCTTGAGACGCCACCCCGAGCGGAACACCAGCCAGCAGACGACGCCCATGACGACCATCAGCACGGCCGAGCCGACGACTCCGACCATCAGATTGCTCTCGGCATGGCCGATGAAGCCGTAGCGGAAGCCGTCGATCAGATAGAAGAACGGATTGTAGCGGCTGAGCGAGCGGAACGGTTCGGGCAGGTTCTCGACCAGATAGAAGGTGCCCGACAGGAAGGTCATGGGCATGACGATGAAGTTCTGGACCGCCGACAGATGGTCGAACTTCTCGCTCCACAACCCCGCCAGCACGCCGGTCATGCCCATGACGAAACAGGCGGCCAGGGCGAACCAGACGATGGCGAAGATGTTGGCGATGCCCAGCGGCGCGAACGGCAGGACGCAGATCGCCGTCACCAGACCGACCGCCAGGCCCCGCGTCGCTGCGCCCAGGGTGAAGCCCAGCGTCAGCTCCAGCGGGCTGAGCGGCGGAGTCAGGAAGTCGGTCGCCGTACCCATGATCTTGGCCTGGATCAGGCTGGACGAGGCGTTGGCGAAGGCGTTGTTCAACATGGCCATCATGATCAGGCCGGGCGCGACGAACAACGCAAACGGCGTCCCGTGCAGCGGCGGCCGCGCGTTCTGAAGCGCCACCACGAACACCAGCATATAGAGCAGCGTCGTCACCACCGGCGCCGCCACCGTCTGGGCGCCCACCTTCCAGAAGCGCCGCACCTCGCGCAGATACAGGGTCTGCACCCCGATCCAGTTGACCCCCGGATAGCGACGCGGCTGCGGCAAACCGGCTGGGCGGGTGGAGATCAGGTCGGGGGTCTCGGTCATGGCCCGCCAGATGCGCTCGACCGTGGCGGTTCGCAAGGGATCACCCCCGATCCGCCAGAAAACGACCTTCCCGCCTTAACCTTAACGATGATTCAATATCTGGTTTCTGTGGACGGTTGATTCGCACATCTTGCGTCTCTTAACGGCTGGTTTACGATTAGTTGTAGGTCAAGACCCCGGAGGGGGAGCCTGGACCTAGATATTGAATCCAAACTCGCTGGAGGGTGGCATGACCGCAGGCTGGACCGACGACCGCGTAGGCGCGCTGAAGAAGCTCTGGCTTGAGGGCCAATCCGCGAGCCAGATCGCCAAACAATTGGGCGGCGGGGTCACCCGAAACGCCGTGATCGGCAAGGTGCACCGCCTGGGCCTTTCGGGCCGGGCCGCCCCGTCGCAACCGGCGCGCACCGTCGCCGCGACCTTCCGCACCGCCCGTCCGCGCCCCGCGCCGGCCGCCCCGGCCCAACCCTCGGCCCCGCGCCGTCTTGAGGCCGTCCAGCCCAAGCCTGTCCAGGCCGCCGCCCCCGTCCCCGCCCCAATCCCGGATCTGCCGGGCACGGCGACGGTGATGACCCTGGGCGCCCACATGTGCAAATGGCCGATCGGCGACCCGTCGTCGCGCGAGTTCAGCTTCTGCGGCCGCCGCTCCTCGGAAGGCGTCTATTGCGTCGAACACGCCCGCGTCGCCTACCAGCCGCAAGTCCGTCGCGGCTCCAAGGAAAGCGGTTCGGACCTGGCCCGCAGCCTGCGTCGGTACATTTAAGGGCGCTATCGCGCTTCGCGCTACTTGAGCGCGGCGCTTCGCGCGGGTTCATCCCCGCGTCACAGATGCTCCTTATGGAGCCGACTTCCCCCTCGCCGGCCTGCGCAAGCGGCCGGCGAGATTCCAGGGGGCGGGGCTGCGGTTCATCCGGGTTGACGCAGCCCCATCCGCCTTTCTCGATCCTCCCCAGCGGAGCGGGGGAGGGGGACCGCGCGAAGCGGGGTGGAGGGGGCGAAACCGGACTCGATGTTCAAAGTGCAGCATCAGACTGCGCCAGACCAACTATCGGCGTTTGGCGTGGATTCTGCGCCCGCCCCCTCCACCGGTTCGCGGTCCCCCTCCCCCGTTTCGCTACGCTTCTCGGAGGAGGATTTGCTTAGTTCAAAACCCTGCGCGCGTCGGGCGTGTCCAACGAGAACGCCGGGATATCCGCCTCGAAACTGCGGCCTTCCGCATCCGTCATATAATAGGCGCCGACCATCGACCCGCTGTCGGTGCTGAGCGGGCATCCCGACGCATAGGCGTAGCTGCCGCCCGGCTCGATCACCGGCTGTTCGCCGACCACGCCGGGGCCGCGCACCTCTTCCACATGACCGTGACCGTCGGTGATGGTCCAGCGGCGCGCCATCAGCTGCACCGTCGATCCCGTCAGGTTCACGATCTCGATCTGATAGGCCCAGACCCAGCGGCCTTCGTCGGGGTCGGACTGGCCCGCCAGATAGCTGGGCCGGACCCGGATCAGGATGCCGTTCGATTCGGCGGTATAGGCAGGACCATCGTGCATGGGCTATATGCTCGCCCCGCCGCGCGCGGGCTGCAAGCGCGACTTGGCGACAAGTCGTGAAAACCGTGTGAGACAGACGCCATGAGCTCCTTCCAGGCCCCCCGTCCCGGCATCCTGCCCGCCCAGTCCATCGAGACGTTGATCGCCACCGGCGCCATCACGTCGGACACAGCCTTCGATCACGATCAGGTCCAGCCGGCCAGCCTGGACCTGCGCCTGTCGGACCAGGCCTGGCGCGTCCGCGCCTCCTTCCTGCCCGGCCGTCGCAAGGTCGAGGAACGGATCGCCGATGTGGCTATGCACGCCATCGAGATCACCCCCGCCGGCGTCGTGCTGGAAAAGGGCTGCGTCTATATCGTGCGGCTGCAGGAGCGGCTGAAGCTGCCCAAGGGCCTGATCGCGCGCGCCAATCCGAAAAGCTCGACCGGCCGGGTCGATGTCTTCGTGCGCCTGCTGACCGACCAGGGCGCCCGTTTCGACGACGTGGCCGAGGGCTATGACGGCCCGCTCTATATGGAGGTCGCGCCCCAGACCTTCTCCATCCTGGTCCGTCCCGGCACCCGGTTGAACCAGCTGCGGCTCAAGGCCGGCGACCCGCCCAAGCTGGAGACCCGCAGCGTCGGCGTCGATCTGCAGGGCGGCGACATCGTCGGCTTCCGCGGCCGTCGCCACGCCGGGGTGGTCGATCTGGACCATATCGACGGCCATGACCCGCGCGACTTCTGGGAGCCGCTGACGCTTCGTCGCGGAGAGCTGCTGCTGGATCCGGGCGAGTTCTACATCCTGGCCTCGTCCGACGACGTCGAAATCCCGGTCGATCAGGCCGCCGAAATGACCCCCATCGATCCGTCGGTCGGCGAGTTCCGCGTCCATTACGCCGGCTTCTTCGACCCCGGCTTCGGCACGGACGAGGCGCATGGCGCAGGATCAAAGGGCGTGCTGGAGGTCCGCACCCACGACACCCCCTTCCTGCTGGAACACGGCCAGATCGTCGCCCGCCTGGTCTACGAACCCCTGACCGAACGGCCCAGCCGCCTGTATGGCGAAAGCGGCAGCCACTATCAAAATCAGGGCCTGAAGCTGTCGAAGCATTTCAGGGTGTGGTGAGCCGGCGCTAAAGTCTCCTCCCCGTTTCGCGGGAGGTGGCTCGTAGCGAAGCGGAGAGACGGAGGGGTTCTTCGCCGCATCACAGACGCCTGCGGGACTTCAAGAGCCCCTCCACCGCTACGCGGTCCCCCTCCCCACAAGTGGGGAGGAGACGCGGTCGTCACGTCAGCTTGTCCGCCTTCCGCAGCCCGGGGAACATCACCGACCAGGCGCCCGTGGCCGCCAGAGCGCCGAAGCCGCCGAACACCGCCGCCCCGACCGCGCCCAGCAGCCGCACCATGACCCCGGAATAGGCCTCGCCCAGCTCGTTCGACGCGCCGATGAACAGCATGGAGACCGACGACACCCGGCCGCGCATATGGTCGGGCGTCGCCAGCTGAATCAGGGTCTGGCGGATGTTGACGCTGATCATGTCCGCGCCGCCGCCGATCAGCAGGGCCAGGGCGCTGAGCCAGACGATCTTGGACAGGCCGAACGTCAACGTGCAGATCCCGAACACCGCCACCGCCGCGAACATCCATCGCCCGCCGTGCCGCACGATCGGATAGCGGCTCAGATAGATCGCCACCGCCATCGCGCCGACCCCGAACGAGGCCCGCAAAAGGCCGAACCCTTGCGGTCCGACATGCAGGATGTCGCGCGCGAAGATCGGCGTCAGCAGGGCCACGCCGGCGAACAGCACCACGATCAGGTCCAGAGATATGGCGCCCAGCACGATCTTGGTCTTGTAGACATAGGCCAGCCCCTCCTTGACGGACTCGATGGGCGACAGGGGATTGGCCTGGGGCGCGGGCTTGCCGCTGGTGCGGATCAGGATGAAGGCCGCGACCGCCAACAGGAACATGCCCAGCGACACCGCATAGGCCAGGGGCACGTTCACGCCGACGATCACCCCGCCCAGGGCCGGACCGGCGATGGCCCCGGTCTGGAAGGCGATGGACTGGGCCGCGATGGCCGGCGGCAGGGCCTTGCGCCCCACCACCATCGGCAGGAAGGCTTGGCTGGCCGGCGCCAGAAACGCCCGCGCCGCGCCGAACAGGGCCGCCACCGCCAGCAGGCCCCACAGGGGCGGGTTTCCGTGCAGGGCCATGGCCAGGAAGGAGCCCGCACAGGCGGCCTCGACCAGGATGGATATCCACACCGTGCGCTTGCGGTCGCGCCGATCCGCCATGGCCCCGGCGGGCAATGTGAAGGCCAGCAGCGGCAGGAACTGACACAGGCCGACCAGACCCAGATACAGGCTGGCCTCCTCGATCGGATGATCCCGCCGTGCGATCTCATAGACCTGCCACAACAGGGCCGAGGACTGGATCTGAATCGCCAGCACGGCGACCACCCGCCCGAACCACAGCAGGCGAAAGTCGCGGATGCCCCATGGACTGGACGGCCCCTCTGGAGGCGAAGGCGGAACGGGCGGGGCGGCGGGGCCGGTATCTATGGTTTCTGTGGTCACGTGCGTCTGGATTGTTTCGGATAGGGCGAGCCGTCGCGGTGGAAATAGCCGTCGACGCCCGCGTGGAGCACCATGTCGATGTCGGGATAATCGCAAGGGGTGATCGTCGGGCTGCGCGTTCCGACCTCAAGCAGCACCGCCTCATGGCCGGATCGGTTCTCGATCCTGTGGCCGTTGGGGACGCCCGCCTTGAACCCGGCGCAGTCGCCGGCGCGCAGGACGGTCTCGCCGTCGTCCTCGATGAGCACCACCTCGCCCTCGACCACCATGACGAACTCGTCCTCCTCGGCGTGCCAATGCCTCTGGCTGGACCAGGCGCCGTCGGGCAGGCGCAACAGGTTGACGCCGAACTGGCTGAGGCCCGCAGCATCGCCCAGCTTCCAGCGGCGACGCGGCTTGCACGGGTCGGCGAATTCTTCCGGATAGGTCGTGCCGTCGCCTCTCGGCGCGCTGTCGATATCGATCTTGGGCATGGGCCTTCTCGCCTTGGCGCGTTTTCCCTAAAGCATAGCCGCATGAGCCGCGCATCAACTCCTGTGATCGATCCTGTCGAACTGACCCGCGACCTGATCCGTATTCCCTCCGTCACCCCCGCCGACGAGGGGGCGATGGATGTGCTGGAACGCCATCTGACGGCCCTGGGCTTCACCTGCCGCCGGCTGGCCTTCGAGGGGCCGGGAGGCGAAGGGGTCCATGCGCGGATCGAGAACCTGTATGCGCGGCGCGGGACCGCCGCGCCCAACCTGTGTTTCGCCGGCCATACGGATGTGGTGCCGACCGGGCCGTCGGACCAGTGGTCGTCGCAACCCTTCACCGCCGAGGTCAAGGACGGCGTCCTGTACGGCCGCGGCGCGGTGGACATGAAGGGCGGGATCGCCGCCTGGGTCGCCGCCGTGTCCCAGGTGCTGGCGAAGGGCGAGCCGAAGGGCTCCCTCTCCTTCCTGATCACCGGCGACGAGGAAGGCCCGGCGCTTCACGGCACCAAACGGGTGGTCGAGACCCTGGCGGCCGAGGGCGAGGTCATCGACGCCTGCGTGGTGGGCGAACCCTCTTCGTCGCAGCACCTGGGCGACATGATCAAGGTCGGGCGACGCGGCTCGCTGAACACCTGGATCACGGTCACGGGCAAACAGGGCCACGTCGCCTATCCCGAACGGGCGGCCAATCCGGCGCCCGTGATCGCCAAGCTGATGGCCCGCCTGAACGACCATGTGCTGGACGACGGCTACGAGAACTTCCCCCCGTCGAACCTGGAGATCACCAGCATCGACATCGGCAATCCGGCGACCAACATCATCCCGGCCCAGGCCAAGGCGCGGCTGAACATCCGCTTCAACCCCAGCCATACGGGGGACGGCCTGATCGACTGGCTGAACCGCGAGGCCGGCGCCATACAGGCCGAGACCGGGCTTCAGATCAGCCTGGATCACCTGTGTTCCGGCGAGGCCTTCCTGACCGAGCCCGGCGTCTTCGTCGCGGCGGTGCAGGATGCGGTCGAGGCCGTCGCGGGCCGCCGGCCCGAGGCCTCCACCACCGGCGGCACCTCCGACGCCCGCTTCATCCGCGCCCTGTGCCCTGTGCTGGAGCTGGGCCTGGTCGGCCAGACCATGCACCAGATCGACGAACGGGTTCCGGTGGCGGAGTTAGAGACGCTGACGGCTGTGTATCGGCGGGTGATCGAGACGGTATTTGAAAGGTTGTGAGGCCGGGGAAATAGACGAATCCACTGCGAAAAAAAGAGATTCTATTTCGTCTAATTTGTCTTTTCGCGCGCGGCTAGGCCGGGGCGTGGGGTGTGGGAGATTGGGTTGTCAAAGACCGGACGGGGAGTATCGCACGGTTTTGGGGCGTGATGGGTTGAGGGGCATTTTCTGGCATTAGCGCCTTGGAAAAAGCGGCGTTTTTCTTGAGGCATTGGGATGGGAGGGGCTTTTCCACCCACTGGAAGCTGCCCCGCACAAGAAGAACTAGCCGCCTACGCCACCGAGCGGCATTCATGCTAGCTGTTTACTGATGTGGTCAACGACCTCGCTCATGAACGCTCGACCTTCAGCGAGCTCCAAATCCCGGGCTAAATCCCTCTTTGTGACCTCTGCTACCCAGCGCGGTCCATGGCCACCAACGCTTCGGCAGAAGCCCTCCATTTCTCCTACCGGTGCGACAAAGATCCCTATCGCTTTCAGTCCGCCGAGCAACGCCTTGGCCGCCTGGGTCGCTGGGCCATTAGGCAGACTTGCTAACCCACTTTGCTTGGCATGGTCCCAGGGCGATGCGTTGCGAGCTAGTGCTTTCACATTTGAGAGGATTGTCTTCTCGACGGCTCCCCCAGGCTTCACAGTCTTAATCAAGGCAGACATCTCGGTCTTAAATCGGTCAGCACCGACGAAACTGGCGTTCTCCTCAACTGCCGCCTTTAACGTCCTCCAGTCAGGCTCAAGCTTCGCCCAGTTCCCACCATGAGCTGCAACAATGCGGGACATGGTTGCCTCGTTGTTGAGCAGATCAAAGTCAGCGATTGTGACCACTGGCACCTTCAGCGCGCGAAGCGCCGTCACCACGACCGCCAGCCGGTCTTTGCCGCCGCTGTAAGTGTAGTGAATGTCCGGCCGTATTTCCGGGTTGGTTGATACAGAGGCTAGCGCCTCGTAAAATCGGCAGTCGGCGTCAGCTTCAGTTAAAATGACGGCATCATGAAACAGGCCGTCCATCACATTACTGAAGCGTAGGATGGGATCTTTCCAAAGATCCTGCAACTTCTTCCTGGCCAAAAGCACAGCGCCGCCGCCTTTGCGGGTCCGCGTAAGCCGGACCACGGAGACTCTCTCAGAGTGATTCCCAAGCAGCCCTTGTAATACTTCGCTGCTGTGAGTGGCCAAGAGCATCTGTCGGTCGGCCGCCTCCGCACCAATTATCTCGGCGAGCAGGCGCGCCTGCGGCGGGTGTAGGAATGCCTCAGGCTCATCTATAATGATCAGTGGACGCCGTTCAGCAAGCACACGGCCCAAGATTGAGGCGAAGCTGCGCATACCGTCGCCCTGCTCTTCAAGCTTATCCAACGTTTCGATGCGATCCAAATACGTCGAAGAGCGCCGATCTTCGCCCCTACCGGGTTTGGGACGATCACCCACATATGCGGGGATGTTTTTTGAGTTTCCCGTATGGATAACCAAGTCTTTCTTAAAGGCCCGCCGAAATAGTTTGGACGCTTTAAGCTCCAGCTTATCGTCTCGGTGGAAATGTTGGAACGGATGATCCGCCGAGAAAGGATCACGACGATCATACGTCGCCGCAGGATCGCAGTCAGCTAGGCGAGCCCGCGTTGTTAACTCGGAGACAGACCGGCCATGGAGAAATTTCCCAAGCCCCTTCTTCTGATCGCCCCACCAATTCTTTAACATGCCCATGGGAAAGGCGGCACCCCCGACCGACACCGTGCCGTTGGCACCACGGAAGGGTTCGATCCAGGCCTCAATATCCTCAAGCGGCGTTATGCGGATGAAATCCGCTTCCTTGACCACCACGCCTTCCGCTCGGGATTCAAGGGACGCTGATATATCTTTAAGAGAGCGACTCTTGCCGGCATTATTGGGCCCGACAACTACAAGGATGTCACCTCGATCTAGCGTCAGTTCCAGACCACTTTGGAAGATGGCCCGAGCGACATAACCCTTGATATCAATGTTCTGCATCTCGTCCATATACAGCGTGACAGCGAACTTCTAGCGCCCGAATGCGAAAGCTCAACGCAAGGGCAGCACCGGTCTTAAACAGCTCTCCTTCCTCTAACTCCGCTCCAGGAACCGCAGCGCCGTCAGGACATGCGTCTTCACCCCCAGCGGCAGCACCTTCTCGTTCGGTGAGAACTCCGGCGAGTGGTTTGGCGCGGACTGGGACGGGTCCACGCCGTCAGGACTGGCCCCAAGATGGTAGAAGACGCCGGGGATGACCTGTTGGAAATAGCTGAAGTCCTCGGCGACCGTGGTCGGGGGCGTGGCGGGGTTGACGTTCCCCTCGCCCGCCGCCTCGATCAGGACCGGGGCCAGCCAGGCGGACAAGCCGGGGTCGTTGAACACCAGGGCGGCGTTCTGTTTGACGCCGAACTCGGCGGTGGCGCCATAGGCGGCGGCGACATGGTCGATGGCGGTCTCGGCGCGGGCGACCAGGGCGTCGCGCTGGGCCGTATCGAAGGTGCGAAGCGTGCCCGACAGGGTCGCGCTGTCGGGGATGATGTTATAGCGGACGCCGGCGTTCAGGGTGGCGATGGTGAAGACCGTCGGGGTGGTGGTCGGGTCGACCGTGCGGGCGGTCAGGGTGTTGACCGTCTCGATCACCTGGCCGGCCACCGCGATCACATCGACTCCGCGCCACGGCCAGGCGCCGTGCGTCTGTTTGCCCTTCAGACTGATGTCCACGCGGTCCGAGGCGGCCATGAAGCCTTCGGGCCGATAGAAGACGCTGCCCGGACGGCCGGGCACGACGTGCAGGCCGAAGATGGCCTCGGGTTTGGGATCGTTCAGCGCGCCCTCGGCGATCATCAGGGCGGCCCCGCCCTTGGGTTCGCCAGGAGGGGCGCCCTCCTCCGCCGGCTGGAAGACGAAGACCACCGTGCCGGCGATCTGATCCTTCATCCCGGCCAGGACGTGAGCCGCCCCCATCAACATGGCCATATGCATGTCGTGGCCACAGGCGTGGGCGACAGGAACCGTATTGCCCATATAGGTCCCGGTGGCGGTGGAGGCGAAGTCCAGACCCGTCGCCTCCTGCACCGGCAGGGCGTCCATGTCGGCGCGCAGGGCCACGACCCGGCCGGGCCGGGCGCCGCGCAGGATGCCGACGACGCCGGTCTTGCCGACCCCGGTGCGGACCTCCAGCCCCAGGGACCGCAGGTGCTCGGCGATGACGGCGGCCGAGCGGGTCTCGGCGAAGCCCAGTTCGGGATGCCGGTGGAAGTCGCGGCGCCATTCGACCACCTGGGGCGTCACGCGCTGGACGGCGGCGTCCACGGTCGCCGCATCGACCTGAGCCTGGGCCGGGGCAGCGCCTGCCGCGAGCAGCAGCGTCAGGGTGGAGACGGCGAACAGGCGGCGCATGTGAAGATCCCGTGAAATCGGAGGAGACGCAGGATGGGGGCGCCGGGGCCGCTTGTGCAACGCCGATCGCTCGGCGACACTCGAATCATGGCCAAGCCGATCAAGAGCACGACGACCGAGTGGCGCGACGTCGTGCTGGTGTGCCGCAAATGTTCGAAGAAGCTGGACGGCGGGTTCGGGCCGGACGGCGACCTCACGCTGAAGAAGGCCCTGCGGAAATATCTGCACCTGAAGAAGGGGAAACAGGGGCGCAAGGGCGCGCTGACGGTGGCGGGAACCGACTGTTTCGACATCTGCCCCAAGGGCGGAGTGGTGGCGGTCAACGCCGCCCATCCCAAGAAACTGCTGATCATTCCCGCCGGCGCCGACCTGTTCGAGGTCAAGACGCGGCTGGGGCTGGACGACGGGCGTCGGCTGAAACTGGTCGAACCGGACTGAAGCCAGACGGCGGGTTGCGCCTTCCTTCCGGCGACAAGCCGTGCCAGAGCGAAACCATGGATGACACTCGTATCGAAAAACGCGTCGGCGTTCAGGCGACCTCGGACCGGATCTGGGATCTGATCGCCGACCTGTCCGGCTGGAGCGCCTGGAACCCGGTCGACACCGATGTCGAAGGCGCTATCGCCTATGGCGGCCGGCTGACGATGACCGAGGCCTGGCCCGATATGCCCGAGCGTCAGGCCCTGGCCCAGGTCGTCGAATGGCAGCCGCGCATGCGTCTGGTCTGGGCCGAACGACGCGGCTTCCTGTTTCAGAGCCTGCGCTACATCCAGATCGAGGAGCTGGGCCCCGGCAACTGCATACTGACGGTCGGCATCCGCTTCTCTGGCCTGCGCGGCGAACTGTTCCACGACAAGCACCGCCCGGCGATCAAGGGCGCGCTGGAGCGCGCGGCCGAGGGTCTGAAGGCGGCGGCGGAGGCCGCCTAGCCGCCCTCTTTCATCATGTCGATGACGTTCAGGATCGCCGGTCCCAGGATGACGATGAACAGCACCGGCAGGAAGAACAGGATCATCGGCACGGTCAGCTGCGCCGGCAGGGCCGAGGCCTTCTTCTCGGCGGCGGACAGGCGCAGGTCGCGGTTTTCCTTGGCCATGACGCGCAGGGCGGTCGCCAGCGGCGTGCCATAGGTCTCGGCCTGGGTCATGGCGGTGGCGACCGACTTCACGCCCGGATGGTTGGTGCGCTTGCCCAGATTTTCATAGGCCATCCGCCGGTCGGGCAGATAGCTGAGCTCGGCCGACAGCAGCGACAACTCCTCGGCTAAATCGATCGACGACGACCCCATTTCCTGGCTGACCTTGGTGATCGCCGCCTCGATGGACATGCCGGCTTCGACGCAGATCAGCAGCAGGTCCAACGCATCGGGAAACGCCTGCATGATCGAGGTGCGGCGCTTGGTGATGCGGTTCTTCAGATACAGATTGGGCGCATAGAAACCCGCGACCGCCGCCGCCATGACCAGCGTCAGCTTGTTCATCGTGGGCCAGTCCACGATCTTGATCACGAACATGTAGAAGGCCGCCACGATCATGAAGACGAAGGGCGAGGCGAAGCGGAAGAAGTAGAAGGTCGTCAGCGGGCGCGGCCCGCGATAGCCGGCCTGGGCCATCTGACCGGCGACCTTAGGATCCTCCAGCAGCTTGGTCAGGTTCAGCCGATCCACGATCCGTTTCTTGAACCCGTCGTCGGTGTGACGCAGCGCGCCCTGGCCGGCCGCCATATTGGCGCGCGAGCGGCGCTTCAGATCGTCACGGCGTTCGGCGACGGCCTTCATCCGCTTGTCCAGCTTCACCCCCCCGCTCATCGACGAGAGCAGGGTCATGACGGTGGCGAAGACCAGCACGCCCACGCCGATGCTGAGCAGGTTCTGCGGGTCGGTGATGAAGCGGATGAAGCCTTCCATGATTCCCGCCTCAGAACTTGAACGAGATCATGCGCTTCATCACGAAGATGCCGGTCGCCATCAGGCAGACCGCCATCAACAGCATGAAGTTGCCGCGGAAGTCGGTGAACAGCGGCATCATGTAGGACGGCGTCGTGAACATCACCATCGTCATAACCGCAGGCGGCAGGGAGGCGATGATGCCGGCGGAGGCCAAGGCTTCGGACGACAAAGCCTTGATCTTCTCGCCCATCATCCGGCGCGCGCGCAGCACGCCCGACAGGTTGCCCAGGGCCTCGGCCAGGTTGCCGCCGGTCTTCTGCTGAATGGCGATGACGATGGTGAAGAAGCGCAGTTCCGGCGTAGGCATCCGCTCGAACATCTTCTCCAGCGCCTGCTCCAGCGTCAGGCCCACACCCAAACCCTCGACCAACTTCTGGAACTCCGGCCCCAGCGGCGCCGGGCTTTCGCGGCCGATGATCTTGAAGCATTCGTGGACCGGCAGGCCCGACTTGATGCCCCGCACGATGACGTCGACGGCGTTGGGAAACTCCAGCGAGAACTTCTTCATCCGCCCCTTGGCCAGGAAGCCGACGACCCAGCGCGGCAGGCCCAGGCCGAACACCAGGGCGAGGCCCAGCACCGCGAGAACAGGCAGGCCTAGCACGAAGGCGACCAGCGCCGCCACCACGCCGACCACGGCGGAGATGATGTAGAAGGTGCGCACATTCAGGCTGAGACCTGCCTGTTTCAGGCGCGCGGCCAGGGTGGTGCGCGCCTTGCGTTCGCGGCGATCCGCTTCCTGAAGCTGGATCAGGATCTGTTTGCGCCGCGCCTCGGGCGTATTGGCGGCGGCCGCCTTGCGGGCGATCGCGGGGTTCTTCTTGGCCTCGCCCAGGCTTTGGGCGCGCTTGACCGCCTGGGCCGACGAATCGTCGCCCCCGACGTAGACCCAGCCCAGGCCGCCGATGGTGATGAAGGCCAGAACGGCGGCGAGGATCGGCAGCATGGTCTACTCCGCCGCGTCCAGGGCGTCGGCCAGCTCGCGCTCAAGCCCGTAATAGCGGGCGCGATCCCAGAACCGCGGACGGGCGATGCCGGTCGAACGGTGCCGGCCGATGATCTTGCCGTTCTCGTCCTCGCCGGTGATGTCGTAGACGAACAGGTCCTGGGTCACGATCACATCGCCTTCCAGCCCCACCACCTCGGTGATGTGGGTGATGCGGCGCGAACCGTCGCGCAGGCGGGCGGCCTGGATGATCACATCGACCGAGCCGACGATCATCTCGCGGATCGTGCGCGAGGGCAGGCCGTATCCGCCCATGGTGATCATGGATTCCATCCGGCTGATGGCTTCGCGCGGGCTGTTGGCGTGCAGCGTGCCCATGGAGCCGTCGTGGCCGGTGTTCATGGCCTGCAACAGGTCGAAGGCCTCGGGACCGCGCACCTCGCCGACGATAATCCGCTCGGGACGCATCCGCAGGCAGTTCTTCACCAGGTCGCGCATGGTGATCGTGCCCTGGCCTTCCAGGTTCGGCGGGCGGGTTTCCAGACGCACCACGTGCGGCTGCTGCAGTTGCAGTTCGGCGGCGTCCTCGCAGGTGATGACGCGCTCGGTCGGGTCGATGAAGGCCGTCAGGGTGTTCAGCAGGGTCGTCTTGCCCGAACCCGTACCGCCCGAGATGACCAGATTGCATCGCGACGCGCCGATGACGCCCAGGACGCGCGCGCCCCCTGGACTGATGGAGGCGTACTCCACCAGGTTCTTCATCGTCAGCTTGTCTTTCTTGAACTTCCGGATCGTCAGCGTCGGGCCGTCGATCGCCAACGGCGGAGCGATGACGTTGACGCGCGAACCGTCCGGCAGACGGGCGTCGCAGATGGGGCTGCTCTCGTCCACGCGGCGGCCGACCTGGGACACGATCCGCTGGCAGATGTTCATCAGCTGGGTGTTGTCGCGGAAACGGACGTTGGTCAGCTGAACCTTGCCCGCCACCTCGATGAAGACCCGGCCGGCGCCGTTAACCATGATGTCGGCGATGTCGTCACGCGCCAGCAGCGGCTCCAGCGGCCCATAGCCCAGGACGTCATTGACGATGTCCTGAACCAGATGCTCCTGCTCGGCGACCGACATGGAGACGTTCTTGATCGCGACCAGTTCGGCGACTATGTCGCGGATTTCTTCCGACGCGGCCTTCTGGTCCAGATGCGCCAGCTGAGCCAGGTCGATGGTGTTCATCAAGGCATTGAAGATCGTCGTCTTCGTGGCGTGATAATAGTCGCTCTGTTCCCGGACGATCTCGGCGACGGCCTGGGCCTTCTTCAGCTGCTCAAGACCCGCAGTGGCCTTCGGACCCGTTCCGGCGACGTTGCCGGTCGGGCGCGGAGCATCAGGAGCCGGCTTGGGCTTGGGACGCGAAGCCAGCGCGTCCAGGCGATCGGCCGGCGCAGGCTGGGTGGGCGCAGACGCGCGATCGAAGGCGTCCGCCGCCGGTTCCATATCCTCGTCGGCATAGGCATAGGCCGGCGCCTTGGCCGCCATCGCAGGAGCGGCGGCGTCCACATTGAACACCGACACAGGTTCGCCGCCACCGGGCGCAGGGGCCGGACGCAGGGGCGCCGGCGCGGCGCCGGGCTGACCTGTGCGTTTGCCGAACATCCGTCAGCGCTTCTTGAACATGTTGGCGAACAGGGATTTCGAGGCGCCGTCGGCCGGCTTGGTCTTCTCGGCCTTGCCGGCCTTTCCCGGCTTGGCCTTCGGTCCCGCCACCATGGGCAGTTCGCGCCGCGAGACGATCTGGGCCAGGGTCTGGAAGGCCTCGGCCGACTTGGTCTTGGCCCCGGCGTCTAGGATCATCTGGCCGTTGTTGGCGGCCGCGCCGAAGGTCTTGGCGTCGAAGGGAATGATCAGGCTGGGATGCACGCCCAAGGCGGCGCCGAAGTCCTTGGCCGGAATCTCGGGACGCCCCGGCACCCCGACCTGGTTCAACACCAGGCGCGGCGGCGCATCGTTGGGACGGCCCTGACGGATCAGGTCGATCATGTTCTTGGCGTTGCGCAGCGAGGCGAGGTCCGGCGTGGCCACCACCACCACCTCATCGGCGCTGATCAGGGTCCGGCGCATCCACGGCGACCACAGGTGCGGCAGGTCCAGGACCACGAACGGCGCCGTAGCGCGGATCTGGTTCGTGACCTCCTCGAACGCCTCGGTCGAGATGTCCCAGTCCGTATCCAGGCTGGCGGGCGCGGCGAACAGGCTCAGCTTGTCGGTGCAGCGGACCATCATCCGGTCCAGCAGGGTGGCGTCCAGCCGGTCGGGCTGGCCCAGGGCGTCGGCGACGCCACTCAGCGGGTCCTGGTTGAAGTCCAGGCCGGCCGTGCCGAACGGCAGGTCATAGTCGACGATGACGGTGTTTGCGCCGATCCGCTCGGAGATCGCATAGGCGGTGTTGTGCGCGACGGCCGAGGCCCCCGCCCCGCCCCGCGCGCCGACGAAGGCGATGGTGCGGCCGACGAAGGGCTGGGCCGGATCGTTGAACAGGCCGCCGATGGCCGCGATCAGTTGCAGCGGCTGTAACGGCGCGACCAGATATTCACTGACCCCGCGCCGCATCAGCTCGCGGAACAGGATGATGTCGTTGGTCGCCCCGACGACGATCACCTTGGTGCCCGCGTCGCAGACCTCGGCCAGTTGATCGACTTCCCACAGCAGGGTCTGGGGGTCTTTCAGGCACTCGACGATGATCAGCGGCGGCGTCGGTTCGTGATGATAGGTCTCGACCGCAGCGGCCACGCCCCCGACGCGGATCTGGGTCGTCGCACGCGACAGGCGTCGATCCTGGGCCGCGCGTTCGGCGGCCGCCAGCGTATCCTGGCGCTCGGCGAAAACGTGGATAGCGATGCGCGGCACCGACACCTCGCCGATGGCGCTGGACGGCGCCAGGCCGGCGGAAGCAAGGCCGGTTTCCACCAGGCTGGCCTGAGCCTGGGCCACGACGTCGCCGACAGGGTTGAAACTTGCGGTCTCGGGGACATAGGCGGGCGCTGCTGAAACAGGCGCAAGCGATTGGGGCGCGGGCTGAACCGGCGCGGCGGCCGTGAACTGAAGCGGCGCCCGGGCTTGATCGGCCGAAACCTCAGCCAAAGGTTCGGCGAACTCCATATCGACGTCGAAGGCGTCGTCGAAGGTATCGAACACGCGGGTGACGGGGGCTGTGCTCATGGGTCTAGTTCACCGCACGGGAGACGGCGGTCTCCTGGATCAGCGTTTCGGCTTCGGCCGCCGTCGGCTTGCCGGCCCGGTAGAGATCGAACACCACAGTGCGTCGTCCCGCGTCGGCAGGCGTCATCGCACGAGGTCTTTGAATGTCGCGCGGATCCTCGATCTGGGCGGCGAGGTTGGCCGTGACTGCGCAACCGAAGTTCGACGCGGACCGGTTGTCTCCGGTGCGGCTCAGATTGCCCCAGGTCGTCCCGCATTGCGGCACGGCGGCGCGGACGGTCTGATAGCCGACCACCACCGGCGCCCTCGGATCTGGCGCGGCATAGCTGACAAGGGTGATGCGATCCGGCGACACGCCGGACGACGCCAGTATGGACTTGATGTCATAGGCGGTCTTCAGCGCGACCGGATCGTTTCCGGCGGGCGCCTCGATCACCATCGGCACGGCGTCAATGTAGCGATAGCGTCCGACCAGGGCCTGCAGGGCCTCGGCCTGCGCCGGCGACAGGCCGGTGTCGTGAACCGCCAGGGCGATTCGGTCCAGGTCAGGCTCGACCTGAAGCTGATAGCGCGAGGTGGGTGTCAACGGCGGTTCCCCGCCCAGGCTTGCCGGCCCGCCGACACAGCCGCCAAGCGAAAGCGTAGCAGCCAAGAAAACGATAATCGGGGTGCGGTTCATGTCGCTCACTCGATCACATAGCCGACCGAGCCGGCCGGGGGCGCATTGGGCAGGCCATAGACCTGGTTCAGCTGTCCGAAGAGGATGGTCTGGCTGTCTTCGGCGATCCGCAGGCCGTCGGCCGGCGTCTGCATCCGGCCAGGCGAGGTCGGGCTGACGATATAGGGCTCGACGATGACCACCAACTCGGTCTCGCCCATCAGATAGTCGCGCGAGCGGAACAGGGATCCCAACACCGGCAGATTGGTGACGCCGGGCAGCGAATCCACGGTCTGGCGGCTGCTTTCCTGAAGCAGGCCGGCGATCATCATCGATCCGCCCGAGGGGATTTCGATGGTGTTCTCGCTGCGACGGACCGTCAGGCCCGGCAGGGTGATGGAGGACGGCGTTCCCGCACCGATGGTCAGGCCGCCCTGCGACGACAGTTCGGACACCTCGACCTTGACCTGCAGGCTGATGCGGCCGCCCGACAGCACGACCGGACGGAAGGCCAGGCCCACGCCATAGGGCTTGTACTGAACCGTGATCTGGCCCTGAGCGTCACGGCTGGCAGGAACGGGGAACTCACCGCCGGCGAGGAAGCTGGCGGCCTCACCGTTTACGGAGGTCAGGTTCGGCTCGGCGAGCGTGCGCAGCAGACCCACGCGCTCGAAGGCCTTCAACATGGCCTCGCCCTTGTTCAGACCATCCGAGCCCGGACCGGTGCCCGCAGCCGCGGTATCCCAGTTGGAGGCGTCTTCTGGACCGTTGACAGTGAAGTTGCAGAGCGCTCCGACGGAGAAAGCCCCGCCGCAGGGCCGCTGCAACTGATAGTTCTTGGTCGTGTCGATCGACGTTCCGGTGCTGATGCCGCCCAAAAGCGCGCCATTGACGCCCCAGGTGGCTGCATTGCCCAACAACCATTGGGTGTCGCCGAGGCGGCCGATGACCGCAGACGTGTTGAAGCCCAGCTGCTTGATGACGTTGCGCTGAACCTCGACCACGCGGACCTTCAACGTCACTTGATCCGACCCCGGCACAGTGATCAGGTTCAGGACCTTTTCGGGCGCGGACACGAAGGCGGCGGCGATACGGCTGGCCTGGGTCGATTGTGCAGGGTTCTCGGCCACGCCGCTCAGGATGATGCTGTCGTTGACCGCCTCGGCCTTGACCTGGCCGCCTGGGATCATGCGGTTCAGCGTGTCCTGTAGAGCGCTTGTGCCCGCATCGACGCGGACGCGCAGGCTCAAGATCGTACGTCCGGCCCCGTCCAGGAAGACGGCGTCGGTTTCGCCCGGCGCGATGCCGATCACAGTAATGCGGCGCGGCGAATGCAGCATGGCCTCGGCCACCTGCGGATTGGACACGATCACGTCGCGCGCATCGGCGGGCAGATCGACGGCGAACGACGTGCCGCGCGGAAGATTGATCATTTGCGGCGCGGCGCCCATCGACACGGCGGTCCGCGTCTGGGCCACGCCGGCCGGCACGGCGGTCAGGCTGGCCAGAAGAGCACACGCGACGGCGGCGGTCTTTTGCATCGCGGATCGGCGCATCGAAACGGCTTTCATGGGACGGCGACCACTTCGGGCGCGCCGCCGCGATAGATGCGAACGGCTTGGGGTTGGGCCGTCGCCGCAGCGCGACGGTGCGTGGCGCCGGATGGGCCGGCCGTATCGGCATAGGAGCGCAGCGACAGCGACAGTTCGCCCTCGGCCTTGGCTTGGGCCAGCATTTCCGCGTCCTGCGGACGGACTTCCAGAGTGGCGGTCGCGCCGACCACCGCCTGTTCGTCGTCGCCGGCGCGCGTCGATTGGTCGATGGCCAGCACCTTGATGTTCTGCAGAACGGTGCCGGAGATGAACTTGGACTTGGAGGCGCCTTCGACCGCGCCGTTGCGATTGGTTTCGGCGGTCAGGACCACATCGACCCGGTCGCCCGGCAGGATGAAGCCGCCTGCGGCGGATTCCACGGTGACGGCGATCGCCATCGCGCGCATCCCCGGTTCGAGATAGGCGGCCAAATAGCCGCTGTCGCCGGCCCGCACGATCTTGCGCGCCACGATCGGTTCACCGGCCAGAATGGGCTCGCGCACGACCGAGCCGATATAGTCGGACTTGGCGCCGGGCCCGGCCATGTCGGTCACGGCCTTGGCGACGCCCTCAACGGCCCCGCTTGTCTTCTCGGCCGCGTTATCGGCGGCGGGCTTGGCGGGAACGGGCGTGGAGCCGTCGGTGATGAAGACCGGATTGACCTCGTCGACCGGCCAGTCCTTCCAGGCCAGATCGCCTTCGACCAGACGTTGGCCGGGCTCCAGATCCTTGGCGGCGACCAGCACCTTGGCCATCGGGCGCGTCTCGACCTGAGCGGCGGCGGCCGGTGCGGCGGGTTGGTTGGACGACGACCCCATGGCCCGGACCACCAGGGCCAAACCGATGGCCGAGACGGCGGCGATGCAGATGACGACGATACGGGCGGGCTTCATCCAGAATGTCTCCAGCAGGCGCTGTGTTCGGATTCAGTCCCCGAGGCCTACCGTTAACGATCATGACCCTTACGGGTTAACGCTTCCTAAGCGGTGCGAACGCTGGTCCGTGCAACCTCAACGACCCGACGCGAAGGTCAGCAGCAGACCGCTTTCCGGCAGGGCCAACAGGGCGCCGGCGGCGATGGCGACGCCATAGGGGATGTCGCCCTTGGGCTGCATCAGATTGACGACCCAGCCTTGCGACACCGACGGCGCGACCATCGGGAAATATTGACGCGCGGTCATCAGGAACAGGCAGAAGGCACCGCCCGCGATGCCGGTCCACAGCAGGAAGGGCGCGACGCCGGTCGATCCCATCCACAGACAGCTGGCGGCCAGCAGCTTGGCGTCGCCGCCGCCGACCCATCCGGCCGCGAACATGCCCATTCCGACCAAAAGCGCAGCCACGCCGATCCCGACGTGAATGGCGATGTCCATCGGCGCGGCGCCGATCAGCAAGGCGACGGGAAAGAAGGCGGCGATCAGGGCCAGGGAGACCCAGTTGGGAATCTTCATCGTGATCAGGTCATGCAGACCTCCGACGATCACGAGGGCCGGAAACACGCCGAGCACGATGAGCAGCAGAATATCCATGACGCCTATCTTGCCCGTCAGGGCTTAAGGTTGGGTTGCCAAAAAGAAAAGGGGCCGGAGCTTTTCAGCTCCGGCCCCCGTCTCTACGTCGATCACTCGACGATTACGTGTTCGCTTTGTTCAGTTCGGTCGAGACCTTGGTGAAGGTCGCCTTCAAGCTGGTGCTCATGGTGCCGAGCACCGTGATCAGAGCGACGGCGATCAGAGCAGCGATCAGGCCGTATTCGATGGCGGTGGCGCCCGATTCGTCTTTGGCGAAGCGCGAGATGAACTTGGTCATGGGTAGGTCCTTTTTTTCAAAATGGTCTAGCGAGCAACTTGGCGGGGGGAGCCGGTAGCCCGCTTGACCCCCAAACGCAGGATCAAAATGCCAGACCCCCGTTAAATCTGAGTCACGAGGTTTGGTTACGCGCAGATTTACCAAAGAAAATTCTCATCCCGACGCTTCAGCCTTTGTTGAGGATCATCGGCGCATCATGCGTGCGTCCGCGTCCGCACGCGCCGTCATTCAGAGCCGCCGATGTCTCGCATCTCCGCCCCCGTCCTGGCGCAAGTCCTCGCCTTCGCCCTCGTCGCCGCCCCTATCGCGGCGCATGCCCAGAACGGACCGCTCAACGTCGAGATTGATCGTTCGACCCGGGTCCAGCTGCGCGGCGCGGCCGCCTCGGTCATCGTCGGCAACTCGCAGATCGCGGACGTATCCATGGTTGACGCCAACACCCTTTTCATCGTCGGCAAGGGCTATGGCGTCACCGAGGTCGCCGTGGTCGACAGCGTCGGCCGCACCCTGTTCCAGCGTGAGATCGTCGTGTCCGGGGGCTCGACGGGTTCGGTTCGCGTCTGGCGCGGCGCCCAAGCGACGGAAATGGCCTGCGGCTCTTCCTGCGCGCCCAGCGTTCGCGTCGCTCCGACAGCCGCGCCGACCGCCCCCTGACCCCGGATATGAGCGCCCCGGATCCATCGGCCGCCAGTCAGCGTCGTTCGCGGCGCCGACCCAAGCGTGAAGGCGCGGCGGCGGTCGAGTTCGCCATGGTCGCTCTTCCCTTCTTCCTGATGATCTTCTCGATCCTGGAACTGGGCGTCGTGTTCATTCTGGATTCGGTCATGGAGACGGCGACCACCGAAGCCGGCCGCCTGGTCCGCACCGGACAGGCCGATCAGCAGAAGTTCAACGCCGCCCGCTTCAAGACCGAGTTCTGCAGCCGCATGATGCTGTTCGAAAGCGACTGCGCCAATCGCGCGACCGTGGACGTCCGCGTGATCCCCAAATTCACCGAGCCCAATCCTCCCGATCCGATCACCAACGGCGCGATGGACGAGAAGAAGACCATCTACGACGGCGGCAAGCCCGGCGATTTCATTCTGGTCAGCGTCTGGTATGTGCATCCGCTCGCTACCCCGATGTTGAGCCAGGCCACCTCGCCGCTGGGGGTCGGCAAGATCATATTGCGCTCCACGACCGCCTTCCGCAACGAGCCCTGGAATGCGTAGGTCCGGCCTGATCTCATGCTTCAGGGCGCTGGGACGTGACACGCGCGGCCTGGCGGCGGTGGAGTTCGCCTTCCTCGCACCGATCCTGATCGTGTTCTATTTCGGCATGGTCGAATTCTGCCAGGGTTATATGGCGCTGAAACGCACGGGACATGTCGCCGCGATGACGGCGGACCTGGTGTCCCAATCCGATTCCGTCACCAAGACCGAAATCCAGGATATGCTCGCTTTCGGCGATCTGATTATGAAACCTTTTGCAGCGAGCGGCCTGACCCAGCGGGTCTCAAGCGTCACGCGGGTCAATGCGACGACCTACCGGGTCGATTGGAGCGTCGGAAAGGGCATCACCGCGAAACTGACGGTGGCGGAAGCCAAGCTCCCTTCCGACATGCTCACCGACGGCGAATCCGTCATCGTGTCCGAGGCGAACTACGACTACAGATCGCCGTTCGATCGCGTCGCGCCCTACGTCACCCAGTTCAAGCGGATGGCCTATCTGCGTCCCCGCACGGCCGACGTGATCGCCTGCACGGGCTGCTGACCTAATATCCGATCAGAGCGTCGCGCATCGCCGAAATCTTCGCGTCGGTCTCGGCCTCTTCCTCCACTGGATCGCTGTCGGCGACGATTCCCGCGCCGGCCAGGGTGCGGAAACGCCAGACGTCGCCGGCGCGTTCAAAGCCGGCCGTTCGGATCAGGACCGACGCAGTCAACGTCCCGCCGTCCTCGATCAGGAACAGCGATCCGCACCACGGCCCGCGCGGGGGCTCATGCGCCGCGATGACCTTCATGGCCTGATGTTTGGGCGCGCCGGTGATCGAGCCCGGCGGGAAGGTCGCCTCCAGAAGGTCGGCGGGGCCGACGCCGGCCTTTGCCCGTGCAGTCACGGTCGAGACCAGATGATGCACGGTCGGATGGTTCTCGACCTCGAACAGGGTCTCGACGCGGACCGATCCCGCCTGGGACACCCGCGCCAGGTCGTTGCGCATCAGATCGACGATCATCAGGTTTTCGGCCCGATCCTTGGCGCTGGCCTTCAGCTCGTTCGCCAAGGCCGCGTCCAGGACCGGATCGGCGGCGCGGGGGCGGGTGCCCTTGATCGGTCGCGCCTCGATGCGGCGGCTGGCGGCGTCGAAGGCGAGAAACAGCTCGGGCGAGTTGGATACCAGCGCCCGCTCCCCGATCCGCCAATAGGCCCCGAACGGCGATGCGCGATCCTGCTGAAGTCGCAGAAAGACGTCGAAGGGATCGGCGTTCAGCTTCAAGGCTCCGGACCAGGCCTGCGCGATATTGGCCTGGAACAGTTCGCCCGCCGCGATTCGATCCACCACGTCCGACACGGCGGCGCGATAGGCGCCCGGCGACATCTCGGCCTCGAAGGTCTCGGCCGGCGCCGACGGTGGCGCGACGACGGCGGCGTTCGACAGCCACCCTAGGGCCACCTCCGCTGCCTCGCTGGCTTGCTCAGCCGTCGCCCCTCGCCCCACGGCGCGCACGGTGCGCCGATGATGGTCGAAGGTCAGCATGGCTGGATAGCGTGCCAGCATCAGGTCGGGCCATGTCGTCTCTCGCCGCCCGGTCGCCGGCCGCGCGCCCGCATCATAGGCGGCCAAGCCCACCACACCTGCGCCGAACGCCGGGTCTCGCAGCGCCTGGAACAGCGCGGCGTCATCGACAGGGCCGACCTGAACAAGGTCCGGCGCCGTGGCGATATGCGACCAGCGCCCGCCCGGTCCGCCATCCGACAACAGAGCCAAGGCCCCGTCGCCGCCGCCCAGTCCCACTGCGACCTCGACCGGCTCGACCCACGGCGCGTCGCGCGTAAAGAGGTGGTTCAGAACCGCGTTCACGCCGACAGTCGCTCCACGATCCGGTCGCGCCGGGCTGTATCGACACCCAGGGCGTCGCGCAGATAGGCGTCCACCGACCCATGCCGCGCCTCAACCTCGGCGAGGGCGGCCTCCAGATAGGCGGCCTCGACACCCAGGAAGGCCACGACGGCGTCGTCGGACGCCCTACGGCCGGTCATCTCGTGCAGTTTCCTGGCGATGCCCGGCGCGCGCCCGGCCAGATCGACGGCGACATTGGTCAGCAGATAGTCCTCGATCATGTCGTCGCGCGACACGCCCAGCAGGTGGTGGGTCAGGGCGGCCAAGAACCCCGTCCGATCCTTGCCTGCCGCGCAGTGGATCACCACCGCCCGGTCCTGATCGGCCAGAGCCTGAAAATAGCGGCCGAACACATCCAGATGCGACGCGTCGAACGGCAGGGTCCGATAGGTCTTGGCCATGAAGCGCCGACCCGACTCGGGCGTCAGGTCGGCGGTCTTCAGGAAGGTGATGTGCGGCGCCTCGGCGCCGTCGTCCACGCCGCCCTCGATCACCAGACCGGAGAATCCCTCCGGCCGACGCGACGGCTGGTCGCGGCGTTCGCCGGGCCGGCGCAGATCGACCACAGCCCCGATGTCCAGCCGGCGCAACCGCTCCAGATCCGCATCGCTGGCCCGCGCGTGGTGGGCGGAGCGCAGCAGACGGCCGGGCTGCACGCGCCGCCCGGCCGTCGTGGCGTAGTCGCCATAGTCGCGGAAGTTGTCGATGGCCTCGAAGGCGTGAAGACGGGTGGTCATACCCGCGCTTCTAGCTTGATTTCACCGCTCTGGCAGCAGGCCCGCCATCGCATCCAGATAGGCCACGAAGGCGTCACGGCCCTGGTCGGTCAGGCTGGCCTCGGTCAGGGGTTTTCGGCCCTTGAAACTCTTGGTCACGGCGACGAAACCGGCCTCTTCGAGCTTGCGCAGATGGACCGACAGATTGCCGTCCGTGGTCTGCAACCGGGTCTTCAGACTGGTGAAGTCCGCCGTCCCCGCACCCGACAGATAGGCCATGATCCCCAGCCGGATGCGTCCATGGATCACGTCGTCGATCCGGCTGATGTCGAAATCATCGGCCATGCTCAGACGATCTCCGACGGTTCCTGACGCATCAGGATGATCCCGGGAACCAGGGCCACGGCCATCAGGACGACCGTGAAGACCAGATAGATCGCCGGGCTGTCGATGAACCAGGCCACGGCGACCGCGCCGACATAGGCCGCCAGCGCCGTCACCGACATCCAGCGCGTCTTCGTCATCGCCGCCGCGATCATCCAGGCCGACCCATAGGCCACCAAGACCGTCGTCGGCATCACCGCCATCCATGACCAGTTGTCGGTCTTGAACGACAAGGCCACCAGCGCCAGCCAGGTGACGAAGATGCCGTAGCCGACCCCGGTCCAGGCGGCGCCCACCGCCTTGTTGCCGGCCGAGTTCATGCCCGGCTTGCCCTTCATACGGCCGATCAGCATCGTCAGCGCGACGGCAAAGACGACGCCAGCGCCGATCCAGAGCCAAAGCTGGGCCCAAGGGGTGACGTCCAGAACCCCGGCCTGGATGGCCCATTGGCCCAGGTTGGCGCTTCCGAACACGATGGCGGCGGTGACCAGCATCGGTCCCGCCAGCAGCGGCGCGTGGCGCCCCTCGTGCGCGAGGCTGCGCATATAGGCGATGTCGTCCTGAATGGCCTGCGTGTCGCGAGTCATGGGTCTCTCCTCCTCAAATCCGATGAGGAAGCATCGCCCACAAACTTTGCATTGTAAAGTTCTTTTTCAGGAAAGGTTTCGCGCATAGAAAAAGGGGCGAGACCGAAGTCTCGCCCCTCAATCTGATTGTCTCGCCCGTTATAGTCGGGGCGTGCCGCCGCGTCCGCGAAGTCCGCCGGCCACAAGGGCGATGACGAACAGGATGATGGCGACGACAGCGACGAATTTGGCGATCTCGAACGAGAAGTTCGCGATGCCGCCGAAGCCGAGGACGGCCGCGACCAAGGCCACGACCAGGAAGATAATTGCCCAACGCATCATGGGTTTGGCTCTCCTGAGTTGATGTTGCCGTCGGCGACCCGAGAGCCGTTCGTCGGTCCGATACATCAACGTTGTCGCGGCTTGGCCGTTCCGTCCTTCGGGCGCCTTATCGACGACGACGACGCGAATAGCCGCCCTGATCCATCTTGCGCTCGGCGACCATGCTGGCGACGATCGCCGCCAGGGCCGGATTGCGCAGCAGCAGGAAGGCCGCGCCCAGACCGCCGACGGCGCCCACGATCGGGCGCTCGCGCACGATATGGATCACCTTGGCCAACAGACCTTCCGGTTCGTCCTCTTCATCGTTCTCGTCGTGCTTGTCGCCCTTCAGGAAGACGACGGTCACGATCAGGGCGACCAGGGCGAACAGGCCGAAGGTCACGGCCGCCGCGCCCAGCGGCGTCAACGTCAGGCTGAGCGCATAGAAGATGGACAGGCCAAGAAAGACGACGGCCAGAAACACGCTGGCGGCGACGACGGCCGTCGCCACCAGCTTTTTGACGATGCCCTTGAACATCAGCGGCGGCGGCCGGCCAGCAGCAGGCCCAGGATGACGCCGACGCCCAGAGCCACGGCGGTGGACTGAAGCGGACGCTCCTGCACGCGCTCGACGACATAGCGTTGCGCCTCGTCGAAGCGTTCTGCGGCGTCATCGTAATATTCGCGGCCCTTCACGCGGGCCTCGTCATAATAGCCCCGGGCTTGGTCGCGCACTTCGTCGCTCTTGGCGCGCAGCTTAGCTTCCGCCTCGGCCGCCTTCTCGCGCAGGCGCTGGGTTTCTTCGCGGGCGCCGGTCTTCAGATCCTCCTTGAGGGTCTTCAGGTCGGCCTTGATGTCTTCTCGGGCCTTGGTGGTGGCCATGATGCGCGCTCCGTTGAAAGCTTGGCGGTAGAATAGAGAACCCCGTGTTGCAACGCCACATGTTCGACGAGGTTCCAACAGATGGGCGCCCGCCTGCGCTCTCGCCACGGGCTTTTCGCCGCACTAGAACACTGGCCATGACCCAATGGCTGTTCGCACCCCGCCCCGTCCCGTCGCTGCCGATCGTCGGATCGGACCAGCGGTTTCCCGTCCGTCGTATCCTGTGCGTAGGCCAGAACTACGCCGCCCATGCGCGCGAGATGGGGTCGGACCCCGACAAGCAGACGCCCTTCTTCTTCGCCAAGCCCGGCGACGCCGTGGTGTCGGACGGGGCGAACCCCGCTTATCCCTCGGCGACGGCGAACCTGCATTACGAGGCCGAACTGGTCGCGGCCATCGGGCCGGATGCGGACGGCGGCGTCGCCATCGTCGGCTGGGCCGTCGGTTGCGACCTGACGCGCCGCGATCTCCAGGCCGAGGCCAAGAAGGCGGGCCGTCCCTGGGACGCCGCCAAAGGCTTTGACCAGTCGGCGCCGTGCGGACCCATCACCCTGGGCGCCCTGCCCCATCCCGCCGGTGCCATCGGCCTGAGCGTCAACGGCGAGGTCAAGCAGGCGGGCGCGCTGGACGACATGATCCTGAACCCCGACCGCATCGTCGCGGCGGCGCAGGCCCTGTGGAGCCTGCAGCCCGGCGACCTGATCTTCACCGGCACCCCGTCCGGCGTCGGCCCCGTCAGCCCCGGCGACCGCGTGGTCGTCACCGTCGAGGGTCTGCAGACGCTCAGCTTCGAGATCCAGCCATGATCCTGCACGGCTACTGGCGTTCGGGCGCCAGCTACCGCGTCCGCATCGCCCTGAACCTGAAAGGGCTCGGCTACGACCTCGCCGCCCACGACCTGCGCAAGGGGGAGCAGAAGACGGCCGACTATCTGGCGCTGAACCCGCAAGGCATGGTCCCCGCCCTTCAGGACGGCGACATGATCGTCACCCAGAGCCCGGCCATCCTGGAATGGCTGGAGGAAACCCATCCCCAGCCGGCCCTGCTGCCGACAAACGCCAACGATCGCGCTGCCGTGCGCGCCATGGCCGCCCTGATCGGCTGCGACATTCATCCACTGAACAACCTGCGGGTGCTAAAGGCGTTAAGGTCAAACTTCGAGGCCGATCAGGCGACCGTTGACGCCTGGGCCGCCGGATGGATCGCGCCGGGCTTCGATGCTCTTGAGGCCTTGGTCGCCCGCCACGGCGGCGCCTGGTGTTTCGGCGACGCGCCGACGCTGGCGGATTGCTATTTGATTCCACAGCTTTATTCGGCGCGTCGGTTCAACATGGACCTGTCCCCTTGGCCCCGGCTTCTGGCCATCGAGGCGACCGCCCAGGCGCACCCCGCCTTCGCCTCGGCCCACCCGGATCGCCAGCCCGACGCGGATGCCTGATTTTCGCCGGATTGCGCATATCAGCGGTGGATAAGTAGGGTTCGCTTAAGGTCTCGCTCAGCGTCCCTTAAGCATTGGGCGTCATTGTGCGGGCGTGTCGTATTCCCCCGCCACACCTTCGGCGTCGTCGCCCATCCATCGCCTGGCTCTCGCCGTGGTGACAGAGCCCGAGCGCGCGCCCGGCGCCTTCATGAGCGCGCCGTCGGGCGCCCGCGAAGACGCCATGCGTTTCCTGCTTCAGACAGGGGCCGACGCCGGCGTCAAACTGATCGCCACCCGGCCCGAGGGCGACGGCGAACGCCTGCTGGGTCAGGCCTGGCCCTTCCCCTCCCCCTTCCAGGTCACGGTTCGGACCGTGCCGCTGAGCGAAGGCCTGGACCGGGTCGAGGCTCGCGCCCGGCGCTCGCTGGAACGAATGGGTCTGCCGCGCGGCGACGTTCTGCTGATTTCCAACGCCGCCGACTTGGCCGGGGCCGAGGGTCGCGCCCTGTGGGATCGCGCCCGCAGCCTGAAGGATCGCGGCCTTTATCGCCGCATCGGTTTCTGCGCCACTTTGGAGGACGGCCCCGCCCTGCTGGCCCGACGTCTCGAAGCGGACGTGGTCCAGGTGCCGTGCAGCCTGCTGGACCAGCGCGCGGCCCAGGACGGCGTGCTGGAGGCCATCGCCGATACGGGCGCATCGGTTCATCTGTCTTCGGTCTTCGCCGGCGGCCTGCTGTTCGCGGGCGGCGACGATCTTCCGGCCGAACTGGCCAGCCACGCCCAGGCCCTGTCGCGCACGCGCCGACGCCTGGCGGAACAACGCTGCGACCCGATGCAGGCGGCCCTGGGTTACGCCTTGGCGCTCAAAGGGGTGGACAAGGTCGTGGCCAGCGTCGCCTCCGCCGCCGAACTGCGCGCCATCCTGGCCGCCGCCCACGCCCCCTGCCCCAATCTGGACTGGGGATCATTGGCGCTGGAAGCGCCGGCGGCCTTCACCGCCGGCGCCCGCGCCCGGATCAGTAGCGCAGCCTGATCCCGACATAGCCGGACCGTCCCGGCTCTCCGTAACCGAACACCTGCTGATAGTGTTCGTCGCTCAGATTCTCCATCCGCGCCGTCAATGTGACCTGGTCGGTCAGTTCAAAGGCCGCGTTCAGGTTCGCGGTGACGAAGCCGTCGCGCGCCACGGTCGAGAAGCCGCCGCTGTCGTCCTGATCGCCTTCTGCCCTCACCGTCAGCGCGCCCGAAACCCGGTCGCCCGTCCAGCCCAGGGTCGCCGAGCCGGCGTGTTCCGGCACGCGCAACAGGCGCAGGCCCGTCGTGCGGTCTTCGGCGTCGGTCCAGGCATAGGCCAGCGTCAGGTCGAAACCGGCCCCCAGCAGCGCACGGCCTTCCAGCTCGAACCCGTCCGAACGGGTCTTGGCCACATTGATGTAGCGACCAGCCGTATAGGTGATCTGGTCCTCGACGTTCAGGCGATAAAGCGTCGCGCGACCGTCGAAGCGGCCGTCGGCCGAGGCCCAGCCCAGGGCGATTTCGACGCTGTCGGCCGTTTCCGGCTTCAGTTCGGGATAGGGCAGCGGCGCAAAGCAGAAGTCGCACACCGCCTGGCTGACGGTCGGGGCTTTAAAGCCCGTGCCGTATGCGCCCGACAGGATGAAACCGCCGGCCAGATCATAGGCCGCCGAAATCCGCCCCGTCGTCTTGGAGCCGAAGTCATCGGTGTCGTCATAACGCAGGCCGCCGGTCAGGTTCAGCGCCCCGACGTCATATTGGGCCACGCCGAACACCGAGGTGATCGACAGGTCGCGCGACAGACCGGACGACAGAGCCGCCGACGCCTCGTTGCGCTCGACGCCGAACGCATAGTCGACGCCCTGGGTCGCGCCGTTGGCCTGCCAGCGATAGGCCTGGCGGTCGCCGGTGAAGGTCGAGCCGAAGCCGCCGCTGACCGAGGAGCGGTCGATGTCCGACGCCGAGACGCTGAACTGATGGTTCAGGCCGAACGCCTGGGCGGTCAGCCGGCCAAAGCCCGACCATTGTTCGCTTTCCTGGGTGTCGTCGGTGTCGGCCAGCGCGTAGTTCGGCGCCGGGAAACCGTCCAGGTCGGCCTTGCTTTTATTCCAGCGCACCGAACCGTCGATCTTGACCCTGTCCGAGAAGGCGTAGCGGCCCTTGGCGCCCAGGGTCGTGCTGCGGAAACCGTCGGCTTCGGGATTGCCGTCGGCCTCGTCGGCGGCGGAGATGCCATCCGTGTCGAACCGCGAAACATAAGCGCTGACGGCGTAGGTCTCATTGGCGACGCCTGCCGATACGCGACCGCGCACCGTGTCGAAGCTGCCAGCCTCAGCCTCGGCGCGCACGCCGTCGATCTCCTTGGTCATGAAGGCAATCACGCCGCCGATGGCGTCAGAGCCCCACAGCGACGACTGCGGGCCGCTGAGGACTTCGATGCGCTCGATGTCGGCCAGCTCGAAGCTGGAGAAGTCATAGGCGCCGTTGGGTTCGGCTGCGTCGTTGACGGGCGCGCCGTCGACCAGCACCAGGGTCTTGCCCGGCGTGGCGCCCCGCATGCGGACCTGGGCCACGCCGCCGAAAGCGCCCGTGCGCGTCACCGACAGGCCCGGCACGTCGGCCAGGATGTCGGCGGCGAAGATCGCGCCGCGCTGTTCGATGGTCTTGGCGTCGATGACGCGGGCGCCGGGCGTGTCGGCGACGATGGCCGCGATGCGGGTGGCGGTGATGACGACGTCGTCCAGCTGGGTCGCGTCGTCAGCGGCGAAGGCAGGCGCGGCGAAGGCGCCAATCGTTACAGAAAACGCAGCCGTCGAGAGAAGAATGGAACGCTTCATTGAGCGAGATCCCCGTTTCGGTCCCGCGAATGCGCGCGAGAGACCGGTCAAAGCGAGCCGACCCGCCAGACCGCGAGGGTCTGGACGGCGCAAGGTCGGGTCGCTGCGACGGTTAAGTCCCCGCGCCTCTGTCTGGTCCCGGACAGCAGCGAGCGACACAGGCGGCCAGGTTTCCTGGCTTGCGGGTCAAAAACCGCCGTCCTCGCCTTCCCAGTTTCCCAGTGGCGCCGAAGTCGTCAGACCCCGGACGGACGACGGTCTCGCCGCCTACAGTTGCGGGCACAGCCACGGTATCGCACCGTGTTCCCTAAACCGCCTGGCGCGGCCTATCGCAGGGGCAAGAAGCCTGTGCAAGGGCCGTTCAACGGCCTTGAGCCGCCGGGCGCGATCCGTCACCCTGTCGCCACATGAACGCCCCCGCATTTCCCCCCTCCGGCCATCCCCCCGAAATCGCCGCCTCGCTGGAGGGCGCGACGCCGTTCATGGCGCAATATCTGACGGCAAAAGCGGGTCAGCCGGACGCCATACTCTTCTTCCGCATGGGCGACTTCTACGAGCTGTTCTTCAAGGACGCCGAGGTCGCGGCGGCGGCCCTGGGCATCACCCTGACCAAGCGCGGCAAGCACCAGGGAGAGGACATTCCGATGGCGGGGGTGCCGGTCCATGCCATGGAGGGCTACCTCGCCCGGCTGATCCGCATGGGCCACAAGGTCGCCATCTGTGAACAGTTGGAAGACCCCGCCGAGGCCAAGAAGCGCGGCGGCAAATCCGTGGTCCATCGTGGCGTGGTGCGGGTCGTGACGCCTGGCACCCTGACCGAGGACAGTCTGCTGGACGCGCGCGGCGCCAATCGCTTGGCGGCGGTCGCGGTGCGCAAGGGCCGGGCGGCGGTCGCTGTGGTCGAACTGTCGTCCGGGGCGGTGGATTCCGTCGCCTGTTCTATCGAAGACCTGGGCGCGGCCCTCGCCGCCTTCCGCCCGTCCGAGGTTCTGGTCACTGACCGGATGTATTCGGACGAGGCCACGCGAGATGCGCTGGATGGTTCGGGCGGCGTGGTCCAGGCGCTGGCCAGCGCCATCGCCGAACCGCAGGCCGCGCGGGTGCGGGTCGAGCGGCTGTACGGCGTCTCGGCGCTCGACGGCTTCGGCGCCTTCGAGGAGGCCGAGGTCTCGGCGCTGGGCCTGATCGCCGCCTATCTGGAGACGACTCAGGCCGGCAAGGTTCCCGCCCTGGCCCCGCCGCGTCGGCTGGGCGAAAGCGGCTTTCTGGCCATTGATCCGGCGACGCGAACCAGTCTGGAGATCGACCGCACCCAGCGCGGCGAGCGCGAAGGCAGTCTGCTCGCCTGCATCGACCGCACCGTCACCTCGGGCGGCGCCCGCGCCCTGGCCGAACGGATCGCCCGGCCCTTGCGTGATCCCCTGGCGATCAACGAACAGCTCGACGCCGTCGAATGGCTGCTGGAGCGTCGCGACCTGCGCCGCGACCTGCGCGAGGCGTTGAAGGCGTCCTCGGACATCGCTCGCGCCGTGGGGCGGCTGGCGCTTGGACGCGGCGGTCCGCGCGACCTGGCGGCGGTGCGCATCGGCCTGTCGATTGCCGAGGGCGTGGCCGGCCTCTTCGTCGGACAGGTCGATCCCCTGACCGGCCAACCGCGCCGCATCGCCTCGGCCCTGGACCGACTGACCCTGTCGGCGGACGTGTCACGGCTGAAGGCCGATCTGATCGACGGTCTGGTGGACGAGCCCTCGCCCCTGGCGCGCGACGGCGGCTATGTGCGCCCCGACTATCGCCCCGAACTGGACGCCGCCCGCACCCTGCGCGACGACAGCCGCCGCGTCGTCGCCGACCTGGAAGCCCGCGCCGTCGCCGAATCCGGCGTCCCCTTCAAGATCAAGCACAACGCCGTCTTAGGCTATTTCCTGGAAACCAGCGCCAAGGCCGCCGAGGGCCTGCTCCGCGCCGGTCCCGACAGCCCCTTCATCCATCGCCAGACCCTGGCGAGCCAGGTCCGCTTCACCACCGTCGAACTGTCGGAGCTGGACGCCAAGATCAACCAGGCCGGTCACCGCGCCCTGGCCATCGAGGGCGAGACCTTCGAGAGCTGGCGACGTGAGGCCGCCCGCCTGGCCCAGCCGCTGCAGGCCGTCGCCGAGGCCCTGGCCGAACTGGACGCCCACGCCGCCCTGGCCGAATGGGCCCAGGAGGTCGGCGCGACCCGGCCCGTGGTGGACGACACCCTCAGCTTCTGCGTCGAGGCCGGCCGCCACCCTGTCGTCGAGGCGGCGGTCAAGGCCCAAGGGTCGCCCTACACCCCCAACAACGCCCGTCTGGATGGATCAGGCCAGGACGGATCGCGCCTCGCCATCGTCACCGGGCCGAACATGGCGGGTAAATCGACCTTCCTGCGCCAGAACGCGCTTCTGGTGATCCTGGCCCAGGCCGGCGCTTTCGTACCCGCCCGCTCGATGCGGCTGGGCGTCGTGGATCGGTTGTTCTCCAGAGTCGGCGCAGGCGACGACCTGGCGCGCGGCCGCTCCACCTTCATGATGGAGATGGTCGAAACCGCCGCCATCCTGACCCAGGCGACCCCCAAAAGCTTCGTCGTGCTGGACGAGATCGGCCGCGGCACCGCCACCTACGACGGCCTCGCCATCGCCTGGGCCACGGCCGAGGCTCTGCACGAGACCAACCGCGCCCGCACCCTGTTCGCCACCCACTATCACGAGCTGGCCCAGTTGGAGACGCGGCTGGATCACGTCTGCAACCTGTCCATGGTCGCGCGCGAATGGAACGGCGAGCTGGTCTTCCTGCACGAGGCGGCGCCCGGCGCGGCCGACCGCTCTTACGGCGTCCAGGTGGCGAAACTGGCCGGCGTCCCCGCCGCCGTCGTGGCCCGCGCCCGATCGGTTCTGAACCGGCTGGAAGGCGAAAAGGCCGCCGCCGCCCGCCTGGACGACCTGCCCCTGTTCGCCGTCGCCGAACCGGAACCGATGCGCGGCCCTTCGCCTCTGGAAAAGGCCATGCAGGACGTCGATCCCGACGCCCTCAGCCCCCGCGAGGCGCTGGAAGCCCTGTATCGACTGAAGGGTCTGGCCTGAGCCGACTACGCAAGAACCCTTACAGGTTGAGAATTTTAATCTCATTCGGCCAGACTTGAGCTTCGCCCTCCACGCCGCTCCAAGCGAACGAGACGATGAAGCTCAGCGCCCTATCCCTTTCGGCCAAGACGGCCCTGATGGTCATCGCCGCCCTCGGGGCCCTGACCCTGGCCGTTATGGCGCTCGCCGCCGTCCTTCTGACCCGCGACGCCGAGTCGAGAGCGGCCGAGCGTCAGGAAACCAATATGCGCGTCGCCTGGGACGTGCTGGCCGACTATGGCGACGGTTTCACCGCGCGCGACGGCAAGCTCTACGTCGGCTCGACGCCGATGAACGACTTCACCGCCCCCGTGGATCGGGTGAAGTCCCTGGTCGGCGGCACGGCCACCGTCTTCCTGGGCGACCTGCGGGTCACCACCAATGTGGTCAAGGACGACGGCTCGCGCGCGGTCGGCACGAAGCTCAAGCCCGGCCCGGTCTATGACGCCGTGCTGACCGCGGGCCGTCCCTATCGCGGCCAGGCCGACATCCTCGGCAAACCCTATTTCGTCGCCTACGACCCGATCAAGACCACGGCGGGCCAGACCATCGGCGTGCTGTATGTCGGCATTCCCAAGGCCGACTTCATGGCCTCGGTGAACCAGATGATGATCGCCCTGTTCGCCTGCGGCCTGGTCGTTGCCCTGCTGACGGTCGGCGCCTGTCTGGTCGTGTCGCGCCGGATGTTCTCGCCGATGAAGGGCCTGTGCGACCGGATGGAGGCCCTGCGCCAGGGCCGCACCGACTTCGACGCCCCCTGGGTCTCGCGCGGCGACGACATCGGTCAGATTTCGCGCGCCGTCATCGCCTTCCGCGACGCCGCCCTGCGCCAGAAGGAGACCGAGACCGAGGCCGAGACCATGCGCGAGACCGCCCGCGCCACCCGCCTCGCCGGCGAGGCCGAAC
Source organism: Brevundimonas sp. TWP2-1 (assembly GCF_049897645.1). NCBI lineage: Bacteria > Pseudomonadati > Pseudomonadota > Alphaproteobacteria > Caulobacterales > Caulobacteraceae > Brevundimonas > Brevundimonas sp. TWP2-1. The sequence goes on from NZ_JAFCWR010000002.1 coordinate 874,264, forward strand.
GCGAACGCCTGGCCGCCGAAGACGCCGTGGTGGTCGAGGCCCTGGGCGATGGCCTGGCGGCCCTGGCGCGCGGCGACCTGACCTATCGGATCACCACCACCTTCGCCGAGCGCAGCAAGAAGCTGAAGGACGATTACAACGCCGCCGCCGACACCCTGACGGCGACCATGGGCGACATCATCGAACTGGTCGGCGCCATGCGCTCCGGCACGGCCGAGGTCACCACCGCCACCAACGACCTGTCGCGCCGCACCGAGCAGCAGGCCGCCGCGCTCGAAGAGACCGCCGCCGCCCTGGATCAGATCACCGTCACGGTGAAGAAGACCGCCGAAGGCGCCCAGTCCGCCGCCGGCATCACCGCCAAGGCCCGCGGCGGCGCCGAGGAGCGCGAGCGGATCATCGCCGACACCACCGCCGCCATGGGTCAGATCGAGAGCACCTCGGGCCGCATCGGCGAGATCATCGGCGTCATCGACGAGATCGCCTTCCAGACCAACCTCCTGGCCCTGAACGCCGGGGTCGAGGCCGCCCGTGCGGGCGAGGCCGGTCGCGGCTTCGCCGTCGTCGCCTCAGAGGTTCGCGCCCTGGCCCAGCGTTCGGCCGACGCCGCGCGCGAGATCAAGGGGCTGATCGCCGCCTCAAGCGCCAGCGTCGGCGAAGGCGCCCGGCTGGTGTCCCAGACCGGCGGCGCCCTGACCGCCCTGATCAGCCAGGTCGCGGACATCAACCTGCTGGCCGCCGAGATCGCCGCCTCCGCTCGCGAACAGGCCGTGGGTCTCGCCGAGGTCAACGTCGCCGTGAACCAGATGGACCAGACCACTCAACAAAATGCTGCGATGGTCGAACAGACCACCGCCGCCAACCAGACCCTCAGCCACGAGGCCGAGCAACTGGCCGAGCTGGTGTCGCGCTTCCGCATCGAAACCCAACGCCAATCCTACGGCCGCGAGGCGGCCTGGGCCGCCTGACGCACCTCTGAACAACAAAAGGCCCGGCCGACGAACATCGACCGGGCCTTTTTCTTGTCCTGGAGCCTGCGCCTTTCGACGCGGCGCCGGATCAGGCCTGCATCATCCAGCCTTCGACATCCATGGCCGCCTGGCGCACGGCTTCCGAACGGGTCGGGTGGGCGTGGCAGGTGCGTGCGATGTCTTCCGACGCGCCGCCGAAGCTCATGGTGATGGCGGCCTCGTGGATCATCTCGCCGGCCTGCGGGCCCATGATGTGGACGCCCAAGACCTTGTCGGTGGCGGCGTCGGCCAATATCTTGGCGAAGCCGTCGGTCTCGTGGTTGATCTTGGCGCGGCTGTTGGCGGTGAAGGGGAACTTGCCCTTCTTGTAGGCGACGCCGGCGGCCTTCAGCTGATCCTCGGTCTGGCCGACCCAGGCCACTTCGGGGAAGGTGTAGACGACGCTGGGGACCAGGGCGTAATCGACGTGGCCGTATTTGCCGGCGATGGTGTCGATCACGGCGACTGCGTCTTCTTCCGCCTTGTGCGCCAGCATCGGGCCGTGGGTCACGTCGCCGATCACCCAGACGCCGTCTGCGACCTTGAAGTGGTCATGGTCGATGAAGCCGCGCTTGTCCGGCGTCACCCCGACGCTCTCCAGGCCCAGGCCTTCGGTGTAGGGACGACGGCCGATGGCGATCAGGACGACGTCGCCCTTGAGGGTTTCGGCCGCGCCGCCCGCCGACGGTTCGACCGTCAGCTCCACGCCGTCCTTGACCGACTTGGCGGCCGTGACCTTGGCGCCCAGTTTAAAGCTCATGCCCTGTTTGGTCAGGGTGCGCTGGAAGGCGGTGGCGACCTCGGTGTCCATGCCGGGCGTGATCCGGTCCAGGAACTCGACCACCGTTACCTCGGCGCCCAGACGGCGCCAGACCGAGCCCAGCTCCAGGCCGATGATGCCGGCGCCGACCACGATCAGCTTCTTGGGTACGGCCGGCAGCGACAGGGCGCCGGTGGAATCGATCACCTTGCCGTCCTCGAAGGCGACGCCCGGCAGCGGGGTCGGCTCCGAGCCCGTGGCGATGACGATGTTCTTGGCGTCCAGCGTCTGGACCGAACCATCGGCGGCGGTGACTTCCACCTTGCCCTTGCCCACGATCTTGCCGCGGCCCTTGATCCAGTCGGCCTTGTTCTTCTTGAACAGGAACTCGATCCCCTTGGTCAGGGCGGTGACGCTCTCGTCCTTGGACTTGTGCATCTGGCCCAGGTTCAGCTTGGGCTGGACCTCGATGCCGATCTTGGCGAACTCGCTGTTGGCGGCGTTCCACATCTCCGAGGCGTGCAGCAGGGCCTTGGACGGCATGCAGCCGACGTTCAGGCAAGTGCCGCCCAGGGTGGCGCGCATCTCGACGCAGGCGACCTTCAGGCCCAGCTGGCCCGCACGGATCGCGGCGTTATAGCCGCCAGGGCCTCCGCCGATGATGACGACGTCGTAGGAAGCTTCGGCCATGGTGTCCTCTGATCGTTCGGTGCGGGGGGAGAGGCCCCGCGAATACAGGCTCTCGGGGCTGTAGGCAGCCGCCCCGCCGGGGTCAACCGCCCCGCCGGCATATGGGGTCGCGATTGCGACCTTTGGAGGGGCGCCGCCACGCAAAAGGGCCGGGCGTCGCCGCCCGGCCCCTTTCGTCGTCTGGAAAGGCTAAGCCTCAGAAGGCCATCCGCGCCACCAACTGGAACACCGGGCCGGCGTTCTCGGACTCGATCTCGAACTCGTCGTAGTCGCGGTCGATCTGGTCGGCGATGGTGTTGAACTTGTCGAACACCTCGTCCTTGGACGAGTCGAGCAGGTTCGAACCGGTGAAGCGGATCACCACGTTCGAGGCGACCTGTTTCTCGAGGAAGATTTCCAGATCGCCGCCGTACGAGGTGACGACTTCTTCGCCGACGATCCGGCTCTTGGCGTCGCCCTGTTTGCGATAGGTGGCGCCGAAGGCCGCGCCCCAGGTCGGGATGTCCTGGGTGAAGCCGACGTTGAAGACATAGTCCGACTGCGAGTTGAAGCGGCGCTCGCCCAGGAAGTCGTCAACCGAACTGTCCAGCCACGAGTAGTTCAGGAACACGCCCGTGTGCTCCATGCCGATGAAGTCCAGCGGCGTGGACAGGTCGAACTCGACGCCCCAGACCTGGCCGTCGCCGACGTTCTCGGCCGTCAGGCGGAAGGCGTCCGGTTCGTCCTCGGCCTCTTCACCCGTGTTGGTGATTTCGATCAAATCGGTGATGTCGCGATAGAAGGCGTTGACGCCGATCACGCCGCGGCGACCCAGACGACGCTCGAAGCCCAGGTCCGCGCCCCATGCCGTTTCCGGCTCCAGGTCGGGATTGCCGATGAAGTCGTTGTCGCCGTATTCGCCTTCCAGCAGGGCCGGCGACAGGAAGTCGAAGTTCGGGCGGCGCACGGTGCGGGCCACCGAGGCGGTGATCCGGTCGCTGTCCGACAGCTTGAAGCGCACGCTCGCGGACGGCAGCAGGATGCCATAGTCCTTGTCGTTGGTGCGGTCGGCGGCGGCGACGGTCTCGTCCGTGATCGAGAAGTCGGTCGTCTCGTAACGCAGGCCGGCCTCCCACTTCGCCGGGCCGTTCTCGCCCGACAGCATGATGTAGGGGTCGATCCGGGTTTCTTCGATCGAGTTGATGCCGCCGTCGACGGCTTCGAAATCGCCGTACTCGCTGTCGAGCAGGGCACGGAAGACCGGCTCGTCCTCGGCTTCGGCCTCGGCCGAGAAGACCGTGCTGTCGCGGTTCTTCTTCGAATACTGGACGCCGAACTCCAGCTCCAGCTCGCCGCCCAGCTTGATCTTGTGCTCGATGGCGGCCTGGATTTCCTCGTCCGTGACGTTGGTGCGGGTGCGTTCGCCCTCGATCACCTCGTCGCCGACGTCCAGTTCCTCTTCCTGCTCGAACTGCTCGTCGTCGATGGTGGCGTAGCCCAGCTTGAAGGTCGTCTCGCCGCCCAGCATCTCGCGCTCGTAACGGCTGTTGACCGCCCAGTTGTCGGTTCGGATGTCGAGCGGGTTGGCATTGATCTTGGCCACGTCGTTGACGTCGCCCTCGTCGTATTCGATCGAGCTTTCGTCCTGGACGCGGTCGGTGCGAACGAAGACGCCGCTCAGTTCCAGGTTTCCGCCGGCGATCGGCATCTCATACGACAGGTTGGCCGAATAATCGGTGCCGTCGCGGGTGTCGGTCTGGGCCTCGGTGTCGGTCAGCTCGCCGTTCGGCTCTTCGTAGCGTTCCGAGAACTTCTGCTTCGGATTGCGGCGATCCTGGATGTTGCCGCCGATCAGCAGACGGCCCGGCCCGACCTGACCGCCCCAGACGGCGCCGTAGGTGCCGCCCCATTGGCCGTATTCGCTGTCTTCCCAGTGCAGCGCGCCCAGGCGGACATAGCCGCCATCCAGCGACAGGGCGTCACGCAGCACGATGTTGATGGCGCCGGCGACCGCATCGCCCGAGCGATTGGCCGACGAAGAGCGGACGACCTCGACCCGCTCGATCAATTCGGCGGGGATGCGGTCCACGAAGAACGAGCGATCCAGGTTGGCGCCGGGGACGCGCTCGCCGTTGATCAGGATCTGCGTATAGGCCGAGTCCAGACCGCGCATCCGCACGCCGTCCGATTCCAGCACGTCCGACAGGAAGGTGACCGAGGGCACCCGCTTCAGGGCGTCGCCGGCGGTCAGCGGCTCGAACCGCTGGAAATAGTCCAGGTCGTAGGACAGGGTCGGCACCACGTCGTCGGTGCGGTTGCGCATGGCCGGCTCGCCGGTGACGACGACTTCCTCCAGCGCCGTGACGGGCGTCTGGGCGGTCTGCTGCGGCGCGACCTCTTCTGCGGCCAGAACGGGAGCGGCGAAGGCGAGCGGGGCCAGCGCGGCGCCCATGAGCAGTTTGATTTTCATCTCGATGATCCCCTTCGGCGGGCGACGTTTCACCTCTGCCGATGGGCGGCCCGATAGCGGGGACTGGCGACGCGAAAGCGACGTTTCGACGACGGCGATTTCGCGGTTTCAGGACAGTTGCGCGACGATCCGTCCCGACACCGATCATGCGTCATCGAACCGCATTCAAACCGTCACCAGGACGCCGTTGACCTGTGGGGGTTCGGCCTTGATCTGGGCCCCGACGAAATCACGTGACGACGTCACATCCTGGGGACCTGCCATGACTTCGCCGATCCGACGCGCCGCCCGTTTCACCGCCGCCGCTTCCGTCTTCGCCCTGCTCGCGGCCTGCGCCACGACGGAAGTGGATTTCCAAGGTGAGGGTGAAGGCTTCGTCGGCCCCGGAGCGTCGGTCCAGGCCGTGCTGGAAACCCCTTCGGTCGGTACGGCGGGTCAGGACGCCGCCGACGATCCCGCCGTCTGGGCCAGCGCTGCGCCGGTCACGGTGATGGGCAAACAAACCCCCGGCTTCGTCGCCGGCACGGACAAGAAGTCGGGCCTCTATATCTATGGCTTCGACGGCCAGATCCTGCAGTTCCTGCCCGAGGGCCTGCTGAACAACGTCGATGTGGTCGAGGGCCTGTCGGTGGGCGGCCGCCCGCAGGTGGTGCTGGGCGCCAGCGACCGCACGCCGGGCAAGACCGGCATCTCCCTCTATACCTTCGACCCGGCCGGGACCGGCGAGAACCGCGTGCGCTACTGGGGCGCCGTCGCCACCGACGTGATCGAACCCTACGGCTTCTGCTTTGCGCGTCGCGGGGCCGAGGTCCACGCCATCCTGGTCGGCCATGAAGGCGAACTGCGCCAGTTCATCCTGAGCATCGGCGCCGACGGCAAGCCCGCCGCCCGCGAGGTCCGCCGCGCCGAGATCGGCACCATCTCCGAAGGCTGCGCCGCCGACGAGGCCACCGACGCCCTCTATATCACCGAGGAGAACGTCGGCCTGTGGCGCTATGGCCTGAACCCGGCCTCGGGCGCGGCCCGCACCCTGATCCAGCCCATCGCCAAGGACATTCTGGTCGCCGACGCCGAGGGCCTGACGACCATCACCGACGCCGAGGGCCGCTACCTGATCGCCTCCAGCCAGGGCGATTCCGCCTTCCCCGTCTGGCGCATCGACGGCGCGGCGCCCGAATACAAGGGCCGGTTCAAGGTCGTGGACGGCGCGGTGGACGGCATCACCGGCACGGACGGCCTCGCCGCCGCCAGCGGCCCGGTCGGCCCCTTCCCCGAAGGCCTGGTCGTCATCCAGGACGACGTCAACGACGTCGGCACGCAGAACTTCAAATACGTCGACTGGCGCGACATCCGCAGGGCGCTGGGGCTGTAGCGCCCGACGCCATCATCCTAGGCGAGGGTTCACCAAGACCGGCATCAGTTCATGCCCAGCCTAAGCGACGAAATTTATCTTACGGTCTCACAGCGACGCCTTGGGCTGCGCACTGCCGCCGCACACGGGCTTGGGCAGACTGGTTCCGCTCGTGATACCAGTTGCCTACCCGCGTCAGGTTGGGGATTCCGAGCGGTCTATCCTCAACCGTGTCCGGAGTCGTGTCGCTCGATATAAACACCATCGGCGTTTCTCCTGGCGATGTAACAAGTCCGCAAACCGTGCGCCTATCGGTCGAAAACGCAAATGCTGAAAGCTCGGCCTCAGGATAGGCAATCGCCAAATCTCTCAGACGATCCTTGAGGTGACTTTCAATCTCGGCGTTGGTTGCTGGTCCTTGGTTGGTCGGTTGAGGACTGGCGGGCGAGGAACAAGCCGCCAATAGGCCAAAGATGGAAAATCCAATCAACTTCACCATCAGTTCCTCCAGTGGATAGTAACCGGACGCCAGCGGCTATCAGTGTAGCCAGGTCCGCGGGGCGTCTCATCGACAAAGTACCGATCCAAAGCGACACGGACCCGTTTGACGATCTCGATCACGCCGCACGCATCGGTCTTGCGGAATCCAATGAAGATCGGCCAACCTCTGTAATCAGACTGGAGTGCGCAGTTTGCGCTCCATTCGAAGCAGCCCCCCAAGGCCTCGTACGCCTCAGCGCCCTTGGGATAACCGACAACGAAGGTATCGGGCGCCGGAGGGCCGTCGGCGGGCATGTTCGCGGCGACAAGAAGGGATCGCTGCAAGGACGAAAACTCGGTCGCCGAGTATCGATCCACGTCACACGATTGGGGATCCAGCACGAGACCGTCTTCGACAGGAAATCCGAACGCGCCAAAGGACTGGTTGAACTCGCCAATGTTCTGAGATCCGATGTTTCCGCCAACAGCCGTGCTGTACATCCGAACTCTGATCTCTTGGTCGTCGTGCGACGGGCCGTCCGTCATTGGAATCTTGATGCGCAACCGCATCCTCGGGCCGGGCGTGGCGTCGGGCAAGATCATGACGTGAGGCAGTCGGAAGCGTATTCTCTTTCCCGTGATGCGATCACCGCCTGGGATATATTCATAGAGGCTCTGCTCCACGAAACCTTGAGGCTTGGTAATCGACAAACGGGGTCGCCCCGGCTTTACGATATCTCCGGGTTTGGGGTCTCCAGCAGGGGCGTAAGACGCGAGAGTCAAAAGGCAAAGGGGCAAACACGCCCACATCAATTTGCGGCGGCTCATCAACGCCGAGTCCACTTCCAAACCGCTGCGGACATCCGCTCAGACTTGTTGCAAAGAATCACTTTGCTTGCGCCTTGCGAAGCTCAACCAGCGCAAACGCGGCTCGCGTCGCCAGAACACCCGCCAGAACACCCACTAGATTGAACGCGGAAAGAGCAGCCCAGCCATAAACCCATCTGGTGAAGGGATAGGCAAGGCCGACAATCGCCCATGCTGTCATCCCGAGAGCGACGAAGCGATTAGGGACAGAACGAAGGTAGAAGCCTCCCACCATTGCGACGGCGGACAGAACAAGGAGAAAGAGCGAGGTTGCGTTCGGGTCTCGGGTGACAAGCGTGCTGAACGGAAACCGCCACGCGTAGATGGCCGAAAAGACGTGTGTGATAGCAATGGCGTAGAAACCTGCCGCGCCTTCTTCGACACCAGAACGCGCGGCTTCGACGCTGGAAAATTTCTGAAATGGGTTGGCCTTGGCCAGCGTTTTGGCTTGGGAGCTGTAAATCGCCATAGAGGAAGCATCCTCCAAAAGCGTGAACCCCAAGTTGAAAAACTATCGGTGATTTGGAGGTGCGCCGCCCATCCCAAAACAGATGATCGGAATGTCGCTGTCAGACCCGAGGGTAACGGCGGCTGTCACTGATCCTCGTCGAACTTCCGCGCGACAAGGTCGGTCAGGGCTTCCATCGCCTCTTCGGCGTCAGGCCCTTCGGCGGAGACGTCGATGCTGCAGCCGATGCCGGCGCCCAGCATCAACAGGCCCATGATCGAGCGGGCGTCCACCGTCACGCCGTCGCGGGTGACGTGGATCTCGCTTTCGAAGCTGGAGGCCAGTTTGACGAACTTGGCCGAGGCGCGGGCGTGCAGGCCCCGGGTGTTGCAGATGTTCAGGGTCGCGGTGACGGTCATTTTTCGCCTGCGAGCACCCAGGACGCGACGGAGATGTATTTGCGCCCGGCGTCCTGCGCATGGGCCACACAGGATTCCAGCGTCTCGCGGCCGCGCACGCTGGCCAGCTTGATCAGCATAGGCAGGTTCAGTCCGGCGATCACCTCGGCGTGGGTCTGTTCCATCACCGAAATCGCCAGGTTCGAGGGCGTGCCGCCGAACATGTCGGTCAGCAGGATGACGCCGTCGCCGTCGTCCACCGCCGCCGCGGCGTCCACGATGTCGCGACGCCGACGCTCCATGTCGTCTTCCGGCCCGATACAGATGGCCGCGACGCCGCGCTGCGGGCCGACCACATGCTCCATGGCGGAGAGAAATTCGGACGCCAGCCCGCCGTGGGTGACGATCACCAGACCGATCATGAGGACTTCACTCGCATCCCGCCCTGAACCGTCCCAGGCATTCCCCCGCCCGGCAAGGGAGGCCGGACGCCGCCCTCTTTGGACCGCAAGGGGCGTGTCATAGACCCGTCTTTCGGGGTTTCAAAGCGTCTCCAGCGCGACTGCGACCACATCGACGGCCGAGGCGGGTCTGGGGTCCAGCGCCAAGAGGGGCAGGTCCACCCCCGCGAAACGCCGTGTCTGCAGCTCTGGAAGCCGTTCGACGGCCTCCGGCACGCAGGCGACGGCCAGCACCACTCGGGCCAGGGGGCGTGTCGCGGCGGACACGATTCCGACCCCGCGAACCTCGATTCGACCCGCGATCGAGGCGGGCGCAGACGCATGAACCGTCCCGCCCGACGCCCAGACCTGGGTGTAGTCGTCGCTGACCAGCCGCCAGCTCCGCGCGATCAGCCGCAGCGCCAGGTCGCTCTTGCCGACGCCCGATGGCCCCAGGATCATCACCCCCTGCCACGCGCCGCGCCTGCGAACGGCGACCGTCGTGGCGTGGACGGGCGGCTCCATCGTCATGCCCTGCGGCCGACCGCCGGGAAGACGATCTCGAACCGGGCGCCGCCTTCGGGACGGTTCTCGGCATGGACGCGGCCGCCATGCGCCTCGGCGATCTGACGCACGATGGACAGGCCCAGGCCCGAGTTCGACCCGAACGCCGCACCCTTGGGCCGCGAGGTGTAGAAGCGCTCGAACACCGTCTCCAGGTTCTCGGCCGGAATGCCCGGTCCCTGGTCCTCGACCCGCACGCGGATCGGCAGGTCGTCGGTCGTCTCTTCCAGCGTCACCTTGACCACCCCGCCGGCTGGGCTGAACGAGCGGGCGTTGTCGATCAGGTTGCGGAACACCTGCCCCAGCGGCCCGTCGCGCCCCATGACCCGCAGCGCCTGCTCGGGCGCCGTGAAGGTCACCGGGATGTCGCCGGGCTTGGCCGTCGTCTCATAGATGCCGACGATGTCGGCCAGCAGCCGGTTCACGTCCACCGGGCGCGGCCGATCCCGCGACAGTTCCGCATCCAGACGTGACGCGTTCGAAATGTCGGTGATCAGCCGATCCAGCCGCCGCACGTCCTGTTGCAACAGGGCCGTCAGCTTCTCGCGATGCGCATCGGTCTTGACCAGCGGCAGGGTCTCCAGCGCCGAACGAATCGAGGTCAGGGGGTTCTTGATCTCGTGCGACACATCGGCCGCGAACCGTTCGATCGCGTCCATCCGCGTCGACAGGGTGTCGGTCATGGATTCCAGCGACCGGGCCAGGTCGCCGATCTCGTCCTTGCGATCCTCCAGATCGGGCAGGGAGATGGCGCGCGCGCGTTGCAGTTTCACCTGATCCGCCGCCGCCGACAGCCGCATGATGGGCCGCGCCACGAACAGATGCAGCAGCAACGATCCCAGCAGATTGACGCCCAGCGCCACCAGGGCGAACGGGAAAAGGGCCTGCCGCTGGGCGCCCAGGATTTCGTCCACGTCCCCAGATTCGACGGTCAGCACGCCCAGCACCTGACGGACATGGCGCACGGGAATGGAGACGGAGACGACCCGGTCGCCGGATTCGTTGCGGCGAAGCGTCGACTGGGACGAGCCATCCAGCGCCGCCGCCACCTCGGCCGCCAGTTCGCTGTCGGCGCGGGCGACCCGGCGCTCGGACAGCAGATTGGCCTTGGCGGCGTCCTCGGTCGTCGAACCCGCCGGCCGCGCGTCGGGCAGGGGCCGGCCGCCGATCGCTTCCGTCACCTGATAGCTGTCGACCAGCAACAGGCCGTTGACATCATATAGCCGCACCCGCTGGCCCGCGGGGATGAACCGGTCGGTCAGCCAGATTGACGCGCGGATGGGGTCCAGTTCGGGCGTCGGCTCGCCGCGAGTCACGCCTTCTTCGCGCAGCACATTGGCCAGCAACTCGGCCTGCACCGTCAGCGATTCCTGACGCGCCTCGATCAGGCCCGGACGCCATTCGTTGATCGCCAGCGCCCCGCCAAACAGGATCAGCAGGCTGAGCAGGTTGAGCACCAGGATGAAGCCGCCCAGCCGCGATCCGCCGAAGCGGAGCAACGGCCGGCGCACAGGCTCCTCGTCGGGCTCTCGCCCGCCCGGAAGATCAGCTCTCGCGGTAGCGGTAGCCGACGCCATACAGGGTCTCGATCGCGTCGAACTCATTGTCCACGGCGCGGAACTTCTTGCGCATCCGCTTCACGTGGCTGTCGATGGTGCGGTCGTCGACATAGACCTGGTCGTCGTAGGCGGCGTCCATAAGGTTGTCGCGGCTCTTCACGAAGCCCGGACGCTGGGCCAGGGCCTGCAGCAACAGGAATTCGGTGACGGTCAGCTTGACCGGCTTGCCGTCCCAGGTCGATTCGTGACGGGCGGGGTCCATCGACAGCTTGCCGCGCTTGATCGCGCGACCCGAGACCTCGGCCGCCGTCTCCGGCTCGCCGCCGTCCGCGCCCGTGCGGCGCAGCAGCGCCTTGACCCGTTCGATCAGCAGACGCTGGCTGAACGGTTTGTGGATGTAGTCGTCGGCGCCCAGGTTGAAGCCGAGGATCTCATCGATTTCCTCGTCCTTGGACGTCAGCATGATGACCGGAATCTGCGAGGTCTGGCGCAGGCGACGCAGCACCTCCATCCCGTCCATGCGCGGCATCTTCACGTCCAGGATCGCCAGATCGGGCGGCGAGGATTCCAGCGCGGCCAGGCCCGATGCGCCGTCGTGATAGGCGGTGATCTTGTGGCCATGGCTTTCCAGCGCCAGCGATACGGACGCCACGATGTTCTCGTCGTCATCGATCAGGGTGATGTTGGCCAAGTCTGTCTTCTCCTGAACTTGCGTTCTCGCGAACGACAACGCGCAACAAGCGTAACCGTTCGATCGCGGTCACATTAGGGCTGGAGCCCGGCGGGCAGAAGGGAATTCGATCCACAATCTCCAACAGCGCGCGAACGCCCAAGATGGTTCGTCGCCCCGCCCATTTCAACGCGGCGCCAAATTCGCCTCTGCAAACCTCGCCTTAAAGCCTTGCCCGCCAAGGTGGCGCAATGGCCGGTCCGATCCACTACGAAGTCTATGTCCGCAAGAGCGCCCCGTCGTCGTGGACCCTGCTGATCGCAACCGAAGACCGCAAACACGCCATCGAGACCGCCGAAGACCAATTTCACGACCGCCTCGCCGTCGCCTCGCGCGTCACCAAGGAGACGCTGGACCCCGACACGATGGAGTTCAGTTCCCTGACAATCCTGACGCTGGGCGCGCCGGAAGAGAAAAAGAAGAAGGTCGCCGACCCGGCGATCCGCCCGGCCTGCAGCGGCCCGGCCGATTTCTATTCCCCCCACGCCCGCGCCCTGATCGGTCGGGTGCTGGAGGACTGGCTGAAGCGCGAGGGCGTCACCCCCTTCGAACTGCTGCACCGTCCCGACGTCGCTGAACGGCTCGAAGCCTCGGGCGTCGAGCTTCAGCACGCGATCCAGAAGGTCTCCGTTCCTGAAAGCCAGGCCACGGGCCAGGACGTCCACTCCGTCGTCCGCCACTATCAAAAGCTGGTCGATCAGGCGATGGCCCGCCTGCGCAAGGCCGGGCGCGACGGACTCTTCCCCGAGCTGCAGGATCGCTCGATCGCCGACCTGGCGCACCGCCTGGCCGGGGCCTCGACTCGCGCCTTCAGCATGGGCGGCGTCATCGCCGACGCGATCAAGGATCGACGCGGCGCGCGCGAACGGCTGGGCTTGCTGATGGACCTGATGGATGGAGCGCCGATCGACGGGCCGCCGCGCGCCCTGGTGGTCGTCGCGGTCGAACAGATCGTCGCCGAAATGCTGGAAGTGCGATCCAACCTGACCGAAATCCTCGGCCCTTCGCTGGATCAGGGCGCGAATCTCGCGGCCATCGTGCGAATGGTGGCGCCGTCCGAGATGGACAGCCTTCTGCGCATGGACCCGCGCCTGGCCCTGATGATGCCCGATGTCGAAGGCCCGGCCGCACGCCTGGGCCTGCACCTGGCCGCCGGCGAGTTTCCGCTTTTAGCCGCGTCTCTGGCCCGGCTGGTCACGCGCGAACTCACCAGCCAGCGTCGTCTTCGCCCCCAGGATCCGGTCGGAGAGATCGACATCCTGCGCCTGCTGGCCATGGCCCTGACGGCTTCGGCCGGTCGTCTGCTGACTTTGGAAGAGGTCCAGGCGGCGTTCGTTGAACGTTCCAAGAGCTTGGTCACGGCGGACTTCGTCGGCGCCTACGTCAATCCCTGCCCCACTGTCCTAGCCGAGGCGGAGCAACTAACCCGACTGTGCGAGAACGTCACCGGCGGGGCCAACAAGCGCGCGGCCGCTCGTTGGCTCGGGGCCTGCATCGGCTCCCTACGGTTCGAAAAGGAGATGCGCCAGTCGCTTCCGGGCGGCCCCAGCGCGTCGCAGAAGCTGGCGATCCTGGCCCGGTTGCAGCGCTCGGTTCAGGCGGCGCACCTGGGTGAACACGACGAGAGCCAGATCGCACAGGCGCTCGGCGTGATCGGGGGCAATCTGGAAGCCGACGCCAAACTGGTGGCCCATATCGTTCGCGCTCAGGCCCCCGCGCCCCAAAAACTGACGGCCCTGCTCAAACTCGCCACGGGAGAAGCCGGCCCATTGGGTCCGGCGGCCGACCGCGCCCGGTCGGAAGCGATCAAACTGCTGCGCGCGCCGGACATCCGCACAGCTCTGTCGTCCGCACCCGAAAGCGTAGCCTCCCTCAAGGGCCTGATGCAGGCGGCAGGTCTCGCCGCCTGACGGTTCAGTCGAAGATGTCGAAGATGCTGTCGCGCTTCTTTTTCTTGTATCGATAGTCGTCGTCGCCGTGGCGGCCGTCGCGGTATTTGTCGCTCTTGTAGCCCCGGTCGTCGCGATAGGGCTGTGGCGCGGCGCCGCCCCAGGGCTGAGGCGGGGCCTGCATATGCGGCTGGGGCTGAATCGGCGGCGGGGCGTAAGCCTGCGCGGGCGCGGCCGGCGGCGCAGAAGCGCGGCCTTCCTCTACGGCGGCGGCCATCAGTTTTTCCAGTTCGCCGCGATCCAGCCAGACGCCCCGGCAGTCGGGGCACATGTCGAACTGGACGCCGTTGCGCTCCAGCGTCTGCATGGCGGCATTGTCGTTGGGGCACATCAGAAGAGGCATTTCGGGCTCCGTTCGAAAGAGTCAGGATCGGGCGGTCGATACGACGGGCCAGGAGGGGGGAGAAAGCCCCATCGCATCGACGCACCCGTGCGGTCCGACATCGCGTCGCACAGCCCGGCGCAAGGAAGGGGGAACGCCAGACCGCAACAACGCCAGAGGGGCCCGTTCCGCTCCCTCAAGCTAGGCGCCGCCCTGCCCCGCCGCCATGCGTCGCGGGGCCGCAGGCGTCGCATTTCGCGGCGCACCTGCGCCAGCCGGCATGGTTTCAGTGATGAAGCGTCGCGTTTACAGCGACTTGAGATCAAGCAACGGCAATCGACCATACACACCAGCGACAGGGGCTATGATCCCCCTTCGGTCTTTGACATCGCCATTGGAACGGACGGGAACAGACTGGACTGTTTTCGTTTGGAATTGAGACCGTCTGAATTTTGTCGAACGAAAAGTTGTTTTGAAACAGAGGCGCGATCTTGGAAGTGCACACTATGCACTCTGTTTTTGTCGCGGCCGGAGTCTGAAACCTGTCCGCCTAGCAGACCTGCCCGGCCGCCCAGCCAGACGACCAGGCCCACTGGAAATTATAGCCGCCCAGCCAGCCGGTCACGTCCACCGCCTCGCCGATGAAATACAGGCCGGGAACGGCCTTGGCCTGCATCGTCTGCTGATCCAGCGCCGCCGTATCCACCCCGCCCAGGGTGACCTCGGCGGTGCGATAGCCTTCCGACCCGACCGGCTTGACGGCCCAGGCGTTGACGGCCTGATCCAGACGCCTCAGCACCTTGTCCGACAGGTCCGCCAGATTGCCCGACGCGCCCTCGCGCACGCACAGGCTTTCGGCCAGGCGACGCGGCACGATATGGCCCAGCGCCCTATGCACGGCCTGACGCCCGTTCGTCGCCTTGGCCGTCTTCAGTTCCTCGAACACGTCGCGGCCCGGCGCCATGCTGGCCACCACCGCCTCGCCCTCGCGCCAGTAGGAGCTGATCTGCAGAATGGCCGGGCCGCTCAAACCCCGGTGTGTGAACAGCATCGCCTCGTTGAAGCTGGCCTTGCGCGCCTTCGCCCCTTCGGGCGCCGAGGCGACCGAGGCGTCCACCGCCACCCCCGCCAGCGGAACCAGCGTCTCCAGCAGCCCCGCCTCGAACGTCAGCGGCACCAGGGCCGGCCGCGTCTCGGTGACTCGAATGTCGAACTGGCGCGCGACCTCATAGGCCCAGCCGGTCGCGCCCATCCTGGGAATCGACTTGCCGCCGGTCGCCACGACCAGGGACGCCGCCGCGACCTCCGATCCGTCCGACAGGGTCGCCGACCAGCCGTCGCCCGAGCGCGCGATCCGCTCCACGCCGGTCTTCATGTTCAGGGTGACGCCCGCCGCCGCCATGTCGTCGGTCAGCATACGGACGATCTGCTTGGCGCTGTCGTCGCAGAACAGCTGGCCCAGCGTTTTTTCGTGCCAGGCGATACCGGCCTTGTCGATGCGCTTGATGAAGTCGTGCTGGGTATAGCGCCTCAGGGCCGAGGTCGCGAACCGGGGATTCTCGCCCAGGAAGTTCGCCGGCCCGCAGCCCAGATTGGTGAAGTTGCAGCGCCCGCCGCCCGAGATGCGGATCTTCTCGCCCGGCCGGTCGGCATGATCGACCACCAGCACCCGGCGCCCGCGCCGCCCCGCCTCGATGGCGGCCATCATCCCGGCCGCCCCTGCCCCCACGACGAGGACGTCGAACGACGCCCTCGTCATGACAGGTCCCTCGGTATGAGGGTCTTAGTAACGGTAGTGGTCCGCCTTGAACGGGCCTTCGACCGGCACGTTGATATAGTCGGCCTGGTCCTTGGTCAGCACGGTCAGCTTGGCGCCCAGCTTGGCCAGGTGCAGCATGGCGACCTTCTCGTCCAGATGCTTGGGCAGGGTATAGACCTTGTTGTCGTAGGCCTTGGCGTTGGTCCAAAGCTCGATCTGGGCCAGGGTCTGGTTGGTGAAGGACGCCGACATCACGAACGAGGGGTGGCCCGTCGCATTGCCCAGGTTCACCAGACGGCCTTCCGACAGCAGGATGATCTTCTTGCCGTCCGGGAACTCGACGTGGTGGACCTGCGGCTTGATCTCGTCCCACTTGAAGTTCTTCAGGCCGGCGACCTGAATCTCCGAGTCGAAGTGGCCGATGTTGCAGACGATGGCGTTGTTCTTCATCTGGCGCATGTGGTCGACGGTGATGACGTCCTTGTTGCCGGTCGTCGTCACATAGATGTCGGCGCGGCCGGCGGTGTCGTCCAGCGTCTGGACCTCATAGCCTTCCATCGCGGCCTGCAGGGCGCAGATCGGGTCGATCTCGGTCACGATCACGCGGGCGCCGCCCTGGCGCAGCGAAGCGGCCGAGCCCTTGCCCACGTCGCCGTAACCGCAGACCACGGCGACCTTGCCCGACAGCATGACGTCGGTGCCGCGACGGATGGCGTCGACCAGCGATTCACGGCAGCCGTACAGGTTGTCGAACTTGGACTTGGTGACGCTGTCGTTGACGTTGATGGCTGGGAAGGGCAGCTCGCCCTTTTCGGCCATCTGATACAGGCGGTGAACGCCCGTGGTCGTCTCTTCCGACACGCCGCCGATGGCGTCGCGGATGGCGGAGTAGAAGCCGGGCTTCTCGGCGATGTAGCGTTTCATCACCTTGAAGAGGGCTTCTTCTTCTTCGTTCTGCGGATTGGCCAGGACCGAGATGTCCTTCTCGGCCTTGGGACCGAGCACGCAGAGCAGGGTGGCGTCGCCGCCGTCGTCCAGGATCAGGTTCGGATAGCCGCCGTCAGCCCATTCGAAGATCTTGTGCGCATAGTCCCAGTATTCTTCCAGGGTCTCGCCCTTGGTGGCGAAGACCGGCGTGCCGGCTGCGGCGATGGCGGCGGCGGCGTGGTCCTGGGTCGAGAAGATGTTGCACGAGGCCCAGCGCACTTCGGCGCCCAGGGCTTCCAGCGTCTGGATCAGGACCGCCGTCTGGATGGTCATGTGCAGGCTGCCGGCGATGCGGGCGCCCTTCAGGATCTGCTGCTCGCCGAACTCCTCGCGCAGAGCCATCAGGCCCGGCATTTCGGTTTCGGCGATCTCGATTTCCTTGTTGCCCCAATCGGCCAGGGTGATGTCGCGCACGATGTAGTCGGTCATGTCAGGGCTCCGAGCCGCAGGAAGGTTTGGGGCCTCTTAGCCCGGTGAGCGCCAACTATCAACAAACACATAAAGATATCCTTATGCGATCTGGATGCGCGACGGCGTTAACGCCTCGAAAACCCACACAGACTATGGGGACAATACCGTGACGGGGGCGTCCGGCAATCAGTAAGAGGCTTGCGTGCATGTCACAGACGTCGATCCAGCAGCGAACGGCCTTCGCCGGCCTGTCCAGCCCGTCGTCCGCCTACAAGGCGATCCAGAGCACAATTCGCCGCGCCGTGCCGGCCGCCCTCGACGCCTTCTACGACCGCATCCGCGCCACGCCCGAGACCCGGCGCTTCTTCCGTGACGAGACCCATATCGGCCGCGCCAAGTCCGCCCAGGTGGGCCACTGGGATGCAATCGTGGAAGGGCGCGCAGACGCCGACTATGCCCGCGCCGTCACCGTCATCGGCCAGACCCACGCACGCATCGGCCTGGAGCCGCGCTGGTATATCGGGGGCTACGGCGTGCTGCTGGCCGAGGTGATGAAGGCGGTGGCGACGCGGCCCCGCAAACGGTTCGCCGGCGCCGCCCACGACCGCGAAACCGGCGAGGGCCTTGCCGAATTGACCCAGCGCGCCCTGCTGGACATGGACCTGGCCATCTCGACCTATTTGGACGCGCTCCAGCAAGAGCGGGACAGCGCCGCTGCGGCCAAGGCCGAGGCCGATGCGCGTCAGGCCGAGGTGGTGGCGGCCCTGGGACAGGCCCTGAAAACCCTGGCCAGCGGCGACCTCAGCATCGCCATCCAGACCGAATTCCCCCAGGAATATCGCACGCTGAAGGACGACTTCAACAGCGCCGCCGCCAGCCTGCGGAGCGCCTTCGGCGCCGTCGCCGAGAGCGCCGAGGCGGTGCGGACAGGCTCGGACGAACTGGCCAGCGCATCGGACGACCTGGCCAACCGCACCGAACGCCAGGCCGCCGGGCTGGAGCGCACCGCAGCCACCACCGAAGAGATCGCCGCCGGGGTCGAACAGACCGCCAAGGGCGCCCAGAACACCGCCCAGGCCGTCGCCGCCGTGCGCCGCGACGTCGAGAACGGCGGCGCCGTGGTCGGCGAAACGACCCAGGCCATGACCGCTATCCAGGAGTCGTCAGTCGAGATCGCCCGCTTCACCTCCCTGATCGACGAAATCGCCTTCCAGACCAATCTGCTGGCCCTGAACGCGGGGGTCGAGGCGGCCCGTGCAGGCGAGGCCGGTCGCGGCTTCGCCGTCGTCGCCTCCGAAGTCCGCGCCCTGGCCCAACGCTCCGCCGAAGCCTCCGGCGAGATCCGCACCCTGATCGCCACCTCGGCCGCCCAGGTCGCGCGCGGCGTGGACCTGGTCGAACGCGCAGGCCAGGCGCTGGACCGGATCGGCGAACGGGTCGCGGCGGTGGACGACCTCGCCGGCGACATGGCCTCGGCCTCGCGACATCAGGCCGACCGACTGTCCGAGGTTCGCCAGGCCCTGGTCCAGCTGGACGAGATCACCCAGCAGAACGCCGCCATGACCGAACAGGCCACCGCCGCCAGCCGCCAACTGGCCGGAGAAGCCGAGACCCTGGCGCGTCAGATCGCGGGCTTCCGGTTCGAGGCCTCGATCGATGACGGCCGCTCCCCGCACCGCCGCGCGGCGTGAGGGTTTCTTAAGCCGTCGGGACTAGGGTCGATCTCATGGAACGCCGCGCCCTTCTCGGTCTCGCCGTCGTCGCGACGGCCGCCGCCTCATCGACCGCTCGCGCTTCGTCGAGCGGCGGCGCCGCGCCGTCCGCCGACACCTATTTCCGCCTGCCTGTCATCACCGCCTCGATCATCCAGGCCAGCGGCCGTCGCGGCGTCCTGACCATCGAGACCGGCGTCGATGTGCCCGACGCGGCTCTTCGCACCCGCGCCCAGCAGTCGGCCCCGCGCCTGCGCGCCGCCTACAACACCGCCGCCCAGCGCTTCGCCAACGGCATCCGTCCCGGCGCCGTGCCCAATATCGACCAGTTGTCGGCCGAGCTTCAGGCGGCGACAAACGCCACCCTGGGCCGGGCCGGCGCCCGCGTGCTGCTCGGCACGGTGATGGCGGTCTAAGCGCTTACAAGAAAGAATAGGGGTCCACGTCCACCGTCAGGCGGACCGAGGCCGGGACCTTCACCCGCGCCAGCCAGGCCCGAAGGAAGGCCTGGATATTCACGTCGCGGTCGGCCCGCACCAGCAGCCGCTTGCGCCGTCGCCCCCGCACCAAGGCAAGCGGCGCGTCGGCGGGGCCATAGACCTCCAGCCGTTCAGCGTTGGGAATGGCCTGGGCCAGATCGTTGGCCGTCTTCTCCACCGCAACCGCATTCTCGCTGGACAGGATGATCGCCGCCAGCCGGCCATAGGGCGGCAGGGACGCCGCCTCGCGCTCGGCCATCTCGGCCTCGACGAAGGCGTCCCGGTCGCCCGCCGCCAGCGCCATCAGCACCGGATGCTCGGGCGTCCAGGTCTGCAAAATGGCCCGTCCCGGTCGATCGGCCCGCCCCGCCCGCCCCGTCGCCTGGGCCAGCAGCTGATAGGTCCGCTCGGCCGCGCGCAGGTCTCCGCCGCGTAGCCCCAGGTCCGCGTCCACCACCCCCACCAGCGTCAGGCGCGGGAAGTTGTGGCCCTTGGCGGCGGCCTGGGTGGCGACAAGGATGTCGATCTCGCCGTCCGTCATCCGCTGGATCAGGGCGCGCGCCGACCTGGCGTCGGGCGCGGTGTCGGAGCTGAACACCGCCGTCCGCGCCTCGGGGAACAGCTGGCGCACCTCCTCCTCGACCCGCTCCACCCCCGGCCCGACCGAGACCAGCGAATCCTCGGCCCCGCAGGACGGGCACAGCTTGGGCCGCGCCATGGAAAAGCCGGTCAGGTGGCAGACCAGCCGGCCGGTATAGCGATGCTCGACCAGCCAGCTGTCCGTGTCCGGGGCCGTCAGCCGATGCCCGCAGGCGCGGCACAGGACGACGGGCGCATACCCCCTCCGGTTCAGAAACAGCAGCGTCTGCTCGCCCCGCGCCAAGGTCTCGCCGATGGCCAGCCGCAGGGGCTGCGACAGCCAGGTCTGGGGATCGGGCGTATTCTGGCGCAGGTCCAGCAGGGCGATGTCCGGCAGCACCGCCGTCCCGTGCCGCGCGCCCAGCTTCAGCCAGTCGTAACGCCCGCTCTGCGCGTTCCACAGAGTCTCCAGCGACGGCGTCGCCGAGGCCAGAACCACCGCCGCCCCCTCGATCCGCGCCCGCGCCACCGCCAGGTCGCGCCCGTGATAGACCAGCCCTTCTTCCTGCTTGAACGAGCCGTCGTGCTCCTCGTCCACGACGATCAGGCGCAGATTGACGAAGGGCAGAAACAGGGCCGACCGCGCCCCGACCACGATGTTGCAGCGCCCGGCGACCACCGCCTCCCACACCTGGCGACGGCGCGGCGGGGCGACGCCGGAATGCCATTCGGCCGGGGCGGCGCCGAACCGGGCCGTGATCCGCTCGATCAGGGCCTGGGTCAGGGCGATCTCAGGCAACAGGATCAGGATCTGCGCCGCCGGATCGGCCCGCAACACCCGCGCGATCGCCTCCAGATAGGCTTCGGTCTTGCCGGACCCCGTCACCCCGTCCAGCAAGAAAGGACGAAAACCGCCGCCCGTCACGCCGTCCGCCAGGGCCGTCGCCGCCGCCGCCTGGTCGCCGTTCAACGAGGCGGGCGCATGGTCGGGATCGGGTCGGTCGAATGCCGCCTCGGCCGCGATCTCGATGATCTCCAGCACGCCTTCGTCGATCAGTCCCTTGATCACGCCCGACGACACGCCCGCCGCCCGCGCCAGATCGGCGCCCGCCATGGACCGCTCGCCCAGGGCCTCCAGCACGCCCGTCCGCGCCGGGGTCGCCCGCGACGGCAGCCGCTCGCCCACCCGCCGCACCCGGCGTTCCGGTCGGGGACGCGGCGCCCGCAGGCCCTTCAGCGCGGTCGCCGCCATCTCGCCGGGTGGGGACAGGGTCCAGCGCCCGGCCCATTCGACGAAATCCACCACCCGCGACGGCAGGGCCGGATCGTCCAGCAGACTGTCCACCGCCTTCAGCCGCCGGTTCGACCCGGTCGTCTCGAACACCTCGGACACGATGCCCCGCATCAGGCGCGGTCCCAGCGGCACGGCGACCTGATCGCCGCGCGCCAGGGTCAGCGCCTCGGGAACCTCGTAATCGAAGGCCTCCGGCACCGGCAGGGGAATAAGGACTGACGCGACTTTCACTTGATCCTCCCCCATCGGGGGAGGGGGACCGCCCGAAGGGTGGTGGAGGGGGCTGACCGCGAACAGGATGTCTGGGGCTGGCCCCCTCCACCGCTTCGCGGTCCCCCTCCCCCGATGGGGGAGGATTGGGCTCGATTCCTGTCGTCGGTGGCGCTAAAAGCCCTGCCCATGAAACTCTTTCTCGATACCGCCGACGTCGCCGTCATCAAGGACATGGTCCCCACCGGAATGGTGGACGGCGTCACCACCAATCCGTCGCTGATCGCCAAGTCGGGTCGGAACATCGCCGAGGTCATCGCCGAAATCTGCGCCCTGGTCGAGGGGCCCATTTCCGCCGAGGCCGTCTCGCTCGATTTCGAGACCATGGTCAAGGAGGGCGACAAGCTGGCCGCCATCGCCCCGAACGTGGTCGTGAAACTGCCCCTGACCTGGGACGGCCTGCGCGCCTGCCGCGTCTTCACCGACAAGGGGATCAAGACCAACGTCACCCTTTGCTTCTCGGCCGCCCAGGCGCTGCTGGCCGCCAAGGCGGGCGCCACCTTCGTCTCACCCTTCGTCGGCCGTCTGGAAGACAATGGCGCCGACGGCATCGGCCTGCTGGAAGAAATCCGCGTCCTGTATGACGTGCACGGTTTCGACACCCAGATCCTGGCGGCATCCCTGCGCAACGTGGCCCATGTGGCCGCCGCCGCCGTCGCCGGATCGGACGCCGCCACCTTCGGCGCCGACACCTTCAAGGCCCTGGTGAACCACCCGTTAACCGACAAGGGTCTTGATGCCTTCGTGGCGGACTGGGCCAAGACCGGTCAGTCGATTCTGTAACATCGCGTTTCCCGGAGAGGTCTGTTTGAGCGGCTCATTGGACCTTTTCGAAACGTCGGAAGCGGACGCAACGCCCCATGTGGGCGACGGCCTGCATTGGCCCGACGTGCGCGGCTGGCTGCAGACCCATCCCCAGACCCTGCTGGACGACCGGTCCCTGCTGGAAGAGATCGGCCTGCGTCCGCACGGCCGCAACGTGATCGAGTTCGGCGCCGCCGCCCTGACCCGGCTTGAGGCGGTGGTCGAGCGCGAGACCGGCGCCCGGCGCGAGATCGAACTGATCGCCCGCGCCAACTTCGCCGCCCAGACCCAGACGCACGTCGCGACCCTGGACCTGATGGAGGCGCGCAACCATTCCGACCTGGCCCGGCGGCTGGATGCGGCGGCGCAGGGTCGGTTCGGCCTGGCCGGTGCCGCCATCGCCCTGGAAAAACCCGGCGGCGTGCCCTTCGGCTGGCGCGCGCTGGAAGAGGGCGACGTCGACAACCTGCTGGGCGAGCACGGCCTGACCTGGCTGGGTCCGATGATCTCGGGGCTGAACTTCTTCGGCGCGACCGAGGATCAGGTGAAGTCCATCGCCCTGGTCCGCATGGCCCCGCACCTGACGCCCGGCGGCCCACCGCGCCCCTGCATCTGCGCCTTCGGCTCGCCCGAGCCGGAAGGCTTCACCCCGAACATGGGCTGCGAACTGGCCGCCTTCCTGGCGCGGGTAACGGAGCGGATGGCCGAGCGATGGCCCGTCCTGAACTGAAAAGCTCTCAACTGACCGCCTCCGACGCCCTGCGCGCCTGGCTGGACCATCTGGCGCACGAGCGTCGGCTGTCGCCGCGCACGCTGGAAGCCTATGGCCATATCGGCCGGCTCTATGTCGCCTTCCTCGAACGCCATCGCGGCGAGACCCTGTCGCTGAAGGACATGGGCACGATCACCGCCGCCGAGGTCCGCGCCCACATGGCCGAGCGACGCTCGGGCGACCACCCGCTGGCGGCGCGGTCGCTGAGCCAGAGCCTGTCGGCCATTCGTGGATTTCATGCCTTCCTCGACCGGCGGCTGGACACCCCCGCCCCGCAACTGGCCCTGGTGCGCGGGCCGAAGGTCAAACCGTCCCTGCCCCGGCCGGTGACCGAGGATCAGGCGCGCGGGCTGCTGGCCGAACCGGACGCCGATCCCGACGCCGAACCGTGGGAGGCCGCGCGCGACCGGGCGGTGCTGACCCTGCTCTACGGCTGCGGCCTGCGGATCTCCGAGGCCATGTCCCTGACCCGCGCCGATGCGCCGCTGGGCGAGACCCTGCGCATCGTCGGCAAGGGGTCCAAGGCCCGGATCGCCCCCATCCTGCCCGCCGTGCGCGCGGCTGTGGACGCCTATCTGGCCCTGCTGCCCTTCCCGCTTCAGCCCGCCGACGCCCTGTTCCGCGCCCGACGCGGCGGCCCGCTCAGCCCCCGTCACGTCCAGGCCTCAGTCCAGAAGCTGCGCGGGCGGTTGGGCCTGCCCGAACGCACCACCCCCCATGCCCTGCGCCACAGTTTCGCGACCCATCTGCTGGGCGCCGGCGCCGACCTGCGTTCGATCCAGGAACTGCTGGGCCACGCCAGTCTGTCGACGACCCAGAAATACACCGGCGTCGACGCCGATAGACTTTTGACCGCCTATGCGGCCGCCCATCCCCGCGCCTAGAACGGCCGGATGAGCATCGACATCCTGGCCATCGGCCTGCCCGCCCTCGCCGACACGATGCTGACCCAGCGCGCGCCCGACCTCGGTTGGACCCTGCATCGTCCCGGCCCCGACGGCCTGGCGCCGCCCGAGGTCGCCGACCGGATCGTCGGCGTCGCCGCCTCGGGCGCCGCGACCGTGGACGCCCGACTGATCGACGCCCTGCCCGCGCTGAAGATCGTCTCGGTCCATGCTGTCGGCTACGACCTGACCGACGTCGCCTACGCCCGATCGCGCGGCGTGATCGTCACCCATACGCCCGATGTCCTGAACGAGGATGTCGCCGACCTGGCCCTGCTGCTGACCCTGGGGACCTTGCGTCGCCTACCGGCCATGGACGCCTATATCCGCGCCGGGCGCTGGGTGTCGGACGGGCCGCCGCCGCTGTCGCGCAGCGCCACGGGCCTGCGTTACGGCCTGCTGGGCCTGGGCCGGATCGGCCAGGCCATTGCGCGGCGGCTGGAGCCGCTCACCGGCAATATCGCCTATCACACCCGCAATCCGGTCAAGGATGCGCCCTGGCGGCACGTGCCGAACCTGGTCGATCTGGCGGCAGAGGTCGATGTGCTGATCGTCATCGTGCCGGGCGGCGCTGCGACGCGCGGCCTGGTCTCGGCCGAGGTGCTGGACGCCCTGGGTCCGACCGGCGTGCTGATCAATGTCGCGCGCGGCGAGGTGGTGGATCAGGACGCTCTGGTCGCCGCCCTGACCTCGGGCCGGCTGGGCGGCGCGGGCCTGGATGTCTTCGCCGACGAGCCAAACGTGCCCCAGGCCCTGATCGACAGCGACCGCTGCGTCCTGACGCCCCACGTCGCCTCGGCCACCATCGAGACCGCAACGCCATGGCCGAACTGATGATGGCCAACCTGGAGGCCGTGCTGGCGGACAAGCCGCCGGTCACACCTGTGCCGGATTAGCCTACTGACCCGGCCGTGAGGCACGGTGCGGCGTCACCGACACGGTCGGGCCGAACACACGGCCCAGGGCGCGCGGTTGATCGGGGATCGCATAGCTGATCGGCAGGGGACAGTTGTTCCGGTCGCGCCGATCCAGAAGCAGATAGCGCCGCGCCTGGCCGTCATCGAGAGAACGGTCAAGCAAGGCCTCCGCGCGGGCGCCTGTCCTCTGCTCGGCCTGCATCAGAGGGTCGGGGCAAGGCATGGCCGCCCGGTTCACGACAGGCGCGCCCCGGACCATGGCATGGTCGGCGACAGGCGCAGGCTGGACGGTCACGGCGTTCGACAAGGCCAGCATCAGCAAGGTCAGCATGGCATTCCTCCCAATTCCGGCCAGAAGCTACACCCGCAACCCTCGATTGACTAGATCGCCTTGATCGCTCCGCCGTCCAGCCGGATCAGCGAGCCGGTGACATAGGCCGCCAGGGGGCTGGCCAGGAAGGCGGCTGTGGCGCCGAACTCCTCGGTCGTGCCGATGCGGCCGACGGGGATGGACTTGACGGACTCGGCTCGCGCCTCCTGCGGCGTGAGCCCGGTGCGTTCGGCCGCCGCCTGGTCCAGCCGTTCGATGCGCGGGGTGTCGATCCGGCCCGGCAACAGGGTGTTGACCGTCACCCCGTCGGGTCCCACCTCGTTCGCCAGCGTCTTGGCCCAGGCGGCGACCGAGGCCCGCAGGGTGTTGGACACGCCCAGCGCCGCCGACGGCTCCACCACCGTGATCGAGGCGACGTTCAGAATCCGCCCCCAACCGGCCGCCCGCATGCGCGGCAACACCCGGTCCGTCAGGCGGAAGATCGACAGCACCATCGATTCGAAATGATCGCGCCAGACCGCCGGCTCCAGCCCCGACACCCCCGACGGCGGCGGCCCGCCCGTGTTGTTCAGCAGGATTTCGATATGACCGCCCAGCAGCTCTTCGGCGAGGTCCGCCGCCTTCAGCAGCGCCTCGTGATCCGCCAGGTCCGCCGTGACCACGACCGCCCTGCCCGGCCCGGCCGCGTTCAGCGCATCCGCCACGGCCTGAAGCTTTTCCGCATCGCGCGATAACAGGGCGACATGCGCCCCCTCGGCGACCAGGGCCGTCGCCACGGCGCGGCCCAGGCCGGAGGATCCGCCGCAGATCAGGGCGCGCTTGCGGTCCAGTTTCAGGTCCATGGTCGATCTCCGGCTTTCGATTTCCAGCCCCGGATATCGGACGCCCGCCTGCCCGGCGCAACGCGGCGTTAACCGACGGGGCGCACCTTCATGCCGAAGCGGCCGCCATCAGCCGCCATCAGCCGCCAGGACAGGCCGGGGAGGGCTCGCCCATGTCGACCAAAATGACGTCGAGCATCCGCCGACACAGCGATCATTTCGAGCCGCAGGACACCGATCCCCAGGAACAGCGGCGCCTGCGCGGTCAGCTGGAACAGATCGACTACGCCGCCTACATCGCCAACAGGGAGGTGATCGGCCAGGCCCTGACCGGCGTCGACGCCTCGTCTCTGCAAAAGCTGGCGGTCATGACCGCCACGGCCCGCGCCAAATGGGTGGCGGAATCGCTGCGCCTGGCCCACTCCGGCTCAGCCGTGACGCCTGACCAGGTCGCCCGCCTGACCGCCGCCCGCACCGCCTACGACGAACTCGCCGAAGCCTACGAGGCCCTGCGCCGCATCATCGAGCGGGGTTACATCGCGCTGCGGTGAATCGCCTTCAGGAACCCGGCTCCAGCTAGGCCGTTCAGCGGCGATGAAGATCGCACGCACAGCCGCCATCGCCCTTCTCGCCGGCGCAGCCCTGGCGCTGGGCGCCTGCGCCACCCTGCAACGCGGCCCCGTCGGAAACGCCGCCGTGCCCCAGCCGGCCAAGGCGGTGGATCTGAACCGCTACGCCGGCCTCTGGTACGAGATCGGACGCTACGAGAACGGGTTCGAACGCGGCTGCGAGGGCGTGACCGCCCAATATACGGTGCGCGACGACGGTCTGGTCGGGGTGCTGAACACCTGCCGCCAGGGCGCGACCACCGGCCCGGTCAAGACCTCCGAAGGCAAGGCCAAGGTGGTGAAGGGCAGCGACAACGCCCGGCTGAAGGTCTCCTTCTTCGGCCCCTTCTACCTCGGCGATTACTGGGTGCTGGATCACGCCGACGACTATTCCTGGTCCATCGTCGGCGAGCCGTCCGGCCGCTACCTCTGGCTGCTCAGCCGCACGGCCCAGCCCTCAGCCCAGGCCCGCGACGCCATCCTGACCCGCACTCGCGCCCTCGGCTACGACCTGACCTTGATCAGGCCCACCCAGCACTGATCGACCCGCATCCGGCGTGACGCCGACCGCGTAGAACCTCGAACTGTTCAAGGATCCTCCCATGCGTATCGCAACCCTCGTCGCCCTGTCCGCCACCCTCTTCTCGGCCGCATCGGCTTCGGCCGAGACGATCTCGACCCACGTGCTCGACCTCGCGCGCGGCGTGGGCGGGCGCGACGTGCCCGTGACCTTGGAAATCAAGGATGCCGACGGCGGCTGGCGCCAACTGGCGACCGTCCGCACAGACGAGAACGGCCGGGTGCGGTCATTCGGCGATCAGATCACGACCCAGGCCGCCACCTACAAACTGACCTTCGACATGTCGCACTATGGCGACACAGACGCCCAGCCGTTCTTCCCCGAGATCGACGTGGTGTTCCAGGTCCGCGACCCCAGCATCCACTACCACGTCCCCGTCGTCGTCAGCCCGTACGGCTACAGCACCTACCGCGGTAACTAGGCTGATTAGCGTGGTGAACGACTTGTTGCCGTTGTGGCAACTTTTGGTGGGTGGCACGAGACGCAACGGCTGCCACCAAGAGTGGGCTTCGCCACCACTGCATGTTATCGCTATGCATGCCTCTTCAGCCGCGCATCGCACCCATCGAAAGTCTGAAACCGCAAGAGGTGATGGGTCGTAATGGTCGTTGCTGGTGCGGGTCAGGCGATAAGTGGAAGGCCTGCCACCGCAACCGGCACTTAGAACCACGCCCAAGCTATCACGAAGTGAAGCCTGGGATGGCGAAGCTATTCGCCAAAGGGGAATGTGGTCACCCAGATGCCCCCAAAGGCTGTAGCGGAGAAGCGATAAATTCACACACGCTTCAAAAAGGCGGAGCGCTTGCGGCATTGGCGGAGAACGGCCACGTGATTTCGGCTCGCCAAGCCACGCAACGGCTTTTCCAGAATAAGGGACGACTTGTCCCGCAGAAGACGGGTGTGAATTCTGCTTCAACCTTCCCGGGTTTTTGCAACGCCCACGATACGGCGTTCTTTTTGCCCATCGAGTCTGGAGTCTTGCCGCTCACTAGAGCGTCGGCGTTCCTATTGAGCTATCGAGCTATGGCTTACGAAAGGCATACTAAAACGGCTGGCCTGGCGGGCCTTAGCGAGATGCGCCGGAAGGGAGATGCTGGTTTGCCATTTTCTGCTCAGGTTGATGTGCAGCAGGGCCTACATCACATGACTGCAGGAATGCGCCTTGGCCTTGAGGACCTAAGGGTTTGGAAGAACCAACTCGACCAGATGTACAGATCAGGCGACACGAGCGACATCGGACTTATGGCAGTAACCTTCGAAGGAGTACTTCCTTTCGTGGCTGCCTTTGGGAAACTCCCTACGGTGGATTTTCAAGGACTAAAACGTCAGTCTCTGATGTCTCGTAACGTCCCAACTCTCTCGCTGACGGTTACCGTCGCGGCAGGTCGAACCATTGCAATTTTCTCATGGTTCGATGGCCCCAAGAGCGCCGGAGCGAAAATGGCCGAATCCTTCTCCAACGTTGGGGAAAACGAAAAGCCGTCGGCATTGTTGCGCTACTGCCTGAGCAGTTCTGAAAATATCCATATGCGACCCTCTTGGTGGGACGGCCTGACGATGGAAGATCTTTCAGATGCTGACGTTCTAATCCACATGGGTCTGCCACTTTCGGACGAAGGCGACCCAGCCCACTTCGTAGTCGGCAAGGGGCCTTTAAGTCTTGCCCCTATGGCGTCCGAGGTCGTTCATCTATGATGTGAAGGCCTTGAGTAGGTCTTGCTCGCTCTTAGAATTCAGGCATGTCTTCGAATTCAGGCATGTCTTCACATCACCGCAGGGAGATATACGACCGGTTGGATGATGCGTCGCAGAGCCTCGTAGTTTTCGGGTGCCTGGTGGAGCCGAGGGGAGTCGAACCCCTGACCTCGTCATTGCGAACGACGCGCTCTACCAACTGAGCTACGGCCCCGTTTCCAGCGTGGGATCGGGTTCACAGGCGTCGCGGACATAGAAGGCGGGCGGGCGTGGTGTCAACGGGCTTGTGCGCGCAATCCGCGCAGCTCGGAAACGGCCGTTGTCGGACCGGGTGCGAACACGCTAGAAGCGCCGATCCAAGCAGGAGTTACGGTTCATGGGCTACGCCCTCGTCTGGTTGATCAACGCCATCATCAGTCTGATGATCTGGTTCATCATCGCCCAAGCCATATTGAGCTGGCTGGTGGCGTTCGACGTCGTCAACTATCGCAACCGCTTCGTCTATTCGGTCGGGACCTTCCTGGACCGGGTGACTGCGCCCCTGCTGGAGCCGTTTCGCCGCATCATTCCGAACCTGGGCGGCATCGACATCTCGCCCATCGTGGTGATCCTGCTGCTGCAGTTCATCAGCGTGTTGTTCAACCGCACGGCGGCGCCGGCCCTGGTCCAGTTGCTGGGCTGAGGCGACACGGCGGGCGGAAATCTGACGTCGGGGGGCCGATCCGCTCTTGCGCCGCGCGCCGTCCTTCCTAAAGGTGCCCGCCCGACCACTTTCGACCACGGTTCATGACCACGATCACCACAGTCGCCATTCTGGGCGCCGGACAGATGGGCGCAGGCATCGCCCAGGCGGTGGCGCTCGGGGGCTATTCGGTCCGGCTCTATGACGTCGTCGCCGACCGGCTGCCGCTGGCGCAGGGCGAGATCGCGGCCAGCCTGTCGCGCCATGTCTCGCGCGGCTTGATCGATCAGGCCGCC
This sequence comes from Brevundimonas sp. TWP2-1, assembly GCF_049897645.1. Taxonomy (NCBI): domain Bacteria; kingdom Pseudomonadati; phylum Pseudomonadota; class Alphaproteobacteria; order Caulobacterales; family Caulobacteraceae; genus Brevundimonas; species Brevundimonas sp. TWP2-1. Next base: position 904,222 of record NZ_JAFCWR010000002.1, read on the forward strand.
GCCGACGGGGCGCTGGCCCGCATCGTCACGGCGCAGGTGATGGCCGACGCGGTCGCCGGCGCCGACCTGGTCATCGAGGCCGCGCTGGAAGACGAGGCGATCAAGAAGGCGATCTACGCCCAGGTCCTGCCGCACCTGGGACCGAACACCCTGCTGGCGTCCAACACCTCTTCGATCTCGATCACGCGCCTGGCGTCCTCGACCGACCGGCCGGATCGGTTCGTCGGCCTGCACTTCATGAAGCCGGCGCCGATCATGAAACTGGTCGAGATCGTGCGCGGCATCGCCACCTCGGCCGAGACCCATTCCGCCGCCGTCGCCTTCGCCGAGAGCCTGGGCAAGACGACCACGGACGCCGAGGACTTCCCCGCCTTCATCGTCAACCGCATCCTGGTGCCGATGATGAACGAGGCGATCTTCGCCCTGTACGAAGGCGTCGGCAACGTCGCCTCGATCGACAAGGCGCTGCGCCTGGGCGCCAACCATCCGATGGGGCCGCTGGAGCTGGCGGACTTCATGGGTCTGGACGTCGTCCTGGCCATCATGAACGTGCTGTATGATGGCTTAGCCGACAGCAAATACCGGCCCTGCCCCCTGCTGGTGAAATATGTCGAGGCCGGCTGGCTGGGCCGCAAGAGCGGACGCGGCTTCTACGACTATTCCGGCGCTGCGCCGGCGCCGACGCGATGAGCCGGTTCGAAAGCTATTCCGACCTGCCGGGTCAGGCGACCATCGCCGCACGGCCCGCGCCTCTGTATCCGATACTGGCCTGTTTGGCGGGCGCGGCCTGGCCCCCGCTGTGGCTGACCCTGCCGTTCTGGCGGCCCCATGCCTTCATGCCCGGTCGCGACATGGACTGGCGGCTGGTGGTGATGGTGATCGGCCTGATCACCGTGCCGCTGGCGCTGTATCGCATCCTGAACGAGCGCAAGCGCGACGGACGTCCCGGCACGCGGCTGGGCGTCGTCTGGCGCTTCATGATGTACGGCGGCCTGGCGGCGGCCCTGGTCCAGATCGTCGTCGCCCTGGGTATGAGCGTCATGGGCTGGATCGAGGCCGGCGACTTCATGCAGGCCCTGGGCGCCACCGAGACGACCCTGCTGATCTTCGGCGTCGGCGGCCTGCCAATCGCCATGATCGTGGGCGTCAGCTACGCCCTGTGGGCCGGACTGTGCGCCGCCTTCATCGCCTTCGAGGCGCGGCCGGCGGTCAAGGACAGACTGGGTTTGATGCCCAAGCGCTGAGGCGGCCGCGCTTAAGGCTGACATCTGGGGATTGGGGGATCCGCACATGACCATGGACGATAACGAAGCCGACGCCGCGCCGATGCTGTCGCCGGTCGTCGCGACCTCGCGCATCGCCAGCCTGGACGTCATGCGGGGGCTGGCGGTGCTGGGCATCCTGGCGGTCAACGTCGTCTCCTTCGCCCTGCCCTTCATGGTCTATGAAGACGCGAGCCTGAGCCCGTTCGCGGTGACGGGCGCCAACGCGATTGCGCGCTGGACCATGGACGTCTTCTTCCACCAGAAGTTCATCACCCTGTTCTCCATGCTGTTCGGCGCCTCGATCTTCTTGGTCGGGGGCGAGCGGGGCGATCCGGCGCGCGGGCGGTTGCTGCGGCGGCGCCTGTTCTGGCTGGCTGTCATCGCCCTGATCCACGGCTTGGCCTTCTGGTACGGCGACGTGCTGCTGCTCTACGCCTGGTCCGGCCTGTTCGTGATGCTGATGCGGTCGATGCGCGCCGGGACGCTGATCGGGGTCGGCCTGGGCGTCACCCTGGCGCTGGGCGCGATGCAGGCCCTGGCCACCTGGCTGATGGTCGCCGGACCGCCCGAAGTCACCGAGGCCATGGGCCAGGGCGGGCCGCACTACACCGCCGCCATGGTCGCCGAGGCCATCGCCGCTTATCGCAGCGGTTGGGCCGGGGCGATGGGCCAGAACCTTCAGAGCTGGATGTTCCTGCAAGGGGCCAGCCTGACCATGTTCGTCTTCTCGACCGTGGCCCTCATGATGCTGGGGATGGGACTGTTCAAGTCGGGATTCTTCAGCGGTCGGGCGCCGACGTGGGTCTATGCGACGCTGATCGCCGTGGGCGGGGCGGTGCTGGCCCTGCTGGGCGTGCTGGAATGGACCGAGGCCATGGCGGCGCCGAACACAGACCCGACGCGCGGCTTGGCGGGGGCGGTCGCCTCATTCCCGATCTTCGTCACCCTGGCCTATGTCAGCCTGATCGTGCTGGCGACAACGCGAGGTCTGGCGTGGATCACGGCGGCGCTGCAGCCCGTGGGCCAGATGGCCTTCACCAACTATCTGACCCAGACCCTGATCATGACGACGATCTTCTACATGCCTTGGGGGCCGCGCCTGTTCGGGCAGGTGGACTATGTGCAGATGTGGGGCCTGATCCTGGGCGTCTGGGCGCTGCAGCTGGTCTGGTCGCCGCTGTGGTTGTCGCGGTTCAGCATGGGGCCGCTGGAGTGGGTTTGGCGCTGTCTGACCTATGGTCGTCGGGTGCCGATCCAGAAACCCGGCTGACGGCGCTTTTATCGCAGGCGCGAAGGGATTAACTGAGGGCCATGGCCGCCCAGGATACTCCCGCTGAAACCTTCAAACGCGCGCTGGGTCATGCCGCGCGGGCGCTGGCCGAACAGCCCGAGCTTGAGGTGACGTTCGGATCCGACGGCCCAAAGCTGTCGAACGGCGTCCTAACCCTGCCCCATCCGCCGCGCGATCCATCCGGGCCCGAGAGCGCGTCCCTGCGCGGCCAGGCCGACCGGCTGGCGCTGCGGCTGGCCAATCACGACGCGGCGGTGAACGTGAAGATGCGGCCGGCGGACGCCAAGGCCGCCGAGGTGTTCGATGCGGTCGAGCAGGCGCGGGTCGAGGCGTTCGGCTCGGAGCATCTGGCCGGGGTGCGCGACAACCTGGGCGCCGCCCTGATCACCCGGCTGGAAAAGACCGGCGCCCTGCGCATCAATGACGCCGACCGCGTGCCGGTGTCCGAGGCCGTGGCGCTTCTGGTGCGCGAGCGGCTGACCGGACGGCCCGCCCCCGACGGCGCCAGGGCCATGCTGGATCTGGTCCGCGCCAATATCGAGGCCAAGGCGGGCGCCAAGCTGGACGCCCTGGCGGGGACGGCGGGCGACCAGGAAGGCTTTGCGCTGAAGATGCGCGAGGTGCTGCGCGCCCTGGACCTCGACCCCGGCGACGGGCGTGGCGAGGACTCTTCCGAAGATCCCGGCGACGAGGAACCCGATCCCCAGGATCCGGCCGCCGACGACGATCAGGACGAGGAGGAAGAAGAGGACGGCGGCGAGGGCTCCCAGTCGATGGAGGGCGACGCCGACGATCAGTCCTCGGACGAAGAACGCGAGAGCCGCCCCGAGGGCGCGCCCGCCGATCCCGACGGCGAAGGCTCCGACGACGGCCCAGAACTGCAGGAAGGCCAGCAGCCGAACCGCCAGCAGACGGCCGACGACGGCCGCGCGGTCGACTTCTACCGCGTCTTCACCACCGCCTTCGACGAGGTGGTGGACGCCGCCGACCTGTGCGACCCGGTCGAACTGGACCGGCTGCGCGCCCTTCTGGACGGCCAGCTTGCGATATTGTCGAGCGTCGTCTCGCGCTTGGCCAACAAGCTGCAACGCCGCCTGCTGGCCCAGCAGAACCGCTCCTGGGTCTTCGATCTGGAAGAGGGGATGCTGGACACCGCCCGTCTGACGCGGATCGTCACCGACCCGACCGCGCCCTTGTCGTTCAAGGCCGAGAGCGAGAGCCCGTTCCGCGACACGGTCGTGACCCTGCTGCTGGACAACTCCGGCTCGATGCGCGGGCGGCCGATCATGGTGGCGGCGGTCTGCGCCGACATCCTGGCGCGCACCCTGGAACGCTGCGGCGTCAAGGTCGAGATCCTGGGCTTCACCACCCGCGCCTGGAAGGGCGGACAGAGCCGCGAGGCCTGGATCACCGCCGGCAAGCCCGCCAATCCGGGACGCCTGAACGACCTGCGCCACATCATCTACAAGGCGGCCGACGCGCCCTGGCGCCGGGCCAAGAAGAACCTGGGCCTGATGATGCGCGAAGGCCTGCTGAAGGAAAACATCGACGGCGAGGCTCTGCAATGGGCGCACAATCGCCTGCTGGCCCGGACCGAGCAGCGCCGCATCCTGATGGTCATCTCCGACGGCTCGCCGGTCGACGATTCGACGCAGTCGGCCAATGCGGCGCTGTATCTGGACAAGCACCTGCGCCAGGTCATCGCCGAGATCGAGGATCGCTCGCCCGTCGAACTGCTGGCCATCGGCATCGGCCACGACGTGACCCGCTGGTACCGCAAGGCCCTGACCATCGTGGACGTGGAACAGCTGGCGGGCGCCATGACCGAGAAGCTGGCCGAACTGTTCGAGAACGAAGGCTCGGCCGGTCCCACGCGACGGACGCGAAAGAAGCTGGCGGCATGAGCCGTTTCGGTCGTCTCGCCTCCGTCTGGATCGCCCTGTCGCTGACGGCCTGCGCCGCCTCGCTCGGCGCGCCACGGCCCTATCCACTGTCGTCGGACGGCTGGACGCCGGCGGTCGCAGAACTGAGAAGCGTCAGCCTGGGCCTGCCCGGCGGGGCGCAGTTGGCGGAGGGCGTGCGGTTCGCCGGAGGCCTGCAGCTCATCGCCGCCCCGACTTCGCCCCTGCACAGCCTGTCGGACCTGAAACTGACCGGCGACGGCGGCTTCGTCACGGTATCGGATGCCGGCGATCTGGTGCGGGGCGACATCCGCCTGGACGTCGGCGGGCGACTGATCGGCCTTGATCATTTCCGGTCGCGTCGGCTGACGCTGGAAGACGGTCGGGCGATCTCCGACAAGCAGGACGGCGATGCCGAAGGCCTGCTTGTCACCCCGTCCGGCGATCTGCTGGTCAGTTTCGAACGGCGTCACCGGATCTGGAACTACGGCCCACTGTCGGCCCTGAAGGGCCAGCCGACGCCGATGCGGGCGCCCGACTTCGCCTTCACCGAAAACGACGGGATGGAAGGCCTAGCCGTCGCGCCCAACGGCTGGCGCGTCTCGGGCGAGGCGGGCGGCGCCTGGGACTGCTCATCGGCCCGGTGCACCGTCGTGACCGCTCCGCCCGAGAAGCCCATTCCCGACAGCGATTACCACATCACCGGTCTGGATCGCGATCCGTCCGGCGACGGATGGTTCGTGGTTCAGCGGCTGTACCGCGCGCCCATCGACATGCGCGCACGCGTTCGCCGGATGGCCCCGGACGGAACTCTGGGGCCGATCCTGATCGAGCTGAAACTGCCCGGCACCACCGACAATTTCGAGGGGATCGCCGCCGAGACGCGCCACGGCAGGACGCGCCTCTACATCCTGTCCGACGACAACTTCAATCCGGCCCAGCGCACCCTTATGCTGGCCTTCGACCTGAGCTGATCTTCAGGCGGCTCCGGCCCACTGGGTCGATTGGGCCGTCGTGTCGTCGGCGCTCAGAGCACGCACGAAGTCGTCGCGCCAGATGCCCACGTCGGTGGCGCGCACCACCTCCATCAAGGCCTCCCATTTCCGAATACGTTCGGCCTGCGGCATGGTCAGCGCCTTCTGGATGGCGTCCGACAGCTCCTCGCGGCTGTAGGGATTGACCAGCAGGGCCTCGCCCATCTGTTCGGCCGCCCCGGCAAAGCGCGACAGGATCAGCACGCCCGGATCTTCCGGATTCTGGGCGCAGACATATTCCTTGGCCACCAGGTTCATGCCGTCGCGCAGCGGCGTGACCAGGCCCACCCGCGCCGCGCGATAGATGCCGGCCAGCTGGTCCCGGCGATAGGTGCGGTTCAGATAGCGGATCGGCTGCCAGTCCATATCGCCGAAGGCGCCGTTGATCCGCCCCGCCAGGGCGTCCAGCCGCGCGCGGATATCCTGATAGGAATCCACGTCGTCGCGCGAGATCGGCGTGACCTGCAACAGGAAGACCTCGCCTCGCATCGAGGCGTTGTCCTGCAGGAACTGCTCATAGCCGAGCAGCCGCTCCTCCAGCCCCTTGGAATAATCCAGCCGGTCCACGCCCACCATCATCGACCGGAAGGCCGAGGACGCCGCCATCCGGTCATAGGTCCGCGCCCCCAGGGTCGAGTTCCGCGCCGCCAGGAAGCCGTCCACGTCGATGCCGATGGGGAAGACGCCAGTCTGAACCTTGCGTCCGAAACACTCCAGCCCGCCAGTCCCATCCAGTTCGCCTTGAGCCTCCGAGACCACATAGTCGGTGAACAGATCGCTCCATTCCTGGGTGTGGAAACCGATCAGGTCGAAGTCGAACATCGACTCCACCAGCCGCCGGTGATGCGGCAGGGTCACCAACAGCTGACGCGCGGGCCAGGGCGTGTGCAGGAAGAAGCCGATCCGGTTCCTAATGCCCAGGCGGCGCAGATCCCGCGCCATCGGGATCATGTGATAGTCGTGGATCCAGATCATGTCGTCGGGCTGGATCAACGGGGCCAGCACCTCGGCGAAGCGGCGGTTCACCCGCTCATAGCCTTCGCCATACGACCGCTCGTACTGCGCCAGGTCGATGCGGTGGTGGAACAGCGGCCACAGCGTCTTGTTGGCGTAGCCGTTGTAGTATTCATCGACGTCCTGGGCTTCTAGATCGACCAGGCCCACGGTCACGCCGGCCCGGTCCTCGATCTTCACCTCGCCGGTGTAGTGGTCGATCGTCTCGCCGGACCAGCCGAACCACAGGCCGTCGTATTTTCTCAACGCAGCGGACAGGGCCATGGCCAGGCCGCCGGCAGACCCTGCGGCAGGGTCTGCCGGGGCGGAGACCCGGTTGGAAACGACGATAAGGCGGCTCATGACTTCACTTCGAACGGCGACCCCAGCCCCGGGGTCCGGATATTAACGCACATCGGTCCACGAACGGCTCAACAGCACGGCGCAATTGATGATCCCGACAAGCGAATAGGTCTGCGGATAGTTGCCCCACAGTTCGCCGTCGTCGATCGAGATGTCCTCGCTCAACAGGCCTGCGGCCGTGCGGCGGTCCAGCATTTCCTGGAAGATGGTGCGCGCCTCCTCGATCCGGCCGTTCTGGTGCAGGGCCTCGATGAACCAGAAGGTGCAGAAGTTGAACGCCGTCTCGGGCTCGCCGAAGTCGTCCGGCTCGACGTAGCGGAACAGGAACGGCCCCTTCTTCAGATCGCGCTCGATGGCGTCGAAGGTGGCGACCTGACGCGGATCATGCGCCTCCAGGAAGCCCAGATCGGTCATCTGCAGCAGCGAGGCGTCCAGCTCGCGCCCGCCGAAGCTGGCGGCGAACCGGCCTTCGTCGGGCAGGTAGGCCTCGGCCTCGATCCGCTCGCGGATGATCCGCGCCCGCTCGCGCCAGAACTCGCCCCGATCCGGTAGGCCCAGATGGTCCGCCGCCTTGGCCAGACGGTCGCAGGCGGCCCAGCACATGACGGAGGAATAGGTGTGGACCCGCGCGATGGTGCGGAACTCCCACAGGCCCGCGTCGGTCTTGTCGTGCATGGCGAAGGCCCGCTCGCCGATGGTCTCCAGCGCATGGAAGTCGTCGAGCGTGCCAGGGCGCAACAGGCGCACGTCGTAGAAGGCCTGGACCAACGGCAGGACAATCTGTCCGTACACGTCATGTTGCAGATGCTCGTGCGCCTGATTGCCGATCCGCACCGGCTTCATGCCGCGATAACCCTCGACGGAATCGACGATGCTTTCGCCGATGCCCGGCTCCAGACCCACGCCATAGACCGGCTGGACGTGACCGCCGGCGGAATCGTCGACGAGATTCCTCAGATAGACGAGGTAGTTCTCCAGAATATCCACGGCACCCAGCCGGTTCAGCGCCCGCACCGTGTAATAGGCGTCGCGGATCCAGCAGTAGCGATAGTCCCAGTTGCGCCCGCTCTCCTTGAACTCGGGCACCGAGGTCGTCATGGCGGCGACAATGGCGCCGGTCTCTTCATAGGCGCAAAGCTTCAGCGTGATCGCCGCGCGGATCACCGCCTCCTGATAGTCGAGCGGCAGATAGAGTTTGCGCACCCAGTCCTGCCAATAGGCGACGGTGCGATCCAACGCGCCCTGGACCCCGTGACCGACATCCTGGTCGTAACCCTCGTCCGGACCCAGGAAAAAGGCGTGCGGCCGTTCGAGGCGGAACACCCGCTCTTCCAGCACGTGCGACACCGGACAATCGGTCGTCAGGCGGAAGGTGACGTCGGCGCACATATAGCGGACGTGGTTGGAGCCGGAGGTATGCGGCGCCGGCCGCGCGCCCCAGTCCGTCGAGGGACGCAGCCTGACCCGAATGCGCGGCGTGCCCGACAGCGGCCTCACCATCCGCGCAAAGGCCAGCGGGCGATAGGTGCGCGAATGTTTGGGATGGCGCGGAGCGAAGTCGATGATCTCGGCGCTCGACCCGTCCTCGGCCGTCATCACCGTGCGCAGCACCGGGGTATTGCGGACATAGGCCTGCTCGATCGATGTCATCCCCTCCATCTCGATGGCCCAGAAACCGTGCTCGGGTTCCTCGCCGTCCATCAGGGCGGAAAAGACAGGGTCGCCGTCCACGCGGGGCGCACAGGCCCAGACGAAGCGGCCCTGACGGTCGATCAGGGCGCTGACGCCGCAGTTGCCGATGGGGAAAAGATCAAGATTGGGCTTCATCGGTTCAGGCCTTCGCTACGGCTTCAAGCCAGGTCAGTACGGCGTCGACATCATCTAAGCGGTAACGCGCCGCCGTCTCGCGTTCAGGTCCGACCAGCACGCCATAGCCGCCCAGGACCGCCGCCGCCTCGAACCCGTATTCATCGGTCAGGTCGTCGCCCAGCATGACCGGAACCGCGCCCTTGAACGGCGCCTCCTGCATGAAGGCGGTGACAGCCGTGCCCTTGTCGGCCCCCGGAGTCTTCAGTTCCAGCACCATATGGCCGGGTTGAAGCGTCAGGCCGGTTTCGGATTGAAGCTCGGCGGCCAGCGCCTTGGCGGCGCCCGCCTCGTCTGGCGCCTGTCGGTAATGCAGGCCGACCGATACACCCTTGTCCTCGACGATGACACCGGGTCGGTCGGCGGCAAAGGCCTCGAAGGCCTCCATCGCCTCGGCGACCCCCGCATCCGCCGTCTTTCGCTGGATCGAGCCGTCTTTCAGACGACGCTCCAGCCCATGCACACCGGAGCCAGACACCAGAGCGTGGTCGGAGATGCGGTCGATCTCGGCGATGGTGCGCCCGCTGACGATGGCGACGCGACCGGACAGGCGCGCCTCGACCGCCTTCAGCGCCGACGTGCGTCGCGCTGTGGGCAGAACCGCGTCAGGCGTCGGAGCCATCGGCGCCAGGACGCCGTCCATGTCCAGAAACAGGGCGATCCCGTCGGCGACGACAGGCGGTGTCGGGAGCAATAGCGAAGCGGCTCCGGCATGAGACGGCATTGACGATCAGACTCTTTGTTTGGCTTCCCCGACGATCCTAACGCGCCAATGCGGCAAAGGTTGACCAGAAACCGACAAAGTCGTCTGAAAGGAGGGCGGCGCGCGCCAAGCAGTCACGGTGGATCGCGCACGTCAAAGAAGGAGAGCCCGGTTGCGGGCCGTCAAAGCATGACCGAGATCGTTCACTCGACCCCCGAAGACATCGCCGGCATGACCGACCGCGCGCGCGAGGTCGTCCGACTGAACATCGAGGCGCTGGAGGCGCTGGAGCGTTCGATCGATGTGTCGATGGCCCGCGCCGTCGATGTGATCATGAGCCGGCCCGGCTATGTCGTCGTCACCGGCATGGGCAAGTCGGGCCATATCGGCAACAAGATCGCCGCGACCTTGGCTTCGACCGGCACCAACGCCTTCTTTGTCCACCCGGCTGAAATGAGCCACGGCGACCTGGGCATGCTGCGCCCCGACGTGACCCTGCTGGCGCTGTCGAACTCGGGCGAGAGCCGCGAACTGCGCGACCCGCTGATCTATTGCCAGCGCAACGGCATCCCCGTCATCGCCATCACCCAACGCCCCGCCAGCTTCCTTGGCCGCAACGCCGCCGTCTGCCTGACCATGCCCAAGGTGGCGGAGGCCTGCCCCAACGGCCTGGCGCCGACGACCTCGACCCTGATGGCACTGGCCCTGGGCGATGCCTTGGCCATGGTGCTGATGGATCGTCGCGAGTTCACGGCGATGGACTTCGGCCTGCACCACCCCGGCGGCGCCCTGGGCATGAGCCTGCAGAGCGTGCGCGAATGGATGGGCGACAACGCCGCCGCTCCGGCCAGCGTGCCGCTGACCGCCAGCTTCGGCGACGTGGTGTCGGCCGTCACCGAGGGCCGCAAGGGCGCCGTCGCCGTGCTGAATGACGATGGAACCCTGGCGGGGATCGTCACCGACGGCGACCTGCGCCGCGCCTTCCAGCGCGACACCACTCGCTTGACGGCGGCCGACATCATGGGCGCCAACCCGATCACCGTCGATCCCGACGCCCGCATGAGCGACGTCGTGGACCTGCTGACCGCCAACAAGATCGCCAACCTGTTCGTGATCGAGGACGGAAAGCCTACAGCCATCGTCCATGTCGCCGAACTGATGCAGGCCGGTTACGTCGCCTGACATGCGTATTCTCTATGACGCCAGCCGGCTGATGAGCCGGGCAGATCGCTCCGCCCCGACCGGCGTGGACCGGGTCTGTCTGGCCTATGCGGAATGGTTGCTCGCCTCGCCCAACGTGACGACCATTCCGGTGCGGGGTCGCAAGAACCGGCTCGTCGCCGTCGAGATCGACTGGTTCCGACGTTTCGTCGTGAACCTGCGGGCCAAATGGAACGGGGCGGCCAGCTCGCCCGCCGATCTGGCGCACGAACAGCGACTGCTGGCGGCCCTGACCTCAGAGACGCGACCCGCCGCATCGGTGCTGGGCGCGCCCCCGGCCCCCGTTCAGGAGAAGCCCGCCGACAAGACCCGCGTGCTGAAACAGTTCTTTCGGTCCCGTCATGCCAAGTCTTTGCCGGAGGCCGACCTTTATTTGACCGTGGGGCACACCACCCTGCACGATCCTGCGGCGCTTGAAGATCTTCAGGCGGCCGGAATCGAGCGGGTCGTTCTGATCCACGACCTGATCCCTGTGACCCATCCCGAGTTCTGCCGCCCTGGCGACGGCGAGAAACATCATGCGCGCGTCGCCAACACCCTGCGCCTCGCCAGCCGGATCATCGTCAACTCGGCCTACACAGGCGAAGAATTGCGCGCCTTCGCAAGTCGTGAAGGCCTGCCCCAGCCACCCATCCACGTCGCCCACCTTGGGCTGGAGCCGGCCTTCGTCGCCGGCGACGCTGTCGCGGCGTCACGCCCCTATTTCGTCCATGTCGGCACCATAGAGGCGCGCAAGAACCTTGCCCTTCTGCTGACGCTGTGGCGCCGGCTGGAGGAGCGGCTGGGCGAGCGCACCCCGTCACTGGTGCTGGTCGGCCGCTACGGCTGGGAGAACGAGGCTGTGCTGGACCACCTGCAACGCTCGCCCAATCTGCAGGGGGTGGTGCATCAGGCCTCCAACCTGTCCGACGCCGTCCTCGCGCGTCTGATGCGCGGCGCCCGCGCGGTGCTGGCCCCCTCCTCCGTCGAGGGGTTCGACCTGCCGGCGGTCGAGGCCTGCGCCATGGGTTTGCCCCTGATCGCCTCCGACATTCCGCCGCACCGCGAGTTGACGCCGAACGCCGAGTTGATCGACCCGCTGGACGGCCTGGGATGGCTGGCCGCCATCGAGCGCGCGACGCAGGCGGCCTCGGCCTCGCCGCCGGCCTATGTCGCCCCGGACTGGCCGGGGCATTTCCGCATCGTCGCCGACGCGATCGGCCTTGAACACGCCTAGCCTCTGGCGAGCGCGTTCAAAGGCTTGTAATCAATCCGCGAACAAGGGCTATCGCGCTTCATGACTCGCACCATCCTGCCGCTCGCCATCGTCGCCATTCTGGGCGGCTGCTCCACCCTGCCGCGCGACGGACCGTCGGGCGCCTCGGTCAACGCCGGCGCCACCACAGCTTCCGCCTTGGGCAGCTACGCTCTGGTGCCGCTGACCTATGAGGTCACCGAGCGGATGAAACAGGTGCCGCCGCAGTTCTTCGGCACGCTGGCCGCCGGATCCAGCGATCAGCCCGCCGACGTGATCGGCGAAGGCGACACCCTGGCGATTTCGATCTTCGACCCTTCCGGCTCGCTGTTCGGCGGAACCCTGGGCTCCGGCTCTTCGTCCTCCAGCCGCACGAACACGACCCTGTCCGGCGGCAACCAGGCCCTGCCGGGCGCCGTCGTCGATCGCTCCGGCTCGGTCGCCATTCCGTTCGGCGGTCAGGTTCGCGTCCAGGGCCTGACCTCGACCCAGGCGGCGGCGGCCATCCGACGCGCATTGGTCGGCAAGGTCGCCAACCCCCAGGTTCTGGTGTCGATCGCGGGCAACGCCTCCAACACCGTCAACGTCCTTGGCGACGTGCGCCAGCCGGGCCGTGCGCCCCTGGGCGTCAACAGCGACCGCATCCTGGACGTCATCGCGGCGGCCGGCGGCTCGGCCCGCACCACGGACGACCTGATCATCTCGATCCAGCGCGAAGGCCAAACCTACACCGCCCCCTTGTCGGCTGTGACGACCGAGTTCGGCGAGAACGTCCGCCTGCAACGCGGCGACGTGGTCAATGTCCAGTACAAGCCTCGCCGTTTCTCGACCTTCGGTGGTTTGAACGCCGTGGCCCAGGTCGACATGCCGGCCGGCCCCATGACCCTGACCGGCGCCATGTCCAAGGTGGGCGGGCTGAACACAAACACCGCCAACGCCCGTCGCGTCCTGATCTTCCGCTTCGAACGTCCCGAGGTGGCCCAGGCCCTGGGCATCACCCAGCCCGCCACCCCGCGCGGCGTGCCGGTGGTCTATGAGCTGGACTTCAGCGACGCCGCCAACGTCTTCGCCGCCACCAACATGCAGGTCATGCCGGAAGACGTGATCTATGTGCCCCTGGCCGGCGCCGCCGAGCTGCGCAAATTCTTCGAGGTGGTTCAGAGCCTGACCCGCGTGGTCTACGATGTGTCGGTGACCAGCACCCTGAACAACTGATCATGGCCGGACGGCGGGCATTGCTGTCGGGACTGTTTTCACGCAGGCCCGCCGCGCCTGCTGAAGACCACGTCGACCCGTTCGAACGCCCCGCCGATCTGGACCCCGCCGAACCCGACGCTCTCAGCCTGGCGCTGGACGAGATCGAGACCGGCGCGCTCGACATCTACGCCGGCGCCGGCCTGCCGACGCGGCCCGGTCACTACCAGCGCGAGCCCGACAGCGAGGATTGGACGTTTCTGGCCGCCGACATTGGGCCATCCGAACGGTTCGCCCTCGCGCTGGAATATCCGCCGGAAAAGGGCTGGCGGTTCGCCCCACTTCAGGATCTGGGCGCGCGCTCGGAGCGCGAAGACCTCCGCGCCGCCGCCCATCTGCTGAGCGATGTCGCAGCCTTGCGAAACTCCCGGCGGGAAATCCTGACCCAGGATCACCTTCTCACCGCGATGGAGCTTGGCGCCGCCTGGCGTGCGCTGCGTGACGCCCAGGCCGTGCGAACCTCTCGCCTGGCCTTGTCTGTGCCTGCGCGAACAAAATCGCTCAAAGGCGACAAGCCGCAAAAGCCGCGCTAGAGAGCCCGCCTCCCCGAACAGCAGGCCTCTTTCATGTCCGACGCCCCCGAACACCCGCCCGAGTACCAGCCCGTCGGCCGCATCATCGCCATGCCGGCGGACACCAATCCCGAGGGCGACATCTTCGGCGGCTGGCTGCTGGCGCAGATGGACGTGGCGGGCGCGACGCCGGCGTTTGAACTGGCCTGCGGACGCTGCGCCACAGTGGCGCTGGACGGCATGGTCTTCCACCAGCCCGTCTCGGTCGGCGACGAGGTCAGCATCTACGCCCATGTCGTCAGCACCGGCCGCACCTCCATCCGCGTCCACGTCGAGGCCTGGAAGCGCGCGCGGGGCCAGCCCCAGGCCGCGTCCGTCCGCGTGACTCAAGGCGTCTTCACCTATGTCGCCATCGACGAGCACCGCAAACCGCGCGCGCTTCCTGGCAAGGAATAGGCGCAAATCTTGACCTGACGCCGGGGCGGGCTTACGTCCCGGCCATGGCCATCCGACGCATCCTCACCATCGACAACGCCGCCGACCTGGCGATCCTGAAGCAGGTTTCCACGCCCGTCGCGGCGGTGGACGACGCCGTCCGCGCCCTGATGGACGACATGCTGGAGACCATGTACGACGCGCCGGGCATCGGCCTGGCCGCCGTGCAGATCGGCTCCCTGGACCGGGTCATCGTCATGGATCTGGGCGATCGTGACGGCACGATCCCCGAGACCGAGGAAGAAGACACGCCCGAGGCGTTCGAGGCGCGCAAGAACCCGCGCTTCTTCGCCAACCCGGAGATCCTGTGGACCTCGGACGAGCTCTACACCTACGAAGAGGGTTGCCTGTCGATCCCCGAGTATTTCGACAAGGTGGAACGCCCGGCCCGCGTCCGCATTCGCTATCTGAACCGTGACGGTCAGTCGGTGGAGGAAGAGGCCGAGGGTCTCTACGCCGTCTGCATCCAGCACGAGATGGACCACCTTAACGGCGTGCTCTTCATCGACCATCTGTCGCGTCTCAAGCGGGATCGCGCCGTGACCAAGGTCAAGAAGGCCGCCCGCGACAGGATCGCCGCCTGATGACCAAGATCGTCCGCCCCGAACGTATCGAACGCGCCGCGCGCCGCATCGCGCCGTCCATTCCGCGCGGCCGCTCGCTGATCATCGATTCCTCGGGCCGTCGTCGCCTGACCCGCAGCCAGAAGATCGGCGTCGCCGGGGTCGCGACCCTGGCCGGCGTGGCCCTGCTGGGCGTGGTGGCGGGCCTGCTGCTGGACAAGCTGCTCGACTTCGACGACGCCCTGGATGCGGGCGGCGAGTGGGACGAGGGCGGCGGCGTCTTCACCCGCTGGCAGTAAACCTCTAAAGGCGTGCCCATGCGCCTTGCCTTCATGGGAACTCCCGACTTCGCCGTGCCGTCTCTGGCCGAGCTGATCGCCTCGGGTCACGAGATCGTCGCCGTCTATTCGCAGCCGCCGCGCCCCAAGGGCCGGGGCCAGAAGCTGACGCCGTCGCCGGTCCACGCCTTCGCCGAGACCATGGGCCTGCCCGTTTTCACGCCCGAGAGCATGAAGTCGCCCGAGGCCATCGCCGACTTCCAGAGCCTGGACCTCGACGCCGCCTGCGTCGTCGCCTACGGCCAGATCCTCAAGGCCGAGGTGCTGGATGCGCCCCGCCTGGGCTGTTTCAACCTTCATGGTTCGCTGCTGCCCCGCTGGCGTGGCGCCGCCCCGATCCAGCGCGCCATCATGGCCGGCGACGCCCAGACCGGCGTCCAGATCATGCAGATGGGCGTCGGCCTGGACGAAGGCCCCATCCTGCTGACCGAGCTGATGGACATCCGCGCCGACGATACGGCCGCCACCCTGTCCGAGCGCATGTCTCATGTCGGCGCCGGCCTGTGGCCCCGGGCGCTGGCCGCCATCGAGCGCGGCAGCGTCACCGCGTCGGAGCAAGTCGGCGAGCCGACCTACGCCAGAAAGATCACCCCCGCCGAAGCCCGCATCGACTGGGCCCGTCCGGCCGCCGAGGTGGACGCCCATATCCGCGGCCTGTCGCCCTTTCCCGGCGCCTGGTTCGAGGCCCCGTCTGAGGCGGGGCCAGTGCGGATCAAGGCCCTGCTATCGGCGCTGGCGGCGGGTTCGGGCGCGCCGGGCGAGACCCTGGACGACGCCCTGACCGTGGCCTGCGGGACCGGCGCCGTGCGCCTGATCCGGGTTCAGCGCGAGGGCAAGGCGGCGCAGTCGGCCGAGGAGATGCTGCGCGGCTTTTCCCTGCCGGCCGGGACCATATTAGGCTGAGAGATTGAACTCGCGGCCTAGGATTTCCCAAAGAGCCTTGGCGCTGTCCGAGGTCAGCTGAAAAGTCTGGCTCTGGCTGTTCGGTTTGGCTCTATCTGCTGATCCGAGGGTGTCGATCTGCAAAAAGGCGCGGCCATCACGTTTAAAAACGCCATAGTGGCCGACGACGTGAGTTGGGTGCAGCTTGAGCTCCCGCTCTCTATCGAGCGGCTGGAACTGGTCGATGACGGCCATGTGGAGTCCTGAGTGCCTAGGTACAAACTGACTATTGAATACGACGGCACGGCCTACAACGGCTTTCAGGCTCAAGAGGACCAGCCGACGGTTCAGGGCGCGGTCGAGGCCGCGATACTGGCCTTTTCGGGCGAGCGCATCCGCATCGCCGCCGCCGGCCGCACCGACACCGGCGTTCATGCGACCGCCCAGGTCATCCATGCCGATCTAGACCGCGACTGGCCGGTCGATACGGTGCTGAACGCCATCAACGCCCATCTGATCAAGCAGGATGTCTGCGTCCTGTCTGCGGACTATGCGCCCGATCCCGAATGGCACGCGCGGTTCTCGGCCACCGGCCGGGGCTATCTGTACCGGATCCTGAACCGCCGCCCCCAGCCGGTGCTGGAGCGCGACCGGGTCTGGCACGTCAAGAAGAGCCTGGACGCCGAGGCCATGCACCATGCGGCCCAGGTCCTGGTCGGCCTGCACGACTTCACCACCTTCCGCGACGTGGGCTGCCAGTCCAAGTCGCCGGTCAAGACCCTGGACGTCGCCCGCGTCAGCCGTTTCGGCGAGGAGGTGCATCTGGTCTTCCAGGCCCGCAGCTTCCTGCACCGCCAGGTTCGGTCGATGGCCGGGACCCTGGTCGAGGTGGGTCTGGGGCGCTGGACCGCCCATGACGTCAAGGCGGCGCTGGAGGCGAAGGACCGCGCCCGGTGCGGTCCCGTCGCCCCCTCGGCGGGGCTCTATCTCAGCGGCGTGCGCTACGACTGAACCCCGCTTGGAGACTGGTCAGCCGCGCTGCTGCACCAGAACCTCGGCGATCTGCACCGCGTTCAGGGCCGCGCCCTTCCTCAGATTGTCGTTTGAGACGAACAGGGCCAGGCCGTGCTCGACCGTCGGATCGGGACGCACCCGGCCGACGAAGACAGGGTCCTGTCCCGCCGCCTCCAGCGGGTTCGGTACGGCGGTGACGACCACGCCCGGCGCCTGGGCCAGCAGTTCCAACGCCTGGGCCGCCGACAGCGCCCGCTCGAACTCGACATTGATCGACAGCGAGTGGCCGGTGAAGACCGGCACGCGCACGCAGGTGCCGGACACCGGCAGGCCGGGGATCTCCAGGATCTTGCGGCTCTCGTCGCGCAGCTTCAACTCCTCATCGGTATAGCCGTCCTCACCGAGGCTGTAGTTCAGGGCCACGACGTTCGCGGCGATCGGCACGACCCACTTTTCCGGCGCGCCGAAGTCCACGGCCCCGCCGTCGCGGGCCAAGGCGGCGCCCTGTCCCACGGCCGCCCGCGCCTGGTCCTCCAGCACGCGGATCCCCTCGACCCCGCCGCCCGAGACGGCCTGATAGGTCGAGACGGTCAGACGCTTCAGGCCCGCCGCATCGTGCAGGGGCTTCAGCACCGGCATGGCGGCCATGGTGGTGCAGTTGGGGTTGGCGATGATCCCCTTGGGCAGGTTGGCCAGGGCGTGGGGGTTCACCTCGGCGACCACCAGCGGGACCTGGGGGTCAGAGCGCCAGGCCGAGGAGTTGTCGATCACCACCGCCCCGGCCGCCGCGACCTTGGGCGCCAAAGCCTTGGACGTATCGCCGCCGGCCGAGAAGAAGACGATGTCCAGACCGGCGTAGTCGGCGCTGGCCGCATCCTCGACCACGATGTCGGTCTCGCTGAAACGGATCGTCTTGCCCGCCGACCGGGCCGAGGCGAACAGGCGCAGTGAGGCCAGCGGGAAGTTCCGCTCGGCTAACAGCCCGCGCATCATCTCGCCGACGAGGCCGGTGGCGCCGACGATACCCAAGTGGACGGGGCCGACATGCGGCGGATTGGACGGGGAAAAGGACATTCAGGCGTCTCCTGGAAGGATGGAGGCGCGGGGTTCAGCCGGATCGACCGCCCCGCGCATCGGCGGGGTTCGGGATCGGGGTTCGGCGCTTCAGACCTTGCGCACACCCGAAACCGCCCCGCCGAAGCCGGTGGTTTTCGAGGTCATCGCTTTGGTCAGGCGCTGGGTCACGGCGACGCTCTCTAAGGGTGAGAATCGGTCGTGTAAACAGCCAAGTTGAGAATGATCGGGCGCGGGCGCCCCCATTGAGAGTCCCGCGCGCAAAAACTTCGTCATCCCCGCCCTTGTGGCGAGGATCCAGACTCCCGGTCCATCCGCAGGGTGCGCCATCGTTGAACACCGGGCGTCTAGATCCCAGGGACAAGCCCTGGGATGACGGGTAATCGGTAGAGGGTCAGACCTTCGACAGGATCAGCGTGCCGTTGGTGCCGCCGAAGCCGAAGCTGTTTGACATGACGTGGGTCAGTTCGCCCTCGTGGCGCTGACGCAGGATCGGCATGCCCTCGAACGCCGGATCGAGAGTCTCGATATGGGCGCTCTCGGCGGCGAAGCCGTTCTGCATCATCAACAGGCAGTAGATGGCTTCCTGCGCGCCCGCCGCGCCGAGCGAGTGGCCCGTCAGCGACTTCGTCGAGGAGATCATCGGCATCTGGTCGCCGAAGACGGCGCGGACGGCCTCCATTTCCTTGGAGTCGCCGACCGGGGTCGAGGTGCCGTGCGGGTTCAGATAGTCGATCCGGGGATTGCCGGCCTGTTCCAGCGCGATCTTCATGCAGCGCTGGGCGCCCTCGCCAGAGGGGGCGACCATGTCGTGACCGTCGGAATTGGCGCCGTAGCCGGTGACTTCGGCATAGATGGTCGCGCCGCGCGCCTTGGCCCGTTCGTATTCCTCCAGCACCACGATGCCCGCGCCGCCGGCGATGACGAAGCCGTCGCGGTTGACGTCATAGGCGCGCGAGGCGACCGACGGATTGTCGTTGAAGTCGGACGACATGGCGCCCATGGCGTCGAACATGTTCGACATGGACCAGTCGATGTCCTCGCAGCCGCCGGCGAAGACCACGTCCTGCTTGCCCCACTGGATCTGTTCGACCCCGGCGCCGATGCAGTGGGCGCTGGTCGCGCAGGCCGAGCTGATCGAATAGTTGACGCCGCGCATCTGGAACCATGTCGACAGAACAGCCGACGGGCCGGACGCCATGGCCTTGGGCACCGCGAACGGGCCGATGCGCTTGGGCGAGCCGCGCTCCACCGTGGTGGCGGCGGCCTGCAGGATGACCTGGGTCGAGGGACCGCCCTCGCCCACGATCAGACCGATGCGGTCGTCCTTGATCTCGTCGGCCGTCATGCCCGACGACTTCAGCGCCTCTTCGAAGGCGATGTGCCCCCAGGCCGTGCCGTTGGCCAGGAAGCGGGCCGCGCGACGATCCACCAGTTCCTCCCACGGGCCGATCTTGGGCGGCGCCCAGACTTGGCTGCGGAAGCCGTATTTGGCGTGATCGGGGGCATGGACGACGCCCGAACGGGCTTCGCGCAGGGACTGGGTGACCTCTTCGGCGCCGTGACCGATGGAGGAGACGATGCCCAGGCCAGTGACGACGACACGACGCATGGTGTTTCCTTCTGATGCTTCTCGACCCGAGGGTCTTCCGCCTTGTTCGCGGTTATATAGGGGCTTAAGCGCCCGCCGCCTCATCCTTGGCCCCGAACAGGCCGACCCGCATGTCATTGCAGGTGTAGATGACCTGACCGTCGGCCTCCAGCACGCCGTCGGCGATGCCCATGACCAGTTTGCGGTTGATGACGCGCTTCAGGTTGATCTTGTAGACCACCTTCTTGATGTCGGGCGTGACCTGACCCGTGAACTTGACCTCGCCGACGCCCAGGGCGCGGCCGCGGCCCGGGCCGCCGATCCAGCCGAGGTAGAAGCCGACCAGTTGCCACATGGCGTCCAGGCCCAGGCAGCCGGGCATGACCGGGTCGCCGATGAAGTGGCACTGGAAGAACCAGAGCTCGGGATTGATGTCCAGTTCGGCCTCGACATAGCCCTTGCCGTGCTCGCCGCCGTCCGCATTGATCGTCGTGATCCGGTCGAACATCAGCATCGGAGGGGCAGGCAGCTGGGCGTTGCCGGGACCGAACAGTTCGCCGCGGCCCGAGGCCAGCAGGGCCTCATGATCAAAGGACGAAGGGTATTGGGACTGGGTCAAGGCGCTTCCGTTTCTTGATACGTTGCGCGCGGGTTACACGACCGCGCCGCTTCGCTCAACAGCGTGCGGTCAGTTGCGCCCCGTGCCCGCCGGCCGATTGGCGTTGCACAGCGCCCTTTCCTGGGTTCCGAACACCGCCCGTTGCGCCACCCAGCCTTCCAGCCGCCGCGCCCGGACCTTGCACCAGCCCTCTTCGCATTCGTCCAGCAGCACCAGGGCGCGCGGCGACAGGCGCGCGCGCACCGAGGCCGTCTCGGACCGGCCTGAGCGGATCGGCACTTCTTGAGCGGTCGTGTTGAAGACATAGCGCCGCCCCGACGAGACGGTGCGGTGGATCCAGGCCACGGCGCCGTCCGGATCGCAGATCTTGCGCCATTCAGTCGTCTCGGCGATCACCTGAACCGGCAGGCCGGCGGCGCGGTATTCCCACAGGATCGGATAATCCAGCCCCGGCCCCTGACGGGCGCGCACGTGCGAGGACTTCAGAGAAATCCAGCGCGGCACCTCCAGCCCGGTCGGGGTCGGGCGGCCGTCAGGCATGGTCGCGCCCCCGCTCGCCATCACCCCGAGACCGAGAATCGCCAGAACGACGGCGGTGCGGCGTCGCAGGCTTTGGAAGATGGCGGCGGCTTTGCTAGACACTGAATGGAACGACCCGTCGCGCGGGCTTTCGATCCGTCTGAATCGCCGCCCGCAAACCAAGGCCCGCAATGTCCGCCCGCAAGCTTAAGGTCGTATTAACCAGACGCCTGCCCGACGCGGTGGAAACGCGGATGCGCGAGCTGTTCGACGCCGAACTGAACCTGAAGGACCAGCCGATGGACCGCGCCGCGCTCCAGGCCGCCGTCCAGCGCGCCGAGGTTCTGGTCCCGACCATCACCGACGTCATCGACGCCGACCTGATCAACGACGCGGGCGAGCAGTTGAAGATGATCGCCAACTTCGGCGCCGGGGTGGACCATATCGACATCGACGCCGCCGTGGCGCGCGGCATCATCGTCACCAACACCCCCGGCGTCCTGACCGAGGACACGGCCGACCTGGCCATGAGCCTGATCCTGGCCGTCAGCCGCCGCATCGTCGAGGGCGCCCAGGTGGTCGCCGAAGGGCGGTTCGAGGGCTGGACCCCCACCTGGATGTGCGGCCGCAAACTGTGGGGCAAGCGGCTGGGCATCGTCGGCATGGGCCGGATTGGCCAGGCCCTGGCCCGCCGCGCCAAGGCCTTCGGGCTCCAGGTCCATTATCATAACCGCAAACCCGTCCCGGCCCTGATCGAGGAAGAACTGGGCGCGACCTATTGGGACGATCTGGACCAGATGCTGGCGCGGATGGACATCGTCTCGCTGAACTGTCCGGCGACGAAGGACACCCATCACCTGCTGTCGGCCGAGCGTCTGGCCCGGCTCCAGCCCCACGCCATCCTGATCAACACCGCGCGCGGCGAACTGATCGACGAGGCGGCCCTGTCTCAGGCCGTGGCCATGCGCGCCTTGTCAGGCGTCGGCCTGGACGTGTTCGAGAACGAGCCGGACATCCACCCCGGCCTGCTGGGCCAGCCGAACGTCGTCCTGCTGCCCCACCTGGGCTCGGCCACCCTGGAGGCCCGCCAGGACATGGGCGACCGGGTCATCGCCAACGTCATGACCTACCAGAACGGCCACCGCCCGCCGGACCGCGTCATTCCAGCGATGCTCTAGGGCGCAGCCAGCAACCGCTCGGCCGCATCGGGGTATTTTTGCGCCAGCCGCGCCGCCCAGTCCGTCTTCAACGGCAGCGGCGCTCGGACCTCGCGGATGCGGCGCTCGACCAGGTCGGCCGCCTCTCTGTGCGCGGGCCAGTCCATCAGGAAGCCCAGCGCCGTCTCGAAATCGGCATAGGTGGCAGCGTGGGCCAAGGCGCGGTCCAGCGCCTCGACGTCATCGAAGTCCGGCAGGCCCGCCAGATAGGCCCTCAGCACCGGCGCCGACAGGTCGCGTTCGAACATGGCCCAGCGAAGCTCCTGCGCCTCGTCCTTGCGGCCCTCGGCTTCCAGCAGGTCGATCGAGGTCGCCTCCCAGGCTGGCGTCAGGCTCGGCGGGCCGGCCTGGGGCGAACGCCCGAACGTCCAGCGCCGATTGCCCGCCGACGGCGCCAGCGCCGCCTCCAGCGCCTGTCGCGCCTCTGGGATGCGGTCGGCGACCAGCAACCGCTTGGCCATCACCGCCGCGAAATCCGGCGAGCCCCGCTCCTCCGGCGTGGTCAGCGACAGCCACAAATCGAGATCGCCCGCCCGATCCGCCAGCCGCCGCATCACCGTCCGCATCCCGCGCGCGCTCGATGTCTTGTCCAGAGGGTCCAGCAGCCGCCTGGCCAGGTCTGCCGTCAGTTCCTCGCCGCCCGCCCCGATCCAGCGAGCGTATTCCAGCGGCTGACGCTCCACCGCCTGAGCCAGCGGCGCGACAGCCTTCTCGTCGGCCTGAACCGCAGCCCCGGCAACCCGCCACAGGTCCGGCGCCGCCGTCTCGAACGCGGCCGCCACCTCGCCCTTCTGATCCTTGACCCGCGTCGCCAGACCGCGAAACAGGTCGAACCAGGCGATCAGCCGCTCCAGCCCCTGCCCCGGCGCCGCCACGGCCAGATCGTCCACGATGGCCCCGCGCAGGATGTCCAGATCGCGCAACAGGTCGGGGCGCTTGCGCCACGACACCCGCGCGCGGCTGGTGGCGATGGTCGACAGACGCTTGTCCAGTTCCAGCGCCAACAGGTCCGGCCCGGCCTCGGCCGCCAGCACCAGCCGAAGACGGCGCTTCAGAATGGCGTCCGCGTCGGCCGCCTGCATCAGCAGCTCGCCCAGGCGATCAGCCCCCAACCCGCTCAGATTGGCGGCGTTCAGGCGTTTGGGCGAGGCGGGACGTCGGGCCATCGGGCCTCCTTTTCACAAGTCTGTCGGACCGGACTCACACGGCTGTCGAAAACCACGGGCAGGGGAGGAACCGCCGCGAGCGGGCTTCGTTTCCGGCGACCTGTCTGAGGAAGTGTTGCGTTGGACTCCTACTATTGCATCGTCAACCTGCCCGGCGTTCCGGTGCGGGACATCTGCGTGCTCGACGCCGCCAACGACACGGCTGCCAATCAGGCGCTGGAGGGGATCGCCCGCAACTGGGTCGGGTTCGAGACCCTGTATCTGTATTGCGGCGAACGACTGGTGACGGTGCTCAGCAATCCCGCCCTGGGTTTCGCCGCGCCCTTGCCGGATCTGGACCTGGCCGACATCCGCTTCGCCACCGCCGCCTGAGGCTCAGCCGCCGCACACGTGGCAATGGGGGTCTGCCCCCACCCGCACGGTGCGCGCCGTGCCCGCCAGACCGTCATAGAGCAGCAGCCGTCCGGTCAGGGCCTCGCCCGCCCCCGTGATCAGCTTGATCACCTCCAGCGCCGCCATCGACCCGATCACGCCCGCCAGCGCCCCGACCACCCCGACGCGCGAGCAGGTTTCCGCGTCCGGCGGAATCTCCGGCGTCAGGCATTGATAGCAGGGCCGGCCCGCAAACACCCCGACCTGACCATTCCAACGGCCCAACGCCCCCGACACCAGCGGCTTGCCCACCGCCACACATGCTGCATTGACCCAGAGCCGGGTCTGGAAATCGTCGGTGCCGTCCAGCACGATGTCGAACGCGGCCACCCGCGCCGCTGCATTGTCGAGCGTCAGCCGCTCGGCGAAGGTCTCGACCGTCACATGAGGATTGAGACCACCCAGCCGTTCAGCCGCCGCCTCGACCTTGGGCCGGCCGACCTCCGCAGTGGAAAAGGCGATCTGGCGCTGCAGGTTGGACAGGCCCACCACGTCGTCGTCGATCAGGCCCAGCGTCCCGACGCCCGCCGCCGCCAGATATAGCGCCGCTGGCGATCCCACGCCGCCCGCGCCGACGATCAGCACCCGCGCGCGTTTCAGCGCCTGCTGCCCCGGCCCGCCCACTTCGGACAGGACCAGATGCCGCGCATAGCGTTCGACTTCGTCTTCGGAAAAGATCACCGCCCTATCTAGCCCTGCCGACGACGGGGCGCGAGGGGCGCCGCGTCAAACGGCGTCGGCCATTCTCTCGACCAGGCGCGCCAGAACGCGATCCGCATGGACCGCCGCGTCGGGCTGCATCAGGTCCGAGGCCATGAACGCCTCGGCCTCGGGCGTCGTCTCCAGCCGCGCCATGGCCCAGTTCGGGAACAGACGCTCCGCGACCGACTGGTCGGACACGATCCGCAGATTCTCGTGGCGGCGATCTTGGCTCAGCCGCCCCATGACGCGGTTCAGATCGGCGCGCGCGCCTTCCAGAACCTGCAGGAACCGTCCGTCGTGGCGCATCAGCACACCCGTCAGATGGTCGCGACGATTATTCTGTTCGGACACGCCGATGATGTCGATCAGGGGCATCAGGCCGGAACCGACCAGCCCGGTCGCCTCGCTGACATAGACAATACGGAACAACGCCATACCCACTCTGTACGCAACTCAGGGCCAAGGCCCGACATCGCGACAGCTAGGCGATGAGGGTTAACAGAAGGCGCCAGCCTATGGGCCGGGTCAGAAGGGCCGGGCTAAGGGGCCGGTTCAGGCGGCCATCGTGACGTGTTCGCACGACAGCAGCTTTTCCAGCCCCGCGCTGGACAGATCGCTCAATCGCCGACCATGCAGAATGTCACGGGCCTGGGCGTCGTTGAGGGCGCGCAACCGGGCTGAGTCCCGCATCCGGCGCTGCATCACAGGACGATCTTCCAGAACGCGGAGGTTGCGATGACGCGGATCGTTCGACAGGCGCGTCAGCAGCCGGTCCAGGTCGGCCCGCGCACCTTCCGCCACCTGGGCCGCTTCGCCGTCGTGGAACATCATCGCGCTGCTGATCTCGTCGCGACGGTTGTTGCGCTCCGACACGCCGAGGATTTCTGCGACCGACTGCACGTCACGACCTGACGCACCGATCATTTCACTCACGAAAACGATGCGATAAAGCACGACTTATCCCCCGATAGCGCCGATCATTGAGATGATCTGCGCCTTCTAGCCATTATTGGGGTCAAAATAAGACGCCGTTATCCCAATCGACCCCGGACTTGATGCACGCCGCCCGGCGCGCCATCTGACGGGGATGACACAGAGCGCTTCAAACTTCCCCGACTGGCACGGCACAACCATCCTGGCGGTGCGCAAGAACGGCCGCACCGTCATCGCAGGCGACGGCCAGGTCTCCATGGGGCCGACCATCGTCAAGGGCGCGGCGCGCAAGGTGCGGGTGCTGGCCGGCGGCAAGGTGCTGGCGGGCTTCGCCGGGGCCACGGCCGACGCCTTCACCCTGATCGAGCGGCTGGAGGCCAAGCTGGAGCAGTATCCTGACCAGCTGGCCCGCGCCTGTGTGGACCTGGCCAAAGACTGGCGCACCGACCGCTATCTGCGCCGGCTTGAGGCCATGCTGCTGGTGGCGGACAAGTCGTCCATCTTCACCGTGACCGGCGTCGGCGACGTGCTGGAGCCGGAGTACGGCGTCGCCGCTGTTGGTTCGGGCGGCAACTACGCCCTGTCGGCCGCCCGCGCACTGATCGATGAGACCGAGCTGGACGCCGAACAGGTCGCCCGCAAGGCCATGAAGATCGCCGCAGAGATTTGCGTCTACACCAACGGCAATCTGACGGTGGAAACGCTTCAGGCTTGATCCGGCCGCCGTGTCAGATCACTTCCGCGATCAGGCCCAGCGCCTTGGCCTCCTGGGCCTCGATATACCAGTTGGCCGGGGCGCGTTTCAGCACCTCCTCCATGGTGACGGAGGATCCCCGCACCAGGTTCTCGAACCCCTCGTTCTGGATGGCGATGGAGTGTTCGAGCTCGTTCAGCATCGCCCGAACCGAGGCGATGCAGGTGGTCAGCGGCCCGGTGACGTGCAGCTGCTTGTCCATCTTGCGCTCATGAATCATCACCCGCGCGCCCCGTGTCAGATAGCGGTTCTCCACGGCGAAGAAGCTCATGAAGGTGGCTCCGGCGGAATAGATCGCCGCCTTGCCAAGGAAGACCAGCCGCCGCGAAGGATTGATGTCGCTCTGGAACCGGACATCCTCGCCCATCATCCGCGCCACTTCCGGATCGCCGCCCAGGGTCGATAGCTCGATGACCGTCAGGCCGCTGTCCGGCGCCTCAGTCATCTGCCGCCTGAAGCGTTCGTACATGGCGTAATCGACCGCGCCGGCCAGCAGGATGCGCGGCGTATCGAAGGCTTCTGCGGTCAGAACGCCCTTCGGCGCCGCCCTGGTCATCAGACTTCGCGGGACGACGAGGCGTCTTCGCTGACGGGATACCCCTGCGCCGAGGCCCAGGATTTCGCCTCGCCGATGGAGAAGAAGGCCTGGTCCCGGACGTGTCGCGACCCGTCCGTATCGACCAGTTCGCACTCCCACCAGCGGATCGTGCGTCGGTCCGACGTGTTGCAGGTGCGGGGTACGAGAAGGGCGTGCGGCGTCATGGCCTCAACAACGAAAAACCCGCGCCCAGGTTCCGCCGCATTGCGATTTCTCTTTGCGTAACAATCGTCTGCATCCATCAACCGACATTCGTCGATCCTCCCATATCGCTCTCGCCGCCCATGCAATTTGCGATGGCCCTCCCCTTGGCTTAAGCGCGCGGCATGAGCACCGCCGACAAGACCTCGTCATCCTCGGGCGAGACCCGAGGACCCATTGCCCGCAACCCGCGCGGTTTCGCCGACAAGCGCGGCCGCGACCTGACCGCTGAACGCCGCATCGTGGCGCGCGTGTCCGAGGTCTATGAGCGCTGGGGCTTCGAACCGCTGGAGACGCCGGCCTTCGAATACGCCGATGCGCTGGGCAAATTCCTGCCCGACGCCGACCGCCCCAACGAAGGCGTGTTCGCGCTTCAGGACGACGCCGGGTCGGACGAGCCGGGCGAATGGATGGCCCTGCGTTACGACCACACCGCGCCCCTGGCCCGGTTCGCGGCCCAGACGTGGGAGACCCTGCCCAAGCCGTTCCGGCGCTACGCCTATGGCCCGGTGTGGAGGAACGAGAAGCCCGGCCCCGGTCGCTTCCGCGAGTTCTGGCAGTGCGACGCCGACACCGTCGGTTCCGACCGGCCCGAGGCTGACGCGGAGATCATCGCCATGGCTTGCGAAGGCCTGGGCTCCGCCGGCCTCGACGCGGGCCAGGCCCAGATCCGCGTCTCGAACCGCAAACTGTTCGACGGCCTGTTCGACGCCGGCGGGGTGACCGAGGCCGGTCAGCGGCTGACGGCGCTTCGCGCCATCGACAAGTTCGACCGCCTGGGCTGGGAGGGCGTGGTCCAGCTGCTGGGCGAGGGCCGCCTGGACGACTCCGGCGACTATACCAAGGGCGCGAGCCTGCCGGCCAAGGTGACCGGCGCCATCGAAGCCTTCCTGGCTTCAGCCAACACCCCCGGCCTGTCGCGCGCCGAGACCCTGGATGCGGTCGCCCGCTCCGGTGACCTGGGCGCGGCGGGCGAAGCGGCGCTGAACGAACTGGCCGCCATCGACCGGGCGCTGGGCGCCATGCGGGTCGGCCAGGAGGCGGTGAAGTTCGACCCCACCATCGTGCGCGGCCTGGAATATTACACCGGCGCCGTGTTCGAGGCCGAACTGCTGCTGGACACCGTGGACGACAAGGGCCGCCCGGTTCGCTTCGGCTCTATCGGCGGCGGCGGCCGCTATGACGACCTGGTCGCCCGCTTCACCGGCCAGAGCACGCCCGCCACCGGCTTCTCGTTTGGCGTCTCGCGCCTGGCCTCAGCCTTGCGCGCGGCCGGTCGCGGCGCCGAGGACGCCGTGCGCGGCCCCGTGGTGGTCATCGTCTTCTCCGAGGACGACATGGCCCATTATCTGACCGCCGTCGCTGAACTGCGCGCCGCGGGCGTATCCGCCGAGCTCTATCTGGGTCGCGCAGGCATGAAGGCCCAGATGAAATACGCCGACCGGCGCGGCGCCCCTGCCGTCGTCATCCTGGGCGGGGACGAGATCGCCGCCGGCGAGGTCACCATCAAGGATCTGGACGCCGGCCGCGCCGCCGCCGCCGCCATTACCGACAACGACGCCTGGAAGGCCGAACGTCCGGGCCAGATGAAACTCCCTCGCGAAGGTCTGGTCGCCGCCATCAAATCCATTATCGAATAAGCTTCGATAATAAGAGGTCTCGAAGATGGGTTATCAGCGATAAGTCGAAGAAAGTTCGACTCGGGCGAAACCCGCCGTTGACGCGGACGGGGCCGATGCGTCAAATGAACTCACTCGAGGGCAAGCGTTGCTCAAGCGCGCAGCACTCGAAGGCGTTTCGGGGAGGAAACGTCCGCTCTTCAAAGAGCGCGAAAGCCCGCTGCGATGTATCCCCCGCAGCGGGCTTTTTCGCGCCTGGAGCCCAGCGCAATCTCTGAAAAACCTCGACAAATTGTAGATGCGATGTCGAGGTTTCGAGAGGCGATCATCGACATGAAAAGGGCCGGGGCGAACCCCGGCCTTTTCCGTTTATCGAAGAAGCGTCACCTTACCAGAGGCGAACGCGTTCCTCAGGCGTCAGATAGTATTTCGTGCCCGGCTGAACGTCGAAGGCGTCGTACCAGGCGTCCATGTTGCGCACCGGGCCGATGACCCGGAACTGGGCCGCCGAGTGCGGGTCGGTGGCGACCTGCTGCTTCAGGGCTTCGTCGCGGTATTTCGACTGCCAGACCTGGGCCCAGCCGTAGAAGAAGCGCTGGTCGCCCGTCGCCCCGTCCAGAACCGGCGCCGGCTGGCCATTCAGCGAGAGGTGATAGGCCTCCAGGCCCACGGCCACGCCCGAGGCGTCGCCGATGTTCTCGCCCATCGTCAGGCCGGGGTTGATGGTGTAGCCGGCGATCGGCTCGTAGGTCGCATATTGCGCACCCAGACGCGCCGTCAGGGCCTCGAAGTTGGCCTTGTCCTGCGGCGTCCACCAGTTGCGCAGCACGCCGTCGCCGTCGGACTTGGAGCCCTGGTCGTCGAAACCGTGGCCGATCTCGTGGCCGATCACCCCGCCGATGCCGCCATAATTGACCGCCGCATCGCCGTTCGGATCGAAGAAGGGCGGCTGCAGGATCGCCGCCGGGAAGACGATCTCGTTGTTGGCGGAGTTGTAATAGGCGTTCACCGTCTGCGGGGTCATGCCCCACTCGGACTTGTCGACCGGTTCGTTCAGGCGGGCCAGGTCATAGTTCCACTCGAACAGGCCGCGGCGCTCGGCGTTGCCGACCAGGTCGTCGGGGCGGACCTCCAGGCCGGAGTAGTCGCGCCATTTGTCGGGATAGCCGATCTTGACCGTGAACTTGCGCAGCTTCTCCTGCGCCGCCGCCTTGGTCTCGGTCCCCATCCACGTCAGGTTTTCGATCCGGTGCGACAGGGCGGTGCGCAGGTTGGCGACCAGTTCTTCCATCTTGGCCTTGGATTCGGCCGGGAAATACTGGGCGACATAGAGCCGGCCCGCAGCCTCGCCCAGCGAACCTTCGGCGAAGGAAATGGCGCGCTTTTCACGGGTGCGCTGCTCGGGCTGGCCAGACAGGTCGCGCGAGCGGAACTCCCACTGGGCGTCCGAGAAGCGCTTGGACATCATCGGCGCCATGTCGTCGGCGGTGTGGAAGGCTTCCCAGGCCTGCAACAGCTCGACCGGCGTCTCGGCGTAGATGGCCGCGATCTTGGGCATGGCCGTGTCCTGACGCACGATCAGGCGCGGCACGCCGCCCAGTTCGGCGGCGTCGTAATAGGCCTGCCAGGCGAAGCCCGGCGCGTCCTCGGCCAGCTTGGCGATGGTGAACTCGTTGTAGGTCTTGTCGCGGTTGCGGTTCTCGGCCGGCGACCAGTGGGCCTCGGCGATCTTGCTTTCCAGAGCCACGATCTGGGCGGCGGTCTCGGTCGGATTGGCCCAGCCGATCATGCCCAGCATGCGCGCGACATAGGCCTCGTACAGGACCTTCTTGTCGGCGAAACGCGCGTCCAGATAATAGTCGCGGTTCGGCAGACCGATGCCCGATTGGCCCGTCGAGACGACGTAGCGGGTCGGTTGTTTGGAATCGATGGTGATGCCGGTGCCGAAGAAGGACGAACCGAAGCGGCCGACTGTCTGGCCCATATAGACGGCCATCTTTTCATGGCTGTCGGCGGCGCGGATCGCGGCCAGATAGGGTTGCAGCGGCTGGGCGTCCAGCTGCTCGATGCGCGCCTCGTCGATATAGGAGCGATAGGCGTCGGCGACCTTGGCCTCGTCCGAACCGGGCGCCAGGTCGGTGCGGTTCGCCAGGCCCAGCACCAGTTCCTTCATGCGGTTGTCCGACAGTTCGCGCAGCAGGGCGAACGAGCCGTAGCTGGTGCGATCCGACGGGATGACCAGTTTTTCCAGCGCCTTGCCGTTGGCGTACTGGAAGAAGTCGTCGCCCGGCTTCACCGATGTGTCGCGGCCGGCCATGTCGAAGCCCCAGGTCCCGTAGCGGGGCGCCTCGACGCCTTTCCAGCCCGCCGCCGCCTCTTCACCCGAGAACAGCGAAACGATCGAGCAAGCGTCGTCGATGCAGGCGTGGTCGTGGCCGATATCCTGAGCCAGAACCGTGCTGGCGGGCAGAAGAAGGGCGCCGACGGCGGCCCCGATAAGCAGACGTTTCATCACTATGTCCCTGTTCCCACCCGGCATTTGGATGGTTCGGCGCAGACCCTAGTCCGGCGAGGGGGGGTGTCGCCTTAAAAAAAGTTCATGATTCAGATGCGACCTCTCGCCACGGCGCGGGGATCAGGGTCTGATACGTGGACATAAGGGGGGCGGATGCACGGTCAGGGCGGGGACTATAAGGATCTGGTGGTCTTTCTGGCCGCCGCCGGCGTCATCGTGCCCCTGGTCAACCGGCTCAAGATCAGTCCCATCCTGGGTTTCCTGGCGGCGGGGGTGCTGCTGGGGCCGGACGGCCTTGGCCGGTTCGCGCAGAGCGTGCCCTGGCTGTCGTGGTTGACCATCGGCGATCCGGGTCAGTTGGCCCAGCTGTCGGAACTGGGCGTCGCCTTTCTTCTGTTCATGATCGGGCTGGAGCTGTCGTGGGAGCGGCTGCGCGCCATGCGCCGGCTGGTGTTCGGCCTGGGCCTGATGCAGGTCGTGGTCTGCACCGCCGTTCTGGCCTGTGGTTTCCTGCTGATGGGTCAGACGCTGGCCAGCGCCGTGGTGCTGGGCATGGGCCTGGCCCTGTCCTCGACCGCCGTGGTCATGCCGGTCCTGGCCGAACGCGGGCGACTGAAGGGGACCGTCGGCCGATCCACCTTCGCCATCCTGCTGGCCCAGGATCTGTCCGTCGCCCCCATCCTGATCACCGTCACCGTCCTGGCGGCCTTGGCCCAGCAGGGCGGCGCGCTGGACACCGCCGTCCTGGGGCGCGCCCTGTTCACCCTGGTGCCGGCCGCCATCGGCCTGGGGCTGATGGTCCTGCTGGGCCGCGTCGTGCTGCGGCCCATGTTCCGGTCGGTGGCCAAGGCCCGCAAGGTCGATCAGGGCGGCGAACTGTTCGTCGCCGCCTCCCTGCTGGTGGTGGTGGGCGCCGGCCTCGCCGCCCAGGCCAGCGGCCTGTCGATGAGCATCGGCGCCCTGCTGGCCGGGGTTCTGCTGGCCGAGACCGAGTTCCGGCGCGAGGTCGAGGTTTCCATCGAACCGTTCAAGGGCCTGTTGCTGGGCGTCTTCTTCGTCGGGGTCGGCCTGGGGCTGGACCTGGACGCCATCGCCGCCGATCCCGTCGGCGTCTTCGGCCTGGCCCTGGCGCTGACGGTCGTGAAGACGGGCGTCATCTTCAGCCTGGCGCGGTTTTGGGGCCTGGGCGCGCGACCGGCGCTGGAGACGGCCCTGGTCCTGGCCCCGGCGGGCGAGTTCGCCTTCGTCGTCTTCGCCACCGGCCTGGTCGAAGGCCTGGCGCCGCCCCAACTGACCAACACCGTGGCCCTGTCGGCGACGGTCAGCATCTTCTCCATCCCCCTGCTGGCCCTGCTGGGTCAGCGGCTGGCGCGCAAGACGGCGCCGGATGGCGAGCGCCTGCCCGACCTTCCTCCGCCCGAGGCGATGGACGGGGCCGTGATCATCGTCGGCTTCGGCCGTGTCGGGCGGCTGATCGGCGAGATGCTGAAGGAGCACGACCAGGCCTTCATCGCCCTGGACACCGATCCCGGCGCCGTCTCGGCCGGCCGGCGCGACGGCTTCGACGTCTTCTATGGCGACGCCGGCCGCCGTGAGATGCTGCAGCACTGCGGCGTGCAATCCACCCGCGCCCTGATCGTGACCATGGACGCCCCGACCAAAGTGGACGAGGTGGTCACGGCCGCGCGGTCGATGCGCGAGGATCTGATCCTGATCGCCCGCGCCCGCGACGACCAGCACGCCATGCGGCTGTATGGACTGGGCGTCACCGACGCCGTGCCGGAGACGACCGAGGCCAGCCTGCAGCTGGCCGAAAACACCCTGGTCGATCTGGGCGTGCCCATGGGTCTGGTGCTCGCTTCCATCCACGAACGGCGCGACCAGTTCCGCAAGGCCTTCCAGGCAGCGACCCCGATCGAGCGCCGCAATCGCCCCAGCCGGGCGCTGCGCCGCACTGTCCGTCCGGCCAAAACTGCCCCCAGCCAAGACTAGGGACTCATACCTACGGTCGCCAAGCGGACCCATTTTCGTCATGGTTCCATGATGCAAGCGCGGCTTCCGTATCCCTGCATCTTCGGAGCAGCAGCGCCCATCCGTCCCGCCCTCGGGCCGAGATATTCACCTGAAGTCGATGGCGGATGCTCCCCCTCATCCGCGACTTAAAGTAGAGTAAAAGCCTGATTTATGACTGATACTGTCGCAACCCTCGCCGTCGAACCCCGCCTGAACCGGCGCCAGGCCGCCAAGATCCGCACGCGACAAAAGGTTCTCGACGCCGCCCGTTCGCTCTTCGCCGAGCGCGGCTACGAGCCCGCCACCATCCGCGACATCGCCAAGGGCGCAGGCATGTCCACCGGCGCCGTCTTCGCCAACTTCCAGGACAAGGCCGAACTGTTCGAGGCCGTCCTGACCGAGGACATGACGCGTCTCGCCGAAGTGGTCGAGGCCGCCGCCCCCAAGGGCGAGCCCGTCCGCCAGCGTCTCGTCACCGCCCTCAGCGCCGGCTACCACTCGTCGCTGGACCAGCTGCCCCTGTTCCAGGCCATCGTCGCCCGGTCGTGGTTCCAGCCCCTCGCTGCCGAGATGCGCGCCCGCGCCGCGACCAAGAACCTGCTGCTTGCCATCGGCGGCATCCTGCAGGAGGCCGTGGCCAAGGGCGAACTGTCCAAGGACGCCGACAGCCGCCTGCTGGTCGAGCTGATCTGGGACGCCTATCTGTCGAACTATCGCCGCGCCGCCTATGACGAATGGGACGCGCAGGCCCTGTCGGACCATATGGGCAAGCAGATCGACGTGATCCTGGCCGGCGCAATCACCGCCAAGTAAGTCGAAGAGAAGCCGCTTTCGAAAAGGCCGGGTCCGCCAGCGCGGGTCCGGCCTTTTTTCTTGGCCGTCAGAGGCGCCTTTTCAGGGTGACGTAGAAGGCGCCGTTTCCGCCGTGCCGCTGGTGGGCGACGGTGAAGCCCGACACCACGCCGCGCAGCGCGGGTGACGACATCCATTCCGCAAAGGCCGAGCGGATGACCCCGCCGCCCATCCGGCCCTGGCCGGTGATAACCAGCACCGCCCGCATCCCGCGCGCCTGGCACGAGGTCAAAAAGCCTCGAAGCTGGTCCTCGGCCTCGAACCGGCCGAAGCCGTGCAGGTCGATGCGCGCCTCGATGGGATCGCGCTCTCGCGACAGCCGCTGCTTGCGACGAGGCTCCAGATCCTCGGGCGCAGGCTTGGGGCGTGGGGGCGAAGGGCGCTTCTCGACCGGGGACGCGACGGCGACGCGTTTCGGCGACGACTTGGCCAGCGAACGCGGGCGCTCCATCGGCGTGACGACGATCTCGGGCGGGGTTTCGGCGCCGGGGGTGACGCGGGCGGCCTTGCGCGTTTTCGGCGCCGACACCGATCCGGCGACGCGGGTCCAGATGCGACGGTCTTCGGGCGTCAGTCCGTTTTCGTCGCGGCTCGGACCCTTTCGCCTCATGCCTCGCCGTCGTCCTCGATCGTGTCGCCCGGTCCAGGCTCGTGCGCCAGAAGATCCCCGGGCTGGCAGTCCAGTTCGCGGCACAGGGCGTCCAGGGTCGAGAACCGCACCGCGCGCGCCTTGCCCGTCTTCAGGATCGACAGGTTCGCCACCGTCACCCCGACCCGGTCGGCGAGTTCGGTCAACGACATGCGGCGTTCCACAAGGACGCGGTCGAGCTGGACGCGGATGGCCATGCGGAAAATCCTATTCGAAACGGCTCAGATCGTCAGTTCGGATTCGCGGCGCAGGCGCGCGCCCTCGCGGAACACCTCCGCCAGCACGAAGACGATCAGCACGGAAAAGATCGGGGTCAGCAGCTCGCCGAACCCTTGCGGGTCCATGACGCCGGGCGCCAGCCGCTTGGCGACGAAGCCTTGCGCCACCCAGACGCCGCCGGTCACGACCGCCAGGGTCAGGCCGATCTGGCGCAGACGGCGCACATTGTCGGGCTGGAACGGATCGCCCATGGTCAGGGTGCGAATGATGCGGCGCAGACTGCGCAGGATCAGCATGAAGCCGCCGAAATAGGCCGTCGCGGCGCCCAGGCCAAACAGCAGCAGGGTGCGCGTCAGCGGCAGTTGCTTGCCGCCGGAATCCCCGCTGACGGTGATGTTCACATTGTCCAGGGGTATGAAGATCGCCGCGATGACCAGCAGCAGCAGCAGGCCGGTGATCAGCCAGAGCAGGATATAGGCGACGTCCAGCACCACCTTCAGCACG
This sequence comes from Brevundimonas sp. TWP2-1, assembly GCF_049897645.1. NCBI lineage: Bacteria > Pseudomonadati > Pseudomonadota > Alphaproteobacteria > Caulobacterales > Caulobacteraceae > Brevundimonas > Brevundimonas sp. TWP2-1. Next base: position 939,328 of record NZ_JAFCWR010000002.1, read on the forward strand.
CTGGAGACCGAGCCCGGCCCCATCGCTTTAAAGGGGACACGCAGGGTGCTCAGCCCCTTCAGGGCGCTTGCCTCGCCTCGCTTCAGCGGATTTGGCGGCGTCGGCAGGCGCATGGTCTTTCTGATCTCAGGCCGGGGAAGGCGGGGCAGTGGCCACGCGGGGTCCGGCGAACCCGCGCGCGGCTCTATACATCGCGGTCTTCATACAGGTCGTCAAAGCTCTCTTGATCGAAAAAGGCTAGATCAGAAGCCTTGGAACAGAATGACGACCAGGGCGGTCGGCAGGGCGGCGATCAGAACGGTGCTGACAAAAGCAGCGCCGACCTTGTCGAGCCACATCGAGACGTTCATCGTGTGCATGGTATTTCTCCGTCTTTCCTGTTTGGGCGATTATCGCCCTTTGCATTTGTTATTCGCATGATCGTGTCCGCTTTTGCGGAAGTCATGAACGTTGCGACCTCGTTCCTGACGATCAATAGATAGGCCGTGCGGACGGAAAAGGCACGTTACATATCGTTTAACGATATTAAACTTTGGCAATAGACTGTTTCAGGGGCGTGATCGTCGATGAATCTCAAGCTTATCAAGGGGATGCGGCTCGTCGTCGCGACTCATAACCCCGGCAAGGTCCCAGAAATCTCGGCGCTGCTGGGCGGAAATTACGAGATCGTCACCGCAGGCCAGTTGAATCTGCCTGAGCCGGACGAGACCGAGACCACTTTCGCCGGCAACGCCATGCTGAAGGCCCGCCATGCGGCCCAGCTGTCGGGCGAGGTTTCGCTGGCCGACGACTCCGGCCTGTCGGTCGCGGCGTTGGACGGAGCGCCCGGCATCTTCTCCGCACGCTGGGCCGGACCGGGCAAGGATTTCGCCGTCGCCATGAAGAAGGTCGAGGAACGGCTGGAAGAGATCGGCGCGACCGACCGCGCCGCCTGGTTCACCTCCGCCTTGGCCGTCGCCTGGCCCGACGGGCCCTGCGTGGTGGTCGAGGGCGAGGTCCACGGCCAACTGACCTTCCCGCCGCGCGGCGACCGAGGCTTCGGCTACGACCCCCTGTTCATTCCTGACGACGGGCCCAACGGCGGCGACCAGACCTTCGGCGAGATGGAGCCGCAGGCCAAGGACGCCATCAGCCACCGCACCCGCGCCTTCGCCAAGTTGAAGGCCGCCCTGATTGACTGATCCCCGCGATCCAGGGATCGACATCGGCCTCTACGTCCACTGGCCCTATTGCGCGCGCATCTGCCCCTATTGCGATTTCAACGTCGTGCGCGACCGGGGACGCAGCGAGGAGCAGGCCGGGCTGGTCGAGGCGATCCTGACCGATCTACGCGCCCAGAGGGTTCTGACCGGCCCACGACGACTGGCGTCGATCTTCTTCGGCGGGGGCACGCCGTCGTTGATGGCGCCCGAGGCCGTCGCCCGCGTCGTGGCGGCGGCACGCGACCTGTTCCCGCCCGCCGGCGACATCGAGATCACGCTGGAGGCCAATCCGACCGACGCCGAGGCCGGGCGGTTCGCCGCACTGGCCGACGCCGGGATCAATCGCCTGTCGATGGGGGTGCAAGCGCTGGACGACGCCGCCCTGCGCTTTCTGGGTCGCGACCATTCGGCGGCCGAGGCCCTGCGCGCGGTCGATCTGGCCCGCCGCGCCTTTGACCGCCTGTCCATCGACCTGATCTACGCACGCCCGGACCAGACGCCCGCCGCGTGGGCCGCCGAACTGACCACGGCCCTGGCCCTGGGGTTCGAGCATGTCTCGCCCTATCAGCTGACCATAGAGCCCACGACCGCCTTCGGCCGGGCCTTCGCGCGCGGCACCCTGACGCCGCCCGACGAGGACCGCGCCGCCTCTCTTTATGAAATCACCCAGACCGTCCTCTCGGCCGCCGGCTTCGACGCCTATGAGGTGTCCAACCATGCGCGCGGCCCGGCCGCCCGGTCGTCGCATAATCTGCATGTCTGGCGCGGCGGCGACTATCTGGGCCTCGGCCCCGGCGCCCACGGCCGCCTGACGCTGGACGGCGTCAGGACCGCGACCGTCGCCCATCGCCGCATCGCCGACTACGTCGTGGGGGTATCGGCCGGCACGCCCTGGTCCGACCGCGACGCCCAGAGCCCAGCCGATGCAGCCGAGGAACGGTTCCTGCTGGCCCTTCGCACCACCGAGGGCGCGCCTGTGGGCCTGCTCTCGGCTCTGGACCTGTCGCCCGCGCGCGCGCCGGTCGCGGACCTGATCGCCGACGGCTTCCTGATGCTGCAAGACGACCGGCTGATCGCCACCGCACGCGGCCGCCCGGTGCTGGACGGGGTTCTGAAGGCGCTGCTGACCTAGCCCTTCCTCAGACCCAGCATCCCCAGCCAGCCGCCGCTCGTCAGAAGCGCAACGTCCAGCAGCGCCAGCGGCAACGGCGTCGATACCGGCGCGGCGATGAAGCGCGAACGCCAGTCCGGCCCGAACTTGCCCTTGTAACTGCGCAAGCCCTGGAAACCGTAAAGCGCCCCGCCTTCCTCGAACACCAAGGCGCCGACCCGCGCGAAGACCGGGGCGATCCGGCGATCTTCCAGGCCCGCCAGCGGCGCCATCCCCAGGTCGAAACTGGCCAGACCCTCCGCCTTGGCCCACTGGGCGCAACGGATGAACAGATAATCCATCACCCCGTGCGGCGCGTCAGGCCTGTGGCGCATAAGATCCACCGCGGCCTCATCCGGCGAGGTCAAAAGATTGGCGAACGCCACGATCCGCCCGCCCTCTCGCACCACGGCCAGCGGCGTCAGGTCCAGATAGGCGGCGTCGAACCGCCCCATGGAGAAAGATTTCTCAGACCCCTCATGCATGGCCAGCCAGGCGTCCGAAATCTCACGCAGCTCGTCGGCGATGGGTCCGGCCGCGCCGGGCGGCAGCACCTCGAACGACGAACCTTCGCGTTCGGCGCGATTGACGGCCGTGCGCAGGTTCTGCTTGCCCTTGCCCTCGATGGAGAATTTGTCGGCCTCGATCACCGCCGTCTCGCCGACCTTGCGCACCGCCAGCCCCATCGTCGCCAGGTCGCCCAGAATATCCTCGCTGACGGAATAGAAGACCGCAGCGCCGCCATAGCTGTCGGCCATCTCGGCGAAGGACCACAGCAGTTCACGACGCTCGCTCTTCAGGCCTGCCGGTTCGCCCATGGTGATCCAGCGTCGCCCGCGCACGCGATAGGCCAGGAAGCTGGATCCCGACGGACTGAACATCAGGGCCTTGTCGCCCAGCATGGCCAACCAGGCCTCGGGCGTGGCCGAATCCGCCGCCTTCAGCGCCGCCGTCGCGCGTTCGATGTCGGCGGCGCTGGCCGGGCCGTGATTGTGTGCGCCCGGTGAACTCAGCAAGGAGCGCCCCGCCACGACCAGCGTCAGGATCGCCAGCACCAGACCCGCGCGCAGGAAGCCCGACGCCTGGCGATCGCTGAGGAAACGCCACCACAGCTCATCACTATAGGCCACGTCGCGATAGGCGAAGAAGCCCAGCCACAGCATGGCCGCCACCACCGCCGTCAGCAGCAGCAGCCAGCTGGGCCGCAAAGGTTCGCTCAACCTCGACCGACGATTGAAGGCCGACCGGCAGGGCGCCAGCAGGGCCGCGACCATCACGAGATTGATCGCCTGCTGCCAATCCAGTCCCTTCAGGATGGAGAACACCGCCCCCGTCGCCAGCACCAGCAAAGCCGCCCAATAGGCCCCGCGCCGACGGCGCCACAGCCCCGCCGACAACAACAGCAACAGGAAGCCGGCGATGCTGGCCACGAAGTGGGACAGATCGATCAGAATCGGAGACACGACCCCGGTCAGCCGTCGCAGCCGGTCGTCGAACTCGGGCGTCACCGCCGTGACCAGCATCAAGGCCCCGGCCACGAACGCCACGATGGCGAAGATCTGCGGCGTCAGCTCATAGGCCAAGCCCAGAAGACGGCGGATCAAACCTGAAGCGTGCTTGGGTCGGCTGGACAAGCGTGGCCTTTCGAATCGTGATTGCCCGAACATAGACCAAGAATCGTCCAACCGGGGCGCTCCCAAGGTCATTTCTGGGCAGGTGAAACAATCCGTAACGTGGGGAGTATATTGCGGTGCGGGCGTCGGGCTCGCGTAACCGGGGACGTTCTCCCATGACCATCAAGACTGTTCTTCTGGCCGGCGCTGCCGCCGCCTTCATGACCGCCGCGCCGGCTATGGCGCAAGAAACCACGCCCGCTCCGGCTGCTGCGCCTGCCGCCGCTGCGTCCTCGCAGCAATCGCTCTCGCTCAACCCCGGTTCGAGCGTCGCAGGTCCTGACGGCGAGCTGGGCAAGCTGGAAGGCGTTCAGTCCAATGCCGAAGGCAAGCAAGAGCTCACCGTTCGCGGCGCAGACGGCCAGCTTCGCGCCGTGCCGCTGAGCGGCATCCGCCAGGAAGGCACCGGCGTCGTCGTCGCCTATACCAAGGCCGAGTTCGATGCCGCTGCCCCGATCGCCGGCGCACCGGCTGCTCCGACTGCTGCCCCCGCACCGGCTCCGACTTCGGACCCGATGGCCGCGCCGACCACGGAACCGACCGACCCGGCGATGACCGAGCCGGCGACCCCCGCTCCGGACGCGGCGACCCCGGCTCCGACCGAGCCGCAATAGAACAGCCTTTCAAGGTTGAATGACGAAGGGCGGTCGGGTTTCCCGATCGCCCTTTCGTTTGTCTGCAATCGATCAACGACATCGCGCAGCAAAAAGGGCGGCTCTTTCGAGCCGCCCTCTTCGTCTTCAGCCTATTGCCGGATCAAGCGCGACGCTTGACCAGTCCCAGCAGGAACAGCAGCAGGCAGGCGCCAAGGAACGCCACGATCAGGGTGACGAAGTTGAAGCCGCCGACCGGCGTGCCGAAGATGTTGTTGGAGATGAAGCCGCCGAGCAGAGCGCCGATGACGCCGACGATCAGATTCGTCAGCAGGCCGTGATTACGACCCATGACCTTTTCAGCCAACCAGCCGGCGACGATGCCGATGACGAGCCAACCAATGATTCCCAAACCCATGCTGTGGTTCCTTCCTTTAAAAGCCAAGCTGCAGCAGTAAATGCAGTTCGGGCCATACGGTTGCGTCGTCTCTTCACGTTCGCCGCAATATCGCCGAACTCGCCTCGGACGCGATCCGGCACGACGATTGCCGCCATCGAGGTGTGTCGTCCCGCATCGGGACAGACGTTGAGACGAGGATCACGGCCATGGCCGCCGACATCGACCTGCATCTGGGCCGCCGCCTGCGTCGCCGCCGGCGTCTGTTGGGCCTGACCCAGCAACAGCTGGCCGTCCAGGTCGGCATCCGCTTCCAGCAGATCCAGAAATACGAATGCGGCGCCAACCGCATCTCTGCCGCCCGCCTGTGGCAGTTGTCCGAGGCGCTGGAAACGCCCGTCGCCTATTTCTACGACGGTCTCGCCGAGGCGATGGAGAACGACGCGCCGCCGCCCAAGGGCGGCGAGGTCTTCTCGCGCAAGGAGACCCTGGACCTGATCCAGGCCTATTATCAGCTGGACGAACGGCCCCGTCGCCGCCTGCTGGACCTGGCCAAGTCCCTGCACACGGATGTGGCCCCGGCCTGAGACGCTGAGGGGCGCCCAAGCCGGCGAAAGCACGGTAAGGGAGCCTCATGACCGAATATGAAGCCTTCGCCATCGAGCTGGCGCGCGAAGCCGCGCGCGTCACCCTGCCCTTCTTCCGCTCCGACATCGGGCATGAGGACAAGGGCGGCGCCGCCGGCTTCGACCCGGTCACCGAGGCGGACAAACAGGCCGAGGCCGCCATCCGCCGCCTGATCGCCGCCCGCTACCCCGACCACGGCGTCATCGGCGAGGAATACGGCCAGGATCGCCCCGACGCCGAACATGTCTGGGTGCTGGACCCCATCGACGGCACCCGCGCCTTCATCTCGGGCCTGCCGCTGTGGACCACCCTGATCGCCCTGCGCCAGGAGGCGCGTCCCACCGTCGGCGTCATCGCCCAGCCCTATCTGGACGAGATCTTCATCGGCGGCCCGTCCGGCGCGCGGCTGCTGCGCGGCGAGACCCAGACGGCGCTGGCCGTCAGGGCTTGCGAGAAACTGACAGACGCTGTCATCTCGACCACCGACCCCGACATCTTCAACGGCGCCGAACTGGGCGCCTGGACCCAGGTCCGCGCCACCGCTCGCCTGGCCCGCCTGGGCTGCGACGCATACGCCTATGCGATGGTGGCGGCGGGCAAGATGGACCTGGTCGCCGAGACCAGCCTCAAGCCCTGGGACTGGTCCGCCCTGGTCCCCGTCATCGAGGCCGCAGGCGGCAAGGTCGTCAACTGGCGCGGCGCGGCGCCGGACGACAACGGCCAGATCCTCGCCGTCGGCGACGCCCGTTTGATTGATCAGGCCTTGGTGACCCTGAAACGCGCGGCGGTCTGAGTACCTCGACTGGTGCATATTGACGCAGGTCGCGAGACGGCGTCAGGGTGCTCGCAGTTAGGGAACGATTTTGATGCCTGGGCCGTCCAAACTGGTTGTGGGCGTCGACGTGCCTTGGGTCACGAGCTGGAGCGGCGAAGCGATCATAGGCGCTGCGTCATGCCGGACCGTCGGCGGACGCCTTGCCCTGATGCAGGCCAGCGATCCCGGCAGCGGTAAGCCGCAATATTCGAAGAACCACCTCGTCCGACAGCGTCTCACGGTCGCGCGCATGCTGTGCCCGATGTGCGGCGAACCGACCAAAGAGACCGATCGCTGGACCCAGATCGCTGCGCGGCGATGCGCCGGTCAGCTCAGGGCGCGCGGCGGTCAGGTTCGCGACGACATCGCCGACGACCGGGTGATGATCGACGCCGGCTCGATCGCGCCCCTGCATCGCCGCTGCGTCGATCGCTCGATGAAATACTGCCCCCATCTGCGCACCAGCGACGACGTGATGGTGATGCGGTTCCCCCGCGAGTGGCTGGTCCTGCCGCTGCTGGTCAAGGCGGATACAGGCGATGGCGTTGCGGTGGCCTTTCTCCAGCTGTGCGGCATAACCCAGACGATCGATCGGCGCTGGCGCACCGAAACCGCGGCCTGAGACGTTAGCTGGCCGTCACGTCCACCGTCCGCGCCGACGGATCGGTGACCGCATCCGCCGTCGGGGCGACCATGTCGGCCATGGCGTCGAACTCGTTCAGGAAGACGGCGCGCAGGTCGTCGGCCTCCATGATGACCTCGTGCTTGGCCCCAGCCACCTCGACATAGCGGCCGCGAGGGATGCGTTTGGCGGCCCAGCGGTTCGTCTGTTTCCACACGACGTCGTCGGCGTCGGCCTGGACGATGACGACCGGCGTCTTGACCGCCTTCAGGGCCTTGGGCTTCAGCGCCCTCTCGCCGGCGTCCAGCGCAAAGGCCAGCCAGCCGTAGGTCGGGCCGCCGATAGCCAGGTGCGGGCAGGCGTACAGCTGCTGGCGCCAGATCTCGTATCGGCTCTCGTCCGAGGTCAGGGCGTCCTCGGCGAAGTTGTGGTCGAACGGATCGTCGGGGTCGCCCAGAATGTAGTCGCCCGCCTGGCCGTGGCGGATGTTCCAGCGCACCACCAGCTTGACCGACCACATCGACCGTTTGCCGGTCTTGATCCGCAGCATGGGGCTGGACAGGACCGCGCCCGCGAACCGATCCTCACCGCTTTCGAGGGTCAGCAGGTTCAGGCAGGCGCCCATCGAATGCCCCACCATGATCCAGGGCTTGGGACACTGATCCTCATAGGCGTTCAGCAAGCGATTGTAGTCGTCCAGAAACTCCTCGACCGCACGGGCGTGACCCTTCAACCGGTCGGGCAGCAGGCGGGCCGACAGACCCTGGCCCCGCCAGTCATGGCTCAACACGCACCAGCCGCGCGCCAGGAAGTTGCCGATGACCTCGTAGTATTTCTCGATCGGCTCGGTGCGGCCGGGGCTCAGCACCACCGTGCCGCGCACCTTGTCCGCGCTCAGGTGCGACGGCTTCCAAAGGCCGGCGCGCAAGCGCATTCCACCCGCGCCGCGGAACCAGTCGCCCTTGCCGCCGGGGGGCGAGGCGGCGCCGGGAACCCCCATCAAGGGGGCGTTGGCGGCGAAGGCTTGGGCGCGGTTCACTCGGGCTTCCTGAACTTCAAGGTCATGCGATCGCTCTCGCCGATCGCCTCATATTTCGAACGGTCGAAGGCGGGATCGGCCGGCTCACCGCGCGGCGCCGTCAGGCGCGTGGGCGCCAGGGTGTCGACGCCGAAGGGATGGTCCTTGGTGTCGGCTTCATTGGCGTTGATCTCCGACGCCGCAACGAAGACGAAGCCCGCCTCGGCCGCCAGCTGGCGCACGAAGGCCTCCTGGACATAGCCGTTGGCGGCGACCGGATCCTGATCCTCTTCCGGCGACAACCGGTGCTGCTCGATGCCCAATATGCCGCCGGGCCGCAGCGCGGCGAAGGCGTCGGAGAAGGCCTTTTCGACGATGCCCGCCGCCATCCAGCCGTGCAGGGTGCGCATGAACAGGCACAGTTCCGCCGTCCCCGCTGCTGCGGTCACCGGGCCGGACCCCGCGCCGAACACCGTGAACTGCGGCTCGCCATACAGTTTCTTGTCGCTGGAGAACCGCGTGCGGAAGGCGGCGTTCAGCACGGCCTGGGCCGGATCGGCGGCGGGCCCTTCCGGGAACAAGGCGGCGACATAGGTCCCCGCCCCCTTGGCCAGATAGGGGGCCAGGATTTCGGTGTACCAGCCGCTGCCGGGCCAGAACTCCACCACCGTCATGCGCGGCTGAAGCCCGAAGAACCGCAGCGTCTCCATCGGATGACGGAAGGCGTCGCGCGCCTTGTCCTGGGCCGAACGCCAGGAGCCCTGGACCGCCCATTCCAGCGACCCTTCGGCGGGGCCGGCGGGCGTGGGCGGCGCCTCGGGCGCCTTGGCGGCCTCGTCCTTGCGTCCGCAAGCCGCCACGCCGGTCAAAGCCAACGCCGCAGCGCCGCTCAGCAGGAACCGACGCGACAATCCGCCCGCGCTCGCAAGACAATCAGCCATTCAACACTCCCGCAGACATCGGGACCCGCGTCCGACACACCTTGGCGGATTGGGCTTAATGGGGTTCGCGGGCCCGGTCAAAACGCGAACCCCTATTCCGGCTATTCCGGCTTGCGGAACCGCAGGGTCATCCGGTCGCTCTCGCCGATGGCGTCGAAGGCGGCCCGTTCCTCGGGCGTCAGGGTGCGGCCCGACGGATCGTTGCGCGCCGCCGACTGGCGGATCGGCGGCAGGGTCCAGACTCCGAACGGATGGTCGTGATCGTCCTTGGGATTGGCGTTCAGCTCGCTGCGCGCCTCCAGCACGAAGCCGGCGTTGCGTGCCTCGTGGATGACGTAGCTTTCGGGCACATAGCCGGTCGAGGCCACCTCGGCGACGTTCAGCCCCTCGGCGCTGCGGTGCTGTTCGACGGCCAGAACGCCGCCCGGCTTCAACGCCTTGAAGAAGGCCTGGAGATAGGGCTGGGTCCGGTCGTTGCGCGACCAGTTGTGGAAGGCCCGCGCCACCAGGATGAAGTCCGCGCTGCCTTCAGCCACTCCCATGTCATCCAACGGGCGGTTGACGGGCACGTAGCGACCGCCAGTCGCCGCCGCATAGGGTTCCAGGATATGCCGCCACCAGCTGGCGCCGCCCGGCTCGATCTCCACCACCGTCATGCCCGGCGTCAGGCCCCAGAAGGTCAGGGATTCGTAAGGGTGGCGATAGACGTCGCGCGCGCGGTCGGCGGCGGGCCGGGTCTCGGCGGCGACTGCGGCCTGCAAGGCCGTGTCCTCGGCGAAGGTCGGCAGGGCGCTGGACAGGGCCGAGCGCGGCGGCGTCCAGGCACCTTCGGTCTGGGGCGACTGTTGGGCCAAGGCAGGGGCGGCGGACAGCAGGACGGCGGCGAGGCCAAAGACGGCAGGGCGCATGATCAGGGCTCCGGGTTCAGGTCCTCCTCCATAGGCAGGCGCGGCGTCCGAGCAAATGACGTTCGCGAGACGCCGGCCAATTTGACGCAATCAAAATCCTCGCCGCCGCGCCCCTTGACGCGGTTTTGCAGGTCACCATCTCTTCTCCCGAGAGCGCCGATTTCGGGTTCTCCAGACTGACGACGCCGGTTTCGGGTCGTCGGACTGCATCCCTACCGTCCGGGCCAAACCGCCGGGCGGCTCAACCTTGCTGATCCTCAGGAGGATGCTGATGCGTACCTATGATTTCACCCCGCTGTACCGTTCGGCCGTCGGCTTCGACCGTCTGGCCAATCTGCTGGAAAGCGCCTCGCGCACGACCAGCCAAGACACGGGCTATCCGCCCTACAATATCGAGACCACGGGCGAGAACGCCTATCGCATCGAGATCGCCGTCGCCGGCTTCGGCCCTGACGAGCTGAATATCGAGGTGAAGGAAAACCTGCTCACCGTGACCGGCCGCAAGACCGCCAACGATGACGGCGCCGCACAGAAGACCTATCTGCATCGCGGCCTGGCCGAGCGCGACTTCGAGCGCCGCTTCCAGCTGGCCGACTATGTCGTCGTCACCGACGCGAACCTGGTCAACGGCCTGCTGTCGATTTCGCTGAAGCGCGAACTGCCCGAGGCGCTGAAGCCCCGCCGCATCGAGATCGGCGCCGGCCAGCCCCTGATCGAAGGCAAGGCTGAAAAGAAGGCCGAAGCGGCCTGAGCCGTTTCAAGGCGAACTCTGAAAGGGCGGCGTTCGCGCCGCCCTTTTTCTATGCCGCCAGATGCGAAAAGGCGGCGACGACCTGTTCATAGGCTGGACGCTTGAACGGCACGATCAGGTCGCAGGCGTCCGACAACGGGCCCCAGCGCCAGGCGTCGAACTCGACGTCGTCGTCGGCCGCCAGATCGATCTCGGCCTCGTCGCCGGTGAAGCGGAAGGCGAACCACTGCTGCTTCTGACCCTTGAAGCCGCGCCAGGCCTTGGCGTTGTTCATGGCCTCGGGCGGAAAGTCGTACAGTATCCAGTCGTCGGTCCGCGCCAGCAGTTCGACCGAGGTCACGCCCGTCTCCTCGCGCAGTTCGCGGCGGGCCGCCGCTTCCAGATCCTCGCCCGCATCGACGCCCCCTTGCGGAAACTGCCAGTTATGCGGGCCGGGGGTGGCGTGGCGCTGGCCGTACCAGACCAGGCCGTCGCGGTTGAACAGCACGACCCCGACATTGGGCCGATAGGCGTGGAGATCAGACACTAGCGGCCCGGCCGCATCGACATGGACGAGGCGGGCGCCAGTTGCAGGCCGCGCTGTTCCAGACCTGCGGTCCAGCGGGCGGCGGCCTCGACCGTCACCGGATAGCTGAAGCCGGTCCCCAGGGCCGAGCCGCGCAGCTTGGCCTGGGCTTCCAGCCCGTTCAGGGCGGCGATGATGGCGGCCGGCGACTGGGTCCGGTCGATGACGCGGTCCGCGCTGGCCCGCGCCCAGGCTCCCGGCCGGCGTTGGAACGAGCCGTCGTCCAGGAAGGCGACGCCGCGCTGGCGCAGGATGCCCAGGAAGGCGTTCATGCCCGTGTCCGAGCTTGAGAAGCGGTCGCCCAGATAGTTGGTCACGCCGAAATAGCCGGTGGCCCGGCCCAGCAGCCAGTCCATCTTGGCGGTCACGTCGTCGGCGCCGCCGTCGGCCAGCAGCGTATAGGGGCCGGGATCGTTGTCGGGATAGCCGGTCGGCTCCATCGGCATTTCCAGCATGACCTCGTGGCCCTGCGCCCGCGCCTGGTCGATCCAGGATTGCAGGTTGTCGGCATAGGGCACGAAGCTGAGCGTCACTTCCGGCGGCAGGCGTTCGATGGCGGCCCGCGTCGTAACCGCATTCAATCCGAGACCGCCGACGATCAGCGACACGCGCGGCTTGCCGTTCGGTCGGAAGGGTCGGGCATAGGCCTGGGCCGGGACGCGGCCGTCGGGCGCGATCATCGGCAGGACGCCGTTCGGGCCGGGCTGCGACAGGCCCGCGATCGGCGCCTTGGCCAAGGGCGAGGCGGCATGGACCGGCGCGCTATAGGCCGCGCCGCCGCCCGAGACGCTGCCGCCGTCCGGCAGGGTGATCATGGCCTCGCCGCCCGTGGCGGCGTCCCCGCCGCCGGCGAGATTTTGATAGAGCCCCATCGCCCCCATTGAGAAGGCCTCGAACCCGGTCGGCGCCGGCGCTTGCGGCGCTGGGGCTTCGCGCTCCAGCGCCACATGGGCCGAGGGCGTGCCGGCCTTGGGATCGCCCAGCACCGTCAGGAACAGGGCGCTGGTGCTCAGCAGAAACAGCCCGGCCAGGCCCGCCACGACCGGCGGCTTCTTCAGGGCGTTGATGACGGGCGTGAGGCTCGGGCCGTCCTTTGCGCGCGGAGCGGCTCCGGCGGCGGCGGCGAGGGCGGATTGGCGTTTGGCGAACATGGGCAAGGACGGAACCGATCTGGAATCCTAGGCCCGCATCATCGCTCCGCGCCGGTTAAGAAACCCTAACGGCCGGTTCACCATGATCTCGGTGGGGATTTCTGGGGGCGGCTGTCACGGATCGTGCGTTGACGCAGCCGCTTCAGCTCTTCCAGATACCCATCTCCCCGTGCCGACCAAGGATTTGCCCGATGATGAGCCCCGCCGCCGACGACGCCCTGCGCGACGAAGTCCGACTGCTGGGCGGTCTTCTGGGCGACATCATCCGAGACGAGGGCGGACAGGCCCTGTTCGACCACGTCGAGGCGGTGCGTCAGGCCTCCATCGCCTATCACCGCGACCCGGCGTCCCATCCGGCCAAGCGGCTGGAGAAGCTGCTGACCGCCATGTCGGTGGATCAGGCGGCGGGGCTGGCGCACGGTTTCGCCCTGTTCTCCCTCCTGGCCAATATCGCCGAGGACCGCTCGACCCGCAGGCGGGCCCAGAGCCAGGCCGAGGCCGGCGCCCGGCCCGACACGCCCGAAGGCGCGCTGAAGCGGTTAGCCGATCAGGGCGTGGACCGCGAGGCCGTGCGCGCCTTGCTGGACCAGTCGCTGATCTCGCCCGTCCTGACCGCCCACCCGTCCGAGGTGCGCCGAAAGAGCGTCATCGACCGCATCGCCGCCATCACCGACCTGCTCGACGCCTGCGACAAGGCCGGCGACGCCTGCACGCTCGACGCCGTGTCCGAGCCGCTGCGCCGCCAGATCGTCATCCTGTGGGCCACGCGTCTGGTGCGCACCCAGGGGCTGGTGGTGCAGGACGAGATCGACACCGTCGTCTCCTTCCTGGACCGCATCTTCCTGCACGTCGCGCCCAAGCAGCTGGCGGCCTGGCGGCGTCTGCTGGACGCGCCGGACCTCAAGCCCTTCATGCGGGTCGGGACCTGGGTCGGCGGCGACCGCGACGGCAATCCGAACGTGGACGCCACGGTCATGGCCGCCGCCTTCCGCACCCAGGCCCGGGCGGTGCTGACCTTCTATCTGGACGAGATTCACGCCTTGGGCGCCGAACTCAGCCTCGCCGCCGAACTGGCCCAGGTGTCGCCCGAACTTCAGGCCTTGGCCGACGCCGCACACGACCCCTCGCCCCACCGCGCGGACGAGCCCTATCGTCGCGCCCTGACCGGCGTCTATGCCCGTCTCGCCGCCACGCACCAGAAGCTGGGCGACGCCCCCGCCCCGCGTCGTCCCGCCGTCCAAGCCCAGCCCTATCCCGGTCCGGACGCCTTCGAAGCGGATCTGAAGACCCTGCACGACAGCCTGGTCTCGCACCACGGCGGCGTCTTCGCCGACGACCGGCTCAGCGACCTGATCACGGCGGTCGAGGTGTTCGGCTTCCACATGGCGACGCTGGACATGCGCCAGAACGCCGACGTCCACGAAGTTGTCGTCGCCGATCTGCTCAAGGTCGCCGGCGTCTGCCCCGACTATCTGGCGCTGGACGAGGAAGGGCGGCTGAAGGTCCTGGCCGAGGAACTGGCCTCGTCGCGCCTGCTGTTCAGCCCCTATGCCGACTACGAGGCCGTGACGCTGAAGGAGCGCGCCATCCTTCAGGCCGCCGCGACCGCGCTCGCCGCCTTCGGGCCCCAGGCCATCCGCACCCATATCGTGTCCAAGACCGACGCGGCCTCGGACCTGCTGGAGGTCTATCTGTTGCTCAAGGAGGTCGGTCTTTATCGCCCCGAAGACCCCGCCGCCTGCCCGATCCAGGCCGCGCCCCTGTTCGAGACCATTGAGGATCTGCGTGCCGCCCGCCCCACCCTGGAGCGTCTGCTTCAGGAGTCGTCCGCCCTCGCCGTCGCCAAGGCGCGCGGGGTGCAGGAGGTAATGATCGGCTATTCGGACTCCAATAAGGACGGCTCCTACCTGACCTCGGGCTGGGAACTGCACGAGGCCTCGCGCGCCCTGGTCGAGGTGACGCAGAAACATGGCTTGAAGCTGCAGCTGTTCCACGGGCGCGGTGGCACGGTCGGGCGCGGCGGCGGCTCGTCTTTCGCCGGCGTCCTGGCCCAGCCGGAAGGCACGGTCCAGGGCCGCATCCGCACCACCGAACAGGGCGAGGTCATCGCCAACAAATACGGCGAGCCCGAGATCGCCCTGCGCAATCTGGACGCCCTGACGTGCGGCGCCATGCTGGCCTCGCTGGGCAAGGGAACGGATCACGCCTTCACCGCCGAGCACGGCGCCACCCTGTCGGACCTGTCGGCCCGGTCGATGGCCGCCTATCGCAAGCTGGTCTATGAGACCGACGGCTTCGTCGATTACTATCGCGCCGCCACCCCCATCGCCGAGATCGCCGATCTGAAGATCGGCTCGCGCCCGTCGTCGCGCACCGCCTCGACGCGGATCGAGGATCTGCGCGCCATTCCCTGGGTGTTCAGCTGGTCGCAGAGCCGGGTCATGCTGCCCGGCTGGTTCGGCTTCGGCTCGGCCGTCCAGGGCCAGGACATGAGCAAGCTGAAGGCGATGGCCGAGGCCTGGCCCTTCTTCAAGACCCTGGTCCAGAACATGGAGATGGTCATGGCCAAGTCCGACATGACCATCGCCCGCCGCTACGCCACCCTGGTCCCTGACGCCTCTCTGGCGTCGCGGATCTACGGCGAGATCAGGGAGGAGTGGCAGCGCACCCATGACGCCATCCTGGCCATCACCGGACACGACCAACTGCTGGGCGGCCAGCCCGAGCTGGACCGGCTGATCCGCCTGCGCATGCCCTATGTCGAACCGCTGAACCACGTCCAGATCGAGCTGATCCGCCGCCGCCGCGCCGGCGACGACGACCCCCGCGTCCGCGAGGGCATCCTTCTGGCCATCAACGGCGTGGCGGCGGGATTGAGGAACAGCGGGTGACGGCCTGGGCGCCGTGACGACGATTTAATCCCATTGTCGCGGATCGGCGCCTGAACCCTCATCATCCTGTTGCACGACAAGACTATTGCGCCCTCGTCGCCACTTCGAGCGATAATTTTCGCCTCAGGAGCCAAGTGATGAAGGTTCTCTCCCCCGTCCTCTTGGCCGCCGCCGTTCTGTCCGCCACCGTCGTCGCCCCCGCGACGGCCCAGGATGCTCGCATTCGTTATGGCGACCTGGACCTGTCCACGGCCGCCGGCGCCGCCGCCTTCGACGCGCGCGTCGAGGAGGCCGGCGCCCGCCTGTGCCAAGACATGCGTCGCATGGGCCGTTTGGCCGTCAACCAAAGCCACTGCCTCACCATCGTCCGTCAGGAAGCCCTGCGCGAACTGCCGCGCGCGCGTCAAACCGACTATGCGCGTTCGCCGCGCGCCGAACGCCAGGTCGCCCAGGTCGTCGATCTGTTCGTGCTCAGCTGAAACAAATGGACGGCGAGGGGTCGCTTACGTCCCCTCGCCGCCTACAGCCACTTCGTCCGCTTGAACGTCACGTACAGGCCCGCGCAGATGGCGGCTATGATGCCCAGAACCGCATAGTATCCGTATTCCCAGCGCAGTTCCGGCATGTGCTCGAAGTTCATGCCGTAGATGCCGGCGATGGCCGTCGGCACGGCCAGGATGGCGGCCCAGGCGGCCAGCTTGCGTGTGATCAGGCCCTGGCGTTGCTGCTCCAGCAGATTGGCGACCTCGAATACCGACGACAGAATGTCGTTCAGACCGCCCAGCCGGCTGTTCACCCGTCGCACATGGTCGCTCACGTCCCGGAAATAGGGCCTTACATCCGGGTCGATACAGGGCATGTCCAGCGACTGCAGACGCCCCAGCACCTCCTCCATCGGCCCCAGGATGCGCCGGAACTTCAACAGTTCGCGGCGCAGGGTGAACAGGCGCCGAATCTCGACCCGCGACAGGAAGGCGTCCAGCGTGCGCTGCTCCATCTCCAGCACGCTGTCCTCGGCGTCGTCGACGATGGGAGCATAGGCGTCGACGATGAAGTCCAGAATGCCGTGCAGGACGAAGTCCGGCCCCTTCTTGAGCTGTAGCGGCGACGCCTCCAGCTGCGCCCGCAACAGATTGTGCGCCCGCGCCGAGCCGTGGCGGATGCTGACCACGTGGTCGTCGCCGACGAAGACGTGGGTCTCGCCATAGGCGATGCGATCGTCGATCTTCAGCGCCGTGCGGGCGACCACGAACAGTTCGCGGCCATAAACCTCGACCTTGGGCATCTGGTGCGCGGCCAGAGCGTCCTCGACCGCCAGCGGGTGCAGCTTGAACCGTTCGACCAGGACATCGATCTCGGCGTCCGTCGGATCGTACAGGCCCACCCAGACGAACTCTCCCGGTTCGAGCGCCAGCCCCTCGGGTGTCAACGGCGCCTCGCGCACGCGCTGGCCGTCGCGATAGACGTAGGAGGCGACGACGGTCATAAAATCTCCAGCAGGCCGATGCCCAGCCCTGACTTAGAGGCTGAACGGCCCCAGTTGAAGCACCTGACGCACCCACGTGTTCGTCCAGGCGTCGATCCTGACCAAAATGTCATGACGTCGAATTATGAAAGCGCCGCCTTTCGGCCTCGGAAGCTTCGCCGTTTCGATCCGATCCAGCGTCACCTTTCCCTGCCCCGGACAACAAGGGGCGGAAAAATGGAACCAGGATCATGCTCGGACTCGCCTCTCTGACGACCGCCGCCTTCCTCGCCGCCGGCGCAATCTCCTCCGCTCCCATCGAAGCCCGCATCTCCTACGGGGACCTCGACCTGTCGAGCCGCGCCGGCGTGACAGAGTTCGACGCCCGCGTCCGACATGTCGCGCGAAATCTGTGCACCGGCCGCCTGCCCGTCGAACGCCTGAGCTGCATGGACAAGGTGCGAGACGAAGCCATGTCTCTCCTGCCCGAACGCGCCCGCACCGAATATGCGCGCGGTCGCGTCGCCTTCGAGGCCTGAAACGCAGGACGCCGCCGGACCGATGATCCGACGGCGTCCCATTTCACAAAGCCAAAGCCGCTTTCCGGGCCTCAAGTCGCCCAAAGGGCGGTAGTCCCTAGGATCAAGATACCGGGAAGCCCCGGACCTTCAGCAGAGCCGCCACGTCCGGGTCGCGACCGCGGAAGGCGCGGTAGGCTTCCGCGCGGTCGGTGGTGTTGCCCGGCGCCAGCATGATCGACTTGAAGCGGCCGGCGATGTCCGGATTGAACACGTCGCCCGACTCCTCGAAATAGGCCCAGGTGTCGGCGTCCATCGTCTCGGACCACAGGTAGCTGTAGTAGCCCGCCGAGTATCCGTCCGACGTGAACAGGTGATTGAACTGCGGCAGGCGGTGCCGCATCACGATCTCCTTGGGCATGCCGATCCGCGCCAGGCTGGCCTTTTCGAACGCATCGATATCGGTCGGCGGCGTGGCCTGGGTATGCAGGTCCATGTCGACGATGGCCGAGGACAGATAGCTGACCGTCGCATAGCCCTGATTGAAGGTGGCGGCGGCCTCGATCTTGTCGACCAGCGCCTGCGGCATGGCCGCGCCCGTCTGATAGTGTTTCAGATAGCCGTCCAGGATAGGACGGCTCAGCACCCAGTGCTCGTGCACCTGCGACGGATATTCGACGAAGTCGCGTGGCGTATTGCCGAACGAGGGATAGGTCACGTTCGACGAATAGTAGTGCAGGGTGTGGCCGAACTCGTGGAACAGGGTCTCGGCGTCGTCCAGCGAGATCAGGACGGGCTCGCCCGGCTCCGGCTTGGTGAAGTTGTTGTTGTTCGAGCCCAGGATCACCTTCGACCCGTCCAGCGTCGAGAACGACCGATAGGTGGTCATCCAGGCGCCGGAACGCTTGCCCGGACGGGCGTAGTCGTCGGTGTAGTACAGGCCGATCAGCTTGCCGGTGGCCTTGTCGTGCAGCTCATAGACCTCGACGTCCGGCTCGAAGGTCGGGACCGAACCCTTGGGAAGCTTGGTGAACTTGAAGCCGTACAGGCGCTCGGCCATGGCGAAGGAGCCGGCGCGCACTGCGTTCAGTTCGAAATAGGGCTTCAGCTGGTTCTGATCCAGGTCGTACTTGGCCTTACGAACCTTCTCGGCGAAGTAGAGGTAGTCCCACGGCTCGATGTCGAAACCGGCGATCGCCTTCATGTCGGCGACCTCTTCGGCAACGCGGGCCTTGGCCGGCGCCCACACGCGATCCATCAGGGCCTGGGCCGCTGCCGGCGTCTTGGCCATGGTGTCCTGCATGCGCAGTTCGGCATGGTTGCGATAGCCCAGCAGCTTGGCGCGCTGGTCACGCAGCTTGACGATCTCGGCGATGGTCGCGTTCGTGTCGTTGGCGTCGCCGTTGTCGCCGCGGTTGACGAACTTCTTCCAGACCTGCTCGCGCAGCGCCCGGTCATCGGCGAAGGTCAGGAACGGATCGACCGCCGAACGCGTGTTCAGAATGGCCCAGCCCTGCAGGTTGCGGCTGCGTGCGGCGCCCGCAGCGGCGGCCTTGTTCGAGTCAGGCAGGCCCGCCAGACCGGCTTCGTTCGGGATCAGGGTCCAGGCGTTCTCGTCGGCGACGACCTTCTGGCCGAAGCGGGTGAAGGCGTTGGACAGGGCGGTGTTGATCCGGCCCAGCTCGGCCTTGCCGGCCGCGTCCAGATTGGCGCCCGAGCGGATGAAGGCGTCGCGACGACGCTCGGCCAGACGCTTCTGCTGGGCGCTCAGGCCCGCTGCGTCGGCGGTGTCGGCGACGGTCTTGACCCGCTGGAACAGCTTTGCGTTGAAGGTGATCTCGTCAGAGGCGGCCGACAGGATCGGCGACAGCTCGGTATCGACGGCGTCATAGGCTTCGCCGCCGATGTTGGAGGTCATCACGCCATAGATGTTGGACGCCCGGTCCAGCGGCTCGCCCGCCAGTTCCAGCGCCGCCATGGTGTTGGCGAAGGTCGGGGCCTCGGGATTGTTCGCGATGGCGGCGATGTCTGCGCGTTGCAGTTCGATGCCTTCCAGCATGGCTTCGCGCAGCTTGGCCGGCATCACCTTGTCGAACGGCGGCACGCCGTCATAGGAGCCGGTCCAGACCTGCAGCAGCTCGGCGCGCGACGTCTGGGTCGGCAGGACGGCGCGGGCGATGCGCGCTTCCTCGACCAGGCTGGCGGCCGACGGAGCGGCGGCGGACCCGCCCGACGCGACGCCGGTTGAGGCCCCCGTCGAGGCACAGGCCGACAGGGCCATCAGGCTGCCGCCCGCGATGAGAAGCTGGCGTCTATGCATGGAATGCTCCGAAAGAAGATCATGATTGCCCACACACTTAGGCGCACCGGACGGCCCCGTCACCTGACAGGACGGTAATCTTCTCGGCAATCCGGTTGGATACGTCGTCGCACTGCTCTAAAGCGCGCCCATGGCTATTGGCGTTTTCGACTCCGGCGTGGGCGGCTTGACCGTTCACCGCGAACTGACCCGGCGGTTCCCTGCGCGGGACTTCATCTATCTGGCCGATCAGGCCCACGCCCCCTATGGCGGGCGCAGCGGCGAGGACATCGTCGAACTGACCAAGACGGGGTGCGAGCGCCTGTTCGACGCCGGCGCCTCGGTCGTCGTCCTGGCCTGCAACACCGCCAGCGCCATCGCCCTTCGCCGCCTGCAACAGACCTGGCTGCCGGGTCTGCGCGAGCGGCTGAGCCGTCCGGTCAACATCCTGGGCATCATCGTCCCCACCATCGAGGCCGCGACCGGCAAGCCCTGGAGCTTCGAGGCCGAGCGCCCGCAGGAGGGCGAGAAGGTCGCCTCCATCGCCATCACCGGCGTCTTCTGCACTGCCGCCACGGCCATCAGCCGCGTCTACGAGATCGAGATCGACAAGCGGCGCGAGGACATCGCCGTCTTCTCCGAACCCTGCCCCGGCCTGGCGGGCCTCATCGAGCTGGGCGCCCCGCGCGAAGAGCTGAAGGTGGTTATCGACGACCACGTCGACGCCCTGCGCCGCCGCATCGGGCGCCACCCCGACAAGGCCATACTAGGCTGCACCCATTACGAGATCGTCGCCGAACTGTTCGCCCAGGCCCTGCCGGCGGGAACGGCGCTGATCGAACAGCCCAAGGCCGTCGCCGATGCGCTGGAGCGCTATTTCAAGTCGCATCCCGAATACGATCTGGGCGACAGCGGCCGCCGCGATTTCCTGACCACCGGCCAGGCGGGTCCACAGTCGGAGATGGTGTCCCAGTTCTGGGGCGCGCCCCTGACGTTCGCCCAGGCCTAGAAGGTCAGCAACCCGGACAGTCCGGCAGCGGCTCGTTCTCCAGCTGCAGCGTCGTGTGGCCGATGGCGTAACGTTTCGCCACGGCCTGGGCCTCGCCGATCAGAACGGCCGCATCCTCGCGGTCGTGCACCAGATGCGCCGTCAGGGCCGTCTCGGTCGTGGACAGGCCCCAGACGTGCAGATCATGCACCGCCCGCACGCCTGGCAGGGCGACCAGCGCCTTTTCCAACGCCGGCACGTCCACGCCCGTCGGGGCGCCGTCCATGGCCAGATTGACCGAATCCTTCAGCAGGCCCCAGGTCGACCACAGGATCACGACCACGATCGCCAGGCTGACCAGGGGATCAACCACCGACCAGCCGGTCAGCATGATCAAGCCCCCGGCCGCCACGACGCCCAGCGACACCCCGGCGTCGGCCATCATGTGCAGATAGGCGCCACGCGCATTCAAATCGTGCTGCGACTTCATGAACAGAAGCGCCGTGCCCAGGTTGATGACGAAGCCTATGCCCGCCACCGCCATGATAACGCCCGACTCGACCGGGGCCGGCTCGTTGAAGCGGCGCACGGCCTCGAAGGCGATGGCCCCGCAGGCGAAGATCAGCAGCAGCGCATTGCCCAGGGCCGCCAGAACCGTGGCCTTGCCGAACCCATAGGTCCGCCGACCGCCCGCCGCCCCATGCGCGCCGCGCCGCGCCAGCCAGGCCGCGCCGCCCGCCATGGCCAGGCCCAGCACGTCCGACAGATTATGTCCGGCGTCGGCCAGCAGCGCCGTGGAATCCGCGATCAGGCCCGCGCCGAACTCGCACGCCACGAAAAGCAGATTGACCACAAGGCCGACGGCGTAGCGCCAGTCGCCGGTGTCCACCGGGCCGTGGCTGTGTCCGCCATGCCCGTGCCCAGGACCGTGGCTGTGCCCATGATGGCTGTGCGAATGGCCGTGACCGTGATCCGAGTGATCGTGGTCATGGTCGTGATCGGCGTGGTCGTGCGCGGCGTTCATGGCTCGCCTATACGCCGTTTGTCGCAACAGCCAAGCTGATACATGATAACGCATTGAATGTTATCATGTAATATCGCTTCAGTGCTGATGCATGGCGACGACGAGACCCAGCGCGATCAGGGCCACGCCCAGCACCGCCCCTTCATATCTCGCCCACCGTTCCAGCCGCAGGATCGAGGCGCCGGCGCTGGCCAGGGCCGTGAATGTCGCCATGCCGGCGATGGTGCCGACCGCAAACACCACCGTCAGCATCGCAAGAGCGCCGATGCCCGCCGAGGCCGAGGACAGATAGATGGGCAACAACACTTCGCCCGGCGACACCGCCATCATCGCGATCAGGCCCAGGAAGGCCGCCTTGTCCGACACCGCCGGCTCTGAAGTTTCCAGGGCGGGACCACCGGCCACGGCCGGCCGGCGCAAGGTCGCGCGCGCCAGATAGAAGGCGCCGAACAGGAACAGCAGCACCGCCGCCAGATGCGGCAGCACCCCCTCGATCCATTGATCCAGCGCCAGCCCCGCCGCCACGATCAGGCCGCCGACCACCGCCGTCGTGGCGATATGCGCCAGGCCCGCCGCCGTCACCGCCATCAGGATTCGCGACGGTCGCCAGCCCTGCGCCCGCCCGACCAGGGTGAAGGGCAGCCAGTGGGTCGGCAGGGCCGCATGCAGGAAGGCCGCAACGAAGCCGCCGCCCAGCAGGGAAAGCATGACGGACTGTTCGGGACCGGGGGACATGACCGGCCCTATAGCCTGTTACTTTATAACGGTCGAGAGGGATTCTCGCCTAAAGCCAGTCGGCGAACGGCTCGCGGTCCAGCATTTCCTCATAGGTCGGGCGCGGCCGGATAACGGCCCACTGATCGCCGTCCACCAGAACCTCGGGGACCAAGGGCCGGCTGTTGTATTCGCTCGACATCACCGCGCCGTAAGCCCCCGCCCCGGTGAAGACGACCAGGTCCTCGGCCTCCAGCGGCGGCAACTCACGATCACGCGCGAAGGTGTCCCCCGTCTCGCACACCGGCCCGACCACATCGTGCGGCAGGCGCGCGCCGCTACGCGGATTGACCGGCTGGATGTCGTGGAAGGCGTCGTACAGCGCCGGCCGCATCAGGTCGTTCATCGCCGCATCCAGCACCAGGAAACGCCGCCCGTCCGAGCGTTCGTTGACCTGGATCACCTGGCTGAGCAGCACGCCGGCGTTGGCGGCCAGCAGCCGCCCCGGCTCGAACGCCGCCTCGACGTCCAGCCCGTTCAGAACCCGCGCGGCCATGGCGACATACTCGGCCGGCGACGGCGGTTCGGTCCCGCCGGAATAGGGCACGCCCAGCCCGCCGCCCAGATCCAGCCGCGTCACGGCATGACCCTGAGCCCGCAGGTCCCGCGTCATCTGGGCCAGAACCTGGAAGGCGGCCTCCAGCGGGGCCAGGTCGGTGATCTGGCTGCCGATATGGCAGGCCAGCCCCACCGGCGTAACGTGGGGCGAGACCGAGGCGCGGGCGTAAAGCGCCATCGCCTCCTCGACCGGCACGCCGAACTTGTCGCCCTTTCCGCCCGTGGTGATCTTGGCGTGACCGCCCGCCCCCACGTTCGGATTGACCCGCACGGCGATGGCCGGAGACGTGTCCATCATGGCCGCGATGGTGATCAGCCGATCCAGCTCCGCGCCGGATTCGACGTTGATCTGGCGCACGCCGACACTGATGGCGAAGGCCATTTCCACGTCGGTCTTGCCGACGCCCGAAAAGATGATCCGGTCGGACGGCACGCCGGCCGCAAGAGCGCGGCGGATTTCACCCTCGGAGACGGTGTCGGCCCCGGACCCCAGTTTCGCCAGGGTCGCCAGCACCGACAGGTTGGAGTTGGCCTTGACCGCGAAGGCGATCAGCGCCTCGCCCAGGGCGTCGCGATGCGCATCGGCGGCGGCGCGCAGCAGGCCGTAGTGCCGCTTCAGCGTCGCGGTCGAATAGACATAGGCCGGCGTGCCGACCTCGTCCGCGATCAGCTCCAGCGGCACGCCCTCGGCATACAGGGCGCCGTCCTTCAGGTCGAAATGGTGCAAGGCTAGCGCGGGTCGTTCTGGGCGGCGCCGGCGCCGATGGGGTTGGACGGCCCGCCATCGATCGGCACGCTGCTGGACGGGCGGTTCATGGTCGCCGGCTCGGGCAGATGCGGCGCGCGGCTATCGCGCGGCGCACGCTCGGTCTCGCGCACCGGCGATTCCAGATCGGCCATGCGGCCGCAAGCCGAGGTCATAAGGGCGAGCGCGCCCACGACGATGAGGGTTTTCTTCACAGGCGAGCTCTCCAGTCGGCGATACGCGCACGGACCTGTTCCGGCGCGGTTCCCCCATAGCTTTGACGGCTTTCGCAGGAAGCCTGGGCGGTCAGCACCTTGTAAACCGCTTCGGTGATGCCCGGCTCCAGTTTCTGCATTTCTTCCAGCGGCAGTTGCGACAGTTCCACGCCCAGGCCCTCCGCCCGCTTCACCGCCGCCCCCGTCACGTGGTGCGCCTTGCGGAACGGCAGGTTCAGCTCGCGCACCAGCCAGTCGGCCAGATCCGTCGCGGTCGAGAAGCCTGCGCCCGCCGCCTGGGCCATGCGTTCCGTATTGGGCTGCAACGCCGACACCATAGCCGTCATGGCGACCAGCGCCAGATCTAGGGCGTCGAACGCCTCGAACACCGGCGGCTTGTCCTCCTGCATGTCCTTGGAATAGGCCAGTGGAAGGCCCTTCATCACCGTGGACAGAGCCACCAAAGAGCCCATGATCCGGCCGGTCTTGGCCCGCACCAGTTCGGCGGCGTCGGGATTGCGCTTCTGCGGCATGATCGACGACCCCGTCGTCAGGTCGTCAGGCAGGGAGGCGAAGCCGAACATCGGCGTCATCCAGATCACGATCTCTTCGGCTAACCGCGACAGATGCCCCGCCGTGATCGAGGCGGCGGCCAGGCTCTCCAGCGCGAAGTCCCGGTCCGACACCGCATCCAGCGAGTTCGCCATCGGCCGGTCGAAGCCCAGCGCCGCCGCCGTCATCTGCCGGTCGATGGGGAAGGGCGAACCGGCCAGGGCCGCGGCGCCGAGCGGGCTCTCGTTCATACGGGCGCGCGCGTCGGCGAAACGCCCCGCATCGCGGCCGAACATCTCGACATAGGCCATCAGGTGGTGACCCAGGGTCACGGGCTGAGCGGTCTGAAGATGAGTGAAACCGGGCATCAGATCGCCCGCATGCTGTTCGGCGCGCGCCAGCAGGGCGGCCTGCAACGCCTTCAACTGGGCAACCGAACGATCACAGGCGTCGCGCACCCACAGGCGGAAATCGACGGCGACCTGGTCATTGCGGCTGCGCGCAGTGTGCAGGCGGCCGGACGGCTCGCCGATCAGTTCGTTGAGGCGCGCCTCCACATTCATGTGGATGTCCTCGAACTGATCGCGGAAGGGGAAGGTCCCGGCCTCGATCTCGGATTCGATGGCGTCCAGCCCGCCCAGAATGGCCTCGGCGTCGGCCTGCTGGATGATGCCCTGTTTGGCCAGCATGCGGCAGTGGGCGCGCGACCCCGCCAGATCCTGACGCCACAGACGCTGATCCACGCCGATGGAGACGTTGATCGCCTGCATGATCTCGGCGGGGCGCGACGAAAAGCGTCCGCCCCACATGTCTTGACCCGCGGGCTTCACCGGCGCAGTCGAACCGCCAGATGGCTTGGCGTCGGAAGAGGTGGATTCAGTCATGAGCGGCTCTAGAAAGGCGATCTGGGCGGTCGTCGGCGCGGTCGTTGTCGTCAGCACCATCGCCGGCGCCGGCGGAATGGCGATGTCGCTATACGCCAATCATCGCCAGAAGGCGCAAGTCGAAGAGGCCGCAACCGCCGCCGCGACGCCGAAAAGCGACCTGGCGCGGTTCGCCGTCGGTCCCCTGGCGGCGCTTTCGACCCCGGCCCAGGCCGAAATGGCGCCCGAATACGCCTTCCGCGACCGCACAGGCACGGCCGTTCGCTTCTCGGCCTTCCAAGGCAAGGTCGTGGTCGTAAATCTGTGGGCCATGTGGTGTGCGCCGTGCAAGGCGGAGATGCCGACGCTTCAGGCCCTGGCGAAAACCTATGAGGCGAACGAGGATTTGGTGGTTCTGCCGATCAATGTGGACGCCACGCCAGAAGCGGCGGCCGACGCCAGACGCTTCCTCGACGATCACGCCCCCCTGCCCTTCTACAACGACATCCGCTTCCAGCTGCCGTTCGAGTTTCCGGGCAAGGGCGCCATGCCGCAGACGATCATCCTGGATCGCCAGGGGCGCATCCGCGCCACCATGGCGGGCGAGGCGGACTGGTCCAGCCCCCAGGCTCGCGCCCTGATCGATGCGGTGCTGGCGGAAGGCCCCAGTCCGGGGTGACGCCTCCCGCCTGATCCGTGCTTTAGTTATCGACCGGAACGCGTTGGTCCGTTGCGGGATTGATCGCGCCGGGCTTGCCTTCGGCCGCCGCCTCGGCCTGTTCGCCTTCCAGCTTGTCTGCGACCTTGCCGGCGCCGGTCTCGACGGCCTGCGCCGCCTTCATCGCCCCGCCCTCGATCACCTCACCGGCACGCGACGCCACATCCGCCGTCTTGTCGGCGGCGGCCTCGGCATGGGCTTCGGTCTTTTCCTGCTCGGTCTCGGTGCAGGCGGCGGCGCCCAGAGTCAGGGCGGCGACGGCCGCCATCAGGGCTTTGGTTCGGATCGTCATGGCGGATCTCCGGTCAAGGTTAAGGTCTCGACCGACAAACGCAGCACAACGGCACAGGTTGCAGCAGACCGCTTGCCCCGAGCGGAACTCCGTCACAACCGCGCGGCAGGAGCGCGCGCGGGCCTCGCGATGTCGCCATTTCAAACCGCGAACCCGTCATAACGACAACGGCGCCGCAACCGTAAGTCCCTGCCGATGGTCCGTCGGATTTGCCAGGCGAGCGAAGACATGAGAGCTTGGCGGATCAGGGAGAAAAGCCATGTTCTCAACGCCTCTCATTTTCGTCGCCGCGCTCGCGTTTCAAGCGTCCGCTCAAACTCCACCCGTCACGACACCGCCTTCACCCCAGGCCGGTGCGGCGGAGCAGCCGGCGCCGGCCCGCGCACGTCGCGTCTGCGAACGGCGCGCCTTGACGGGCCGCAGACTGGAGCAAACCATTTGCTACACGCCGGAACAATATGCTGCGCTGGTCCAGGCCAAACGCAAGGAGTTGGAGGACATCCAAAGCCGCAACAATGTTCAGTATGATCGCGGGATCGTCGGCATCGGCCCTGGACCACTCTAGCCCTGCCGACCTCTTGGAAAGTGGTGACTGGAGGCGGGATCATTCTTAGACCCACATCTCCTGTGATGCACATCGCCTGCTGAAACAGGCTCAATCACCGCGCCAAACAGCGGGGTGATTGAGCCTGCAAAAGCACGCACAGCCCATCAGCTGACTTCCCGATACGCTAAGGGTGGATAGCGGAACTGTACCACAATCCCTTAGCGGCGGCCTTTTAGCCGTTGTGCGACAGCTTGCATTCTGGCGTTTGCCGCGCGCTCCATGTCTCTACATTCGGCAGCAGTCTTGTCTGGTCGGGTAGGGTCTGCCAGACCTTGCTCATACCCCTGCTTGAAGCTGGAGATCAGCCACGCCGGCACACCTGACGGCGCCTGATCGGAGGTTAGGCCATCGAGGCGCGCCTTGGCGCCGGCAGGTAGGTGAGCGGCGCAAATACCGGAGTATCTCCCCAGACCCATGAATGCGACCACGGCTTCGGCAGCGTCAGAGTTTGCGGGCGTGATGATCGGAGGTCCTACCTCCTGCCCCATAAGGCTGGCGCTCAAAAATGCAGCAATGATCATCTTCTTCCCCGTGTCGAGCAGGGGGCGACCGACGGACACGCCCCGGATGAACTTCGCACAAAGTTAGGTCACCGAGGAGAGCCGTAACAATGATCATCCGAACAATAAAATGGTGACTGGAGGCGGGATCGAACCGCCGACCTGTGGGTTATGAATCCACCGCTCTAACCATCTGAGCTACCCAGTCCCGGGTCTACGCGAGGCCGAGGGCCAGCGCGAAAGAGGCGTGCCTATATCGCCGTCGGGCGCGCGGTTCAAGTCGTCTCGGTGCAGATCGTGCGGCGATAGGGCGCAAGACGCCGCAGGGCCGGAACGGTAACGCTGGCGTCGCCGTTCCAGAACCAACGCCTGTTTTCCATCGGAGCCTTCGCCATGCGCCTGATCGTCGCCGCCGCCTCGACGTCCCTGCTTGTCCTCGCCGCCGCCTGCGGCGCGAACGGCGAAAGCGCGAACGCTCCGCCCCAGGCCGGCGCCCCGCTGGAGACCCGTCCGGCCAACAACCCCGATCAGCAGCCGGCCTTCGCCGGCCAGACGCGCGCGCCGGGCGTGAAGACCGAACAGGCCATGACCCACACGGTCATCGCCTCGGGCCTGGTTCATCCCTGGGGACTGGCGGCCACGCCCGACGGCCGCTGGCTGGTGACGGAAAAGCCCGGCCGCCTGCGCATCGTCACCGCCGAAGGCCAGGTGGGCGAGCCGGTCGCGGGCCTGCCCGCCGTCGACGCCCGCGGCCAGGGCGGCCTGCTGGACGTGATCGTCGGTCCCGGCTTCGCCCAGGACCGGATGATCTACTGGAGCTATTCCGAGCCGCGTGACGGCGGCAACGCCACCTCGGTCGCCCGTGCGCGTCTGTCGGACGACGGCTCGCGGGTGGAGAACGTTCAGGTCATCTTCCGCGCCTTGCCCGTTTATGATGGCGACAAACATTTCGGCTCGGCCCTAGCGTTTGCGCCGGACGGCAAGCTGTTCATCACCTTGGGCGAACGCTCGGACCGGCCGATGCGGCCCCAGGCCCAAGACCTGGGCTCGCACATGGGCAAGACGATCCGCATCAACGCCGACGGCTCCGTGCCCCAGGACAATCCCTTCGTCGGCCGCGCCGGCGCCCTGCCCGAGATCTGGAGCCTGGGTCACCGCAACGCCCAGGGGATCGCCGTCCAGCCCGGCACCGGCGCGATCTGGACCATCGAACACGGCACGCGCGGCGGTGATGAGGTCAATCTGGACAAGCCGGGCCTGAACTACGGATGGCCCGACGCGGCTTACGGCGTGGAATACGCCGGCGGTCAGATCAACAGCGGCGCCACCCAGGCGCCGGGCACAGAACAGCCGGTCTATTATTGGGACCCCGTCATCGCACCGGGCGGGGCAACCTTCTATCAGGGCGGCATGTTCCCCGGCTGGGACGGAAACCTGCTGGTCGCGGGGCTGAAGGAAAAGCACATCTCCCGTCTGGTGGTCCAGAACGATCGCGTGGTCGGCGAGGAGCGTCTGCTGACGGATCTGGGCGAACGCGTCCGCGACGTGGCGGTTGGATCGGACGGCGCAGTCTGGGCCATCACCGACGAGGAGAACGGCAAGCTGGTCAGGCTGGCGGCGACGCAGTAGTCTTTCGACGCCGGGGGGCGACAAGGAGCGCATCGGCGCTCAGGGAGCACCGAGCCATGCGTATCCTCATTCTCTCCGCCGCGATCAGTCTGCCCTTGCTGGCGGCCTGCGGCACCACGGGCGGCGTCAACAGCTACCAGAAGGACATGGACGCGCTGGAGGCGGAATGCACCCGCAGCCAGGGCATCCTAACGCCGACTGGCCTGCAGACCGGCCGTCCCCAGACGGACTACGTCTGCAAGATCACCGGCGGTGCGACCCGCATTCCGCCGCGCTGACGGAACGCGAGCGGGCTTGGCCATCGCGCCAGCCCGCTCACCAGCGGCGTCGAAGCCCTCCAAAATTGAAAACCCCAGCTCCATCGGGTGGGATCACGCGGCTTATTACTTGACGTTGACGTAAACGTAGGGTTCTTGGCGTCCACGCTTGGAACCGCCCTGCCCTCAAGTCGCGAACCGCCCATTCCTTTCAAAGGGGGCGGAGAGCCCAAGGGCCAAAGATGGAGACGCACTCCCATGGCTGACGCCTATATCTACGACGCCGTCCGCACCCCGCGCGGCAAGGGCAAGAAGGACGGCTCGCTGCACGAGATCACCGGTCTCAGCCTGGCGACCCAGGTTCTGGAGGCTCTGCGCGACCGCAACGACCTGGACACGTCCAAGGTCGATGACGTCATCCTGGGCTGCGTCACGCCCGTGGGCGAACTCGGCGCCGACATCGCCCGCACGGCGGTGCTGTCGGCCGGCTGGTCGCAATATACGGCCGGCGTTCAGGTCAACCGTTTCTGCGCCTCGGGCCTGGAAGCCGTGAACATGGCCACCGCCAAGGTGAAGTCCGGCGAGGCTGATTTCGCCGTCGGCGGCGGCGTCGAGGTCATGAGCCGCGTGCCCATGGGTTCCGACATGGGCGCCTGGCCCACCGACCCCTCGTCGGCCTTCCCCACCTATTTCGTGCCGCAAGGCGTGTCGGCCGACATGATCGCCACCAAATACGGCTTCAGCCGCGACGACGTGGACGCCTATTCGGTCGAGAGCCACAAGCGCGCCGCTCAGGCCTGGGCCGAGGGCCGGTTCAAGAACTCGGTTCTGGCGGTCAAGGACCAGCTGGGCCTGACCATTCTGGATCGTGACGAGACCATTCGTCCGAACACGGACATGCAGACCCTGGGTGGCCTGAACCCCTCCTTCGCCATGATGGGCGAGATGGCCTTCGACAGCGTGATCAACCAGCGCTACCCCGAGGTCGAGCGCGTCAACCACGTCCACACGCCCGGCAACTCGTCCGGCATCGTCGACGGTTCGGCCGGCGTGCTGATCGGCTCGCTGGAAGCCGGACAGGCCCTGGGCCTGAAGCCGCGCGCCAAGATCCTGGGCGGCGCCTCGATCGGCTCGGAGCCGTCGATCATGCTGACGGGTCCGGAATATGTGACCCGCAAACTGCTGGGCAAGCTGGGCATGAAGCCCGACGACATCGACGTGTGGGAGCTGAACGAGGCCTTCGCCGCCGTCGTGCTTCGCTACATGCAGGCCCTGAACATCGACCACGCCAAGATGAATGTGAACGGCGGCGGCATCTCGATGGGCCACCCCCTGGGCGCCACCGGCGCCATGATCACCGGCATCGCCCTGGACGAGCTGGAACGCTCGAACAAGTCGACGGCCCTGATCACCCTGTGCATCGGCGGCGGCATGGGCACCGCCACCGTCATCGAACGCGTCTGAGGATCACACCCATGGAAAACTTCAAGATCGACGTCGACGCCGACGGCATCGCCCTGGTCACCTTCGACGTGCCGGGTCGTTCGATGAACACCCTGACCTCTTCGGTGATGAAGGAAATCCCCGAACTGGTCGAACGCATCAAGACCGACGAGGCCATCAAGGGCGCGGTCATCACCTCGGGCAAGGCTTCGGGCTTCTGCGCCGGGGCGGACCTGGGCGACATGGCCGGCGGCGTGTTGTCAGGCGGCGGTGATTTGCAGAAGGCGTTCGACGCCGGCTGGAAGCTGAACGGCGCCTTCCGCGCGCTGGAAACCTCGGGCAAGCCAATCGCGGCCGCGATCAACGGCCTGGCCCTGGGCGGCGGGCTGGAGTTCACCCTGGCCTGTCACTATCGCGTGGTCGAGAACGACAACCGGATCCAGCTGGGCCTGCCCGAGATCAAAGTCGGCCTCTTCCCCGGCGGCGGCGGCACCCAGCGCTTGACCCGTCTGGTCGGCGTCCAGAACGCCATGATGGCCATGAGCGAAGGCAAGTCCTTCCGCCCCAACGACGCCAAGGGCGCCGGCATCGTCCATGAGGTCGTCGAGAAGGGTCAGGCCGCCGAGGCCGCCAAGACCTGGATCAAGAATGGCGGCAAGGCCGTTCAGCCGTGGGACGACAAGTCGTTCAAACTGCCCGGCGGCGGCCCCTATCACCCGGCCGGCATCCAGAACTTCATGGTCGGCAACGCCATGCTGCGCAAACAGTCCTACGGCAACTATCCGGCCGTGGTGAACCTGATGAAGGCCGTCTACGAAGGAACCCAGGTTCCGATGGACGCGGCCCTGCGGATCGAGACCCGCTATTTCATCAAGACCCTGATGACGCCGCAGGCCCAGGCCATGATCCGTTCGCTGTTCCTGTCCAAGCAGGAACTGGACAAGGGCGCCGTGCGTCCCGCCGGCGTGCCCAAGTCGGACGCGAAGAAGGTCACCGTCATCGGCGCCGGCATGATGGGCGCGGGCATCGCCTATGTTCAGGTCATGGCCGGGATCGAAACCGTCCTGATCGATCAGACCCAGGAAGCCGCCGACAAGGGCAAGGCTCATGTCGAAGAGTTGCTGAAGAAGCGCCTGTCGCGCGGGCAGATGACGCAAGACAAGTATGACGCCACCCTGGCCCTGGTCACCGCCACGACCGACTATGACCACATCAAGGGGTCGGACCTTGTGGTCGAGGCCGTGTTCGAAAGCCGCGAGATCAAGGCCGACGTGACCAAGCGCGCCGAGGCCCAACTGGTCGAGGGCGCCGTCTTCGGCTCCAACACCTCGACCCTGCCAATCACGGGTCTGGCCGAGGCCTCGGTCCGTCCCGAGGACTTCATCGGCATCCACTTCTTCTCGCCCGTCGACAAGATGATGCTAGTCGAGATCATCCTGGGCGAAAAGACGGGTCAGGCCGCCATCGCCAAGGCGCTGGACTATGTGCTGAAGATCAAGAAGACCCCGATCGTCGTCAACGACAGCCGCGGCTTCTACACCTCGCGTTGCTTCTCCACCTTCCTAATGGAGGGCATGGCGATGCTGGAGGAAGGCTACGGCCCGGCCCTGATCGACAATGTCGGGCGGATGACCGGCATGCCGCGCGGCCCGCTGGAGATGCACGACGACGTCGCCCTGGACCTGTCCTACAAGATCGCCAAACAGACCAAGGCCGACCTCGGCGACAAATACGTCGCCAACGAGGGCGAACAGATCGTCGCCACCATGGTCGAGGGTGGACGCTTCGGCCGCAAGAACGGCAAGGGCTTCTACGACTATGACCAGAAGCCCAAGACGATCTGGAAGGGGCTGAGCGACCTGGCGCCGACCACCAAAGGTATCGACAAGCCCGAAGAGGCGACCGCCTTTGCGCAGATCGACGAATTGAAGACCCGCCTGCTGTATCGCCAGGCTGTCGAGGTCGCCCGCTGCTGGGCCGAGGGCGTCATCGACGATCCGCGCGAAGCCGACCTGGGCGCTATCCTGGGCTGGGGCTTCGCGCCCTGGACCGGCGGCCCCATCAGCATGATCGACGGCATCGGCCTGGCGAAGTTCGTGGAGACGGCGGACCGTCTGGCCGCAACGTACGGCGACCGCTTCAAGGTCCCGCAGCTGCTGCGCGACATGGCCGCCAAAAACGAGACCTTCTACGGCAAGTTCGCTCCGGAGAGGGCCGCCGCCTGATCGGTTGCGGACATCGTCAGACTACGGAACGGGCGGCCTTCGGGTCGCCCGTTTTTGTTTCAGAGATGCGGCTTCTTCACTTTCGTCATCCTCCGACAAGCCGCGTCTTCGCGGCGCAGATTGGGGGACCCAGCGGCGCGCGTGAGCGCGAACCTGTCGCGGACTCTATGTTCCCGCATCGCGCGGCGGAGAGATTTCGCCTTCGGCGCCGCTGGGTCCCCCGGTCTCGCTGCGCTCGCCGGAGGATGACGAGAGCTAAAGAAAAAGACCCGCCCGACACGAGGTCGAGCGGGTCGCTCCGCCGCCCTTCGCGGGGTCGGTGGCGGGTCGCTGGGGCGACGGAGTAGGGTGAAAGGCCGGGCCTCAGCCGGAGCGAACCTGCAAGGTCCGCCCCGGCCGCTCCGCCTCTTGTCTTGGCGTCAGCCTTCGAGATCCTGGCCTTCGTCCGGCTCGGGCGTGCCCAGCAGTTCGTCGGCGATCTTATTGGTCGAAGCCCGCACCGCCTTCTCGATCGAGGCGGCGATGTCGGGGTTCTGTTTCAGGAACTCGCGCACATTCTCGCGGCCCTGACCGATCCGGGTCGAGTCATAGCTGAACCAGCTGCCCGACTTCTCGATGATCCCGGCCTTGACGCCCAAGTCGATGATCTCGCCCAGTTTGGAGATGCCCTCGCCGTACATGATGTCGAAGATGACCTCGCGAAACGGCGGGGCGACCTTGTTCTTGACCACCTTGACCCGGGTGGTGTTGCCGACCACCTCGTCGCGGTTCTTGATCGCGCCGGTGCGGCGGATGTCCAGGCGCACCGAGGCGTAGAACTTCAGCGCATTGCCGCCCGTCGTCGTCTCGGGCGAGCCGTACATGACGCCGATCTTGTGACGGATCTGGTTGATGAACAGGACGATGCAGTTCGACTTGGAGATGGACGCCGTCAGCTTGCGCAGCGCCTGGCTCATCAGACGCGCCTGAAGGCCCGGCAGGCTGTCGCCCATCTCGCCCTCGATCTCGGCGCGCGGCGTAAGCGCCGCGACGGAGTCGATCACCACAATGTCCACCGCGCCGGAGCGCACAAGCGTATCGACGATCTCAAGCGCCTGTTCGCCGGTGTCGGGCTGCGACACCAGCAGATCGTCCAGATTGACGCCCAGCTTCTGGGCGTATCCGGGATCCAGCGCGTGTTCGGCGTCCACGAAGGCGGCGACGCCGCCGGCCTTCTGAACCTCGGCCACCGTATGCAGGGCCAGGGTCGTCTTGCCCGAGGATTCAGGGCCGAACACCTCGATCACCCGCCCGCGCGGCAGGCCGCCGATGCCGAGCGCCATATCCAGACCCAGCGATCCGGTGGACACCGAGGGGATCACGTCGGCGACCCCGCCCTTGCCCAGTTTCATCACCGACCCCTTGCCGAAGGCGCGATCGATCTGCGCGATCGCCGCCTCCAGGGCGCGTTGCTTGTCGCCGTCGTCCTTGCCCACCAACTTGAGTGCTGCCTGTGAAGCCATTGCCTTTGTCTCCCTTGCCATGATTCCCGTCATTAAGCTTGGGAGAGACCCGCCTGGACCCGCCCCCGTTTCGTGAGGACGACTATGTGCATGGTTTGTTCTGGTTCACAAGATGTTCTCGTCGATCAAAACAGGAACATCGAAAGGCCACGTCCGTTTTTGACGCAGGCTACAATGGCAACCTGACGCTGAAGCTGAGGCCTTCGGGCAGATAGGCCATGGCCGACGACCCGCCCAGGGATCGGTTGACGGTGGACTCGATCAGGGCCGAGCCGAAGCCCCGCCGCTGTGGCGGCTGCACCTGTGGTCCGCCGCTTTCGACCCAATCCAGCAGAAGGTGACGGTCCGCCACCGACCAATCGACGCGAACGCATCCCGTCGCATTCGCCAGGGCGCCGTATTTGGCGGCGTTCACCGCCAGCTCATGGAACACCATCCCCATCCCCAAGGTCTGCTGGGCGTTCAGATCGACGTCGGGGCCAGTCAGGCGCACCTGCTCCTCGGCATAGGGCGCCAGTTCCTGGGCCAGCATGGCGCGCAGATCGACGCGTTCCCAGTTGCCGGCCGTAAGCAGGTTCTGGGTGTTGGACAGCGCCAGAAGCCGCGCCTCGAACAGGGTGGTGAAGGTGGCCACGTCCGGCGTCCGCCGGGCGGTCTGTCGGGCGATCGACTGCACCGTGGCCAAGGTGTTCTTGACCCGGTGATTGAGCTCGTTGATCAACACCCACTGCAACCGTTCGCTGTCGGCCAGGGCGGCGAAGGCTTCTCGGCGGTCGGTGATGTCGGTGATCACGCCGGACATCTTCAGGGGCCGCCCCGAGCGACTGCGGATCATCCGCCCGCGCAGATGTATCCACCGGCCGGACCCCGGCAGGAACCATTCCTGATCGTATTCGCCGGTCCCCGCGATGGCCTGTTCCAGCGCCTGGCGATGCCGCGGCAGATCCTCGGGAGACAGGCGGTCGCCGATCTCTCTGGGGCCGAGGCGCTCGGCGGGGTCGATGGACAGGATCTCCCTGGCTCTGCGGGACATGACCGGCGCCTTCATCGGCAGCGTCGCCTCCCAGAAGCCGACGCCTCCGGCGTCCACGGCGGCCAGGACGTTGGCCCTCTGGTCCGCCATGGAGGCGCCGACGGCGAGAAACAAAAGGGTGACCGCGCCCGCCGTCACCGCGACCGCCAGCACCACCGGAGAGGCCCCGCCCTCGACCGGCGCCCCACCGGCGTTGGCGGTCACCGTCAGGGCCGCCATGCCGATATGGTGCATGGAGACGATGGCCAACCCCAGGATGACGGCGGCGACGCCGCGCCAGGCCCTGTCGCGCTCCTGACGGGCGGCGATCAGGGCGGCATAGGCGGCGGCCACGGCGACGACCACCGACAAGGCGACCAGCCCCGGCCGATAGGTCAGGGTCGCATTCATCCGCATCGCGGCCATGCCGACATAGTGCATGGCGATGATCGCGCCGCCCATCAGCAGCGCCGCCGGCGCCAGTCGCCATGCTGCGGGCCCTGCCGTCCCCGCCGCCAGAAAGGCTGCCGCCGTCCCGGCCGTCGCCAGCATGAACGAGACCAGCGTCAGGCCGGCGTCATAGGAAACCGGCTCCTCGACATGGAAACCCAGCATGGCGAGGAAATGCATCGACCAGATGCTGACGCCCAGAGCGAGTGCGGCGACACCCAACCAGCGCAATCGCGCCGCGCCCAGGTGGCTGCGGGTCCGATTGAACAGGTCCAGAGCCGTCCACGCGCCCAGGATGGCAACCGCCAGCGACAGGACGGTGAACGGATTGACGTATGCGTGGTGCAAGCGCGCCCGGGCTCCGGAAGAAAAACAGCCGCACCCATAACCCGGATTTATGACCCCTACGACCCGGAAATCACGGCGGCATCAGGAGATAAACCGGGCCGCCAGCGCCACGGCGCAGCCCAGCAGCAGGCCGGCGAAGGCGAGCCCGCCGATCACCCGCACCTCGCCTGCCGATGTCGGCGCCAGCGGCCGGGCCGTCAGCACCACCAACAGGCCGATCAGACCCAGCGCGCCGGGCAGGTCCATGCCGACGCCCAAAAACACGCCATGCCCCTGAACCAGCAGCCATCCGCCCACGCCCACAGTCGCGACCGCCGCCGGGATCAGAGCGCGCCAGGATATCAGCCTGGCCCCGATCACCGCTGCAATCGCTGCGGCGAGCGCCGCGATCAGGCCGGGCCAGAGGAAGAGGAAGGCCGCCTCTGGAGCCAAGGCCTGGATCAACCCGCCAAGGATCAGCACCAGCACGATCAAGCCCAGCCAGCCGCCCCAGGTCGTCCGGTCCTCGTCCGAAGGCCACAGGCTGAACCCCGCCGCGACCACCGCCGCCCCGACGATCAGCAGGCTGAACCCGCCGAGAGCCGTCGCAAGCACCGCAGCTGCGGCGACCACCCCGACTATGACCCTTCGGCCGATCCGCCCTCGCCCCCCCGCCGCCACAAGAACCAGGGCGAGCATCGCCAGCGCCACACCGACCTCCAGTACCGGCAGGCGCCGCAGCAGGGTGTAGTAGGTCTCTGCCGAATCGATCCGGCTGCCGACCGGTCCGGCCAGCACCCGCACGGCCTGGCCGACGACCACGGCGCTGGCCAGCAGCCACACCCCATCCGTCGCGCCCCGCACCACCGACATCGCCCTCAGCCCCGTCGCATGATGCGCGCCCCAGGCGGCGAAGGCGGTCGCAACCCCGGCGGCGATCAGAAGGATCCAGCCGACGATCGGGGGGTGACGCACGACGAACAGACCGTACACATCGGCATAGACCGCATTCTGCGTCGCCTGGGGCAGGGTCGGCGCGCGCAGGAAGGCGTCGGCGGTTTCCAGGGCCTGCGACCCGATATGCTGAAGACTGCCCTGGTCCAGCGCCTCGGGCGTCGAGGCCGGCGAGTGGTACTGGGCCGGGCGGCCGATGAAGGCCAGGTTGATCCCCGACAGTTCGCGCCCCGCCGCCACGGTGAAATCCGTGCCGTTGGGCATCAGCCGATAGATGAAGATCGCCAGGGCGTTGCTGGACGGGCCGCCGGTCGCCTTGCGCGTCGCCTGAGCGTAGCGGACGATGGTCTCGGCGTTGCCGGGGCCGGTCTCAAACATCATGGCGCGACCGCCGCCGCCCCGCGCTTCCAGATTGATCACCGCCCCGATGCGGTCGCGCAACGGATGCTCGCTGAAGAAGGCCCGCGCCCCGTCCAGGTTCAGCTCCTCCGCATCGGTCAGCAGGACGATCAGCGTCCTATCCGCCCCGCCCCGCGCCTTGATCGCCCGGACCGCCTCCAGGATCGCCGCGACGCCGCTCGCATCGTCGGCGGCCCCCGGCGAGTTCGGCACGCTGTCGTAATGGGCCATCAGGGCGACGGCGGGCAGGCCGGGGTCTCGCCCCGGCAAAACCCCGACGATATTGACGGCTCTCAGCGCGCCGGCGTCGCCGCCGTCCTTCTCGATCCGCGCCACAGCGGCCGGCGACAGGGCGCCGGATTGCAGGCTGGGCTGCAGCCCCAGGTCGGCCAGCCGCTGGACCAGATAGGCCTGGACCTGCTGATGTTCGGCCGATCCGACGGGATGGGGCGCGCGGGCGATGCGGCGCACATCGACCATGGCCCTCTCGGCGGAAAAGCCGACGGCGGGGGTCGAGGCCGGCAGGGGCGCGGGCGTCTGGCTGGCGAAAACGGCCAGCCCCAGGGCGGCGGCCAAGGGCGCGAGAAACAGGACCAGCCGCATACTCAAATCCCCCGATCGATCAGGCGGTCAGTCAGCCTTGAACGACCGCTTTGCGCAAGTGCGGCCCAAAGGCCTCACCGCCGGACGATATTGCGCGCCGTCACGTTGCCCGCGGCGCCATCGCTGTCGTTCGCGCTGGAGCCGAAGGGCCACCCCCGGTCGTCCCCACAATAGCGCCTTCCGCCCTCGCGCGAGCCGATCACCACCGCGCGCGGACGCAGCCAGCCGGCGCCGGTGAAGACATTGTCCGTGATCTGATTATAGGACGGCGTCTGGTGCCGGATGACCCCGTCCTCGCCGCAGTTTCGGTACAGGAACACCCCGCCCTTTCCGCCCAGGGCCAACTGGTTGCCGACGATGCGGTTGGCGCCCGATCCATCCACGGCGATCTGCTCGCGCCCTGTGCGGATGTCGAAGTCGTTGTCCTGAATCAGGGCGCCCGCGCTCTCGGCGTCCAGATAGACGGCGGTCGAGGTCGAACGGCCAGAAAAGGTCGAACGCGTCACCGTCGTGCGCGTCACGCCCGGCCCGACGTAGAGGGGAATGGTCCCCGCCCCCTCGAACCGCACCCGGTCCAGGGTGACCCGGATGGGTGCCGCAGACTGGGCCGCCTGCGTATGGCCGGCGGTGCGCGACGACGCCAGCAGGTCGCGCATCGACCCGCCCGCCCCCATGCCCCAGATCCGCACATTGCCGACGACTGTGCAGTTGCGCACCGTGACATCGACCGGCCGCGACCACGCCTCTCCGTCACGCCGGGACCAGACGGCCACGGTCGGGGCAGAGGTCGTCGCCTGGCCCGGCGCGCGAACAGCGCCCCCCCCGCAGTCCAGCGACGCGCCCGACGCCTCGGCGCCCTCGATCAGGACGCGGCGGCGGATATCGACGCCCGACAGTTGGGCCCGGCACCTGAGACGATAGGGCTGATCCGACGGCGTGGTCAGGTCGCGCAGTTCCTGCGCCGTGCAGGGCCGGTCGGCGGGCGGCGCCTGAAACACCAAGGCGGCCAAGGCGAGCCACAGCGCCATGTCAGGGCAGAACGGTCGCCAGGGCCGCGCGTTCGGCCGCGCAGCCAGGGTTGGTCAGGCCGCTGCGACGCGCGGCCTCCAGTTCCGCTCGCGCCGCCGCGACATCCGCTTTGAAGGCGGGTGTCTGCACGACCTCGACGACGACGGCCCGGCCGATCTCTTCGCCCACAGCCACGTCGGTCGGATAATGCATGGCGCAGATCAGGCGGCTGACGCCGATCTGATGGCTGATCCGCCGCACGGCCTCGGCCCGATCCGGCTCCAGCGCGGCGAAGGCCTCGCCATAGGCCACGCCCACGGCGGCGCTGCCCGACGGATAGGAGGCGCCTTGTCGGGTGGCGGCGTTCACGACCTGACAGGCGCGCCGTCGAGGATCGTCGCCGACCGGTCGGGGCCGCGCTTGTCGCGCCTTGACCCGTTCCGCCACACTGTTCGCGTCGTGAAACACGCGCGCCATCAGCCGATCCAGCGCCGGCGTCTCGGCCGACCCCAGCCGCACGCCCAGGGCGCAGTCGAAATGCTGCAGGGCCAGGGGCGGACGCAGCTCCGCATGCGAGGTCGCCAGCAGCCAGCGATCACTGTCTTCCAGCGCGACATAGCGCGCGGAGGCCGCCTTGTCCGCCAGGTCCTGGATCGACCCAACCGCAGGCGGCGGTGGGACCGCTTCGGCCAGCCGCGCGATCGCGCCGTCGGCCAGAAATCCCTCGCTCGGCGTCGTCACGACCGTTTTCGGGGCGCCGGCGCAACCGACGACCAGCAGGATCGCCGTCGCCGCGCCCAGGGCGGCGACCGGCCTCACTGCCCGGCGCTCCACCCCAGCTGGACCGAGGTCGCGCCCGCATCCGTGGGCGCCGCCACGACCTGGAGCGACGGCCCGTTCGCCTGGTCGCCGGCCGCGCCATAGGCCCGCGCCTCGCCCTGGTTCATACCGGTGACGGATCGCAGCCCCGCCGCCTCCGCCCGCTCGCGATAGAAGGCCACGACCTGATCGGGCGAGGCGTCGGTGGTGAAGGTGACCAGACCGCCGGCACCCGATTCGCCGCCGGCCAGCAGCGGCTGTCCCTCGACCTGGCCGCCCGGATAAATCGCGGCGAATGCCGGCGCACCATCGACCGCAGGCGCGCCCGCGACGGTCGCGTCGTCGAACGGCGCGACAGGGTCAGGCGTCGGCGTCTCTGCGACCACCGCAGGCGCGGCCGCATCGGGCGCCTGTTTCGCATCGGCCGGCTTGGCCGTGCGGTCGCATCCGGCGATACAGAACAGAACCACGGCGGCGGCTGCCGCCCTACGAAGCGTCATCGAGAGATCGTCCCTGACCTATTTTGGTCGAAGCGCCACCGTGGCGCATGCGTGCGG
Source organism: Brevundimonas sp. TWP2-1 (assembly GCF_049897645.1). Lineage (NCBI taxonomy): Bacteria > Pseudomonadati > Pseudomonadota > Alphaproteobacteria > Caulobacterales > Caulobacteraceae > Brevundimonas > Brevundimonas sp. TWP2-1. Next base: position 979,934 of record NZ_JAFCWR010000002.1, read on the forward strand.
CGGCAGCAAGGCGCCGTCGTCAGTCGCCGCGCTCGGCCGCATCGGCGGACTCACGTCCCTCTTCCGCCAGGGCGTCGTTGATCTCGCGTGAATCAGGATCGTCGTCCGATCCCGAGGCAGATCCGCCCCGCAGCGATCCTGCGCGCGTGTCTGATCCCGAATCGCTGCCGTCCAAGGCGTCGATCAACGTGTCCGCCTTGTGCCCCAGATCCGGCTTTTCGCCCATGTCGGCGGCCTCTCTTGCGTCGTCGCAATCCACTTCCGGCTTGTTGGGATCGATGTCCGTCATGGCGCAGGTCTCCGTAGTGAGGATTTGAGTCTTAAAGCGCCCGACCCGGTTGCGGTTCCGCCCCCGCGCCCTTGAACCCCAGCGGACAGCCCCGATCTAGGCGTCATGATCCCGTTCTCAGTTCTCGACCTCTCCCCCATCGTCGAAGGCGGCGACGCCCGCCGCGGCCTGGACGAAACCTTGGCCCTGGCCCAGGCCGCCGACCGCCTCGGCTACCAGCGGTTCTGGCTGGCCGAGCACCACAACATGCCCGGCATCGCCAGCGCCGCGACCTCCATCGTCATCGGCCATGTGGCGGCGGGGACTCAGCGTATCCGCGTCGGCTCCGGCGGCGTCATGCTGCCCAATCATGCGCCTCTGGTGGTCGCCGAACAGTTCGGCACGCTGGAGACCCTGTTTCCCGGCCGCATCGACGTCGGCCTGGGCCGCGCGCCCGGCACGGACGGCGCCACCGCCCGTGCGCTGCGTCGCTATTTCGAAGGCGCCGACCAGTTCCCGCGCGACGTGGTCGAACTGATCCAGTGGTTCGAACCGGCGTCCGAGAACCAGCCGGTCCGCGCCGTGCCCGGCGCCGGGCTGCGGGTACCCGTCTGGCTGCTGGGCTCCAGCCTGTTCAGCGCCCAGCTGGCCGGTCAGCTGGGCCTGCCCTACGCCTTCGCCAGCCATTTCGCACCCGAACTGCTGCTGGAGGCCTTGGCCCTTTATCGCCGCAGCTTTACCCCGTCTGACCGCCTGGCCAAGCCCCACGCCATGGCCGCTATCAACGTCTTCGCCGCCGACACCGACGCCGAGGGCGTGCGCCTGTCCACCTCCATGCAGCAAAGCTTCGCCCGCCTCTCGACCGGCAAGCCCGGCAAACTGCCCCCGCCCGTCGACGACATCGCTGCGGTCCTGACGCCGCAACAGATCGAAGGCGCAAAGGGTCGCCTGCTCTATTCCGCCGTCGGCGGGCCGGAGACGGTCAAGCGACAGCTCTCCGACTTCATCGCCCTGACCGGCGTGGACGAGCTGATGGTCACCGGCATGATGTTCGACAACGCCGCCCGCATCCACAGCCTGGAAATCGTCGCCGAGGTGCGCGAACAGATGGCGATGGCGGACGCGGCCTAAAGCCCGGCCAGAAACTCCAGCAGCAGCGCGTTCACCTCTGCGGGCCGCTCCTGCTGGATCCAGTGCCCCGCCCCCGGCACGACCACCTGACGGGTGAGCGCCGGCGCCCAGTCCTTCAGCCCCGCCTCATGGCCTCCGGCGTAGTGGCGCACGGGATCGTCCTCACCGACGACGAACAGGGCGGGCGGGGTGATCTTCTGCTCCTGCACGAAGGCCGTCAGCGACCAGTTCAAGTCCATCGCGCGATACCAGTTCAGCGGCGCGTCGAACCCGCCGGCCGAGAAGGCCTGCACGTATTCGTCGAAATGATCCGCGCTCATCCACGGCGGCAGGGTCGCCGCGTCGTCGATGGTGTCGAGCAAATCCAAGCCTTGCGGCATGAAGCCAGTGGAGCGCCGATCCGCCGGGGTCGCCCCGTCATAGGCGTAGAACAGCTTCCTCAAGGCCGTCGCCGGATCGGCGTCCAGCGAGAGGTGCGCATCCGGCGCCTGGAACCGGCTGATGTAGAGGTCGCCCACCCCCGCCCGTTTCGAGATCGCCGCCATGGCGGCCGTGGGCGGACCCTTGGGACGGCGCGGCTGGAACGGCACCGACAGGCCCGCCACGGCCGTGAACAGGTCGGGCCTCAACAGGGCGCAATGCCAGGCCACCGGCGCGCCCCAGTCATGCCCCACGACAATGCAGGACGGCTTGCCCAGGGCGCGGACCAGATCGACCATGTCCCCGACCGGATGCAGGATGGAATAGGCCTCCCCCCCCGCCGGTTTCTCGGTCCCGCCATAACCCCTCATGTCCGGGGCTGCGACGTGGTATCCTGCCTGGGACAAGGCCTCGACCTGGGCCCGCCAGCTGACCCCCAGTTCGGGAAAGCCGTGGATCAGCAGGACCAGCGGCGCGTTCTGGTCCTCGAACCCGGCGTCCAGAACCTGTTGGACCAGGCCGTCGGTCTTGATAAGCCGCGTTCGCATTCCACCCTCCTTCGCGGTCTTCGCCGCTTCTAGTTTCGTCAGGACGGACATGACCCGCCTCGTCACCTTTGCGGACGGTACGACCGTTCCCGCCCTCGGCCAAGGCACCTGGGAGCTGGGCGACGACCCGGCCTGGCGCGACGAGGAGCAGCAGGCCCTGGCCCGCGGCATCGACCTGGGCATGACCCTGATCGACACGGCTGAACTGTATGGCGACGGCCGCTCCGAGCGACTGGTGGGCGAGGTCATCGCCGACCGCCGCGACGAGGTCTTCCTGGTCTCCAAGGTCCGGCCCGAGAACGCCTCGGAGATGAAGATGATGCTGGCCTGCGAGAAGTCGCTGGAACGGCTCGGCGTCGAGCGGCTGGATCTCTATCTGCTGCATTGGGAAGGCAACGTCCCGCTGGAAGAGACCGTCGAGGCCTTCCGCGACCTGGTCGACGAGGGGATGATCGCCCGCTGGGGTGTGTCCAACCTGGACCTGCGGGCCATGGAGCAGCTGATGGAGATCGAGGGGGGCGAGGACTGCGCCGCCAACCAGCTGCTCTACAATCTGGCCTCGCGCGGGGTGGAGTTCGACCTCCTGCCCTGGATGCAGGCGCGCGACATGCCGATGATGGCCTATTCGCCCCTGGGACGCGGCGAACTGCTGGAACAGCCTCTGATCCGCGACATCGCCAACCGCCACTCGGCCAGCCCCGCCCAGGTCGCCCTCGCCGCCGTCCTGCGCCACGACGGCGTCATCGCCATTCCCAAGGCCAGCTCCGTCGAACACGTCGAGGCCAACGCCGACGCCCTGGAAATCCAGTTCGATCTGGAAGATCTGGAACGCCTGGACGAGGCCTTCCGGGCGCCGAACCATGCGGTGCCGCTGGATATTATCTGAGTTCCAAAGCTTTATCTCGTCACCCTCGGGCTTGTCCCGAGGGCCCACCGCAGGTTCAGGCTTGGCAGTCGGACGTTCAGGTCACCACTTGCAGCGTCTTGCGGCCGCGCTTGCCTTACCGTGGGCGCTCGGGACAAGCCCGAGGGTGACGGATTTGAGATAAAAGAGGATTTTTGGTCCTAGAGACCCGAAACCTCGTCATCAGCGATCACTCCCAGCAGTCGCACCCGCTCTTCATCCGCATACGGAACAACCACTCCTCGCCCCCACACCGGATCGGGCCAAAGGCCGTCGTCGCGCCTCCGCCCGACCACATGGACATGCAGTTGCGCCGTCACATTGCCGATGGCGCCGACGTTCAGCTTCTCCACCCGTCCCAGCCGCCGAACCAGCGCCCCGGCCCGCACCGTCTCCTCCATCAGCATCGCCCGCTGCTCGACGCTCAAATCCTCAAGCTCCACTGCCCCCTCGACGCGCGGGATCAGGATCAGCCAGGGGAACCGCGCATCGTCCTGGAGCCGCACATGGCACAGCGGCCATTCGGCCGCGGCGACCGACCCGGCTTTGAAGGCCGGCGCAACCTCAAACCCCATCCTCAGTTCAGCCCGTAGATGACGCAGGCGCTGTCGGTCAGGGTCTGCAACGGCGGTTGCAGCGCCAGCCGCGCCGCCTCTATGTCCGCCTCGCTGGGGCCTGCCCCGCCGGCCATCGGCGCCGGCGGCGGAGGAGGAGGCGCGAAGCTCGCCTCCGCCCTCACCCGCGATCCGGTCACCACGATGTCGTCCACCGTCGTCGCCTGTCCGCCGGCGGCGTAGGACGGCCAGCCGGCCAGCACGTCCGTCTGGCACACCCGTCCCGACGGATCGATGATCTTGACCCGCCCCAGGGTCGCGCCGGCGTTGGTCGCAGCCGCGTCGGCCCGGCGGCGCGCATCCTTCATCGCCTCGGCCTGCAGATTGGCCTTCCAGCTGTTCTCCGGCTCCAGGTTGAAGTTCACCTGACCGATCGAAGTCGGGCGCGAGGCCACGATCGTCGCATAGACCCGCTCGATCAGGCGCACGTCGCGCACCGTCACGCTGACCGAGGCGTCGGCCTGATACCGGGCCACGCGGTCGGCGCGGGTGTTGTCGCGCATCACCCCGTTCTCGTCGCGGTACTGGTCGTACAGGGGCCGGGTGGTGACGCTGGTCTCGACCCGCACCTTGTCCGCACCATAAGCCGACAGCGACTGGCTCAGCGCCCGCACCTGATCGGCGGCGGCGCGTGACGCATCGGCGACGCTGCGGTCCACCGACTGGAAGCTGGCGGAGACGAAGGCGCGGTTGGCCTGGATCTCGACACGCACCTGGCCGACCGAGGCGATCACCGGATCGCGCATCCACCAGGGCGCGGGGATATAGCGGTCGCCGATGGTGGCGGGCGGCGTCTGGGCCATGGCCGGCGCAGAAGCGACGACGGGCGCAGCGCCCAGCAGCAGGGCGAGAGCGAGAGAAGGGCGCATCGAAATCCTCCGGTTGGGGCCGAACTTTCGCAGCCCCGACCAAGGCCGTAAAGCGAGGTTCTTGCGACAGTCGCGAGAGGGGTCTAGACCGCCCGCACGATTAATCCCCATTTCGCATACGCAATAACGGAGACATCCATGGCTCGCGCGAAGATCGCCCTTATCGGCGCCGGCATGATCGGCGGAACCCTGGCCCACGTGGCCGCGCGCGAAGCCCTGGGCGACGTGATCCTGTTCGACATCGCTGAAGGCACCCCCCAGGGCAAGGCGCTGGACATCGCCGAGGCCACCGCCGTCTTCGGCTCGGACGTGGCCCTGAAGGGCGCGAACGACTACGCCGACATCGCGGGCGTCGACGTCTGCATCGTCACCGCCGGCGTGCCGCGCAAGCCGGGCATGAGCCGCGACGACCTGATCGGCATCAACCTGAAGGTCATGAAGGCCGTCGGCGAGGGCATCAAGGCCCACGCCCCCAACGCCTTCGTCATCTGCATCACCAACCCGCTCGACGCCATGGTCTGGGCCCTGCAGAAGTTCTCGGGTCTGCCCAAGGAGAAGGTCGTCGGCATGGCCGGCGTGCTCGACTCGGCGCGCTTCGCCTATTTCCTGGCTGAAAAGACCAGCGTCTCGGTGCAGGACATCCACGCCTGGACCTTGGGCGGTCACGGCGACGACATGGTGCCGATGGTGCGTCACTCGACCGTCGGCGGCCTGCCCCTGCCCGACGCCGTCGCCGCCGGCCTGCTGTCGCAAGCCGATCTGGACGCCATCGTCGACCGCACCCGCAAGGGCGGCGGCGAGATCGTGGCCCTGCTGAAGACCGGCTCGGCCTTCTATGCGCCCGCTGAATCGGCCATCGCCATGGCCAAGTCGTACTTGCTTGACCAGAAGCGCGTCCTGCCCTGCGCCGTCTGGCTGTCGGGCGAATACGGCCTGTCCGACCTCTACGTCGGCGTCCCGGCCCTGATCGGCGCGAACGGCGTCGAGAAGGTGATCGAGTTCACCACCAACGACGAAGAAAAGGCGATGTTCGAAAAGTCCGTCGCCTCGGTCCAGGGCCTGCTCCAGGCCTGCAAGGATATCGACGCCTCGCTGGCGTAAGCCACGCGTCAATCGAATGACGAAGGGCCGCGGAGCAATCCGCGGCCCTTTTTTCTTTTCCCTTCTCCCATTGGGAGAAGGTGGCCCGCAGGGCCGGATGAGGGTCGGCCGGTGGGCCAACACGCACAACCCGACCCTCACCCTTTCGCGCAAGGACGACGGCTATCGCCGCCGTGTGCTCAAGCCCTCTTCCACCGGGAGAGGGACGTCATTACGGCGCCACATACCCCATCTCGCCCGCGAACTTGGGCAGCAGTTGCAGCCAGACCGCCAGCGGGTCCGCCAGTTGCGCCACGCCCCCGCCCGACAGCACGACAACATCATACTGCACCGTCGCCGTCGGGGTTTCGGCTGAGGTGTGGAAGGCCTTCAGATAGCGGTTGTCGCGGTTCCAGGCGTTGACCTTGTCCAGCGTCGCGCCGGCGCCCGGCACGACGGCGCTGAACTGAACCTCGCCGCAGACGCCCGCCTCGCAGCCGTAGAAGAAGACCGCCCAGGTCAGGCCCGCATTGGTCACGGTGAAGAAGGTCAGGCCGTTCTCGGTCTGCACCGGCCCGACGCGACCGCCCAGACCGGTGATCCACGCCCCGACCTCGGCCGGCGTCAGACCGCGACTGGCCGTCGCCGGCGCCGTCTGGGCGAACGCCGCTCCCGCCGTCATGGGCGATACAGTCACAACAAGGGCGGCGGCGAGAGCGAGGCGGTGCATGGAACACTCCGAAGGTCAGCCCCCACCCTAGCCGTCAGTCGCGCACGTGCGCCAGCCAGTCCTTGCTCTGCATTTCGTTGAAGCGCGACACCGTGCGCTCGAACTCGAAGGCCCCCACACCCTCGGTATAAAGGGCCTCGGGCTTGGCCGCCGCCAGCACGATCAGCTTGGTCTTGGCCTCGTAGAGCGCGTCCACCAGCGTCACCAGACGCCGCGCCTCGTGGTGGTTGGCCGAGCTCAGGATCGGCACGTCCTCCAGGAACAGGGTGTGGAACCGCTGGGCGATGGCCAGATAGTCCTGCGGTCCCAACGGCTTGCCGCACAGCTCCGCGAACGTCGCCCGCGCCATCGAGCCGACGGTGCGCTCCACCACCACGTCGCGGCCCAGCACGGCCAGGTGCGCCGGCTCCTCGGGCTCCCCGCCCTTCAGCTCGCGCCACAGATCATCGAACCCTGCGCGGTCGTCCGGCGTGTGCCACATCTGGGCCGAGGTCATCCGGTCCAGCCGCCAGTCGCGCGCCCCGGCCATCTCCACCACCGCGCAACGCTCGCGGATGATGTCGATGAAGGGGACGAACAACTGGCGATTGATGCCGTTCTTGTACAGGTCCTCCGGCGCCCGGTTCGAGGTGATGGCCAGCACCACCTTGTCCTCGAACAGGGCCTCGAACAGCCGGCCCAGGATCATGGCGTCGGCGATGTCCGTCACCTGCAGTTCGTCGAAACACAGCAGCCGGGCTTCCGACGCGATCAGCCTGGCGATCGGCGGAATGGGATCGTCGCCCTTATGCGTCCCGAACACGGCCTTGCGCGTCCTCGCATCCCCCTCGCGCCACTGTTTCACTAGGTCGTGGATGCGGGCCATGAAGGCGTGGAAGTGGGCGCGGGTCTTTCGCGGCTCGGGCGTCGCCGAATAGAACAGGTCCATCAGCATGGACTTGCCGCGTCCCGGCGGCCCGTAGAGGTAGATCCCCCGCACCTCCGGCGCCTTGCCGAACAGGCCGCGCTTGGCCAGATCGACCTCCAGCCGCTCCAGCGCCGCGATCACAGCGCTTTGCGCCGGATCGGGCGTCAGCACGCCCTCTTCCACGCGGATATCGTAGGCGTTGCGGATGCGGGAGGTCATGCGGCCCTGCTTAAAGTCCCCCGAACCGAAAAGCGATTGCTTCGCGGCTGCGAAGGCCTAATTGCAGTCCCCAACCACCACACCAAAATGCGCTCAAGTAGCGAGGCTCCGCTGAGCCGAGCGTAGCGCGTCCGAAGGACCAAGCATCATGGGTTATCGCGTCGCCATCGTCGGAGCCACGGGCAATGTGGGCCGCGAAATGCTGAACATTCTGGAAGAGGTCGAATTCCCCGTCGACGCCATCCACGCTATCGCCTCGCGCAAGTCCAAGGGCGTCGAGGTCTCGTTCGGCGACAAGACAATCAAATGCCAGGACATCGAACAGTTCGACTTCTCGACCGTCGATATCGTCCTGATGTCCGCCGGCGGCGCGGTGTCCAAGGAATGGTCGGAAAAGATCGGCAAGGCCGGCCCCATCGTGATCGACAACTCCTCGGCCTTCCGCAAGGACCCGGACGTGCCGCTGATCGTGCCGGAGGTGAACCCCGACGCCATCAAGGACGCGACCAAGAAGAACATCATCGCCAATCCCAACTGCTCGACCATCCAGCTGGTGACGGCGCTGAAGCCGCTGCATGACGTGGCGAAGATCAAGCGGGTGGTGGTCTCGACCTATCAGTCGGTGTCCGGCGCCGGCAAGGAAGGCATGGACGAGCTGTGGAACCAGACCAAGGCCATCTACGGCCTGGGCGACGCGCGTCCCAAGAAGTTCCCCAAACAGATCGCCTTCAACGTCATCCCCTACATCGGTTCCTTCCTTGAGGACGGCTCGACCGACGAAGAGCAGAAGATGTCGGACGAGACGCACAAGATGCTGGACCCCGACATCAAGGTCACCGTCACCTGCGTGCGGGTGCCGGTCTTCGTGGGCCACTCCGAGGCGGTGAACATCGAGTTCGACCGCCCCATGGAACCCGACGAGGCGCGCGCCATCCTGCGCGAAGCGCCGGGCGTGCTGGTGATCGATAAGCAGGAGCACGACGGCTACATCACCCCCGTCGACGCCGCCGGGGAACACGGCGTCTATGTGTCGCGCATCCGCAAGGATCCGACCGTCGAGCACGGCCTGAACCTGTGGGTCGTGTCCGACAACCTGCGCAAGGGCGCCGCCCTGAACGCCATCCAGATCGCCCAGCTGCTGGACGAGACGGGCGTGATCACGTCGTCGTCGGGATATCGCTCGATCACCGTCTGATCCGGACTTTCGTCATCCTCCGGCGCGCCTAGCGCGACCGGGGGACCCAGCGGCGCCGAAGGCGAAATCCATCCGCCGCTGGATCGTCGAAAGGTTCTCCGCGACAGGTTCGCGCTCACGCGCGCCGCTGGGTCCCCCGGTCTTCGCCGCTGCGCGGCTCGCCGGAGGATGACGAAAGGGATAGGCATCATGCTCCCGGCCCCCGCCACCCCCAATGACCCCCGCGCGGTCGGAACGGCCATCGCCTGCTACACCCTGTGGGGCCTCTTGCCGCTGCTGTTCATGGCGATGGCGGCCAACGGATTCGGCGCGCCCGAGATCCTGGCGCATCGGGCCGTCTGGTCGGTCTTCATCGCGGGCCTGGTTCTGCTGCTCGCCGGCCAGTGGGGCGAGGCGCGCAAGGTGCTGGCCACGCCGCGCACCCTGGCCTGGCTGGCCCTGTCGGCCCTGCTGATCGCGACGAACTGGAGCCTCTACGTCTACGCCACGACGCACCATGCGACGCTCGAGGCGAGCCTCGGCTACTATATCAATCCCCTGCTCAACATGGCGGCGGGCGCCGTTCTGTTCCGCGAGAAGATCGACCGCTGGAGCGCCGTCGCCATCGGCCTCGCCGCCGTCGGGGTCGTGATCCAGACCGTCGCCCTGGGCCATGTGCCGATCATCGGCCTGACCCTGGCCGTCACCTTCTGCGCCTATGCGGTGATCCGAAAGCGCGTGCCCGCCTCGGCCCAGACCGGCCTGTTCGTCGAATGTCTGGTGCTGCTTCCCATCGGCGCGGTCTTCTTGGCCTGGCTGACGACCCAGGGCCAGGCTGTCGGCTTTGCCTCGCCCTCCGGCCTGGCCTGGGCCCTGATCAACGGGCCGGCGACGGTGATCCCGCTGGTGCTGTTCGCCTGGTCGGCGCGGCGGCTGCCCCTGTCCACCGTCGGCTTCATCCAGTTCCTGGCGCCCACGCTTCAGTTCGCCTGCGGCGTCCTGACGGGCGAGGCCCTGACCCCGCTGCGCATCGTCTCCTTCGTCTTCATCTGGGCGGGCGCGGGCGTCTTCGCTCTGGGCGCGCTCAACCGCTCGCGCGCCGCCAAGCGGGCCGTCGCCCTCTCTGAAACGGTCTAGAGCGCCCCGTAAAGCGCCTCCAGCAGGCGCTTGGGACGCGGGTCGCCGATCAGGTGCGGCGACTGGCGCGTCATCACATAGGCCGCCGACAACCGGCGCGACGGATCGGCCATGGCCATCGACCCGCCCCAGCCATAATGCCCGAAGGCTTCGTCCGGCCCGAACGCCTTCAGCCCGTGGTTGCGCATCAGGCCGGCCGCCCAGCTGATCTCGAACGGCAGCACCTTGTCCGGCCCGTGGATGCGTTCGCGCGTCAGCTGATCCAGCGTCCCTGCCGACAGCACCGACCGGCCGTCGAGCACGCCGTCATTGGCGACCACGCCCAGCATCCGCGCCAGCCCCAGGGCCGTGCCGTGGAGGTTGGCCGACGGAATCTCCATCTCGCGCCATGCGGCCGAGCCCCGCCCGCCGGGCGCCGAACCGCGATCCAGGAAGGCGGCCTGTTTGATCGGATCGACCACGCCCAGGCTGGGCGACGCGGTCGGCTTCCTCATCTGCGCCACCCGCCCGTGCTCGCTCTCCGGCAGGCCGATCCACAGATCCAGATCGGAGAAGTCCTGGCGCAGGGCCTGGCCCATGGTCCGCCCCGTCGCACGGCGAAAAACCTCATTGGCCAGATAGCCGACCGTGACGGGGTGATAGCCCGAGGCCGTGCCCGGCGCCCACATCGGCGCCTGGGCCGCCAGCCGCGCCAAGACGGCCGGCACGTCGAACCAGATGGTCGGCTCCACCGCCTCGGAAAAGCCGGGCAGGCCCGACTGGTGGCTCATCAACTGGGCCACGGTCACGTCCGCCTTGCCCGCCGCGCCGAACTCGGGCCACAGCGAGGCGACCGTCTGGTCATAGTCGACCTGCCCCGCCTCGACCGCCGTCGCCATCAGGATCGCCATCACCGCCTTGCCGGTCGAGAAGACCGAGGTCAGGGTCGCCTCCGTGAACGGCGTCGTCTTCGCCGTGTCCGCATGGCCCGCCCACAGATCGACGACCGCCTCGCCCTCGACCAGTACGCTGAACCGCGCCGCCTGCTCGTTCAGCCCCTCGGGCGCCTCGGTGAAGTTGGCGGCGAACGCCTCGCGCACGCCCTCATAGCCGGGTGCGCAGACGCCTTGGATGTCGATGGGATCGGTCATGGGCTGCTCTTAGCCGCCCGCCGGCCGTCTGTCAGCCGCGCGCGGGCGTGCAGAAACTGGGGCGGTCGTTCTCAGCGCGGAAGACGTTGGCGACGAAGGCGGGACGTCGCCCCTTGGTGCGTTTGACCAGAACGGCGATCATCGGCCGTTGCGCCTCGCCCGTACACCAGGCGGTGCGGCTGTTGTCGTCTCCGGGGATGGTCTGGCCTTCGACGAAGGCGCCGTGACGCGCCGTCAGGGCGACGGCCGCCTCTCGCAGCGCCTCGGGATCGCCGCCCTCCACCGACGCCGAGCATCCCCCGTTCGGCAAGGCCACGACGAAGACCGTGGAATAGGAAGCCAGCCGCCACGCCGCCGTCGCCGTGGGCGATCCAGTCGAGCGTGGCGCAACGGGACGCAGCCAGTGATCGAGGGCCAACGCCTCGATCGACGATCCATCGCGCACCGCCGTCATGCAGATGTCCGAAAACACAATAGCCATGGCGGCGGTCGGCGAGGTCAGCGCCGCATACGGCGCGGGCTGGGTGCGGCGCACCTCGGTCGGCTGTGCAGCAAAGCCGCTGAGCAAGGCCCCGATCAGGGACGCCCCGACCAAGGACGTCAGAACCCGGCACGTCCCGCCGCCAACGGTCCACCCTTCAGCCTTCGGCATCATCAGCCCCCCCGTGATGCCTGATGGTTGCAGAAGCCTCCGCGCGGAGCAAGGGCACAGCCTATTACGAAAAAGGCCCCGCGCCGGAGCGCGGGGCCTCAGTTCTTTCGATCCGGCGTGCGGATCAGCCCGCAAAGACCTCGACAGCCTGTTCGGCCAGGATGGTCAGGCCTTCGCCGTTGACGTCGGCGAAGCCGCCGTGAACGTCGTACTGGACCTTGGTCCCGCCGGTATAGACAGTGACCAGACCTGCGCGCAGAGCGGTCATGAAGGGGGCATGGTCCGGCAGGACGCCGAAGTCGCCCTCGACGCCCGGCGCGTCCACCTGGTCCACGAGGCCCGAAAAGACCTCGCGTTCCGGCGAGACGAGGGAGAAGTTCAGCTTGCCGGCCATGATCAGGCTTCCGACGCCATCTTCTCGGCCTTGGCGACGGCCTCTTCGATGGCGCCGACCATGTAGAAGGCGGCTTCCGGCAGATGGTCGTAGTCGCCGGCGACGATGCCCTTGAACGAGCGGATCGTGTCGGCCAGTTCGACGAACTTGCCGGGCGCGTTGGTGAACTGCTCGGCCACGAAGAAGGGCTGCGACAGGAAGCGCTGGATCTTGCGGGCGCGCGAGACGACCAGCTTGTCCTCTTCCGACAGCTCATCCATGCCCAGGATGGCGATGATGTCCTTCAGGCCCTTGTACTGCTGCAGGACTTCCTGGACCGAACGGGCGACCTGGTAGTGCTCCTCGCCGATAACCAGCGGGTCCATGATCCGCGAGGTCGAGTCCAGCGGATCGACGGCGGGGAAGATGGCCTGGGCGGCGATGTCACGCGACAGCATGGTCGTCGCATCAAGGTGGGCGAAGGACGCGGCGGGCGCCGGGTCGGTGGGGTCATCGGCGGGGACGTAGATGGCCTGGACCGAGGTGATCGAGCCCTTCTTGGTCGAGGTGATGCGCTCTTGCAGGTTGCCCATCTCGGTGGCCAGCGTCGGCTGATAGCCGACGGCCGACGGGATACGACCCAGAAGGGCGGACACTTCCGAACCGGCTTGAGTGAAGCGGAAGATGTTGTCGACGAACAGCAGGACGTCCTTGCCCTCTTCGTCACGGAAATACTCGGCCTGGGCCAGACCGGTCAGGGCGACGCGGGCGCGGGCGCCGGGAGGCTCGTTCATCTGGCCGTAGACCAGGGCGCACTTGGAGCCTTCGGTCGAGCCGCCGTTCTTGGCCGGGTCCACGTTCACGTTGGACTCGATCATCTCGTGATACAGGTCGTTGCCTTCGCGGGTGCGCTCGCCCACGCCGGCCAGGACCGAATAACCGCCGTACGCCTTGGCGATGTTGTTGATCAGTTCCTGCATGGTGACGGTCTTGCCGACGCCGGCGCCGCCGAACAGGCCGGTCTTGCCGCCCTTGGTGTAGGGGCAGATCAGGTCGATCACCTTGATGCCCGTGACCAGGATTTCCGACGAGTTGGTCTGCTCCTCGAAGGTCGGCGCCTCGCGGTGGATCGGACGATATTGCGTGGTCTGGATCGGACCGGCCTCGTCGATCGGCTGGCCGACGACGTTCATGATACGGCCCAGCACGCCCGGTCCGACCGGGGTCTGGATCGACGAGCCGGTGTCGATCACGGGCTGACCGCGCGTCAGGCCTTCGGTCGTGTCCATGGCGATGGTGCGGACCATGTTCTCACCCAGGTGCTGGGCGACTTCCAGCACCAGGGTGAAGGGCTCGCCCGTCTTCTGATCGACGTTCTGCGTGTTCAGGGCGTTCAGGATCGCCGGCAGGTGGCCGGTGAACTCGACGTCGACGACGGCGCCGATGACCTGGGCGATCTTGCCGGTGGCGACGATGGAGCCCGGCGCGGTAGCGGCGGCGGGCGCCGTCTTGACGGCGGGCTTCTTGGCGGCGGGTTTTTTGGCGACGGTGTCGGTCATGGCTGGGGTCCGTATCGGAATGTCTGTTCGGTCGGGATCAGAGGGCTTCGGCGCCGGCGATGATCTCGATCAGTTCGGTGGTGATCTGGGCCTGTCGCTTGCGGTTGTATTGCAGCGTCAGGGCGTTGATGAGGTCGCCGGCGTTGCGCGTGGCGTTGTCCATCGCCGCCATCTGCGACCCGAAGAAGCCCGCCTGGTTCTCGTAAAGAGCAGCCAGGATCTGGGTCGTCAGGTTGCGCGGCAGCAGGGTTTCGAGGATTTCCTCTTCCGAGGGCTCGTAGTCATAGACCGCGCCGTTCAGGTCGATCGGCTGGGCGTCGCCCTCGACCACGGCGGGGATCAGCTGCTTGCCGGTCGGGACCTGTTGGATCACCGACTTGAACTGGCTGTAGAACAGGGTGACCACGTCGGCCTGGCCGTCCTCGAACGCCGTGGCGATCATCTCGGCGACCGGCTGGGCCGACGGCAAACCGATGGTCTTGTGCTCGCTCAGCTCGAAGGTGTGGATCACCTTGTCGCCGTAAAGACGGGTCAGCTGATCGCGCGACTTCTTGCCGACGGCGATGATCTTCACGTCCTTGCCGTTGGCGATCAGGCTGTTGATCCGCTCGCGGGCGGCGCGGATGACGTTGGTCGAGAAACCGCCCGCCAGACCCTTGTCCGCCGTCGCCACCACGATCAGGTGACGATGGTCCTGACCCGTGCCGGCAAGCAAGCGCGGCGCGTCGGCGCCTGAGACGCCGGCGGCTAAGTTGGCGATGACCGAGGCCATCTTCTGCGCATAGGGACGGGCGCTCTCGGCCTGATCCTGGGCGCGTTTCAGCTTGGCCGCGGCGACCATCTGCATGGCCTTCGTGATCTTCTGCGTGGCTTTCACGCTTCCGATCCGATTGCGCATTTCCTTGAGGCTGGCCATCCGGCGTTGCTCTTCCTCTAACTACCGGCGGGGTTCAGGCGAAGGTCTTCACGAAGGCGGCCAAGATGTCCTTCAGCTCGGCTTCGAGATCCGAGGTCAGGTCCTTCTTGGTGCGGATGCCTTCGAGCAGCGAGGCGTGGTTCGCATGGATGCGCGCCAGCAGTTCCTTCTCAAACCGCCCGACGTCGCCCACGGCGATGCCGTCGATATAGCCGCGCGTGCCGGCGTAGACCGAGACGACCTGCTCTTCCATCGCCAGCGGCGAATATTGCGGCTGCTTCAGCAGTTCGGTCAGGCGGGCGCCGCGCGCCAGCAGCTTCTGGGTCGAGGCGTCCAGGTCCGAGCCGAACTTGGCGAAGGCGGCCATCTCGCGATACTGGGCCAGCTCGCCCTTGATGGTGCCTGCGACCTTCTTCATCGCCTTGGTCTGGGCCGATGAGCCTACGCGCGACACCGAGATGCCGACGTTCACGGCCGGGCGGATGCCTTGGTAGAACAGGTCCGATTCCAGGAAGATCTGGCCGTCGGTGATCGAGATGACGTTGGTCGGGATATAGGCCGAAACGTCGTTGGCTTGGGTTTCGATGATCGGCAGGGCGGTCAGCGAGCCCGAGCCGTAGTCTTCGTTCAGCTTGGCCGAACGCTCCAGCAGGCGCGAGTGCAGATAGAAGACGTCGCCCGGATAGGCTTCGCGGCCCGGCGGGCGGCGCAGCAGCAGGGACATCTGGCGATAGGCCACAGCTTGCTTGGACAGGTCGTCGTAGACGATCAGGGCGTGCATGCCGTTGTCGCGGAAGAACTCGCCCATGGCGGTGCCGGCGAACGGGGCCAGGAACTGCAGCGGGGCCGGCTCCGAGGCCGTGGCGGCGACGACGATGGTGTATTCCAGCGCGCCGGCCTCTTCGAGCGTCTTGACGATCTGGGCGACGGTCGAGCGCTTCTGGCCGATGGCGACGTAGATGCAGTAGAGCTTGGCGCTCTCGTCGTCGGTCTTGTTGACGTTCTTCTGGTTCAGGATGGTGTCGACGGCGACGGCGGTCTTGCCGACCTGACGGTCGCCGATGATCAGCTCGCGCTGGCCACGGCCGACGGGGATCAGGGTGTCGATGGCCTTCAGGCCGGTCTGCATCGGCTCGTGGACCGACTTGCGCGGGATGATGCCCGGCGCCTTGACGTCGACGCGGCGACGCTCGGTGAACTCGATCGGGCCCTTGCCGTCGATCGGCTCGCCCAGCGGGTTGACGACGCGGCCCAGCAGGCCGCGACCGACCGGCACGTCCACGATCTCGCCCAGGCGGCGCACGTCGTCGCCCTCGGCGATCTGGGCGTCCGCGCCGAAGATCACGGCGCCGACGTTGTCGCGCTCCAGGTTCAGGGCCATGCCCTTGACGCCGGCCTTGGTGAACTCGACCATTTCGCCAGCCTGGACATTGTCCAGACCATGGATGCGGGCGATGCCGTCGCCGACCGACAGCACGCTGCCGACGTCGGAAACGTCGGCTTCGACGCCGAAGTTGGCGATCTGCGACTTGAGGATGGCCGAGATTTCAGCGGCGCGGATGTCCATGACGGGCTCTCTGTTCTTCAGTCTTTATGCGGGTGCGCCGATCAGGCGCGCTTCATTCTTGTGTGCGGGCAGCAGGCTTTAAGCCCGCTTGAGGGCGAACTTCATCTGGTCGAGCTTGGTCTTCAGCGAGGCGTCGAACAATTTCGAACCGACCTTGATCTTCAGCCCGCCCAGGATCGACGGATCGACGCGTGCGGTCAGTTCCGGCGCCCTGCCCAGGCTCTTGGACAGGGCGGCGGTGATGGCGGCGACCTGTTTGGCGTCCAGCGGCTGGGCCGAGACGACCTCGGCGGCGACGACGCCGGCGTGTTTGGCGTAACGCGCCTCGAAGCCGGCGATCACGCCCGGCAGATCCTTGGCGCGATGGTTCTGGGCCAGCAGACCCAGGAAGTTGGACGTGGTCTGTTCGAACCTGGCCTTGGCGGCGATGGCGACCAGACCCTTGGCCTGATCGTCGGCGGAGATGACGGGCGAGGCGGCCAGACGACGCAGGTCGGCGCTCTCGATCCAGGCCGCCTTCAGCGACTTCAGATCGGCGCGCACGGCGTCCAGGCGGCCGGTTTCCAGCGCCAGGTCAATCAGCGCCTGTGCGTAGCGATCGCCGACTTCCGTCGTTCTGAAATCATCAGCCACTGATTAGGGTCCGAGGTCGTTGTGTCAGGGTCGCAACCGACTGCGAGGCTCGCAACGGTCAAAAGCTTGAAATGCTTACGGAAAGCACGACAGAGGCCGTATCCGTAAATACGCCCCCTTCAAGCCGGGCGCCTGATAGCACGGGGTTTCGCCGCTCGCAACATTGCGTGAAGGGGTGATGAAGCCGCACCCTGTCGCATCAGGCGTCGCATCCTGGTCATCCCGCCGTGAGAAACCAGGCCAGAGCCTTCGACGAGACCCCAGATGAAACTGTCGCCCCTGCTGATCGCCACCGCCTGCGCCTTACTGGCGCCGTGCGTCGTCGCCCCATCGAGCCTCCAGGCCAGGGCCCTGCCTGAGCGGCAGACGCCCCCTGCGGACACCCCGCGCTCGGTGCGGCTGATGAGCTACAACATTCGCTATGACGCGCCCGACGATACGCCGAACTGGGCGCAGCGCCGCCCGCACATGGCGCGCCAGATCGCCTTCTTCGACCCCGACATCCTGGGGGTCCAGGAGGCGTTGATTCCGATGGTCGCCTATCTGGCCGAACAGGCGCCGGCCTACGATCATTACGGCGTCGGCCGCGACGACGGCGCCCAGACGGGCGAGACGACGACCCTGTTCTGGCGTCGCGACCGATTCGAGGCGATCAGCGCCCAGACTCTGTGGTGCTCGCTTACGCCGGACCGACCGTCCAAGGGCTGGGACGCCGCCCTACCCCGCACCATCACCCGCGTCGTCCTGCGTGACCGGATCGACGGCGGCCTGCTGGATGTCCGCAACGCCCATTTCGACCATGTCGGCGTGATCGCCCGCGAAGAATGCGCCGCACTGGCAGCTGACATGGCGCTGGCCTCGGTCGAGGGCGTCACGGCGGCGGTGGTCCTGATGGGGGATTTCAACACCGGCCCGAACAGCGCACCCTATCGCCGGATCCTGGCCTCGGGCCTGAGCGACGCCCGCGCGGTCAGTCCCGTCGTGTTCGGCCCGGCCGGCACCTACAACGCCTTCGACATCACCAACGACAATGACGGCGTCGCTATCGACCATGTCTTCGTCGGCCCCGGCCTGTCGGTCGAACGCTACGCCGTGCCGACCGATTCCTTCGCCGGCCAGGTGATCTCGGACCATTTCCCGGTGGTGGTCGATATCGCCTCGGAAGGGGCCTTGATCGCCAGATGAAGGCCAGGGGTGCGACCATTGCGCCGCACCCTGTCGCTTGATCGGAACCCGCAGCGGCCCTAGCGCTTTCCGCTCAAGCTTTATTCTCCACCAGGAACCCCAATGCTCGACAGCATCACCCCTCTGCTCTCCGATCCGGCCGCCTGGGCCGCATTGGTGACCCTCATCGTGATGGAGGTCGTGCTTGGTATCGACAACCTGATCTTCATCTCCATCCTCTCGAACAAGCTGCCCGAGCATCAGCGCCAGAAGGTCCGTCGCCTCGGCATCGGCCTGGCCCTGATCATGCGCCTGGCGCTGCTGTCGATCATCGCCTGGTTGGTCGGACTGGTTCAGCCCGTCTTCACCGTCATGGGCAACGAATTCTCGTGGAAGGATCTGATCCTGATCGCGGGCGGTCTGTTCCTGGTCTGGAAGGCGACCAAGGAGATCCACCACACCGTCGATCCCACGCCCAGCCATGACGTGATGGACAAGAAGGACGTGATGATCATGAACGCGGGCGCGGCGATCTTCCAGATCATCCTGCTGGACATCGTCTTCTCGATCGACTCGATCCTGACCGCCGTCGGCATGACCGAGCACCTGCCGATCATGGTCGTCGCCGTTCTGGTCGCCGTGACCGTGATGCTGCTGGCCGCCGATCCCCTGGCTGACTTCATCAACAAGAACCCCAGCGTAGTCATGCTGGCCCTCGGCTTCCTGCTGATGATCGGCATGGTGCTGATCGCCGACGGCTTCGGCTATCACGTGCCCAAGGGCTACATCTACGCGGCCATGGCCTTCTCGGCCGGCGTGGAGGCCCTGAACATGATGGGCCGTCGCGGCGCCACCAAGAAGGAAATGGCCGAACAGGCCCGCAGCGACGCGAACGCCGCCGAGGTCCGCGCCCAGAAGGCCGAGGCCGAAGCCGCCGCCGAGCAGGGCTGAGGCTCATGAACCGCCTGTCGTCTCGTCTCGCCGGTCTGATCGCCGGCCTGCTCCTGGCGACAGGCGTTTGCCTTCCCGTCCGCGCCGAGGTTCCGGTCCAGTCCTGGGAGGTCGTGCGGGCCTATCCGCACGACACCGGGGCCTTCACCGAGGGCCTCTTCTTCCACGACGGCGCCCTTTACGAGAGCACCGGCCTGTATCCGTCCTTCATTCGTCAGGTGCGGCTGGAGACGGGCGAAGTGCTGCGCCAGCGCGACCTGCCGACCATCTATTTCGGCGAGGGCATGACCACGCTGAACGGCAAGCTCTACAGCCTGACCTGGCGCAACCACATCGGCTTCATCTGGAAGCTGGACGACTTCTCGCCCTTGGGCGGCTTCTCCTATCCGGGCGAGGGCTGGGCCCTGACCACCGACGGCCGCCGCCTGATCATGAGCGACGGCACAGACCAACTGCGCTTCCTCGATCCCGAGACGCTCGCCGAGACCGGCCGGGTCTCCGTCACTGCCGACGGCAAGCCGCTGGATCAGATCAACGAGCTGGAATGGATCGACGGCGAGGTCTTCGCCAACCTGTGGCAGGACAACCGCATCGCCCGCATCGATCCCGAGACGGGCGTGGTGAAAGCCTTCATCGACCTGACCGCCCTGGTCCCCCAAGGCATCGGCCTGGATCCCAATGACGACGTCCTGAACGGCATCGCCTGGGACGCCGCCGGCAAGCGGCTGTTCGTCACCGGCAAGCGCTGGCCCCAACTGTTCGAGATCAGGCTGCGCTGATCCAAACAACGAAAGGGCCGGACGCTGCGATGGCGTCCGGCCCTTTGCTTTCAGTCCGGTCTCAGGCTCAACCGTGCAGGTCGAACCGGTCCAGCTCCGTCACCTTGGTCCAGGCCGCCACGAAGTCCGACACGAACTTGGCCTCCGCATCCGCCCCGGCATAGACCTCGGCCAGCGCCCGCAGCACGGCATTGGAGCCGAACACCAGATCGACGCGGGTGCCGGTCCACTTGGCTTCGCCCGTGCGACGGTCGCGGCCTTCGAACACATCCTTGACGTCCGAGGTCGCCGTCCACTTCACATCCATGTCCAGCAGGTTGACGAAGACATCGTTGGACAGCACGCCCGGCCGCTCGGTCAGCACGCCGTGCGTCGCCCCGCCGACATTGATGTTGATCGCCCGCAGGCCCCCGATCAGCACCGTCATCTCCGGCGCCGTCAGCGTCAGCCGCTGCGCCTGGTCGATCAGCAGGGCCTCTGCCGGAACCGCATAGCGGGCCTTCTGGAAGTTGCGGAACCCATCGGCGACCGGCTCCAGATAGGCGAAGGATTCGACATCCGTCTGCACCTGGCTGGCGTCCGTCCGACCGGGCGTGAACGGCACGCTGGCCTCGTGGCCCGCCGCCTTGGCCGCCTGTTCGACGCCCGCATTGCCCGCCAGCACGATCAGGTCGGCCAGGGAGACTTTCTTGCCTCCCGTCTGGCCCTGGTTGAACTCGACCTGGATACGCTCCAGCGTCTTCAGCACCCGGTCCAGTTGCTCCGGCTGGTTGGCGGCCCAGTCCTTTTGCGGCGCCAGACGGATGCGCGCGCCGTTCGCCCCGCCCCGCTTGTCCCCGCCCCGGAAGGTCGAGGCCGAGGCCCAGGCCGTCCCGACCAGTTCGGCGGCGCTCAGGCCCGAATCCAGCACCTTGGCTTTCAGAACCGCCGCATCCGTCGCATTGATCAGCGGGTGATCGACCTCCGGCACGGGATCCTGCCAGATCAGCACTTCGCTCGGGACTTCCGGCCCGACGTAGCGCGAGCGCGGTCCCAGATCGCGGTGGGTCAGCTTGAACCAGGCCCGCGCAAACGCCTCGGCGAAGGCCTGCGGATTGTTCAGGAAGCGGCGCGAGATCTTCTCGTATTCCGGGTCGAACCGCATCGACAGATCGGTCGTCAGCATGGTCGGCCGCTTCTTCTTGGCCGGATCGTGGGCGTCGGGGATGATCTCGCCCGCATCCTTGGCCACCCACTGGTGCGCCCCGGCCGGGGACTTCTCCAGTTCCCATTCGAAGCCGAACAGGTTCTCGAAATAGAAGTTGCTCCACTGGGCTGGCGTCTGGGTCCAGGTGACTTCCAGGCCGCTGGTGATGGCGTCGCCGCCCGAGCCCGTGCCGAAGCTGGAGGTCCAGCCCAACCCTTGCGCCTCCAGGCCCTCGCCTTCCGGCTCTGCGCCGACGTGATCGGCCGGGCCGGCGCCGTGGGTCTTGCCGAAGGTGTGGCCCCCCGCGATCAGGGCGACCGTCTCCTCGTCGTTCATCGCCATCCGCGCGAAGGTGTCGCGGATGTCGCGCGCCGCCGCGATCGGATCGGGATTGCCGTCCGGCCCTTCCGGGTTGACGTAGATCAGGCCCATCTGCACGGCGGCCAGCGGGTTCTCCAGATCGCGCGTATGCTCGTCGCCGTCGGCGCGGTCGTCGCTGACCAGCACGGCCTCGTCGCCGGGCTTCACCACCCCGTGCGAACCGTGGGCATAACGTTCGTCGCCGCCCAGCCAGGTCGTCTCACGACCCCAATAGACGTCCTGATCCGGCTCCCACGTATCCTGGCGGCCGCCGGCGAAGCCGAAGGTGCGGAAGCCCATGGTCTCCAGCGCCACGTTCCCGGTCAGGATCATCAGGTCGGCCCAGGAGATGGCCTGGCCGTACTTCTGCTTGATCGGCCACAACAGGCGCCGCGACTTGTCGATGTTGACGTTGTCGGGCCAGGAGTTCAGCGGCGCGAACCGCTGCTGGCCGCGCCCGCCGCCGCCGCGTCCATCGCCGACGCGATAGGTGCCGGCGCTGTGCCAGGCCATGCGGATGAACTGCGGTCCGTAGTGACCGAAGTCCGCCGGCCACCAGTCCTTGGAATCCGTCATCAGGGCGCGCAGGTCGGCCTTCAGCGCCTCATAGTCCAGCTTGGCGAAGGCCTCGCGATAGCTGAAGGTTTCGCCCAGCGGGTCGGACTTCGACGAATGCTGGTTCAGCAGGTCGGTGCGCAGCTGCCCCGGCCACCAGTCGCGGTTCTGCACCCCGCCGCCCGCGACGGACTCGGTTGTTCGGCCGGAGAAGGGGCATTTGGCTTCGTCGGTCATGGTGGCGTTTCCCTGCTGATTTCGCGCGACTTGAGGGCCGCTCTCTATGGCCCTGTAGATGACGAGGTCATTCGACACGGGTCAAACGGATAAAGCCAATCGATTATCCTTGGCGTCGGCATAGGACAGGCCTATCTCACGCCCATGCTTCCCACCCTGCGTCAGCTTCAATATCTCAAGCTCCTGGCCGAACACGGCAGCTTCTCGCGCGCCGCCGAGGCCGCCCACGTCAGCCAGCCGGCTCTCAGCGCCGGGGTGCAGGAGCTGGAGCGTATCCTCGGCGCGCCCGTGGTGGAGCGGGCGCGGGGCGCCGTCATCATGACCGCCGTCGGGGTCGAGGCCGTGCGCCGGGCCGAGGACGTGCTGGCCCGCACCGAGGATCTGGTCGAGGCGGCCAAGAACGCCGGCCGGCTACTGTCGGGCCGCTTCCGCCTGGGCGTCATCCCCACGGTCGCCCCCTTCCTGCTGCCCGCCAAACTGCCGTCTGTGAAGGCCGCCTATCCCAGCCTGAAGCTCTACATCCGCGAAGATCTGACGCCCCGCCTGATCGCCGCCCTGAAGGCGGGCCAGATCGACGCCGCCGTCATCGCCCTGCCTTACGACGCGCCGGGCATCGAACACGCGCGCATCGGCGACGACGAGATCATGGCCGCCGCCCCCCACGACCATGCCCTGGCCGCCCCTGGCCCGATCCGTCCCGGCTCGTTGCGGGCCGAGGATCTGATCCTGCTGGAAGACGGCCATTGCCTGCGCGACCACGCCCTGGCGGCGCTCGACATCGAGGCGCCGCGCGGCGACGACGTCTTCGCCGCCACCAGCCTGCACACCCTTGTCCAGATGGTCGGCTCGGGCCTGGGCGTCTCCTTCCTGCCCAAGATGGCGGTCCAGGCGGGTCTGGCCGACAACCCTTCCGTCGCCATCCGCGCCTTCGAGAACCAGGCCGACGGCGCGCCGCCCCACCGCGAGATCGTCGTCGCCTGGCGTTCCGGCTCCAGCCGCGCCGCCGAGGCCCGGCTTCTGGCCGAGGCCCTGAAGCTGGATTGAAACTGGACTGAAACGGGACTGGCCCTGTTGACCTGAGCGCCGAACAGGCCGCTTGGGAAGCGCATGGCAACCGAAACCGTCTACATCGTCCAGGCCTATGTCCAGGGCCGGGGCAAGGCCCTCCGCGCCGAACAGCAGGTCGGCTGCAAGGACGCCGAGGAGGCGCGCCGCAAGGCCGAACGCCTGGCGCCTCTACGTCTCGGCGTCGTCGCCTTCGCCGTCTCGGCCGACACCGAAATGGGCGATTACGACGAGGAGCCGACGATCATCTTCAAGTCCGGCCAGCTGCCGCCGCCGTTCAGCGACGCGGACTGAGACTGGAGGGGCAACCGCCCCGGCCGCAAGGCGTTCGTTTCCTTAGACAACGGATCGGCGCCGCCCCGGGCGTCCGACCGAAGCTTCAGGACGCCGCATGGCCTATCGCACCCTCAATCCCTTCACCGAACAGATGGTCGAGGAATACGCCGAACACACTGACGAGGCCGTCGAGGCGGCTCTGGCCAAGGCCGACGCCGTCTTCCGTTCCGACTGGTCCCAAGGCGACATCCAGCCACGCCTCGCCGTGCTGAAGTCCCTGTCGGCCCTGCTGACCGAGAACCGCGACAGCTTGGCCCGCACCATCGCCGAGGAGATGGGCAAGCCCCTGGCCCAGGGTCAGGGCGAGATCGACCTGTGCGCAAGCATCGCCGCCTACTATGCCGAAAAGGCCGCCGACTTCCTCAAACCCCAGAAGATCGACAGCGAACTGGGCGAGGCCTGGGTCGAGTTCCATCCCGTCGGCGTGCTGCTGGCGGTCGAGCCTTGGAACTTCCCCATCTATCAGCTGATCCGCGTGGTCGCCCCCGCCATCGCGGTCGGCAATCCGGTGCTCTACAAGCACGCTGGCATCGTCCCCCGCTGCGCCGCGCGGTTCGCCGAACTGGTGCGTGAGGCCGGCGCGCCCGAGGGCTGCGTCGCCAATCTCTACATCTCTTCAGACAAGGTCGCCGAACTGATCGGCGACGACCGCATCCAGGGCGTGGCCTTGACCGGGTCCGAGGGCGCAGGCGCCAAGGTCTCGGCCCGCGCGTCGGAAATGCTGAAGAAGTCCACGCTCGAACTGGGCGGCAGCGACGTCTTCGTCGTGCTGGACGACGCCGACATCGAAAAGGCGGTCGCGGCAGGCGTCGAGGGGCGGCTGTCCAACGCGGGCCAGGTCTGCACCGGCTCCAAACGCTTCATCGTCCAGAAGTCTGTCGCTGACGCCTTCACCACCGGCTTCGTCGAGGGCATGAAGAGCGCCGTCATGGGCGACCCGCTGGACGAGGCCACCGTCCTGGGTCCGCTGTCGTCCGAGGACGCGCTGAAGACATTGACCAAACAGGTCGAGGAGGCCGTCCAGCACGGCGCTAAGGCGGTGATCGGCGGCAAGCCCGCAGACCGCACCGGCTTCTTCTACGAACCCACCGTCCTGACCGACGTGGCCCGCGACAACCCGGCCTTCTATCAGGAGTTCTTCGGCCCCGTGGCCCAGGTCTTCGTGGTCGAGGACGACGATGCGGTCGTGGCCCTGGCCAATGATTCCCGCTTCGGCCTGGGCGGATCGATCTTCTCGGGCGACACGACCCGCGCCCGCAAGCTGGCGTCGCGGATCGAGACCGGCATGGTCTTCATCAACACCACCACCACCTCCATGCCCGAACTGCCGTTCGGCGGGATCAAGCGCTCGGGCTTCGGCCGCGAGCTGGGTGATGTCGGCATCAAGGAGTTCGTGAACCGCAAGCTGGTGGTCGTCGCCGCAGACTGACGCCCCCCTCGCCAAAGCAAAAGGGCCGGCGGATCGCTCCGCCGGCCCTTTCCTTGTCTTCAGCGAACCGCTGCCTATTCGGCGGCGATCGGCGCTTCGGTTTCCGGGCCGCGCGCCAGGTTGCGCAGCACGTAGGGCATCACGCCGCCGGCCAGCAGATAGTCCAACTCGGTCTGGTTATCGATGCGGCAGCGGACCGGGAAGCGGGCCATCTTGCCGTCCGACGGACGGAACAGCTCGACCCACAGGTCCTGGCGAGGCTTCAGCTTGCCGATGTTGGCGTCCGACAGGCCGCGGATCGTGACGATCTCTTCGCCCGTGAGGCCCAGCTTCAACCAGCCGTCCTGTTTGAACTGCAGCGGCACCACGCCCATGCCGACCAGGTTCGAACGGTGGATGCGCTCGAAGCTTTCGGCGATGACGGCGCGAACGCCCAGCAGACGGGTGCCCTTGGCCGCCCAATCGCGCGACGAGCCGGTACCGTATTCCTTGCCGGCGAAGACGACCAGCGGCCGACCTTCCGACTGGTAACGCATGGCCGCGTCATAGATCGACATCGTGTCGTTCGACGGGAAGTGCTTCGTCACGCCGCCTTCGATCTCGGGCGTGATGCGGTTCTTGATGCGGATGTTGGCGAAGGTGCCGCGCATCATGACTTCGTGGTTGCCGCGACGGGCGCCGTAGCTGTTGAACTCGGCCGCCTCGACGCCGTGGTTGGTCAGATAGACGCCGGCGGGCGAGGTCTTCTTGATCGACCCGGCCGGGGAGATGTGGTCGGTGGTGATCGAGTCGCCGAAGATGGCCAGGACGCGGGCCTCGACGATGTCCTGGACCGGGGTCAGGTCCATCGACAGGCCTTCGAAGTACGGCGGGTTGGCGACATAGGTGGAGGCGTCGTCCCACTCATAGGTCTGGCCGCCCGTGACCTTGATCGCCTGCCAGTGCTTGTCGCCCTTGAAGACGTCCTTGTAGCGTTTGGCGAACATGGCCGGGGTGACCGACTTCTTCTGGATCTCGGCGATCTCCTGCGAGGTCGGCCAGACGTCCTTCAGGAAGACGTCATTGCCCTTCTTGTCCTGGCCGATCGGATCCTTGGTGATGTCGATCCGCATCGAGCCAGCGATGGCGTAGGCCACGACCAGCGGCGGCGAGGCCAGGTAGTTGGCCTGGACGTCGGGGTTCACCCGGCCTTCGAAGTTGCGGTTGCCCGACAGGACCGAGGTCGCGACCAGGGCGTTGTCGTTGATCGCCTTGGAGATCGCCGGATCCAGCGGGCCCGAGTTGCCGATGCAGGTGGTGCAGCCGTAGCCGACCAGGTTGAAGCCCAGGGCGTCCAGGTCCTTCTGCAGGCCGGCGTCGGTCAGATAGTCGGTGACGACCTGCGAACCGGGGGCCAGCGAGGTCTTGACCCAGGGCTTGGCCTTCAGGCCCAGCGCATTGGCCTTGCGCGCCACCAGGCCGGCGGCGATCAGGACCGACGGGTTGGAGGTGTTGGTGCACGAGGTGATGGCCGCGATGACCACGTCGCCGTCGCCGACGGTGAACTTCTGGCCATCGACCGACACGCGCTCGGCGTCGGTCGGGCGGCTGAAGACTTCAGTCAGCGCGGTTTCGAAGGCCGGGGCGGCGGTGGTCAGTTCGACGCGGTCTTGCGGACGCTTCGGACCCGCCAGCGACGGCACGACGGTCGAGATGTCCAGTTCCAGCACATCGGTGAAGACCGGATCTTCGCTCGTCTCGTCGATCCACAGGCCCTGGGCCTTGGCGTAGGCCTCGACCAGGGCGACGCGCGCCTTGTCGCGGCCCGTGGCGGTCAGATAGTCGATGGTCGCGCGGCTGACCGGGAAGAAGCCGCAGGTGGCGCCGTATTCGGGAGCCATGTTGGCGATGGTCGCCTGGTCCTCGATGGTCATGTTCGGCAGGGCCGGACCGAAGAACTCCACGAACTTGCCGACGACGCCCTTCTTGCGCAGCATCTGGGTGACGGTCAGCACCAGGTCGGTCGCCGTCGTGCCCTCGGGCATCGCACCCGACAGCTTGAAGCCGATGACTTCGGGGATCAGCATCGGGATCGGCTGGCCCAGCATGGCCGCCTCGGCCTCGATGCCGCCGACGCCCCAGCCCAGGACGGCCAGGCCGTTGATCATGGTGGTGTGGCTGTCGGTGCCGACGACGGTGTCGGGATAGGCGACGGTCTTCTTGCCTTCATCGATGGTCCAGACGGTCTGGGCCAGATTCTCCAGGTTCACCTGGTGGCAGATGCCGGTGCCGGGGGGCACGACGCGGAAGTTGTTGAAGGCCGACGAGCCCCAGCGCAGGAAGTTGTAGCGCTCGATGTTGCGCTCGTATTCGCGCTCGACGTTCTGGCCAAAGGCCTTGGACGTGCCGAAGTTGTCGACCATCACCGAGTGGTCGATGACCAGATCGACCGGGACCAGCGGGTTGATCTTGGCGGCGTCGGCGCCCAGGGCGCTCATGGCGTCGCGCATGGCGGCCAGGTCGACCACGGCGGGCACGCCGGTGAAGTCCTGCATCAGGACGCGGGCCGGACGGAAGGCGATCTCGTGCTCGACCGAGCCCTTGTTCTCGACCCAGGCGGCGACGGCCTTCAGGTCGGCTTCGGTGACGGACACGCCGTCCTCGTTGCGCAGCAGGTTCTCCAGCAGCACCTTCATCGAGCGCGGCAGACGGGAAATCCCGGTCAGACCGGCTTCCTCGGCGGCGGGAAGGCTGTAATAGGCGTATTTCTTACGCCCGACGGAAAGGTCCTGGCGGGTCTTGAAGCTGTCGTTCGACGGCATGGAGTCTTCCTCTGGTCAGCGCCGCCCGACAATCCGGTTGCGCCTTCGCGCGACAGACGCAGCGGCTCACAGGGCCCCTGCGCGCGCGGCGAAAGCCTGCTGCGGCGACCGTGCCTATAGCTCCACGGGATCGCACCGTCCATGTGTCCACACCCTCGACAGGGACATTGAGAAGGGTTCGCAGATTCTGCGGACCTGGCGGGGCATAGATGATCCACACCCTCACCCTCTCCGACCTGACCGTCTCGCGCGGCGACCGGCGGCTGTTTCACAGTCTCGACCTGACCCTGCGCGCCGGCGAGGTCCTGGCCCTGACGGGCGCGAACGGGGCGGGCAAGACCAGCCTGTTGCGCACCATCGCCGGCCTACTGCGACCCGATGTTGGCACGGTCGGTTTCCAGGACGGCGACGGCAATCCGCTGGACGAGCGGCAGGCGCGCGGGCGAGAGACCCATTTCCTCGGCCATCTCGACGGGCTGAAGGGCGGCCGCACGGCGCGCGAGGAGCTGGGGTTCCAGTGCGACTGGCTGGGGCACACCCAGTATGGCCTCGATCACGCCGTTGAAGCCTTCGGCCTGAAGCCCCTGCTGGATCTGGAGGTCCGCCGCCTTTCGGCCGGTCAGCGTCGCCGCCTGGCCATGGGGCGGCTGGTCGGATCGCCGCGCGCCCTGTGGCTGCTGGACGAGCCGATGGCGCCGCTGGACGCCCGCTGGCGCGAGGCCTTCGCCGAACAGATGCAGCGCCATCTCGAAGCCGACGGCCTGATCGTCGCCGCCGTCCATGACCCCTTGCCCCTGTCGACCCGTGCTCTCGATCTGGGGAGCCTGAAATGAGCCGCCGCGACGCCGATCAGGAACCGCGCCCGCCCGGCCTGCGCGGCGCCACCCGCGTCCTGCTGGAGCGCGAACTGGACCTGGCCTGGGGCGGAGGCGGAGGGCCGCTGCTGGCCTGCGGCTTCTTCGCCTGTCTGACCGCCATCCTGCCGCTGGCGGCCGGCAGCGATCCGCGCACGCTCGGCCCCGTCGCGGGCGGGGTCGCCTGGCTAGCCCTGGCCCTGGCGTCCCTGCTGTCGCTGGAGCGGCTGTTCGAGCGGGACATGGAGGACGGCGGCCTGGACCTGCTGGCGCTGGGCCATCTGTCGCTGGAGCAGGTCGTGCTGATCAAGGCCCTGGCCCAGTGGGTCGCCGTCGGGCTTCCTCTGGCCCTGACCGCCCCGGTCGCCGCCATGGCCTTGGGCCTGCCGCCATCATTGGCGCCGCTGACCGCACTGACCGCGCTGATCGGGGGGGCGGGGTTCGCCTTCACCGGCGCCCTTGGCGCCGCCCTGGCGCTCGGCGCCAAGCGCGGCGGCCTGCTGATCGCGGTGGTGGTCCTGCCGCTGTTCATTCCGCCCGTGGTGTTCGGCGCCGGCGCCCTGGAACGCGCCGGATCGGGCCAGCCGGCCGGGCCAGCCCTGGCGTTGCTCTGCGCCTACGTCCTGTTCGCCGCCGTGATCGCGCCCTTCGCCGGCGCCGCCGCCGTTCGGAACGCGCAAGGGTGAGCTTGCCCGTCGCCCCTTCGCCGCGTAAGCGCTGAACCGATGTTCGGCCTGTCCAATCCGCAGCGCTTCATGGCCTTCACCGGCCCGTTGACGCCCGTTCTGTGGGGCCTCGCCGCCGTGCTGCTGGGCGTCGGCGCCTGGCTCAGCTTCTCGGTTCCGGCCGATTATCAGCAGGGCGACACGGTGCGGATCATGTTCGTCCATGTGCCCGCCGCCGTCTGGGGCCTGGGCGCCTATGCGGCCCTGGGCGTGTCCAGCTTCTTCGCCCTGGTGTTTCGTCATGCCCTGGCCGACGCCGCCGCCCGCGCCGCCGCCCTGCCGGGAGCCGCCTTCACGGCCCTCGCCCTGTTCACCGGGTCGCTTTGGGGCCAACCCATGTGGGGGACGTGGTGGGTGTGGGACGCACGCCTGACCAGCGTGCTGGTGCTGTTTCTCTTCTACCTCGGCTATATGGCGCTGAGGGCCTCGATCGACGACGAGCAGAAGGCCGGGCGCGCCGCCGCCGTCCTGGGTCTGGTCGGCCTGATCAACCTGCCGATCGTCAAATTCTCGGTCGACTGGTGGAACACCCTGCACCAACCAGCCAGCTTCCTGACCCCCGGATCGTCAGGCCTGGACCCGGTCTATCTGCCGCCCTTCCTGACCATGCTGGCGGCCTACGGCGTGCTGTTCGCGGCCCTGTGGCTGACCGCCATCCGCACCGAGATCCGCCGCCGCCGCGTCATGACCCTGCGCGCCCGTTTGGCTCAGGAAGCGTAAGGAGCAAGGCCCAGATGCTCGACCTCGACATGACCCCCTACGCCGCCTTCGTCTGGCCCGCCTGGGGCGTCAGCGCCCTGGTCCTGGCCGCCCTGACCGCCCGCGCCGTCATCGCCTCGCGCAAATGGAAGCGGGAACTGGCGCGGCTGGAGACGGACGCGACATTGGAGGCCGCTGAGTCCAACCGCCCTCAAGTCGCGCGAAGCGCGATAGGGCCAAAAGAGCGTCCTCAAGCAGCGCAAGGCGCTGTAGGACCCCAAGAATGAACCGCTGGCTGGCCCTCATCCCGCTGGTCGTCCTCGCGGCGCTGGCGGCCCTGTTCGTCGGCTGGTCGCTGAAGCGCGATCCTGCGTTCAAACCCGACGCCCTGGTCGGCCAGACGATCCCCGAGACCGTGCTGCCGATGCTGTCCGGCGATCAGACGGGGCCGGGCAATCTGGATCTGAAGACCGCCGGCGTCGGTCGGCCCATGCTGGTCAACGTCTTCGCCTCGTGGTGCGCGCCGTGCCGGATCGAACACCCCAAGCTTCTGGCGCTGAAGGCGCGCGGCATCGCCGTCGTCGGCGTCGCCTACAAGGACGAGCCGGTCGCGACCCGCGCCTTCCTGGACGAGCTGGGCGACCCCTATGCGATGGTTCTGGTGGATCGCGAGGGCCGGGCGGGCCTTGATCTGGGCATCTCCGGCGTGCCCGAGACCTTCGCCGTCGACGCTTTGGGCCGCATCACAGCCAAACAGTCCGGCCCGCTGCTGGACGACGCCGACATCGAACGGCTGGTCGCCTCCATGCAGGCCCCGCCCCGTTCAGCACCCAGCCCGGCGCCTCGCCCTCAGTGATCCTCCTGAACGCGCGTTAACCCTTTTTCGAGGGTTTCCGTTAACCATACTGGCATGAGCGCGATTCGCACCGGCCTGCCGCTGAACCTGCCCCCCCAGGGCCTCGACCTGCCGAGCGCGCGCAACGCCCAGGCGGCCTTTTTCCGCGCCGCCATGGATCAGGCCGCCGCTCCCAAAGCCCCCGCGCCCGCCGCCGCCGTCATGTCCTCGATCCGCACGGCCAACCCGGCACGGCCCGCCGAAGCCCCCGTCATGGCGCCTCAGCGTGAAGAGCCCCGCATCATGCGCCCCGGCTCCTACCTCGACATCCGGGTCTGACGCTCAGTCCAGCGGCGTCGCCCCCAGCAGCGTCCGACACGCCTCGGCTTCCGCCGCCAGGGCCGCACGCTTCGCTTCGCCGAACCCGTCCAGCGTCTTGTAGGGCATGGCCAGCCGCACATTGTTCCTCAGCCGGTGGCGATTGCGCTCCAGAAAACCCCAGTACAGCCGGTTGAACGGGCAGGCCGCATCGCCGCTCTTGCTCTTCAAGTCATAGCGACAGGCCCCGCAGTAGTCGCTCATCCGGTCGATATAGGCCCCCGACGCCGCATAGGGTTTGGACCCCACGATCCCGCCGTCCGCGAACAGGGCCATGCCGCGCGTATTGGGCATCTCCACCCATTCATAGGCGTCGGCGTAGACGCACATATACCAGTCATCGACCGCATCGGGATGCACCCCCAGCAACAGCGCCAGGTTGCCCGTCACCATCAGCCGCTGGATGTGATGGGCATAGGCGTTGTCGCGCGTCGTCTTCACCACATCGGCGACGCAGGCCATGTCGGTCTCGCCGGACCAGTAGAACCCCGGCAGTTTGCGGTCCGCATCCAAGAAGTTGCGCGCCCGATATTCCGGCGCCTTTAGCCAATAGATTCCCCGCACGAACTCCCGCCATCCCAGGATCTGGCGGATGAACCCCTCCACCGCGTTCAGCGGCGCGCGACCTGCACGATAGACCGCCTCGGCCTGGCGACAGACGTCCAGCGGGTCGAGCAGACCCAGGTTGATCGAGGTCGAGATCAACCCGTGCCACATCCACGGCTGGTTCTCGGCCATGGCGTCCTGCCAGTCCCCGAACGACGGCAGGGCGTCGCTCAGGAAGTGCGCCAGCGTCGTTTCCGCCTCGTCCGACGTCGTCGCCCAGCCGAACCCGTCCAGCGATCCGAAATGGTCGCCAAACAGCCGCTCCACATCCGCCATCGCCTCGCGCGCCACGGCGTTGGGCGGGATGCGCATCCGACCCGGCGGCGTCACGCCCTTGGCCAACTTCTTTCGGTTCTCGGCGTCATAGTTCCAGCGCCCGCCCTCCGGCTGGGCGCCGTCCATCAAAATGCCCGTCTCGCGCCGCATCTCGCGATAGAAGAACTCCATCCGCAGCTGCGACTTGCCCGAGGCCCAGCGTCGGAAGCGGTCGTGCGAGCTGATGAACCGCCGATCCTCGCGGATTTCGACCGGCAGGCCCGCACCCTCGGCGAAGGCCGCCAAATGCTCGGCCAGCCGCCACTCGCCGCATTCCGTCAGCACCACCGCCTCATAGGCGCCGTCGTCCAGGGCGCGCGCCAGTTCGCCGGTGATCGATCCGCTGTTGTCGGGATCGTCGATCCGCACATATCGCACCCTGACACCCCGCGCCGTCAGCCGCTCGCCATGGTTTCGCATGGCGGCGAACACCAGGGCGAGCTTCTGCTTGTGATGCCGGACATAGGTCGCCTCGTCCCGAACCTCGGCCATCAGGACCGTGTCGATATCGGGGTCCAGCCCCTCCAGCGCCGACAGGTCGTCGGACAGCTGATCGCCCAGCACCAGCCTAAGCACCGACATGCGTCATCCCCACTTACGGACCAGAGACTGAAGACGCGGACGCACGCGAAGAAAGAGCCGGTACGCGCCTTCCAGCGCCGCAAGAACCACCGGAACACGCGCCGCCAGCCCGATGGGCCGCAGCAGGGGAATGGCCCGCCACATGGCCGCAAAGGCCGCCGCGCCGGACAGCAGCCGCCCATTCTCGCTGGCGTGGAACCGGGCGAGCAGGGCGTCGCGATCGATGGGGCAGGTCGCGTCTCCCTTGTCCACATCGACGAACCGGATCGCGCCCCGGCGATCCAGCCGACGCATCAGAGCGATCTCGCGGCGGCACAGGGGACAGCCTCCGTCATACCAGACAAGCAGTTGGGTCATCGACGTCGAGGGCTTTCGTGGACGGAGTGCGCGGTCGCCATGATATACGGGCGTCCTCTATAATCCGGATCGCACGCAGCCCCGACAGGTGTCCGATGGATGACGAAATGACCGACCGACACAGACTGCCGCCGATCGCCCGTGTCCTGGGTTTCGCGGGCCTCCTGCCCCAGGCGGCGGCGGTCGCGGTCCTGATCGGAGGCGGGCCGGACGTGCGGTTCGCGGCCCTCAGCCTGGCCTATGCCTATGCCGCCCTGATCTTCAGCTTCCTGGGCGGGGTGTGGTGGGGCCTGGCCGCCATGGCGCGAGGGGCAGGGCCGCGCTGGGTCTGGATTGCGGCCGTGCTGCCGTCCCTGCTGGCCCTGGCGACGGCCTGGCCCTGGGCGACCGGCCAAACCTGGCCCGGACCGTCCCTGATCGCCTTGGGCGTCCTTATCGCCGCCAGCCTGCTGGTCGATCTGAGGCTCAAGGCCGCAGGACTGACGCCCGAAGGGTGGCTGGCTCTGCGCGCGCCGTTGTCGCTCGGACTGGGGCTGCTGACCCTGATGGCCGGCCTGATCTGACGGACCGCCAGGATTCAGGGCAAAAAATCGGGGCCTGCCGAGAACGACAGGCCCCTGATTTTATCAGTCTCGACTTGGAGCGGGCGAAGAGATTCGAACTCTCGACCCCAACCTTGGCAATGTTGGGGATCAGCATTTCCGGGCTTTTCAGGACGTTCCAAAAATCAGCTTTGTACGTTGTTTTGCATAGAGTTTCTTGTTTATCCGGTTGCGGAGCTTTTCGGCCGGTTTCACTTGAGTTGGTAGCGGAGTGGTAGCGGTGGCTCGGAAATGAGCGTATGTTTCTATCGCCATGACGAAGCAAAAACTCACCAGGCGCGTGGTTGAGAGCGCGCCAGTTCCGGAGACCGGCGAGGGTCGAATCTGGGACAGCGAGATCGCAGGCTTCTGCCTTCGGATCTATCCGGGGACCGAGACCCGACACGGCCATGCCGCCAAGCCGGTCCGAAGAATCTTCGCCATCAAGTACCGGGTCCGCGGGATCCAACGCTGGCTGACGCTTGGCGAGCATGGCGACGGTCCGGACAAGCTCACCGCGGACCGCGCTCGCAAGGAGGCCGCATCGGTGGTGGTCGACGCACGGCGCGGCATCGATCCCGGCGAAGCCCGCAGGCGCATCGAGGGCCTTACCGTCAAAGGCCTGGTTGAGCTCTATCTGGAGAGGGGGCCGGACGACAAACCGACCAAACGGGATTCGTCATGGGCCATGGACCGGACCAACCTCGAGCGCCACGTCGTACCCCTGCTTGGGAAGTTGGCGCTTGATACGGTCACCCGCGACCACATCACCGGGATGATCCGCTCGATCACGGCCGGGAAGACCGCCAAGGATGTGAAGACCAAACTTCGTGGTCGATCCATCGTCAAGGGCGGGGCAGGCATCGCTGACCGCACCTATTCCACCCTGCGGGCGACCTTCAACTGGGCGATCGACAAGGGCCATTTCGCCGGCCCGAACCCCTGCGCCAAGGTCGAACGAAAGCTCCGACCGGCGGTCGAACGCTTCCTGTCAGAGGCCCAGGCCCAGGACCTGATCGCCGCTCTCGACGCCCTGGAGGCGGATGCGACGATCTCCGAACGGCAGGGCGCAGTCTATCGGCTTCTGCTTCTGACGGGCGCGCGGCGAAACGAAATCGCGGGCCTGCGCTGGACGGAGGTCGACTTCGACCGGCGCCGGCTCGTGCTGCCGCCGAGCCGCACCAAGGCCGGCGGTCGCACGGGGGATCGTCGGATCTCGCTCAACGACATGGCCTTCGGAATCCTGCAGCGTCTCTACAAGACCCGCGGTCGAAGCCAGTTCGTCTTCCCGGCCACCAAGGGCGACAACGGATATGCGACCTCCGAGTCCAAGATCTGGCGCGACAAGGTGCTCCCCAAAGCCAAGCTGGAAGGCGTCCGCATCCACGACCTGCGCCACAGTTTCGCAAGCTTCGCCCTGGCCGACGGGGCCAGCCTCCCGATGATCGGAAAGGCTCTGGGACACGCCAACAGTCGCGCCACGGAACGGTATGCCCATCTGAGCGACGATCCGGTTCGCGCGCTTGCGGAGCGGATCGGTGAGCGTTTCAGTCCCAAGGCCTGAACTCGGGTCCACGCGCTGATATCAACCCTGCGCCATAGTTTGTCTATGATCCTAGTAAGACACTCACGGTGTTCCAATATGCCGAATGGCAAACCAATGTGTTTGACAACCTTCATATTAGGACACTAATAGTGTTCAAATGCAGGGAAAGCTAAACAAGCTCGAACGTATCCTCCCGGAAGGCCTTCTGGTCGATTCCGGCTGGATGAACGAGAACGGCTATCCCAACTCGCTAAGGGCCAAATACGTCGCTTCGGGGCGCCTGGAACGCACGGCGCGCCGCGTTTATCGACGTCCGCGCGGAACCCTCGACTGGCCCGTCGCCGTGCTCTCGCTCCAGGCCCTGCTCGACTATTCCATCGTCGTGGGAGGACGCACCGCGCTCGAACTTCAAGGCTACGCCCACTACCTTCTTGCCACCCGCAAGGAGGTTCATCTCTATGGCGACGAAACCCCGCCGACCTGGCTGGCCGACCTGCCTCTGGATGTCGCGTTCAAATATCATTCGTCCCAGAAGTTGTTCCGCAGCGCCCGATACTTCGAGGTCGCCCGGCTCCGCGAGGACTCCAGCGAAACCGGCCTCCTGGCGGACTGGGCCCGCGCCGCAGTAGTGGACACCCCCCTGGGCCACTGGCAATGGCCCTTGCGCCAGTCGACGCCCGAGCGCGCGATCCTCGAACTTCTGGACGAACTCCCCGATCATGAGAGCTTCGACCAGGCGGACCAGCTGATGGGCGCCCTGGCCACCCTCAGCCCGCGACGTCTCCAGCGTCTGCTCGAGGATTGCGTGAGCGTGAAGGTCAAACGCTTGTTCTTCTATTTCGCTGACCGACATGGTCATGCGTGGCTGAAAGCCCTGGACCGCGACGCCATCGATCTGGGCAGCGGCAACCGCGTGCTCGCCAAGGGCGGTCGACTGGACCCGACCTACAAGATCACCGTGCCGAGGTCGCTCGATGCCGGTCAGTGACGTCTACGCCCGGCAGGTCCGCCTCCTCGTCCGAACCCTTCCCCTCGTGTTCCAGGAACCCTGCTTCGCCCTGAAGGGCGGCACGGCGATCAATCTTTTCGTCCGCGACCTGCCGCGGCTGTCGGTCGATATCGACCTGACCTATCTGCCCGTCGAGGATCGAGACACATCGCTCGCCGCAATCGATGCGGCGCTGAGGCGGATCGCTGACGCCATCGAACACGCCCTGCCGGGGTCGGTCGTCGTGCGAGGCAAGGGTGGAGCCCAGCCCGTGATCGACAAGCTGCTCGTCCGGGCGGACGGCGCGGTGATCAAGGTGGAGGTGACGCCGGTCCTGCGCGGCGTGGTGTTCGAGCCCGAAGTCCGTCCGGTTTCAGCAGCGGTGGAAGAGCGCTTCGGTTATGCGGAGGCGCGGATGGTCTCCCACGCCGATCTCTATGCCGGCAAGATCATGGCCGCGCTGGACCGCCAACATCCTCGCGATCTGTTCGACGTCCGCGATCTGCTGGCCAATGAGGGGATCACGCCGGCACTGCGACAGGCCTTTGTGATCTATCTGGCCAGCCACCACCGGCCCATGGCCGAGGTGCTCCGCGCCAATCCCAAGAATCTGGCCCAGGAGTTCGAACGCGGGTTCGATGGGATGACCGAAGACCCGGTGGACCTCCAGGACCTCATCGCGGCGCGCACAGCCCTGATCACCGCCATCGTCGATGACATGCCCGAGGTCCACCGCGCCTTCCTGATCGGGTTCAAGGCCGGCGCGCCTGACTGGGACCTGATCGGCCTGCCCGACGCCGCCGACCTCCCCGCCGTGCGCTGGAAGCAGTTGAACCTCGACCGTCTGGAGCCCGCCCGGCGCACAGACATGGTCGAACGGCTTCGACAGACTTGGCCGCAATCAGTCTGACAATACCACCAGACAGCAACATGCTCACTGACTCCGGAGGTTCGGACGCTATGAGCAACTGACGCAAACGGTCGCTTCGGTGTCTGCCCGATCGGTCTAGATGGAAATTTCCGGAACGCCAGCCTGCCCTAGGAGCGCGTAGAGTTCGGCTACCTTTGATCGTTGGCCACGTTGCTGGCAGAACGCAAAGATGGCCCGCTGCTTCGCTCGGGAGAGGGCGACGAAAAACGCGGCGAGGCCCTCTTTGTCGCCGGGTTTGTGCGCCCACCAAGCTTGGTCGTCGAGACCCATGAAGACGATCGTGTCGTACTCAAGCCCCTTGCTCTTATGCACGGTCATCAGAGGTATCTGATCGAGACCTTCGAAGGCATCCAAGCACTCGGACCAGGTCGATACCCCGGTCGCCGATGCCATCAGGTGCTGCAGCAGCCCTTCAACGACGATCTCGAGAAGATTGCTTGCTCCATATTCAACATAGGTTCTTTGAACGGCCGCGGGATCGAGGAAGGTCAACACGGCCTCTGCGATGTTAACCGCCGCCTCCGCCGAGGGCGCGGTTTCAGTCATGTCTTTCCTAAGCCCGGCCAGAAAACGGGACAGAGTGGCTTCAGCCCGGGCGTCCGCAGCATCGTCGCCGGGCGGGATCGCTCTCAGCGCCGAGACAGCGGCGGATAGATACTGCCAGGCTGCAGGCGAACGCTGGACAGATCCGAGCCTGAGCGCAGCGACGACGAGCCGGCAGAGGCTGTCGGACAGCAGGTCCTGAAGCGGGACTTTGCCGACCAGCGCGCTTTCGTTGCGAATACGCAAGCCGCTCGCGGCCATCGGCGCGCGGAGTTCGGTGTCCACCGCCTCCGCCTTCTGCTTGACGAGGATCGCATAGTCGCGTGGGCGACGTCCTCTCCGCTTCATGTCGCTGGCCAACCACGTCGCGAGATGGCGCGTTTCTTGAGCGCATGTCGGGCTGTTCCAAATCTGGGCCACGTCGCCATCGATAAGTTTGCCTGTCTTGGCCAAGACCTGTGGCGACGATGGGTCGAGGGCGCGTGCGACGACATGCTGGATGGCGACGAGATCCGGTGAAGAACGAAAGTTGAAGAGCAGGGGCACCCGCAGAGCGTGGAAGTCTGCTTCCAATCGGGCGAAGGCGTCTGGTCTCGCGCCGGCCCAGCCCATGATCCTTTGTTTGTCGTCTCCGACGCCGGTGATTACGGCGCTGCTGCCTCTGAAGACCGAATAGAGGAAATCATACTGAGCGAAGGTGGTGTCCTGAAACTCGTCGACGAAGATGAAAGGATAGGTGGCGCGGAGTGCGTTCGCGATCTGAGGATTTGATCTCAGAAGCAACTCGGCCATGCGGTTCAACGTGACGAAGGTCAGGTTGGATGGATTTCCCGCACCCCGTTGCTCTGACCACCACCGTGTGGTCGCAAACTCAGCCCCGGATCGCGGTTCCGGGTGAGGAACGAGCATGCGTCTGGCCCCCACCGTACGACCCTCGAAACTCGAGGGACCGATCTCCTCGATCTCGGCCTTCCATGGACCTGGCGCCGCAAGCCGTGCTTGAGTGAGCCAATAGTTGGTCGACTTGTAATCCCAAAAGGCAATCTCATAGGGCTTCGTCGGACGCCACTCGGCGGGAATTGCAGTGTAGAATCTGTCCACCAGGTTTTTGGTGAAGGCGTCGAACGTGATCGAAGTGAACCGATCCGAAAACTCCGCAGGGCATCGCTGTTTGACGCGGTCCGCCAGATTTCCGGCGGCATCGCCCTTGAAGGAAATGGCCAGGATCTGGAAAGGCGGGCGGCACAGGCCTGTTTCCAGCAGATAGGTCGCCTTCTGCGCCAGGAACTCTGTCTTGCCCGCCCCAGGGCCTGCGACTACTGAGGTCGATCCCGGGTGGCGGAGCGCGGTCCACGCGGCGGGTTCGAGGGCATCGATCCCGCGCGGCCTCCAGTCGTCTGGCGCGGTGAACCGTAACGTCATGATGTTGGCGATACGGTCAGAGCCCCGGGCGCAGCCGGCGGCGGGGGATCGAGCTGGGCCGCGACGGAGCCGAGCAAGGCCTTCAGTTCCTCGGGAGCCGCCGAAGCGAGGGCCGGACTGTCGAGACCGCTCAAAACCCGCACATGCGTGCTTGGCTTGCCTCGCCCCAGAAACAGATAACGATACCAGCGCAGCAGGCTGTCCTGGCTGGAGTCGTAGAGGGCGTGAATGCCGCCGTCGCCCAACACGGCGTCTCGCGGCTCCCCGGCCGGGGACGGTCCGGAACGTCCGGGCTCTGGCGCCGAATAGGCGGCCTGCAATGCCATCAGCATCGAGTAATCCAAATCCAGCGGCTCACAGAAGAAGACGTTGAACCTTCGAAGAGATCGCGCCCACGTCTGAATGTTTGTCCAGTTGGCGGCGGCGAAGGTGTCGAAGGCCGCCAGGTCGGCCGAAGGGCCCGCCGGGCTTGGGGTTTGGAAAAGTTGGTCAGGCCGAACGCCATTTTCCATCAGCTGCGCGCAGGCGGTCTTGATGCGCCCCCAGCCGCCGCCCGCACGACCGTAATCCAGATCCAGAAGAGTCGCGTGCGGAATGTCCAGATCGACAAGCAGCCGCCACAGGTGATTGACGTGGCGGCCCCCAAGGGGAACCACCGCCACGAAAGACCGATCGATGTCCAGGCCAAGGGCCTCGGCGAGGCGCGGGAGCACCACCTCTTCGGAGGCGCCTTCGCCGAGGATCACGAAACGGGCAAAATAGAGTTCGGGGTAGGTTCGCACAGCCTCGCGAACGAACTTCGAAGCCTCGTCCGCGATCGGAGGCAATCGGATCCCTCTCACGCGGCAGGCGCGGGTCTTCGGGTCGAGGCGGAAATGACGGACTTGCTCCGGCTTCACCCGCGCCAGAATGCTTGGCGAATGGCTCGATAGCATAGCTTGAGCCCGTGACCCTGCGGTCAGTTCCTGGATCTGTCGGACGATACGGGAGAGGTAGAACGGCGCGAGGTTGTTTTCTGGCTCTTCGACGGCGATCAGGGTCAAGGCGGGAATGCTGATGCCGCCGGGCTGAAATCCATCAGGGCGGGGATCCGTCGCCAGGTTCGATTCTACGTCGAGCGTCGCCGCGGTCATGGCGAGGTGGAACAGAGATCGCTGGCCGTCACTCAACTCATCGAGACCACGTTCGCGCCCTGCCTCGTCGGGGCGGAACAATACCTCAGCCTTGCGGATGAACTGTTCGAACCGGAGATCGATAGGCCGAAACACCGGCGTGGAGTCCGTGCCTGCGGTGTGGACCTGCTGCCATCGCCTGGTGACTGCTGCGACCACGGCGTCTACCGCCGGCTCGCCGGAGAACGCGTTGTTCAGGGCAGAGCCCGCCGAAGCGAACGTCGTCCGCGTGCCTTCCGACCAGTTGATCGCCCGCCACAAGCGTCCACGCAAAAAGGCCGTCACCTGCGAGATGCCGTCCCGCGAGGCCGGTACATAGATGAGCTGGATTCTGGCTCTATCTTTGGGTTTCAGGTCCGAACACTCAGCGTCCGTGTATGCCCCCATCGTCCGAACGGCGCGATAGGTGTGTTCGATCGCCCCATCGATGGAGCCGTCATCCGTCCAGACCGCCTCCATCCGCAAGCGGCATTTCATCCTTCCGCTGTCGTCCGTCGCCATCTGAGAGAAGAACTCAGGAACGGCAGACGCGTCCGCAAGCGGATCGTCGAGTTCCGGAAAGGCCAAAACCGCCTCTATGGTGAACCGGCGCTCATTAGGCGGATTCACTTCCACAGCCGGGATATGGAAGTCTTGTCGCCGAAGCCGCCGCTGGTCCGGCGTAACGCCGAAGAGCCGCTGAAGCGCAAGCATAACAGCGGTCTTTCCCGCACCATTTACACCGACGAAGGCGGTCAAGCCTTGATCGAGAAGGATCGGGATAGGGTTTGGTCCGAAGCATCGGAAGCCGGAAATTTCAAGTCGTTCGATGTGCAAGACGCCACTCCCCTTGACGCGACACGCTGAGATGCCGCAACCTTTGCTTGCAGCCCGTTCTGACGGCCCTTGTAAGGCTCGACAAGGGGCAACCGTGAACCATTAGCTTGGGCTTTCGGCTCTCGCGCGTCAGCTTCTGATCAACGTCGGCGGCGGATCGCCCAGACGAGTTTGGCCAGCGCCGATGCCAAGGCGGCCGCCGCCAACAAAGCGGCCGGCTCTAACAGCTGAGCCATCACGAGGCCTGCGATCCTTGATCGTCGGCGCCGCTAAAATGACGGCGATCCAGGATCAGAATCTTCCGGGCCCGAACAGCCGGATCGGCGTCCCGGTGTGCGATGCCAACAATCCCGACGCGTCGCGGCGCCTTAGAAGAGGTGTCGGGTTCAACTCCGAAGACGACACCCAAGCCTTCGCGGCGCATCTCATCGAGATGGCTGAAGATCAGATGGTAGAGTTCCCGTAGCCCGCCTACGCTCGATCTCGTCAGCAACGGTCCTGCGGCAAGCCGGAAGGCGAGAACTTCGATCAGCTCGAACAGGCCGCTGACCAGCGATGAAGGCTCCGGATCTCCGCCGAGCGGCGCATGAACGACCAGGTCGCATCCGGCCAAGGATCGGAGCTTGGCCTGGTTGTCGAGCGGCGACACCTTCACGATTGCGATGTGGGGATAGGGGTTGTTTTCCGGCTCTGCCAGCTCATCAGGCGTCAGCGGGCGCCGGGTCGCCGTGTAGTATCCTGGCTCAAAACCGAACGCCGCGCCTATCCGGTCGAGCGCCTCGGGCTGAACCTTCTCCCCGCGTTCGATGCGTTCGAGGGTGGAGAGAGAAATGCCGGCCATATCCGCGAGCGTGGACTGTTTCCACGACCGAAGTCTTCGTGTCACCGACACATTGAACGCGATGATTTCAGGCGGGACCGGAGCATCGATGCTGGGGTCTGGGGCTGGCAGGGCCACAAGGCGGTCGTAGAGGGAGGGGGTCGGCATAATGGTATCCTTTCGCCCCCTTTTCTGGGACCTCGCGTGCCGCGAAAGTAGCCCCATCCGTCCTTCACCACCCGCCGCAAATGGCTGACGCTCGCCGTTCGCATTCGCCATCGGGGTGGGCGGGGCTCATCGGCATAGTAGGGCTAATTGAGATTGCGCTGTCTCGTGCGAATCTCCTGCGTGGTTCGCCAAGTTGGAAATGATGGACTGGAACCATGACCGAGCGGAAAGAGGCAGACCCTCGTGAGGCGATTGTAGATGATGGCCTGCTGTCGCCACAGGTCGAGACGTGGCGACATATCTACATCGACAACTACCGTGACTGGTTCGAGCTCGCGCGCGAGCTGAACCGGTATGCCGTGAGCCTATTCCAGGATCATCAGGACGCCGGCGACGGCGGGCCTGCAAATGCGGCCGCGCCGACCGCCGTTCGCGTCTACGGCCGTGCACTTAACGCCTACACGGCAAGCATCATGCTTGCCGAGCGCGCCATGACGATAGAGGCCGTGGGCGCGGTGCGCCCCATCCACGAAGCCGGGTTCTGGCTCAGTCTTCTGGCGACCAATCCGGAGAAGGCGCTCGAGGAGCTGGACATCGATCACCACAAGCACGCGGTCGATCGTGAACAGCTCCTCCGGGCGGCCTACCCAGGAAACGCCGAGCTCCATTCCGCGTCGGTGCAAAGAGAAGCGGCTCATGCCGCGCTGCTGGGCAAACGCCGGCCGATCTCCATGAAGGCGTTGGCGGCGAGCCTGCCCGGAGATCCCGGCTACCTCCAGTATCGTCTCGCGAGCGGCTTCTACGGGCATCTCTCGCGAAATAGTCTGGACGCCCTGAAGCTGCGGACAGGAGACAAGGGCGTCCGGCCGATACTGGGACCGTTTGAAACCGAGATTCCCAAGGCGCTTTTCTTCGCGATCGACGCCATGGCGCGCACGACGCGCTATTTTGCGGCGCTGGTGAAGGTGCGTGACGCGAACGACATCCTTTCGGCGCTGCGAACGACGCTTACTGATCTCGGCAAGGCCGACGCCGAGGCCGGGCCCCAAGGCGGCTGACGGCCCCGCGACGTTCCGACAAAACGGTTGCCGAAGCGAATCGGCTGCTACGATCCGTCATGGGCAAGAAGATCTCAGACAACCCGACAGCAGCCGAGATGATGCAGGCGGCTGAGGCGGCGCGTCTCATCGCGAGCCTCGGGATCGTGCCGCCGGATGGCCCATTGGCAGACGCCGCCAAAGCGCTGGCGGACGTCGTCGACAAGGCCGGCGTCCTGACCCTGCCCGACCGCTTCAACACCGCCTTCTCGGGCGTGGGTTGGGTCACTTGCGGAAGCATGCCCACAGAGGCGATGGAATCCGCGATCGCACTCAAGACCGCAGGCAGGGCGGTCGATGCGGAGCAGTTGCTGGCCGACATCTTCGATGAGCCGACGCTGAGGTTCCTGATCATGCGCTCCCATCGCTTCCACAAGGTGTACGAGCGCAAGCCCCAGCTTGAAGAGGCCAAGGCGCTGTTCCTTGAGGGCCGCTATCTCGCCGCCACGCCACTCCTGCTTATGGCCTCTGACGGGCTGGCCTACGACGTCGGCGGCTTCAGCGTCTTCTCCGAGCACGCCGATCTCACGGCCTTTGATTCCATCGTCGGTCACCCGACCGGCTTGCCCGCCCTGATCGGTCTCATCAGGGCGCCACGCACCAAAACGACGGGGGACCCGATTTCAATCCCCTACCGGCACGGCATCCTGCATGGTCGTGATAGCGGCTACGGGAACCGGATCGCCTGCGCCAAGGCCTGGCACCTGTTCCAGGCCTTGGT
Source organism: Brevundimonas sp. TWP2-1 (assembly GCF_049897645.1). Lineage (NCBI taxonomy): Bacteria > Pseudomonadati > Pseudomonadota > Alphaproteobacteria > Caulobacterales > Caulobacteraceae > Brevundimonas > Brevundimonas sp. TWP2-1. The sequence goes on from NZ_JAFCWR010000002.1 coordinate 1,023,784, forward strand.
CGATTGGGCTCAAGAGAAGGCCGCCGAGCCGGACCGGATCGCGGTCCAGAAGCGCAAGGCCTCACAGTCATTTGGCGATATTATCGACGAGGCCGTATCAAGCGCGGCGCGTCGAGACGCGGAGAAAAAGGCGCTCGACGCCTGGACGGCCCGAGACCTCCCCGGCCTGCCAGATAGTCTCGAACCCGGCTCGCCAGAGGAAGCGCTTCACGACTATCTAGTCGGCTGGAGCACTAGCAACTTCATGCTGATGGGGAGCCGATCGATCAATGTCGTCGGCAAGAGCGCCGGAAAGCTCGCCTACGAAGCCCGTCGCGACGCGCGCGGGCTTAGGCTGACGGATTTCCGTATCCAACGGTTCGAGGACACGACCCCAAGCAGCTCGCGTGCGGAAACAATGCTTACGTTCGAAACCTCAACGGGGCGAAGGGAGATGCAGCTCTCGATCGGGGTCATGCTCGACCTCGGCAAGGACGGCATTCACCTGCGCGGCCCCATGGCGCGGTGGCAAGTCATGGGCCACGCCTTGCAAGAGGCCCGCAGGCGTTTGGGTGAAGCTGGCGACCAAGAATCAGTGATGCCATGACGTGAGATGCCTGGCGCAGCGAAAGACATCTGGGCGTCGGGCGCGATCAGCCCATGCTGATGCTGGCCCGCTGATCCTGGAGGCGATCGAACGCGTTGCGGATCGCCAGGGAGAGATTGATGCGCAGGCGCGTCACCGCATTGTCGCGGCCATCGAGATAGTCTCGTTCAAGGCGGCGTAACTGGTCGGCGGCCCGCGCATCGCTGAAGACGTCGAGACTGTCGAGTTCCTCGTGAACCGCGACGATCTGCGCGGTCGAGCCCCGGCCGACGATGCGGAAGTCGGGGCTCGCGGGCAGTCCGCCGGAGACGGGCGAGAACACCTTGATCGTTTCCCGCCCCTTGTTCTCCGTGGTGACGAAACTGTGGTCCGCGATGTCGATGATGAAATCGCCGGTCAGCGCGGTCGCAGGCTGATACAGGCCCGACCGGTTCCGGAGCCTTTCATGGAGCCAGTAGTCCTGATCAGTATCGATCGGCGCTTCGCCCGGCTCGTCGTCCCACGGCCTGTAGCCCGACCGCGGATTGAGCGGCGCGTGGATATAGGCCCCAAGGTTTGACGGGAGCTTGCCGTAGCTCACGTCGAACTGGTCCGCGAAGGCGGCGGCCAGCCGGCCGGCGACCAGGAGCTCGAGACCGCTGAGGTGGAGCGCTCCGATCAGCGCGGCGTGCGCCAGCCCGACGCCGTCGTAGACTCGCGCGCCCGCCTTGCCCGAAACGCTGGCCCGCGCTCTGGGCGCGAGTCCCTGATCGTGGAGTAGCGCGAAATTGCGCGGCGTAATATCCGCCGCCAACGCCACTTCGCGCGAGGTCAGTAAGTCCTGTGTCGATCTCGAAGGGCGGCCCATGTAAACTCTCACTCTCTGGAAGTTTTAACTTCCACGAAGTGGGTGTTTAGTCAAGGGCTTGCTTCAACACACGGTGGGACGCCGGAGCCGCGGCTGTTCGTGGCCTTCAGATGTAGTGCTTGAAGGGCAAGGGCGGCAGGTTGGCGATTGGCGCGGCGGTCAGGATTTCGCCGACGTCGTCTGCAAACCTCAAGGTCACCGGCGTGCCATCCCCGTAGATGCAGGCATTGAAGTTCAACTTGGTGAGACCTAGGACGTCCTGCATGACCTGGGTCAGATCCGCGTCGCCCTTGGTCACCTCGATGGACAGTGGGTTGGGCGCTTCGCGACCTGGATAGGTCTGGAGATCGGGCACGAATCCGACGGTCCAGAGATAGCCCTTGCGCGGGCTGACGGTAAGGGCCGTTCCACGCAGAACAGGGCTCCGTCCCTGACGGAAGAGTTTGATCTCGCGCGTCGTCTGGATCCGCACGCCGACAAGCCGTGTGTCAGGTCCCACGGCGCTGGAGAAGCCTCGCCATTCCGCCTCGTTGAAATGCTGCTTGGCGTGGATGAAAAGTTCCTTGGGCGGGCGGCCGTGCTTGGCGATATAGGCCTCGACCACCAGGCCGGCGATCTCCTTCGCCTTCGCCTCATCAAGGTGGAACTCGGACGTCGTCAGCGAATACCAGGGGCCCACTGCGCCCTTGAACACGACGCCGTCTCCGGATCCGAGAAACATCTGGGCGCCGCAACAGGCGTTCCCTGGCGATCCGGCGGTATCGGTCTTCTTGAAGACGAGACCGATGTAGCAGACGTCCTCTCTGACACCCGCTAAAGCCCAAGGACGCCCCCCGGCCTTGAAGAAGGCGGTCGTCGACAAGTTCCAGGCGATATTGGCGGGATCCTGTAGCATCCGCGGCTTGCCGCCGAGCGCATTGACGCCCTCCGGATCGATCGTCGATTCCCGGACGATCTGAAGAACCACTTTCTGATCGAGCAGCCGCGCCTTGAGCTGGTTGTGGAAATCGACCTCGTACCGGTAGGGCTCGGCGGCGGCGTTGTCCTCTGCGAACATCGACGGCACCTGTACGAAGTTCCGCGCCGTACGGGCGGAGAACCGCTGGCTGGTTCGGGTCCGTTCGGGCAAGGGAACGATCGACTTCGGCCGACAGAACCGGTGTACATCATCCGGAATAACGACAAACCAGACCGCCGGCACGCTGTCCTCCTCGCGGAGGAACTTTCGGATAGCCTGGTCGAAGAGATCGACGGTCTTGTACACGCGCTCGTGGCCGTCCGGGATCCGGACTGTGCTCGACAAGGCCGCCGCTGAAATCGAGATGGTCGCGACGGGGTTGGCGGGCCATTTGGTCTTGAAGGCCGCCTCAAAGCCCGGGAAAGCCAGATGGTGCTGCTCCGCCTTGGCGGCCGGAATATATCCCGTGATCTGGGATACCCACTTCTTGTACCGCGCTATTCCCTCGTCCGTGCCGATGACGCCGACCCTCATTTCAGCGGGTTTGCCCTCGTCGATCATGGGGCCGAAAAGGAACAGACCATCCTTCGGATCGGGCAGCATCTGGCCGTGTCCGAACTGGAGTAGCGGCTCCGGCAGGATCTGCAGGCTCTGGAGCGGTTCAGTCATCTGCGGGCTCCGCCATGTCCGCGATCTCGAAGGCCTCGTCCGGCTCCACCGGCGCTTCCGGAGGCGTCTCGTCCTCATCATCCAGGACCACGGCCCGGGATTTCACGGCGGGATCGGCGCAAGAGATCGGCGATTCGAATAGGACTGGCCGCGCATCCACGACGACCTCTGCAAAATCGCCCATCGGCAACCTCAGGCGGCCGTCGTCGTCACCGATCCAGGCCACGTAGGCCAACATCAGATCGCGCCACTGCCCGTTCCACCAGTTCCGGCAGAAGCCGCGCCGGAGCTTGTGCATCTTCTCCACGCTATCGAGCGGCGTCTTGCCGTCGTGCGAGAAGATGACGGCCGCCTTCATGACGAAATGGGGGGTGTCCGTCATGACGGGTTTGGCGATGAAGCCGAGGTGCCAGTAAACTCCCCGCTTCTCGCTCCGGCCCACCATGGCCTTGCGCCTGCGTTTGCCGGTGTGATCGACAAAATAGGCGGTGTCCTTTTCGATCAGGTCCTTGGTGAAGAACCATGCGACCGAATTGTCGGCCATCTCGAACGCGGACAATCCCTTGGCCGCCATGGCGTTGTTCCAGGATTGCCGCAGGAGGTTGACCACCATGCGCCGCGCGTCCGCGCGTTTTACACCGGGCATCGCCGCCGGCATTCCGGCCAACATGTCTTCCAGCGGCAAGGTGTAGCGATGCTCGATGACCTGTTCCGGAAGAGCGAGCTTCAGATCCACCTCCGTGCCGAACGTCCCCACCAGCCTGAAGTATTTGAACCAGGGGAGACGGGTCTCGGCCATGACGCTCGTGACCGCCGTCTCGGCGACGCCGAGCGAGAAGAGGGACACTTGGGGAGGTAGCGAGGCGATTGGGAGCCAGTTCGAGTAGAGCTGCTCGGGCTCAATCCGGGGCATCTGATCGGCGTCGGACCGCCGGAGACACCAGGCTGCGACATCAGCCAGGGCGATTGCACCTTTCGGCACGCCGTCACGCTCAAGAACCTGAAACACTCTGGCCAGGGCGGGAGCCCACCCGGCCTTGAAGTCGATGACATTCTTGCGGGCGATATTGGCTTTGAAGTCCGAAAAGGGGACATCGTCGACCCTGACCGGCAAGAGGAAATTGGCGATCTTGTCGCTGCGCTCCACCGTGACGGCGAGGTGGATTTCGTCTTTCACGCCCTCCTTGTTCAGGGCTGCGGCTGAGACGACCAGGATGAATTTCGCCGTGTGATGGCGAATGGCGTCTTCGATGTCGTCCCAGAACAGCTCCCCGCCGATCAGCTTGGTGACATCCGACCAGACTTCATAGCCGGCGCTGGCGAGTTGAACGCCGAGCCATCGGACGAAATCGTTCTCCTCAGGATTGGCATGGCTGATGAAGACGAGGCGACGGCCGGGTCCGGAGGCCGTTTGAGGCGATGGCGAGGTCACGGATGATGGAATCACTCAGGAACCATAGCGTGATTTCCAAAACTCTTCCTGTTTTGTTCCGCCGCGCTGTCGCACGCTTCGCCGGCGCGATCTCGCTAGAGGTTGTAGACGGCCTTGAGCCGCGCGACGAGTTGCCCCGCGTCAGGCGGCGAGAGTTTCAGCGCCTTCGGATCAAAGGTTTTGTCCGCCTCGACCGCTTCGACAAAGGCCCGCAGATCGGCGGCAATCCCGTCCGGGACCGCCATGGTCATCGTCGGCCCTAACAGCTGAAGGAGCTTGAACACATCGTTGCGATGCTTGGTGACATTCCGGCTATCGACCTGCTGGCCGTCCGCCCGGTCGCGCGCCAGGTTGTTGTAGGCGAACGCCTTGAAGGGAATGAGGGTCTGGACGTCGATGACGGGGACGCCGTCCATCTCTGTCGTTCCGTCCTTGAGCAACGCGTAATAGGCGTCGTCGAGCAGCATGGCTGACAGGCTCTCGACCGTCCCGTCCAGCGGTATGGGCGTGAGGCGCGCGCCCTCCGGCACAGTGATGACATCGGGCAGCCGCGAGAACAGCTCGATCATCGCCGGATAGGTTTTGTCAGAGGGATGGGTGAACCGGAAGAAATTCCTCGCGCCATCGCTGCGTTCGCGGGTCTGGTAGCCGCCGGCGTCGATGAAGGCCCAGAAGGATCGGACGAACTCCGACTTCAGGGCCTCGAGACAGAGGACCAAGTCGAGGTCCTTGGTCGGTCGGAACGGCAGACCGGCGCCGGTCATGTGGATCTCGGCCGCCGCCCCGCCGATCAATGTGTACTGGTCCTCGAAGCCCGCGAAAGCCGCCTTGAACACATCAATACCTACGACCATCCGAAGGGCTCCATGAGGGTGTCGACGGCCTGATCGAGGCGTTCGTCATGACGGTCCTCCAGGCTCAGATACAGGGAGAGGCGATCCACGACGGGTCCGTGATGGCAAATCAGACGGGGATCGTAAGACCAGGTTTCGATGCGGATGGCTTCCGGGTCCCGATCGTCGGCCGGCTGAAGGTCGTGCTGGTAGACCAGCCCCTTCCACTGACGGGCGGATACTGCCCGGGTTTCATGAACGGGAGGACCGAGGAGGGTGTAATCCGACAAAGCGGATTCCCCGGCCAGCGGCAGCGCTTGGACCTCGGGAAACGGCCTGACCAGACGACGGGCACGGACGGGCGACTGAAGCAAATCACGGACCGCCCGCCAGAGGTCGTCGCCCTCCTGCTTGAAAGCGATGCGACGCGCCCGGCCGCGAACATCGATGCTGAGAATGCCGTGCCGCTGCAGTTCATCAACCACCCGCCCGGTGCTCATGGCGGAATATTGAAACCGCTCGGCCAGGGACTTGGGCGTCTGGCCATCGAGGTCCTCACGAAGTAACGAGGCCAGGACCACGACCTGGGCGGCCGGCGTCAACTGTTCCAAGGCCGGCCGGACCTCTGACCGGAAATATTCGCGCAGATCGGCGCCGAGCTCGGGTAGGAACAGCTGATTGCCGGGGACGATGAAGTTGACGCCCTGCTGGATAAGACGCTGGCGATTGGCCGAGCTCAGGGCGTCGGTCAGGAAGACAACCACGAACGCGTCCGATGTCGAGCGGGCGGTCTCGATATGTTTGGCGATTGTCGCCGGGGTTTCCGCGTCCTGGCCGGGCGTGGCGAGAATGAGCAGCTTTCGTCCGAACAGGCTCGTTTCGGCGAGACGATAGCGATCCGTCAGGAAAAACGGCAGGAGGCCGACGTCGGCGTCTTTGAACGTCAATCGGATGTCGAACAGCTGCGTGACGTAGGCCGCCGCATCGTCGAAAAGACGGCCCAGGCTCCCAAAAAATGTCGCGTTCGATAACATTGGACTGCACGATAACATTGGCAATGTTACCATTCAATCTAATGTTATTATTGTTGTCGTGGCGGCGTTTCAGCTACCGGCCCGCGCCTCCAATTCGCCAACGTCAGACTAGGGGCTCCATTGGAAGAAGGTCCGCATCACGTTCGAGGTCTTCGCGCCTGAGCCGACGCCCCTCCAGGAGCAGCCAGTCGAGTCGTTCCCGGAGTTGATCGTCAGAAAAGCCGGGAGCCCAGGCGAGCGGCGTCAGTTCGATGAGCGCCTCCTCCAGGCCCATCCGGAACTCACCCGTCAGGGTGGTTAGTTCGATGGTCAGGCTGATGCTCTGGGACCGATGCCGGTTGTAGTCTTCGATCAGCCCCAGATACTCATAGTTCTCATCTGCGCGCGCTCGCGCGGCAGGGATGTCGACGTCGTGTTTTCGGTTGGGCGCGATATCGGTCACGAGATCACGAAGATCGGAGATGCTCAGCGCATTCTCCGAATACGAGGCGTCGATCGATCGCAGGTCCGTCACGACCTGGCGGCAGTCCTGACAGATGTACACGACCCGATAGGATCGGAACGCCCCCATCCAGCTCTCATCCCCGACGCGCCAGAACAAGGCCTGGGGATCGCGCTCGGCCGTGAAAACCATGTGACGATGCAGGCGTCCCGTCCATTTGCCCTTTCCCGAAAGTCGGAGCGCCTCGCTCCGATCGCGCCGGCAGACCTCGCACCGCCAGTCCGGGACGACCCGCCGCCAGGGTGTCTCGACGCCTTGGGAGGTCCTGAAGGCCGCGAGGTCTTCGAGGCTCGGTCTTCGCGCGGCGGTCCGCTTGAGACGGGGCGAAATTCCAAAGCCGTCGTGACGAACCGAGCGCTCCGAAACGATGCCGGGTATCCGATAAAGGCTTTCTGCGTCTTGGCCCTGCTGCGATGCGAGGCGGGGCACGATCGACGTCAGGACGTGTGGGCTCCAGAACTGCGGTGGATTGCCCTGGATGCGATGGCCTCCCGCTTTCAGACGCCCCGCAAGGATGTCGAGAAAGGCGAGCCGGTCCGCAACGTCGCTCTCGACCTCGTTCCAGACGTCACGGACCGCCTCATCGTCGATCCCATGCATCCGGTTGGGCTTCACCTGGATGAAGCGCATGATCTCGCGGGGCGAGAAGCTGAAATAGCTGGGGATCAGGTCGCCGAGCCGGCCCTTGGCCTTCCCCTCGGCCGTATTGCAGTCGTTGCAGATCAGGGTGGTGAAGAACCGCATGGTGAGGTCTTTGCAGGCGTCGACGCCGCGCCGAAGGTCCCGGGCTTCCGGGGTCCGGTCCTCAATGTTCACGAGCGGGCGAAGCCTCTGTTTGGCGTGATCGCGCAGGTGGTCGTGATGCCATTCCAGCTGGCACAGAAGGACACCGTTATCGCTGACCCGCGCGATATCGGGCTTGCGGCGCTGACAGGCCTCACAGACCCAGTCACGCCGGACCTCGGCCCAGTTGCTGTTCAGATTGAGCTTCTGCGCGCCCAGGCTGAGCATCAGGGCCTTGGATTGCCGGCTCCAGGCGCCGTCTGCCTGGGGCAGCAGGGACTCAAGGTCCTCGTCGGAAACCGCTCTGAGGTCGGGCATGATGAGAGAGAAGGATGCGGTCATCGAGGAATCCGGATGTTCAAGACGAACTGCCTCGAGTGTGCGCCAGATTCGGACGTCCGCTCGCCTTCAACTCTGAGGTCACCAGTTCCGAAGCTCGCGGGTCTGGGGTCGTCAGGCGCGGCCGGCCGGCGCGCCGCCCGACTCCGCCAAGGGCAGGTCCATCGCGTAGCACCAGTAGATCAACAGGGCCGCGGTTAGCGCCTTGTCATCCAGTCCCGACGGAAAGGGTGTTCCTGCGCGCTCACCGGCCATTTCATTGATTTGGATCACTGAAAGCGCCTGCGTCAGGCGAGAGCCCAGCACCCGGCCCGCCTCCGGCGAAACCCGTTTCCAGCGCTTGAGGCGGACGCGATCCTGAATCGCCGCGTCAGCTGCGGGTTCCGATGCCGGGGCATAGGCGACGTCGCGCCACGGAGCGAAATACTGCGCTTCCGGCCAGAGCAGCCGAGACTGGTCGCCCCAAGGGATGACGACCGGCCTGCTTTGTTCCGGTCGCGAGATCCCGCTTTCGCAGAACGTCCTCAGAAGCTCGAACTTGTCCATACCGGTCTCACCAGGCCCTGAAGGACGACGCCGTCATCGCTGTCTGAGGTTCGGCGCCGGAAGGTCGTTGAGCTCACAAATCAGGGCCCGACAGCGATCGAATATGATCGCCGCGAGGTTCGGCGGATAGACGTGCTCGCTTCCGTGGGCGATCTCGTTGCGAATATGGACGAGCAACTGGTGATCGTCGCCCCACTGACTTTTCTGCGGCGGCGATAAAATGTTCCGATCAACCGCATAGCCCAGACGCCTTGCGAGGCCGGGCATCTTCTTGGCGTCAGCGCCCAGCCGAGTCTTCAGGGCGAACTCGAGACTGGCCAGGGCCTGACCGGCGGCGACCACCATCAGTTCGTAGTCGAGCCAGCCATAGATCAAGGCGTTCAGGGCGCGCGCATAAATCCTGGCCACGACGTCCGGTGCACCGGCAGGCAGATCCAGATCGGCGACCATGTCGTAGTGGTCGCGGAAGCTCAACGGGCGCAGGCCGTCGACCGGGTCGTCCGTCATCACGATCCGATATCGGGCGTCGGGCTCCAGGGCCTCTGCGTAGGTTTTCATTTGCGTCTGTCCCTTGGCAACGACGCCGCTGTCCGGCTTTGTAGGTCAATGGGCAAGTATGATCCGCTTCGGGACTATCTCCGCAAACTGAAGACCGATGAACTCGAACTCTCCTTCGCCGAGATGGAGCGAAAGATCGGCTATATGCTACCCAAGAGCGCGGGCCTGCCGCAGTGGTGGGCGAACACAACCGACCCGGCCACAACACACGTTCAACGCAAGGCCTGGGGTGCCGCCGGCTTCGACGCCTTCCTGATCGCCGGCGCCGACCGCGTCCGTTTCAAGCGGGTCCAATCGACCCGGTCCGCCTCCTAGCCTCCGAAGTCGAACGCAGCCTGGTTTTCGGAAACACCAGATTTCCGTTTCCGACGGCTCTTGACGGGCTGATCCGAGCCGCTCTCAGCCTCAGGCGCCGCTGACCTCGGCGGCTCTTCCAGGGTTCTCCTGACTGGCGGTCTAACCGGCGCCGGCCTCTCCACTATGGCCCGGGGCTCCGGCAGGCGCCTCGGCGTCCTCGCCCGTCGCCACGCCAGCAGCTCGCTCTGCCACCACCCGACCCGGTTTTGCGAGACCTGGACGCAGGCCGGGAAATCTCCGGTCTTCTGCATACGCCAGACCGTCGTCCGGCTCAGACCGCAGATCACCTTCACCTGCGACCAGGGGAGAATCCGGTCTTCCAACGCGTCGAACGGAGGCGGCTCGCTCACACTGTCCATGACACCGCCTCGTCCGCCCGGCGCTCCAGAACCTCGGCCAGCAAGCGGGCGTCCCGCGCCGCATCGACCGGATCTCGAACCTCCCAGGTGCGAAGAACGTCCTTCAAAGCGAAGCTGACCGCCGGGTCGACCAGCAGGTCCGCCACGCTGGGCGCCCACTCCGTTCTGAACCCTTCCAATCCCGCCTCAGGCATGACGCCGACCCCTGGCCGCGGGCGGGGCAGACGCGCGAAGGTCGCTGACCTGGTTCAAGGCCCAGGCGCGCAGCACGCCACGCGGATAGTAGGGTCTGTGCCGCACATGCAGACAGGGAGGCCCATTGCCTCCGGTGGACCACAGCCGGGCGAGCGTCTCCGGCTTCATGCGGATGCCGAATTGGATCAGGAAGGCGGACGCTTCCTTTCGGGTCAGCAGATCCTCATCGGCGGCGTCAGTCACCGCCGCCACCGGTTCTGTCGCGGGGATCATCGGCTGGGCTCCGGGGTCCGGCACTCCCGGGAATTGCGGGCGCCCCTCCCGGCCGAGAGCGCGAGGTAACAGTCAACGGCCGCGGCCACATAGGCTTGCGTCTCCGCTATGTTCGGTATGCGCCCGAGCCGGGCGACGCGATCCGGTCCCGAATTATATGCCGCGAACGCCAGCCGGACGTCGCCGAAGCGGAGCAGCTGCCGGGCCAGATAGTCCGCCCCGCCGTTGAGGTTCTCGATCGGATCGAAACGGTCTCTGACCGCGAGATCCGCCGCCGTTCCCGGCATCAACTGCGTCAGGCCGCCGGCCCCGACCGGAGACACGGCATCGACCCGGTATGCGGATTCCACGATCACCAGCGCATGAAGCATCTTGGGGTCAATCCCGTGGCGCTCGGCGGCGACGGCGATCGCGTCCATGAACGGCTGTGAAAGGGTCGGAAGTCGGGGCGTGAGGTCATCGACGCCCGCCACGTCCGACACAGGCTGCGCGGCGGGACGGCCGAACAGATCGCCGCCGGCGTTGCGCCAGTCGACCGTTTGAGCGGATGCGTTGCCCGCTGCGAGCGCCAGGGCCAGAGCGGCCAAAAAGGATCTCACCATGTCAAGGTCTCCCGAAACACCCCCTCCAGGTCTCGGGTCCGGACGGGGCCAAAATAGCGACTGTCGAAACTTCCCGGCGTGTCGCCGAGCAAGAAGAGCTCGTCCGGCGCGAGCCGACGGCAGCCGGTCCAGCCGGGCAGAGCCGCGCCGCGCCGATCACGATCTAGAACGTGAGCCACGCGGCCAGGCATTCGAACCGCAGTTCCCTGCCGGCAGACGGGATCGCCACCGACGGCCGCGACCCGTTTGATCAGAAGCACTTCCGCCGGCATCCCGAGTGCGCCCAGATAACGCCGGGCGATGGGGGGTTGGGGCAGAGCAACCATCGCCCCCCTCTCCGCCGCGCCGCCAGGCTGTCGCAGATAGAGGCCACGCGGGACGCTGGGGCTCTCGTTGACGAGGGCCAGGGCCGGCGTCTGATCGACGATCAGGGCGCCCACGGCCAGGAAGAAGGTGGTGACGCCGAGCACGGCCCAGCGATTTCCAGTATCGAGAGGTGTCCAGGTCATGGGCGGTACGGCTCCAGGATCAGGTCGCGGGTGATCATCACGCGAACCGGCGCGCCGGCGCGTAGACGGATCGACGGCCGGACCTCCAGCTCCCGGTCCACCAACCGGCCCCCGACCTGGGAGCCCTCGATCGCGGCGGCGTCGCCAGCGTCGCCGAGCAGGCCGCCCGATCCCTCGCCTTCGCCGTCACGGGCGACCTGGCCCAGGGTTGTGATGGCCCCGGCGAACAGGGTGCCAACCAGGAGCGGGAACAGCCGTCGATCGACCTGGCCTCGCACGCCGACCGCGCCCTGCGCGTCCACACCGGGCTCGCCGGTGAGGACGAGACTTTTGCCGTTGGGCAGGATCAGCCGGTCCCAGGTCAGGAAGGCGCGTCGGTCGCCATAGGCGCTCTCGCCCTCATGGCGGCCGATAAGCCGGGTCCCCTGGGGCAGGACGAGATGGCGGCCGCTGACGGTGTCATAGACATTCTGCGAGACCGTCGCGACGACCGGCCCGGCGCGCGCGGTGTCCACCCCGGTCAACAGGACCGCAGGAATTATCGCGCCAGCCTTCAGCTCATAGGGTGACAGCGGTGCCGTGAGTGTATGGCCATTATAGGTGGCGCCGATGTCCGCAGCGTCCGCACGAGCGCCGGCCGTCGCTGGACCCGCCCTGGCATGCGCGGCAGGACCAGCCCCGGTTGACGACCCCTCGAAGAACAAGCCCGATCGCGCCGCCTGTGCGCCCGGACTGGGCCCGGTCGCCCGGGTCGTCCGCGATGGCGCATAACCGGCGCTATACCGGGCCGGCGCGGGCGGTGGCGGCGGGACACCCGGCTCAGCCGTCTCGGGCTCGGCCCCATGGCGCGGCTCGGGCAGCCGGTCATAGGTCGCCGGCTGGTCGGTGACCGCTTCGGAGGGCCGAACGGAGCCCCGGGCCTGGTCCTCCCGGCCTTCGACGGCGCGGAGCCGGGCGCTGTCGCGCAATTCCGGCTGGACGACGAAGGCCCAGGCCAGGGAGCCGGAGACGAGTATCACGCCGCCGATCACAATCGTCTGGACGACAGACTTGCGCAGCCGGGTGACCGGCGGACGCCGCGCCCGCATTGACAGGCCAGGCGGCGGCGCCTTGGCCTTGCTGGCCAGGTCGGGTCTGACCTCAGGGTCGACGCCGGACCCTGCCGAAGAAGCAACATCGTCGGGATCGTGGGGGGTATCCTGGAAAGCGGTCATCGGGCGGCTCCCTGGAGACGGCGGATACGAACGATCTGGGGGCGTCGATCGCCGAGCCTGAGCTCGGCGCGATCGAAGACGCGATCGACGATGAACAGACCTAACTGCTCTCTCGGGAGATGGGCCATGGCGGTCCGAACATAGGCCAGGAGAGCGGTCCAGGACGCGATGGCCGGCCGACGACCGGCCTCGATCCGGGTCAGCCGGACGGCCAGCTCGCGCAGAATCTTCAGCTCCCCGAAAACGGCGGGCCCGGCATGAACCGTCCGAATTAGTTCCGACAGGTCCGCTGCGAGAACGGCGCCCAGACTGCCGAAGTGGGTGAGCAGGTCACACGCCAGGCGGTCCGGATCGTCGGCTGACCGGCCCAGCATCAGGCTCAGCAGGGCGCGATCGTCCAGGGTCTCACAAGCGAGCATCGGGTTCGGCGGGGTCGGGCGCGCAGCGTCGCAACGGTCGCGAGCCGGGCTGGGATTCAGGGTCATGGCGGTGTCCTTTGCCGCTCCACCACGGAGCGCCCGCCACCGGCCTTCCTTTCCCCTCCGCCGGGGTTGTCGCCGCCGTGGCGAGACGGCATGGCTGGACCGTTGAAATGGCTTATGATCGCCTCAGCCCTGCTGCTGTACCCGGCGCTTGCACACGCCGATCCGTGCTAAGGTCGGCTGCCCGATCGCGCGGGACAGACCTTCTCCGGCGTCGTCCGCTATGTCGGCGACGGCGACAGCCTGTGTGTGGGTCCCGGCACCGATCCGGCGACCTGGATCGAGGTCAGGCTCTCGGACTTCGATGCGCCAGAACTGCACAGTCCGACGGGCCGTGCCGCTCGCGTGCGTCTGTCAAGTCTCGCCCGAGGTCGCGTTCTGAGTTGCGTTGCTGTGCGCGGGAGGAGCGGCCGGGTCATCGTCCATGATCGGGTCATCGGAGCGTTTCACCTGGAAGGTCTTAGCGTTGGCGACCTCCTGCGTATGGCGGGAGGCCGCGAGGGTGGGAACTAGCCGCCTCGTGCCTGACCCTTCGAGAAGGGGCTTTGTTTCGGGGCAACAGGTGCCCGCGGTCGTCCCCGGATGCGTACGATCGCGAGATCGTCGAGATTGTTCATCGTTGATCGTCTCAGTTATGAACCATGATCCGCTGACAAGAGCCTCCGGCCTGGCTGGACGGCAAATCCCGAGCAAGCAACCAGATCAGCGTTTCAGCAATTGCGTTTACGAGCAGCTCATCCTCGTCCGCGGTCAACAGGCGCCCGCCGACTTCGTTGAACAGTGCGGCATCTGCGGCCAGGGCGCGGATCAGTTTCTGTCGAAGACCAGGCTGTTCTCCAGGATCGTGCGAGGCGGCGCTTGAATCGCTTTCGATCAGCCCGGCCTGGGATTTCAACGACGTATTGAGCTCAACGCCCGCCTCCAGGACTTTGATGGCGGCTAGGGCCAAGCCGTGGTCCTGGAGCGATCTCAGGGTGCGCCTGACGTCGGTCGTGAGACGAGCGTACGTCTTGACGCCAGTCCGAACGGCCGACTCGTGTTCCGCGTTCAGGAAAATGTTCGATGGTTGCGCCAACCAATCGTCCTCCAGCTCTAGGTTGCCATCGCCACCCCAGCAGTCAATTCGTCTAACCAATCTATTTTGGAGTCGGCAGCTAAGGTCAAATGATAGGACAAGCAGCTAGAGAGCGATAAGCTTCGAAAGCGCGACCCGCGCAGCGCGAGCTCGATCGGCCCCTGAACTTGGATTCCGAACCTGCCCCCCGCTGACGCAGCGATCTGGTGCAAGGATGGGTGACCGTCGCCCCTCCGGCAGCTCGACCGTTAAGGCTCAGGTGTCGGCGACGCAGAGGGGGACCCCGTCGCTCAAATTCTACGGTCCCTATGTTCGCGGCATGCTGTGCGAGGCGAGCATATCTTGTAGGCGCGGGGAGGGGCCGTTGCGGCGCGTCCCCGGTCACAAACGCCGCCCGCTCGGTTTGATCGTGGAGAGAGACGTCAGCACGACGAACCCCAGCATGGCATCAGGCATTTGCGTCGGATTACTGAGGGTCTATGCGCTCCAGGAATTCAACCACAGCACTGAGAAAGGCGTCGTTGCGATCACCCGCCACCATGTGTGAAGCCCCGGCGACATCGGTGAACTGTGCGTTCGGAAGCTGGTCGACGAAGGATTCCGCCGCTTCTAAGGATACCAGCTCACTGAGGCGACCGCGGATAAGATGGACCGGCAGTTTCAACCCAGGCAGCCGAGCCCGGAATGCCTCCGCGTCATGCAAGGACTTCCCGCTCTGCATACCGGCGACGACGCCGGGATCCCAATGCCAGCGGTATCGGCCGTCGGCGCCCTTCCTGAGGTTCTTGGCCAACCCGGATTGATCTGAAGGTCTCGGGCGGTGGGGCAGATAGGCAGCAATAATGTCGGCCGCTTCGTCAAGGCTTCCGAAACCTTCCGTTACATTGGCGCTCATGAACTCGATCACCCTGGCGGCTCCGTCCAGGTCCATGCCGGGAACGATATCCACCAATGTGATCGAGTTGAAACTTCCAGGCGCGAGTTCCGCCTCCGCGTACAGTCCGGCGAGACCGCCCAGCGACGCCCCGATCAAGGCCGGACGGTCACCCATCGTCTTCGCAACCTCCACAAGGTCGGCCGCGAACCGCTCGATCGCGTAGCTGCCCGTCGTCGACCAAGCACTGTCGCCGTGGCCGCGAAGATCGAGCGCCACCACTTGCCAACCTCGATCCGCAAGCACCGTCGCCGTCTTGGCCCAGGAATGTCGGGTCTGGCCCCCGCCGTGCGCCATCAGGATCGATCCGCGTCCGGGCCGACCATAGCGGTCGGCCGCCAAATCTAGACCGTCGGTGGTCCTGAACGCTGCTCTGGCCGGTTCTTTCATTCGGAAGTCTCAATCTTTGGTTCGGAGTTTCGCTTCGTTTCTGAACCGGCCGCAGGATCAGCCCAGGCGTTGGAAACCGGCGGAACTTTGCACCACCCCCTCGAATCGCCGGTTTCGATCACGCCCCTGGCCCATCCCCTAGGGGGGAAACCTTGGGTTCCAAGGCATTCACCCACTGGTTCAAATAGGCTTCGAACAACGCTTTCGACGCTCCCAAATGAACGTCAGCGTGCATGCCTCGCATCAACCATTGGCTCAACATGAATGTCCGACCGACAGACAACTCACCGGCGGGGCCGCCAAACCCGGCGGAATCAGCGGGATGAAAATCCTGCACCATCCGATAGAAGCCTGTCCAAAGACGGGTGAGGATTTCCGCGAGTTCCGGAGCCCTGCGGCTGGCGTGGCTGAGTTCCGCCAAAACAACGCCTTCGCGCGCGAGGAAGATGTCTTTCCAGAGCGCCAGTGAAAACTGCCTGATCGGATCAGGGTCTCTCTGAACTCGCTTCCAGATCTCAAGCATCTTCTGGGACACGTCAGCGACGAGAGACGCCGTCGCAGCCTCGACCAGGGCGGCTTTCGATGTGAAGTGATGCAAGGGAGCCCCGCGCGAGACCCCTGCCACGGCCACGACCCGGCCGATCGTTAGTTCGCCATAGCCATGCTCGTGAAGCGTCTCGAGCGTCGCCTCGATCAGCCGCCGTTTCATCGCGGCGGATCGCTCGGTCTGGGTTCGGGGGTGAGGTCGACCGTCATGTGCGAGATGTGTCATGGCCTCTCACGTTTCGGCTGGATTGCACAAGGAACCAAAGGTCACGGGCCAGACTAGAGTGCCCGGGAGATCAGCTCTCGCATGATGTCATTGGTGCCCCCGTAGATCTGGTGGGCGCGGTTGTCGACGAACGCCCGCGACACAGGATACTCCCACATGAACCCGTAACCGCCATGCATCTGAACACACTGGTCTATGACGCGGCTACACATCTCTGACACCCACATCTTGGCCGCCGCAGCCGCCATCGGCGTCAGGGTCCCGGCGATCTCCGCCTTAAGACATTCGTCTACGAAGGTGCGGCCGACGCCGAGTTCGGTCTGCATGTCCGCCATTCGGTGGCGCATGGTCTGGAAGGCGGCGACCGGACGCCCAAAGGCGGTACGGGACTTCACATAGTCGCGAGCGATGTCGAAGGCGGCTTCTGCGCTCGCCTGCGCCTGGATTGCGATCATCAGGCGCTCCCAGGCGAGTTGCTGCATCAGCATCAGGAAGCCGGCGCCTTCGCTGCCCAGCAGGTTCTCCTTGGGAACCCGGACATCCTCGAAGAAAAGTTCAGCCGTGTCCTGGGCTCGCATACCCATCTTTTTGAGCGGTTTTCCCTTGGTGAACCCAGGCGTACCCGCTTCCACGAGCATCAAACTGGTGTCCGCGCTCCCCTTGCCGGTTTCTCCGGTCTTGGCGACGACGATCACGAGGTCAGCGAGAAATCCGTTGGTGATGAAGATCTTTGATCCATTGAGGACGTAGTGGTCGCCGGCGTCGCGGGCTCGGGTCCGAATATTTTGGAGGTCCGATCCCGTTCCGGGTTCGGTCATGGCAATCGCGCCGATGAGCTCTCCAGACGCCATTCTGGGCAGATACCTCTCCTTTTGGGCCTGGCTGCCATAGTGCATAAGGTACGGCGCGACGATTTCGGAGTGGAGCGAAAAGCCTGGCCCGCTGGCGCCCACGCGCGCCTGCTCCTCCATAACTATAGTCGCGAAAAGGCGGTCCGCGCCGAGCCCTCCGAAGGCCTCAGGCATCGTCACACACAGCATCCCGGCCGCACCCGCCTTGTTCCATAGGTCTCGGTCGACATGCCCCTGAGCCTCCCAGGCTTCCCAGTGCGGGTAGACCTCAGCCTCGAAAAAGTTTCGCACGCCCCGGCGGTAGTCGTCGTGTTCCGACCCGAAGACGGTGCGATTGAGCAGGGGAGTGGTCTCCGGCGGAGCCATGAAGATCGGCCTAGCGTCCTTGGACATCGTCATCGCTCCGCATACCAAGCGTCACGTGCCTGGGAAAAGTTACATGTTGGACGTACAGTATGTTGTCTGGCATGATCAGCCTGTCAAGGTGAGATGACGGTCTTCGACCGCAGCGGTTTCGATAACGATTTGGAGTCCAGCCCGATGAATCCGGCTTCGACCTATGACAGGCATCGCCCATTGGCAGGATTCAACGTCATCTCCCTGGCGCAGAATCTGCCCGGGCCGGTCGCGTTGTCGATGCTCGTCGCGGACGGCGTGACTGCGACGAAGATAGAACCGCCTTCGGGCGATCTGCTTCACCTTGCATGCCCTCCCTGGTACGAAGACCTGCATAGGGGAGTCGAGGTCTACGCCCTGGATTTGCGTGAACCGTCACAAATGGCCTCGCTCCGCACCATACTGGCGCAGTCAGACCTGCTCATCACCAGCCAGAGACCCTCTGCCCTGTCGCGCCTGGGAATTACAGCGCCGTCGCTGATGGAGATCAACAGCCGGCTTTGCTGGGTCGAGATTGTGGGCGACACCCGGGCGCCGGAAGTGCCGGGTCATGATCTGACCTACCAGATGGACGCAGGCCTGGTCGCTCCCCCGTCGATGCCTCTTACCCTTGTCGCTGATCTCGGGGGGGCAGCGGAAGCGGCGCGCGCTGGGTTGGCGCTGCTGCTCGGTCGGGAACGTGGATCGCAGGGTCGCCATCGCACCGTCGGCCTGAAGCAGGCCGCACTCGCGTTCGCAGCGCCGGTCGGCTATGGCCTGACCCGGAGCGGGGGAGCCTTATCGGGTGCGTTTCCGGGCTACGGAATCCACCCATTGAAAAATGGCTGGGCGGCGGTTGCAGCGATCGAGCCCAAATTCGCCGCTCGCTTGATGGAGATCACCGCGGGGGATCCGGAAGGATTTTTATCAGATCTGTCGGTGTCCGAAGTCGATGAGATAGCCAAGATCAACGACCTGCCGATCAGCACAGTGTTCGGTTCTGAAGAGACTTCCTAGCTCGGGATTGACGGGCATAAGAGTATGAGGCCGGCTCGAAAATGACGGGCGGCCCGCACAAACTCACCACAGAAACGATCGAGCATTACAGCACTGAGGCCCGTTTCGGCAAAGGCGTTCAATAGTCCCCTTGCCGTCACATCGCGCTCTGCGATGTTGGACCACATCGCCTCGCGGCCTCCCGAGGTCCGGCCATCCATCACTCGCCCGTCGACGTCGTGGACACGCCCTGGGTCCAGCAGGCTGGTCGGAATGGAGAGACGCGATGTGTCGCGCGACGACCTCGGCTTGGCCAGCTGTGCGAAAGGATAATGGCTTCAAACGCACGGATACCAAAACCTTCCCACGTCCGCCTTCCGGCGTTGATGAGTTTGTCGACGAGATCCACGCCCGTGGGGACAGTCCTAGGCTCCGGTCCTGTCGCTCGGACCTGCCCTGAAGCAGTCAGCCGCGGGATGGTTCGCTTGGGCGTCGCGCCTGTCTGTGATTGACCCGCTCTCGGTCGCTCTTCCCTAGCTACAGGACCCGCGGCTGCAGACCGGCTTGACGACTATCGCGGCGATCAAATCCCGATTTCGCCTACAGCTCGGTCATCTGAGTGACGATCCGGCGTGAACTCGTGGGGATTTGGAGGCCATCAGGCGCCCAGGCTCGTAATATACGGTCGAAGCCTAGCGAATAATGGAACGCTTTGGTACCAGCGACGTTTTCAGGACGTTCAGAAGTGGACATCCTTCCTTCCAAGCCGGCACGGTCTATGACCGTGCCGGTCCTTCCCGGCGATGACAGACGAGCACAGGGCTCCAGACACTTAAGCCATGTTCGCTGCGGCCGGAATCTTGAAGAAGGCCGTCAGTTGCTCGGCACCACGGTCGTTATTCAATCGATGTGGCCGGTTAGCATCGTCGCTACCAGAACGTCCGACTAGGAAGCCCAGGAAGTTCAGAGCCCGGCGCTGCGACTTGCATTATGAAGTCGCCGGATTGCCCCACGCTTTGGGACAGCACTCTTCGGCCGCTGCCTTGCTGCACGATCATCCGAGGCTTGAGCAGGCTGGGGTTCTTTCCTTTGGGGGCCGAGCCGACCGGGATCGCGCTCTAAGGAAATCGGTACGTCATGACCAGACCTGCGGTATCGATACCCTGGTTGCGCCCGTCGCCCAGGATTTGTCCGTGCGAAAGATGGACCCACTGGAGACCGATCCTCGTGTCTTCCGAG
The DNA here is from genome assembly GCF_049897645.1 of Brevundimonas sp. TWP2-1. Taxonomy (NCBI): domain Bacteria; kingdom Pseudomonadati; phylum Pseudomonadota; class Alphaproteobacteria; order Caulobacterales; family Caulobacteraceae; genus Brevundimonas; species Brevundimonas sp. TWP2-1. The sequence continues at coordinate 1,043,494 of NZ_JAFCWR010000002.1, forward strand.
GCCTTCCAATCAAGGCTGAGGGCGGATCGGAAGAGATCCCGTGAGCCCAGCAGAAGCCGTGATTGCGCCTCGACAGGATTGATCGTGTCCACGACCCCGTCATGCAACGCATAACCGAACTGGATCTCGCCGCTGAACCGCTCGGACAGGTCGCGACGCCACGCCAGGCCGACCGCCGCGAAATTCGTGTCGCCGTCGCTGTTCACCGAGCCGCTCACATAGACCCTTGGACGGCCGACAGTCGCCAGGGCCGCGATGGGCCGGCTCAACAGCGCCACTTCGAGGTTGAGGCCGCTTTCGCGATCGCCCGCGCCCAGATGGAGGACGTCGTGCTGCATGACGGCGACGCGGATCTGCCGACCGTCGTCTTGGGCATTGGCGACGCCGGCAAGGGACTGAAAAGACAGGCCGATGGCCGCCGCTGAGATCAGCGGACGGAGATTTTTACTAGAGGGCATCGAATGTCTCGTTGGCGTCAGGGGTTCTGAGGACCGGGTTGCCCGCCGGATCCGCCACCCGGTGGGGAGGGAGGCTCCACCAGGCCGACATTCAATGGCGCCCAGCCATCGCCGGCCGCTGCGCGACGACGGCCCTCCTCGAAGAGCGCCGTCATCGAATCCTGGTCGAAATCGAGCACGGAAGCGTCGACCTCTGGCGGAATCGCCGCCACGTTCACGCGCATTCCGTTGCGGCGAGCGAACGCGCCCTGGGCCGCAAGACTAGTTCGCAGAAGAGACTGGGTCATGCTCTGGTAAGACCGGACGAAGACGGACGGCAGACTGCCCTTGGTCTGACGATAGTCCTGCCCGAGCTTTCCGTTTATGATGACGTAGAGTTCGCTGCCGCTCCAGCCGGGAAGGGCTTCGCCACTCAGGATCATCCCTTCCGGAACGCCGAGAAACGGGGTGTTGACCCCGCCATCGACATGCATCTCCTGCCGAACGGTCCCGGCCTCGGTCACTCCGGCGATCAAGACCGGGGGGAAGACGCCCGGAATACTGGCCGATGCGAGAAGCACCTGACGGAACAACCGCAGGGCGTTTTCATCGCCGCCCTCGGCCAGAAGGCCCATGTCCCAGATAACCGTCTCGCCGGAATCGAGGTTCGTCGTGGCGACAAAGAGCCTCCTCCCCTTTTTGTTTTCCAGGGCGATTTGCGCCAGCAAAGCCGGCGTTACGTGCTCTTCGACAAGCGCTTCAAGCGTTCGCGGACTGAAGAGACCTGGCGACAGAAAAGCAGCGAAGCTGCGCCAGCTTAAGAGACCCTCGGTCTGTCCTTCGGAATAGGCTGCCGCGAGTTCATCGTCCCAGTCAGGACCGAGGAAGGCGTAGGGCGCTGCCAGGGCTCCTGTGCTCACGCCTGTGACGATATCGAAGTCCGGGCGATCGCCGTGCTGAGTCCACCCGGCCACGATGCCGGCCCCATAGGCACCGTTTGCCCCCCCTCCAGACAAGGCGAGAATCGACCGGCGGCGGTCACTGCCGGCGAGCCGATTGCGAAAATCCTCTGCAATCCGCTCCAGCCGGCCTTGATCGCTCGGTGCGATCCTGGGGTCCTGGGTCGCGACGAGGCCCCGCTCCAACTCGTGGAGCGACATCTCGGGCGCGCGATCCACCGTCGCACACGCACTGAAGGCCAGGCCGCAGGCTGCGATCAGCGCGATACGAACTCTTTGCATAAGTACTTTCTAGCGATGAGGGTAATACGCCGTAGCGTTACCCCGCAGGAACTCGCCCGTGCGTGTTGAGTTCCCTACAGTGTGCGAATGACCTCTGATCTCTCACATTTTGACGAGCCGACGGAGCGTGATCCGAAAATTGGTCGTCCGAGCCTTCGAGAAGCCGACATCATCGACGTCGATCTGCTGGCCACCACCTGGCGACTCTTTGTAGATCAAGGTTATTCGAGAACCACAATCGAGGCGGTCGCGCGCCACGCGCGCATGAGCAAGCGCACGATCTATCAAAGATACAGTTCCAAGGATCAGCTCGTGGAAGCGGCGATCCGCGATGCTCTGGAGCGCTGGAGAAGCCACGTCCGGGCATCTCTGACGAATACGACGTCCCGCTCCGAGGACTGGCTGGGAGAGTTCGTTCGCCGCTGCCTTGAGATCCTGGTCTCGCCGGAAGGAAGCGCCCTCATGGGCTTTCTGCTCACGGAAGACGAGACCTTCCGCACCATCAGAGAAACTGTGTCGGCTTCAGTTCGCCAAAGCGTCGATGTTTTCTCGGTGCTTCTGGCGCAGCGGACGCCGGGCCTATCCGAGAAAATGGCCGAGGACCTCTCTCTGGCGGTTCTCGACCTGCTGATCGGTTTCGCGACCCGTCTCAACGCTCTGCAGCCTCATGAAGCCATGGATGAAATTCGCACGCGAGGGTCGCGCTTCACGGCGGTTATTCGCACCCTGGTGGATAGGCAATGCGCACAAACCCCAGCTTAAAGCGACGGTCGACCGACGACGTCGGCATGCCGAGCGTCACGGAGTCTCCGACAGTCCGCGTCCGCAAGACTTGCTCAAGCGCGAACCCGGCTTCGGCTCCACGCCGGCATCACGCGCTTTCGACGGGGTTAAAGCGCCTCGTGGAAAATCAAGATCGGGGCCCGGGCGCCGATAAAGACAATCGCTGTGCCGGAAGACCGTTGCGGTACAGTCGCAGCCCAAGGTTAACCGGCTTTATGGCGACCAAAACACCAATGACAGATGGAGACGTCCGGACCGTGCGTCGGGCCCTTTCCGCCCGATCTTTGAGGTCTTCAGGAGTCCAGGGGCGGCAGCTTGTCACCCCCGAGCCGGCGGACTTCATCCAGATGGTTCTGGGCCGACAGGCTGGCGGCCTGGGCATGAGCCTTTAGGCGTGGATCGTCGGTGTGAAGAGAAAAGGTGGTATGCAGCAGAGAAGAGTCGAGCAGTACGGTGATCTGCTGCGCCAACCACAGGCGATCCCGCTCCTGCGGAGCGGCGGCTTCGAGATCGGCGACATAGGCGGCATGTCTGGCCGAGAGGCGGGTGGGGGCCGCTGTCCCGCCGACATCCGCGAGCAGGTTTGACTGGGTCGCCAGCAGCTGGACATGTTGCGCCTCCAGGCTGTTGGCCAAAGCCTTCATCTCGGGGTCCGCGGATCGGGCCTTGATCGCCCTTGCCGCTGCGACAAGATACAGGTCGTCATAGCAGGCGGCGACAAGGTATCCCTCAGGCGTATTGACGTCGTTGATCTCCGGGGCTCCGCTGGCCGCCATTGGCGTCTCAAGCGCAACAGCGTCGACCGGTTCCGGATCCTCACTTTGTGGTCCGCAGGCCGCGACGGCCAGCATCGCGCAAGCCATCAGGATCGTGATTTTCCACACAGGGAAACTCCCACAAAGCGCCTTCAAGACAAAGGCCAAAATGGAACGACCGGGTACCCTAAAGAGTTTCGTCAATGCCCCCGTTTGGGCGTCCTTCCAATTCGCAGCGCGGTCTTTGGCCGCGCTGCGTCGTTCTTCCGCTCAAGCCGTCTGATTTAGGATCGTCATGCTGCGAAAATACACAGCGCTCCTCCTGCTCGTCGCCCCGCTGGCCGCATGCAATGCAGGCATGTCCATTGACAGGGGGACACAGACGTTCAAGGCGGGGGTCGGCGACGCCGCAGCGACCCCGCTCGAAGATCTGAATGTGCGCCGCGACGCGATTCCCGCCGTTCTGACCGAAGCAGTCGCCCATCCCTATGAGCTTGCAGGCCTCAGCGGGTGCAGACTGATATCGGCCGAGGTCTCACGCCTGGACGAGGCGCTGGGACCCGATCTTGACGATCCTGAACGGGAGAGCGTCGAACGAACGGAAGACATCGCCGCCGGCGCCGCGCTGGACGTCGTTCGAGACACGGTGACGGACTTCATTCCCATGCGCAGCTGGGTCCGCCGTCTGTCCGGCGCGGAACAGCACAGCCGCCGGGTTCAGCAATCAATTCAGGCGGGGTTGGTGCGCCGATCGTTCCTCAAGGGCGTCGGCTTGCAAAGAAGCTGCCGTCCGCCCGCCGCGCCGCTAGGCGTTCGCCCCCTGCGCTAGGTTCGTGTCAACCCGCCAGTCGTTTGGGGGGCCTGGCCGAAGGCGGTGCTGTTTCCTCTGGTCCGCATCCATACAGTTCCAGAAATCGGTCGGCCGCGGTGCGGGCCTCTTTCGACGCGTCGCAAGTCTCGGCGGCGTCGAACAATCCGGCGAGCATTCGCACTTGGGTCCCCGCCACTGTCAGGGCGCGGAACTCGGCGGCGGCCTCGTCCGGATCCGGGCATTTCAGGCGCCCTGCTTTCATCTCGCGCACGAGAAAGTCTCTGAGGCTCGACGAGCACTCTTGCGAGATTTCAGCGCAGATCGCATTCGCCCGAGTGATCTCTTCAGGCAAAACCCGTTCCATGGCTCGAAGCGCACGATGGTACCGAACGGTGCGCATTTGCCTCAAGGCGGATTCTGCATAGGCTGCCAAGGCGGTTCGAGTGTCCGGTTGGCCCGGGACCTGCTCAAACGGTTCCAGAAGCGCCGCCCGGCACGAGTCGAGAACCGCAAGCTTCAGGCCCTGCGCCCCACCGAACTGATTGTACACGGTCTGGCGCGATACGCCGGCCCTGCTGGCGATCGCGGCCAGGGACGGCCTCGCGCTACCCGCAACATCAATCGCCGCCTCAAGAATGGCGTTCTGCTTGTCCCGGTCGATCGCTCCGCGGTGTCGACTCATCTTCCATCCCGTCGATCAGCCGACCTCGCGAGGGCCCAGGCGCTCCAAGAGATCGCGCTCGCATGCCAAGGGCGTGGACACACCCGAGCACCAAGTTGACGCTCCGCGTCCGCCTTCGTCAACTCAAGCTTTTGAATGTCTTGAACGCCAGCGAGCCGCCGAGGGAGGGCCATGTATGCCGGTCAGTCCTCCCGTCCTTCGTCGGAGCGGTGGCAGGCGCGGTCAGCAGTGACGTACTGCTTAGAGGGTTGACCGCGGAACGACAGGTCACCTTCTCCTGCCCTGCCCTGCCCTGCCCTGCCTTGCCTTGCCTTAGCCGCGATCGGCAGCGGCTTTAGTCTTATTGTGCGCTTGACCCAGCTGCTTCTGGCAGCAGCAGGCGTGGTCTGGGCGCTCCACTTTTCGCCTTTCAACGACACGGGGCAGCTGAGATCGCCTCAGTGGGTCGTCGACCGGCCTTGGCCATGCAGATGCCGGCGTTCGGCGGAATGGCCACCGATGCGTGGCCCTGGGTCCTCGTTGCTGAGGCCGAGGGCCTATGGGCCGCGCACTGCGAGGCAGCGGCAGTGCTGCTGATCTGCCCGCTGCGGTGGGCGGCTTACACCGTTGCCCGAAACCAACTCCCTGCACCAAGGCGAAACTGGAAGTTGGGAGCCCCCGGCCACTCGTTCGAGAGCGAGCCGCGCTCCAACTTGGTGGTCGTCACCATCGGAGCCGGATCGTTGGCAGCGTAGCCACATGGTGGAGCCGCTTAAACATCACGCGAATTTCCGTCGGCGACAGCGACCAGCTCCCTGGAACAAATGTCGCGATCGAGGCGGGGCCGACATCGTCGGCGGGATTGGCGAACTTCTCGCCGTGCGAGATCGCAAACCTGTAGATCTGCTTGAGGATGTCGCGGACATGGAGCGCCGCGATCGACGATCTTACGAGAGTAAGCGCGCAGGTCATCCGGCGTGATTTCCGTCAGCAGCCGATTCGTCCAGACTGGCAGACGCTCTCATTCGAAGATCGAACGCCACATAGCGCGGGTGCTGTCCGCCATCGGCGCCTTCACCACCCAGCGCTCACCAAACTCACAGACTCTCTCGGCCTCCTTGATCCGGCAGTTGTCACGTTGGGGCATGAAGCCGATTTTCTCATAGTGACGGATCATGCGTCGGCAGACGCCGCTGGCGTCCGACGTCGCGCCGATATTCATCGCTTCACCGCATTGAGCCGCGGTGTGTCTAGAACGACGGTGAACGACGAGAGCGCCATCGGGCGGCTATATTTCCAAGGCCGACCGAAACCGTCAGGCGGCGCCCCTCTTGCGCTGCGGGCCTACATCGTCCGGCAGAACCGGTTCGAGCGCGAAACCGGCCTCGATATCCCCTTCGGCTTCCATGGCGGTCGGAGGCGCCGCGGAAGCCTTGCGGTTCGATTGCAGAGCGCGGTGCAGGATGAAGGTCGGCAGGAGTGCTCCGGCGAAAACGATTGCTGTGATCAGAAAACCGTCACGATAGGCGGCTGCGGCCGCCTGATAGACGACGGTCTGCCCTAGAAGCCAGCCGGAAGCCGCCGCCTGATCAATCGGCGCAACGCCGAGTTCGCTCATGGCCCGGACGGCACCCTGAACATAGGCAGTCGTCGCGACATTGTCCGGCGTCTGCGTCGCGGCGATGAGATCACCATGAAAGGCGCTGCGGCGTTCCACGATCACCGCCAAAATCCCCGTGCCGAGTGCGCCGCCGAGCTGCCGCGTAAAATTCATCGCCCCTGAACCCTGGCTCAGAAGTCGTGGCGGAAGCACCGTCAGAGAACCCGCGCTGAGCGACGGAAACACGAAGCCCAGACCGACACGGCTTATCACCGTCCACCACGCCAGCGTCCAGAAGGCCGTATCGACATTGACGTGCGAGAGGAGCCACGATGCGTAGGCGAAGATGGCCATGCCAAGACCGATGAGCACGCCCGGGGGCGCCACGTCGCTGAGTTTTCCGGCAAGGGGGAACACGAAAACGAGCGCGAACCCCGCCGGCATGAGAAGCAGTCCGGCCTGCGTCGCCGTAAGGTTCTGAATCTGCTGGACGAAAATGGGCAGTAGATAGGTCGAGCCGAACAGGCCCGCCCCCAGCACGAAACTGACGACACAGGCTGCGGCGAACGGCCCGTTGGAGAACAGTCGCAAATCGAGCATCGGATGAGGGGTCCGGTGTTCATGCCAGAGGAAGGCTCCACCGGCTGCGAGGGCCAGAGCGATCTCAACGATCACGATGTTGGAGTTCCATCCCAGGCGCTGGCCACTCGAAATCGCCTGAAGCACCGACAGGAGGAACACGGAAAGATACAGGATCGCCGGCCAGTCGAGCCTTTGCCGCTCGAGGTCCGGATTCCTGGTCGGCAGGAACAGATTGGCGAGAACGATGCCGACCACGCCGAACGGGATGCCCAGATAGAAGAGGAAGCGCCAATCGAAATTGTCCATCAGGACGCCCCCGACCCACGGCCCGAGCGCTGGCGCCAGAACCACGCCGATGCCGAAAATGCCCATCGCCGCCCCTCGCTGCTGCGGCGGGAAGACCTGGAACATCACCACCATCGCCAGCGGCTGGACGATCCCCGCGGCCAAACCCTGGAGGATGCGGGAAACGACCAGCACCGTCTGGTCCGGCGCGACGCCACCGACGATAGAGCCAAACAGGAACAGCGCCAGAGCGCCGATCATCGTAAACCGCTGTCCGAACGCGCGTTCGCACCAGGCCGTCATCAGCATGGTCACCGTCATGGCCGCCAGGAAGCCGGTCGACAGCCATTGGGCCTGCACGGAGTCAATGCCGAACTGGCCCATGATCGCGGGTATGGCGACATTGACGATCGTCGAGGACAACACGACCGCAACGGCGGCCACCATCGCCGTCAGGGTGGCCAGCCAGCGATACCCGGGACCGAAGCGAACGAAAAAGGCGTCAGTCGACGACATCGATCGTCGCCTCGACCATCATGCCGGGGCGCAATGGGATGTGTTGCTGGACGATCTCGAGGCGAACCGGGATACGCTGGGTGACCTTGGTGAAATTCCCGCTGGGATTGGGGTTTGGAAGAAGGGCGAACTGACTGGTCGCGGCTCCGCCCACCTCGGAAACCCGAGCATCGAACACCTGGCCGGGATAGGCGTCGATCTTCACTCGCGCAGGGGCTCCCACGGTGATCTTGCGGACATCGGTCTCCTTGATGTTGACGTCTATCCAGATCTCCGACGGGTTGTGGTACATCAACAGTCGTGTGCCGGCGGTGACGAACTCGCCCGGATCAATGAAGGTCTGGTCGATCACGCCATCGAATGCGGCGCGAATTTCCCGACGGCCGAGATCCAGGGTCTGCTGACCGCGCTGAGCCCGCAACCCTTCCTTCTGAGCGTCGAGCGCGGCGACTTGCGCTTCCAGCACCTCGACCTCACTCGTACCCTCGCGGGTGACGCCGACCTGGGCCCGCGACCCCGCGATCTGAGCCTGGGCGCGCGCAGCATTTTGTTCGGCCGCGCGAAGACGGGCCTGGTCTTCGTCAAATCGGCTCTGGGCGACCAACCCGCGCTCGAACAGGGTCTTGGACCGATCGAAGGCGCTACGCGCCGCCGCGACTTCCGCCTGCCGGGCCAGAGCATCCGCCTGGGCCGCCGAAACGCCGGCCGCCGACACGCCCATCTGCTCTCCGACCCGTCTGACGACCGCGGACTGTTGCGCCCTGAGCTGGGCCTGCTGGGCCTCGATGCGCGCGATCTCCGCATCGATCCGTTCGAGCGCCAAGCGGGAATCAGCCGGATCGATGCTCGCCAGGAGCTGCCCGGCGCGGACCCGCTGGCCCGCCCGGACCTGGAGGTCAACGACCCGCCCAGAAACTTCGCTGCTGACCGCGATCACATGGGCGGCGATCCGTGCGTCGGTGCTGTTCACCTTTCCGGCGCGCAGGGTGAACCAGCCGAATATCACCGCCAAGCCAATCAGCAGCACGGCGATCATCATAACTAGCCTTCGTCGACCGGGTCTGGCCTTGCGGGCTTCGGCGGCGCGAGGGGGCAAGGCGTCGGCGCTCATAGGTCTTCCAACCGTCTGTTGATATGCTCGATCACCCGCGAGGCCGTGGCCAGGTCCTCCTCGGACAAGCCCTCGGTGATTTCGCGCCGGACCTGCTGGGCGATTTTCAGAATTTCGGCCAACACGGGTGTGGCGGCCTTCGTCAGGTGCACCGCATTGACCCGCCGGTCTCCGGCGATCGCCTCGCGACGTATCAAGCCGCGGCGCTCCAAGTCGTCCAGTTGACGAACAAGCGTCGGGGGTTCGATGCCGATCCGCGACGCCAGCTCTTTCTGGCTCAGCCCATCTCCGGCTTTCTCTAACTCGAGAAGTGCGTGCCAGCGGGCCTGCGTCAGATCGGCATGCTTCAGGCGCTCGTCGAGGCGGTTGCGCCATCGACGACCTGCAAGCGCGATGGCGCGGCCGAGAGTGAATTCAGAAGGCATCGCCCTGGTGAATAGCTTGCAAAGCATTAGCATGCAAAGCATATTGCTTTGATGCAATCCCGCTTGTCTGTCGGCGTCCAATGGGCCGCGAACGACCTTAAATTCATGGTCTGGTTCGGCCTTTCCAGTGGCCGCGCGAAACTGCTGTCCGCACTTTGGGAGGCCCAGGGTGACCTTGTGGAAAGCCGGTCCTTGGGGCTCAGTCGGCACACTGTGTACGTCTATGTCTGCGATCTGCGGACGGCGTTGTATCCGGGGGCGATCCACACACGGTCGAAGTTTGGCTACGCCTTGACGATCAGCGGGCTGGCCGAATGCGAGGCTGCGTTGGAAGCGATGTCCAGGGACGCGTTGGCGGCTGGCTGCGCCGCAAGACGAATTGCCGCCTGATCGCGTACCCAGGTTGCTTTCCTGCGTTCCCGGCCGTGGGTCTTTCGGTATCGAGAGCCGGCTTCAACCACGACGACGACGGCGTCCGAGGCCGCCCCTTAGGCCGAGCGTTGGCCACCAAAAGATAGGGTAGATTCGCCATAGGCACGTCTACGTGAGATGGATTGACGCGCACCTGTGTTGGAGGAAGATCTTTGCGAAGCTCCCTAGTTTTTACTGTTTTGATGTCCGGCCTGGCGGCATGCCAGACAGCGCCAAAAGTCCAGTCCGGCTTCCTTTCGTCCTATGACGGATTGACGGAGCGTTCGGACACAATTCGCGCTTCAGTTCGCGAAAGGCGCGACGACGCTGCAGCCGAGGCGATTGATCAGCTGTTCATAGAGCCGAGCGTTCTTCAGCCCGGTGCCGCGGACGGCCTTTCCGACGCCGAGACGGCCTTGGTGTTGGCGGAGGCCGATCGTCAGATCTGCTATGAGCTCAGCGAGCGGTTCACTGTGCTGTCGGGACAGGACTCGTCCGCCGCCCGGGTTCGGACGGCCGTCACCGGTGTGCGTCCAACCGGCCAAGCTGCCTCTGCGGCGTCAGCCTTGGCCGGGTTCTTCATTCCCGGTCCGATCGGAGTGCGCGCACCGGGTTCAACGGGGGGTTTGGCCGTGGAAAGTGAGTTGATCACGACGGATGGTCGGCAGGCGGCCGCCTTGGTCTGGGCGCGCGATGCGAACGTGATTGGTACGGATTCTCCATCACTCTCGCGGGTCGGAGATGCCCTTCAACTCGCCGAGCCCATGGGGGACGCCGTCGGCGATGCGTTTGCGCCGAGAGACCGGAAACCTCGCAAGATTGCCGATCCGGATCCGTGTCGCCGGTTTGGCGCACGCGTGCAGCCCGCCGGCTTTCTGGCAGGCATGGCCACGGGTCTGTACTTGCCTGAACTCAGCGGCGCGGGCGCAAGGCCAGGAGAGCTGACCGAGCCCCCAGAACATTAGGGTCTGACGGGCCCTTGGCTGGCCGGCGACCTCTCTGGTCGCCAACCCGTGCTGATTTCTTTACTTTCGACAGAATGACGGGCGGGCGCGCCTCCCAGTACTGACAGCGCTCGCAATCGGCGGCTAGAACCGCACTGCCACGTTTGATGGTCTGGATCTTCCTGTGGCTTCCTGCCGCGTCCTGATTGCTTGCGACGCGGGTTTCGTGGATTTTCTCGGCTAGGCCGCAGGGTGTGGTCTATGACGATGGGCATGCTTGTCCCGCATGGTTTGATCGCCCTCCTCCGGGACACTGACGCCATCGTTTCGGGGGGCGATTCGGGACGCGCTTTCATAACAGCAACGTGATAATGAAATCGCCGCTGTGCGACTCCAGCCGGATCAGGTCAGGACGTCTGGAAAGGTTCATTGGGGTTACGGAGTTCAGACCCGGTCCAAGCCAAAGCCGCCGCCAGGGCGTTCATGCTGCACCAGCGGTCATCCGCCATGAAACGGGCCTCAAACTTATCATACGGCATCTCGGGGAGGAGGGACGATCGGCCCGTTGAAATTGTTTTACAACATCGATCCAGTCCTCGGTCGTGTCCTCTCCAATGCGGCTGTTTTGCTGGGGGGACGGGTCGCAAATGCGGTCATGGGTCTGGCGGCGATCGCCCTGACGGCGCGCACGCTGGGGCTGACCGGCTTTGGGGTGCTGATCCTGATCCACGCCTTCGCCCAGTTCCTGGGCGAGACGGTGAAATTCCAGTCCTGGCAAACGGTGCTGCACTACGGCGCCCGCCCGCTGGCCGAGGGGCGGTCGGCGGATTTCGGCAAGGTGCTGCGCTTCACCCTGGCCCTGGACGCGATCGGGGCCATCGTCGGCGTCGCGGTCGGGCTGATCGCCACCCTGGCGTTCGGGGATTGGCTGGGCCTGTCGCCCGAGCATCGCCCGGCGGCGGCCCTGTATGTCCTGTCGGTGGCCTTGATGGTGTCGGCGACGCCGATGGGATTGCTCAGATTGCTGGACCGGTTCGATGTCCTGGCCCGACAGACCGCGCTGGTCGCCCTGGTCCGGCTGGTCGGGTGCGGGATCGGATTTGTGACGGCGGCGTCGATGCCGGTGTTCCTGGTCTTCTGGGCGGGGGGCGTGGTCACCGGGTTCGTCTATATCGCCTGGGCCGCCTGGTCGGAGCTTAAGGCGCGCGGCCTGCTATCCGGCCTGACCTGGCGCGGCGGCCCTCTGACCGAAGGCATGCCGGGGGCCTGGCAATTTGCCTGGTCGACCAACCTCAGCGCCACGGTCGATGTGGCCTTCACGCATGTGATCACCCTGGCCATCGGGGCCCTGGTCGGACCGGCCCAGGCGGCGCTGTGGCGGATCGGGCGTCAGGTCGCCGACGCCATCGCCAAGCCCGCCCGGCTGCTGACCGCCTCCCTCTACCCCGAACTGGCCCGGCTGCATGCGGGCGAAGGCGGACAGACCGGGATGTGGCGGCTAGCGCGGGTGATCGGTCTGCTGGCCGGGGCGCTGGGCGTCGTCCTGATGGGGCTGACGCTGGGCGGTGGCGAATGGCTGTTGCGGATTACGATGGGGCCGCAGTTCACCCAGGCCGCGACCCTGATGACCTGGCAGGTCGGGGCCGCCGTCATCGGTCTGGTCGCCCTGCCTTTCGAACCGATGCTGGTGTCGCTGGGGCGGGCGGGGACCGCCCTGTGGGTCCGGCTGGTGGTCTGCATGGCCTATCTGGCTGTGCTGGGACCGGTGGTGACGCATCACGGAGCCCTGGGCGCGGCGGTGGCGCTGGTGATCGCCTCGGCGCTGATGGCTCTGGGTATGTTCGTGTGCGTGTTCCATAATCGGCGGAATCACCCGCAGGACCGGGGAGAAGACGCACAGAAGGCCCGGCCTTGACCACCCCCACGCCCACCGCGCCGGATCGTATCGTCCGCCATGCCGACTTCCCGACCCTGACCCAGGCGCTGGATTTCGCGGCGATGGGAGAGACGGGCCTCACCCTGTATGGCGGGCGCGGGGAGTGCCTGCGGGCGATGACCTATGCCGAACTGCGGACCGAGGCCCTGGCCCTGGCAGGCCGTCTGCTGGCCGGCGGCCTGAACCCCGGTGACCGGGTCGGATTGGCCGCGGAGACCGACGCCGACTTCATCCGCGCCTTCTTTGCCTGCCAGTATGCCGGTCTGATGCCCGCCCCCCTGCCCCTGCCCGCGCCCTTGGGCGGCCGCGCGGCCTATGTCGAGCAGATCGCCCGGATGCTGGGCGCGGCCGAGGCCTCGGCCGTGTTCGGGCCCGCCTCCTACGCCGAATGGCTGCGCGAGGCGGCGGATCAGGCGGGCGGCATCGCGATCGGGCCGTCGCTGAACGAACTGCCTGAGGCCGTGGATGTGACCCTGCCCGACATCGGCCCCGACGACCTCGCCTATGTCCAGTTTTCGTCCGGCAGCACGCGGTTCCCGACCGGGGTGATGGTCACCCACCGTTCCCTGATGGCCAACGCGGTGGCGATCACCCGCGACGGGCTTCAGGTCGTGGCCCAGGACCGCGCCGTGTCTTGGTTGCCGCTCTATCACGACATGGGGCTGATCGGATTCCTGCTGGCCCCGCTGTGTTGCCAGATGACGGTCGATCTGTTGCCGACCAGCGCCTTCGTGCGGCGGCCCCTGCTGTGGCTGGACCTGATGTCGCGCCACGGCGGCACCGTCTCCTACAGCCCGACCTTCGGCTATGAGCTCTGCGCCCGACGGGCCGAGACGGGCTCGTCCGCTACGTTCGACTTGTCCCGCTGGCGGATCGCGGGCGTCGGCGGCGACATGGTCCGGGTCCGCCCCCTGACCGAGTTCGCCGAGCGGTTCGGCGGGTCGGGGTTCGATGCCAAGGCCTATGTCGCCAGCTATGGCATGGCCGAGGCCACCCTGGCCGTGGCAATGGCTCCGCTGGGCCGCGGTCTGCAGGTTGAGACCCTCAGTCTGCGGGACCTGGAGGGTGACGGCGACGTCACGCGTGCAGCCATCGACGCGCGGTCGCGTGGGTTCGTCCGCTGTGGCCCGGCCCTGCCGGCGCACCGGGTCGAGGTCCGCGATGCCGATGGTCGTCCCATCCCGGACGGCCACGTCGGGCGTATCTTCATCCAGGGGCCCAGCCTGATGCAGGGCTATTTCGGCAATCCCGATGCGACCGCTGACGTCCTGTCCGGTGACGGCTGGCTGGAGACCGGCGACCTGGGCCTGATCGTGGAGGGCGAGATCGTGCCGACAGGACGGGCCAAGGACTTGATCCTGATCAACGGCCGCAACCTGTGGCCCCAGGATCTGGAATGGAGCGTCGAGGCCGAACTGGACAGGGTCCGCAGCGGCGACGTCGCGGCCTTCCACATCACAGACGGCGACGCCGAACGGGTGGTCGTGCTGGTCCAGTCCCGGTCCGGCGATGCAGAGGCCCGCGAGACTCTGACCAGCGAGGTCGCGGCCCTGCTGCGGGCCCGGCACGGGGTCGAGACGGCGGTGCATCTGGTCGGGCCGCACGACCTGCCCAAGACGACCTCGGGCAAGCTGAGCCGGACGCGTGCACGGGCGCTGTTCCTGGCCGGAACGTTCGACGGCCTGCAGGCCGGACGACCGTGAGGCGGCGCGTCTCCATCACCGGAGCGACTGGTTTTCTAGGCCAGCATCTGGTCAGGGCCTTTGCCGACGCTGGCTGGACCGTGCGTGTGCTGGCACGGCGCGATCCCGTCGCTGCGGTTGGCGATATCGCGGGGCTTGAGGTGACGCCCGGCGATCTTGAGGACAAGGGTGCGTTGCGGGCCCTGTGTCACGGGGCCGACGTCGTGATCCATGCCGCCGGCTTGGTGAAGGCCCGGCGCGATGAGGATTTCCACCACGTCAACGCCGAAGGAGCAGACCGGCTGGCCAGGGCAGCACAGGCGGTCGCTCCCAATACCCATGTCATCCTGGTATCCTCCCTGGCCGCGCGGGAGCCCCAGCTGTCCCCTTATGCGGCCAGCAAACGGGCGGGAGAGGTCATGATGGCGGCCCGGTTGGGCGACCGGCTGACCATCGTCCGGCCCACCGCCATCTACGGCCCCGGCGACCGAGAAACCTTCGCCCTGTTCGCGGCCACCGCGCTAGGATGGCCCCAGCCTGTGTTGCATCCCAAGGCCTGCATCACCCTGGTCCATGTCGCGGACGTCGCGCAGGCCCTGCTCGCACTGGCCGAGCGCTCACCCCGTTCTGCGTCGGTCGCGATCTGCGACGATCGCCCGGAAGGTTACAGTTGGGCCGAACTGACCGTTGCGGCGGCCCGGGCCGTGGGGCGCGAACCCACCACATTTCGCATCCCCGAAAGCGCCCTCAAACTCGCAGGCGTAGTGTCCGGACTGTCCCGGCTTTCCGGTCGCTCTTCAGTCCTAACGCCCGGAAAGGCCCGCGAAATCCTGCACCGCGACTGGAGCGTTTCACCCGAGGAACGCGGGCCGGCACCCGCTGTCGTCTTCCCCCTTGTCCATGGATTCACCGACACCGTAGCTTGGGCGAGACGCGCGGGCTGGCTCTAATCGGACAAACGAGCATCAGACGTGTGACAGTTCTCTGGCAATTTGTCAGAGAGCCGATTAGGCAGTGGATGTTGGAGTCCCATGGGTGGGCGCGCGTGAGTCAATCGGCAGTGACGGACCTGACGGTTCATAAGATTCAGCAGGCCGTCGAGCTTGTCCTCGGGCGCGCGGTCACGATCGACCGAGACACCGACATCGCGCGCGATCTCGCCGTCGATTCCCTGGCGCTGATGAACATCGTCATGGAGCTGGAGGACGCGTTCGACGTCTCCATGCCGCTGGACCGACTGGCGACGGTCCAGACCATCGGCGACCTCGCCGATATCATTTCCTCCCTGCGTCAGGCGGCCTGAAGAATGGCTCTGTTCGATCGATATCTCCCTCAGGTCGAGGCCTATCAGTCCATACGCGCCTTCGGGGCCGACCCGTTCAGCATGCGGTTCGACGCCATCCTGTCGCCGACAGAGGCCGAGTATGGCGGACGGCGTGTCATCCTGCTGGGCACCAACAACTACCTCGGCCTGACGTTCGATCCAGCCTGTATCGACGCCTCGGTCGAGGCGACGCGGACCTGGGGCACGGGCACCACCGGCTCGCGGATCGCCAACGGCAGTTTCGACGGCCACTTGGCGATGGAGACGGCCCTGGCCGCCTTCTATGGCCGGAAACACGCCATGGTCTTCACGACGGGGTACCAGGCCAATCTGGGTGTTCTGTCATCGCTGGTCGGGCGCGGCGATCACCTGATCCTGGACGCCGACAGCCATGCCAGCATCTATGACGGGGCGCGGCTGGGCCATGCCGAGGTCATCCGCTTCCGTCACAACGACCCCGAGGATCTGGCCAAGCGTCTGCGCCGTCTGGGCGATGCACCCGGCAACCGGATGATCGTGGTCGAGGGCATCTATTCGATGATGGGCGACGTGGCCCCCCTTCGCGAGATCGCCGCCATAAAGCGCGAGACCGGTGCCTATCTGATGGTCGACGAGGCTCATTCGCTGGGCGTGCTGGGCGCGACCGGGCGGGGTCTCGCCGAGGCGGCTGGCGTCGAGGACGACGTCGATTTCATCGTCGGCACCTTCTCCAAGAGCCTGGGCGGGATCGGCGGATACCTGGTGTCTGACATCGCCGACTTCGACGTGCTCCGGGTCGTCAGCCGCCCCTATATGTTCACCGCCTCCCTGCCGCCCGCCGTGGTCGCTTCGACCTTGAAGGCACTGGAGCGGATGCAGTCCGAGCCGGGGTTGCGATCGAAACTGGCCGCCAATTCGCAACGGCTGTTCGACGGCCTGAACGCCTTGGGCTTCACCACCGGGGCCACGGCCTCGCCGATCGTGGCGGTGGCGATGTCGGACACGGCCGAGGCCCTGGCCTTCTGGAACGGCCTCCTGACCCAAGGCGTCTATCTGAACCTCGCCCTGCCGCCCGCGACGCCGGACAGCCGCCCGCTGCTGCGCTCCAGCGTCAGCGCCGCCCACAGTTTCGAACAGATCGACGCCGTTCTGGCCGCCTTCGCCACCGTCGGCCGGTCGATGAACCTGGTGGCTCCGGCCGCTCAGCGCGCGTCGCGCTGAGCCCGGCGCTTTCGCCGCCATAGCCTGTACAGCACCCCCGGCGAGGCCAGCACCGGATGGCGGATACGCCACGGCGTCAGCGGGACGATCAGCCCGGTGTGACGCTCGATCTTCCAGGCCGCGTACTGGGTCGCGCCGGTGAAGGTGAAGGCGGCCTTGATCAGCCGGGCGATGTTCAAGGGCTTACCCAACCGCCGCCGACGTCGCCATTCGCTCAGGATTCTGTGGCGCTCTGTCGAGTTCAGAGACGGGCTCAGAAGCGCGCCGTCCCGCCGAAACGCGATCCCGCCCGCCGCCCAGGCCAGCGGCAGGATGGCAGCATAACGATCCGGGTCGAAACCGACGATCTGGTCCTCGCGCCCGGCACGCTCCACCCGAAACTCGGCGCGATAGGTCTGGGCGAACAGGGCCCGCCACCAGACCAGTGGTTCTCCGCTGCCGGGCCCCAGAACGGCGGCATAGCGGGCGGCGGTGACGGCTGCGTCGGCGACGGCGCGCGTCACCGCATGGCGGTCCGCTTCGCCCCTGGTCCAAACGAGGGCGGAGGGCTGGACGAACCGAGTCCAGATGGTGGTGTCCAGTCGTTGGCCCGCCGCCGCCTCGGCGAACGTTTTCAGCGGCAGGACCGCGACCTTGGCCCGCAGCACCGCGTCGCCGCGGGTCCATTCGCGGAAATCGACCTCGGGCCACAGCTTCCTCTCGCGCCAGCCGCGCAGGCCGGTCCGGTGCGGCCCGTCGGTCAGGATGTAGAAGTCCAGCACGCCGTCCAGATCGCCCGTCCGCAGGACGGACCCGTAGAACAGCACCGCCGCCGTATTCTGCTCCGCCGCCAGAGCTTGGGCGAAGGTGCGCACGAGCTCCGGAACCGGCATGGACATGTCGCGCGCGACCAGATCGATCAGAAGCTCGGTCATGCGGTCACGAAGGTGACAGTGGGCCCCTGACGCACCGTGACGTGCCCGCCCGGATAGACTTCGCCATCGAGCACGAAGGCCTCCAGACCGTGGAGCGAAACCGTCTGCGGGCTGTGCCGCCGATAGCCCGCCCGTTCTAGCCAGATCGGTTCACCCGCGGCCAGTATGGCAACCAGGGCCGGAATCAGCCGACGCGGCGGGGCATCGACGTCGAGCAGCTTCAGACCTGGACGCGGTCGTCCGAACGGTCGGAATTTCAACGGGAACCGTTCCAGGGTGCTGGCTAGGACAAGGAACCGCTGTCGGGCCTCGCTCGCGCTTCCGTCAAGGGCCAGTGCCAGCCGCTCGCCCGCGCCGAACCCCTGCGCGCCGCCGAAAGCCGTACTGAAGACGGCTCCGATCAGGGCGGCCCCGACCGCCAGGCTGTCAATAACCCCGATCCGGTGCGCGCCGGTCGCCATCCGCGTGGCCCCGGCATAGGCCCCGGTGCCGAAGACGAAGCCGCGGAGCGCGGGTGAGGCCTCGCCGTCGCGGGAGACCTCCAGCATGGCCCGGGTCGCGCGGCGCTCGGGCGAACGCGCCGCCGCGATCGCCGCCTCGACCGACCAGCGCGAGGGGACACCCAGGTCGCGCGCCAGCACATTGGTCTTGCCGTGCGGCACGACGGCCAGCAGCGGCAACCGGCCCGCGAAGGCTGGCCAGGCCCGTGTCAGCACGTCTCGCAACGTCCCGTCCCCGCCATCGACGATCAGCAGATCGACCCCGGCCTCCGCCATCCCGGTCAGGGCCAGCGCCAGGGCCTCGGCCGTATCGGGGGCGGCATGGATCACGTCCGGCGACACAGGCCGAGGCGACCGGGCGCGGTTCCTGTGGCTGCGTGGATTGTGGATCACCCCGACCCGCATCACACCTCCAGCCAGGACACCAGCGGACGCCGCGCGCCCAGCCCTTGAACGATCTGGACCGCGTGGACGACCAGGCACAGGGCCGTCCAGACGCCGACGGCGATGAGGCCGATGTTGGGCCGACCGACCAGGGTCGCCGCGCTCAGCAGCAGCAGATTGGGGTTCCGCCGCGCTGTGACCAGCCGGAAGAAGCTGTCGAACCGCCGCCAGGCGTGCATATGCATGCCGAACAGCCGGATGAAGATTCCCTCCTCGATCCGCTGCGCGACATAGCCGCCGACGATGACGGCCAGCAGCAGTTCCGGATGCGGCAGGTCGAACCCTGACGCCTGTACTCCCACGAACCAGGCCCACCACCAGAACGGCGGATGGATCAGGTCGATGCCATGGTCGAACACATTGCCCCAGGGCGACGACCGCAGCGTGACCCGCGCCAGCTTGCCGTCGACCGTATCGAGAAAGGTCATGACCCAGGCCGCGACCAGCCCCCAGCCGAACTCGCCGTCCCAAAACAGATACATCGCCACCAGCACCAGGATCAGGCTGGCGAAGGTGACCTGGTTCGGGCTGATCCCGGTCAGGGCACACCAGCGGGTCACGAGCCGCGCTGGAACCGGCCAGACGTATTTGGTCACCAGATCGGTGATGCCCTTGTACGATCCCTGGAACAGCCGGGCCTCGACCGCGCGGGCATTGCCGGCGTCCAGCCGCTCCAGCACCGGGGCCTCGCGTTTCCTCAGTGCGCTGTTGTAGGTCAGGTCGGCGGGGTCGAGCCGGGTCAGGTCACGCAGGGCACCGGATACATCGTCCCCGGTCAGCAGGGCCTCGACGGCGGCATCGGCGTCCGCGTCCCGAACATGGGCGGCGACCGGCAGGCCTTCGGCGTCGGTCATCACGCTCTCGGGACGAGCGATGACGGCCTTGATCAGCGATTCGTCGAACACCCGGTCGGCCAGCACCAGGACCACCGTGCCCGAACCCGCTATTTCGCCCTGCGAAACGCTCGCCCGCTCGAAGATCCGACCCAGCCGTTCCGCCGAACTCATGCCCCAGATCCGCGCCGAGCCCTCGCCCAGCACCCGCGCGCGAGGCGTGGCATCCGTCATCTGTTATACGCCCCGTTGTCGGCCCGCTCGCGGAGCCCGAATCTTCATAAAACAACTGCGGCCCGCCGTGGCCAGAAACTGATCCGATTGCCCCGTTTTCGTCTCGCCCACCTGTCGGACCCGCATCTGCCGCCGCCTCCGATGCGGCTGGACGAGGTGCGGCTGAAGCGGCTGGTCAGCGGTCTGGCCTGGCGTCGCAAGGGCCATCTTCACCGCCCCGATGTGCTGACGACCCTGATGGCCGACATCGCAGCGACCCGACCGCACCACATCGCGGTCACCGGCGACCTGACCAATTTCTCGACCGAGGCCGAATACGCTGCTGCGTCAGATTGGCTAGGCACGCTGGGCCCCACCGCCGATGTCACGGTCTCGCCCGGCAATCACGACGCCCTTGTCGGACCCGCGGACCCTGCACGATTCGCCGCCTGGCGGGCCTGGCTCGGTGATGAAGGCGACGGCTTTCCCTTCGTCCGGCGACGCGGCCCGGTGGCCATCCTGAACCTGTGTTCGGCCATCCCGACGCCGTTGCATCTGGCCCAGGGGCAGCTTGGGGCCGATCAGATCGCGCGGCTGGAGGCCGAGCTGACGGCGACGCAGCAGGCGGGTCTTTGCCGGATCGTCCTGATCCATCACCCGGTCGCGGACGGGGTCGTGGCGGATCGCAAGGCGTTGACCGACCGGCCCGCGCTTCAGGCCATGCTGGCGCGCGCGGGGGCGGAACTGATCCTGCACGGCCATGCCCACCGATCGACCGTGTCCTCGGTGGCGGGACCGGACGGGCCGATCCCGGCGCTGGGGGTGCCGTCCGCCTCGCTGTCGCCCGCTGAAGGCGAGGCGGCGCGCTGGCACGAGATCGCGATCACGCCCTGCGAGACGGGCTTCGATATCGACATCGCCGCACGCGGTATTCAGGCGGACGGCACCATGAACAGGCTGGGTGGCTACCAGCTGGCGACCCGCACAAGAGGCAAAATCGGCTGACCTGACGTCGGCCCGGCCAGAATGGCGTGACTGGCAGAAGTAGGGAGACTAGCGATCCCGAAATGGCGCTATTCAAACAGGCCCGTGCACACTCAGGGATAGCGGGTCTGGATCCGGATCGTGTTGTCGCCGGGCGTCACCGCAAACCGCACGGAGCGGAACGACGGCAGGCCCAGCCGCGCCGGGGCGTCGTTGGAAAAGCCGAACCCTTCCGTCGGGCGACCGATGGCGCTGCGGTCGAAATCGCTGTCGCCGTCGGCGTCGTGATAGATGACCACCGCATAGGTGCCCGCCTCCGGCAGGTTGAAACAGGCCCGCGTCGTCGGCGCCAACGCCCGCGTCCGCACCCGCAGCAGCTTGCCACCGGGAGCCAGGAACCGCCGCGCATTGTCGGGATAGATCGTCACTGCGATCTGGCCCTCGGCCGCCCGCACGCCGTTGACGATGACGTTCAGCCGCGTCCCGCCATCCGCCGCGCCCTCGCAGGTCTGGGCCTGGACGGCCCCCGCCGAGGCGATCAACGCCGCACCGGACACCAGGGCCGCGATCAGGAAAGGTCTGGCTTTCACGATTTGTCTCTGTTTCCTATAGGCCGCGCCGGTCCGGACCGGTTATCTTGGCCATCATGACCAATCCGACCGCAACGGCCTTTGGATATCCGCACACGCTTGTCGCGGAAACAACTCACTGGCTTGTTCTGGTCCGGCCCAAACAGCCCACATGGGGATCGCTGGCCCTGGTGTGCAAGGAGCCGGTCCAGGCCTTCGCCGACCTCAGCGCCGAGGCCTTCGCCGATCTGAAGGTCGCGACCACCGGCATCGAGGTCATACTGGGTCGCTTGGTGGCCTATGAGCGGATCAACTATCTGATGCTGATGATGGTCGATCGCGACGTGCATTTCCACGTCATCCCCCGCTACGACGGCGCACGCGAGGACGCCGGTCTGACGTTCACCGACGCCGGCTGGCCCGGCCCACCCGCGCTTGGCCAGAGCATCGATCTGGACGCCGATCAGGCCGCCAGCCTGGCCCGGCGGCTTGGTGAAGCCTGGCCCCGGACGGAGGTGGCGGCGCAGTGATCCGTCTGCGCATCCTCGACCGCTATTCGCTCCGGCTGACGCTCTGGCCGATGGTCGGGGCGATCGTCGTGACGCTGGTGGCGCTGTTGCTGGAGCGGGTGCTGCGGCTGCTGGACGCCCTGTCCCAGAGCGACGGACGGTTCGGTTCCGTGCTGGAGCTGACGGCCAATCTCGTTCCGCATTATCTGGGCCTGACCCTGCCTGCTGCCTTCTTCGTGGCCCTTTTCATCGTGGTGTCGCGACTGAACGACGGGTCCGAGATCGACGCCATGCTGGCCAGCGGCCATTCCCTGACCCGGATCGCGGCTCCGTTTGTCGGGCTGGGCGTCGCCCTGATGGTCCTCAGCTTCATCCTGTTCGGCTTCGTCCAGCCCTACAGCCGATATGCCTACCGCTCGGTCCTGCACAGCGCCCAAAGCGCGGGCTGGAGCGGGGCGGTTCCGGAACGGGCGGTGATATCCACTGACGACGGCCTGCTGATCACCGCCAACACCACCGATGCCTCAGGCCGGTCGTTGAAGGGCGTCTTCATCCGCCAGCTCAATCCGAACGGCGCTGAGCTGATCACTACCGCCGACCGAGCCGATGTCTCGATAAATCCTGAGAGCGGCACCGCCACCGTCACCCTGCACCAGGGTCGCCAGATCCGGATCGGTCGCGACGGCAGGCCCAAAGTCTTCGTCTTCAGCGGCTTCTTCGCCGACATCCCCCTGACCGGGGCGACGAAGCTGCTGCGGGATCGCGGCGGGGATGCGCGCGAGCTGACGCAGGTCGAGCTCGTGACCGGAGGAGGTCGGACCATTCCGCTGCAGGAACGGATGGCCGAGTTCTATGGCCGACTGGCGCGAGCCCTCGCTCTCCCGCTGCTGCCGCTGCTTGCGCTGCCGCTGGGTCTGGCGGCCAAGCGGGGCGGGCGGGCGCCCGGCGTCATCCTGGCCGGGGTCATCCTGATCGCGTTCCAGAACCTGCTCCAGCTCGGACAGGGGCTGGCGACCAGCGGGCGGGCCGACGCCATCGTCGCCGTGGGCCTGCCTTTCGCGGGGTTCGCGGGCCTGTGCGTCTGGATCTTCATGGGTAGCCGCCGACGCCCCGGCGACACCCCTATCGCCCGGCTGACGCAGCGCCTGGGGGCGGTAACGAGGCGTGTCATCCGGCTGATCCCCGCACGGCGGCCCGCCCGCGCATGATCCTGGCCCGTTTCATCCTCAAGGTCGTGGGGTTCCGCATTCTGGCGGCGCTTGCCGTGCTTTTCGCTGTGCTTCAGGTGCTCGACCTGCTGGACGCGACGACCGACGTGCTGGACCGCGGGCTGGGTGTCAGCGGCGTGATGACATATGCCGCGCTGCGCGCGCCAGGCCTGCTGATCCAGGCCCTGCCCATCGCGGTCCTGGCCGGCAGCCTGCTGGCCTTCAACCAGCTGGGTCGGGAGAGCGCGATCATCGCCATGCGGGCCAGCGGCATCTCTACGTTTCGCCTCATCGGCCTGTCGCTACCCGCGGCCCTGGTCGTCGTCGCGGCCCATCTGGTGATCGGCCAGGCGATCGCCCCGCGCACCGATTCCGCGCTGGAACGCTGGTGGCGGGTCACCGAACCGGTGGATGATCGGAAGCCGCCGGAAAGCCGCAGCTTCCGCATCGGAGCCGACATCGTCACCGCCACCGCAAATCCCGACCGCGACACCAGCCTGATCGACGTCCGCATCTATCGCCGGACGCCGACGGGCTTGTTGGTGACCCGGACCACGGCGTCTACGGCCCGTTTCGACAACGGCGCCTGGACCCTGAGCGACGCAAGGACCGTGACGATCGCACAAGGGGGCGAGGGTGTTCGCGATGTCGTGTGCATGACCTGGCCGACCACCCTCCGTCCCGTCGATATCCAGACCGTGTTTGGCGACACGGCCGCGACCACCTCGGCGGAAGCCCGCCGCGCGCTGCGTGAGGGCGCGGCCCTGCGGTCCCCCGCCTTCTACCAGATGACCCTGCATCGGGCCTGGTCGACGCCATTCGCGTCGCTTGTCATGCTTCTGCTGGCGATCCCGGTGGGCTTGGTCAGCTATCGCGGCGCCCAGGCTCCCGTTGTGCTGGCGCTTTGCCTCGGGGCCGGGTTGCTGTTCCTGGTCGTCGACGGGCTAATGGCGGCCGTGGGCGAAAGTGGGGTCTTGCCGGTGCTGCTGGCCGCCTGGGGCGGGCCGATCGTATTCGCCGCCGCCGCCATGATGGTCCTGTTGCGGGAGGAAGGCGCATGATGCCGTTGCAGATCGTCCCGGTCGTCACCCCGGCGGAGCTGGACCGGTTCATCGCGCTGTCCGACCGGATCAACGCGGGGGATCCGAACTATGTGCCGCCGCTGCGGATGGAGCGACGCGATGCCCTGTCGCCCAAGAAGAACCCCTTCTTCGCCCATGCCGATGTCCAGCTGTGGATGGCGATCCGCGACGGGCGCGACGTCGGCCGGATCAGCGCCCAGATCGACCACTTGGCCCCACCCCGCGCGGACGGTCCCGATGGCCATTTCGGCCTGATCTGCGCCGAGGACGACGCCGCCGTATTCGCCGCCCTGTTCGAGACCGCCGAGTCCTGGTTAAAAGCGCGGGGCTGTCGCCGGGCTCTGGGTCCGTTCAACCTGTCGATCAACGAGGAGGTCGGCCTGCTGATCGACGGCTTCGACACCCCGCCGATGGTGATGATGGGCCACGACCCGGCCTATGCAGCTTCCCGGATCGAGGCCCTGGGTTATGCCAAGGCCAAGGACGTCTTCGCCTATACCTCGTCCTTCGACCACGACCTGCCCGCGCCGGTCACGCGGCGGGTAAAACGCGGGCCGCCGCCGGGCCTCGTGCTCCGCCCGCTCGACATGCGCCGTTACGATGCCGAGGTCGATGCCTTGACGGACATCCTAAACGACGCCTGGTCCGACAATTGGGGGTTCACGCCCGTCACGGAGGCGGAGACCCGTCAACTGGCAATTGCGCTGAAGCCAGTGATTGATCCGCGCCTGACCTGGTTCGCCGAGATCGACGGCGACGTAGCCGGTTTTGTCGTCTTCCTTCCCAACGTCAACGCGGCGATCGCGGACCTGAAGGGGCGGTTGCTGCCTTTCGGTTGGGCCCAACTGCTGTGGCGGCTGAAGGTGCGGCGCGTCAAATCGATCCGCGTTCCCCTGATGGGGGTCAAGCGTCGCCATGCCAGGACACAGAAGGGGATCATGGCGCCGTTTCATCTGGTGCATATCGCCCGCAGCCAAGCCCGCGCACTGGGCTATCGGCACTGCGAGATGTCGTGGATCCTCGAGGACAACACGGCCATGCGAGGGATCCTCGAATCGCTCGGGGCCCGCATCTACAAGACCTATAGAATCTATCTGAAGACGCTCGTTTGACCGGCTTCACGGCCCTGATCCTGGCCGGCTCGCGCGGCGGCCCGGAGCCCGTGGCCAACTACGCCGGCGTGGCGCACAAGGCCCTGATCCC
Organism: Brevundimonas sp. TWP2-1; assembly: GCF_049897645.1. Classification (NCBI taxonomy): domain Bacteria; kingdom Pseudomonadati; phylum Pseudomonadota; class Alphaproteobacteria; order Caulobacterales; family Caulobacteraceae; genus Brevundimonas; species Brevundimonas sp. TWP2-1. Next base: position 1,068,657 of record NZ_JAFCWR010000002.1, read on the forward strand.
GGTCGACGGGACGCCGATGATCCTGCGCGTGGTCGCCGCCCTGGGTGAGGCCGGAGCCAGCCGAATCGCCGTCTCGACCGACGAGACCGAGGTCATGGCGTTGTTGGCCGGGTATGGGGTCGAATGCATGCCTCCAAGCGCCCAGCCCAGCCTCAGCGTCCGATCGGCCTTCGAAGCCCTGGGGGCGCCGCTTCTGGTGACGACGGCGGACCACGCCCTGCTGCGTCCAGAATGGATCACCCAGTTCCTCGCCGACATGCCGCCCGAGTGTGACCTGGCCCTGCTGCTGGCCGAACGGCGAGTGGTGGAAGCGGATGCTCCACGGACGAGGCGGACCTGGTACCGGTTCGGGCGACGGGCCTGGTCCGGCTGCAACCTGTTCTATCTGGCTACGCCCAAGGCCGGGGACGCCCTGGCGTTGTGGCGGACGGTCGAGGTCCATCGCAAACAGCCGTGGCGCGTGGCGCGCCTGATCGGCCTGACCGGCCTGGCGCGTTATCTCGGCGGGCGCCTGACGATCCACGAGGCCGTCGCCCGTCTCGGAGACTCGATCGGCGTCCGGGCCGCTGTCGTGCCAAGCCGCTTCGGCCTCGCCGCCGTGGATGTGGACAAGCCCGAAGACCTCGAACTGGTCCGTTGGATCGTCGAGGATCAGCGCGCCAGCCAACCCTGAACCAGGGCCTCGTTGGTTGCCACATCGGCCAGGAAATCCATCTCCCCCCAGCCCAACCCCTCGATCGAACAGACGCTGACGCCCCCGCCTTGGCGTGCCAGCTCGTGGATGATGCTTAGATACCACCGGCGCAGGTTGTCCGGATCGCGCAGCGCCGCCTCCATCGCAGACCGGAAACGGGCAGCGCCCCGGTCCGAGAACCGCAGGAAGCCGATCGATTCGGCGTCATAGGTCTGGATTGTCTTGCCGATGGCGAACAGATCGTCGCCACGCGTCTCGACCTTCATGTCGTCGGCGTCATAGGTAGGCTTGCGATCGACGGTCACGACGATGTCGGTCATTGGGGCCGCGATCAGTCTGTCTGCAATAGCGGGCTCGAACAGGGTGTCCCCGTTCAACAGCAGCACGCCCGCCTCGAACCGATCGCGTACAATCCAGCAGGAGGCCAGGTTGTCGGCAACCCCGTAAAAGGGGTTGTAGACGGTCGAGACCGCCATGGCCCCCAGTTTCAGTCTGCCGATCTCGTCCTCGACCAGCGAGGCCCCGAAACCGGTGACCACGACAACCTCTTCCACGCCCGCCGCCTGAAGATGCGTGAGTTGCCAGGCCAGCAGGCTGCGCCCGCCCAGTTCCACCAGGCATTTCGGCCTTGCCTCTGTCAGGGGCAACAGCCTCTTGCCCTGGCCCGCGCTCAGGATGATGGCCCGTTTTGTCGTCACCCGGATTGTCCCTGCATGAAGTCCATGATGGCTCGCGCCGCCCGCTCGGAGGCCGGTTGGGGGCCGGTCGAGAAGGTCTCGGCGAAGCCCGCGGTCTGGGCAGCCAAGAAATGCCGGTGATTCCGCCGTGCCGCATCGATGGCCTCGACCAGATCGATCGTGGTCTCCCGAACCGGCCCGAACCGCCAATGGCCATAGTTCTCGTCGCCCTGCCAGTCGACGCCCCCGGCGTTCAGGAAGACACAGGGTTTGGGCGTGCGCAGGAACTCGTAGGCCTGGCTGCTCACGTCGCCAAGGTAGACGTCAGCCAATGTGGTCCAGGTCATGTCGATCGACCGGTCACTGCCGCGATCGATGTAGATGTGAGGCCGGCCCTCATAGTCGTCCAGCAGCCCCGCCCAGCGCGCCCTCGCGGCCCTGCCGTCCAGCAGTCGGACGTGAGGCGCCACGACCAGGTTGTAGCGATCCTGATCGGCGAAGGCGCTGAGCACATCCGCGCCGAACCGTTCCCACGAGCCAAGATTGGAGAAATGAGGATTGTAGAGCACCACGGGCCTGTCATTAGCGAACGGTCGAAAGCTCGGATCTCGGATAGCATCCGCCGCCTCGAACTTGGGGTAGCCGATGACGGCGTGATGACCCTCACGGATCAGGCCCTCGCGCTGCATCCGCGCCCGGTGCTTCTCGCCCGCCATCAGGACGAAGTCGAAATCCGCGATCCGCCGATCAAATCCGGCCGCCCGGTCCCCCGCCCCATGGTCCAGATGAATGAAGCGAGGCCGGGTAACCCCCAGCCGCTTCAAAAATATAGACGTCCGCTCCGGCACGGCGATGGCGTCCGATTCGTTCAACCAGCCCGCTGCGGTCACCATTGTCAGAAGTTTCGGCGGGTTCCTGCCGCCCGAGATCGTCTGGGCGATAGAAAGAAGCGACGAACTTATATTGTAATACTCGATTGCTGCGTCGCCCAGTCGAGAGGCTGCGAACCGAGCGTATTCGAGCTGCCAAGCGCCAGGCGACGCAATAACGACGCGCGCTTCGGATTTAGCAGCCAAGCGCACTGCTGTCGGCAATCCATGCAGCAGTTGATGATTTTGCGCATTGAATAGAAAGACTATCTTCACCCCGGTATTGGCGTCCCAAAGAGTCTTAAATAAATAGAATTAATAATCCACGTAATGATACAGCGCCACCTTGGCGTTGCGCATATAGAACATGATGTCCAGCCACGTCGCCAATATAGAAAATACCAGGGATTCTGATCCAACGCCGTCACCGACCGCTGCGCCTATAACCCGTCCGCGTCGTCGGGGGACGCTCATCTCAGCGGCATCGATCAGGGTCCTAACCGTAGCCATATATGAAGGCCTTTCAAGCCGCCCAGCTTAGACCGACGCCTATGAATGCCGGCTCTCGTGTTGGATCGTAACGGAGTGGGCACAGGTCGCCGTTGGCGGAGCATCGACCGAAGGTCGTCGGACTCCGGGTCCTCGACGTTAACCGCCAATCGATGTAGGTTGCCGGTTAACAGAGTAGGTGGCCGATGTTTTCAGCGTGGCGAGATATTGCAGTCTTCGTCGATGAGACCGGGGCCGGAGATCGGATCGCTCGTCAGGCGGCAATCCTTGCGAAACGTCACAACGCGCATCTGGTCGGAATATTCGGGATGGCGCGCGAACCATCCCATCCGTCGGACGACTTCGCGAGGGGCAGGCAAGGTATACAGCACGTCATAGCCAAACGCCGCGAAGAGGAGGCCGGCAAAGCACTCGCCGCTGGGAAACAGTTCAGCGACCTTCTGAGAGACTACGACGTCGGAACTGAGTTTCGAGTCGTCTGGCGCGGCGACGCTGCTGATGATATTGTCCTGAATGGACTGAACTGCGATTTGATCATCGCAAGCCATCCAAAGCTCGATAATCTTCCAGATAACTGGTCAGGCGAACACCTTTTGCTTGTGACGAGCGCCCCTGTGTTGAGAATCTCCACCGGCTGGGAAGATCGATCTGTGGGTAAGAATGTCCTGATTGCCTGGAATGGCAGCCGGGAAGTTCGCCGAGCGGTCAACGACGGCATGCCTCTTCTTGGCTCTGCCGATTCGGTTACAGTGCTGACTGTAGATCATGATCGCATACCTGGGGGTATCGGATCGACGGCCGACGATGCTGTCCGCCATCTTCTAAGGCATGACATAGACGCCAACCTCTCCTCGATTGAGTCCGGGGGGCGCCCGGTTGCAGACGTCATTCTAGACTACGCAGCTTCTATCAGCGCCGATTTGCTTGTTATAGGCGCCTACAGTCATCCCCGAACGATCGAGCGTCTGTTCGGCGGCATCACCCGTTCGTTGCTGGCCGATGCCGAGATGCCCCTGCTCATGTCTCGCTGAAGCGTCAGGGTCAGTCGAGGGCAAGTCACTGGACCGGCGCCGCGGCGTTGCAGGACGGCTTTCGAAACCAGGAGAATGCTGAGGAGAAATCAAGCAGGCTTGTTCCAGCAGCTAGAACGCGATTTCGAGAAGGGTCGGGTCCAAAGTGACCTTGACCCGGATGTCGGAACGGACAGTGCCGGATCGGGCCCCTCGTCGCCGATCGCACCTTAAGGTCGTTATTCGTTATAGGCTCTACCCCCAAGTCTCGCATTCTGGGGGGCCTCGTCGAGGGACAGGCATCCGACCGCCTGACGCACCATCATGGCCGCCGGGCCTCGCTGAACTCGATCGCTTCATCTTCTCTCCATGTTCAGAGCCCAAGCGCAGAACAAGAAACCAGATCAGATCGCTCCAAAGCTTCAGGGGCAGGTCAGAGCGTCACCGCCATCAGGCGTCAGTCGCTGGCTCAATACCGTCAAGCCCGAGGCGCCGGCCGGCAAGGCCATCTTCGACAACTCCGCTGCCCACAGACACCCCTGGGTGATCGACGGGCTGAAGCGCCGCCCACAATGGAGGCTCCATTTCACGCCGACCTCGGCGCCGGGCCCAACGCCGTCAAGGGCGTTGTCCCCATCCTTTCCAAGCGTCGTCTCGCCCGTTGCGACTTCAACGCGTCGTCGCTCTCCCGGCCGCCGTCAACCGCTTCGTCGGACGACATTCAGCAGCCCAAGCCCTTCTTCCGGACCGCCGAGCCAGACAGAATGATCGCCGCAGCCAACCGGCGCCCAGACGCAGGGATTTAATCCATAGAGGGCGGTTGTGGGCGATGATCTATTAGACTGCCCTCGGGCCGACGCCGAGTGACATCACCGCCATCCAGACCGCCATGGCGATCATCATCAGGTTCTCGGTGAGCGATAGGAAACCCAGAGGCACATTGCTGTCGCCGCCGACGCAGGCGCATTTCAGTTCCCTCTTGTCGATATAGACGGCCTTGAACACAGAGATCGCGCCGATGCCTCCGATGACCAGGGCGACGGGCGCCGACAGCCAGGTCAGCACGCCCGCGACCATCAGTGCGCCCGCTCCAAACTCCGCGAAGGGGTAGATCTTGCCATATGGGACCCAGCGCTTGGCCAAGAGGTCGTAATTCAGGAACATGGACGAGAAACTCTCGATGTTCTGGAGTTTCAGCATCCCCAGCACCATCATAGACAGCGCAATGAACCACTCGCCCGCCCGCCCGGTCAGCGGGGTTCCGTAGATGACAAGGCTAAGCATTGAGGCCATGACGGCGGTCGTCAGGAAAACGACCAGCACCGGCGTATAGGTCGTCGCCTTGGGGTCGCGGACCTTGAGGCCCAGGTTGCGACGCAGGTCGTCGTGACCGCCTATCCGCTGTCCGTCGATGAAGACCTGGGGTGTCGTGTTCACGCCGTACTGGGCCTTGAAGGCGTCGGTCTGCTCGCGGGTCGTCAGCCAGTGGTCCTCGACCCGATAGCCCCGGCTTTTCAGCAGGTGACGGGCTTTGAGCCCCCAGGGGCAGGTGTGGTCGGGCATCACCATGCGATAGATGATGGCGGTCTTGGTCATTGCAGCCTCCGTGACATTGAAACCGGAGGCCCGCCCCCAAGTTCCGTAGCACGACGGAGTCAAGCGTGAGTGTGCGGACTATCGCAGCCCTGACGCGAGAGGAGGATGTGGCTTTTGATCTGTTCCGGGAAACTGGATCACTGGACGTTAGAGTTTTCTGCTGAGATTTCCCTGCTGGGAATCAGCGGAAGACCATGAAGGCATCAGCATTTTCGGACGCCCAGAAGGCGTTCATTCTGAAGCAGGGCGCGGACGGCGTGCCGGTGGCGGAGATCTGCCGGCGGGCCCTGGATCAGGCAGGCGACGTACTTCAACTGGAAGAAGAAGTACGACGGCCTGCTGCCGACGGAGATGAAGCGGCTGAAGCAGCTCGAGGACGAAAACGGGCGGCTGAGGAAGTTGGTGGCGGACCTGTCGCTGGACCGGGAGATGCTACAGGACGTGATCCGCCGAAAGCTCCGAGGCCTGGTCGCAGCGCGAGCTGGTGGAGGGTGATCGGGGTGATTGGGGCGTCGATCCGGCGGGCGTGCCGGGTTCTGGAGAGAGGCACGTGGAGCTATCACTACCGATCCCGTCGCCCCGACCAGGCCGGCTTCGAAGCCCGGATCAAAGCGATCAGCGAGACGCGCGTACGCTACGGCTATCGCCGGGTGCACGTGCTACTGGAACGCGAAGGCTGGCGGATCAACATTAAAAAAATCCACCGGATTTACAATGTATTGGGCCATCAGCTGCGCAACAGGACGCCCAAGCGGCGGTTGAAGGCCAAGCTGCGCGAGGATCGCTGTGAGGCAACTCAGCCCAACGAAACATGGGCCATGGACTTTCTCCACGACCAGCTGGCGACGAGTAGCAAGATCCGGGGCTTGAGGGTTGTGGACAGCTTCAGTCGCTTTTCGCCGGTGATCGATCCCCGGTTCACATACCGGTCATAAAACGTGGTCGAGGCGCTGGACCGCGCCTGTGCCGAGCTGGGCTATCCGAATGCGATCCGGGTCGATCAGGGGACCGAGTTCGTCTCCCGGAACCTAGACCTGTGGGCCTATGCCCGCGGCGTCACCCTGGACTTCTCCAGGCCGGCAAGCCCACGGACAATGCCTTCATCGAAGCCTTCAACGGCCGCTTACGGGCCGAGTGTCTGAACGCCCACTGCTTCCTGACGCTTGCGGATGCGGCCGAAAAGTTCGAGGCTTGGCGCAGAGACTACACGAGGTCCGGGCCCATGGGGCCATCGGCAACAAGCCGCCGATCGCGTTGATGAATCCGGGTGACACAGCCCGCCTGTCACCCTGACTTGGGCCGGGAAACTCCAGCTCCGGGTGCTCCAGAGAATGGAGGCGGATCACCCCCAATGTAATAGTCATCATAGACCGCCAGCACCCGCACTAAAGGGTGAGGCCGAACAGCGCTTACCTTGACGCTGGGATGGTTGACGCCCGATCCTACGTCGAACCGCTACTCGGACCAACCGGCCGGCCTATTGCCATCTACATCAACCCCGGCCCAGATCACCCCGGCACTCTCGTTAAGGCGTACTGAGAAACGGCAGTCAGGTCCAGCAACACCAATCACACAGCAACAGCTCGGCCGCAATCCGCCGCATTATCACCACATTCTAGATCATCAACTGATCAAAACATCAGGAATGTCATCGAACAGACCCCCGTGACCGATGCTGGTCAATCTGCACGATGTCATCCGCCCGGTCTTGACCCTCTTTTACAGCGGGTAGGGTTGCAAAGGCTGCTCGATCGAAATCCACTTCAGCTCGGTGAATTCATCAATCACGGCCGTACTGTCAAACCGCCCCCAACCACTGCCTTTGGTTCCGCCATAGGGTGCCTGAGCTTCATTGGAAACGGTTGAGCCGTTGATGTGGACGGCACCCGTCTGGATGCGCATCGCGACGTCGAGCGCGCGGGTCATGTCGGTGCCGAAGACGCCTGCAGACAGCCCGTACTCGGTGTCGTTGGCGACCCGCACAGCTTCATCTGCGCCATTGACCCGGATCACCTGCAAAATCGGTCCGAAGGCTTCTTCTGAATAGATGCGCATCTCAGCGGTCACTCGGTCAAGTACGGTCGGTGCCATAAGTGTACTGTCCGCGCGGCCACCAGAGCGAATTTCTGCTCCCTTTTGAACTGCATCGGCCATCAACTCGTTCAGCCTGTCAACGGCGCCCTGGCTGATGATCGGGCCAAGGGCGCACGATGCCTGGGTGCGAGGGTCACCCGCCTCGAGTTTCGCAGCCCGCGCCGCCAGCTTTTGGACGAAGTTATCAGCGACGGACTCATCCACAATGGCGCGCTCAGTCGTCATGCAGATCTGTCCCTGATAAAGAAACGCTCCGAAGATGGTCGCGTTGACCGCGCTATCGATATCCGCATCCTCCAGGACCACTACGGGCGACTTATCGCCCAACTCCATCAGGCTGCGCTTCAGATGGCGGCCGCATGCAGCAGCAATTATCCGCCCCACATGCGTTGATCCAGTGAAGTTGACACGCCGCACAGCTGGATGCGCGATCATCGCCTCAACCACTTCTGGAGCGTCCTTGGGATCATTCATCACAAAATTGAGCGTTCCGGCCGGAAACCCTGCCGCATGAACAGCTTCAGCAACGAGCACATGGGTCTTGGGCGAGGTTTCCGACGCGCGAAAAACGACCGTGTTGCCGCACATCAATGGATAGGCGATCGCCCGAGCGGCCAGAACGACTGGTCCGTTCCAGGGAACGATTGACAGGATCACGCCCACCGGTTGGCGCAGCGTCATCGACAGCGTCCCAGGCTTATCCGAGGGTATCGTATTGCCCTGAATTTGGGTCGTCATAGCGGCGGCCTCTCGGAATACGTTTGCCGCGAGCATGACGTTGAAGCGCGCCCAAAGATCACCTGCTCCGATCTCCGCCTTCATGGCGCGCACGAAATCTTCCGTACGCTTCTCGATTTCTTCAGCGGCTTTCATGAGCAGGGCTCGCCGCAGGCCAGGGCCCGTCTGAGACCACGAGGCAAACGCCCGCTCGGCAGATTCAATCGCCGCCACGGCATCATGGGCCTTTGCCGCAGATCCCTGCGCCACGACCTCGCCAGTTACCGGAGAGCGGCGCTCGAATGTGGCATTGTCTACTGCGTTCCGGGGCTCGTTGTCGATGTACAGCTGAACGTTCATTCCATGTCCCTTTTTGATTGTATCCTCGGCCCGAGGCCACGAGTGGCTCAAACAGGGCTAAGGAACATTCCATTATGAAGCTTAGGCGACGCTGAAGGAGTTATTGCTTACGGCTCGATTGGGTCGAACTTCTCAGAGAGTTGCACGCCCATGTTCGGAGATGCGAAGCCGCGCATACCGATACCGCCGTCGAAGTTTAGCACTCCACCCGTGCCCGGCGTGTTGTCACGGCGGTTTGCAAGGAACACATAGGCACCGGCATATTCGTGGGCTTTGAATGCGCGCTCGAGCGGCAGCATCTGTTTCATCAAATCATCCAGCGGAATGTCGGAAAATTTGACGCCCTGTTGCGCTAGGGCGCTGGATCCAGAGAGGTTGCTCCCGCCAATGCCGCCCGGGGCGACCCCGTTCACCCGCACGTATGGTGCGAACTCGTGAGCCATCTGCTTAATCATTCCGACAACCGCATGTTTCGTTGCCGTATAGAGTACGCCACCGCCGCCGGGATAAAACGAGGCGTTTGAGGCGGTAAAGATCATGTGCCCCTTGGTTTTGTAGAGAGCAGGTAGCGCCGCTTTGGCACCCAAGACATAGCCTTTGACATTGATGCCAAACATCTCATCGAAAGCGGATGAAAGATCTCTATCGTCGGTGGAAATCAAAGATTTTGAATAGTCCCAGATGCCCGCATTACCGACGAAGGTATCCAGTTTCTCGAAGGACTTTAGACACTCGTCAACCGCGCGATGATTGTCATCTATATCACGAACATCACCGGCGATTCCGACGACCCTGTCGCCAAATTGTCGAGTGACCTCCTCGATACGCTCCTGCGACCGGTCGAAGACTGCGACGCGCGCGCCTTCCTCGACGAATCTCTCGACGATGGCTAGTCCAAGGCCGGACCCCCCACCCGTCACGAGAGCCACCTGATCTTTTAGTTGCATTAGTAATTCCTCCCCAACTTTGTTATTCGACTTTCAGCAGTCGATATAAATGTAATCCCGTTCGACCTTTGCAGGGTAGACCTTGAGTGCCTTGCAGGCAGGCAAAGCCAGCACTTTTCCGGTCCTCACGCAGAACTTCGCGAAGTGAAGGCTGCACTCCACTACTCCGTCCTCGATGAAACCATCGGCAAGTGACCAAGTATCATGGGTGCACGTATCTTGCACGCCATGTACTTCTCCATTGACACGACAAACTAGGATCGGCTCAGGACCGCCATCAAAAAGTCTCATCTCTCCCTCTGGTACATCGGCCGAAGGGAATGCCTTAGTCCACGCCATACCTATCCCTTCAAAAGAAAAAGCTCAGGTTGTTTGAAAGGATCGTGCTTTGATCTATCAGGATCGTGCGTCGCGAGATCTCGAAGCCAGCCCCTCCTTCAACGCGACGCAGAACGTCACGGCGTTCGCAAGCGAACACGTCTTGTTGTCGCTCTTGCCGCGTCCGATAGACAATCGAGGCAGAGATAACGTTGATCGTTTCGTCGCTCTCTGGAACCACCATGACGTTGCCAATCACATAACGCACGCGCGAAGCAGGGTTTTCCGACCAGCCGACATCCGATAAAATTTTTCGGATTCGACCCTTCATCGTTCCCCAGTTATCATCAAAGTGAGCGAAACCCTGTTCGTCCGTATACTCTTGCGCCACCTCGCGCATGATTTTCGTGGAACGAATCGGCATCCAGTAATGAATGTCCTGAGCCAGCAGGCTGAACCACTCCTTGTAGCGGCGATCCGTTAGAAGCTTGGCCTCCCAGTACAGAAACTGTTGAATTTCCTGCTGAAGTTCCAGAGTAACGGCCTTGGGCTTATGTTCGAAGGCCGTCTTGAAATTGTCGTTGAGCATTCTCTCGTCCCTCATTGCACAAGTATCTGCGGACACTCGCCAGCAGACGTTTGATAACTAAGCGGAGTTCAACCGCTGGGTCGAACCTACTCTGCGGCGAGCGGGCGTTGCTGGATCCGGTTTATCGACGGCCAATCCGGTGCCGTCATGATCTGCGTCCAATAGCGATAGAGGCCGCGCGCCGATTCCTCGCTGTAGGTGTAGGCGAAACTCAGCCCAGGAAATCCTTCTGAGTTTTCCGTCGAGACCGTATGGGAACCCATCTCGATGTTGAACTTTTGACGCTGAGCAATATGACCGCGCAAGACCTGCTGAATGTCACACCAGTTCTCGCCATCGTCCTGCTCAAACACGCCGCCTGCAGAAAACGTACGAGACACGTTGCGGCGCCATTCGTCCTTGATTTCCTGCGGCGCCGTTTTGTCCACGACCGTGAAGGTCCAGACCTCGATCTCGTTGGGACCCCGAGGTTGCCACATGCGGACTGTATTGATGCCTGCAAGAAAGGAAAGGTTCGGGAAAACATTGCAATGGCAAAGGTTCACGTCCGCTCGGCCCTGTCCCAACCGACTCACAGTCTCCTCATAGGCCGGCCCCCTCGTCAGGTACTCGGTGACCTTTGGGCCAAGAATGGTCATGTAAAACATCGGGTTGCGCAGAAAAAGGCCGCAGCCGTGACCATTTTCGAGTTGGACGTTCATGCCCTCCGTGGGCGGGGCGACCTGTGTAATATCAACGTCCTCAGGAACACCCGCCATGATACCAGACAAGTGTGAGGTTGTTCCAGCATGGTAGGAGTCCGAGGCGAACTGCTCTGCCGCGAACTTCCAGTTGCAGGGAATGACCCATTTTTGGATGCCGGGCAGCGCCTCTGTTCCGGCCTCACAGCGGTCGAGCATGATGTCCATGTAGAATTTGACATCTCCGAGGTACTCATCAAGGCTGGGCGCTTCGGTGTCCCAGTTGGCGAAAATGAGCCCCTTGTAGGTTTCGACTCGTGCCTGCTTCGGCCCCCATTCAGCCTTGTTCAGGCAGCCACCGAAGGCTTCCTTCTCCATTGGCACGCTGACGAGATCGCCGCCCTGATTGTACGCCCAGCCGTGGTAGGTGCAGGTGAACGATTTAGCATTCCCTGAATCCGCGCGGCAAATCCGCATGCCGCGGTGCTGGCATTGGTTCAAGAACACCCGGATACTGCTGTCTTTCTGCCGAACAACGACGACGGGATCCTCGCCGATATAAGCTGTTGTGAAGTCACCCGGACTCGCGATTTGGGACTCGTGTCCCATACAAACCCAAGTGCGCGCGAAGATGCGCTCCAGCTCCAGGCGGTAAAGGGATTCATCGACGTAAATCTTAGGGTCGTACCGGCCCTGTTCCTCGTCGACCATCGCCAGAATATCGGCATTTGAGTATGCGCCGGCAACGCTCGAATTTGTCGTATCTCGCATCTTGGTTCCTCCCTTTGGCTTCTGTGGCCGCCTTGTCTCGAAGGCGACAGGCGAGGTCATTTTAGCAGCCCACGAATCCCCAGGCAACAAAAGAAGCATGCTTTACAATAAATGCCTTTCTGGCGCAGGATGTTGTCGGCGGATCAGATCTTCTGAAGGGAATCAACGGGATGCGGACGGGTTCTGCGCGCGGTCTGTCGTCGCCAACCAGCGCCGCGTTATCCGCGCTGTCGAATGACGGACGGATATGGCCAACTCGAGGATTTAGACAGCCCTCGATCGATCCGATGCGGTTCAGTCGTAGGTGGCGGAACTTGCGCCTCGATCCTTCTCGGCTCTTCGTCGCTCCGACTGAGGTCGGACGTTGCGGGGTGGATTCGGTTCAATGCATCCACGCTGACACGCCATCATCACGAGAGAAACGGTAGCATCGATGAAATACTCTTTCCCGTTACCCCCTGTGGTCAGTCTGCCAGTCGCCGGACGGGCTGAACGTTTCCCCGTGCGTCGGATCTTCTGCGTGGGGCGAAACTACGCCGCCCACGCCAAAGAGATGGGCAAGGATCCAGATCGGGACCCGCCGTTTTTTTTCACCAAGCCCGCCGATGCCATTGTCGAGGATGGACGGATCGTCGCCTATCCGCCAGAGACGCAGGATTTTCACTACGAGGCGGAGCTGGTCGTCGCCATCGGTAAGTCCGGCACCAATATTCAAGAGGATCGGTCGCGCGACCACATCTTCGGCTATGGGATCGGCAATGACTTGACCCGGCGGGATTTGCAGCTTGCTGCTCGCGAAGCAGGACGTCCGTGGGACTGGGGCAAGGCTTTTGACCGCTCGGCGGTAATCGGCGCCATCCATCCCGGCACGCCGGTCGGCACGCCGGAGCGCGGATCAATCCGGTTAATGCTGAATGGCGTCGTCAAGCAAAGCGCCGATCTCTTGGACCTTATCTGGTCGGTCCCCGAGATCGTCTCGATTCTGTCGCGTTCGATTGAAATCCGGCCCGGTGATCTGGTGATGACGGGCACACCGGCTGGGGTCGGCGCGATGGACGTGGGCGATGTCTGCGTAATCTCGATCGATGGCTTGGGAGAGATCACAACTACCATTGGGCCCCGCTCACCCGGATTTACCCGATGAACTTTCGGCTCCACAATTTTTTCCGCTCCTCCGCATCGACGCGACTTCGCGCCGCACTCAACCTCAAGGGCATCGCTTATGACTATGTCTCCTATGCGCTAAGAAACCGGGAAACTCGTACGGCAGAGTTTCTATCCTTGAACCCAGCAGGCCTCGTGCCAGTTCTCGAGCGCGACGATGGAGAACCATTGATGCAGTCGCTTGCAATCATCGAATGGTTGGAAGAAACCCAACCTGGGCCCAGGCTGTTACCAGAGGACGCAGACGGACGCGCTCGTGTGCGAGCGCTCTCCTACATGATCGGCTGCGAGATCCACCCCCTTAACAACCTGCGAGTTCTGACTCGCCTAGGCGAGCAATTCGGAGCCGACGACGGCGCTCAGAAAGAATGGTTCACTTACTGGGTCGAAACCACGTTCGACCCGCTCGAGAAGATGCTGGCGCAAGATAGTCGCACCGGGAGTTTCTGCCACGGCGACACGCCCGGTCTCGCCGATTGCTGCGTCTACGCCCAAGTCTTGAATAACCGACGGTTCGTAATCGAGATGGGACGTTGGCCCACAATAGCACGCATATTCGACGCAGCGGATGCGCTCCCCGCGTTCCGAAATGCAGCACCCTTACAGCAACCGGACGCAGTTTGATTCAGGGAACAGTGACTTCGTCGCCTCCGTCCGCTATCTATTCTCGGCGAGCGGGCTCCTGCCTTTTACGATCGAACCGGCCGAGGGGGCCTGTGCCCGGCCAAGCACACGACAACGGCTATAGGCTAACGTCGATCTTGCACGGCTGTAACAGGCGCTCAAGTGAGGTAATCCAACCGTTGTCGAGCATGAAATGCGACCGGAGCGTGTTCGTGGCGAATGGCGGGCCCGGTCAGTTTGACGTGCCCCCCTGAAACTCCTCCAGGAATAGCTAGAGTCCGCCCCTCGAAAGTACGGACAGATGAAGCGATCACGGTTCACGGAAGAGCAGATCATCGGGATCCTGCGTGAGCAGGAAGCCGGCGTTGCGACGGCGGAGGTCTGCCGGCGTCACGGCGTCAGCTCGGCAACTTTCTACAATAGGAAAGCCAAGTTCGGCGGCATGGACGTGTCGGAGGCCCGGCGTCTGAAGGCGCTGGAGGACGAGAACACCAAGCTGAAGCGGATGCTGGCGGACGCGATGCTGGACAACGTCGCGCTGAAGGACCTCTTGGGAAAAAAGTGGTGACGCCCACTGCGCATCGAGAAGCGGCGGCGCACCTGCAGTCGGTCTACGAGATGAGCGAGCGGCGGGCGTGCCGGGTGCTGGGCACCGATCGGGCGAGCGTTCGCTATCGGGCCACAAGGCCGGACGACGGTGCCCTGCGCGACCGGTTGAAGGCCCTGGCCCAGGAGCGCCGGAGGTTCGGCTATCGACGCCTGCACGTGATGCTCCGGCGTGAGGGCCATGCGGTCAACAGGAAGCGGGTCCAGCGGATCTATCGGGAGGAGAGGCTGACGGTGCGCAGGCGCGGCGGCCGAAAGCGGGCCATGGGCACTCGACGTCCGCTGGAGACACCGCTGGTCGCCAATCAGCGCTGGTCGCTGGACTTCGTGTCCGACCAGCTCACCGATGGCCGCCGCTTCCGCATTCTGACCGTGATCGACAACTGCACCCGCGAGTGTCTGGCGCTGGTGGCCGATACGTCGCTGTCGGGGGGCCGGGTCGCGCGCGAGTTGAACGTCATCATCCAGCAGCGCGGGCGTCCGGAGACCATCGTCAGCGACAACGGCACTGAGTTGACCTCGAACGCCATCCTGGCCTGGGCTGACGATGCGGCCGTCGGCTGGCACTACATCGCGCCGGGCAAGCCTCAGCAGAACGGCTTCAACGAGAGCTTCAACGGCCGCCTTCGCGACGAGCTGCTGAACGAGACACTGTTCCGCTCCCTGCCGCACGCCCGGGTCGTGCTCGAAGCCTGGCGGCGCGATTACAACCAAGCCCGGCCGCACTCGAAGCTGGGATGGCTGACCCACGAGGCCTACGCAAAGGCACTCATCGGAGACATCGGCCGGCCTGCTGCCCGACTTGAAAGCTGCGCAGACCGGCCTATTGCCAACCCCACCAACCCCAGCTCAGATCGCCCAAGGACTCTCGTTATCGCTGGATGAGAAACGGGGGTCACGTCAAGTTTTTTCCCAGGAGATCCTTCAACGCCGACACGTCCAGCATCGACTCCGCCAGAAGCTTCTTCAGCCGTCGGTTCTCGTCCTCCAGCGCCTTCAGTTTCTGGGCGTCCGAGACGCTCATCCCGCTGTATTTGGCCTTCCACCGATAGAAGGTCTGCTCGCTGATCCGTGCCGCCGGCGGACCTCCGCCGTCGCACCGCCCGCCTCCTGTTCGCGCAGCACCCCTATGATCTGCGCCTCGGTGAACCTGCTCTTCTTTATGTCCGTCTCCTTGAGGTTGACGGGCTCTCACTCAAACCGAGGGATCAGGAAGCGGGCAGGTCGCCACCTCGACCGCCATCCTGGCTAAGTCAGCCTGGCTAAGTCAGCCTGGCTAAGTCAGCCTGGCGGTCGCGTGCCAGTGCAACACGCCAGGCAAGCCCAAACGGAACTGCTTCGTGGAAGCGTTCTCCGGCAGGATGTGCCACTAAATGTCGAACGAGACAGCGTTATTCGACCTGTCGCCCGCACGGCAGAAGCTGACGGCTTTAGCGAACGACTAGATCGCAGGCACCCGCGCTTGTTGATGGGCTACATTATTCCTCAGGCTTATGCTGAGAGCCTGACCGCGACAGGCCAGCCCACTGCGCGATCGGAAAGAGGCACGGCCTACTGCTCAAAATGAGCTGAGAGGCCTAACAAACGCTGAGTATCAGGCCGCCGCTTGGTCTTGGCTGACATGGCTCCAAGATATTGATGGTGGAATCCCTACAAGCCCGCCGCGGTACCATTCTATACCAACCCTTCCTCCTTGAGTGCCTGCCGGACGGAAGGGCGATCGCCGATCCGTTTGGCGTATTCCTCAAGCTTTGGCCAAGGTGACATGTCGAACTTGAGGAAGGTACACCAGCCGAGGAGGGTGAAGAGGTAGGCATCGGCGACAGTGAAGCTGTCCCCGACGAGGTATCCTGCCCGACCGATAAGGTTCTGTGTATCGCTCATTCGGCCCATTGCAAAATTTATGAAGAAGGAGCGGGCTTCAACCGGAAGATCTGGACGGAACAGCGGGGCTAGCGACTTATGGACTTCGGTAGCCAGAAAGTTCAAAGTTTCAAGCAGCTTCCAGCGATCATCCCCTGTTACCTTGCCAAGCTTTCCATTGGCCTTGTCTGCGATATACTGCAGCACGATAGCGCTTTCAGTAAGCGTCATGTCGCCATCAACGATGGTGGGCACCAAACCAAGCGGATTGATATTGGTAAAATCCTCACCTTCGACCTTGCTCCCTGTCGGCCCCCTCGTAACTAAATGGCATGCTGTGGGAATTCCGGCCTCCAGGCAGCTAATGTGGGCAGCTAGAGAGCAGGCAGCCGGAATATAATAGAGGTCCATTGTCACAATCTATGACCTTTCGAGAACGAGCTTGACCGATTAGCGAACATAATGGTGGAACGAGTGTTTCAGAAACGCCAGACCACCCCGGCACCGACTAGGAGCGGATCCAGCGTCGCCTTTCCAGACGCCGGCGGGCCACCGACGCCCAATGTGCCCCTGACATCTGACTCCAGCCAGATCTTTTTCACGTCAAAATAGACCCCCATTCGATCGGTGACCATGCTTTCGAAACCAGTCTGAAGAACGGTGCCCCAAGCGTTATCCACTTCGAAGTCGGCAACATCCTGACCTTCCTCATCGAGAATGATTGTATAGTTGATGCCGACCCCGACATAAGGCTCAAACTTAGTCGTCTGAGTCGGGAAGCGATACTGCAACGCCAGGATAGCGGGGGCATAGGTCACGTCTCCTAGATACGCTCCGGCCAGGCTTCCATCCCCACGAATCTCTGCGGTGGGCGGGACGCCGAAAGTGAAGCTGGCGGACAATTCGTCGGTAATCCGGTATCCGACATCGAAGCTGACGGAATAGTTGTCTTCTACCGATACGTCGGCACCCGGTAACGGAGCACCCGCGACATCCAGTTCGGCGCCAGGGCTGAAGTATATCCCCACGGGCCCTCCCCGTAGGTACCAGTCTTTGTGATCGGCATCCTGTGCCTGAGCCATACCGCTCTGAGCGAAAGCTAGACCGGCGCCGACCACGGCTAAGTAAGAAATCTGACGCATAGTTTTCCTCCCTGATTTTTATCTATTTACGTAATCTGCAGCGATGCCGCACGGCTACGCTTACCGGAGTCCTCAAAGTAGTTCGCGAAGGTCTCGCACGGTGGTCAAAGCGTCGTCTGTCACGCTGTAACCCTTTGAGATAAGGCGGCGGATGACTGCCATTTCGCGCGGCCTGTCAAAGCAGATCGCGCCTGCCAGTCGTTCGTCGACGACCGAAAAGCGAGTGAAAGACCGGCCTTCATCCTTCCTTAAGAGCATGGCTCCTTCCTCTGCCGGATTGACCCCGATCATCTGGATATTGAGGTCGTACTGGTCGGACCAGAACCAGGTGTTGATCGAATAGAGCTTGTCGTGCCCCAGCATGTTGCGGGCCGCCGCCGCCGCCTGGTCCTGCGCATTGGCCCAGGACTCCCTGCGCACGGGTCTGCCGCCATCAACACGCTGCGCCGCCACGTCACCTGCAGCAAAAATCAGCGGATCGGTCGTCCTTAGAAATTGGTCCACGACAATGCCATTATCGGTTTCCAGTCCGGCCTCCTCGGCGAGGGAATCATTGGCTACCGCCCCGATCCCGATAACCACAATATCGACCGCCAGCGTTTCGCCGTTAGAAAGCGTCACGCTTTCAACCCGACCTTCTCCACCCACCGCCCTGATCGAGGTGTTCAGGTAGACTTCGGTACCGTTGATACGGTGGACATCCCCCAGAGCCATGCCGACCTCCATTGGCAAACTTCGGCCGCAGAGCATCTGGGCCAACTCTACGACCACAGCCTTCATCCCACCTTTTCGGGCGGTCGCTGCGACCTCTAGCCCGATCCAACCGGCGCCTATCGACAAAAGACACCGTCCCGGCACCATCTGCGCGCGTAGGCGCTCCGCATCAGCAATGGTGCGGAGATAAAAGACATTCGCCTTCCCGGCGAATGGCCCGTCGAGGATTCGAGCCCGGCTACCGGTGGCAATCAGCAGGCGATCATAGGATAGGGAGTCTCCCGTTGAAAGCCGGACCATCTGCGCGACGCGATCAATTGTCTCGGCGCGCGAGTTGATACGAAGCTCGATCTCAAGTTTCTGCCTCGCCTCTTCGGTGAGCAGACAGATACTCTGGGAATCAGCGGCACCTTGGAGAACCGCCTTTGAAAGCGGTGGACGATCGTATGGTAGACAAGGCTCTTCCGACACCATAGTCAAAGCGCCCTCAAAGCCCTCTGTACGCAACGTTTTCGCGGCGGATACCGCAGCCAATCCGCCGCCTATGATGACAACGCGTTCCATGTATGCCTCTCCAGCCATGATTTCGGACGGCGATGTCTCTGCCCCTGTACATCCGCAGATTGTCCCTCTGCGCGATTGGCGCAGCGCTGTCCTTGATTAGGAACCCACTTTAAAGCTCTCTGGGAAAGGCGCGCCCCACGAACTGAAAATGCCGGGTTGGTCAGCTTGCCAAATATACGGACCTGCCTTTCGGTCTACGCAGCGGGGCATTTCTCCCGACAACTCATAGCGATTGCCATCGGGGGTGAAGAAGTAGGAATACAGGTTTGAACCCACACCGTGGCGGCCCGGACCTGCCTCTGTCTGGATTCCACCTCGAGCCACCTGGTCGAGCATGAGCTTCATGTACTCGATGTTAGGAATGGTCCATGCTAGATGGTCGAGCGTTTCGTGTGGTGCCCCGGCAAACATTGCGACGTCATGATGGTAGTCCCCGACATGCATCCAAGCCGCAAGACGCCCTTGACCGCCGGGGAACTCAACGATGTCCGAAGCGTAAAAATCAATGTGGTCGCGGAGAAAATCGATTGTCGCCGTTGCATCTGGTCCGACGCGCAGCGTGATGTGGTCGAGGTCAAGCGGCGCCAGACCGCTCAGATGGTTGGCGTTTCGAGAAGCTGGATTGTAATAATGCTTTCGCGCTTCGGAGCGTAGCAAGGCAATCTGCATTTTCTGGCCCTGCGGCGGCAGGTCGAATTCGATAATCTTTTCAACGCCTGGATCGCAATCGCTCATTTCGCGAACCGGCACTCCAGCATCGGACACGCGCTTGCTGTAGTGCTTGAGGTCCTCCTCATCATCTGCCGCGATAGCAAAACTGATCACCCCGGAACCGCCTTCGGTTACCGCAACATCGAAAGTTCCATCGGTGCCGCATGTAAGGTAAACTGTACCATCCTTTTCGTCGATCTTCTCCAGACCCAGAACATCCGAGTGAAATCTTATCGATTCCTCGAGGTTCTTGACCTTCAAGTGCGCGTGCGAAAGCTTTTGAAGCGCCAATTTATGTCTCCTTCTAGATGAATAACGTTAATGTCTAAACTAGTGCTGTAGGGATGTTTCCATAAACGTGAGGCGATCATTGCCCCACCACATCTGTTCTCCCACGATCATGGTAGGCGTGCCGAATACGCCCGCATCATGGGCAGCCTGCGTACTGGCGCCGTAGGCGTCAGTAGCGTCATCTGATAAGACCCAGGCTGAAAGTGCCTCCGCGCTCCAGCCAAAGCGGCCGGCAAGCTCGTCCAACAGCGCTGGATCTGCAGGATCGGCACCTTGTCCCCAAACCCGGTCCCAGGCCGCACGGATGAAAGCTTCGCCCTCGCTTTTACCCGATGCATACAGGAAGCCCTTGTTCAGTTTTTCTGACGCAAGAGACATAGGGAATATTAGCGGCACGCCATATTCCTCGGCCCAGCGGCTCAGATCCTTGGTCAGATAGCGGATCTTCAAAGGAAGTGTGACGTTTGGGGGCGACGTATTGCCCGCCATGAGTTTCAACTGGGGCAGATTCACAACATGTGGACGAAACTCCAGACCATACTGCCTGCAGAGCGCCGGCACCTTGTGAAAGGCCAAGTATGCGAACGGACTCATGAAGTCGAAATAGAAATCAAGCTGCCTGCCAGTCACTTGGAGGTTCCCGCCTCAAGTTCTTTGGCGAGCTTTGCCCATTGCCGCCCGGATTCCCGCCCTCCCTCCAGGATCGCCTCGGGAACCAGATGATAAGGAGGGCGACAAGGTCCTGCCACCATCCACCCGGCCGCATCCATTCGGGCCTTCTCAATACCGATGTTATAGACCGAGAACTCCTTGAATGAACCGTTTGGAAAGAGCGTTCGATAGGTTTGGCCAATTCTATCGGTCAGTGCCTTCGAACGGGTCCAATCGCCGGTTTTCACCGCCTCGGCCACGAGGTCACGGAGCTGGATGACGGGGGTCGGCCCGCAAACCGCACCACTCGTCCAGAACGCTGTACAGTTTTCGGGATCGAGGCGGGCGGCGGCGTAGTAGTCCACATCGAGCGGCATGAGACGTATGCGTCGCCTGGTCAGGTTCAGGTCGGCATAAAGCGCGGCCGTGTTGATGTATTTTGCACAAACCACCTGTGAAATTTCAGACACCTGCGCCCAGAACGCACGCGGAAAATCGAACTTGAACGCCTCAGGATTGGCGTAGGCACAGATGGCCATATCCGGGCAGGCTTCGGCCACATCTCTGTAAAACTGTACCGCTGTCGACACGTCGGGCTGCACCCACATGGGAAGCCCCAGCATCACCCCGTCAAGCCCGATCTCGCGGGCGGTCTTTGTCATGGTGATGGAGTCACGGGTATTGAGCGCGGTTGCACCGCCGAATATAGGAACGCGGCCCCGTCCCGCCTCGACCAACGTTTGCATGAACCCGCGCTTCTCCTCCCAGGTTGTGGTTGCGCCTTCGCCGAGTGTGCCAAGCGAAAGAATACCATCTACACCCGAGGTGATGAGGGCTTCGACCGCACGTGCGGTTTCGTCCAGATCAACAGTGTTCTCTGCCCGGGGGTCCGAGGCGTTGGACTTGGAAGGCGTGGGCATTATTGCCCAGCATCCCTTTACGTCATCGACCGTGAGCAGTTCATGTTTCATGGCTTGATCTCCAATTTGTGGGTAGGATCTACAAGTATCGGCAGGCGCATCCAGCGCCTTCCGGACCGGCCCGCTGACTATGCGTTGAGCGGCGCCTCGTTCCCGCGGTCCTCACGCCAAAGCCCGAGCTTCTCTTGGCAGACGCGATCTGAGTATGAGAACATGACCGCCTCGCCGTCTGCCTCATGTGTGACCGTGTGCCAGCTCGGCACGACGAACAAATCCCTTGGACCCCATTCATACGTCTCGCCATTAATCACGCTACGGCCACTGCCCTCGGTGATTACGAAGATTGTCGCATCCGTCGAGCGGTAGGATTGCGTCTTGAACCCTTTTGGAAGGAGTTGAAGACACGGCGAAATCGTCGGCATGGCCCAGCCGCCGTCCACCGGATTGATGTAGCGCATTTTGAACCCATGGCGGGGGTCGATCTCTCCCTGTCTCAACAGGTGATCAAGGGCTTCCCGCGACCGCGCGTATGGGTAGTTGAAGATCGGCGACGTTGCTTTGGTTGACTTGTAACCGACCGGCAGCATATTGGCACCGTAACGCCAGGCGCTGTCCCCAACGTGGCGCGTGATGCGCTGCCGATCCTCAAGATGCTCTTCGGCGAATGACGCGTCAAAGACCGACACAATCGGGATGTCGAGACCGTCCAGCCAGATCATCGGCTCATCACTGTCATTGCCGTGGTCATGCCAGGCGGCGTGCGGGGTGATGACGAAATCCCCAAACTGCATCACTGTTCGCTCACCATCGACCGAGGTATGTGCGCCGCTGCCTTCCAGCACGAAGCGAAGGGCCGACTGACTGTGACGGTGCGCGGGGGCCACTTCCCCCGGCATAACAATCTGCAGGCCCGCATAAAGGGAGGTCGTGATCCTTGACTGGCCGCGCAGTCCCGGATTCTCGAGAACAAGTACACGCCGCTCAGCTTCTCGCGCTGTGATCAGCCCGCCTGCTTCCAGCAAGTAGGATCTTGCCTCATCGAAGCGCCAAAGATGTGGGACGCAGCCACTCTTCGGCTCGGGCGTGATTATATTAGAAAGCACAGTCCAAAGCGCAGTATAGGAACCGCGGTCGATCTTTTCATAAAAGACCTTTCGATCTGCGGTTTCCGTGGGTTTTTCGGTAAGAGACATGTTGCTATCCGGTTCGCGCCTCAAACAGGAAGCGCTTATTTCAATCAAAATTGGAATTGTGGAGTAGTCACTGTCAGGCCGTCAAGTTTTGGCGTAAGCCGGATTTGGCAGGCAAGGCGACTGTTATCCTGCCGGTTAGCGGCAAACTCGAGCATGCTCGTTTCGCCCTCGGTGGCCGCCGGAATTCGCGTGAGCCAATCGGAATCCACATAAACCTGGCACGTGGCGCACGCACACGCACCGCCGCAATCCGCATCGATTCCCGGCACGCCCGCCAATGTCGCCGCCTCCATCAGAGACTGGCCGTCGCTGGACGAGACCTCGCGTTGCTCGCCCGCCGAATCGATGAACACCACTTGGATCGTCATCGGCACCTCCCTTTAGCATCACCAATCAACAAGAAGGCATGTTCGGATGCCGTCTCCCGAGCGCCTGTTCGCGCATCGTAAAGACGTAATTATTCCTCACCCGCCTTTTTTTATTCGTTATGTCTGCGCGCTCATTAAGCATGCATACTATATTTTTTGCACCGCTGCGATGGCCAGTCAAGCGGATTGACGTGATGATTGGACGACCTTGACCGAAGAAGATTTTCAGGGTGTGTTGATCATTGCGGATTTCACGTCTGGGGAGCAAGTATCCGAACCATCGCTGTTTTCTGGCTCGCTCTGGCGTAGCTCTTTTTCAATTTCCTCGTGATCGTTGGACCGCGATTGCGGTGGGGCCAGTCGTTTAGTTCTTGACGCCGGTCCGTCCCCGCCTTGTCTCTTCTGAGGCACTCGCCACGGCTCATAACTGAGCTCGTGAGCGGATCGCGGCCTGCCAAGAAGTGAGGCTGATGCCGCAAGCGTAAACGAAGGCCTCAGTGATGCGCGGGTAAACTGACACTATCCACGCTGTGGCGATCGCCGAGCCTGTCACTTGGCCGACGATGCAACTCTCGGGAGGAAGTATAAGTTCCGCAGGCGGAGTCGATCTCGCAGGAGCTGCGCGGTCTTTTTGCTTGATAGCGAATGATGCGGATTAATACCTTGCTAAGCCGCCTTGGTCGGGAGGCATCCTCGCAACACAAAGACCACGCCGGGGCGGTGGCAGTCTGAAGGTATTAAGTAAAACGATTAGGTTGTTCCGGAGCAGAACGCGCCCTGCTCGAAAAGCGGCGCGAACTCGGCTTGGACAACCATATCGATTCTAACGTTGCGTTCTTAGTTGTCATGGACTGGGTACAGGAGGCAACGACTGACGACCATCCCAAGCAGCGCGCTTGATACTCTCAGTATAGCATTGCATACGCCCTGCGCCTATTATCCGGCTTTCGCCAATGGAACTTCCGACATGCCCGATCCACTCGCCCTGGCCCCGGCCGCTCCGGTTCTGACGGGGCTCAGGGTGCTCGAACTGGGGCATTTCGTTGCCGCCCCCTTCTGCACGCGCCTGTTGGGCGATCTCGGTGCGGACGTCATCAAAATCGAGCCTCCCTCAGGCGATCCCGTGCGCCAGTGGGGTGAGCAGGTAGATGGTCATTCACTGTGGTGGTCGGTTCACGGTAGAAATAAGCGCAGCATCGCCTTGGATCTTAAATCCGAAGCGGCGAAAGCCGTAGTGCTTGACCTAGTCGCGAAATGTGATGTGCTGGTTGAGAATTTCCGACCGGGACAACTGGAGAAGCTGGGTCTGGGGGCGGATGTATTGCGGGCCCATCGCCCGGACCTGATCATTGCCCACATTTCTGGCTATGGGCAGACCGGTCCTTATCGACACCGCGCGGCGTTTGGCGTGATTGGCGAGGCTATGGGGGGATTGCGCCACCTCACAAATCACCCGCCGGGCACTTACGATTTGCCGCCTGTACGCGTGGGAGTGAGCATCGGGGACTCAATAGCTGGCCTCTATGCGGCCTTCGGCGTCATGACGGCCCTTTGGCAGCGGGACCGCGAAGGCGGGGACGGGGTGCCTAGAAGCTTGGACGTCGCCCTTACTGAAAGCGTCTTTAGCATGATGGAGGCCATGCTTCCTGAATACGGTCGATTGGGCAAGATCAAGCAACCCACCGGTGGTGGGATCGTGACCGCGGCCCCCACCAATGCATACCCTACCCGTGACAATTCATGGATCTTGATCGCAGCCAACTCCGAGCCCCTGTTCAAAAAGCTCGCCGCCGCAATGAGGCAGCCCGGTCTGGCCGAAGAT
The DNA here is from genome assembly GCF_049897645.1 of Brevundimonas sp. TWP2-1. Lineage (NCBI taxonomy): Bacteria > Pseudomonadati > Pseudomonadota > Alphaproteobacteria > Caulobacterales > Caulobacteraceae > Brevundimonas > Brevundimonas sp. TWP2-1. Next base: position 1,093,122 of record NZ_JAFCWR010000002.1, read on the forward strand.
ACCCGGTTCAAGGGCAATGCGGCGCGGGTGTCGCACATGACTGTCCTGGACGCCATAATAGCGGAGTGGACGCGCGAATACGACTCAATCGCGCTCGTCGACCTCCTTTATGCTGCTGATATTCCGTGTTCGAAGGTCTACACCGCCGCCGACATCGCTGCAGATCCTCAGTATCGGTTTCGCAACATGGTTCAGGAGATTGAAGATCCCCGCCTGGGCCGTGTGCTGCATGCTGGCGTGGTGCCTCATGTGCCAGAAAGCCCCGGCAGCATACGCTGGACCGGACCGAATATCGGCGAGCATGGTCCGGAAATCCTAGCCGAGTTGCTCGATTACAGCGCGGAACAGATCGCCGACCTTCGTGCAGCAGGAGCCATGCCATGAATCAACGAGCCCTGGAAATTGTCGAGGTCGGCCCCCGTGATGGTTTTCAGTCGATCACAGATGTGATCCCGACCCCCGTGAAACTCGATCTGGTTGAGAAGCTTTATGCCGCAGGCGTAAGGCGGATGGAGGCCACCGCGTTCGTCAGCGCTACGGCTGTGCCGCAGTTGGCCGACGCGGGTGAGGTCATGCGGCGAGCGCAGGCCCTGCCGGGTCTCGACGTGCAGGTACTGGTTCCTAATCTCCGCAACGCCGGCAAGGCCCTCGAGGCCGGAGCCACCCACCTGGCCTTCGTTCTTTCGGTATCGCAACGCCATAATGAGAACAATGTCCGGCGCACGCCCTTGGAATCGGTCGAGGACTATCGGTCAGTCGCAGCAATGATGCCGGACGGCGCGCAGATGCGGTTGAATGTCGCCACGGCTTTCGACTGTCCCTGGGATGGGAGGATGAACTCCACCCACACCTTGGCATTGCTCGATCGGCTGGTGGACATCCTTCCGCAGGCCGAAATCTGTCTGTGCGACACCACGGGCAGGGTCACGCCCGACCGGGTCTCGTCATTGTTCGCCGCCGCCCGGTCTCGGTTTCCGCAGGTCGGAGGGTGGGCCTATCACGGTCACGACACGTATGGATTGGGCGTCGCCAATGTCGTGGCTGCCTGGGACGCCGGTGTCGACGTGGTGGACGCCTCCTTCGCGGGACTGGGAGGTTGTCCATTTGCGCCAGGCGCAACCGGCAATGTGGCCACGGAGGACGTGGTCTGGACGTTCGAACAGATGGGCGTCCCGACTGGCTTAGACCTCAAGCGCCTCGTGGGCGTGGCCTTGGAGGGAGCTCAGCTTCCCGGTGCCATGATGGGCGGCCGTGTGCGCGACGCCCTGGCGTCGGGTCTGGGGCTTAAATCGTGACGGCTGAGCCTAGAACGATGTTCCAGAAGATCTGGGACGCCCATGTCGTGGGTAACGCGATCGGCGGAGGCGTCCTCCTCTATATTGACCGCCATTTGGTGAATGAGGTCACTAGCCCGCAAGCGTTCGAAGGGTTGCGGCTGGCTGGGCGCTCCGTGCACCGGCCGGGTGCCACCATCGCGGTCGCAGACCACAATGTCCCGACCGAACACCGGGACCGCCCGATTTCCGATTCCGCCAGTCGCAACCAAGTCGAGACTCTGGAGCGGAACGTTGCTGAGTTCGGCTTACCGTACGTCCCACTGCGCAGCCGCCTCCAGGGAATTGTACATGTCATCGGCCCGGAGATGGGCATGACCCTACCGGGCATGACAATCGTGTGCGGTGACAGCCATACGTCGACACATGGCGCCTTTGGAGCCCTGGCCTTCGGCATTGGAACGTCCGAGGTCGAACATGTCCTTGCCACTCAGACCCTGATCCAGAAGCCGGCCAAGACCCTCCTCCTGAACGTGAAGGGAAAGCTAGGGGCCGGTGTCACAAGTAAAGATCTCATTCTGGCCATAATCGGGCAGCTGGGTACGGCTGGCGCAACGGGCTATGTCATCGAGTATGCAGGCGAAGCAATCCGCGCACTCAACATGGCGGGGCGCATGACTGTTTGCAACATGTCGATCGAAGCCGGCGCGCGCGCCGGTTTGATCGCTCCAGACGACAAGACATTCGCCTGGATCCGCGGTCGGCCCCTTGCACCACAGGGAGATGCATTCGAAGCCTCGAAAACCGTGTGGACCGCCTTCGCAACGGATCCCGGCGCGACATACGATCGGACGGTGGAGATTAACGCCGAGGAGATCGAGCCCATGGTCACCTGGGGTACCAGCCCGGAAGCTGTGGTGTCGGTGAATGGCCGGACTCCTTCGGTCGATCAGATGCCCGTGGAACGAGCTTCCGAAATCCAGCACATGCTCGAGTATATGGGGCTGGGACCCGACCAGCCTGTGCTTGGCCTGAAGATTGACGTGGTTTTCATCGGCAGTTGCACCAACAGCCGTATCGAGGACCTCCGCGCCGCGGCTGGCTTGGTCGGCGACCGGAAGGTGGCCCCTGGCGTTCGTGCTCTTGTCGTTCCTGGATCGGGGACCGTAAAGGCCCAGGCGGAGGCAGAGGGACTGGCTTCAACATTCCTTGCGGCGGGTTTCGAATGGCGCGAGGCGGGATGTTCGATGTGTCTGGGCATGAACCCAGACCAGCTGGAACCGGGACAACGCTGCGCCTCGACCTCGAACCGCAACTTCGAGGGCCGCCAAGGTCAAGGCGGTCGCACGCACCTGATGTCACCAGTCATGGCGGCCGCAGCGGCAATCGCCGGAGAGATCGTGGATTCCCGGAGTTTCGACTGATGCAACCCTTCGTGCGCCTCACCGGGGTTGCTGCCTCTTTGCCGATTGCGAACATCGACACGGACAAGATCCTAGCCGGACGCTTTCTGAAGACGACCAGCCGGGCGGGGTTGGGCATCCACCTTTTCCACACGCTCCGCTACGACGCGACCGGCGGTGACCGGAAAGAATTCATCCTAAACCGAGAGCCTTGGCGGCGTGCGTCAATCCTAATCTCGGGTGCCAATTTCGGCTGCGGGTCGAGCCGGGAGCATGCGCCTTGGGCCATTTTGGATTTCGGCATTCGTTGCATCGTCGCCCCGAGTTTTGCGGATATTTTTTACAACAATTGCTTCAAGAACGGAATTTTGCCAGTCGCCCTGCCCGATGCCACCGTCGCCCGATTGACGACATATGCCAACGACGCCGATCGGGCGACAATGACCGTCGATCTTCAATCTCAGACCATCACTCTATCAGGCGGGAGCGTTTTCGCTTTTGATGTCGATCGAGACCGCAAGCGGGCGCTGCTCGAAGGCCACGACGAAATCGAGCAATCGCTGGGTGCCCTCGATGAGATCCGGGCTTGGGAGGATGCCTCCGGGGATCGCTTTGGGCGGGACATTGTGGTGGGCGACCTGATGGACGTGATTAAACCACTATGGGTGGCTTGATCCGGACCTAGAAGCCTGTGGCAGACGAGCGGAGCAGCGCCCCGCTGTCGAACCAGGTCAGGTTTTCCGGCCCCTGCGTGTGGTCTTGCTGAACTATCGTGACATGATGACCGCCACGGGCGCTAGGTCCAGGGACCAGCGCGAATCGGCATTCGGATTTTCCAAAGCATGGATACGGCATGGACCAGGGGAGGCAGCGCCAAGCCATCTGATTGAAGCGGTTGGCGGAGTGGTTCAAGTGCTTGAGATTGTTGAAGCAGCGCTCCACGTGATTTCGCAGGTTGTCGATCTTGGCATTGTCCGGCATTGGGGGCTTGCGCGAATGGGTAGAGAAAAAGTGGGCCTTGGGCCGACCTCAGCCCGATCTCACATAGGTACTCACAGCAAGTTGTTGGCGTCTGACGTGATGGTGGACGACCACCACCTGACCAGCTTTTCAGGGTTGTCGTCAGCAATGACGTCACGTCTAGGAGCGGTGTCATGCAGACCATCGCTGTGGTCGGGTTCAATCTGGCGAAGACTGTTTTCCAAGTTCACGGTATCGCCGCAGACGGCACGGTCGTCGTCAAGCGGCAGCTGCGGCGTGGCCAGATACTGGCCTTCTTGCAGTCGATTGGGCCCGGCCTCGTCGGCATGGAAGCGTGCGCTTCTGCCCATCATTAGGGGCGGGAGCCCATGGCGATCGGCCACGAGGTGCGGCTCATGCCACCGGCGTACGTGAAGGCCTATGCGAAGCGCGGCAAGACCGACGCCGCTGACGCCGAGGCGATCGCTGAGGCCGTCATCGGGCCGACCACGCGGTTTGTGGCCGTGAAGTACAAAGCGCAGCAGGCGGTGTTGATGCTGCACAAGACCCGGGATCTCCTCGTTCACCAGAGAACGATGCTGATCAACGCATTGTGGGGCGACCTCGGAGAGTTCGGCATCGTCGCTCCTCAAGGTCCAACTGGAGTGCAGGCAGCCCTGAAGACTCTGCGTGGAGAGGATCAGGACTTGCCGGATCTGGCGCGTGCCGCGCTGGGAGGCCTGGCGGGCGGCATCAGCAAGATCGGGGGACAGCTACCTTCGACGCCTTCTGGTCGTTGGGGCGACGGCTGTCCTGCGAATGGACCGCCAGCGAGAACGCGAGGGCTGGATGGGCAATCGGCTCGAACGCAAAAAAGCCCAAGGTCGCCGCCGTGGCCTTGGCCAACAAGACCGTCCGCATCGCCTGGACCCTGATGGCGCGACAGGAGGACTGCAGGCCCAGGACGGCATAGAGATCGGCGCAGTCTCCACCAGGGACCGACGCCGTAGATGAAGAGTGGTGAGATGTCATGACGAACCGGCCGCAGCCGGGGACAGGTGAAACCCAAGAGGGGGGTGAGCGACTGCAGCGCGTAGACGTGATTAGGGAGCCCGTCCGCGGACTTCATCAAGGCCAGCGGCGCACACAGCTGCATCAACAGCCGAACACATGACTGTACTCGACCACGCACCAACGTCGTTTTCAATCTTGCGTCTGGGAGATCGTCCAGACATGACCCTCCGTTGTCATCCGGCCAAGAATGAGGGTCCTTCGGTGATCTGAGTTTGGGTTGGTCGGGTTGGCAAGAGGCCGGTCTGCGCAGCCCACAACTCGTGCATCAGGCCGGCTGATCTGGCCGGTGAGCGCCTGGGCGTTGGCCTGCGGGGTCAGCCAGCCAAGCTTCGATTGAGGTCGGCTTTCGTTGTAGTCGCGCCGCCAGGCGTCCAGCACGAGCCGGGCGTGTGAAAGGGACCGGAATAGCATCTCGTTCAACAGCTCGTCGCGAAGTCGACCGTTGAAGCTCTCGTTGAAGCCGTTCTGCTGGGGCTTGCCCGGTGCGATGTAATGCCAGCCGACCCCGGTCTCGTCGGACCAGGCCAGGATGGCGTTCGAGGTAAGCCCCATGCCGCCGTCGCTGGCGATCGTCGTCGGTCGACCCCCGACGCGCGATGATGGCGTCGAGCTTACGCGCTAGGCCCTGGCGCTAGTGGTGGAGACGGCTATCGGAGGAAGGCGCATTGTACACGAGCTGGACACGCTGATCGCCCGGCGAGGCAAGCTTTCGCGGATCGCCAGCGAGAACGGCACGGAGATGACATCGCGGGCGATGCTGAATTGGGTCAACCGGAACGGCGTCGCCTGCCACTACATAGATCGCGTCAAACTCCAGCAGAACAGCTTCTTCGAGACCCTCAACGGCAAGTTCCGGCACGGGGGCCTGAATGAGGAGGTGTTCACGACCCTGGCGGAAGCCCAGGCCATGATCGACCGGTGGCAGCATGACTAAAGCTACGTCTGACCGACCTCCGCGCAGTGCGCCTCGAGCCGGAGAACGTGCGGCTGAACCAGGCGGCCGGACGGCTGCGCGACGTAAACAGCGGCGTCGCCCGGCCGCTCCCACCGGAGCTTAAGCCATGAAGCCTGCGGACTCCCCTTCTGACCGAGAGACAAGACGGGGGGCAGGTCACGGTACCGAGCCGTCGGTCAAGCGCACCGGAGAATTCCAAACAATGTACTCGCCGATGCCTTCAATGGCGGTATAAGACGAGGCCAATCCTCCGCACTTCCCGCAGCGACGCTGCGATGCCGTCTGTTCTGATGGCTTGGGTGCATCGATTGATTAAAAACCCAACGGTTGCTCGGGTATATCGGACAATCCAGCCTTCGAGGCGGATGAATGGTCAAGCTAGCGGGTAGATGTAACCTCTGTCACAGCGCAATCTTTAATCAGACACGGGCAAGCCGACGGTATTCATTTCATAATTCATAGATGGTAACTCATTATGCGGCAAATTCGCCGCTATCTTGACGCGTAACATAAAGAATAAATAGAATGAGAGATCACGTTGAGCCTCAGTATATGGAATCAGGGTGTGACCAAGCCGAATTCCGGATATTGGTAGAGCACCCAGCGCACCTGATCCGACGGAGCTATCAAGTCTTTCTGTACGCGTTCGACGAGGCCATGGCGGGCCTTGATCTGTCGCCCGTAAGTTGGATAATCATCGCAACAACCCACAATTTTCCGGGCCTTTCTGTTACGGAAGTTGCACGTCGTGCGGCGGTTGACAAAGCCAGTACCGGACGCACTGCTAGTGCCCTTGAGAGACGCGGGCTTATTTTCATAAGTAAGAGCCACACAGATGGGAGGCAGAAACTCCTTCAGCTCACCCCTTCTGGAGAGGAGCTTTATGCTAAGGCATTCGGCCGTGTCGAAAAATTGAGGTCACTTCTAATCGATGATCTTAACGCCGAAGATCAGCGTCATTTACTGACGGCGCTGGCTGCCTTTGTTCGAGCGACAGGCAAGAACACTCGTCCATCAGTTCCAACAGCTTGGGAATCCTAGACAACTGAAAAAGGTTCATTTAATCTTCATTATCCATTGCCGCGACACACGGATGCTTAAGGCTTCAGGCTTCAGGCCACATTGATTTCCATAGCGCCGATCCGGTCGATCCAGGCGTGGATCTTGTTTCCGGGCTTGACCTGTGCTACGCCCTCGGGCGTTCCCGTAAAAATCACGTCTCCAGCCTCAAGGGTGTAGAATCGGCTGGCCATTTCGATCAACTCCGGCACGCTCAGCACAAGGTCGTGCGTATTTGCCTTCTGCCGGGAGACTCCGTCCACTTTCAGTTCGAAATCGAGCTCTGAGGGATCGGGAATCTCATCAGCGGTTACGAGCCACGGACCCAAGACAGAGTAGCTGTCGATCGATTTGCGCATGCTGCGTTCCTCGGCTCCGCGCACGGTCATGTCGAGCCCGATCGCATACCCCGCGACATATTCCAGTGCTCGCTCGGCGGGCACGCGGTCTGCACGTTTGCCGATTATCGCTGCCAGTTCGATTTCGTGATCGCTGCGCCGGTCGGGGAACCGCAGCGTCACGGGTTCTGATGGGCCTATCATACTGCTGGTCGCCTTAAGAAACAAACCTGTTTCGTGAATTACCCTCACCTGGGCAGCGTTGCCCTGGTGCAGATCTTCCTGGGCGCGCGCCTCCTCGAGGTGCTTCACGTAGTTTACGGGCGCGGCTATCAGCTTCCCTGGATTTGCTATGGGAGAATCGAAATTGACCTCGCAAGCGGGACGACGCTCTCCGGTCTCCGCGGCTTCGAGGAATGCCTCCATGAGTTGATCAAGATGAGCGATCAGCGGATCATATCGCGGCAGCGGGTATCGCATCAGGGGCAAAAGTTCGAGGGCCGATGTAACATCGACAACCTGATCGTCCTGAATAATGCCGATACGGTTTCTTTGAAAACGACAGATCTTCATTATTTCCTCCTTCTAATCCAGCTGAACCGCGAACCTGCATTCCAATGTAGATTTCGCTCGCTTTCTGGCATCGCAATGCGTGGGGTCGGCGTTAATCAGGCCAGCTTAACGGGGAAAAGCTCCAGACCTCTGAACCGCGTATTGCGATGAAAACACACTTCACCGTTTCTAACCAAAGTCGGCAGTTCCTTCAGCACGGCCGCGAGGGCGATCGGAGCCTCCATCCGAGCAAGCGGCCGGCCGAGACACACGTGGATCCCAGCACCAAACGCTACGTGATTGTTCGGACGCCGCGCCAGATTAAGACGGTCGGGGTCCTCGAATATGCGTTCGTCCCGGTTCGCCGATGCTTGGCACAGAACCACCTCAGTGCCAGCTGGGATGGTCCCATTGCCGCTGGCAAGCTCAACATCGGTCGCCGTCCGCCGCCCCTGAAGCTGAAGCGGCGTAATAAAGCGAAGCAGTTCCTCGAGTGCGGAGGGCAAAGTAACTTCGCCATCGGCAAGCTGGCGCTTGCTCTGGGGGTCTTCCATCAGAAAATGCAACGACTGGGAAATCAGGTTGGTTGTAGTCTCGTGACCCCCGTTGAGGGTCACAATGCACATGTGAAGGATTTCGGAGTCGCTGACTTCGACCCCCTCACGCTGGGCCGAGGCCATGGCGCACATGATGCTCTCAGTTGGGTCTATGGTGGGGCGTGCCTTGATCTCGTCGAGAAAGGCACTGAGGTAGCCCAAGAACTCCGTCGTCGCATCATGGCCCTGCTCGATCGCTTCCGCCGAGACCTTGGGGTTGAGTGGAAAAAGGACTTTTCGCCCAATGCCCTGTATGTAGTCGGCATCCTCAACCGGAATGCCGATCACTCTGCAGATGAGTGACACCGGGATGCGGAATGCGAAATCCCGCACGAAATCGAACTCGCCCATTTTCTTAACTCTGGTGATCTCACGGTCGATTACGCTCTGGGTAAAATCTGTCAGGGACTTGATCGAGGCCTGCGAGAAGAAGGGGTTGACGATACTGCGCAAGCGATCGTGGTCCGGGTTGTCGCGGAACAGCATCGTGGACGTATGATGCTCGAGCAGAGGACCCTGACCAAACTTCTTCTCAAAAAACTCCCCCTTGTAGACAAGGCCCGACAGGTCTCGCCATACTTGGCGTACGTCATCATAGCGGGTCAGGAGGACTGTTCCATCTTCCTGTTGGTGAACAGGATCGCAATTCCGCAAAAGGCGAAAATACGTGCTGGGATCATCGAAATAGTCATCCGGCGGAGCCAGCAGATTGAAAGCTTTTGCCTTTTCCGAAACTGCGTGATCGAATTTATCAAATGCAGTCATTTTGTACTCCAAGAGCCCGAAAATCGCCGACAGCCGCAAAATGTATTAGGTGATAAGCATGCTGTCAATTTACAGCCTTAACTCAGGTTCGCTTTTTGAAGTGGTCCGTAGCAGCTTGCATTAGTCCAGCAGGCTCTTGAAGACATCGACCAGCGTCGAGCGATAAATGTTATTTCGTGGTCGTTGTGGAAGTTCCCGTGGAGCGATCCATTGGCCTGGAGTTTGACCGACCCGTCTCCATAGCCCTAGTCCATCTCGTCATTGCCGTCTCAGGTGAAGACGACCGTGTCGGGCTTCGCACCCAGGATCAGCTATAAGGCCTGCGGACTCCCATTATGACCGCGGGACCAGAGGGGGGCAGGTCACATCTGCTCCCGCCAACGCTGGCTCCTCAGCCGGCGTCAACGCACGCCGATTCCGAACATGTTTACCGCCCTCCTCGCTGCTGAGGCGGAAAGACCCGAAGCCTCATCACCTTAGCAGCCGATGGACGAGGCCCGCGTCCAGGCTCAAGAGGATGCGTGAAATGACCAGCACCGTCCGATGCGGCGGGACGCCGCTCAAGACTCAATCCAGCGTCGTCCGGTATCGAAGGATGGCGAGCGCCGTGATGACCACCACGAAGGCGGCCAGGGCCATCACGCTTGGCCACGCGTCGGCGAGACCGACGCCCTTCAACAAGGCGCCGCGGACAATCCTCAGAAAATGGGTGACAGGAATTAATGACCCGAGGGCCTGGGCCCAGTCAGGCATGCCCCGGAAAGGGAAGAGAAAGCCGGAGAGCAGCATGGACGGCAAAATGTAGAAGATGGACATCTGCATGGCCTGCATCTGGGTTTGGGCGAGGGTCGACAGGAAGAACCCAAGCGCCAGAGATCCCACGATGAACAGCATGACCCCGACGATGAGGGCGTCCCAGCCCCCGACCATGGGGACGTCGAACAGCAGCCGAGCCATCACCAGGAACAGGGTCACCTGAACAATCCCCACCCCGACATAGGGGGCGAGCTTACCGATCATGACTTCGAGCGGCCGCACAGGCGTCGCCAGCAGGCTTTCCAACGTACCGCGCTCCCGCTCGCGCGCCATGGCCAGCGACGTCATCATGACCAGGGTCATCGACAGGATGACCCCCAGAAGGCCGGGAACGATGTTGAAAGCGGTTATCCCTTCCGGGTTATAGCGCCTGTGAACGATCACCTCGAACGGGGCGCCCTGGGTGGACCGGACCAGCGGGCCGGTCAGGTCGCGAGCCAACGCCTGTGCCGGAAGGCCTGCGAGCGCGGCGAGGGCGCCGCCCGTCGCCGAGGGATCGGCGGCGTCGGCCTCGATCAGAATCGCCGGATTCTCGCCCCGCACGACCCTGCGCGTGAAATCCTGGGGGATCACCACCGCGAACTGGACCTCGCCCCGCGCCAAGGCCTGGTCGAGTTCGGCCTGGCTGTTGGCCGACTGGGTGATGAGAAAATAGCCGCTGTTCGTCAGGGCGCTCAAAAATGAGCGCGAAAAGCTCCCATGATCCTGAACATAGACCGCGGTCGGCAGATTTCGGGGATCGTCGTTGATGGCATAGCCGAACAAGACCAGCTGCAGGATCGGCATGATCAGGATCATGGCGTAGGCGAGGTGGTCGCGCGTGAGCTGTATGAACTCCTTGGCCATGACGGCCCAGATTCGTGTCGCCGAAAGCATCAGCTCGATTCTCGCTGAAGGTCAGCCGTCAATTGTATGAACACGTCCTCAAGGGTCGGCCGGGTTTCCGTCCACACGATCGGCGCCTCACTCAACGGTGCGATCGCCTTTTCCAGTGCGGCGCGATCTCGGCCGGAGACGTGCAGCGTCGTTCCGAACACCGTCGCCATTTCAACGCCGACCTGGTCTCTGAGGCGTGGAACGAGCCGGCCTACATGAGGCCCCTCCGCCAAGAAGGTGGTCAATCCGGACTCATCGATGACCTGGTCGGCCGTGCCCCGAGCCAGCGTTCGACCTCCGGCGATATAGGCGATCTCGTGACACCGTTCGGCCTCGTCCATGTAGTGGGTGGACACAAGAACGGTCATGCCTTCGTCAGACAGCGCGTGGATTTCGTCCCAGAAGGTTCGCCGCGCTTCCGGATCGACGCCGGCGGTCGGCTCGTCGAGCAGGAGCAACTCGGGTTCGTGCAGGGTCGCGGCGGCCAGCGCCAGCCGTTGTTTCCATCCGCCGGAGAGCGTGCCGGCGAGCTGTCTTCGTCGCTTGACCAGTCCCAGACGCTCCAGTGCCGCCTCGACCCGAGCGGCGCGACGGTCCAGTTCGTGAACCCTGCTTGTGAACACCAGGTTCTGCTCGATGGACAGGTCGTCATAGAGCGAGAATTTCTGCGTCATATAGCCGACCCGACGTTTGATCAGCTCCGACTGGCTCATGACGTCGTAGCCAAGGACCTCGCCCTCTCCGCTGTCGGGCGTCAGCAGACCACACAGAAGACGAAGCGTGGTCGTTTTGCCCGCTCCGTTCGGGCCAAGAAATCCGCATATTCTGCCGCGTTCGACGGTGATGCCGAAGTCCTGCACGGCATGCAGCGCGCCGAACGACTTGTTGAGGCCCCGAACGTCGATCACCGGCTCTGCATGTTTCATTGTGCGCCCCGCAACCGCTCGACATCGACAGGCAAACCGGGCTGGAGCGAGCGGGGATTTTCGGGCGTCGCTTCGATCATGAAGACCAGACGATCCCGGCTGCCCTGGCTGTAAAGGATTGGCGGAGTGAACTCAGGTCGCGGGCTGATCCAGCTAATCCGGGCCCGGCGCGCCGCGCCGCAGCCATCGCAGCTGAAGCTCACCACGCCGCCGGGCCGATAGTTAATCAATTCTCGCTCGGGAACGAAGAAACGGACCTTGACCTCGGCGTCGGGCAGCAGCGCGAGGACCGGTTGATTGGCGGGGACGAATTCACCCTGGCGAAAGAATATCTCCTCGACACGCGCGTCCACAGGCGCTCGCGGCGCCAAGGTGCTCAGCCGCACTTCGGCCTCGCCCAGTCCCCCTTCGGCCTGGTATATTTGTTGTTCAGCCGCCCGCAGGGCGCCTTCCCGCGCGCCCAGCGTCGCCACCTCGCGCCGACGCCGTACGGCCGCGACCTGGGCCCTGGCCGTGTCTCTTTGCGCTCTCTCCTGATCGAGCCTGGCTGGTGCGTAAATGCCCTGACGCACCAGGGGTTCGATCCGCGCATAGCTGGCTTCCGCTTCCCGCAGCTGCGCCTGGGCGGACGCGAGTTCGGTATCGAACACGTCGAGTTCCTGCTCTCTTTGTCCCGTCCGGAGATCGTCGGCACGCGCGCGCGCCGCCTCGACCGACGCGGCCGCACCGCTCGCCTGTGCCTTCTGCACGCCCGCGTCGATCTGGAACGTCGCAGCACCAGTCCGGACGCGGTCGCCTTCGCGCACATAGAGGGTTTCGAGCGCGCCCGATGCGGGCGCAGCGAGATAAACCGGCTCGCCCTCCACATAGCCTGAAAGAGGGCGGTCTATCGTGTCTGTCCGGAGAAACCCCCAGATCAACCCGCCGATCGCGACCAGGCCAACACCGGCGGCGATCTGATAGAGCGTCCGGCGCCTCACGCCTTCATCCCCTTGAGGACGGTGTCCAGATGTTGGGCCGCCAGCGCCTCGAGCGGCAGAGGTTTGGCCCCGATGGGCTCGAAGGTTTCTCTCCAAAGCAGACCGAGCACCAAGGGGCCCAACAGGCCCATGGCGAAGAGTTCAGGATCGCCCCTTCGGACCTCGCCCGAATTCTGCCCTCGACGGACCAGACTGGCGATCAGCGCCAGAAGCGGTGTGATGACGGACTGGTGCCAGATCAGCGCCAGTTCGGGCAGATTGCGGCTTTCCGAAATGATCAGCTTGACCACGCCGCCGATACGAGGATTGGCTTGCAGCGCGCTAACAAGGACCCCGACGCCCAATCGCGCCGCTTCATCGAATGGTAAATCGCCCTCGACGCCGGTCCTGATCTTGAGCAAGCGCGGCTCTATGGCGTCCTGCACCACCGCCCTGAAGAGATCCTGCTTCGTTTCGAAATAGAGATAGAGCGCGCCCTTCGACACCCCGGCGGCCTTGGCGATGTCGTCGAGCCGGGCGCGCGCGAAACCATGCTCGGAGAACACCTCGAGCGCAGCCGCCACGATCTCTGCCGGCCGATGGGCTGCTCGGCGTCGCCATTTTGGTTGTCCCGGCGGAAGCATGACGACCCTTATTAACTGAACGGAAAGTTATTAAGGGACTTATTCGGACGGTTCAAGGACTGTTCCACCACAAAGCGTGTTCTGCCGCCCGGGCGGTGTTCTGCTGCGGCCGGAGCGAGTGCGGTCCGCGTAAGCATTGCTTTCGAGACCAGGTGAGATCCGCAGCGACCAGCGTCAGGCTGGATCGCTGTTCGTCTGCCCCCAGCCGTGGCGACCTTCACCCTGCTGGTTCGGAAAGGCGCGCCCCGTCCGATCAGCCCGGCAGCCCGCCTCCTATGGCTTAAGTTGGCCGCAACGTTCGTTCATAACTCGTGTGCGCGTTACGGCTTTGGCCGTGCGAGATGTCTACCAGTCGGGGCGGATCGGCTTCGGGGTCTCAAATCATGCGGGATGACGAACTCAATCGGTGGTTCTGTCAGGCGATACTGCCGCATGAGCCTTTGCTCATGCGCGTCATTCATCGGAGTTGGCCAAGCGCTGAGGACGTCGTCGATATCCGCCAAGATGTCTATGAACGCGTCTTGAACGCCGCCCAGCACGGCGTGCCGTCCCAACCCCGAGCCTATCTGTTGACCATCGCCCGCAATCTGATGATCAACCGAGCGCGTCGCGCCAAAATCGTATCGTTCGATCTGATATCGGACCTAGAGACTGCAGACTGGGAGGACCTGGCCGCCGAACCGCACCGTCATCTCGCGGCGCGTGAAGAACTTCGTAGAGCCCAAGAGGGACTCGAACGTCTGCCAGTGCGGTGCCGGGAAGTTGTGTGCCTGCGCAAGCTGGAAGGACTCTCGACCCGCGAGGCGGCAGAGAGGCTAGGCGTCAGTCACCATACAGTGGAGCGGCAACTGACGTTGGGAATGCGAGCTTTGACGGACTTCATGCTGGGGGGGGAAGGGCGCATTGCTCGTGGCGTCGGCCAAGGTCGCAAGACCCGGGAGACGCAGCCATGAGCCGAGCCACCGACGTGGAAGCGTGCGCAGCGACCTGGCTGGTGCGTCGCGAAGAAGAGCACTGGACTGCCAGAGACGAAGCGGAGTTGCAGCTCTGGCTGCAGGAATCCGCGGCACACCGCGCGGCCTTCTGGCGTCTCGAATATGGTTGGCGAAGGGCTGATCGGTTGGCGGCGCTCACCAGCGATGCGCGCAAGGGGGTTGATGCAGGCATAGGGACCCGTCGGGTTCGTGCAGCGTTGCTGGCCGCCTGTCTCGTGCTCGCGACCGCCCTTGGGTTCTGGGCGATACGCGAACCGGGTTCGGCGCCCGCCATGTTTACGACGGATGTCGGCGGACACAGACTGGCGGTGATGTCCGACGGGTCTCGTGTCGAGCTGAATACGGCCAGTCATTTGCGCGCGGAGATCGGTCGGAGGAGCCGGCAGGTCTGGCTTGATCAGGGCGAAGCCTATTTCGAGGTTGCCCATGACAGGGATCGGCCTTTCGTCGTTCATGCAGGCGATACACGCGTCACGGTTCTCGGCACGAAGTTCGTGGTTCGGCGAGACGAAGACAAAGTGACGGTCAGCGTCGTTGAGGGCCGAGTGAAGGTCGAGGAGGCGGGCGGCCACGCCATTGACAGGGCCTCAGTCATCACCTCAGGGGATATCGCTCTATCCCAGGGCGATTCGATGCTTTTGGCGCCGCGCTCGGAGCAGCGCGTCGAGGCTCAACTCGCCTGGCGCCAGGGGCGGATCGATTTCGATAACACCACCCTGGGGCAGGCCGCCCTCGAGTTCAATCGCTACAACCGCCGTCAGCTCATCGTCTCCGAAGACCTCTCGGACCTGCGGATCGGAGGCTCGTTCGCCGCCCAGAATCTGGATGGCTTCGTCCGGATGCTTCGTGACGCCTACGACCTGTCTGTGACCCAAACCGGCGATCGACTCACAATTTCTTCGTGACGACGTTACGGGAGTGGAAGCTCCCGACTGTCCTTCTCTGGTGACGGCGCGTCAGACGCCGCGACATCGGGTGAGGAACAGACAATGTCAAAAGGATCCAGATCGACCTGGCTGCTGGGCGCTTGCGCTACGGCGGCCCTCGTCGTGGCGTCGCAGCCTTGTCAGGCGCAGGCGCCGCGGACGGCCAGCTTCAACATCGCTGAAGGGGAGATGCGGCCGGCCATAGACACCTGGATGCGGCAATCCGGCCGCGAGGTGATCTATCGCGTCGAGGACGTCCAAGGTCTGCGCACCCGCGGCGTAAGCGGCGTGATGGACAGCGATCTGGCGCTTGAGCGGACCCTCGCGGGCTCGGGGCTCACCAGCCGCCGCGACACGTCCGGGGCACTGGCGATCATTCGCCAGAGCGATTCCCGAAGCCAGGCCGAGACCGGCTTGGTTGCAACACAGATCGAGGATGTGATCGTCACAGCGCGACGCACCGAGGAGAGGAGCCAGGATGTTCCGGTCGCGGTCTCTGCCTTCAGCCAGGAATCGCTGCGTGAGAAAGGCATACAGACGGCGACGGATCTCCAGAATTTCACGCCATCCCTGACCGTCTTGGGACATGTCAGCCGAAACCAGGAAGAGTTCACCCTCCGCGGCATGGGAGGCTCCGGCGGGTTCGGCACTGGAAGCGGCCCCGGGGTGGTGGCCTACTTCGCTGAGACTCCCAACAGCGCGAGCGGACCGGGCGTCTTCTACGACCTCCAGTCGCTGCAGGTCCTGAAGGGGCCGCAAGGCACCCTGTTCGGACGAAACTCGACCGGCGGCGCAGTTTTGATCGAGCCCCGCCGCCCGGACTACAGCGGCTTGAATGGGTACGCCGAAGGCATTGTCGGCAACTTCTCGCGGCGAAGTGGAGAAGCGGCGATCAATCTTCCGCTTATCGAGGACAGGCTGGCCGTTCGTCTTGCGGCTCGCTTCGATCAACGTGAAGGCTACGCCCGCGACGTCCTGAGCGGGCGCGAGTACCTGAACCGAGATAACTGGGGCGTTCGGCTGGGTATTCGGTTCGATCCGACGCCCTGGTTCAGCAACTACACGGTGGCCAGCTACAACGAAGTCAATGAGAACGGGGGGGGAACGGTCCTTCTGGCCGTCAATCCCGCATCGACCTTCGGGTCGCTTATGACGCCTTTTCTGGCCGCGCAGCAGTCCAGGAGCGTGCGGGAGACCGCGCTCGGCACCATCACCAAGGATGAGTTGAAGACGTTTCTGTTCCTCAATAACTCCGAGTTCCGGCTCCGCGATGGCCTGACGTTGAAGAACATCATCAGCTATGCGGGCCGGCAAGGGAACACGGCATCCGATGGCGACGCGAGCCCCTTGGCGATTTCGGATCTGGTCGGCGCGCTGCCTGGTTCTTACAACACCGACCTGCGGACGTTCACCGAGGAGGTGCAGCTGCGCTACGAGACCGACCGGTTCGATGTCCAGGTCGGCGCCTTCTATCTGAAGGAAGACACCCCTGACGACGGTCTGACCTTCCAGACGATCAATCCCCTCCAAGCCCCTCTGGGCATAGCCGCGACGACGGTCATCCTGCCGTTTTCGCCCTTCTTCTATCCTGTCCTCAGCGTACAGGATCGCGCCGAAGTCCATGGGGACAGCCGGGCGGTCTATGCCCAGACGAATGTGAACCTCACACCCAGCCTCACTGCAACGGCGGGGCTGAGGTGGACCTGGGACACCTATGGCGGCCACATCAGCTCTTATCTTCCGGCGAGCTCCTTCTCGAACTTCGTCGCCAATGCCCCGCCCGCTCTTTTGCCGACGGCGTTGCTGACCCAGGCTCTGGCGTCCGACCTGTGCGTCTATGATGCGTTTCTCGCCGTAGCGCGCGGGCAGACGCCGTCCGTCCGCTTCCCGAATTGCTCCTATCCGGGCTTCGAGGGTGAGAGCGACGGGGCGACCTGGCAACTCGGGCTCGACTGGCGCGCTGATCCGGACACCCTCGTCTATGTCGTCAGCAGGCGCGGATACAAGAGCGGCGGCACCAATCCGGTCGTGACGATCCTTTCACCGCTCGGGCAGGATGATCCGCTGTTTCCGTTCAAGCCGGAAACCGTCACAGACCTCGAACTCGGCCTGAAGAGGGATTGGTCCTGGGACAACGGCGTCAGCGCGCGGACCAACATAGCGGCCTTC
Source organism: Brevundimonas sp. TWP2-1 (assembly GCF_049897645.1). Lineage (NCBI taxonomy): Bacteria > Pseudomonadati > Pseudomonadota > Alphaproteobacteria > Caulobacterales > Caulobacteraceae > Brevundimonas > Brevundimonas sp. TWP2-1. The sequence continues at coordinate 1,110,409 of NZ_JAFCWR010000002.1, forward strand.
TACACCTGGTACGACGACATCCAGGTCATTCAGCGCCAAGTCTTCATCGGCTCCGACATCGCCACCAACGCCCAGAAGGCTCATGTGTTGGGCGTGGAGTTCGAGGGTCTGGTGAAGTTTGGCGACCGCTTCACCTTGGGCGCTACTTATTCGTACAACTCTGCCGAATATGACGAATGGCAGACGCTGGCGACGCCGGGCTCGCCCAGTCAGGACTACAGCGGCACGCCTTTCCTCTACGTTCCCAGTTCCAAGTTCAGCCTCGACGGACGCTTGGCCCTGCCCATGCCCGTGGAACTCGGCGATCTGGGTCTGCGCGTGACCTATTCCTGGCAGGACGACCTCAAAGTGTCTCCGGATCCGCAGCCCTTCGACACGATCCCTTCCTATGCGTTGGTCAACCTGCGCCTCGAATGGGACAACGTTGGGGGGCGGCCGATCGACATCGCGCTGTACGGTACGAATGTGACCGACGAAGAATACCGCGTCACGTCAAACAACGCCTACACAACCTCGGGCCGGGTCAGCAGCATCTACGGCGAACCCGCCCAGTACGGCCTGTCCGTTCGCGCCCGTTACTAGGAGTGGAGATGACATCGGCACGTCTATTGTTGAGCGCCTGCGCTGTTGCCGCGCTGCTTTCCGCCTGCGCTTCGATCCAATCCGCCTCGCCTGACATTTCCACGCCGGTTGCGGAGCGAGCGGCCCGACTTGGAGCAACCGATCTCGTGAGCGCGCCGGGGCCGGACGGCGGTTCCATCCTGAATGGCAAGTTGAACGGTCGAGCTTTTGTGCTGGCCACGCCAGCTCAGTGGAACCGGGGCGCAGTCTTTTTCGCGCAAGGCTACGCGACACCCGGCTCCACGCCTGTCGTACCGCCGGATCCCATCACGAAGGATCCCGGAGGCGGAAGCCTGGCGCACATCTATAGCCAAGGCTATGCGGTCGCCATTTCGGCCTACGACAAGGCGGGGGTTGCAACCGAAAGCGGCGTCGCCAACACACTACGCCTGCGCGATTTCGTGAATGGACTGGGTTCGAACCGGGATTATTTCCTGGGCGGCTCGATGGGCGGCGGCGTCGTCCTGGCCGCGATAGAGACGCATCCTGACGCCTTCGACGGCGCCGTCTCCATGTGCGGCATGACGCAAGGGTGGCTGCCCCTCGTAGGACAGATGATGGAGCTGCGGGCCGCATACAACCTGCTGACCGAAGGCACGCCTTACGCCCTGCCTGGTTCTATGGACGTAACGCGATCCGGGCTGCCGACGGTTCCTCTCGCCGGCGACCCAACGGACGGCGAGGCGTTCAGAAACGCGCAGAAGATGAGGGTGATCGCTCCAGTGCTGATGTTGTTCGGGGCTGCCAAGGCAGATCCTCAGGGCCGGGAAGCGACGATCGTTCGCCGATTGGCCTCGATCATAGATGCGGAACCTGATGCGGCCGTTATCGGCGCGCCCATCTACTCGGCTGTCCTGGGCATGGACGACATCGTTGAGGTCATGGGCGGTGTCCCCGCCGGTAACCGGAATACGGTCTATGCGCCCGATGGGATGAGCCGGACGGAGGCTGAAGGATTCAACGCGCGAATCCAGAGGTTCGACGCCGATCCGGCCGCCGTGGCGTACGGGCGACGCTGGCACGAAGCGACCGGGCGGTTTTCGACTCCTCTTGTCACTGTTCACCAAGCCGTCGATTCTCTCGTTCCCTATTCTCAATCCGAAGCGTTGGGCCAGGCGGTCGCCGAGGCCGGAAACACCGGCAACCTGGTCCAGTACAGAGTTCCAGGAACGCTGTTCCCGCTACCTGGAGGACTGGAGGGCTACACCCATTGCGGCTTCTCGCCCGAACAGAATATTGCGGCCTTCGAGGCCATGAGGACGTGGGTCGAGCAAGGACGGCGCCCCCCGCCGGAGGCGGTCAGATGAGCTTGGCCATGAACCGCAGAGGTATCCTAGGCTTGGGCGCTGCAGTCGGCGCCGCTGGCCTTGCGGGGCCGGGCAGGTCGGCGGACAACGGTTTCTTGTGGGGCGCAGCGACCGCGGGACACCAGATCGAGGGCAACAATGTCAACTCCGACTTCTGGTTGTTGGAGCAGGTCGAGCCGACCGTGTTCGCCGAACCGTCTGGAGATGCCTGCGACAGCCTTCACCGCTGGAGAGAGGACGTTGCGATCGTCAAGGCTCTGGGGCTCAACTGCTACCGGTTCTCCATTGAATGGTCCCGGATCGAGCCCGCCAAGGGACAGTTCAGCCTAGCCTACATCGATCACTACGCGCGCATCGTCGATCATTGTCGCAGCCAGGGGCTGGCGCCGATCGTCACTTTCAACCACTTCACCACGCCGAGATGGTTTGCGGCCGCTGGCGGGTGGGAGAATTCCGAATCGCCGGACCTCTTCGCGCGCTTTTGCGAGCGGTCGGGTCAACGTCTCGCTGGCGGTCTAAGCCATGCCCTGACCTTCAACGAACCCAATCTGGCGCTCGGCGGGCGGTGGTCGGCCAACCCGCCTCCCCCAGCCTTCATGGCTCAGATGTCAGCCTGTATTGCGGCCGCCGGCAAGGCTAGCGGGTCGGATCGCTTTTCCCTGCTCATGGGCGATCAAGACCCTCGTCCAATGATCCCGCACGTCGTGGAGGCGCACCGTCGGGCCCGAGCCGCTCTGAAGTCGATCCGTTCCGATCTGCCGGTGGGCCTCAGCCTGGCGATACCCGACGAAGTGCCGATGGTCCCGGACAGCGCGCTCGAACGCAAACGCGCAGACGTCTATGCGCCCTTCTTCGAAGCGGTTTCCGACGACGAGTTCGTTGGTGTCCAGACCTATGGGCGGGACTACGTCGGCGCAGAGAAATCGGTGGCGCCGCCAGACGATATCCCCCGCCGCGCGAATGGTAAGGAATGGTTCCCGGCCGCCGTGGGTAACGTCGTTCGATACGTGCATGAAGCGACGGGAAAGCCGGTTCTGGTCACCGAGAACGGCATCGACGCCGAGGACGACTTGGAACGCGCGCGATTTATCCCGGAGGCCGTCGCCTCTGTCCTGGCGGCCCGCGCTGAAGGCGTCCCGGTTCTCGGCTATATTCACTGGTCTCTTCTCGACAATTTTGAGTGGCTTTCCGGCTACGGTCCCAAATACGGACTCGTGTCGGTTGACAGCCAGACGTTTCGCCGCAGTCCCAAGCCCAGCGCTGAGGTTCTGGGGCGTATCGCGCGGACGGGGATGACACCGTGAACACCCCGCCCCCATTTCTATGGGGCGCGGCGACCGCCGGACATCAGGTCGAGGGCAACAATGTCAACGCGGACATCTGGCTTCTGGAGCAGGTGAGAGGCACCACGTTCGCTGAGCCTTCAGGCGATGCCTGCGACAGCCTGAACCGGACGGAGGACGATCTGGCGTTGATCGCGGGAATGGGGCTGAACGCCTACCGCTTCTCCACCGAATGGTCGCGGATCGAACCAGAGCCGGGACAATTCAGTCTGGCCTGGCTGGATTATTACGCAAAGAAAGCCCGGCGTTGCCGAGATCTGGGCATCGCGCCCGTCGTGACGCTGAGCCATTTCACGTCGCCCCGCTGGTTCGCCGCCCGGGGCGGCTGGGAAAACCCTCAGGCCCCGGGCCTGTTCGAGCGTTTCGCCGCCCGTGTCGCCAAGGCGCTATCAGACACCGTTGGCCATGTGATCACCTTCAACGAGCCCAATCTGCCGCTGATGGGCCGCTGGACCCCGACGCCTATATCGGATCCGGTTCGAGACGGGCTCGACGCCATGCTGGCCCAGGCCGCACGGGAGAGCGGGTCCGATCATTATTCGGTCTGGGTCTATTCGCGAGGAGAAGATGAGGCGCTAGGCCGTCTTCTTGACGGCCATCGGCGGGCGCGCGGGGCCTGGAAGGGCGCCTCGCCCGAGGCGAGCGTCGGCCTGAGCCTCGCCGTGCCAGATGTTCAGCCCATCGGCGACGAAAGCGGCGTCACCGCCTATCGCCGCTTCGCCGAAGCGCCGTTCTGGGACGCGGTCCGGGAAGACGACTTCGTGGGCGTGCAGACCTACGGAAGGCTGAGGATGGCGGCCGACCGCGTCCTGCCTCCGGAGCCGAATGCCGAGCGCACGCAAAGCGGTGACGAATACTATCCACAGGCCCTGGGCTCCGCCGTCCGCCACGTTCACGCCGTGACCGGGCGCCCCATCTTCGTCACTGAGAACGGTCTGGCGGCAGCGGATGACGAACAGCGACAGCGCTATATCGCCTCGGCCCTGGACAGCCTGGACGAGGTGCGTCGAACGGGAACGCCGGTGATCGGCTATCTGCATTGGTCTCTGCTGGACAATTTCGAATGGCGGCGCGGATACGGCCAGCAGTTTGGTCTGGCGGCGGTGGACCGCGGGACGTTCAGGCGTACGCCCAAGGCCAGCGCCGGACTTTACGCCAATCTCGTGGCGGCGCGGCGATGACCGGCGCACTGTTCGCGACGCTTCTGGTCCTGGCCGGTCAGAGCCATCCCGTCGCCCCTCAGGCCGCCTCCGGCGTGATTTCGAGAGCAGCCCAGGCAGGGCTTGACGAGGATGCGGCCCGATCACCGGCGGGTCCGACGATGGCGGATCGGCGGGGCCGGGCTGAGGCCATCCAACAGGAGATGGGCCGCGATCGTATGGCGCGCGACGGGGTGACGATGGAGGAGACCGCCATCGCCAATGTCCCGGTTCGAGTCTTCGAGCCGGGGGCCGGCGCGAGACCGGGCGTCATACTGCTGAACCTGCACGGGGGCGGATTCATCGTCGACGCCGGCTCAATGACCGAGACCGCCCCCCTCGCGGCGCTGACGCAGCGCCAAGTCATAGCCATCCGCTATCGCCTGGCGCCAGAGCATCCATTCCCGGCGGCCGTCGAGGACGCATTGAGCGTCTATCGCGCGCTTCGATCGACCCGGCCGGACGCCCGCATCGTTCTGTTTGGGACCTCGGCAGGGGCGACCCTCGCGGTTGAACTCATCGCCCGGCTTCGGCGCGATGGGGAGCCGCTGCCAGCCGCGCTGGGCTTTTTTTCCGGCACGGCCGACCTAGCCTCCGGCGGCGACAGCCTGGACCTGTTCGGAGACCCGGCTGCCGCCTCCGCAGTCCTGGGCGCCTATCTGGGAGCAGGATCGCCTCAGGATGTCGCAGCCTCGCCCGCACGCGGCGATCTCACGGATTGGCCGCCGACCCTTTGCATCTCCAGCAGCCGTGACCTTTTGCTCAGTTCGACAGCCGCCTTTTGTCGCGGACTGGACGAGGCGGGCGTCGCGGCCAACCTGATCGTCTTCGACGGTCTGCCTCACGCCTTCTGGAGCTACATCGACGCGCCTGAAACCGACGCGGCCTTTCGCGCGATGGCGCGCCATTTGTCCCCGACTGAGCCCTGGAAATGACCCCTGCAAATTGTTGTGTCGCCGTTGTCATATCCAGCCTGGCGCTCATGGCCTCTGGCTCAGCGTCGTCGGCCCAGACTCCCGGCTTGATGTCCTGGCTCCCTCCTTCCAATCAGCTCAGTCCTGAAGCGCGATCCGTGCTGGATCGGATGGACGCGGCCAAGGCTCCCGAGTTCAATGGCGACCTTGTACGCCAGCGGGCCTTCTATCAGCAGTTCAACGACGATCGGCTCGTGGAAATGCGGCGGGTGTTCAGGACCCGTGAACGGCATGAGACGCTGAATGCCGTCCATGTGCAGGTGGTCGAGCCCGCTGACGGCGTGTCGGCCCGCAATCGCGACCGCGTCCTGATCAACGTCCACGGCGGGGCCTTCATGTGGGGCGCGGGCAGCGGAGCCCTGGTGGAGGCCATTCCGATCGCCGCGACCATGGGCGTCTCCGTGGTGACGGTGGATTACCGCCTGGCCCCAGAGAACCGCTATCCCGCCGCGTCCGAGGATGTGACGGCGGTCTATCGCGCCCTGCTGGAACGATATCCGGCAGCCAACATAGGCATCTTCGGCTGCTCGGCGGGCGGCGTGATCACAGCCCAGGCCGTAACCTGGATTCGCCGAGAGGGTCTGCCCCGACCGGGCGCTATCGGCACCCTGTGCGGCACCGGCGCGCCCTATTCCGGCGACAGCCCATACCTCGCCGGCGTCGTGCCGGTCGGACCGGGGGTCAAGGCGCCGCCCCTGCCCGGACTCCTGCCGACCGCCTATATGGAAGGCGTCGGAGCCGACGATGCGCGAGCCTATCCGCTGACTTCGGATGCGGAAACGGTTTTCATGCCGCCGACCCTCCTGCTGGCGGGCGGCCGGGACTTCGCCGTCAGCGCGCTCAGCCTGGCCCACCGTCGCCTCGCCCGCGCGGGCGTCGACAGCGAACTTCATCTGTTCGACGGATTGCCGCACGCCTTCTTCGTGTGGCCTGACATGCCTGAGTCACTGGAGGCCTACGCGCTGATCGCCGGCTTCTTCGACAGCAGGCTCGGTCTCACCCCTTCGTCTTCGATCCCAACCCCCCGGAGCCCCTCATGACCTCTCGCTTCAAATCCTGCCTGCTCGCGGGACTGATCCCGTTCATCCTCGTCGCGGGCGGTCAGCCTTCTCTGGCCGGGGCCCAGGTCGCCCCGGCGGCCGTCGAAGCGGCCAGCGCGGGCCTGACGCCGGGGCAACAGGCGATCGCGGACCGGGCGGCGGCCTTGGGCGCCACCGACATCGACGCCCGGCCCGGGCCGAACGGCGGCCTGCTGCTAGGCGGCAAGCTCTCTGGCGCCCAGTTCGCCCTGGCCTTTCCCGCGACGTGGAACGGCGATGGGCTGGTCTATGCCCACGGCTATTCCACGCCGGGGACTCCGGTGTCGGTCGCCGACAACCCCGTCGAGAAGCCCGGCGTACTGAAACTCGCTTACGACCAAGGCTTCGTGGCGGGGCACAGCGCCTATGACAAGGCCGGCCTGGGCGTCGAGACCGGCTCCGTCAACACCCTGCGTCTACGCGACCTCGTCGCGGGGCTGGGCGGACAGCGTATCTACGTCGCCGGAGACTCCATGGGCGGCGGGATCGTCGTCAACCTGCTGGAGACCCATCCCGAGGCCTTCGTCGGCGGCCTTGCACGCTGTGGAGTCGTCAACAGCTGGCGCGTTCTGCTGGACCAGTTGCTTGACATGCGCGTGGCCTACGCCTTCCTGACCCGCGGAACCCCCTACGCCTATGAGGGCGACACCGACGTGCGCCGAAGCGTGATCGCGCCGGAGCCGCCCGCCGGGCTCACCGGAGAAGCGGCGCAGTTCTACGTGTTCGGCCAGATGATGAAGGTGGCGGCTCCGCCCCTGGCGCTTTGGGCGGCTGCGCAGGCGAACCCGCAGGGGCCCGAGGCGCGGATCGTGCGTCAGGTCACGACGATCGGGGGCTTCGATTACGACGCAGCGTCCCTGGCGTATCCTCTGGTGACGGCCACCCTTGCCTCTGAGGACCTAACGGCGACCGCAGGCGGCTGGGTCTATGGAAATGAGGACCGAGACTTCTCGACGCCCGACATGACACCGCAGGAGGCCGCAGCCATAAATGCCGGCGTCCAGCGCGTGCGGGCGGCTCCGGAGGCCCTGGCCTATCTTGACCGCTGGCACACCGCAACCGGTCGCGTCCAGACCCCGTTGATCACCTTCCATAACGAGATCGACTCCCTGGTGCCCTATGCGCAGGAAGAGGCGTTCGCTCAGGCGGTCGCCCGCACTGGGAGCGAGGCCAACGTGGCGCAGTACGCTGTGCCGGCGGTCAAAGCGCCTTTGCCCGGAAGCGGCGTGGAAGGCTACACCCATTGCGGTTTCGACATGGCGCAGACCTCAGCGGCCTGGACCGCCCTGCGGACATGGGTGGAGACGGGAGCACGACCTGCGACCGACGCGGTCAGATGAACCGTCGGCAGGTTCTAGCGACGTCCGTTCTGGCGATGCTTCCGGGGCCGGCGCTGGCCGGAGCCTCTGAGCCGGCTCTGTCCTCTCCCATCGTCGGAACGTCGTGGTATCCCGAGCAATGGCCTATGGAGGCATGGGCCAGAGACCTGGACCTGATGCGCGAAGCCGGTCTGAAGGTCGTGCGGATAGGTGAGTTCGCCTGGTCCCGCATGGAACCCCGCGATGGGCGCTTCGACTTCGATTGGCTGGACAGTGCAATCGCAGCAGCGGGGTCGCGCGGATTGCAGACGGTTCTTGGCACCCCAACGGCTGCGCCACCGATATGGCTCACCGAGGCACACCCGGAGGTTCTGCGGGTGGCGGAGAACGGTGAGGTTCAGGGCCATGGAGAACGCCGCCAGTTCTCGGTCGCCAGTTCGACCTATCGACGTTATGCCGTGCGGATCGCCTCAGAGATGGGCCGACGGTATGGCCAGAACTCGAATGTCGCCGGCTGGCAGATCGACAACGAGATCGGGCTTGAGACATTCGACGCCGAGGCGAAGGTGCGATGGGCGCGATGGCTCGAAGGACTGTACAGGACCATCGACAGCCTCAACGACCGCTGGACGACGGCCTACTGGAGCCAGACGTATCAGCGGTTCGACCAGGTTCCGTTGAGCCTGGGGCGGGATCAGAACCCGGCTTTGGTGCTGGACGCCCACAGGTTCTTCAGCGGGCTGTGGGCGGACTATGTTTCTGACCAGGCCGCCGCCCTTCGGGTCTCATCCGCACCCGATCAGTTCGTTACGACCAACTCCACTCTCTGGAACAATCATTTCGACCAACATCTCGTGCACCAGACCCTCGATCATGCGGCCTGGGACCTCTATGCACCGTCGGGACGACCCGACTGGGCTGGAAACGCCCTGCACCACGCGACTGTCCGCGGCTACAAGCAGCGCGCCTTCTGGGTGATGGAAACACAGCCCGGTCATGTCAATTGGGGGCCCCTCAATCGATCGGTGGACCCCGGCGAGACGCGGCTGATGGCTTGGCAGGCGGTCGCGCGCGGCGCCGATGCGGTCCTCTACTGGCAATGGCGGAGCGCCCTGGGCGGTCAGGAGCAGTACCACGGGACCTTGGTGGGGCCCGACGGGACCCCAAACGCGGTCTTCCCGGAGGTGGCTCAGACGGCGCGCGAGTTCGCCCTGGCGTCGCCCTTCCTTCTGGGCTCGACTCCGCACGCTGAGATTGCCCTGATCTACGACCAGGACAGCCGTTGGGCGCTTGAACAGCAGCGGCATGCCGAGGACTATGATCCGACTCGCGTGATGAAGGCATGGCACCGACCCCTGTACGATCGAAACATCGACGTCGATGTGATCGGCCCTGAACAGGACCTGAACCGATATCGTCTCGTCATGGCGCCCGCCCTGCATCTGGTGGACGCCGACCTTGCCGGGCGTCTGTCAGCCTATGTCGAACAGGGGGGATGGTTGGTGCTCGGACCGCGAAGCGGCATGAAGACCGAAGACAACGCCCTCTGGCCGAACGGGCAGCCAGGCCCCCTGGCGACTTTGCTCGGCGTGGAGGTCGATGGGTTCTATGCTCTGGACGATGAACGTCCGTTGGAGGGATCCTGGTCCGCTAAGGCCAGGGTCTGGGCCGAAACGATCCGTCCAGTTGCATCCGATGTCGAGGTCCTCGCGCGCTACGCCGTCGGCGGTTGGACGCAAGGACAGCCGGCCATCGTCCAGCGACGAGTGGGACAGGGAGGGACCGTGTACGTCGGCGCGCTGCTCGATGAGACGGGGCAGGGCGGCTTGACCGACCGCATTCTTTCCTCCGCCGGACTGAAACCGGGGCTCCCCTGGGTCCCGGCGGGCGTCGAGGCGGCGATGCGCACGGGGCCCGCAGGTGTCTGCTGGTTTCTGCTCAATACGTCCAGTCAGGCGGCCGCAATCGAATTTCCGCCAGGTGCGCGCATTGCTGTGGGGAGATTGGTGGAAGGCCGCTTGGGTCCTGGAGACGTCGTCGTGGTCTGGCAGGGCGCGTCGCAGGGAGCGCAGGCGGTTCGAACATCATCACGCTTATGAACCACCGCTTGCCTGTCGCTCCGACAAGCTTACGCTCGCTGAGCGTTCCGAACGAACTGGCGTTTTCAACTCAGTCTCTCTTCCCGTGTGCATCTCAAGCGGGGCAAGCCTTATTCGATGGCGCCCGATCGCTGGATCAGCAGCTGTTTCAGGAAGAACTGGCGACTGTCGTGCTGATCAATCTGTTAAAAATTATTGGATCAAACGTTTTATAACCTTGGCATTTGAGTAGTTGGGAGAAATCCAGTGTTTGGACTTATGATGGACCGTCCGTTGCTGATATCGCAACTGATTGAACACGCGGCGGAGTATCACGGCGAAACAGAGATCGTTTCACGCTCGGTCGAGGGACCGATCCATCGTTATACCTACGCGGATGCGGGCCGGCGCTCACGCCGGCTCGCGAAAGCGCTGGCAGCATTGGGCGTCGCCCCGGGCGACCGGATCGGCACCCTCGCCTGGAACGGCTATCGGCATTTTGAAGTGTATTTCGCGGTCTCCGGCATCGGAGCCATTTGCCACACTATCAACCCGCGCCTGTTCCAGGAGCAGATCGCCTATATAATCAATGATGCAGAAGACCAGTTCATCTTCGCCGACCTCAACGTGCTCGCCATTCTCGAAGGCCTAGACAAGAGCTTGAGCGGCGTTCGCGGCATCATAGTGATGACAGATCGGGCGCACATGCCTGCGCAGAGCGTGCTAAAAAATCTGCTTTGTTACGAAGACCTCGTCATGGCTCAGGAAGAAACATTTGAATGGCCCGAGTTCGACGAGAACACCGCTGCCTCGCTTTGCTATACATCTGGGACGACTGGAAACCCAAAGGGCGTTCTTTACAGCCATCGATCGACAATACTTCATGCATTTGCGGTCAACGGCGCAAACGCCATAGGCCTGACGGCCGATGACACAATCCTCCCCGTTGTGCCGATGTTCCACGCCAATGCCTGGGGCATTCCCTACGCGGCGCCCATGGTCGGCGCCAAACTCGTGTTTCCGGGCTTCAAGATGGACGGCGCAAGTCTGTTTGAACTGTTCGAGGCTGAGGGGGTTACGGCAGCGGCTGGCGTACCGACGGTTTGGCTTGAGCTTCTGCGCTTCTGCGAAACCGAATCACGGAGCCTGGACTCGCTGCAACGAACACTGATTGGCGGATCGGCGCCGCCGCGCGCGATGATCGAACGGTTCGACAAGGCTCACGGGGTTCGGGTTCTTCAAGGTTGGGGCATGACCGAGATGAGCCCTCTGGGAACGATCACTTCCATGCGGCGCGGCGAGCGCGATTTGCCGGCGGAGGCGCAGTACGACCTTATCGCCAAACAGGGACGCCCGATCTTCGGCGTGAGTTTGAAGATCGTCGATGACGCCGGTCGCGCTTTGCCGAAGGACGGGGTCGCTTTCGGGGATTTGCTCGTTCGAGGTCCATGGATCTCGGGGTCCTACTTCCACGGCGTTGACCCTTCGGCATTCACAGAAGATGGGTGGTTCAAGACCGGGGACGTCTGCACGATCGACCCGCACGGTTATATGACCATCACTGATCGCTCCAAGGATGTGATCAAATCCGGCGGCGAGTGGATCGGTTCGATCGACCTTGAGAATATCGCGATGGGCCATCCGTCCGTGCAGGAGGCCGCGGTCATTGGCGTTCCACATCCCCAGTGGGACGAGCGTCCCCTGCTCATCGTCGTGAAGCGACCGGAGGCGGACGTGACCCGCGAGGACTTGTTGAAGACCTTTGAAGGCAAGGTCGCAAAATGGTGGATGCCGGACGACGTCGTCTTCGTCGAGGCCCTTCCGCACACCGCAACGGGAAAGCTTCTCAAATCAAGGTTGAGAGAGGAGTTTCGCGACTACAAGCCGATTTCAGCCGGGGAATGAAAGCGAAGGCGACATAGGCTGCTCATTCGCTCTGAACGAGGCGATCCATCGGCCTCATCTCATCGTTCAAACGGCGGTCAACCCGTAGGGTACGCGTTCGGTCAGTGCGTCAAGAAACATCAGCGTCGGAGACCGCGTTTCAGCGGCTCGGCGCCCAGAAAATGTTCGAGACGGACGACCCGCCCGCTGAGCGTAGATTTCGAGGCTCCGAGCAGTCGAGGCGCCTGTGTAAACCCTCCAGTCTCCACCTTGGCGAAGACATCCAGATCGCGAGGTCCAGCATCTGGGTCATCCGGCCAAAGGCGAATGCGCCAGAAGCGATCCGGACGGAGGCGTCGTCAGGGCGATAGCCGGTCGGATGTTCCTCGGGTCCGCGAACCACCGCCCCACATTCGAGAGCGCTCACGCCGTGAGCCTTGAGACGAGCCTGAGCAGATCGGCGGGGCGGATGGGTTTGGACAGGTATTCGTCGGCCCCTGAATCGGATGCGGCCGCGATGTGCTCGGGCATGACGTTGGCCGACAGGATGGCGATCGGGGTTCGCGCGAGGCCCAAGCGTTCTTCGAGGGCGCGAATCTCCCGGACGGCGGTCAGCCCGTCCATAACCGGCATCTGCATGTCCATAAGGACGAGGTCGAACCGTCCGGACTGGAAGGCGGCGACGGCTTCGGCGCCGTCGACGGCCGTGGTGCAGCGCGAGCCTATCTGCTCGAGGATCATCGTGGCCACCTTGAGATTGATCGGATGATCGTCGGCGATCAGGACGGTGAGGGTACGGCCGATCTCGATCTCGTCGCCTTCGATGACGATCGATCCGGACGGCTCGCAGGGCTCGAACGGGAGGTCGATCCAGAATGTCGCCCCCTCGCCCGGGATGCTGTCATAGCCGATCCGTCCTTTCATGAGGCAGACGAGTTCGCGGGAGATGGCCAGCCCAAGGCCGGAACCGCCGAATTTGCGCGTGATCGTGCCGTCGGCCTGCTGGAAGCGGGCGAAGAGATCGCCGGAGGCCTGTGGGTCGAACCCGACCCCGGTGTCGGCGACCACTACCCGGACACAGCCGGCCTCGGGCAGGGTGACGATGACGGTGACCTGGCCCCGCGTCGTGAACTTCACCGCGTTCGAGATCAGGTTGTTCAGGACCTGACGCAGACGATTGCCGTCACCTAAGATGAAGCGATCGGCGTCCTCCGGCAGTTCGAGGACGACGGCGACTCCCTTCTCCTGCGCGCGCAGGGTGAACAGGGCGCAGGCCGAGCGAACCATGTCCCCGAAATGGTAGGGGACGTATTCGAGGGTGACCTCACCGGCCTCGATGCGGGCCATGTCCAGGATGTCGGACAGCAGGGTGGTCAGGGTGTCCGCTGAGGACTGGATGATCTGGACGAGTTCACGATCCGGTGCCGAGAGCGGAGATCGCGCCAGCAGATGGACCATGCTCACCACGCCGTTGAGAGGCGTTCGTATCTCATGGCTCATGTTGGCTAGGAACTGGCTCTTGGAGACGTTGGCGCTTTCGGCCGTCAGCCGCCCCTGCTCCATGAGCCGGAGTTTCTGGGCCAGCTGGTTCGAGGCGGCGATCGCAAGCACGACGAACAGCAGGCCGGCGACGCCCATCTGGGCGGTGAGCCATGGCGGATGGCCGGCCATCAGCACCGAGGCGGTGACGGCGCAGAAGCAACCAATGTGGGGCAGGATGGAGGCCCAGGTCAGGTGCCGGGAGCCTGCGCAGGCGATCACGCCGTTCACTATGGCGCCGGCGATAACAAGGATGGCGGCGATCACCGAGAGATCCTGGCCGCCGAAGGCCTGCCGGACTGCAAAGGCGCCGAAGACGAGATTGTTGAGGGCGATGAAGCCGACCGCCCGCCATGCCCAGACGGTCGAGGGCGTCCAGTCCTCCGACTTCCGCGACACCCGAAAGCCCCAGAACTCGAGCGCCTGGAGGATCGAGTAGACCAGCAGCCAGGCCAAAGCGAAGGGCCACCCTGTCATAGTGAAGAAGGCCACGGCGATGACCACGCCGAGTCCGATCCGGGTTCGCCACTGCCGGGCTCGCGCCACCATGGCGCCGCCAAGACGGCTGAGATCGCCCTGGTTCATGTCATCGCCCCTTCACGGGCGCCCGAGAGCCATTGCGACCATCGAATCAACGCGTTCGCGCAAGCCTGGCGCCGGAAGACACCGACGGCCAGGAGCGGCACCATAACAGCATGCTGAACAGCGCGACGAGGCCGACGACGCCCCCAGCGCGCCATTGAGTGCCCGCCCACCCCGGCTCACACGACCGTTCACGGTCCGGAAATTCGCTGTCTGCTGTCAGGCCGCTCAACTGAGATCCACGATCCTGACGAGCCGGTCGCCGGAGATGGTGAAAAACGACGCTCCGCGCAGCACCACGCGCTCCCCGGCCCTGAACTCTCCGAGGTCCACGGCCGGCGTACCGGTCCAGTCCACCTCGGGCGCCACATGATCCCCGGCGATGACCGCAGTTCGAACCTCCAGCCGCCGGAGCGTGAAGGTTTCCGCCGCCTGGGCTGCGAGGCGGGCGAAGGCATCGCGCCCGTCGATGCGCAAGGAGGGCCTGGTGTTCGAGACGTTTTCGAACACCACCGTCTCCGAGACGCACGCGACCAGGGCCTCCATATCCCTCCGATTGTAGGCGTCGAGATATCGGTGGATGATGTCCGGCAGGGCGGTCCGTTCAGGCATTGCCGGGCTCCTGGCTCGCGGACCAAGACATGTCGCTGACATCCTTCCCGATGCCCCCGCAATACCGCGCATAGAGGGCAATGACGATGTAGCAGACCACCGGAATGACGAAAGCGATCCGCAGGGTTGAGACGTCTGCGACATAGCCTGTCAGCGGCGGGACGATGGCCCCGCCGACGATGGCCATACAGATGATGCCGGACCCCTCCGCTGCGCGTTTACCGAGACCGGCGGAAGCCAGGGTGAAGATGGTCGGGAACATCACCGCATTGAACAGGCCGACGGCGAGCAGCGCGTAGCCGGAAATTGCGCCGGTCGTGAACACCGACAGGGCGATCAACACAACGGCGCCAAGGGCGACGCTGGCCAGTACCTTCCATGGGGCGATGAACCGCATGACCCACGCGCCGATGAAGCGACCGACCAGGGCGCCGCCCCAGTAGAGGGCGAGGCGCTCGCCGGCGCCCTGTGCCGGCAGGGCCAGGGTGTCGGCCTGCATCAGATAGTTGGTCATCAGGCTGGCGACCGCGACCTCGGCGCCGACATAGACGAAGATGCCCAGAGCTCCGAAGGCGAAGCGTGGCTGCTTGAGCAGGTTGAAGGCGCTGAGGAAGCCGATGGTCGGCGCCTGGTCTTCCACCAGACGATTGCGATTCAGCCAGACCACACCAGCGACGACCGCCAGGGCCACGGCTATGCCGATGTAGGCGTGGGTGATGACGGCGGATTCCGCAGCGCGGTAGGCGGTCAGGGCCGTTCCGCTCAACTCCGCGGCGCTCACCGTCGCCAGCGACCCCAGGATCAGCGTGGCGCCGACCCAGGGAAAGAGTGTGGTGCCGAGCGAGTTGAAGGCTTGGGCGAAGGTCAGACGGCTCGAGGCGGTGTCGGGCGCGCCCAGCATGGAGATCAGCGGATTGGCGACGACCTGGACCAGGGTCACCCCCGCCGCCAGGACGAACAGGGCGCCGAGGAAGGCCCCGAACAGGCCCGCGTTGGCGGCAGGAATGAACATCAGGCAGCCGGCCATCATGATCAGCAGGCCGACCACGGCGCCGCGCATGTAGCCGACTTTCTGGACGAGGGCGGCCGCTGGCAGGGAGACGATGAAATAGGCGGCGAAAAAGGCCGTCTGGATCAACATCGCCTGGAAATAGCTGAGCGAATAGAGCTCCTTCAGCTTGGGCACCAAGACGTCATTGAGGCTGGTGATGCCGCCGAAGATGAAGAACAGCCCGAAGACGAACCATTGCAGATAGCCGACGCCTCCCTTCGGGCCGCTCGACGACGGGACGGTGTCATTTGCGGGCGTGGCGATCATGGGGTGGTTTCCGGTCAAGGGCGGCGTCTTTTGGAAGCGGGGCTTTGTGTCAGGGCGCCGTCGGCGCGGTTTCGGACACGACGTCTGGATAGCGATCCAGAAGGACGCGGGTGACCCCGTTGGTCCAGCCAAAGCCGTCCTGCAGCGGATACTCCCCGCCGCCGCCCGGGCGCTGTTGCTCGACGTCGTATTTCTCGAGCATCTTGCCGGTCTCGCGGTAGACGCGGTCGACCGTGCCGAGCCAGCGCGTGCCAATGGTCTCGGCTGTGGCGCGATGCCCGTAACGGTCGAGGCCCGAGATTGCGACCCATTGCAGCGGCGCCCAGCCGTTGGGAGCGTCCCACTGCTGTCCGGTGGTCAGGGCGGTGGTGCGCAGGCCGCCGGGCGCGATCAGGACGGCCTCGGTCTGGCGCGCCGTGTCGCGGGCTTGGCTGCGGTTCGCCCAACCCGTGAACAGGGGATAGAGGCCCGCTGCGGAGACGCTCGACGTCATCCGGCCGGTCCGGCGGTCCCAGTCTCCGAAGCGGCGCTCCGAAACGCTCCAAAGGTACCTGTTCATGGCGCGTTTTCGGGCTCCCGCGCGGCGATCGAAGTCCCGCACGCAGGCGCGCTCAGCCAGGGCCCGGCAGTGGGCAGCAATGGTCCGCTCGAGTGTCCAGAGCAGGCTGTTGAGGTCGACCGGCACGATCTCGGTCGTGTGCAGGGTGGCGATGTTCTGAGGATCGTCGAACCAGCGCGAGCTGAAGTCCCAACCGCTCTCCGCCCCGGAGCGCAGGTCGCGATAGACCTCTGCAGCGGACCGGCCCGTCGCCTCGCGCGCTGTGGCGACGTCCTCGGCCCAGCTTTCATCGCGCGGCGTGTCGCGGGAGTCCCAGTAGCGGTTGAGCAGGGCGCCGTCCGGCATCCGCACGACGTGGTCGCAGGCGCCGGTCGCGGCGACGCAGTCGGCCCCCTTCATCCAGAAGGCGTACTCACCCTGCATCGCCGAGAGCTGGGTCCGGCGACTTCCGGAGTCCGTGCGGTCGGACAGTCCGACCATCAGGGCGAAGAATGGCGGCTGAGACCGGCTCAGATAATAGGTCCGCGCGCCATTGGGGATGTGCCCGTGTTCGGCAATCAGGACCTCGAAATTCTCCAGCATGGACTCGACCAGGGCGTCCTGCCCGTCAGCCTTAAGGCCCAGCATCGTGAAATAGGTGTCCCAGTAGTAGATCTCGCGGAAGCGGCCGCCGGGGACGACGTAGGGCGACGGCAGGGCCAAGGCCGAAGAGCCCTCGACGGGCTCCAGCGGCGCGCGTGTCAGCACAGGCCAAAGCGCCGCGATATGGGCCCGCAGCGACAGGCCTTCCGCAACGAGAGGGGTATCCGGTGTGGGCGACGCGTCCGGGACGATGAAACGGGCCTCGACGAAGGCCCGCAGGGCTGCTTCGCCCTCCGGGCGTTCGCGCGCGTAGTCCGCCATGATCTCGGCCACGGGGCGGCGGGGCACGGCGTCCACGAAGGTCTTGCCGTCCCCGAACACCTTGCCGGCCTGAATCGCTTCGAACAGGGGACCATAGAGGTCGGCGGGCGTCGGGTCGGATACCCGCGCCGCAGTCAGCACAGTCGCGGCCGCGACGGCCAGGACAAGACGATGGAGGAAAGGGCCTGTCGAGAACATCAGGGGAGACTCTGGAAATTGACCGAGGGCCGGCCTGGCGCACAAGCGCAGGCAGCGGGCTCTCTGTTTGGGGTCAGGGAGGCAGAAAACCTGCGGTTGCGGGTCACGGCCGTGCGGCGTCCCGGGCCGTTGCGGCGGGCGGTTCGCCAAGATGCTGATCGAAGAACCGTGCGATCAGCCCATATGCCTCCTTCGACTCCGGCAAATCCGGCCAGACGAAGAAGGCGTGCCACAGACCGTCGAACAGGAAGAGGTGGGACTCGACACCGACCGCCGCCAGCCGGCGATGCATGGTCGTCAGGGTGGAGGCGGCGAAGTCGCGACCGCCGGCGAGCAGCAGGGTGGGTGGAAAACGCGCGATGACGGCGTCGTCGGTCGCGGGATAGGCCTCCGGGTCATCCAGCGCCACTCCCTCCATATACTTGTTGGGGATGCCGATGCTTTCCGCGGCGGCGGGCGGCGGCGCCGTGCCGCCCGTCGTCGCCTGGCCGAGGAAGATGCTGTCCCCGCCATAACCCGAGCCCGTTCCGCAGAAGGTGCCGATTGCGCCGGGGGCAGGCAGGTCGTGGGTCTGGAACCAGGCGGTCGCCTGGGCGACGACGACGCCGCCGGCCGAGCAGCCATAGAGGCCGATGTTTTCGGGCCGATAGGTCTTCAACAGCTCGCGATAGACGGCGGCGACATCCTCCGACGCGGCGGGATAGCGGTGCTCGGGCGCCAGACGATAATCGACAGCCACCACCTTGATCCGGCCGACCGCCGCGACGGGAATGGCCTCGACCAGCGCGCCGCTGCCCGATCCCCACATCCAGGCGCCGCCATGGACATTGATCAGGACCCGATCCGTATTCCGCTCCGACACGCCTTCGGTCGGCATGACGACGTCGACCGGCACGCCGCCCAGGGTCAGTCGCTCCTCGCGCGTCGAATAGAGGGCTCGCATTTCTGCGAGGCGGTCGTCGTTGTAGCGCCCGTAGTGCGCTCGAGCCCTGGCGATATCGTCTCCGAAGACGAAGGGCGGTTCATGCATCAGCCGACCCGCCAAAACGCGCGCCTCGGGGCTGGCGAAGTTGGAATAGGGCAGGACAATCGGCGGGAGATGCGCAGTGGACGGGTCCTCGACGGCACCGGCCGCCGGGGCCTGCGCCAGGGCTGAAGACGTTCCGGCAATCAATGCGGCCAAGACGGCCGCTACGAGGCGGATCCGGTTCATCATGAAGCGAGCCCCTGAGATCGAGAAAGGTCAGACCCGGCGATATCCGCGAGGACGCGAGCGCTCGGCTTGACCGTGCGTTTGAACGTCGTGCGATCCACGGCCACGAGCCCGAACTTTGGACCATAGCCGGCGAACCACTCGAAATTATCCAGCAGCGACCAGTGCAGATAGCCAATCACCGGCACGCCGTCGCTCCGGGCCGCGAGGACGGCCGCCGTCGCTGCGGGGATGAAGCGTGCCCTCACGCGATCGTCCTCAGTCGCCAGCCCATTCTCCGTGACGAGGATCGGGCGGCCGGTCTGCGTATAAGCGTAGCGGATCGAGCTGCCGATGGCCTGCGGATAGAATTCGTCGCCCATCTGGGTCCGCTCCGCGCCTTCGGGTACGGGGAGCGGACCCTCGGCGCCGATCAGGCTGCGGCTGTAAGTCTGGACACCCAGAAAATCATCTTGGCGTGCCTCTGCGAAGAAGGGCGCATAGACTGCCGCTCTCTTGTCCTCGATCCGGCTGTCAGCG
This sequence comes from Brevundimonas sp. TWP2-1, assembly GCF_049897645.1. NCBI lineage: Bacteria > Pseudomonadati > Pseudomonadota > Alphaproteobacteria > Caulobacterales > Caulobacteraceae > Brevundimonas > Brevundimonas sp. TWP2-1. Next base: position 1,129,656 of record NZ_JAFCWR010000002.1, read on the forward strand.
TCTTCGGCCTGATCGTCCGGAATGGCCAGGGTCATGCCGACCGGAAGGTCGGGTCGAACTGTCTTGATCGCCCGTCGCGCCAATCGGTGCGCCTCCAGGACGGGGGCGACCATAGCCGCCGCATCTCCCGTGTTCATCAGGGAGAAGCGGTCCGACCCGCTGGCCTTCGCTGCGGCCGCGAGCATATCCGTCATGGTCTGGCGAACCGTCGGGTCCGGGGTTCGGCCCCATTCGCCCAGAAGCTGGAGATTGGGTTCGTTGAACGTCACGACATGGCTGACGCCTTCGCCCAGGTGGCGAATGACCCGCTCGGCGTGGCGGGCGAAGGTCGTCGGCGCATCCAGGTGGAACCAGCCGCCTTTGGCCGCGAACCAGCGCGGCGAGGTGAAGTGGCTGAGGGTGACGATGGGGGCCAGACCCGCCTCACGGCAGGCGACGACCATGCGCCGGTAGTGCTCCAGGGCCGACAGGGAGACCTGGCCCTCGGCGGGCTCGATGCGGGACCATTCGACGGAGAACCGATAGGCGTTGAGGTTCAGTGACCGGACGATTTCCACGTCCTCGCTCCAGCGCTCGAAGCTGTCGCAGGCATCGCCGGACGGCTCGCTGAACAGGGTCGGCTTGACCTGTTCAAGCAGCCAGATGTCGCTGGCAACATTGTTGCCCTCGACCTGGTGCCCGGCGGTCGCCGCACCCCACAAAAAAGGCACCGCGCCCTCGCCGCGAACGGCGTTTGCCGCGGCGGGGGCCGCTGACGTCCGGGTGGCGAGGGCGGCGGCGAGTGTCCCGGCCGTCAGGATGGCGCGCCGGCTCGGGGTGGGGGAGGATAGGCGGGTCATGAGGCGCTCCGGCTGTCGAGAACGTCTTCTCCCAGGCGAAGACGCAGCAGCTTCTTGTCGATCTTGCCCACGCTGGTGCGCGGCAGGGCCTCGATCAGGATCAGCCGATCGGGCGCCGCCCAGCGGCTGAGCTGGCCGGCGGTCACCATGGGTGACATCCGGTCTTTTAGGGTCTGGAGCGAGGGTGTGCAGCCGGGGCGCGCCACCGCGAAGAGCACGGGGCGTTCGCCCCATCGCGCGTCCGGTGCGCCGACGACGGCCGCCTCGGCGATGTCCGGATCTCGCAGCGCCAGATCCTCGATCTCGGCGGAGGAGACCCATTCGCCGCCCGTCTTGATGACATCCTTCAACCGGTCGCAGATGACGATGTCGCCCTGCGGCTCACGTGTGGCCACATCCTGGGTATGCAGCCAGCCGCCGGACCACAGAGCCTTGCCGGCTTGGGCGCTGTTGGGGTAGGACTGTGTCAGCCAGGGCGCGCGTACGACGATCTCGCCCTGTCCATTCGCCACGCCGGAAACATCCTCGCCGCTCTCGTCGTGCAGCCGGATTTGCACCAGGGGAATCGGACGGCCGGCCCAACGGCGAACCGTTTCCGGTGGCCGGACATCCTCCAGGTCATGCCGCGACAGGGTCAGCACTGGGCACGTCTCCGACATTCCGTAGCCGGCCACGGCGGTGATCCCGGCGGCGGCGGCGGCGCGCATCAGGGACTCAGGCAGGGCCGATCCGCCGATGATGATGGTCCATGGCCCGAGCCGGGCGTCGGGCCCCGCTTCATCCAGCATCATCTGCAGGATCGTCGGCACGCAGTGGGAATAGGTGACAGCCTCGTCCCGCTTCAGCGCCAGCAGGCGGGCGGGAACGTAGCGTCCCGGATAGACCTGTTTAAGCCCCAGCAGGGTCGCCACATAGGGCAGACCCCAGGCGTGGACATGGAACATCGGCGTCACCGGCATGTAGACCGACTCACGCCACAGCCCCTGTTCGACCGGCTGCTGCCCCATGGCAAGACCCACCGCCAGCGTGTGAAGCACGAGCTGGCGGTGGCTGAAGGTCACGGCCTTGGGCAGGCCCGTGGTGCCCGTGGTGTGGAAGGTCGTGGCCAGGGCGTTCTCGTCGAAATCGACGAAGGAAAAGATCGCATCGCTGGCTGACAGCAGGGCCTCATAGTCGCCGACTCTGGTCTCGACCTCGACCTCGACGGCGACGCCGTCGTGGCAGGTTATGATGACGCAGCCCGGTTGAAGGGTCGGCCGCAGCGCCGCGAGATCGTCCGCGAAATCCGAATGGACGATGATTGCGCGCGGACGTGTGTCCTTGAGGACGTAGGCTATCTGATCCCGGGACATCCGCACGTTCACGGTCTGCAACACCGCCCCCATCATCGGGATGGCGAAATAGGCCTCCAGATAGCGATGACTGTCCCAGTCCATCACCGCGACGACGTCGCCCTGTTCCACCCCGTGGGCGGAGAGCACGGCGGCCAACCGCCCGATGCGGTGGTTCAGCGTTTGATAGTCGTGACGCCGGCCATCGGATCCGACGATCTCCCGCCCACTGCGGGCGTCCAGGGCGCTCTGCAGCAGATGCCGGATCAGCAGGGGATAGGCATAGGCGTCCGGCGCCGGATCCGCGAAGCGAAGCGCCATGGATTAGGGTGCCGGCGCCGCAGCCGGCATGACCGGGGTCGGCCGCTGGCCCGTGGTCGTCCAGGTCTGAAGGGCGTCGAAGGCGGCGCCGAGCTGACCCGGGGTGAAGCCGCAATGGGCCAGGCCGTCCAGTCCCGTGCCGGTGAGGGGCATGGTGATCTCGGGGACGGTGATGGCCAGCAGGCGATCGGCGTTGCCGGCGGCTTCGACCTTGCGGATCAGGCCCTCGAACTGGCTGTAGGGAACGAGGGAGTCGATGCGGTTGTGAATGGCGACGAGGGGGATGGAGAACCGGCCCGTCGAACGTCGCCAGCGATCCGCATAGGCCACTGCCGAGGGGGTGGCGCGGACACGGCCGATGTCGCGGTTGAGGGCTGCAGCCTCTTCGGCGGTCAGCAGGGGGCTGGCGTAGACCCTGGCCGAACTGTCGTAGATGCCCCCCCCGAAGGTCGCGTTCATATCGTCCATGCCGAGCGACACGGTCATGATCGGCACGATGAGGGAGGCGGGTTCCGGCGTGACGCCGGTGATTGAGGCGATCTTGTCGATGATCTGCGCCTCGCGTCCGCCCGGCGTCTCCTTTGCGGCCTTGAACAAGGCGGCGATCGGATCGGCGATCCGTTTCATCTGCACCAGACGGAAGGCTTCGTTGAGAACGCCGATGGCGTTGGGCGCGATCGGGGACAGGGCCGAGCGATTGAGGTCGGTCTCGCCGGGGAGGGCGTACTCGGTGTCGCGGGTATAGTAGGCGTAGAGGGCTCGCAGATCGATCAACAGGCCGACCTCATCGGTCCAGTTATCCACCAGACCGCAGCCGGACAGGGCGCCCTTGAAGGCCGTCGGCTCGGTCTCGATGATGGCCATTACGATATTGCCGCCCATCGAGCCGCCCGCCACATAGGCGTCCGTCACGCCCATTCTGTCGAGGAAGGCGCGGAGGCGCAGGGTGTTTTCGACGGCGGATTCGACGCCCACTCCGGCCTTGTCGAAATCGCTATGGGCGATGGCGAAGCCTTGGGCGTAGGCCCCCTTCATCAGGCCGCCAGACGGATCCTTGTCGGCCGGGTCCTCGGATACGGCGATGGAGCTGCCTGGCACCGAATAGCCGTGGGCGAAGACCAGGGCCTGGCCGTTCCAGTCGGCCGGAATAGCCATGGCGAAATGGTCGCCTTCGAGCTTTCCGTTGACGGTGAAGCCGCCATCCTCCCGGGTCTTGACCTCCACATCCGTCGCCTGCTGGGCCGAGGCCCTCGCCGCGAAGGAAGCCTGTGCCGGTTGCAGGTCGGCATTGGCCGGGGTGCTGCAGCCGGCGCCCGACAGGACGGCGGCGACGGCCAGGGCGGCGATAGACGCTCGCTTGAATCCGGGATGCGGCTTCATCAACATAGGGGGTCTCCTACCAGCTGTAGCGCAGGGTCACGCCGTACTGGCGCGGGTCGCCGAAGGCGGCGCCGACCAGACCTGTGGTGTTGTAGGTCGCGTTCGAGGTGACGCGGTATTCCTCGTCGGTGACATTGGTCCCGTACAGCGACAGGGCGACGTCGGATCCGGCGATATGCTCCCAGTCCAGACGCACGTTCAACAGGCCGTAGGCGGGAATGACCCCGAACGGCTGCAGGTCGGACGCTACCTGCTGATCGTCCTGCCAGGCGTAGGAGGCGCGCACGCTGACGTCGCCGATGGTCGAGGGGACGGGCAGGAACAGCTTGGCGTCCAGGCTGTACTTGGTCTCGGGGACATACTGGAAGGGGAAGCCGCTGCGATCGACGCCGAGACCGTCGATGTATTTGTCGTAGGTGGCGTCGTTGTAGGAATAGGTCGCCGTGATCGTCAGCGGCGCGATGGGTTGGATCACGCCCTCGAACTCGAACCCTTTCACCGTGGCCTCGGCGGCGTTGGTGATCAGTTGGGTGTTGAAGCCGCCGATCAGGGCGTAGTCGCTGCGCTGGATGTCCTCGTACTTCATGTAGAAGACCGCCAGGTTGGTGCGGGCATTGATCCCCGACGCCGACCAGTCGTGCTTCAGGCCGAGCTCGCCGTCCGTGACCGTCTCGGGCCGGATGTTGAACAGCGGGCTGGTGGCGCTGACCAGCAGCACCGAGGGGTTGATCCCGCCGCTCTTGTAGCCGTGACGGCTGACGCCATAGATCAGGGTGTCCGGCGTCGCCTGCCAGTCCAGTCCCAGTTGCCAGGTGCCGCCGTCGCTCTCACCGTCGAAGGCGCGACTGCAGTTGGGGAAGGCGAAGCCGGGATTGGTGCCGCAGGCATTGCCGAGTTGGGGAATGTAGATGCTGATGTCGCCGCCGAATTCGTCCCAGGTGTAGCGATAACCGGCGTTGGCGGTCAGGGTGTCCGTAATCGCATAGGTGAACTGACCATAGACGGCCTTGGAGCTGTCGTTGACGTGGGCGCTGTCCTGCACCAGGCTGATCGCGCCCAGATTGGCGCGCTGCACAAAGGTCAGGGGCGTGACGGTCGAGGTGTCGGAATAGAAGACGCCGGTCTGGAAGGTCAGCCGCCCCAGCTCGATCCGGGCCTGAAGCTCTTCGGTCCAGGTCTCGTTGTCGACATTCCAGCGACCGGGAATGGCGCCGTTCAGGTCGTTGATGACCAGGATCGAGGCGTCTCCATCCGAGCCGAAATCGGCGCGGGTGCGGGTGTAGCTGAGGACGTTCTTGAGGGTGATGTTGTCGGTCAGCTGGAAGGTGGTGTTGTTCAACGCCAGCAGAGTCTGGCTAACGTTCTTGGTGTCGGCGCTCAAGGCGATCCGGTCGTTGCCGCGCGCCTGCTGGGCCGCCAGCAGGGGGTTGAGCAGGGCCGCCACCGGGCCTGCCGGGTTGACAGCGAGCAGCACCGTGCCGGGGCCGTTCTCGTCGATGTCGACATAGTTGACGGCGGTGTAGCTGCTGATCCGGTCGTTCGGCTGGAACAGCAGGCCGCCGCGCAGGCTGAAGTTGTTGCGGTCGTTGTAGTCCTTGCCCGTGTTGACGTCGGTGACGAAGCCTTCGCGCTGGTCGAACTGGCCGGCCAGGCGCAGCGACAGGCTGTCGCTCAGTGGCAGGGTCACGGCGGCGCGCGCCGATCGGCGATCTAGATTGCCGACCGTCCCTTCGATGTAGCCGTCCGGCTCGAAGCCAGGCTTGACCGGGTCCAACAGGACCGCGCCGCCCGTGGTGTTGCGACCGAACAGGGTGCCCTGGGGGCCTTTCAGGACCTGGATGGACTGCAGGTCGAACAGCAGGCCCGGGCCGCTGGCCGTCGACGGCACCTCGGCGAAGTAGGCGACCACGCCCGGTCCGCCGCCCGTGCCCAGGCTGCCGATCCCGCCGATGCCGCGGATAGTGTAGTTTTCCTGGTTGCGGTTGGTGTTGCCGACAACACTGAGCGACGGGGTGAAGTTCTGCAGGTCCGTGCCGGTCTCGATGCCGCGCTGGCGCAAGCCTTCCTGGCTGAAGGCGGTGACGGCGACAGGCACGTCCTGGATGTTCTCCTCGGTCCGGCGGGCGGTGACGACGACTTCGTCGAGTGTCGTCGCCTGGGGTTCGGCCTGTGGCTCCGCCGTTTGGGCGAGAGCCGACGATGCGGCGAGAGCGAACGCGAGCGCACTGACGCCCGTCATAATGGTCTGCCGCATGGCGGTCCCCTTTTCCCTATGTGAACGGCCGGCTTGGCGTCGGCTCATTGGATGTCCGTCGATCGGACGCCGGGACTAAAGCCGAGGACATCTGGGGCGTCAACAAACTTTATTGGCGTCAAAATAAAGAAGTTTAACCGGCTGGTCTCGCCCGACCGTTCCTCCTATCAATCGGTCAGATCCGGTTTTCAGCCGGCACCGATGGCAGCGCCCTGATGACCGACAGTCTCGCCCGTCCCGCCAATACACGATTCGCCGCCCATCCTGAGAGGAAGCGTCCAGCCCGGCGCGCCCAGTCGGAACGGCGCGAGGAAGCCACCAACACCATCCTCGACGCGGCGGAGAAGCTCTTCGCCCTGCACGGCCGCGACGGCGTCACCCTCAAGGCGATCGCGACAGGGGCCAATGTCGATACGGCTCTTATCCATTACTATTTCGGCGACAAGGACCGGGTCTTCCGTGCGGTGTTCGCCCGTCGTTCAGGCGAGGTGAACGCGGCCCGGATTGCGGCCATGGACGCCTATGAGGCCCAGGTTGGCACAGACATGACCATCGAGGGCGTCCTCGATATCTTTCTGCGGCCCATCTATGAGATGGTCATCGACAAGGGGGAGGGCTGGGTCTATTTTGCCGCCATCGTCGGTCACGCCAACGCCTCCCATTTCGGCGGCAAGGACGTCATGGCCGAGAACTTCGACCCCATCGTCCAGCGCTTCATCGGCATGCTCAGGGCCCTGGCCCCGGAAGCGCCGCCCGAGCGGATTTACTGGTTCTTCGACCTCGTCTCATCCAGCCTTACCCACGGTTTGGCCCAGACGGGCCGGATCGACGACGTTTCGGGCGGGCTTTGCAAATCATCCGATCTGGGGGCCGCCCTGGAAACCATGATCACCGTGTTCAGCGAAGGATTCCGGTCAGTCGGCCGCTGAGGCGTCGGAGCGCTTCGCTGCAATCCCGATATCGACGCGACGCACAGACAACTTTTCAGCGGATATAACGGCCGGTTCGGAACGGCGCTTGGAGGCTCATGTAAGCTTCACGTGCCAGCGATACGCTTTCGCTAAGTGGGATTTGTCGGTGCCGCCGAGCCGCCGTCCTCAGGCAAGAGCGGGGCTGACTGTTGCGAGAAGAGGCTCACGCTGCGGGCAGATTTGATCCTGGACGCGACTGCACAGTGGGAACGCCAGATAGCGGGCGACAAACCCTCGATGTAAGGGGAGGCACCACGAAGCGGAAGGGTCGCGCAGCCAAGCAAAGAAAGCATTTGGCGAACCTCGAGCGTCTTCATCCGGTTTCAGGCAGCCAGCGTAAGAACGAGAAGTCGACCTCAACCGTAGGCCTGACAGCGCCATGAGCGGACGCTCTCCTTCCGGACCACACATTTTTCAAGGAGGTTGCAGGCGATTTCAGCCGAGCACGGCCAGAAACGGACCGACAAGAAAAACTACCACAAAAATATTCTGGTAGCGGCGTGGTAGCGGCGACGAAAACAGGGTGGGCGATCCCGCTGGGATCGCCCTGCCTTAACCTATTGATTGCCTTAGCAATCTCGACTGGAGCGGGCGAAGAGATTCGAACTCTCGACCCCAACCTTGGCAAGGTTGTGCTCTACCACTGAGCTACGCCCGCACTCCGTAGGAGCTAGGTGCGCTCCCCGTCGAGGAGGGGGCGTATAGCGGAGGGTTGAGCGGTTCCGCAAGAGGTTTTTTCGACCTATCGCGGTTCGCGTCGCCCGCGCCGGAAAACGCCGCCGAAACGCCCCCGGCGCTCGCCATCTGGGTGCCTTCGCGCTCAAGCAGCGAGCGACCGCGTCGCGAGCGTAGCGCCCTTCCGCGCGTCAGCGCGGCGCCAGCCTGATGGCCCCGTCCAGCCGGATGCACTCGCCATTGATATAGACGTTGCGGGCCAGCTCCAGCACCAGGGACGCATAGTCGGCCGGCGTGCCCAGGCGGCTGGGGAACGGGATGGCGGCGGCCAGGGCGTCCTGGATCTTCTGGTCCATGCCGGCCATCATCGGGGTCCACATGATGCCGGGCAGGATGGTGTTGCAGCGGATCCCTTCCTGAGCCAGATCGCGCGCCACCGGCAGGGTCATCGCATAGACGCCGCCCTTGGACGCCGAATAGGCCGCCTGACCGATCTGGCCGTCCTGGGCCGCCACCGACGCCGTATTAACGATCAGGCCGCGCTCGCCGTCCACCATGGGCTCCAGCGTCACCATTCCGGCCGCCGACTGCGACAGGACGCGGAAGGTCCCGAACAGGTTGACGCGCACGGTGCGTTCGAACTGGGCCAGGTCGTGGGCGCGGATCTCGCCGGTGTCCTTCTTGCGCGACACGGTCTTCTGGCCCGTGGCGATGCCGGCGCAGTTGACCGTCAGCCGCTCCTGGCCGTGGGCGGCGCGGGCCTTTTCGAAGGCGGCGGCGACCGAGGCGTCGTCGGTGACGTCGACCTGGCAGAAGACGCCGCCGATTTCCCTGGCGATTTCCTCGCCGCGTTCGGCGTTCAGATCGAACAGGGCGACCCGTGCGCCCGTCGCAGCGATGGCGCGGGCGGTGCCTTCGCCCAGGCCCGAGGCGCCCCCGGTGACCACGGCGGCGATGGTGTTGTCGAGTTTCATCCTGGTCGTTCCTATGTATTGTTTGAACCTGAGTTTCGTTTGAGGATTTAGCGGCCATGACCGCCAAAGCCAAACCCGCCGATCCGTCTGACGCCCTGGACCCGAAAAAGGCCCTCGTCCCTTCCGTCGTGAAGGTCAACGAGGCGCGCGTGACCAAGGGCTTCTGGCCAAAGATCACCCGCACGGCCGCCCGCATCCCCTTCGCCGACCAGGCCCTGGCCGCCTGGTACGCCGCGCGCGATCCCGAAACGCCGATGGCGGCCAAGGGCATGATCTTCGCCGGCCTGGCCTATTTCGTCCTGCCGGTGGACGCCATCCCCGACATCTTCGCGGGCATCGGCTACACCGACGACGCCGCCGTGATCACCGCCGTCCTCGCCATGGTCGGCGCCAGCATCAAACGCCGTCACCGCGACAAGGCCGAGGACGCGGTGCAGCGGTTGAAGTCGAAATGACGATCCTCCCCCGAGAAGCGTAGCGGAACCGCGAAGCGGTGGAGGGGGCGAAGGCGCGCGTTGCGCTAACGTTTCCCATCCAGCCCGATTTCGCCCCCTCCACCACGCTGCGCGCGGTCCCCCTCCCCCGCTGCGCTGGGGAGGATTAGCTCTCCACCGTCACCACGATCTTGCCCAGGGCCTGACGATCACCCAGCGCCTTGATCGCCTCGCCGGCCTTTTCCAGCGGGAAGGTCTTCGACACGCGCGGCTTGATCTTGCCGTCGGCGTACATCTGCATCAGTTCGGCCATGTTGGCGGCGTGGCCCTTGGGATCGCGCGCGACGGCCGCGCCCCAGAAGACCCCGATCACCGACACCGACTTCAGCAAGGTCAGGTTCAACGGCAATGACGGAATCCCCGCCGGGAAACCGACCACCAGATACCGCCCGTTCCAGTCCATGGCCCGCAGAGCCGGATCGGCGTAATCGCCGCCCACCGCGTCATAGACCACGTCCGCGCCGTCGCGGCCGGTCGCCAGCTTGAACTCGCCCGACAGCTCCTTCTGCGCCGCCTTATCCATCGGGCCGGACGGATAGATCAGTCCGTTGTCGGCCCCCAAGTCCAGGGCGAACTGGACCTTGTCGTTGGTCGAGGCGGCGGCGACCACGCGCGCGCCCATGGCCTTGCCCAGTTCGACGGCTGCGGCGCCCACGCCCCCGGCCGCGCCCAGCACCAACAGCGTCTCGCCCGGCTGAAGTTTCGCCCTGTCCTTCAGCGCATAATAGCTGGTGCCATAGGCCATGATCAGGGCCGCCGCCTCCTCGAAGCTCATGGCCTCGGGGATCGGAATGACCGTCTCGGCCCGCACCGCCAGCCGCTCGACCAGCCCGCCCCAGCCCGGCACGGCGATGACGCGGGCGCCCTTGCGCACGCCCTTGACGCCCTCGCCCACCGCCTCGACCACGCCTGCGACCTCGGCGCCGGGCGAGAAGGGCCGTTCGGGCCGGAACTGGTATTTGTCTTCGATGATCAGGGTGTCGGGATAGTTGATCCCCACCGCCTTGACCTCGATCACCACCTCGCCCGCCTTGGGCGTGGGATCGAGCACGTCTTCCACCACCAGAGTTTCAGGACCGCCAGGCGTCTTGGACAAAACAGCGCGCATCTAAGTTTCCTTTCTTGGCCTACCGCGCTTCGCGCTGCTTGAGGCCGTTTTCCCTAGACCGACATGGCGCGGCCTTCATCGCGACGCTAAACAGCGCCACGCCCGATTGAAAGAGGCGACGAAAACCAGGCTCAGGAAGACGACATGACCGCCCTCATCCTCCACGGCGGCGCCGGCGCCCGGCGCGAACGCAACTATGACGCCGAGGTCGTGCACATGCGCCAGGTGGTCGAGGCCATGAAGGCGCGGCTGGACGCGGGCGACAGCGCCCTGGACGTCGCCACCGCCGCCGTCGTCATGCTGGAGGATTCCGGCCTCTACGTCGCCGGCAAGGGCGCCTCGCCGAACTTAGCCGGGGCCTATGAGCTGGACGCCAGCATCATGGATGGATCGACCAAACGCGCCGGGGCCGTCGCCGCCCTGCAGGGGTTCCGCAACCCCGTCGTCGCCGCTCGCGCCGTGATGGACCGCACGCCGCACGTCATGCTGGTGGGCGAGGGCGCGGCCCTGTTCGCCCATGATCAAGGGCTGGAGCCCATCGCCGACGAGGCCGCCTGGTTCACCGGCGCGGGCCAGGGCGAGGACAACCATCCGCCTGGAACCCTCAGCCACGGTACGGTCGGCGTCTGCGTTCTGGACAGCCAGGGCCGCCTCGCCGCCGCCACCTCGACCGCCGGGGTCTTCGGCAAGATGCCGGGCCGCGTGGGCGACACCCCCATCCCCGCCGCCGGCACCTGGGCCGACGGCCGCGCCGCCACCTCCTGCACGGGCCAGGGCGAATATTTCATCCGCGTCGCCGCCGCCGCCCAGGTCGCCTGGCGCGTCGCCGCCCGCCAGACCCTGGCCCAGGCGACCCAGGCTGTCATCGACGAGATCGGTCAAATGGGTGGCGACGGCGGCATGATCGCCCTGGACGCCGCCGGAAACATCGCCGCCCCCTTCAACAGCCAGGGCATGAAACATGCCTGGCTGACCCCCGCCGGCGAGATCGGCGTCGAGGTCTTCAGGGATTAGATCGGGCGGCTGAGTTGGAAGAGGCGCCCCCTCAGCTCCGTTCAGACAGTGGTTCATCACAGCGGTCACGACGACACGACGAAGCCGTACCGGTTCGGAACTTCTTGATGACCTACGGCGGCGAAGCCGAAGATCAATCCGCCGCCCGAACATGGAACTCGGAACCGACCCGCGTTCGGTCCCGTCGTGTTCTCCGTGACTTCGTTGTGCCCGTTGTGATGCACATCTTTCAGGCTCGCATCGACCAAGGCGACGATTGCTCTAAGTCCGGGCGGCCATCACGTCCGAGATCGTGGTCAGCAGCACCTTCAGGTCGATGGGCTTGCTGACCACCGCATCCATGCCCGCCGCCAGATAGGCCTCGACCTGTTCCACCATCGCATTGGCGGTCAGGGCGATGATCGGCGTGCGCGCCCGCGCCTCGTCGGCCTCGCGTTTGCGAATGGTCTTCGTCGCCGTGGGGCCGTCCATGTTCGGCATCTGCACGTCCATCAGGATCAGGTCCCAGGCGCTCGCCTGCGTCGCCTTCACCGCCTCAAGACCGTCCTCGACGATCTCGACCTCGATCCCGACCTGGCCCAGCAGGCCGCGGATCACCTGCTGATTGACCGGATGGTCCTCGGCGACCAGCACCCGTAGCGCCGCCTGCGGCTCGGCGTCCGACGCATCCTCAGCGGCCTTCACGGGCTGCGCACGCTTCAGCGGCAGGGTGACGACGAAGGTCGCCCCCTCGCCCGCCTCGCTTTCGACCTCGATCCGGCCGCCCAGCAAATCCACCAGCGCCGCCACGATCGACAGCCCCAGCCCCGCCCCGTCGCGCCGGTCCACCGCCGCCGCCTCGATCTGGGCGAAGCGCGTGAACAGATGTTCGATCTGGTCGGCCGGTATGCCCCGCCCGGTGTCCGAGACCCGCAACACCACCCCGGCGTCCGTGCACGCGACATCCAGCGCCACCTCGCCCTCGACCGTGAACTTGATGGCGTTGGACAGCAGGTTGAACAGGATCTGGCGCAACCGCACCGGATCGGCGCTGACCCAGCCCAGGCCCGCCGAGCGCACGTGCAAGGCCAGTCCCTTGCTGTCCGCCAGCGGCCTCAGCGTCTCGGTCACCTCATGGATCAGGGCGTCGGCGTCGATGGCCTGGGGCACGATCTCCAGCCGCCCCTCCTCGATCCGCGACAGGTCCAGAATCTGATTGATCAGGTCCAGCAGGGTGTGGGCCGACCGGTCCAGTATCTCCAGACGCCTCTTCTGCCGGTCCTCCAGCCCATCGCCGGCCATGATCTGCGCCATGCCGATGACGCCGTTCAGGGGGGTGCGAATCTCGTGACTCATATTGGCGAGGAAGCGGGACTTGGCGGCATTGGCCTCGTCCGCCTCCTGGCGTGCATCCTGGGCCGCGTCGCGGTCCAGCAAGGCCGCCGCATGCGCCGCCTTGACCTCGGCCAGCAGGCCCTTGTTGCGTTGATCGGCCGCGAACAGATCGCACCACAGGGCGTGCATGGCCCGCGAGATGATGACCAGGATGATCGCCAGCATGGCGAAGGCGGCCGCGACCGCCAGGCCGTGCGGCCCCAGCAACGCCGGATAAATCACCACCAGCACGGCGACGCCGATCGGCGCCGCCGCCAGGCCCAGCAGCCTCGGCGCCGCGCTGAACTGGACGAAGGCCACGCCGATCGACCAGACCTGGATCAGGATCACCACGAGCCGGACATCGGGGGTCGGGCTCGACAGCCAGGCGATCAAAGGGCCCGACACCCCCAGGGCGAATCGCGTCGCCACGATCGCCATCAGTAGCGGGGGCCAGCCGGACGCCGGGGCCTCTTGCTGCTGGTAGCGTTTCACCCGTCGCTGCGCCCAGGCGTCCAACGCCATGCCGATGGCGGCGAATCCCAGCCCCAGCCAGGGCTGCCCCAGGGCCGCCAGGATCAACCCCGCCGCCGCCCAGCTGCCGTAGAGCACGGCCGGCGGAGTAACCATATTTTCCAGGACGAAGGCCAAGACCGCGATTTTTTCGTCGGAGACAGAAGTCGCTTTCGCTCGTCTCGGCACGCGTCCTCGGCATGGGTGGCCGCTGGAATGCGGCATTGGGCGAATAGATCGCTGGCATGAACTTGTCCACCAACGACCCGACCGACGATCCGGTTCATTACATCTCGGTAAGGTGCAAGTCGGCCAATCGCTGATACGGTCGGCTCCGCCCGGCGTTCCGGGCTTCGGAGCCCCTCATGAAATTCCGCCTCACCGCCACCGTAGCCGCCTCGGCCCTGATGCTGGGCCTTGCCGCCCCCGCCTTCGCCGAGGGCGCTGCTCCTGCCGCAGCCGCAGTCCAGGCGCCCCAGGGCGTCACCGTCCCGCCGCTGGGCTTCGCCAAGCGCGTCCTGCCGAACGGGCTTGAGGTCTACACGGCGCGCGACGCCGACACCTCGAACGTCACGGTCCAGGTCTGGTACAAGGTCGGCTCCAAGGACGATCCGGCGGGCCGTTCGGGCTTCGCCCACCTGTTCGAACACCTGATGTTCAAGTCCACCAAGAACCTGCCGCCCGAGACCTTCGACCGTCTGACCGAGGATGTGGGCGGCTCCAACAACGCCTTCACCGCCGACGACACCACCGCCTATTTCGAGACCGTGCCCGCCAACCACCTTGAGCGGATGCTGTTCGCCGAGGCCGACCGCATGGGCTCGCTGGTCGTGGACGAGCCGACCTTCGTCGCCGAGCGCGACGTGGTGAAGGAGGAATACCGCCAGCGTATCCTCGCCAATCCCTATGGCCGCCTGTTCGGCCTGTTCGTGCCCGAGACCATCTATCAGGAAAGCCCCTATCGCCGCCCCGGCATCGGCTCGATCGAGGAGCTTGAGGCCTCGTCGCTGGAGGACGTGCGCCGCTTCCACGCCACCTATTACCGGCCCGACGCCGCCTATCTGATCGTGGCGGGCAACTTCGACCAGGCCCAGCTGGACCGCTGGATCGACCAGTATTTCGGCCCGCTGAAAAACCCGACCACGCCGATCCCGGTCAACAATGTGGTCGAGCCCGAGCCCACGGGTCCGCGCAACGTCACCTATTATGCGCCGAACGTGCCCCTGCCGGCCGCCGTCGTCGCCTGGCCGACCGTCAAATACGCCGACGCCGACCGCGCCGCCCTGACCGTGCTGGACGGCATCCTGTCCACGGGCGAGTCGAGCCGACTTTATCGCTCGCTGGTCTATGACAAGCAGATCGCCGCCCAGATCGGCTCGACCCCCGACTTCTCGCAACAGGCCGGCAATCTGTCGGCACTGGCGATCATGGCCCAGGGCCATACGGCCGAGGAGGGCGTCGCCGCCCTGAACGAAGAAATCGCCAAGCTGCGCGACGCCCCCGTCACCGCCGAAGAACTGTCCGAGGCCAAGAACGAGATCGTCGCTGATGCGCTGCGCAGCCGCGAGACGGTGGACGACCGCGCCACCGCGCTCGGTTTCGCCCTGATCAACACCGGCTCGGCCGCCGCCGCCGACGACGAGGTCGCCCAGATCCAGGCCGTCACCGTCGCCGACGTCCAGCGCGTGGCCCGCAAATATCTGACGCCGCAACGCCAATCGACGATCACCTTCCTGGCCGCCGACGACCAGAACCCCGCCTCGGTCCAGAAGATGAATGTCGGCGCCCCCGTCACCGTCGCCGACCTGGCGCTGGCCGGCCCGCCCGCCGTCCTGTTGCCCGAGGCCGAGCGCACGCCCCTGCCCCAACCGGGCGCAGAGGTCGCGCCCGCGACCCCGGCCGTCGCGGACTTCCGCCTCGACAACGGCCTGCGGGTCCTAGTCGCTCCGACCGACGGCGTGCCGCTGGTCTCGGCCCGCCTCAGCTTCGATGCGGGCTCGTCCGACGATCCGTCGGGCAAGGCCGGGATCGCCGCCATGACCGCCGCCCTGCTGACACAAGGCACCAAGACCAAAACGGCCCCCGAGATCGCCACCCAGATCGAACAGCTGGGCGCCTCGATCGGCGCCGGCGCGGGCGTGGACTTCTCCAACGTCTACGCCAACGTTCCGTCCAACGCCTTCCCGGAAACCGTCGCCCTGATGGCCGACCTAGTGAAGAACCCGACCTTCGCCGCCGAGGAGCTTGAGCGTCAGCAAGCCCAGACCCTGGACGGCCTGCGCGTCGCCCTCAGCCAGCCGGCCGCTATCGCCGGCATGACCGTGGGCCGCGTCATCTATGGCGACGCCCCCTATGGCGCGACGATCACGCAACAGACGGTGCCGACCATCATCCCGGCCGATGTCGCCGCCTTCCACGCCGCCCGCTATCGGCCGTCGGACGCGACCCTGGTCTTCTCGGGCGACATCACCCCCGACGCCGCCCGCGCCCTGGCGCAACAGGCGTTCGGCGACTGGAACCCGGCCGGCGCCGCGCCTGCCGCGACCGCCAACCCCGCCGGTGAGGCCCTGGCGCCCCGCATCGTCGTGGTGAACCAGCCCGGCGCGGGCCAGGCCGCCGTGGTCGCAGCCGTTCGCGGCGTCTCGCGCACCGACGCGGACTTCTTCCCCCTGACGGTCGGCAACACCCTGCTGGGCGGCGGCTTCTCGTCGCGGCTGAACCAGGAAATCCGCATCAAGCGCGGCCTGTCCTACGGCGCCTCGTCGTCGCTGGGCGTGCGGGCGGATGCGGGCCTCTTCACCGCCTCGACCCAGACCAAGAACGAGACCGCCGACGAGGTCGCCGACCTGATCCTGGCCGAGATCGCCAAACTGGGCGCCGAGACCCCGACCCAGGCCGACCTGGCCCCGCGTCGCGCCACCCTGATCGGCGGCTTCGGCCGTTCGCTGGAGACGGTGGACGGCCTGGGGGCGCTGGTCGCCAACCTGGCGCTGTATGACCTGCCGATGAGCGATCTCGCCGACTATGCCGGCCGGGTCCGCGCCGTCACGCCCGAACAGGTCCAGGCCGCCTTCGCCGAACACCTGCCGGTCGATCGCGCCAGCCTGGTCATCGTCGGCGACGGCTCGCTGTTCCTCGACGCCCTGCGCGCCAAACACCCGAACCTAGAAGTCATCGAGGCCGGCGCCCTGAACCTGAACAACGGCGCGCTGAAGTAAGAGGCATACGCGAAAAGCTCATCCTCTCCTGCAGGGGGAGGGTGAGCTGCCGCCTAGACCGACAGGCACACCACCTGAGCCACGCGCAGATCGCGCCTCAACTGGTTTGACACCCGGCCGTAATCCTCGGTCGTCACCGCTTGGCCCCGCGCGTCCTCGCCTGTGGTCTGTTCGCCCCGGATGGCGGGACCGAAGGTTTCGGGCGCGGTCGTATAGATTCGGCCCCGTCGCGGCGCCTCGGCGATGGTGACGCCCACGACCCGGCCTTCAGGATCCAGCGCAGGCGCCCCCGACAGACCCGACAGCGTGCCCTCCAGCCCGTCTGTCCGCCCGACCTCGGCCCAGGCCAGCACAGGCTCGTCGCGCGCCCCGCGCCCGAACACCTTCAGCGTTTCGCGGCCCAGCAGGCGGGACGTGACCTCGCCCGGCCGCCCTTGCGGGAAACCGGGATGGAAGGCCCGCTGCCCCTTGCGCAAGGGCGCCTCGGCCGCGACCGGCAAGGCGGGGGGCCCCCCGTCGGTGATCAGCAGGGCGATGTCCGCGCGGGGCGCCAGACGCACGTCGGCGGCGACGGCGCGGCCCTGGCCCACCACCAGCGCCGGCTTGCGGCACCCCTCCACCACATGGCGCGCCGTGATCCAGCGGCCTCGGCCGGCGATGGAGAAGGCGGTGCCCGACGACGGCTTGAACGGCGCCTCGCCCGCATCGACGGTCACGGCGGCGTCGAATGGGGTGATCGGTCCCAGCAGCGGCCCTTCGACCTCGGAGGCGGGCGCCGAGGCGGGCGGCGCATCCGCATTCTCGCGCCGGCCCAGCGACACGGCCAGGAAGACGGCCGCCACCGCTCCGTAGATGGCCCAGTCCGGCAGGCGGGGAAATTGCATGACCCCGGCCGATCAGCCGGTCAGGGCTGCGGACAGGATCACGGCCGTCGCCAGCTTGGCGCCCAGCAGCACCACCGCCGCCGAAATCTCGCCATGCCGGATCCGCTCGGGCAAGCCCGTCAGCAGCAGGTCCACCACCCGGAAGGCCAGAAGTTGCAGCACCACCGTCGCCACGCCCCAGATGGCGATGTCGCGCACCGAGGTCGAGACCGACAGCGACACCGCCAGCGGAATGGCCAGCCCCACCAGAATGCCCGCAAAGGCGATGGCGGCGGCGGTATTGCCCTGACGGATCAGGGCGACCTCCTTCCACGGCGTCAGCAGGGCATAGACCGTCGCCCCCGCCGCGAGCAGCAGCAGGGTGACGATCAGGTGCATGACCATGACCGGGAAGCCCGAGGCGAAAGCCTGCACCTCGGCGCTGGACAGGACGTTCGAAAGGGACGGATCCATATCCAGACGCCTTGCCCGATTGTCGCCCCAATCCGCAAGCGCGGCCGGGACACAGTGCGTGACATTATGTGTCGGGAGAACGAGCCGTCTCCTCCCTATCGCGCAGCGATGGGGAGGTGGCTCGAAGCGAAGCGGAGAGACGGACGGGTTCTTCACCGCATCACAAGCGTCTATGGGGACTTCAAGAGCCCCTCCACCGCTGCCCGGTATCAGGCCGCCGCCTGCTCCGCCTTCCTGAGCGTGCTGGCGCGGACCTTCTCGCTCTCGGACTTCAGCTGCCCGCAGGCGGCCAGGATGTCGCGGCCGCGGGGGGTGCGGATGGGTGACGCGTATCCGGCCTTGTTCAGGATGGCGGCGAACCGTTCGATGGTCTTCCAGTCCGAGCATTCGTATTCGACGCCCGGCCAGGGGTTGAACGGGATCAGATTGATCTTGGCCGGGATGCCCTCGATCAGCTTCAGCAGGGCGCGCGCCTCTTCGGGGCTGTCGTTGACGCCCTTCAGCATGACGTATTCAAACGTCACCCGGCGCGCATTCGACAGGCCCGGATAGGCCCGGATGCCCGCCATCAGGTGTTCGAGATTGTATTTCTTGTTCAGCGGCACCAGCACGTCGCGGAGCGCATCGTTGGTGGCGTGCAGGCTGATGGCCAGCATGGCCGCCGTGCGGGTTCCCAAAGCGTCCAGTTGCGGCACGACGCCGCTGGTCGAGACCGTGATCCGGCGCCGCGACAGGGCGATGCCCTCATTGTCCGAGATGATGTCGATGGCGTCGGCGACGTGGTCCAGATTGTAGAGCGGCTCGCCCATGCCCATGAAGACGATGTTCGACAGGCGACGGTCTTCCTTGGGCGACGGCCATTCGTCCAGATCGTCCCGGGCCACCTGGACCTGGGCCACGATCTCGGCGGCGGTCAGGTTGCGGACCAGCTTTTGCGTGCCGGTGTGGCAGAAGGTGCAGTTCAGGGTGCAGCCGACCTGGCTGGACACGCACAGGGCGCCGGCCCGGCCGACGTCAGGGATGTAGACGGTCTCGATCTCGATGCCCGGGGCGGTGCGGATCAGCCATTTGCGGGTGCCGTCCTTGGACACCTGGCGTTCGACGATCTCGGGCCGGGCCAGGGTGAAATGCTCGGCCAGCTTGGCCTGCATGTCCTTGGCGACGTTGCTCATGGCCGAAAACTCGGTCACGCCATAGTGGTGGATCCAGCTCCACACCTGGCTGGCGCGCATCTTCGCCTTCTCGGGCGGGCAGACGTCCGCGTCGATCAGGGCCTGGCGCAGGCCCGCGCGCGTCAGACCGCTGAGGTTGACGGGGGCCTTGACGGCGGGCGCGTTCGAGACGCGCGAAAGGTCGAGCGTGATGCTCAAGGCGGCGATCCTGCGAGAGGTTGAGCCGGCCTATATAGCACGGATCCCGGCGATTGCATGGCCGGGGCGGATTCGACGGCTTTAGAGGCCCACGTCCCAGACGCCGGCGTCGCGCATCCGGGTCTCTCGCGCCTCTTCGGCACGGCCGCCCATCTCCCCCGCCATGCCCCGGATCGCGGTCGAGACAGTGCTCTTGTGCACGCCCGGCACGACGGCGTGGGCGAAGGCGGCGCCGGCCAGCCGCATCAGTTTGAAGCCGAAGGCGGCCGAGGCGGCCATATGTTCGAAATAGGTCTCGCCCACTTCGCGCGGATGATCACGGAACAGCCGGGCGAAGGACGTGGCGCCTGAACGGGGCCGGTCGATCGTCGTCTGGCTCATGGCGCGGGCTCCCTGCTTCGGCGCCCTTATGGTCACGCCTGACGGCGCCGGACGCAACCCCTGTCGCGATCCGTTCATTCCGTCCGTCCGACCCATCGTCAGAAGCGAAAACTCGGGCTAGGGTCATCGTTCGCTCAAGGGAATGCTCATGCCGATCCGCCTCAAGGCCGTCTCCTCCATGGCCGTCGCGCTGGCCCTGCTGGCCTCGGCGTCGCCGGTTCTGGCCCAGTCGGGCGCCGCCGGACTGCCCTATGACGCCCGCCGCGGCGTGTTCAGCTTCTCGTCGGGGCTGGAGGGTTCGCTGCCGGCGGTGGTGCAGGTGACGACCTTGGGCCAATCGCGCGGCCCCAGTTCGGACGCCGCCGATCCCAAACCCTACGCCTCCGGCTCCGGCGTCATCGTCGATGCGGCCGAGGGCCTGCTGATCACCAACAATCACGTGGTCGAGGGCGGGCGAAAGTTCACCGTGGACCTGACCGACGGCCGCCTGTTCGACGCGGTTCTGGTCGGAGCGGACAAGGCCACCGACATCGCCGTGCTGCGCATCGTGCCGGACGGACGGCCGCTGAACCTGAAACAGGTCCAGACGGTGGATTCCGACACATTGCGCACCGGCGACCTGGCCTTCGCGGTCGGCTATCCGTTGGGACTGGACCAGACCCTGACCATGGGCGTGATCTCGGGCCTGAACCGCTCGGGCCTGGGCGATGCGGTCGAGGACTATATCCAGACCGACGCGGCCGTGAACTCGGGCAACTCCGGCGGACCGCTGCTGGACAGCCGGGGCCGGCTGATCGGCATCAACACCTCGATCCTGTCGGGCGGCCTGGGCGGGGGCAACGACGGGATCGCCTTCGCCGTGCCGACGCGGATCATGCTGTACGTCGCCGACCAGCTGAAGAAGAACGGCGAGGTCAAGCGCGGCGAGACCGGCGCCATCTTCGGCTCGCTGAACGCCGAGCGCGCGCGCGAGCTGCATCTCGGCATCGTGCGCGGCGCCGTCGTCGCCGATGTCGCGCCGGGATCGCCGGCCGAGCGCGCAGGCCTGCGCCACAACGACGTCATCACCCGCATCCAGGGTCGACCCGTCGCCAACGCCGGCTCGGTCAACGCCACCATCGGCATCGCCGCGCCGGGCTCGGACCTCAGCGTCGCCTATCTGCGGGGGGGCCGTGAGGCTGCGACGTCATTGTCGGTCGAAACACCGGTGTATCAGCCGGTGATCGTCGGCGCCCAGTCGGTGCGGGCCTATGGCGTGACCCTGCGCAATCAGGACGGCGGCGCCCAGGTCGTCGCCGTCACGGCCGGATCGCCCGCCGCCCAGGCCGAGTTGACGGCCGGCGATCTGATCACTGCTATCGGCGGCGCGGCCGTCGCCGACGCTCAGGCGGCCGCGACCGCCCTGCAGGGCGCAACGGGTTCGGTCGAGGCGACCGTGCTGCGGAATGGAGAGACCCTCAGCCTGACCCTGGCGCTTTAGCCGGGGTCCAGACAGCGAAACGCCCGCCTTGCCAGGGAGGGGGAGGGGAAAGGCAGGGCGGGCGCTCGCTTGGAGGAAGCATCGGCCGCCGGAGCCCTTCGTGGAAACATCCAGGGGGGCTGGGGGGGGCTGTTCAGGATCCGGGACGCTTCCGAACTCCGACGAGCCGATGATCGACATTTCGTCGCCCAACCGGGCGGGCGAAGGACCGAAACGGGGCCATTTCGTGTCTGCGGCGTTTTCCTTGCGCCCACTGGCGCCGGGCCGCCGTGCCCTTAAGTTGAGGGGCATGAGCATCAACCCTCACGAGACGCCGCCGACGCCTGGTCCCGTCTTCTTCGACCGCCGCGAACTGGACCCCATCCTGCGCGTCTACGGCCGCATGGTCGCGCAAGGGGAATGGCGCGACTACGCGATGGTCGGACACAAGGAGTTCGCCGAGTTCGCCGTCTTCCGCCGCTCCGGCGACGCCCCGCTCTATCGAATCGAGAAACGCCCCGCCCTCCAGACCCGCCAGGGCCAGTGGGCCGTCATCGGCGAAGGCGGCCAAGTCCTGAGGCGCGGGCGTGAGTTGGCCCAGGTGCTGCGGGTCTTCGACGGCGGCAAATTCCAGGTGGTGGACTAGGATGCAGCAGGATGGCCCTTACGTACAATGATCCCGACCGAGGTGGTCGCAAATCCCTCAATAGCGGTCGTCAGATGAGGATTGTGACGATACGGCGGTAGATCAAGGTACTGCTCAACGGGCCGATCCCCCGTGGACCAGTCCATTTCCGCCACCCAGTGGCCTTGACTTCTCAATCGCTGGATCAATACGTCGATATCGCGCCGACGGAACAGAACCGTGCCCGCGTCATCGACCGTCTCATCGTTGGAGGAGATGTTGAACTCAGTCGTATGCACGGCCCAACCGCCGGGCGCCAGGCAATCGATCGAACGCTCGATGAAGGCCAATCCCTTTTCGATCGAACCAAGATGTTCGAGCGCGCAGGCAGACCAGCAGAAGTCGTACCCAACTAGGTCGTCCGGCACCGCGTTCATGTCACAGGCGCGAAAGTCGACGTTCTGATCAAACAGATCGTCCGGACATACGGCGATGCAACGCAGGGCGTCCTTGCCGCCTGCGTGCTGACTTGTCGCCTGCCAACCCGCCTCCACACGGCCGTCACCTTCCAAGTCGGTGGCGGTCACCGCAACTCCCATAGAGGCGAAGAGCGCTGTAAGCCGCTCTTGCCCGACACCGAACCCTAACCCGCGACGACCGGGAGAACAGAGCCCCCTTTCCCAAACGGCTTGGGCAATGAAGACAAATTCCCAAAGCTTGCGATGGTACCTCAGGCCCTCGTGCAGGCGCGCCGTCCAGAACGAGAAATAAGGTTGTTCGAAACAATCCTGCCGGCATAGGCCGCCTGTTTCAAAAACTCGCGCGCCCGGCCCCTGGTCCGCGAGGAGAGGCGGTTGTCCCTGCCATAGAGACGCGCTGGGCAGGGTCAATCGATCAAGCACCAGCCGGTGCCCCTTATGAATCTCAACGAGCTCACGCACGGTGCGTTCCAAGGCCGAGACCCGCTGGGGCAGCCGGCGAAGTTGGGCGATCAATCTCATGCCCTTGCCGAAGGCAGTGACCGGTGAGCTCAAAAAATGTCTCCAAGGTTAGGCGACTGCCTTAGCAAGAAAAGGTCACAACCTGAAAGATGTGAGTGGACCTAGCTCAGTAGGTTAGCTAGCGGCGATTCTTCGGCAAAAAAAAAGGCCCCGCGAGGGGCCCTTTCCGCATCCGTCTCGCGACAGACCTCAGTTGCGGTTGCCGCCCATGAAGGCGAGCAGGAATTGGAACAGGTTCACGAAGTTGATGAACAGGCTCAGCGCGCCGAAGCCCGTGGCCACGCCCATCGCGTTCTGGTCGCCGCCCAAGGCGTAGTAGGTCATCTTCAGACGCTGGGTGTCGTAGGCGATCAGGCCTGCGAAGATCAGCACGCCCAGACCCGAGATGATCAGGTAGAAGGTTCCCGACTGCAGGAACATGTTCACCACCGAGGCGATGATCAGGCCGATCACGCCGAAGATCAGGAAGGTGCCCATTCCGGTCAGGTCCTTCTTGGTGGTGTAACCCACCAGGCTGAGACCGCCGAACGCCGCCGCCGTGACCAGGAAGGTCGAGGCCAGCGAGGCGCCGGTGTAGCGCAGGAAGACGATGCCCAGGCCCGCGCCGATGGTGGCGACCACGGCCCAGTAGAGCAGGTTCACGCCCTTGGCCGACGGGTTCTTCATGAAGAACATCGAACCGAACAGCATCACCAGCGGCGAGAACTGCACGATCATACCCAGCATGGTCAGGCCGATCCGGCCGTCCGCCGTCTGGACGAACAGCAGTTGCTGTACGGCCGGGACATTGCCGGTGACGTAGGCAAGGGCGGCGGCGACAACCAGGCCCAGGGCCAGCTTATTGTAGACGCCCAGCATGAAGCTGCGCAGGCCGGCGTCGACCGACATGTCGGCCGTCTGCGGCAGAGGACGGGCGTAGCCGTTGTTGAAATCGCTCATGGCGACGAACTTTCTCCGATTGGCCGGAGAGGCTTCTCCGGTCACAGGGTTTGAATATCGTGAGCCGAGGCCCTCGCTGCAAGGAAAACCGGACTTGGAGGCCGTTGTTCCTGCCGCTACCTTCGGTCGCATGCTTCGTCTGTTCACCGCCCTGACCCTGCCGCCCGATGTCGGAGAGACGCTGAAGCGCCGCCAATCCGGCCTGCCCGGCGCGCGCTGGCGGCCGCTAGACGCCCTTCACGTCACCCTGTCCTTCTATGGCGAGACCGACGAGCGCCGCGCCGACGACCTGGCTTCGGAACTAGCGCGCGTGGCGGGCGGGCCGTTCGAAATCGCCTTGAGAGGCGTCGGCTGTTTCGGCGACGACCACCGCAGCCATACGCTGTGGGCCGGGGTCGAGACGCCCAACGACAGGCTGTCGGTGCTGGCCGGGCGCTGCAAGTCAGCCGGCGAGCGGGCGGGGATCAGGATGGAGGCGCGCACATATAAACCGCACGTGACCTTGGCCTATCTGAAGACCCAGACCAATCCCGACCGCATCGGCGCCTGGATGGCCGGGCACAATCTGCTGCACTCGCCGCCGATCCGCATCGACCGCTTCGGCCTTTATTCCAGCGTCCTGACGGATGGCGGCAGTCACTATGAGTTGGAACGGGAGTATCTGTTGTGAGCGATCTCGCCTACGTCGTCCCGCCCCATGTCGTCCTGGGCCCCACGCTTGAAACTGAACGGCTGATCCTGCGTCCGCCGGCGGTCGAGGACTTTCCGCGCTGGGCCGAGTTCATGGCCGATCCCGAGACCACGCGCTTCATCGGCGGCGTCCAGCCCGCGCCCCAGGTCTGGCGCACCATCTGTTCGATCGCCGGCATGTGGGCCCTGAGCGGAGAGGGCATGTTTTCCATCTTGGAGAAGTCGAGCGGCCTGTGGCTGGGCCGCATCGGGCCGCTGCATCCCTACGGCTGGCCCGGCCGCGAGGTGGGCTGGAGCCTGCACCGGGATGCGACCGGCAAGGGCTATGCGGTCGAGGCCGCCGCCGCGACGATGGACTACGCCTTCGACGTGCTGGGCTGGGACGACGTCATCCACTGTATCGACCCCGAGAACCTGGCCTCGGCGGTGGTGGCGACGCGGCTGGGATCGCGCAATCGCGGACCGGGCGTCCTGCCCGAACCGCTACAGGACCACGCCGTCGATCTGTGGGGCCAGACGCGCGCCGAATGGGCGATCAATCGGACGGGCCTGGCCCGATAAGGCAACCGATCGCGTCGCCGCGCCGTATCCCCTCCAGATCGAACGAGGATACGCCCATGTTTCGCGCCAGCCTGATCGCCGCTTCCGCCGCCCTCGCCGTCCTGCCGGCGACAGCATTCGCCCAGGCCTCGAACGTCGATCTGAACCGCTTCGACGGCCGCTGGTTCGAGATCGAGCGCAATCACAACGACGTCCAGAAGGACTGCAGCCGCGCGCAGATCGACTTCACGCCGCGCGACGCCGCAGACCGCTACGCCATCGCCGTGACCTGCACCCGCCGCAACGACGGTCGCGTCGAGACCCTGCGCGCCAACGCCCGCGTCACCGACACTGCAACCAACGCCAAGTTCCGCTTCAGTCTGACCGGCCTGCTCAGCCTCGGCGGCCTGGCGGGTCAGAACTACTGGGTCTACGATCACGCGCCGGACTACAGCTGGGCCATCATGGGCCTGCCGGACAAGTCGAACTGGTGGATCTGGCACCGCAATCAGAATGCGTCGCAGGCCGAGCGCGACCGCCTCCTGACCCGCGTCCGCGCCCTGGGTTTCAGCACCGGCCGCCTGGTGCACACCGGCCTGTAAAGGCGCCGCTTGCGGTTGGAACGTAGCCGGAACATAAGCTGTCGGCATGTCCGCCGTCGCCCATCTCGAACTCGTCTTCAGCCGCCCCCAGACTACGCAATCGGTCACGCGCGGCGCGGCGCGTCTGATGATGGACATGGGCTATGCGCCGCTGCTGGAAGTCTGCCTGCCCAACGGTCGCCGCGCCGATGTCATGGCGATTGGGCGCAAGGGCGACATCGTCATCTGCGAGGTGAAGTCGGGCGTGGATGACTACCGCGTCGATCGCAAATGGCACGAATACGGGCCGTTCTGCGACGCCTTCTATTTCGCCGTTGCGCCCGAGTTTCCGCAAGACATCCTGCCGGACGAGCCGGGCCTGATCGTCGCCGACGGCTTCGGCGGGGCGGTGGTGCGTGAGGCGCCGGTGACGGCTCTGGCGCCCGCACGACGCAAGGCCTTGACCCTGGCCTTCGCCCGGTTGGGCGCGATGCGGACGATGCGCGACTAAAGGCGGCGGAAGACGGCGGCGGCGAAACCGTCGGCGATCAGTTGGGCCTCGACCTCTGCCAAGGGTTCGACGACCACCCCCTTGCCGCCCGTCGCATGAATGATCCGTTCGCCGTCCAGCACCAGGGCCGAATGACCGGTCCAGTCCTGATCGCCGTTCGGCGCCAACCAGACGACGATGTCGCCGCGCTCAATGTCCGACGCGGAGATCGCCTGCCCGATCTGGGCCTGGGCGTTCGACCGGCGCGGACCCGGCAGGCCGCATGCCAGCAGGGCCTGCTGCACCAGACCGGAACAGTCGGTGGAGATCGAAGACCGCGCGCCCAGCTCGTGCGGGCGGCCCAGCAGCCGTTCGGCCACAGCGACCAGATCGGCTTCGAACTCCCCGATCGGCTGAAGGTCGGCCTGGTCCAGACCCGCCTTCACCTCGATCACCAAGGCATTCAGCGGCAGGGCGGCGTCCACGGCGGCGACGCGATAGGCGGCCAGGGGCGCGCCGCTCGACAGGCTGTCCAGCACCACCCAGCCCACCACGCCGTCCCGGCGCGCCCGGCCCCATGCCCGGCCGTTGGCCCGATCAAGAACGTCGAAGATTTCGCCGTGCAGCAGTTGATCGATCCGCCCGTCGGCGTCGGACAGGATGTCCGCCACGGCCGCGCGGCAGTGCATGGCTTCGGTCGCCCGATAGGCGTCCGCACGCACCAGCCCTTCCAGCGCCTGTTCGGCGAGGTCGGGGCGAGCAAGGCGGTCGCCGGGCGGAAGAAGATCGAGAACGTCTGTCAACGTGAACTCGCGTGATTGAGCCCACAGCCTTATCCCCCGATGGCTTAGGGGCCGTTAACGGCCGACGCCTTTGCGAAAGAAAATCAACAAAACTGCGTTCTCAGGTATTGGAAGCACGCCCTCAACGCTTGGGCCTCGCCGCCTTCGGGGTGGCCGGGCCGCGCGCGAGGGTTCCAGGCGAAGATGTCCATGTGCGCCCAGGCGCCGGTCGTCGGCGCGAACTTCTGAAGGAACAGGGCGGCGGTGACCGAACCCGCCTGGGCCCAGGCGGACGGATCGTTCTTCAAGTCCGCGATCTCGGTGTCGAGCGCGCCGCGATAGCCGGCCCACAGCGGCATCCGCCACAGAGGATCGCGCACCTGCCCCGCCGCCGCCAGCAGGCCGGCGGCCAAAGGCTCATCATCGGTATAGAGCGGCGGCAGGTCCGGCCCCAGCGCGACCCGCGCCGCCCCGGTCAGGGTGGCGAAGTCCAGCGTCAGGTCGGGCTCGTGCTCGCCCGCCCGCGTCAGGGCGTCGGCCAGGATCAGCCGCCCTTCGGCGTCCGTATTGCCGATCTCGATGGTCAGGCCCTTGCGGCTGTTCAGGATGTCGCCAGGGCGGAAGGCGTCGGCGGACACGGCATTCTCAACCGCCGCCACGATGACCACCAGCCGCACAGGCAGGTCCGCCTGCATGACCAGCCGTCCCAGGGCCAGGGCGTGGGCCGATCCGCCCATGTCCTTCTTCATGTTGCGCATCCCGGCGGCGGGCTTGAGGTCGAGACCGCCCGTGTCGAACACCACCCCCTTGCCGACCAGGGCCACCAGTGGAAGGTCGGTCTGGTCCAACTTCCAGCCGATCTCGATCAGGCGCGGCGCCCGGTGCAGGGCGGCCGCGCGGCCGACGGCGTGGACGGCCGGATAGTTTTCTTCCAGCAGGGCGTCGCCGGTCGTGACCGTGATGGTCGCCCCGGCGCTCTCGGCGATCTCGCGGGCGATGGTTTCGATCTGCAGCGGCCCCATGTCGGCGGCGGGGGTGTCGACCATCTCGCGCGCCAAGGCGCAGGCGGCGGCGATGCGCGAGACCTCGGCGACATCCACCCCGTCCGGCGCGACCAGCCTGACCGGCGCCGGATCAGGCCGGGCCTTGTAGCGGTCGAACACATAGGCCCCCAGCAGGAAGGCCACGGCCGCCAGTTCCGCGTCCTCGGCCGCCAGCGCCAGACGATACAGGCCTCCGGGCAACCGCGCCGAAAGGCCCCGCACGCTCATCGGATCGAAAGTCGCCCCCGTTCCGACCATGACCTGGGCGACCTCGCCGTCCGCGCTTGGCACGACCAAAAGCTGGCCCGCCTTGCCCTCGAACCCGTGCAACTCGCCCCAGCGGCGGGACGCACCGTCCAGCGCGCCGCCCGGCTGAACGAAGCGGATCGGGATCGCGCCGTCGCCGTCTTGGGCGGAAACCAGCAGGGGATGCGAGATGGACATGCGGCCCTCGAAACGAAGTTAACCATCAGTTGACGTGAACAGGCGACCCTAGAGGCAAGACCCAAGGACCGCCTGGACCCGCCCCATGTCGCGCATGCCCGCCCTTCTCGCAACCGTCGCCCTGATCGCCCTGTCCGGCGGACCGGCCCTGGCGGCCGATCCGACACCGGCCTCATCGGCCCAGACCCGTGCGCCGTCCTCGGCGCAGGTCCGCGCCACCTATGACCGGATGGATGCCCTGTCGCGCTCCGTCTTCTGGGCGTCGGAACAGGAAGCCGACCCGACCGATGCGGTCGCGGGGGTGAAGCTGGCGCAGGCGCTGCGCGAACTGGGCCGCTACGACCAGGCCGCCGAGGCCGCCCAGGCGACCCTCACCGTCCAGCCGAACAATCTGGACGCCCTGCTGGAGCTGGGCCGCGCCCATATCGCGCGGGGCCAGGCCTTCTATGGCGTCGCGCCCCTGGAACAGGCCCGCAATCAGGCGCCGCGCGACTGGCGCGCCTATTCGCTCCTGGGCGTGGCCTATGAACAGGTGCGCCGGACCGATGACGCTCGCGCGGCCTGGAACCAGGCCCTGGCCCTGTCGCCCGACAACCCCGATGTCCTGACCAACGCCGCCACCGCCGCCCTGACCCACGGCGATGCGCCGGGCGCCGAGACCCTGCTGCGCCGCGCCGTGGCCCAGCCCACCGCCTCGGCCAAGGTGCGCCAGAACCTGGCCATGGTGCTGGGCCTGCAGGGCAAGATGGGCGAGGCCGAACAGATCCTGCGCCGCGAGCTTCCGCCCGAACAGGCCGAGCAGAACCTGCGCTGGCTGCGCGCGCGCGGCACGGCCGGCGCCGCGCCGTCCAGCGGCGGCGCACCGGCGGACACGCCGACGACCGACACAGCCCGTACCTGGAATTCGCTACAAGGCGGCTGATCCGCCCGTTGCGATCGGGCCGCGCGCGTGGTGGATGAAGCCATGACTTCCCTCCCCACGCCCCGCGCCTATCAGGCCTTCCTGTTTGACATGGACGGCACCTTGATCACCTCGACGCTCGCCGCCGAGCGGGTCTGGACCCGCTGGGCCGGACGTCACGGCCTGGACGTCGAGGCCCTGCTGTCCGTCATGCACGGGGTGCGGGCCATTGACACCATCCGCAACCAGAACCTGCCCGACATCGACCTGGACGCCGAGGTCGCCTGGGTCGAACGGGGCGAGATCGAGGACGTGGAGGGCGTCGCTCCCATTCCCGGCGCCATCGACTTCGTCAAACGCCTGCCGCCCGACCGCTGGGCCGTGGTCACTTCCGCCTCGATCCCTTTGGCCCGCGCCCGACTGAAAGCCGCCGGGGTGGCCCCGCCCGCCGTCATGATCACCGCCGAGGACGTGGAACGCGGCAAACCAGACCCCGCCGGTTATCTGAAGGCTGCGGCGGCTCTGGGCTTCGCCATCGCCGACTGCCTGGTGTTCGAGGACGCCGAGGCCGGGATCAAAGCCGGCGAGGCCGCTGGCGCTGACGTGATTGTCGTCACCGCCGCCTGGACCCATCCGCTTCAGACGGATCACCCCAAACTGGCGAACTATGCGGATGCCAGGCTTGAAGTGGGGGCGGACGGGACGCTGACGTTTAAGGTCTGACACATCATTTCCCTCCCCGTTCCGGGGAGGGAGAGGTTTCCTGCGACTTCCCCCAAGCCCTTACGCATCTTATCTTCGTCCCATGATCGACGACCTCTACAGCGCGCGCATCCTTAAGCTGGCGGCCAACCTGCCGCATGCGGGACGGTTGCCTGCGCCGCAAGGCACTGGCGAACGAGTGGCGAAGCTGTGCGGGTCGCGGGCGACAGTCGATGTGACGCTGGACGACCAAGGCCGCATCGCCGGCTTCGCCCAGGACGTGAAGGCCTGCGCCCTGGGTCAGGCCGCCGCCGGGGTGCTGGGCCAGTCCGTGATCGGCGCGTCGGTCGAAGAAATCGCCGAAGCCCGCGACGCCATGTCCGCCATGCTGAAGTCCGGCGGCGAAGGCCCGACCGGCCGGTTCGAGGATCTTCGCGTCCTGAAACAGGTCGCCGACTATCCCGCGCGCCATGCCTCGACCCTTGTCTCAATCGAGGCGACGCTGGAGGCGGTCAAAAACGCCCTGACCGCCCGAACGCGTCTCGCCGGCGCGGCCTGACGGGCACGACCGGTTGATCCCCCTGCGCTGACGGGGGATAAGCGCGACGAACCCATCCAGCCCCCGGCGAAGGGACGTGATGTCTCTCTACGAACGCGGCGTGCGCGCGGCCCATCGGGGCTACAAGCTGACGCTGTCTCCCCTGATCGGCCAGCAATGCCGGTTCCTGCCGACCTGTTCGGACTATGGGCGAGACGCCCTGATCCAGCACGGACCGGTCAAGGGGGGATGGCTCACAGTGCGCAGGCTCTGTAAATGCCATCCCTTCGGCGGGTCGGGATACGACCCGGTGCCGTCACGCGAGGCCGCCTTGGCGGATCGCGCAAGAGAAAAGCCAAAGACTGACACATGATCGACCTGAAATTCCCCGACGGCGCGGTTCGCCAATATCCCGAAGGCTCCACGGCGCGCGACGTGGCGACCTCGATCTCGCCGTCCCTGGCCAAAAAGGCCGTGCTGGCCGAGCTAAACGGCGAGCAGCGCGACATGGGTCGGGTGCTGGAGACGGGCGGCGACTTTCGCCTGATCATGCGCGACGATCCGGCCGCCCTCTATACGATCCGTCACGACACGGCCCACGTCCTGGCCGAGGCCGTCCAGACCCTGTTCCCGGGAACCCAGGTCACGATCGGCCCGGCCATCGAGGACGGCTTCTACTATGACTTCTTCCGCGAAGAGCCCTTCTCGACCGACGACTTCGCCGCCATCGAGAAGGAAATGGGCCGGATCATCGACCGCGACGCGAAGTTCGAGCGCGAGATCTGGGAACGGGACGACGCCATCAAATTCTTCGAGGCGCGCGGCGAGAAGTTCAAGGCCGAGCTGATCCGCGACCTGCCGGGAACCGAGACCATCACCCTGTACAAACAGGGCGACTGGATCGACCTGTGCCGCGGCCCGCACTTCCCCTCGACGCGCCACGTCGGCAAGGCGTTCAAACTGACCAAGCTGGCCGGCGCCTACTGGCGCGGCGATTCCAAGCGCGAACAGCTTCAGCGCATCTACGGCACCGCCTGGGCGACCAAGGAAGACCTAGACGCCCACCTGCAGCGTCTGGAAGAGGCCGAGAAGCGCGACCACCGCAGGGTCGGCAAGGCGATGGAGCTCTTCCACATGCAGGAAGAGGGCCGAGGCATGGTCTTCTGGCATCCCAAGGGCTGGGTCCTGTGGCGCGTGCTGGAGGCCTATATGCGCCGCCGCCTGGACGCCGCCGGCTATGTCGAGGTCAAGACGCCCCAGGTGCTGGACCGCAAATTCTGGGAACAGAGCGGACACTGGGACAAGTACCGGCCCAATATGTTCGTCTGCGAAACGGTCGAGGGCGAGGAGCTGTCCCTCAAGCCGATGAACTGCCCCGGCCACGTCCAGATCTTCGACCAGGGCCAGCGGTCCTATCGCGAACTGCCGCTGCGCATGGCCGAGTTCGGCGCCTGCCACCGCTATGAACCGTCGGGCTCGCTGCACGGCCTGATGCGGGTGCGCGGCTTTACGCAAGACGACGCCCACATCTTCTGCCGCGAGGACCAGATCGTCGAGGAGACGTCCGAGTTCATCAAGCTGGCCCGCAGCGTCCACGCCGACCTTGGGATGGAGACGGCCTATATCAGCCTGGGCACCCGGCCCGAGAACCGCGCCGGCTCCGACGAGTTCTGGGACAAGGCCGAGGCGCTGATGGCCGAAGCCGCCCGCGCGGCCGGGACCGAGCCGGTCGTGACCGAGGGCGACGGCGCCTTCTACGCGCCCAAGCTGGACTTCATCGTCAAGGACGCCATCGGCCGCGAATGGACCTGCGGCACGATCCAGCTGGACTATGTCCTGCCCGAACGCCTCGACGCCACCTATATCGCCGAGGACGGTCAGAAGCACCGTCCGGTCATGCTGCACCGGGCGATCCTGGGCAGCTTCGAGCGGTTCATCGGCATCATGATCGAGAACTACGCCGGCGCCTTCCCCCTATGGCTGGCCCCGACCCAGGCCGTGGTCGCGACCATCACCTCGGACGCCGACGACTACGCCCGCGACGTCATGGCCCGGTTCAAGGCGGCGGGCCTGCGCACCGAGATCGACCTGCGCAACGAAAAGGTCGGCTACAAGGTGCGCGAACACTCGGTCGGCAAGGTGCCGGTCATCGCCGTGGTCGGCCGCCAGGAAGCCGAACAGGGCCTGGTCGCCATCCGCCGCCTCGGCTCCCAGGCCCAGACGGTTGTCACGGTCGAGGAGGCCATCCGCGTCCTGACCGACGAGGCGACCCCCCCGGATCTGAGG
This sequence comes from Brevundimonas sp. TWP2-1, assembly GCF_049897645.1. Classification (NCBI taxonomy): domain Bacteria; kingdom Pseudomonadati; phylum Pseudomonadota; class Alphaproteobacteria; order Caulobacterales; family Caulobacteraceae; genus Brevundimonas; species Brevundimonas sp. TWP2-1. The sequence goes on from NZ_JAFCWR010000002.1 coordinate 1,162,210, forward strand.
CCAGAAGAAACCAGAGATTGATTTATAGACTCACCCCAGGCTGTCGTTTAGCATAAGGCGTCTGGCTTCAGCACGCTTCCGTGTCTGTCCCGGCAAGGGTCGATGGGGAGAGCGGGCATGCCCAGCACCATCCTGGTCACGGGCGGCGCCGGCTATGTGGGTTCGCACGCCTGCCTCGCCCTGTCCCAGGCCGGTTTCACGCCGGTGGTCTACGACAGTCTGTCGAACGGCCATGCGGCCTTCGTCCAGTGGGGCGACCTTGAGATCGGCGACATCCGCGACGCAGCCCGCCTGGATGCGGTGATCGCCAGACACAGGCCTGTCGCCGTCCTGCATTTCGCCGCCCTGATCGAGGTCGGGGAATCGGTCAAGGCGCCGGGCCGCTTCTATGACAACAATGTCGTCGGCGCCCTGACACTGATCGAGGCGGCGAGGCGCGGCGGGATCGGGGCGATGGTCTTCTCCTCGACCTGCGCCGCCTATGGCGACCCGGTCTATCTACCGATGGACGAGGCCCATCCCCAGGCGCCGCTGAACCCCTATGGCCGCACCAAGCTGATGGTCGAACAGGCCTTGTCCGACTATTCGACACATGCCGGCTTCCGCTCGGTCTGCCTGCGCTACTTCAACGCCGCCGGCGCCGACGAAGAGGGCCGGATCGGTGAGCGCCACCACCCCGAGACCCACGCCATTCCGCTGGCGCTCCAGACGGCGCTGGGCCAGCGTCAGGGGTTCAAGCTGTTCGGCGACGACTACGACACCCGCGACGGCACGGCGGTGCGCGACTATGTCCACGTCATGGACCTAGCCGACGCCCATGTGCGGGCGCTGAAATACCTGCTCGACGGCGGCGGGACGACGGTCTTCAACTTGGGCACCGGTACGGGCACGACGGTCGCGGAACTGATCGACACCATCCGCCGCACGACCAACCGGCCCTTCCCCGTCGAGACCGCGCCGCGCCGGCCCGGCGACGCCCCCTGTCTGGTGGCCGACAACAGCCGTGCGCGCGAGGTTCTCGGCTGGCGGCCGACGCGGACGTTGGACGACATCGTTCGCACGGCCTGGCGCTGGCATGCCGCCGAGCGGGAGGCGCTTGAGGCCTAGGTATTCGCAGCCTGCGCGCGAAACCGAACAGAGGAACGCAAACCGAACGGATCGCTTGTGATGGGGTGCGCCCCTGCGCTTCATCACAAACAGCGAGATACCCCAATGGCCGAGAAAACCCTCGACACCCTGTTCCACGACACGCTCAAGGACATCTATTACGCCGAGCGCAAGATCCTGAAGTCCCTGCCCAAGATGGCCCGTGCGGCGCAGTCGCCCGAGTTGAAGGCTGCCTTCGAAAAGCACAAGGACCAGACCGAAGGCCAGATCGAACGCCTGCAACAGGTCTTCGAACTGATCGGCAAGGCCCCGCGCGGCAAGACCTGCGACGCCATCGAAGGCATCCTGGCCGAGGGCGAGGAAATCATGGAAGAATATAAGGACACCCCGGCCCTCGACGCCGGCCTGCTGGCCGCCGCCCAGGCGGTCGAACACTATGAGATCACCCGCTACGGCACGCTGAAGCGCTGGGCTCTGGTGCTGGGGATGAAGGACGCCGCCGCCCTGCTGGACGAAACCCTGCAGGAGGAATCCCAGACCGACGAAGACCTGACCGGCATCGCCGACGCCGCCGTCAACGCCGCCGCCATGAAGACGGCCGCCTGATCGACCCGGGGGCGGTTTCGCGACCGCCTCCGCCTTTTCTTCTCAAGCCTTGAGTCCGGAACCGGACACAGAACCTCTACAAAAGTCAGCGTTCACCGTATCTTAGGCGACAGCAACCGAAGTTGCGTCATCGGCCCGAGAGACCCTGACGATGACGCACCCCAAGACCGCCCGAGACCGGACCTTTCTGCAGTATCTGATCGAAGCCGGACATATGCGGTATTGGATCATCGCCAGCTGGGCGGTCGCCCTTTTCACCGTCACCGACTTCAAGACCGCCGCCGCCTGGTTCGTCGCGGCGACGCTTTCGGGCCTGCTGCGAACCTTCGTGGAGCGCGGTCTGGTCATGTCGGACGCCGCGATGCACGGGCGGATCAAGCTGGTCGCCGCCACCATTTCCTGCTTCGCCTGGGCGGCCGCGCCCTTGCTGGCCTTCCTCCATGGCGGAACCTACGGCGTGCCGCTTGGCGTCGCCTTGCTTATCGCCGGCTATGTTCTGGTCTTCACCCAGATGCGCGCCGCGCCGCGCGAGGCTCTGATCGTCTCCGCCCCCTATTCCATCGTGGTGGCGATCCTGTTCGCCCATCTTTGGGGCACGCCGGGATTCTGGGTGGTGCTCAGCACGGTCCCCGTCCTGGCCCTGGCCCTGGTGATCAAGGTCGCCATCACCCAGATGAAGGACGGCGACCTGGAGGCCGTAAACCGCCGTCAGGCCGAGCTGATCGCAGAGCTGGAGACGGCGCGCGACCGGGCCGACGCCGCCAGCGCCGCCAAATCCAACTTTTTGGGCGTCATCTCGCACGAGCTGCGTACGCCGATGAACGGGGTGCTGGGCGCGGCCCAACTGCTGCAGATGTCCAGCCTGGACGACCGTCAAAAGGAGTTCGTCGGCGTGATCCGCAACTCGGGCGAAGGTCTGATGGTGCTGCTGAACGACATCCTGGACATCACCAAGATCGAGTCCGGCAAGATGGAACTCGACATCGCCGATATCGAGACCGACACGTTGCTGACCCGGCTGACGGGGCCGTTCAAGGCCCAGGCCGAGGCGCGCGGTCTGACTTTCGCGACAGAGATCCGAGGCGATCTTCCGCCCCTTCTGAAGATGGACCCGCTGCGTCTGGCCCAGGTCACGCACAACCTTCTGGCCAATGCGATCAAGTTCACGCCGCAAGGCGAGGTTCGTCTGGTCGTCGAAAGCGAACCAAGCGCCGAAGGCCGCATCGCCCTGCGCCTCAGTGTCTCGGATTCCGGCATCGGCATCGCTGACGACGATCTGTCGCGCCTGTTCCAGCCCTTCTCCCAGGTGGACGGCTCGTCCACGCGCCGGTTCGGCGGCACCGGCCTGGGCCTCAGCATCTGCCAACGCCTGGCCGTTCTGATGGACGGAGAGATCACGGTGACGTCAATCCCCGGCCAGGGATCGACCTTCACCCTTCACGCCACTTTCGATGCGCCCTCGATCGAAGGGGCCCCGATCGAAGCCGCCCGCGCGGCCGCCTGATCAGTCGCGCAGCAGTTCGTTGACGCCGGTCTTGGCCCGCGTCTGGGCGTCTACCCGCTTGACGATGACGGCGCAGTACAGCGACGGCCCGCCGTTGGGATCAGGCAGCGCACCCGGCACCACCACCGAATAGGCCGGCACCTCGCCGCGGAAGACTTCGCCCGTCGCCCGGTCCACGATCTTGGTCGAACCGGACAGATAGACGCCCATGGCCAGAACCGCGCCTTCGCGCACGATCACGCCCTCGGCCACCTCTGCGCGGGCGCCGATGAAACAGCCGTCCTCGATAATGGTCGGATTGGCCTGCAGCGGCTCCAGAACGCCGCCGATGCCCGCGCCGCCCGACAGGTGGACGTTCTTGCCGATCTGGGCGCACGAGCCGACCGTGGCCCAGGCGTCCACCATCGAGCCCTCGTCGACGAAGGCGCCGATGTTCACGAACGACGGCATCAGCACGACGTTCCTGGCGATGTGGGCCCCGTGGCGAACGATGGCGCCGGGGACCGACCGGAAGCCAGCCGACTGATAATCCGCCGCCGTCCAGTCGCCGAACTTGTTGGGCACCTTGTCCCAGAAGGGTCCGACGGCCGCAGGATGGTCCGCCGACAAAGGCATAACGGACGCAGGGCCGGCGCGCATGATCTGGTTGTCGTTCAGGCGGAAGGACAGCAGCACCGCCTTCTTCAGCCATTGATGCGTCGTCCAGACGCCGTTTTCGCCGCGCGAGGCGACGCGCGCCTGGCCGGAATCCAGCAGGGCCAGCGCCGTCTCGACGGCGTCGCGGACCTCGCCGTGGGTGGCGGCGGACACCTCGGCGCGCTGTTCCCAGGCGGCCTCGACGACGGATTCGAGATGCGACAGATCGGTCATGCGGCGTCCTTGAAGGTCAGGTCGGAGAGGAAGTCGAGAAGGTCGGGGGCCACATGGTCGATGTGGTCCCCCAGCGGCTTGCCGTGGCCGTCGCCGATCAGGACCGTGGCCATGCCCAGGGCCTTGGCTGGCTCCAGATTTTTGGGCGTGTCCTCGAAGAAGGCGGCCTGATGCGGGTCGATGTCGAACCGTTCCAGCATCCGGCGGAAGGTGGCGGGATTGGGCTTGGGCGTCAGATCCCCGTCCTCGATGGCGAAGACGTCGGCGAAACAGTCGGCGATCCCGATCCGCTCCAGAACCCGATGCGCATAGTCGCGCGCGCCATTGGTGAAGACGTAGCAGCGGCCGGGCAGGATCTTCAGCCGTTCCGCCAGGCGCGGATTGGGCTCGACCCCGTCCAGCGGCACATCGTGCACCTCGCGCAGGAACCGCTCGGTATCCACCGCATAGTTGGCCATCAGACCGGCCAGGGTGGTGCCGTGCTCGTCCAGGAACTGGCGCTGCATCGCCGCCGCCGCTTCGGGCTCCAGCCCCACAGCCTCGACCACGAAGGCGTTGATCCGCGCCTGGACCAGCCGCATCAGCCCCTGCTCGCGCGGATACAGGGTGTCGTCCATGTCGAACACCCAGGCCCGCACATGCCCAAGGGATGCAGAATGGATATCCGTCAAGACGCCTTCACCAGGGTGCCGGCGCCGAATTCGGTGAACAGCTCGACCAGCATGGCGTGGGGCCGACGACCGTCCAGGATGACCACAGCCTCGACGCCCGCACGCACGGCCGCCATGGCCGTTTCCAGCTTGGGGATCATGCCGCCGTGGGCGACGCCGCTGTCGATCAGGGCCTGCGCCTCCTCCAGGGTCATCTGGCGAATGATGTCGCCGTCCGCGCCCTTGACCCCCGGCACGTCGGTCAGCAGCAGCATCCGCTTGGCGTTCAGCGATCCGGCGATGGCGCCCGCCACAGTATCGGCGTTGACGTTGTAGGTCTGACCGTCCTCGGCGACCCCGATCGGGGCGATGACCGGCACCCAGTCCTCGGTCTCGGACGCGATCAGGCCCTTGATCAGCTTGGGATCGACCTTGGTCGGCTCCCCGACATAGCCCAGATCCACCTCGTGCTCGATCATGCTGTCGGGATCGCGCTTGGTCCGGCGCGTCTTCTCGACCGTCAGCAGGCCGGCGTCCTTGCCCGACAGACCGACACCGCGCACGTCCGCCTCCTTGCCGGCCATGGTGATCCAGTGGGCGATCTCTTTGTTCACCGCGCCCGACAGCACCATCTCGGCGACCTCCATCGTCGCCGGATCGGTGACCCGCAAGCCGTCGACGAAGCTGGATTTCACCCCCGCCTTTTCCAGCATGGCGCTGATCTGGGGCCCGCCGCCGTGCACCACGACCGGGTTCACCCCCATCAGCTTCAGCAACACGACATCGGCCGCGAACTGTCGCGCCACGGCGCTCTCGCCCATGGCGTGGCCGCCGTATTTGATGACCACGGTCTCGCGGTCATAGACCTGAATATACGGCAAGGCCTCGGCGAGCGTCTTCGCCGTCTCCCAGCTGCGTTCTTCCGACTGGCGTTCTGTTTCGTTCATCACGCGCGCGAGATAGCGGGGGACGGGGGCGGTGTCACGATCAAAACCCCCGCATTGCTGAAAGGGTCGGCGTTGATGTAACGGCTCCTAAACCCCTACCCGGATTACTCCGGCAATCGCCGCGCATAATTCCTAGCTAAAAAAGAACGGGTCCCGATGACTACAGTTTGTATTGATGGCTTTAACCTTGCGCTTCAACAAGGGTCGGGAATTGCGACCTATGCTCGCAACCTTTTGATCGACCTAAATGCCATCGGCTACGAAACGCAGGTCCTTTATGGCCCAAAAGGGAAGAGAGGGAATGACGATGCCCTCAACGAAGCAATACTGGTTGACAGCGAACGCTCTGGAAAACCTCCAAAGCGTGCCTCCCGCTATCTTCGAACAATGGCAGCCACGGTTGGTGTATCTGCTCATTTCATTCCGCGTACCGGCCGTGTGATTTGGCCAGACGACGGAGCCGCGCAACCTCCTGCCGCCTCGTTTTGGAGCAGCCGCGACCTGTTTCGCACCTCCCATCGCGCATTTCAGCGGTTCGGGACCACATCACGCCTGCATTTCACCGGCGCGCCCAAGCCAGATATAGTCCATTGGACTACTCCACTCCCCTTACACGCAGCAGGGTCGGTAAACGTCTGCACAATTCACGACCTTATACCCTTACGGCTTCCTCATAGCACCTCGGAAGACAAAAAGAACTTCTACGATTTGTTCAAAAAATCAGCCGCAACTTCGGATCACATTATTACCGTTTCCGAGACCACAAGGAATGATGTCATATCCTCTTTCGGAGTTCCGGAAGATAAAGTTACAAATGTCTATCAATCGATATCCATACCTAAGAACGCCCTGGCTTTATCAGACTTAGATGTTTCCACGCACTTATTTGACGTTTTTGGCCTAAAATGGAAAGATTACTTCATTCACTACGGAAACATCGAACCCAAGAAAAATCTCGGACGCATCTTTGAAGCTTTTTCTCAGGCCGAGACCAGGAGAACACTGGTCATCGTTGGCGGAAAAGGCTGGCTTCGTGAAAACGAAATATCTTTAATGCAACAAGTTATTGCATTGGAAAGTCCCTTATCGAAAAGAGTTATCTATCTAGAGTACCTTCCACTCATAACTCTGGTAGGTTTAGTGAGGGGCGCTCGCGCTACCCTTTTTCCCTCTCTATATGAAGGCTTTGGCTTACCTATCGTCGAGTCGATGGTATTAGGCACTGCTGTAATGACTTCTAACTTGGGAGCACCGAAAGAAATCGCAGGCTCAGCAGCCGCTCTGGTCGATCCATTTAGCGTTGCGTCCATTAAACTCGGCATAGAAGCATTAGACAGAGACGACGATCTATTACGTACACTCGAACACCACGGCAGAAAACGCGCGCTCCACTTTTCTCCAGAGCGCACCCAAGCGCGAATCAAAGAGGTGTATCGGCGGCTTCATCATTGAAAAGCCCATTTTCCACTCGTTTTAGTGACCACGGCCTGCTCTTATTCGACCGCTCAACGTAGTCTACCATCGCCCTAAAGTTGGGCTTAGCGTAGCCACCCAATGGGCTGTGAATGTGACGAGACCATATCGGGCTAACGAATGGATCTTCGACAACAGCCCGTCCCCACCTGCGGCGCAATTCAAACAGTTCACCTTCGTCCCAAGCTATTTTGGCCTGCGTATCATTGAGTCCACGGGTCTTTGATTCCCTGTGAATGAGTTCTATTTCTGGGTCGTAGACAACAATATAGCCGAGCTCTCGGACACGGAGGCAGAAATCGACATCGTTGTAGCCAATCGGAAGTGAAACCTCATCGAAGCCTCCCGTCTTATGAAACAATTGGGCCGGGACGGCGAGGAAAGCCCCCGTCACAGCAGCTGCACCCCTGCGACAACTCCACCTCTCATTTGGTCCATTGTCAGATCTAGGGGAAAACAGACCTTCATGTTTCGGGGCGCCATTGTCGAATCCCAAAACAATTCCCGCATGCTGCTGCTGATCATCGGGATACCAGAGGCGTGCTCCGATTACGCCTACGTTTGGATCAGAAAAAATACGCCGTAGCTGATCGTCCCACCCATCGGACAACATGACGGTATCGTTGTTACAAAATACGACGATGCCTTCTTGCACGCCTGAGCTAGCCGTGTTGTTTAGCAGAGACCAGTTAAATCCTGCGTCATCCCTTATCGTTTTAATTCCATAAATGCGCTTCATTCGGTCGATGGCGACCTGCGTCTCTGGAAGATCGCTTCTATTGTCAACGACAATGACCTCGAGGCGAGCCCGAGATTTGCTACGGGCATAGAGACTTTCTATACATTCAACGAGCATGGATGACTGGTCTTTAGTCGGTATTATCACCGTCACTGGCAAATCCAAGACCTGTTCGTCTCGCTCCAGAATTCGTGTTGGTCTTATTGTTTCACTACTTTCTATTAACGATGCCGCATCAGGCAAAATTAGCTTGCTGGCCAAGCTCAGAGGTATGTGTGGAACAGGACAAATTCCTATCCGACTTTTGAGAAGCTTGTAGTGAACATAGTTAATATCTGCGCGGCCGCCCTCAACAACTTCTAAATATGAGCGTGCCAGCTCATCAAATATTTTGCAGCTGCCGGCTAGAAGTAAAGGCATCTGCGATTTAGCTTCCATCAATACAGGATCCGCCATTCCATATAAAGTTGGATCACTATATATCCGACCACAAGACCACTGCTCTCTCAGCCGGTCATGATCACAATACAATAGTTCAGCACCTGTTTGGCTAAGGCCCCAACCTAGCCATGACAAAGCTCGATCATCAAGAATGGTACCTGCAGCGATCGATACTACTACGTCATAGCTTTCGGCATGGACAGAGCCCAACAAGCCATCAAAGTCATTCTGAAATTTGATCCGCTCATCCGTACGTTGAAATGATGTGACGCTGTGAGAATTATCCGACATCCCCACTATGATTGCTGTCCAATTATCAGCCGATTGATCGATCAAACTCAAGAGCGTGCGCCGCAAAAGCGCAGGGTGTCCGACGCTCGCGTCTACGATTACTAGGTATTTTTTTGCAGCCACTAACGGTGCATCAGTGATCGGAAAGTCTCGCTTGAAAGCGTTCCACGCACCTCTCGGATAAGTCGAATTGGCGTTCCTTTGATTCAAAGCTGACATAACGTTCTGAAGGCTGGTTTCGAGCCTCAAGAGGTCGGACTGCATGACATCGGGACCCGAGAGAGTCTTAGCAACTCGTCCGTTGGCGCCCATTATCAGCAACATATAGCGCGCTTCGCGAGAATTCTCGTCAAGCTCTAATGCTTGGGTAAAACTCTCTATAGCGTCAGCAGACTTACCTACCTGCCGTAGCGCATGACCTAGGTGTATTAGAGTACTGGCTTTTGGTCCATTTTTGTCGATTATCTCACGATACCGAACAATTGCCTCGTCCGTCGCTCCGATATCCTTCAGAGTGTTTGCAAGCTTTAGCGCGGGACCAGATCTTGCAGGATCAAGTGAGCTTGCCATCTGATACGCGGCAATCGCAAGAGCCATGTCTCCTTCAGATGCGGCACGGTTTCCAATTCGCAAGGCGACATCAGCTTGTTTACGACCACCTCGGCGCGCGAGCCTGCTAAATCTCAAAATGGCGTTGCGTAGCTTGTCGATGGGGGTCACGCTGATGTACCATTCATATCTAAGGTTGCTTGGGGCTCGCTCGCATCAAGACTCTTCGATTTATCCAGCGCCTGAATCTTTGAAGCTGCCATCTCGGCCCTTTTCTCGCTTGGCGCTGCCTTTCTAAATTTAGGCTAGCTTCATGCGCCTGGGATTGTTCAGCTAAAGAACCAAGCACTCGATCCCGCGTGTGTACCAAGCCCTCTGCATAGCCGTTCAGAACGTTCGCCGCTGCTCTAAACTCTTCGACATCCAAGGGATTGTTAACCAAGCTTCGCGCAAGTGTTGACTTTAGCCAACCCCGTTCTAGTTCGGGAATATCATAATCAAGCGGGCCTGCTCTCAGTTCAAAAAAATGTGAAACTTCATGATGGCGATGAATAACAGCCATTCTGGCCGAATAGAATTCGGCTCGCACTGTTCTCGACGAATGGTCAGATTTTTTCAAAAAATCATAACCATCTGGCTTCCTGGCGACCACCACGAAACTCGCGGCTAAAGCTCGTCTAGCGTACTCCGTCATGTATTGATCAGGACACCCATCGTGATCGGACAGATGCGCAAGAAATTCGGTGAGTGATCCAGTCTTGAGCGCAGTCGCCAATGAGGGAGGCAGGAATCCTAAATATCGCTCAACCTGAGTGTGTATAGCGTTAGATGGACCCGCATATTTTGGTACTTGCGAGTCTTCGAGAATGAAATCGTCGCAAAGAAGAGTTTCAACTGCCTGGGGCGTTAGATTAAAGTAATGGCTGGGAAATCCATGGTATCCCTGCATAAAAGCAGTGTCGATGACGAGCCTGCCCCCATCCTTCAAGACCCTTCTTGCTTCTTTTACAGATTTTATTGGGTCACGTAAGTGCTCAAACACCGCGCCAGAGACGACGAAATCTATGACTCCATCGGCAAACGGCAGAGCTTCGGCTTCAGCGACGATATCAACATTCTCGTTTGGTAGAACGTCCATCGATATCACGCGGCGATCAGATGCCGGTACATTTCCCGAACCTAGATGAAGACATACACCATCAGATGGGAGCCATTCAGGCGGATAGTAACTGTCAATATTTTGCGATATTACTTGTGCCGACGGCGCAGCCAGGTGAAACGGCTTAACATCTCTGACAAGGATCGGACGGCCAGCGACTACGGGATAACGGTGATCGCCGCTAACCAACCAGTCGCCTTCGATCTTCAGTTCACCTTTAGTGATAGGACAACGAAGTATTGGCAACATCTCTCCCAGACTTTTAGCCATCGGCTGTAACCTCTCTAAAAATCTAAGATAATTTCTTGGTGATACACAAATTTAGCGAGTTCGGCGCCGCTCACGCCACGTCCTCTCAATTCCTTGATCAAAATTGACCTTAGCGCTCCATCCCAACTGCGCGTGCGCCAAAGAGCAATCAAGGACATTTATAGGCACATCAGATTTTCGAGACGACTTGTAGATGACGTTAGAACTTATTCCCGACACCTTCTCGATCGCTGAGATGACTTCGTTTAATGTGCGGCCAATCCCAGATCCAATATTGTAGGTTTCATAGTCACCGCTATCATCCAAACATGTCGATATAGCCTCAACTACGTCATCTATGAATATGAAGTCTCTCACTATGCTACCGTCACCCCAAATCTCGATCGGCTCCCCGTTGCGGATGCGGTCAATGAATATGGGAATCACCCCCTGCGCCTTAGCCGCTGCTTGCGAGGGGCCAAAGGGGTTGGCGAGACGAAGGATCCGATGCTGCAAACCGAACTGATATTTATACACGGCGAGATAGCCCTCCAGAGAGGCTTTAACCGCACTGTACGCCGTCGTTGGACGCAGAAGCGCAGTCTCGGGCGTCGGCAGTAGATCAGGCGCTCCATAGATCGTTCCGCCAGATGACGTAAATATCACACGCTTAACAGACGCTTCGACGCACTTCTGAAAAAGCGCGACGCCGCCACGGAGATTCAGCTCCAGGTCCGCCAACACATCCCCATTGGAGTTTGCTGGTCCACTGGATGACGCGAGATGGACGCAAACATCAGCATCCTTGACTAGGGCAGAGATGGCGTCGGACTCCTGAAGCGTCCCGACCAACACCTCGGCGCCTTCGACGAATAATCCTGGCGCTCTTCGTAGACAGATGAGCGTATGGCCATCGGCTATGAGACGGCGGCACAGCGCTTTCCCAATAAATCCCCCACCACCAGTCACTGCGATCCGCATGGTTAGGCGCTCGCCGTTCTAACGGGCATCGCCAAAGCCGTATCAAGCCTTTTGGCGAAGCTATCGACCGTGAAGTTCTTGAGAAAGACTTTCCTTCCCGCTTTTCCGATCCGCGAACACGCTCCGTCGTCGGCCAGCAACCTCGTCAGCGCAGCGGCGATATCTTGGGGCGAGTTGTGTTCCAGGATCACCGCAGATACGCCGTCCTTAAGGTATGCCGACGTTCCCGTCTGGCGGCTTACGACAAGCGTCTTTGCGAAGGACAAGGCGTCTAGAGAGACCAAAGGCAGCGTGTCATCTCGTGATGGCACCAGAACGACATCACACTCACGCAATGAGGCTAGATACTCGCCGTATGATAACTCACCCTTCAAAGCGACCGTGGCCAAGCCCCGCGCCTTCTTGCCAACTGCATCTCGGAACCCCGCGTCCAAGGTCCGCCCGTATGCAACGAAGTGAATTCTCGACTGAACTTCAGGAGGCAGCAGCAGCATAGCTTTGACAGCGAGATCCTGCCCCTTTCTTGGCTCGTACGAACCGAACAGTCCCACCCTGATTTTTACTTGTGCCAAAGCATCAGACGCATCTTCCACGCCATACTCAAGGACAAGAGGGTCCGCGCCGTAGGGCTCGAGCGCTTCAGCGGCCAGGCGGCTGCCGGACCAGATTGCGGCCGGCTTGAGCAGTGCCTCCTTGAAACCAGGCTCGGCCGCAAAATGATCGACTAGGGCCGTCTCGTGAGTGTACCAATAGACAGGCACCAAATCGCTGATCGCGCTGACCGTACGCCAACACACGATCGTATTCGCAATCACGATGTCGAAGTGAGATAGCGGCGCGGTCGCTGCATCGTGCCCGGTTAAGATCAATTCATCCACGACAACCGCAATACCAGCATCAAGCAGGCGTTGCCGCATCGGGCCGTCAGTCGGAGAAAACACCACAACGAACATCCCACTGGACTTAAGCGTGACGGCCAAATCGAGCGCTACTTTTGGAGCTCCGCTTCCAGTCAAATCATGCGAAATGATCGCCACAGATCTCGAACTAGACGAATCATACGGCTCATCGTCAGGGAGAAGGAGACCGAATTCTTCTTGAGAATCAATATAGATTAAGTCTCGCATAGCTGGAGTAAAGAACGGATCTCTTGCGATAAACTGGCTCCAACGCCGCAATAAAAATACATCGGCTGTATCTTTTTTCTTCGGCGTTTTGACGTAGCTCTCGTCTCCAATAGACATATGACCAATATGCACCAACGTTGCGTGAGGATTATAGACGCAGCTATAGCCAGCCTCACGCGCCCTAAAGCATAGATCGACATCTGAGTGGTTTATCGGCGTGTTAAGGGCGTCATAACCGCCTATCTCGTTGAAGACATTGGCAGGCATCGCGAGCAACGCACCAATTATAACTGACACTTCCCTCACGCATTGCGCCATATTGAAATGGGCAGAAGTGTTGGAAGGATATGTGTGAAACGCCGTCCCCGTGAATCGCCGAACACCCGTGACTATGCCTGCATGCTGGATGGAGCCGTCCTCATACAGCAGCTTTGGCCCCACAACTCCCACACCAGGCAAAGCCAAATACTCTATGTGGCACTCAATCCAGTCAGGGGTTATGACACGGACGTCGTCGTTGAAAAATATCAGGTAGTCGCCAGCAGAGCTCGCTGCTCCGGCATTGCACTTCGCAGAAAAATTATAGGGCAAATCGTAAGCAGCCCATTTAACCGCAGTATTTGAAACCTCGCGCTTCAACTGATCGATAGTTTCCGATCTGGTGACTATGATTATTTCATAGTTCTTGTATGTGGACTTGCTCGTAATGGAATCGATAGTGGTCTTGATGTTTTCAATGTTGTCAGATGGGATTATGATCGACACTAGCGGGTGATCAATTTCAGAGCGGACCAACCGATTGCATGTCGGAAGCCCGACCGCTTCTCCTCCCCACCCCCTTCTATCGGCAGCATCCTGCAGGGCCGCCAAATTGCTGATGCGGGCATGAGGCTTCCCACCGGCCGCGCCCGACCCTTCGATTGCACGCCACCCATAAAGATAGCGCTCGACGTGAGCCACCTTAAGGTCCATCTCCGCCATGCGCAGCGCAAGGTCGTAGTCTTGCGAAAAGTCATACTGAGAACGGAAACCGCCAGCTTTCAAAACTGCCGAGCGCCGATAAAGCGTCAGGTGACCAGTATACATATAGTTCAAAAGAAACAGCGGCGACCAATCCGGCTTTGCAAAAAGCTCAGAAGGAACATTGCTCTCATCGACCTTAAATTCGTCGCTGTAGAGCCAGTCTGGGTCAGTTCTGTTTATCTCACGAACCATCTCTTCGAGAGCATCAGACGTTAGAATGTCATCGTTATCGACTAATGCGACATATCTTCCGGATGACATGGCCAATGCGTCATTAGATGCGGCCGATATCCCCCCGTTGTTCTGTCGCAACAGCACCTTGATACGTGGGTCGTGAGCTCCCAAACGCACCACAGCGTCTCTAGTCGATGCATTTGTGGAGCCGTCATCAACCAGACAAAGCTCCCAGTTTGCATACGTCTGGCGAAGAATTGAGTCCGCCATTTCAATAAGCCAACGCTCTTCAACGTTGTAGACGGGTGTCAAAATTGATATCAGCGGGCCGGTAAGGTCCACTGGCGGCATGTTGGCTAGCCTTGCCGAAATATCCGACATCTGCCGCGCCCGCTTTCGCTCCATCGGAGTCGCGTATACTGGCGCGGCAACGATGGCCGGGAGAGCCGCGGTATCAATTGCCTCCTCCGGCAAACTCGGTTGCGATTGATCCGGCTGATCTGCAGGAAGGATCGCGCGCGCCACATCGGCCGCAGCAAGAAGCGAACTAAGTTCGACATTTGCGTCTGTAATTGCCCCGCTCTGATGGGCCATCAAGTAAAATTTTGAGGCCTGCGGCAGGTCTCCTGCTCTTTTTGCTAGGTGACCGCGTGACATCATTAGATCAGGATCGTCCGATCTCAGTTCGGCTGCTTTGGCATACGCAGAACTCGCCGGGCCGATCTGACCCGCTTCCTTGAGCACATGCCCGAGCTGCACCCAGATTGCGTAGTCGCGCGGCCTGCGAAGAAGATGGCGCTGGTAATGAGAAGCAGCAGCTAGCCAATTTTTTTCTCCGCGTGCGAGATCGCCCTTTCGTCGCGCACTGCGCCCAATAGTTCCGCCACTCAGACGAGAGATTAGCCTGCGACCACGCGGCGGGATGACATTCAAGTTCATAAGTCTGTTTCTCCAGAGCGCACACAGCGCCGCGCACTCTGTGAAGGCTCTGCCATACACATTGACGCCGAGGTCGCATTTCGTTTAGGCCGTTGCAACCGACTTTATATCAATAGCGAGCGTTTATGCCCTGCCGCGTAATTTTTCTTCAGCCTCGCCGGTTTGGTGACGAACGGGGATGGTTTATGGAAACTTACTCTGAAGGGTCTGCGCTTGCGGCGGGTATTGATTCTCGCTTCGTGCAAGACAACCAGTCGTTTTCTGCCGCCGAAGGCACGATACGGGGCCTGCATTTCCAACGACCCCCATACGCCCAAGCCAAGCTTGTTCGCTGCGTGCGCGGGTCAATCATGGACTACGCCGTGGATGTGCGGCGCGGGTCGCCTACCTACGGGCAGTACGTCGCCGCAAAACTGACCGCAGAGGGCGGAGAGCAGTTGTTCGTTCCCATTGGGTTCGCGCATGGCTTCGTCACGCTCCAACCGGATGTCGAAATCGCCTACAAGGTGTCTAACGTCTATGCGCCGGACTGCGATGGAGGCATCGTCTGGAACGATCCGACAATCGGCATCGATTGGCCGTTGCCGGTTTCGGGCGCAGTCTTGTCTGACAAGGACAAGGTCCTCCCCACCCTGGCTGAATTCGACAGCCCCTTTGAGTATGATGGCTGGCCGCTTGAGCCGCTGCCCCTACTCTAACAGAAAGACCCCCAATGCGTATTCTGGTCACCGGCGGCGCCGGCTTCATTGGCTCGGCCCTCGTGCGGCGCTTGATCGAACACACGGATCACCAAGTTCTAGTGTTTGACAAGCTGACCTATGCTGGCGTGCTCAGTTCGCTTCAGACGGCGGCGTCCAGCGAGCGCTATTCCTTTGTTCAAGCCGACATCTGCGACGCCGAGGCCGTGTCAAAGGCCCTGCGTGAGTTCAAGCCCGATGTGGTCGCGCACCTGGCGGCCGAGAGCCATGTCGATCGTTCGATCGACGGCCCTGGCGAGTTCATCCAGACCAATATGGTCGGCACCTTTGTGATGCTAAACCAAACTCTCGGGTATTGGCGAGAATTGGATGAGACGGGCAAGGCGGCCTTCCGTTTCCACCATATATCGACCGATGAAGTATTCGGCTCTCTGGGCGAGGACGGCTTCTTCACAGAGACCACGCCCTATGATCCCCGATCGCCCTATTCTGCATCCAAGGCAGGGTCAGACCATCTGGTGCGCGCTTGGGGTCATACCTACGGCTTGCCGGTGTTGGTAACCAATTGCTCCAACAACTACGGCCCCTATCACTTCCCTGAAAAGCTGATCCCGCTGATCATCATCCGGGCCTTGAACGGCGAGCCCCTGCCGGTCTATGGCGACGGATCGAACGTGCGCGACTGGTTGTTCGTCGATGACCACGCCCGAGCACTGCAAGCCGTGTTTGAGACCGGCACTCCAGGCGAGACCTACAATGTCGGCGGAAACGCAGAGAAAAAGAACATCGATGTAGTCACAACCATCTGCTCCATCTTGGACCGGCTGCGGCCCAAGGCGGATGGTAAATACATCGACCAGATCACTTATGTGACAGACCGTCCAGGCCACGATCAGCGCTACGCTATCGACGCCTCGAAGATCCGATCAGAGCTTAATTGGACGCCGTCGGTGACCTTCGAGCAGGGTATCGAACAAACGGTGGCTTGGTACCTAGAGAACCAAGCCTGGTGGCAAGACATTCTGGACGCCCGCTATTCGACACAGCGTCTCGGCGTAGCCAATGCCTGATCCTGTACACATCCTAATCACAGGCGGCGCCGGCCAGGTGGGGCTCGAACTGCAGAGTGCCGACTGGCCTCAGGATGTGGTCCTCCACGCGCCGTCACGGGCCGAACTGGACTTGGGTGATGCCGGCTTAGTCCGCGCCGTTCTCGCCGCTACCCCATTCGCCGCCGTGATTAACTCCGGCGCTCACACCGCCGTAGATAAAGCCGAGACTGAGGTGGCAGTCGCTTTCGCGGCCAACGCCATGGGACCCGCCGTTCTGGCCGACGCGACGCGGGAGGCGGGCATCCCGTTGATCCAGGTCTCGACGGACTATGTGTTCGATGGGTCCAAGGATGGCCCGTATGTCGAGACGGATCCGGTGGGCCCGCTGGGCGTTTATGGCGCGTCCAAGTTGGCGGGCGAACTTGCAGTCCTCCAAGGCAATCCTCGGTCGGTCGTGTTGCGCACTGCTTGGGTTCTGAGCGTCCACAGAGCCAATTTCCTAAAAACCATGCTGCGCCTCGCTGCAGATCGGCCCGTATTGCGTGTCGTTGGCGACCAACACGGCTGCCCTACCTCGGCGCGCGACATTGCCGCCGCCCTGAAGACCGTCACATTAAAAATGATCGCTGACCCGCATGCGCCGACGGGAGTCTACCACTTCGTTAACACCGGCGACACGACCTGGGCGGGGCTAGCCTCTGAGATTTTTGCGCTCAGCGGCGCATCCGGCGGACCATCCGCGACCGTCGAAGCGATCGCCTCGCGCGAATACCCCACCCCGGCCAAGCGCCCGGCCAACTCGCGCTTGGCGACAGATAAATTAACCCGAGACTTCGCGATCACGCCTCGATCTTGGCAGGACGCCGTCGCAGAGATCGTCACCGAACTACACGCTGAAAGGACCTTCTCATGAAGGGAATCATCCTGGCCGGAGGTTCGGGCACCCGCCTGCACCCCATGACCTTGGTTACGTCAAAGCAGCTGATGCCGGTCTACGATAAGCCGATGATCTACTATCCGCTGTCAACCTTGATGCTGGCAGGCATCCGGGAGGTGCTCATTATCTCTACCCCCCGAGACATCCCTAGCTTCAAGACATTGCTTGGTGACGGCTCGCAGTGGGGAATGGAAATTCAGTACGCCGTTCAGCCCAGCCCAGATGGGCTGGCCCAAGCTTACCTCATCGGCGCGGATTTTGTCGGAGCCAATCCCTCGGCGCTCATCTTGGGGGACAACATTTTCTACGGCCACGGCATAAATAACCTCTTCACCAGCGCCATGGATCGGCCTGATGGGGCTACGGTGTTCGCGTATCACGTCAATGATCCGGAACGCTACGGAGTTGTCGAGTTCGACGAACATATGCGCGCCCTGTCCATCGAGGAGAAGCCGGCCGCGCCGCGTTCTAGCTGGGCTGTTACCGGTCTCTACTTTTATGATTCCGACGTGGTGAACGTCGTTCGAGACATCAAACCTTCACCGCGCGGTGAACTGGAGATTACCGACGTCAATCGCGTTTACCTCGAACATGGCAAGCTGTCGGTCGAGATTATGGGACGCGGCTACGCTTGGCTCGATACAGGAACACCGGACAGTCTGCTGGAAGCCGCTGAATTCGTACGGGTCTTGGAGAAACGCCAAGGCTTCAAGATCGCCTGTCCCGAAGAGGTGGCCTTCGAGAAAGGCTTCATCACTCAATCTGAGCTTGAGAAGATAGCCAATTTGGCTGGAAAAGGAACCTACGGCGAATACTTGAGAGCTTTGGTTTATCGCTGATTGCCGTTGACACAAAAGACCGCCCTCCGTCCACCTTCTACTTTACTTAGAATTGGGCGAACTCCTGATATAGCATCCGGCAAACACAACTTTGCCCTCAAATGCCGGATGCGTCAGAATCCTAAATTGTGCAGCGCCAATATTAGACCATTCCTTCCGTAACTTAACGTCATACCAACCTCGTTTTTTTATGACGCCACTCCACGAGACGATATCCACGCCCCCGACGCCCCAGTCGACTACCAGGTTAGCCTGTGAACCAAACGGGTCCACGAATATCTTTGCGTGAACTTCCCAGTATCCGGGTGGAAGATCTATATGTGGCCCATGGATTAGCCAGCGGCTGCGTCCTGTGAGATCAAACGCGACGCTGTTATTAAGGCGCTGGGCTGAGGAGTCAGTCTCAAATAGACTCAGAGGCCAGATAGTCTCCCCAGCAAACCCGGGTACATACATCGACAAAACGTCACAGCTTTGATTGGGCTCATCATTACGTTTTGGTTCAAACGTAAAACTTTCGAAGCCGTCAAGATATATAATATCTTTTCGAACATCAAAACATGGCGCGCCTAAAGACGACAGTAATGAAGATGCGGCGTGTTCGCTCGCCGTCCGCTGGATCGCTTCTTTTAAAGAGAGCCCATTTCTCTCAAAAAAGCTGACACCATTACCCGGGTCGTCGGAAACCACCATCCAAGGCGCTGGAGCAAAGGCATCTGCTGCATTCAACAGATTACAAAGTAAAAAGTCGGGCCGCTCACTCTCGAAATCCGATTTATTGAGCGAGGTATTTATTCTTGTGTCTAAAAAGTTGAACCCTGCTCCATTGGCCTTGGAGATGAATTCATCTACCCAAGAATCAGTGAAGCCTGAGCTAATAATAAATATATTCATTAATTCTATGCTCGAAGCCAACTATAAACGTCAATCGCCTCGTCAATATCATTAAATATTTTGGCTTGGCCGTTCTCAACGATCAACGCTCTGCTACAAAGGTTCCGAACCATAACCATGTCATGGGATGCCATTATAAATGCACGATTAGATCGGGTGTGAAAAAGCTCAGCATTACACTTGGCTTGAAACCGCGCATCACCAACGGAGACTAGCTCATCGATCAAGTAACAATCAAACTCGATGGCTAAGGATAAGCCGAATGCAAGCCTTGCTCTCATACCAGATGAGTAATGCTTCACAGGTTGCCGCAGGGCAATTCCTAGCTCCGCAAAATCATCAACTCGGTCTCTAAGTTCGCTATATTCCCGGTCGTAAACTCGCGCCAAGAAGCGAATGTTGTCTAGGCCGGACAAACTGCCTTGGAATCCCCCTCCGAATCCGATCGGCCAAGATGAGGTCATGGACCAATCTACTCGGCCCTCGTCCGGATCCAATATGCCGCCCAAAATCCGAATGAGCGTCGACTTGCCCTGGCCGTTACGGCCCAGCAGCGCCAATCGTTCGCTTTTCTTGACCGTAAAGCTGAGTTTTTGGAAAACAGGACTGCCTTTTTTCCCAGCGAAAGAGTGGCTCAGTCCAGTAACCGCCAAGCCGACCTCATCGTCTCGAAGCATCAACTCTGTCCATGCTCGCGTACTCCCGCCCACACCAACCAACCCACGCCGTACGTTATCAGACACGATGCAAAAATCGTCAGCAGCCTGAGCCATCTCTTTGGCAGAGAGGGTTCATCGGGAAGATTTGGATTTACTACGCGCTCTAGGTAAAGCTTCTTTCTAGTGGAATCGAGCTGAGCGGTATTGAGCGCAATACTAGCAGCGGACAGCTCTCGCTCTGCGAGCTCCCTTTCCAAGACCAGGCTTTCGTACTCACTGATCTTCCCTGATAGTGAAGAATTGTTGCCCGCAATTCGTCGCCGCTCTTCACTAACCTGCCCCTCAAACGCTGCAATTCGTCGATCTAGAGATGGCAACTGCGGGCTGTTGGGCGCTTCTTCGGCCAACTGCGATCGTTCTGCACGCAGGTTCGCCAGTGAAACCAGCAGTTCGCCGATAAGGTCTCCTCCCGCAAGTGCCTCGCGCTGCGGATCTATAATCTGCTCGCGGTTCCGAAAGGCGCTCAACTGAGTTTGCGCCGAGGTCAATCTATCACGCGCTTGCGCCTGCGCATCGATAGCGTTCGCGACTGCGTCCGTCCCTGCACGCGCATTAAGCCTATTTACTAAACCCTCACCACCCACGAGGAGCTGAGTGGCTGCCGCTTTGGCATCTTGAGGATTAAAGGCTCTTACTCGAATTGTGCTAATCCCAGTTGTAGAGTCGTAGCCTACAGTTACAAAGCGTTGAAATGCCTCAAATGTCCCTTCTTTAGTGCGCTCCTCCCAAGGCGATGGATACCTCGAGATGAAATCGGCACCCCTTCTGGATAGAAACCCATCCACATCCACTACCTTCGATAACTCTGCTACTCCGTCCCGAGATCGAATGTACTCATGCACTGCGAATGCATCAGTTTGGGTCGATGACAAACCCACACCCTGAAGAGCCACCCCGAGGGAAGACGGTTGGGCTTGGTTCGACGATCGAACAATGAACCTCGCCTCAGAGACATAGATCGGGCTGGCGATAAGAAAATAGTAGAACGCTCCGAGCGCAGTGGGGGCAACGACCACCGATGCAAAGGCCCAAGGGAACCGTCGTCTTTGACGCCGGCTATCCGTTGATGAACTCAGCGAATCCATGTCGCCAGCATAGGTGACTTGCGAGCCGCTCTGAATTTGATCTTGGTCGTGACGGTTAGGCATCTACTCGATATCCACCAATCGCTTCGCGCGTGCTAGCAATAAAAGGCCTATGAGATTGAGGAGCGTTCCCCAGGCCAAGGGATACCACCATGTGTAATAGGTTTTCACAAACTCACCGAACACGCCCGCACGCACCATCTCCACAGTATGTGGGATCGGCACCCACAACAGCACTTCTCTGTATCCAGTAGGAATAAAAGAAAGCATAAAGAATGCACCGGACAGCGGTATTAGAATATAAGTGATAACCGGGACTAGTCGCTCCACCACATCAGAGTAAAGCGCCATACCGCTCAGCGTCAATGCCAACCCCATGGAAAGCCAAGCCAGCGAGAACCAGCCAGCGTAAAGTATCATTGGGTCTGACGGCAGATGAACCTGGCCCATACCAAACAGTATGGCATAAACTATTATGAACGCGACTGTAGTACCTGCAAATTCTAATATGTTACGAGAAAGATATATATGCAGTATGCGGACACTTCTGTGATGAAGAAGACCTATGTTGGCTTGAAGCGCAGTTAAACTCATCGAAATGGCATGCCTAAGTAACAACAAGCAAACGTACCCTGTCATCACAAATGGCCCGACACGTATTCCATGTTCGTATTCCGGCTTGATCGCCGACCAAAGAACGAGAACACCAATACAGAACAATAGGGGCTCACCGACCAGCCAAAGAAATCCGATGCCCTCGCGACCATACCGGGTCACAATTTCGCGCATCATAAGCGCCCCGATAATACGCGCGTGTTTGGAAAGGGATTTAAACAGGTTCAAATCTCGCACTAGGGCAAAGAGATCGGCGCGTCTCCACAGGCGACGGCGCTGGCTAGGCTATTCCTGTTGCTTGTGCAACAGGCGATATTAAGGCGCAGACTGAGCCGTAAACCGCAGCATTAGCTATAGGTTCAGCAGCGCCGGATCCCCACCCTGCGCGGCGATGTTCACGCTGATCGCTTTTTCGGCCGCGTAGCGGATCAGGCTGTTAGGCCCGCCGGCCTTCGGCCCCGTGCCCGACAGGCCTTCCCCCCCAAAAGGCTGCACGCCGACGACGGCGCCGGTGATCGAGCGGTTGACGTAGACATTGCCGGCCGGAACCAGATCGACCACTTCGGCGGCGAAGGCTTCGATGCGGCTGTGGACGCCCAGGGTCAGGCCGTAGCCGCGCGCGGCCAGCTTGCCGGCGACCGCCTTCAGGTCGGACGGGGCGTAGCGGTAGATGTGCAGGATGGGACCGAACACCTCGCGCTCCAGGAAGTCGGGTGTGGGGATCTCGGCGATGGTGGGGGCGAACAGATCGCCCTTTTCGGCGCCCAGCGGCAGGTCGGCGCGGGCGATGATCTTCGCTTCCTTCGACAGGCGTTCGACGTGGGCTTCCAGGGCGCGGCGGGATTCCGGATCGATGACCGGGCCGATGTCGGTCTTCGGATCGGCGGGATCGCCGACGGTCTGGACGGCCAAGGCGCCCTTCAGGCCCTCGATCAGGGCATCGGCCGAATCCTTGGGCACATAGAGGACGCGCAGAGCTGAGCAGCGCTGGCCAGCCGAGCCGAAGGCCGACTGGATCACGTCGTCGATCACCTGTTCCTTCAGCGCCGTGGTGTCGATGAACATGCCGTTCAGGCCGCCGGTCTCGGCGATGAAGGGGATGATGGCGCCGGGGCGGGCGGCGATGGACCGGTTGATGGCGGCGGCCGTGTCGGTTCCGCCGGTGAAGGCGACACCATCGATTCCGGGGTGGGTGACCAGGGCCGCGCCCACCGTCTCGCCGCGCCCTGGAACCAGGGCCAGCAGGTCGGGGTTCAGCCCGGCCTTGTGATAGAGGCGTACGGCCTCGGAGGCGATCAGGGGGGTCTGTTCGGCGGGCTTGGCCAGGACCGCGTTGCCGGCGGCAAGGGCGGCGGCGATCTGGCCGGTGAAGATGGCCAGGGGGAAGTTCCACGGGCTGATGCATGCGAAGACGCCGCGTCCGTGCAGGAACAACTGGTTGGTCTCGCCGGTCGGTCCCTTCAGGGTCTGGGGGGCGGTGAAGTCGCGTTCGGCCAGCAGGGCGTAGTAGCGGCAGAAGTCGGCGGCCTCGCGCACCTCGGCGACGCCGTCGTTCAGGGTCTTGCCCGCCTCGCGGCTGAGCAGGGCGACCAGACGGTCCAGATCGGCCTCCAGCGCATCGGCCATGGCGCGCAAGGTCACGGCGCGTTTGCCGCCGCCCTGACGGTCCCATGTGACCTGGGCGTTGGCGGCGGCCTCGACGGCGGCGTCGATGTCAGCGGCTTCGGCCTCGGAGACATGGCCCAGCACCTGAGACCGGTCGAACGGATTGGTCACGGCCTGGGCGTTGATCCCGGCCCGCAGCTTGCCGCCGATGATGGGGCCGGAGGTCAGGGTCTCGCGATCCACGCTTTCCAGCGCCCGGGCGTGGGATTCACGGTCGGCGGCTTGGGAATAGTCGCGGCCGAGGGAGTTCTGACGATCGCCGTACATGTCTTGCGGAACCGGAATCTTGGGGTGACGGTCGGGCGCCTGCTCGACCAGGGAAATGGGATCGGCCGCGACGGTCGAGGCGGGCACGCGCTCGTCCAGCAGGGCGTGGACGAAGGATGAGTTGGCGCCGTTTTCCAGCAGGCGCCGAACCAGATAGGGCAGCAGTTCCTCATGCCCGCCGACGGGGGCATAGGCGCGGACGATAACCGTCTCGTCCGACCAGGCCTCGTGCGCCGCGTCGTAGAGCGCCTCGCCCATGCCGTGCAGGCGCTGGTGCTCCACCGTCACGCCCCGGTCGCGCGCCATGCGGCGCACGGCGGCCAGGGTGTGGGCGTTGTGGCTGGCGAACTGGGAATAGATCGCCGGCGCCGCCTCGATCATGGCCTTGGCGCAGACGAGATAGTTCAGGTCGGTCGCCGCCTTGGTCGTATAGACCGGATAGTCGGTGCGGCCGAAGACCTGGGCGCGCTTGATCTCAGTGTCCCAATAGGCGCCCTTGACCAGGCGCACCATCAGCCGCCGGCCCGAGCGGCGCGCCAGGTCGGCGACCCGTTCGATCGTCTCCTGGCCGCGCTTCTGATAGGCTTGAACCGCCAGACCCAGGCCGGTCCAGCCGCCCAGGCTGGGTTCATGCGCCAGCCGGTCCAGCAGTTTCAGCGACAGGGCCAGACGGTCCGCCTCTTCCGCGTCCATCGTGTAGTTGATGTCGTATTTGGCCGCGATCTGGGCTAGGCGCAGGATGCGGGGATACAGGGTCGCCCAGACGTCGTCCTCGTGCGTCGCCTCATAGCGGGGCGATAGGGCCGACAGTTTCACCGAGACGCCATGACCGTGCTCGGGCCCCTGGCCCTTGGACGTCTTGCCGACCGCCTCGATGGCGTCGGCGTAGATCTTCTCATAGCGGTCTGCGTCCGCAACGGTGCGGGCGCCTTCGCCCAACATGTCGAAGCTGCACAGCCAACCTTCCTTGTTCGACCGCTTCAGCGCGCCCTGGATGGTGCGGCCGACCACGAACTGCTCGCCCATGATCTTGACGGCGGTCGCCACGGCCTGGCGGATGACCGGCTCGCCCAGACGGCCGGCGATCCGTTTCAGGAAGCCGGGCAGGTCGCTGCGGGCCTCGTCGTCCACATCGACCAGTTTGCCGGTCAGCATCAGGCCCCAGGTCGAGGCGTTGACGAACAGGCTGTCGGACTGGCCAAGATGGCTGGCCCAGTCGGCGGATCCGATCTTCTCGGCGATCAGACGGTCGCGCGTCTCCTCGTCCGGAACGCGCAGGAGCGCCTCGGCCAGACACATCAGGGCCAGACCCTCGCGAGTGCCCAGGCTGAACTGCTGGAGGAAGCTCTCGACCACCCCCTGCTTCTTCTGGCTGCGACGGGCGTGTTCGACCAGAGCGGTGGCTTCGGCGACCACGGCGGCGCGCTCGGCGGCGTCTAGCGGCGTCCGCGCCAGGTTGGCGGCGACGGCCTCGCGCTCGTCGTGGAACTTGTGCGCATCCAGGCCGTCCCATGCGGCCAGGCTCGTGGGCGTAAAAACGGGCGAGGTCATCGGCGGAAAATCCTGTGGATTTCCGCCGTATAGGCCGGAGTTCATTGAAGGTGCTTCGTATGATACGAGATCAGGCCGAAGATCGTTCGGTTTGAGGTCCTGATTTCCGATGATCGATATAGACGCCGTCGACCGTCGCATTCTACGCGTGCTGCAAACCGACGGCCGGCTGTCCAACGCTGAGCTGGCGCGGCAGTGCAACCTGTCGCCCGCCGCCTGTTTCGAGCGGGTCCGCCGCCTGCGCGAAAAGAAGATCATCACCGGCTACGCCGCCATGATCGACCCGGCCAAGGTCGGCCGCGACCTGCTGATTTTTGTGGAAGTGCTGCTGGACCGCACCACCGGCGACGTCTTCGAAGCCTTCGCCGCCGCCGTCCGTAACCAGCCCGAAGTGCTGGAATGCCACATGGTCGCCGGCGGGTTTGATTACCTGATCAAGGCTCGGGTCGGCGACATGGACGCTTATCGCGCCTTTCTCGGCGACGTGCTGGTGCGCATGCCAGGCGTGCGGGAAACACGGACCTATGCGGTGCTGGAAGAGGTAAAATCAACGACGGTGCTGCCGCTCTGAGGCACGACCGGCGGGGCTACGAACAACCTCTGCGCACTTCTTTGCAATGATGGATTTGAGCGGCTTCGCAAACTAAAGACGCGTCCTACTGGACTTGCACGATCCAATCGGAGCAGCTTTGACCATGGCGATGATTTATCCGGTTATCATGTGCGGCGGGGCGGGCACGCGTCTCTGGCCCGCTTCTCGCCCCTCACGGCCCAAGCAGTTCATTCCGCTGGCCGGCAATCGGTCACTGTTTCAAGACGCGGTGGAGCGCGCCCTTCCGTTGATGGAGCAGGGCGGCGAACTGATTGTCGTGGGTGGAAAGCAACATCGCCTAGAGATTTTGGCCCAACTGGACGAGGTTGGCGCGAAGGCCACCATCTTCCTGGAGCCCGAGGGCCGCGATTCCGCCGCGGCAATGGCTGTCGCAGCCCTGTGGACCGCTCAACAGCACCCGCGAGCCGTCAATCTCTTCGTCGCCTCCGACCACCACATTCCCGACCATGGCGCATTTCACGCAGCAGTGCAGGAAGCCGCCGCAGCTGCAGACACGGGTCGCATCGTCACCCTGGGGGTCGTGCCCACAGAACCGTCCTCCGCCTACGGCTACATCGCACCGTCCGGGGCAGGCCTCACGGACGTCGCGGCCTTCGTCGAAAAGCCCGACGCCCTTACGGCCGAACGCCACATCCATAACGGCTATCTGTGGAACAGCGGCAACTTCATCGTGCGCGCAGATGTGCTGATCGAGGAACTGTCCCAACAGGCGCCAGCAGTCCTGATCGCGGCCAGAGACGCCCTGGAACACGCGGAATTCAACGGACGGTTCCGGTTACTCGGGTCGCAGTTCCTCAACGCTCCGACGATTTCGATCGACTATGCGGTGATGGAAAAGACAGGCCGGGCGTCGGTCCTTCCCGTGCGGTTCTCCTGGTCCGACTTGGGGGCCTGGGATGCCGTGCAAGCCTCCGGCGAAGGCAGCGTCGGGTTACATGTTCTGGAAGACTCGGAGGGTTGCCTGGTCCGGTCATCCGACGGTGTCATGGTCGCGGTTATCGGTCTGCGGGACGTGGGCGTCATCGTGGAACGAGACGCTGTTCTGGTCACCGACCTGAAGCGCAGCCAGGACGTCAGGAAGATCGTCGAACGGATCGGAAAACTATCGCCGTCGCATCTCGACTTTCCGGCTCTCACCCCTGAGTTGCTGAAAAGCGGTGCTGAGCGGCTGGCGACATGGTTGCGTCAGTCCGCGCTTCCCGTTTGGTGCACGTTGGGACAGGGGACGTCCGGAGCCTTCGAAGCACTTCTGAGCACGAGCGGGCGTCGCATTGCGACATCGCCAGTTCTGCAAGTCCAGGCGGCGCAGCTGGAAGCCTACGCCCTAGCCGGTCGCCAAGACTGGCCTGGGCCATGGCGGGCGGTGGTCGAAAAAGGTCTGCCGCACCTGCCATTGGACAGCGATCAATCCGAACTAGGCGATCATAGTGGCTTTCCTGTAGCCTTGGCGGCTATTTTCGCAGCGACAGGCGACCCCTCGGTGAAGCGCGACGCCACAACCCTTCGCGACCGTCTTATAGGCGACCAGACCTCCCCCCCCGACCAAGCGAAGTCTCTCATCCTGCTGGAAGGCGCGCTTGCTTGGGCAGGCATAAGCACCGACCCAGGCTGGCGGCGGACTGCAGACCAGATCGTCAGCCTGATGCAAGCCGCATCAGACATCGATCATCCGGCGTCGCCTGGCGACCTATTCTATCGGGCCTGGCTGCTGGCCCGCTACAGCCGATTGACATCCGACACTGCCTCACTCGTGAATGCCCGCAAGCTCTTCACGGCTGGGCTTCAAGGGATCGACTTGAACCGCGGAGTCGCCGTGGAGTCCGTCAGCGACCAAGGCCTCATCCAAAGGGGTCGCGCCCGGCTTTGGTCACAGACTCAATGGCTCAAGGCGTCATTGATCCTTGCGTCTATGGCTGACGACGCCCCCTGCGCGGCCTCGCTGGAACAGGCAGGGTGCGCGCTTCGCGCCGTATGGCTTTTCCTTACGCCTCAAGGCCTCTGGCGCGACGCCATGCTCGAAAGCGGCGACTTTATAGACGAACCATCACCGGCCTTATCGTTCCGCTCGATCATGACGGCTCATATCCAGCTTCGAGAAACGCTGGGGGCCTTGGCTCACGATGGAGACAATGCCCTTCGACTGTCCTGAGCCGAACGACAACCATACCGCGACGATGGAAATCGCTGTCTCGCCTTCGTCATTCGAACCGTCTAGAAGTTCCGCCCTTACTCAACGGCTCAGGGTCCGCCCGCCTCAATGCGCATCGTTCTGGCCACCGACGCCTGGGAACCTCAGGTCAATGGCGTCGTCCGCACCCTGACCCGCACGGTCGCGGAATGCCGCGGCATGGGCCATGAGGTCGAGGTCATCGAGCCTAGCCTGTTCAAGACTATTCCCTGCCCGACCTATCCGGAGATCCGGCTGGCCTTGGGTGCGGAGGAAGAGATTCGCGAAATGCTGCGCGCCTTCGAACCCGAAGCCGTCCATATCGCCACCGAGGGTCCGATCGGCATCGCCACGCGTCGCATCTGCGTGGAATGGAAGCTGCCCTTCACGACCAGCTACCACACCAAATTCCCCGAATATGTCTCGGCCCGTTTCCCGATCCCGGTCCAAGTCGGCTACGCCTATATGAAATGGTTCCATAAGCCGTCGGGTCGGCTGATGGTGGCGACACCGACCCTGCGCGACGAACTGGTCGAGCATGGGTTCAAGAATGTGTCTCCTTGGTCGCGAGGCGTCGACACGGACGTGTTCAATCCCGACCTGGAACGGATTTACGATGAGCTTGGGGGCAAGGACTGGCCCCGGCCGTTCTTCCTCAACGTCGGTCGCGTGGCGGTCGAGAAGAACATCGAATCTTTCCTTCAGCTCGATCTGCCCGGCACCAAGATCGTCGTCGGCGATGGACCCGCCCGCGCGGAGCTGCAGGAGAAGTATCCCGAGGCCAAATTCCTGGGCGCCCGGTTTGGTGACGAGCTGGCCCGCTGCTTCCGCGACGCCGACGTCTTCGTCTTCCCCAGCTGGACCGACACTTTCGGCCTAGTGATCCTGGAAGCCATGGCCGCCGGCACGCCGGTCGCCGCCTACCCCGCGCATGGCCCGATCGATATCATCCCCGGCTCGAACGCCGGGGCGATCGACAAGGACCTCAGGACCGCCTGCCTGGAGTGCCTCGAACTCGACCGCAAGGTCGTGCGCGCCTATGCGGAAAAGTTCAGCTGGCGCGCGTCAGCCGATCAGTTCGTCGAGAACCTGCAACCCTATCCCGAGCCGGAGCGCGGCCGTTTCTGGCGTCGCCTGCGCCGCATCGCCCGTATTCGCAAACGCGCCGCCGCCTGAGCCCCACAGAATGCTCAAGCCCCGGCAGGACCTCACGCCGAACACGGCGGATTATGAAAATCTGGCCTTTGTTAAGCCCACTGGTTTCCGCGAATACGATGCGCGTTGGATCCTGGAAAAGGAGATCAATCTCCTTGGCATTCAGGCGCTGGGACTGGGCCTAGCCACTTATGTCCACGAGATCGGCGTCGCGCCGAAGATCGTCACTGGCCATGATTTTCGCGGCTATAGCCTCAGCGTCAAACAGGCTCTGATCCTGGGCCTGCTGGAAGGCGGAATGGAGGTTCTGGACGTGGGTCTGGCCCTGTCGCCCATGGCCTATTTCGGCCAGTTCGAGCTGGACGCGCCCTGCGTCGCCATGGTCACCGCCAGCCACAACGAGAACGGCTGGACCGGCGTGAAGATGGGCGCCAACAAGCCCCTGACTTTCGGCCCCGAAGAAATGGGCCGGCTGAAAGAGATCGTGCTGAACGGCGAGGGCGTGGCCCGGTCAGGCGGCAAGCTGGTGCGGGTCGAGGACTTCCGCGAAACCTATGTCGCCGACGTCGCCTCCAAGGTTCAGATCAAGCGGCCGCTGAAGGTGGTCTGCGCCTGCGGCAACGGCACGGCCGGCGCCTTCGCCCCCGACGCGCTACGCCGCATGGGCGTCGAGGTGATCGAGATGGACACCGACCTCGACTACACCTTCCCCAAATACAATCCGAACCCGGAAGATCACGCCATGCTGGTGCAGATGGCCCAGAGGGTGCGCGAGACGGGCGCCGATCTGGCCCTGGGCTTCGATGGTGACGGCGACCGCTGCGGCGTGGTGGACGACACGGGCGAGGAGATCTTCGCCGACAAGATCGGCCTGATGCTGGCCCGCGACCTGTCCAAGGTCTATCCGGACAGCACCTTCGTCGTCGATGTGAAGTCGACCGGCCTCTACAAGACCGACGAGATCCTCAAGGCCAACGGCGCAGAGGTCGTCTACTGGAAGACGGGCCACTCCTACATCAAGCGCAAGACCGCCGAACTGGGCGCCTTGGCCGGGTTTGAGAAGTCAGGCCACTTCTTCATGGCCGGCGATCTGGGTCACGGCTATGATGACGGTCTTGTCGCGGCCGGCGCCGTCCTGGCCATGCTGGATCGCAATCCGGGCAAGAAACTGAGCGAGCTAAAGGCCGCCCTGCCGGACGCCTGGACCAGCCTGACCATGTCGCCCCATTGCGACGACGAGCTGAAGTACGGGGTGCTGGAGCGGATCGTGAAGGAATATTCGGATCTGGCGGCCGCAGGCGGCGAGATCCTGGGTCGTAAGATCCTTGAGGCCATCACCGTCAACGGCGTGCGGGTGCATCTGGAGGACGGATCCTGGGTCCTAGTCCGCGCCTCGTCGAACAAGCCGGAGCTGGTGGTCGTGGTCGAAAGCATGCGGTCGGAAGACGACATGCG
Organism: Brevundimonas sp. TWP2-1; assembly: GCF_049897645.1. Lineage (NCBI taxonomy): Bacteria > Pseudomonadati > Pseudomonadota > Alphaproteobacteria > Caulobacterales > Caulobacteraceae > Brevundimonas > Brevundimonas sp. TWP2-1. The sequence goes on from NZ_JAFCWR010000002.1 coordinate 1,192,751, forward strand.
CGACCTCTTCCGCAAGGAGATCAAACCCCGCCTTGCCGCCTATCCGGAAATCGGTGCCTTCAACCAGGAAATCTGAAAGATCACAGAGGGCTGAACCAATCGGCCCCGTGACCGCTTCCTCCCTCGGCTGCTGCCAGGAGGAAAGATTGCCGCGCTACTTTTTCCATACCCAGAACGGCGATTGCATCCGCGACGACCAGGGCGAGGAGCTGAAGAGCGTCGATGCCGCCAGAGAAGAAGCCGTCGCCGTTCTGGGCGAAATCCTGCGTTATCGGGGAGCCGCCTTCTGGACGACCCGCGCCTTCAGCGTCATCGTCACGGATGCGGACGGCCAGACGGTCGTCAGCGTCACCGCAGCCGCTTCCGACGATGCGCCTGACGGGTGGAGCCTGGTGGAAAGCGCCCAATGAGCAGACTTCAAGCCACGCCCAAGATCACGACCCTGGTCGAGAAACTGTCCCTGCGCGACCGCATCTCTCCCGAAGAGATCGAGGCCCTGCAGAAAGCGCTGGAGCCGCCCAAGACGGTCGCCGCCGGTTCGGACATCGTGCGCGAACATAGCCGACCACTGCACAGCACGCTTCTGATCTCCGGCTTTTCCGCCCGCTATTCGACGCTGGAAGATGGCGCCCGCCAGATCACCGAGATCAATGTCGCCGGCGACTTCATCGACCTGCACAGCCTGTTGATGAAGCAGATGGATCACGGAGTCGTCGCCCTGACCGAATGCGTCATCGCCGAGGCGCCCCACAGCGGCCTCATCGACATCACCGAGCGCCATCCGCACCTGACGCGCCTGCTGTGGCTGGACACCATCATCGACGCCGCCATCCACCGCCAATGGCTGGTCGCCATGGGTCGGCGCAGCGGCCTGGGTCATATCGCCCATCTGGTGTGCGAGCTGTATCTGCGTCTTCAGGCCGTCGGCCAGACCGGCGATATGACCTTCGACCTGCCGCTGACACAGGCCACCCTTGGCGATGCGCTGGGCCTGTCGACGGTCCATGTCAGCCGCCTGATCTCGGAACTGCGCGGCGAAGGCGTGATCAACTGGTCGGGCGGTCGGATCGATATCCTCGACTGGCGCCGCCTTGCCGAAATCGCCGAGTTTGACCCGACCTATCTGAGGCTTCAGAGCGACCCCGTCTGACCCCTTAACGCATGTTATCGCGCAGAACGCCGTTTGGCGGTCTATACGACCAATGTCCATGTCGAACCTCGCGCGATCCCTGCTTTCCCTGCTGGCCGTTCAGGGATTGGACGAAGGCGACGCCTTCGACGCCGTGCCCGGCCAACGCACCGCCCTGACGCGTGATGGTGAACCGCTCGTCACCTTCATTCTGGACGGCGTCGCAGCACGCTTGGGACCCAATGAGACCCTGTCACGTGGTCTGGCCTCAAGCGACGATCTGATCAACTTCGATGCGGTGCTGGGGCGGGGCGAAAAGGAAGTGGCCCTGTGGCTGACGGCGGGACGGTTCCTGACGGTGCCGGCGCGACGGCTGGTCCAGCGCATCGATCGCGACACCCTGGTCGAAGCGACCCTGACCGACCTTCGTCAACGCAACGCCGCCCTTCAGGCCGAGCTGGGGCGTCACGCCGACCTCAAGGTGACCCAACGCTTGGCCGCCCTGGTCCTTGACGTTCACGACCAGGGCGGCGGCGATACGGTGTCCCTGCGCCAGAGCGACCTGGCCGACCTGATGGCGGTGCGGCGCGCCAGCGTCTCGACCGCCTGCACGGAACTGTGTGCGGCCGGCGCGCTGCGCCTGCGGCGCGGCGCGATCCAGATCGCCGATGTGGAAGCCCTGCGCGAGACGTCGGCCGCGCCTCACTCCACCGTGACGGACTTGGCCAGGTTGCGGGGCTGATCGACGTCGGTGCCCTTCTGGACGGCGGTGTAATAGGCCAGCAACTGCACCGGCACGGCATAGACCAGGGGCGCGATCAGGGGATGGCAGTCCGGGGCGTGGATGCGGCGGATGCCGGCGCCGTGCAGGTCGGGCGCCTTTTCCGGCGCGATCATGATGACCGGCCCGCCACGCGCGGCGACCTCCTGCAGGTTGGAAGTGGTCTTCTCGAACACATCGTCCAAGGGCGCCAGGGCGATGGTCGGGGTCTCTTCGTCGATCAGGGCGATGGGACCGTGCTTCAGCTCGCCTGCGGCATAGCCCTCGGCGTGGATATAGCTGATCTCCTTCAGCTTCAGCGCGCCTTCCATGGCGAGAGGGAACATGGCGCCCCGGCCTAGGAACAGGACGTCGTCGGCCTTGGCCAAATCCTGGACGACGGCGCGGATGCTTTCGCCCATCGTCAGCGCCTCGGCGATCAGGCGTGGGCTTTCGAACAGGGCCTTGACCAGTTCGGCCTCGGTCGCAGCATCGATCCGGCCACGCGCGACCCCGGCCGCCACGGCCAGGGCCAGGAGGGCGGCGACCTGGGCGGTGAAAGCCTTGGTCGAGGCGACTCCGATTTCCGGCCCGGCATGGGTGGGCCACAACACGGCGGCCTCGCGCGCCATGGACGAGGAGTGGACGTTGACGACGGCGGCGGTGTTCAACCCCTGCGCCTTGCACCAGGTCAGGCTGGCCAGGGTATCGGCCGTCTCGCCCGACTGACTGACGGCGACCGCCAGGGTCTTTTGCGACACCGCCGGCGAGCGATAGCGGAACTCGGACGCAATCTCGACGTCGCAGGGCAGGCCCGCCAGCTTCTCGAAGGCGTAGCGGCCGATCTGACCGGCGTAGAAGGCGGTGCCGCAGGCCACGATCTGGATGCGGTCGATGGCGGCGAAATCGACGGGATTGGCCTTGGCCTTTCCCGTCACCAGATCGAGATATTCCGACAAAGTGTGCTGGACACTGTCGGGTTGTTCATGGATCTCCTTTTCCATGAAGTGGCGATACTCGCCCTTCTCGACCATGGCCGAGGAGGCCGAGACCTGGACCACCGCACGATCGACCGGCTTTCCGGTCACGTCGAACATCTGGGCGCCGGCCTTGGTCACGGCGACGTAATCGCCCTCTTCCAGATAGGAGATTTTCTGGGTGAAGGGGCCGACAGCGAGCGCGTCGGAGCCCAGATACATCTCGTCCTCGCCCCAGCCGACCACCAGGGGGCTGCCGCGCCGTGCGCCCAGGATCAGGTCGTCTGTCCCATCGATCAGCACCGCCAGGGCATAGGCGCCGGTCAGGCGGTCCAGGGTGATCTTGAACGCCTCCAGGGGGCTGCGGCCCGTGTTCAGTTCGGCGTCCAGCAGGTGGGCGATGACCTCGGTGTCAGTCTGGCTTTCGAAGACGTGGCCCTCGGCGGCCAACTCGGCCTTCAGCTCGGCGAAGTTCTCGATGATGCCGTTGTGGACCAAGGTGACGCGCCCGGCCTTGTGCGGGTGGGCGTTGGCCGTCGTCGGCGCGCCGTGCGTGGCCCAGCGGGTATGGCCTATGCCGACCGTCGCCGTCATCGGCTGCTCGGCCAGGACGGCCTCCAGATTGCGGATCTTGCCCTGGGCGCGGCGGCGTTCGACCGCGCCATCGACCACGGCGGCGACGCCGGCGGAATCGTAGCCGCGGTACTCCAGCCGCTTCAGGCTGTCGATCAGCCGGGGAACGACAGGTCCGTTGCCGGTGACGCCGATGATGCCGCACATAAGCGAAGGCTCCGAGAGATCAGGGAAAGGGGCGCCGCTTTGCACTGGCGGCGATCCGGGGCTAAGCCACACATCAAGCCCCACCGGCCGTCTATGCAATCTTAAGGCGGGCCGCATCAAAAAAGGGGTTTCGGAACGTTACCCGAAACAAAGGACCAGGCCTTGGGCGACAGAAAATACTTCGGCACCGACGGCATTCGCGGGCGTGCCAACACCTATCCGATGACGGCAGAGGTCGCGCTGCGCGTGGGTCTGGCCGCCGGAAAGCTGTTCCGCACCGACGACGACCGCCGCCATCTGGTGGTGATCGGCAAGGACACCCGCCTGTCCGGCTATACGATCGAGCCGGCCCTGGTCGCCGGCTTCGCCTCGGTGGGCATGGACGTGCGCACCTTCGGTCCAGTGCCGACGCCCGGCGTGGCCATGCTGACACGCTCGATGCGCGCCGACCTGGGCGTGATGATCTCGGCCTCGCACAACGACTATGCCGACAACGGGATCAAGCTGTTCGGGCCGGACGGCTACAAGCTGTCGGACGAGATCGAGCTGAAGATCGAGGCCATGATGGACCAGGGCCTGGACCAGGGTCTGGCGCCGTCGAACAAGCTGGGTCGGGTCAAGCGGATCGACGACGCCCAGGCCCGCTATATCGAAATCGCCAAACAGGCCTTCCCCAAACGGCTGACGCTGCAGGGCCTGCGCATCGCCGTCGATTGCGCCAACGGTGCCGGCTACAAGGTCGCGCCCACCACCCTGTTCGAACTGGGCGCCGAGGTCTTCCCCGTCGGCGTGACCCCGAACGGGACCAACATCAACGCCGAATGCGGCTCGACCCATCCGGCGACCCTGGTCGATGCGGTCAAACGCTACCGCGCCGACATCGGCATCGCCCTGGACGGCGACGCCGACCGGTTGATCATCTGCGACGAGAAGGGCCAGGTCGTGGACGGGGACCAGATCATGGCCCTGGTCGGGCTGGACTGGGCCAGACGCGGCCTCCTGACCGGCGGCGGCGTGGTGGCGACCGTCATGTCCAACCTGGGGCTGGAGCGCAAACTGAAGTCCGAAGGGCTGACGCTGGAGCGGACCAAGGTCGGCGACCGCTATGTGATGGAGCGGATGCGCGAGGGCGGCTTCAACATCGGCGGCGAACAGTCGGGCCATATCATCCTGCACGACCACGCCACGACCGGCGACGGCCTGATGGCCGCGCTTCAGGTGCTTGCCGTCCTGGTCGAGTCCGGCAAGCCGATGAGCGAACTGGCCCGCCAATTCGACCCCGTCCCGCAAAAGCTTGAGAACGTCCGCTTCACGGCCGAAAAGCCGCTGGAGACCGCTGCGGTCAAGGCCGCCATCGCCGACGCCGAGGCGGCGCTAGCCGGTCAGGGGCGCCTGCTGGTGCGGCCGTCGGGCACGGAAAAACTGATCCGCGTCATGGCCGAGGGCGACGACGAGGTCCTGGTGAAACGCGTGGTGGCCGATGTCGCCGGCGCGGTGCGCGCCGCCGGCTGAGGGTCGGCCCTTAAGGCTTGCACGCCGCCGGCGGATCGCCGTCGCGTTCCCACAGCTTGCAGGACCGGTCGATCTCGCCCTGGATCAGGTCGCAAGGGTTGGCGGCGTTGCAGGGCGGGCGCGTCGCCGGGCTGACCTGGATGCAACGCTCGACCAAGCGGGCCGAGGCGGCGGCCCCGATGGCTTCACGACACGGAATTTCGCTGACCGGAACCGGCTGAGGCGCCATGTCCGGCCCCTCGGGGATGCCGGCCTGGGGCTCCTCGGCGGGCTTTGCCGGCGCCTTGGCCGGCGCATCCGCCTTGGCAGCGGGCGGAGCGACCGGCGCCGTTTCCGGCTGTAGAGGAACCGCATCGATCACCTCGGGGTTCGACGCCGATTCACCGGACGCGGGCGCTCCGGGGCCGGAAGGCTGACAGCCGGCCATCAGCACGGCGCAGGCGGCCAGCGAAAGCCATTGGGGTCGACGCATGGACTTGTCTCCGGTCAGGACCAACCTGGCGAGGATGCCCGCCTGCGGCCGAAGACGAAACCCCCTATCGCTTCACCGCCGCCAGCGCCGCCTTCTGCAAGGCGAACAGTTCGGTGCAGCCGGTCTCGGCCAGCGAGAACAGCCGGTCGAACTCGGCGCGCGAGAAACCGCGCTTCTCGCCGGTGGCCTGTACCTCGACGATCTGGCCCGCGCCGGTCAAGACGAAGTTGGAATCCGCCTCGGCCTCGGAGTCCTCTTCATAATCCAGGTCCAGAACGGGCACGCCGTTGCAGATGCCGCACGACACGGCCGCCACCTGGTCCAGGATCGGATCGGACTTCAGCACCCCCTCGTCGCGCAGATAGTTCAGGGCCGAGGCCATGGCGACCCAGGCGCCGGTGATGGAGGCGGTGCGGGTGCCGCCGTCGGCTTGGATGACGTCGCAGTCCAGCACCACCTGGCGCTCGCCCAGGGCCTTCAGATCGACGACGGCGCGCAGGCTACGGCCGATCAGGCGCTGGATCTCCTGCGTCCGGCCCGATTGTTTGCCGGCGGCGGCCTCGCGGCGGCCGCGGGTGTGGGTGGCGCGGGGCAGCATGCCGTATTCCGCCGTGACCCAGCCCTGGCCCTTGCCGCGCATCCAGCCGGGAATGCTCTCCTCGACCGAGGCCGTCACGAGAACCTTCGTATGGCCGAAGGTGATCAGGCACGAGCCCTCGGCATAGCGGTTGACGCCGGTCTCGATGGTCACGGGACGCAGTTGGTCGTCGGTGCGTTGCGAATGGCGCATGAGAGCACTCCTTGGAAGTCTGGCCTTGGAAGCCGAGGCCGCGGTGCTTATCCTGAAACCGTGAGCCTGTATGCCCCCAAAACCCCGCCGTTCGATGGCGCCCAATCCCTCGCGGGGTTGGCGGGGCTGGATGCACGCGCCCGCGACATCTTCCGCCGCATCGTCGAGAGCTATCTGGAAACGGGCGAGCCGGTCGGTTCCAGGACCCTGTCGTTGGGCGGGATCGCCCTGTCACCGGCCTCGATCCGCAACACCATGCAGGACCTGACCCTGGCGGGTCTGCTGGCTGCGCCCCACACATCGGCGGGGCGAATCCCGACCCATGCCGGCCTGCGGCTGTTCGTGGACGGCCTCTTGGAAGTCGGCGACCTGACCAAGGAAGAGCGGCGCGAGATCGACGGGCGTCTGGCGGGGCGGGGTCGGAACTTCGAATCCGCCCTGGACGAGGCGTCCAACCTGTTGTCCGGCCTGGCCGGGGGCGCGGGCGTGGTTTCCAGCCCCGTGCGCGATTCCGGGGTCAAGCACGTCGAGTTCGTGGCCCTGGGCGGGGATCAGGCCCTGGCTGTGATCGTCGCCGACGACGGCACGGTCGAGAACCGGATCATGACCCTGTCGGCGGGCGTCACGCCGTCCACCCTGGTCGAGGCCTCCAACTTCCTCAACGCCCGCCTGCGCGGCCGCCCCTTCGCCGACGCCAAGCGCGAGATGACGCACGAGCTGGAAATCGCCCGGCGCGAACTGGACCAGACCGCGGCCCGCCTGGTCGAGGACGGGTTCGCCGCCTGGTCAGGGGGCCCTGACCGCGAGCGCGCCCTGATCGTGCGCGGCCGCGCCAACCTGCTGCAGGACGGCGAGGGGCTGGCGGATCTGGAACGGGTCCGTGTCCTGTTCGACGACCTAGAACAGAAGGAACAGCTGATCGGCCTGCTGGACGGCGTCGATGCGGCGCAGGGCGTGCGCATTTTCATCGGAGCCGAAACACGGTTGTTTTCACTTTCGGGTTCCGCGGTGATCGCGGCGCCCTATATGAGCGGCCGACAAAGGGTTCTGGGCGCCATCGGCGTCATAGGGCCCGCAAGACTGAACTACGCCCGTGTCATTCCGTTGGTGGACTATACCGCCCGGGTGCTGGGCCGGATGCTGGACGGGAACGACAAGTGAGCGACAAACCCCTTAACGACGAATTCGACGCCCTGGATGCGGCCGAAACCGACGCTGAACACGGCCTGGACGCCCATCCTTCTGAAAATCGGGGGGATGACCTGGCGCCCCTGGACACCGTCATCGCCGAGCGCGACGAGTGGAAGGACCGCGCCCTGCGCGTCGCCGCCGAGATGGAAAACCTGAAGCGCCGTTCGGAAACACAGCAGAACGACGCCCGCGCCTTCGCCATCCAGCGTTTCGCCAAGGACCTGCTGGGCGTGGCCGACAATCTGGAACGCGCCCTGATGGCCGCGCCCAAGGACGCAGAGGGCGCAACCGCCGGCCTGGTGACCGGGCTGGAACTGACCCAGAAGGCCCTGCTTCAAGCCTTCGACAGCAATGGCCTGAAACGCGTCGCGCCGGAAGCCGGCGAGGCCTTCAACCCGCATCTCCACCAGGCGATGATGGAACAACCGTCGGACACGGTGCCCGGCGGATCGGTGCTCCAGACCATGCAGTCCGGCTTCGAACTGTTCGGCCGCACCGTCCGTCCCGCCATGGTCATCGTCGCCGCCAAGGGCTCCGGCGCGCAAAGCCCCAACCCCTACGGCGCCGCGCAGGCGCCCGAAGGTCAGGCCTTCGACGGCAAGGCCTGATCCCAGGTCAGCGGGCGGCGTCGGTCAGAACTGACGCCGCCAGGCCCCGATCAGTGCGAACTCCGGCGCGGCGTCCGCCACATGGCGCGGCTCGCGGCTGGCCACGGCCTGCAATGTCATGCTGGAGCCGTCCCACAGCCGACGCTCGCCGCCCAGGATGAAGTCGATCTGGCGACCGCTGGGCGACGCCGAGAAGCTGCGCCGCGAATAGGTCAGCGGGTCGAAATATTCGACCGGCACATCGGCCAGCAGCGCCAAGAAGGTCCCGCTCTCGATCCGAAGCGGCTGCGACAGGGTGAAGCTGATCCGGTCGCATATCATCGTACAGCCGGTCAGCAGGCCCAGCCGCCAGTTCGAACTGATCGCCGCCTGATCCATCGACAGGAACCGTCCCTCGATCTGCGTCGACCCCATGCCCGCTTCGCCGATCAGTCGCAGACCCGGCCTCAACGTCCAGTCGCCGCCCACGGCATAGAAGCTGGTGCGCGACGGCAGGGCGAAGTCCGACCCGCCAGGCAGGAAGGCGCCCAAGGGCCCAAGCCGTTCATCCAGGGCGCCGACACTGAACGACAGGCCGCCCTCGGCGCCCCGCCATCCGATCGCCGCCCGACTATAGGTCGAGGCGTCCTCCTCCACGCGGCGCAGGGGCATGCGACGATCCCCGCCTCCGCTTTCGGCCGACACGGTCACGGCGCCGAACCGCATCGCGCCGCGCACCGCATGGTCGGCCTGGGCCAGGGATGCAAACCCATCGCCGGCCGAGCCTTCGAACGGCGACGCCGCCCCGCCCTTGCCCTGCCAGACCGAGAAGTTCATCCGGCCGGTTTCCAGGTCCAGCATCGCCTCCTGGCGCGGTTCGTCGCCCATCCACGGCGCATCATAGAGGTCGTGACGCGGCGCCACGGGTTCGGGCCTCGCGCTGGGCTGGGCCGCGATCAGGTTCAGCCGCCCGCCGCCCGGCAGCGCAAGCGTAGTGGTGGCGGTGGTGTTCTGTTCGAACGGCGCCGCCTGATAGGATCGGCTGGGCGCGGTCGGATAGGCCCCACCCAACTGCACCGCGAACATCCGGTCATAGGCGTCGTACAGCACCGTGTTCAGCGCGCTCTGACGCAGGAAGGCGTCGCCGAAGGCCGCGCCGACGAAACTGCCCGGCTCGGTGATGGTGACGATGGAGCTTCCGTCCGCCATCGGGGTGGAGGTCGTACCGACCGGCCGGAAGGCGCCGGCCATGTCCAGCAGGCCGCGCCCATAGACGATGTCGGTTCCTGGATCACCCGCATCCCGCGCGGTATCGACTAGAATGGCCAGGGCCGCCCGCGCAGTCAGATTGGGGAAGGCCTGCATCAGCAGGGCCAGGGCGCCCGAGACATGGGGCGCCGAAAACGATGTGCCGTTGACCCGCCAGCAGGACGTGCCTTCGCAGCCGGTGATGACGTCTTCGCCCGGCGCTGAAATATAACCGACCGCCGTATCGCCGGCCCGGTTCGAGAAGCTGGACATCACATCGGTCGCGCCATGCGAACCGACCGCGATCACGCTGCCGGCGAACCGGGGGTCGATGGCGTAGCGCGCAGGCCAGCCGGGATTGGCCTCGCCGTCATTGCCCGACGAGGCCACGATCACGGCGCCCGCGTTGACGGCGCGCAGCAGCGCCGCCTCGAACGCCGACCCCAGCCGACCGTCGCCGCCCAGCGACATGTTGATGATCTTGACCCCGTTGGCGACGGCGTAGTCCAGGGCGCGCACCAGGTCCGAACTGCTGAAACAGACCTCGGTGTTCTCGTCCGTACAGTCCGAAATGTCGGTGCGGATCGACAGAATGGTCGACTGATAGGCCACGCCGATCGTGCCGAAACCGTTGAAGTTCGAGGCGATGACGCCCGACACGCGCGTGCCGTGGCTGCTTGAGGCGACATAGGGGGTGTTGCGGCCCGCGACGACGTCGGTCGAGGCGCTGGAAATCCGCCCTTCAAGCTCGGGCAGGGTGTTGGCGATGCCGGAATCGACGACGGCGACGGTGACGCCTGACCCGGTCGCCCCGGCCTGCCAGGCGACCTGGGCCTTCATATTGGCCAGACCATAGTTCCGCAGATACTCGCTCGACGTCACCGAAGGGGGCGGCGGAGGGGGAGGCGGCGGCGGCGGGGGCGGCGGTGGCGGGGGCGGTGGAACAGGGGGCGTGATCGTGCCTCCACCGCCACCACCGCCTCCCCCGCCGCCGCACGCAGCAAGCGGAAGGAACAACAGGCTCAGGCCCAGAACGACCGCCCCACGACGCTGCAATCCGTTCATATCCAACCCTCCACTCAGGCCGCCCTCCGCAGCCTTCACATCAGTAACGCCCTAATTCTTTAACGCTTTATCGAAGGTCGCCAGCAGTTTGGACCAGCCGTCCCTGGCGTCCGTCTCGGAATAGCTGGCGCGGTAATCGGCGTGGAAACCGTGCTGGGCGTCGGGATAGACGACGATCTGGCTGCCGGTCTGGCCCGCACGGGCCAGGGCCTCGCGCATACGCTCCACGCTGGCCAGCGGAATGCCCTGGTCCTTGCCGCCATACAGGCCCAGCACCGGTGCCTTGAGGTCGTCGGCGATATCGACCGGCCAGGGCTGACCCGACGAGATCTGCACCGGCGTCGCATCGGCGGCGGGGGCCAGACGGCCGTACCAGGCCACGCCGGCGCCGATGGCGGCGAAGCGGGCCGCCGCCTGCCACACCACCTTGCCGCCCCAGCAATAGCCGGTGATCCCGACCTTGCCGTCCTTGGCCCACGACTGCTGGCTGGCCCACTCCAGCGTCGCCGACAGGTCGCCCATCACCTGCTCATAGTTCGCGGCGCCGACAATCTGCATGATCCGCTGCATGTCCGACAGGGGCGCGGGATCCTCGACCCGGTTGAAGAAGGCAGGCGCGATGGCGGCATAGCCCTGTTTGGCCAGGCGGCGGCAGATGTCGCGGATATATTCGTGGACGCCGAAAATCTCGGACACCACGACGACGACTGGGAAAGGCCCGTCGCCCGCAGGCCGCGCCATATAGGCCGGAAGCTGGAAGCCGTCCGGCGCGGCATAGGTCACGGTTTCCGTGGCCAGCCCCGCCTCGTCGGTCGTGATCGGCTTGGCCTCCTTGGCCAGGGCCGCGACGGCATAGCCGGAGAACAACAGCCCCCCAAGCGCCCCCAGGCTTCGTCGGCTCAGCTTCAGATCGTCGGCGGTCTGGCCTTCGGGACGGATCAGAACGGTCATCGGCAGGGGCTCCGGTCATCTGTCAGATGAGCTGACAGTGGCCCCGGCCGCTATCCGCGTCCAGTCACGAAAATGCCGAAGGAAGGGCGCTCAAGCAGCGAGCGACCGCGTCTCGAGCGTTAGCGCCCTTCCTTCCAAAATCAGTGCCTGAAGACCCGCACGCCGGTGAAGGCCATGGCGATGCCCTTTTCGTCGGCGGCGGCGATGACCTCGGCGTCGCGCATGGAGCCACCCGGCTGGATCACCGCCGTGGCGCCGGCCGCGACCGCTTCCAGCAGGCCGTCGGCGAAGGGGAAGAAGGCTTCGGAGGCGCAGGCCGAACCCTCGGCCAGGGACTGGGCCAGGCCTTTCGCCTCGCCGGCCTCCTTGGCGCGGATGGCGGCGATCCGGGCGCTGTCGCGACGGTTCATCTGGCCGGCGCCGATGCCGGCGGTCTGGCCGTCCTTGGCGTAGACGATGGCGTTGGACTTGACGTGTTTGGCCACGGTGAAGGCGAACAGCATGTCCTGGATCTCGGTCGGCGTCGGCTGGCGCTTGGTGACGATCTTCAGGTCCGACGGCTTGATCAGCGACCGGTCGCGGCTCTGCACCAGGAAGCCGCCGGCGACCGAGCGGAACACCTCGCCCGGTCCGTGCGGATCGGGCAGGCCGTCCGTGATCAGCAGGCGCAGGTTCTTCTTCGAAGCAAAGACGGCCTTGGCCTCGTCATCGGCCCCGGGGGCGATGACCACCTCGGTGAAGATGCCGGTGATGGCGCGGGCGTCGTCGCCGTTCAGCGGGCGGTTGACCGCGATCACACCTCCAAAGGCGGAGACGGCGTCGCATTCCAAGGCGCGGGCGTAGGCTTCCGACAGATCCTTGCCGACCGCGACACCACAAGGGTTGGCGTGTTTGACGATGACCACGGCCGGGGCCTCGAACTCGGCGACCAGCTCATAGGCGGCGTCGGCGTCGGCGATATTGTTGTAGCCCAGCTCCTTGCCTTGGATCTGGGTCGCATAGGCCACGCCGGGACGGGCCTCGCCGGTGCGATAGAAGGCGCCGGTCTGATGCGGGTTCTCGCCGTAGCGCAGGGTCTGGGCCAACGACCCGGCGATCGACTTGCGGGCCGGGGCGACGTCCTCGATCTGCTGGGCGAACCAGCCGGCGACGGCGGCGTCATAGGCGGCGGTACGGGCGAAGGCGCGGGCGGCCAGACGTTTGCGCAGGGCCAGATCAGTCGAACCGTCCGACTTAAGGGCTTCCAGAATCAGGCCAATGCTCTCGCCGTCGACGGCGACCGCGACATAGCCGTGGTTCTTGGAGCCCGAGCGGATCATGGCCGGACCGCCGATATCGATATTCTCGACCGCCGCCTCGAACGAACCGCCCGCCGCAACGGTGGACTCGAACGGATAGAGGTCGATCCAGACGATATCGATGGCGCCGATGCCGTGATCGGTCATGGCCTGGGCGTGGTCGGCCGCGTCGCGCACGCCCAAGAGGCCGCCATGGACGATGGGGTGCAGGGTCTTGACCCGACCATCCATCATCTCGGGGAAGCCCGTCAGATCGGCCACGTCCTTGACCGGCAGACCCAGTTTGGCGATCGCCGCGCGGGTGCCGCCGGTCGACACCAGCTCGACGCCCAGGTCGTACAGGGTGCGGGCGGCGTCTTCCAGCCCGGCCTTGTCGGACAGGGAGATCAGGGCGCGTTGCGGCTTCACCTGATCGGGCGCGGGCGGAAAGTCGGGAGCGGCGGGCATGAGGCGGCGTCCGTGAAGGCTGGGGGAGGATGGCGCGCCCTCTAGACCCAAACCGGCGCTGCGTCACCCTTCTACGTCGGTTCGCCGCTCGCGCCGGCCGGGCTCAGCTTCCAGCGGATCTTGCTCTCGCTGTCGGTGCGGGCCGAGCCGCGCACCACGATCTGCAAGCTGCGGCGCGTCAGGCCGGCGTCGATATGGACGCTGGGTTCGATGGCCACGTCGGGACCGTCGGTCCTGAACCACCAGCCCCGGCCCGAGGCGCCGCGCAGCAGGATCGAGCGGCGGTCGCGCGCCAGCGAGGCCTGCACCCCCGGCTCCAGATGGAAACGGATGGCGTAGGGGGCCGCGATCTGGCGCACCATCTCCTTGCGGCCCGGCGTCGGGAACAGCTTCTCCTCGGCCCGCAGCTCGTCCAGCCGCTGGTCGAGATACAGCCGACGCTGATGGTTCAGGCCGAACAGTTCGTTCCAGCCGTCGTGCTCCATCTCCAGCCAGACGGCGCCGTCGCCGTCGCGCAAGTCCGTCGTCACATGGATCGGCGGCCCGACCAGGCGCGGGCCCAGAAGATCGCCCTTCCAGCCGCCGAGCGGCTCGTTCAGCGACCGCTCGCCCAGGGTCAGGGTCGAATGGGCGGGAGTCAGCCGCAAAGCCTGGCGGTCGGTCGAGGCCGGGGTCCAGCCCGAGCCGGTGACCAGTCGGTCCTTGCCGCAGGCAATCTCCAGCGCCATCGGCTGGGCGCAGGCGGCGGCGCCCCAGGCGCCTCGGGCCGGCGGGGCCGCATCCGCCATGATGGTCAGCAGGGGGCTGGCGATGCGCGTCAGGCCGGCGACCGTGCCGGCGGGCGAATGGGCGGGATCGCCTTTGGCCGGGGCGGCCTCGTCGTCATGGGCGCGGGCCGCCGCGACGCGTTCGGCGCTGGAGGGTCCGCCGCCCTGGAAGCTGGCCAGACGGCCGTCGGGCAGGGTCAGAAGGCGCAAGCCCTGCGTCAGCCGGGCGATGGCGCCCGAAACGCCGTCCGGCGTCGGTTCGGACAGTTGCGACAGGGCGTCGTCCAGCGTCAGCAGGTCGAGCAGAAGCTCCAGCCCCGCCTCGGGACTGCGCGTGGCATGACCGCCGTCGTCCTGAACCGTGGCCTTCAAGGCGCCGTCCAACCGCCCCAAAGCGCGACGACGCAAGGCCTGTCCCGGCGCGCCGGCCAGGACGCAGCCGCCGATGGCCGCCGCCGTCAGCCGTTCGGCCCGGCTGGCCAGCCCGCCGGGCGGACGCAGCAGCTGACGCGTCTGGCGCGCCAGGCTATCAGCCAGCTTCAGCCGTTCGGCCTCGGTCGCGACGGCGCCCATCCGCCGCGCGCCGCACGCCAGATTGACCACCCGCCGCCCCAGGATTTCCGGTCCCCAGGCGAAAGGCGACCAGCGGGCGAAGGTGTCGGCCCAGGCCAGGGTCAGACGCAACGCCTCGCGCGCGCCGCGCTCGCCCTGGGCCATCAAGCCCGGCAGCCAGGCGAAGGCGTGAAGTTCGACGGCGAACGGCCGCGAGGGGCTGGGCCGGTTCCACGGATCGGACGGCGGCTCGACCTCCATCGAGGCCCCCGCCAACATGAAGCGTCCGGCCAGGACATTGCGGCCCGGCGCCGGATCATGGGGGCGGAAGTCGCGCGGCGTTGCGGCGAAGGCCGTCACCTTGCCGCCGCCCAAGGTCAGTCCATAACCGGGCAGACCATAAAGCTCGATCCACAGCTGTCGCGTCGCCACCCGCCCGGCGATGGCGGGCCACAGGCCCGGTCCCGCGATCGTATCGCCCGAGCGCACCGGCGTGCGCACCGGGGCGCCGGGCAGGCCGGGGATCTGGCCCGAGGCGACGTCCAGCGTGGTTTCCTGCCCGCGCGGAGCAAAGGGGCCGAGCGGGCTCACAGCACGTTCTGAGGGGTGGCCGGCGCGGCTTTCAGGGCGGCGATATTGGTCGCGTATTCGCCCTTGAACACGAACGATCCGGCGACCAGCGCATCGGCGCCGGCGGCGACACAGGCCCCGGCGTTGGCCGAGGTCACGCCGCCGTCCACCTGCAGGTGCGCCGCCGAGCCGGCCCGGTCCAGAATGGTCCGCGCGCCGGCGATCTTGCGCAGGGAACTATCGATGAACTTCTGGCCGCCGAAGCCCGGATTGACCGACATGATCAGCACCAGATCCACCAGGTCGACCACCTCTTCCAGGATCGACAGCGGCGTCGCCGGATTGAACACCACGCCCGCCTTGGCGCCCAGCTGGCGAATACGGCCCAGGGTGCGGTGCAGGTGCGGCCCGCTCTCGGGATGGACGGTCAGGACATCGGCGCCGGCTTCGCGGAACGCCTCCAGCCACGGATCGACCGGCGCGACCATCAGGTGCACGTCGAACGGCAAGCTGGTGTGTGGCCGGATCGCCTTCACGATGTCGGGGCCCAGGGTGATGTTCGGCACGAAATGCCCGTCCATCACATCAACGTGGATCCAGTCGGCGCCCGCCGCCTCCAGCGCGCGGACTTCTTCACCCAGCCGCGCGAAATCGCTGGCGAGGATCGACGGACAGATCAGAGGGGTGAGGGCCATGGCCTTCCGGATAAGGCGCGGCGCCGACGGGAGCAACCGGCTTGGCGAGGAAGCGCCGACATGTTCTACTCTTGTTCACGCCAAACTTGCGCAGGAAGTCCTGATGTCTCTGCAAGACCCGTCTGCCGCCGAGCCCGTTCGCGTGTTCGAGGACGGCTCCGGAGACCGCTTCCTGATCTATGGAGCCCATGACGGAGCCAGGGTCGAAATCCGCTTCGACGGCGATGCGCTGTGGATGAGCCAGGCGCAGATCGCGAGCCTGTTCGGTCGAGATGTCTCGGTCATATCAAGGCATATCGCGGCAATTCTGGAAGAGGGCGAGTTAGGCGACGCCGCCGATTTGCATTTTATGCAAATTAAGGGTCCCGCTGACCGGACCGTCAGAGCCTACAGCCTCGATATGGTGATCTCGGTCGGCTATCGGGTCAGTTCGGCGCAGGCGACCCTGTTCCGTCGCTGGGCCACCGCCGTGCTGATCCGGTTCGCCACGCGCGGCTTCGTGGTCGATGTGGAGCGGATGAAGGCGGGCGGCGAGCAGGATCGTATCCGCGAACTGCGCGCCATCATTCGCGACATCCGCAGCGAGGAAGCTAACCTCTATGCGGAAATCCGCCAGATCTGCAGCCTGTGCCAGGATTACGATCCCAAGTCGGACGCCTGGCGCACCTTCTACCGGAACACCCAGGCCAAGCTCTGCTACGCGGTGACCAGTCACACGCCCGCCGAGATGCTGATGACGCGCGCCGACGCGGCGGAACCTGACATGGGCCTTCGGACCTGGAAGGGTGAGCGAATAGTTTCGGCCGACGTGACCGTGGCCAAGAACTTCCTGGCGCCGGCAGAAGTCCGCGAGCTGAATCGTCTGACGGACCTGCTGCTGACCATCTTCGAGGACCAGTTGGAGACCGGTCGGTTGACGACGATGGCGCAAGCTTCCGAACTTCTAAACGCTCAGTTGAAGGGGTTGGGCCGCGTGGTTCTGTCCAACGGCGGACGTGTTTCCAAGGGCGACGCCGACCGCCACGCCAAGGCGGCCTACAAGGCCTTCGACATCCAGAGGCGTGCGCTTGAAAAAGCACGGGTGGAGCAGGAATACGCCGACCTGCGAAAGGCCGCCGGCGCCCTGCCTGAGTCGAAACGCGCTCCTAGAAAAACCTAGGCGATCCGTTCCAGCCTGGCGGCGAAGAAGCCGTCGAGGCCACCGTGTTCGGCCCACATGGAGGGCAGGATACGCAGCCAGCCTTCGGGCGTCAGGGCCTCGGGCGGGGCGCCCAGGGCGGCCGGGTCGGCCGCGACGGTGCGGAAGGCGGGGTTGCGGCGCAGGAAGGCGATGATCTGGGTCTCGCCCTCCTCGCGCTCCAGCGAACAGGTGCAATAGACCATCCGCCCGCCGGGCTTGACCCGTTCGGCGGCGACGTCGAGCAGCCGGTGCTGGACATCGGCCAGTTTGGCGACCTCGGCGGGCTTGGTGGCGCGCAGGACTTCCGGATTGCGGCGGAAGGTGCCGGTGGCGGTGCAGGGGGCGTCCAGCAGGACCGCGTCGAAGGTGCGGTCGTCCTCCCACTCTTCGGCGGGAACGGCGATCACCTCGGCGGTCAGGCCGGTGCGTTCCAGATTCTGGGTCAGGCGTTTCAGGCGCGGGGCCGAACGATCCAGGGCGACGACCGATGCGCCGGCGGCGGCCAGTTGCAGGGTCTTGCCGCCCGGCGCGGCGCACATGTCCAGGGCGGTCTCGCCGGATTTCACGTCCAGCAGACGACCGGGCACGGCGGCGGCGGCGTCCTGCACCCACCAGTCGCCGTCGTCGAATCCGGGCCAGGAGGCGACATCGCCGCGACGGCCGGTGCGAACGGTTCCGCCGGCCAGAGCTTCACCCTCCACTGCCGCGGCCACGGCGGCGGGGTCGACGCCGGGCTTCAGGCTGAGATCCGTCGCCGGCTCTTCACGCGCAGCCAGGGCCAGACCGGCCAGGGCCGCCTCGCCATAGGTGGCCTTCCAGCGGGCGGCGATCCAGTCGGGCAGATTGCTCTCGGCCGTCGTCAGGCCGGGGCCTTCACGGCCAACGCCACGCAGCACGGCGTTGACCAGGTTCTTGTAGGGCCGGGTCTTGGGATCGCGCTCGGCCAGTTTCACCGCCGTGGAAACAGCGGCGAAGGCGGGGGTTTCCAGCACCAGGGTCTGGGCCAGGGCGATGCGCATCAGGGTGCGGACGGCCTCGGGCGGGGACTTCTTCAGGCGGCGGTTCAGGATCTGGTCGATCTCGCCCAGGCGACGCAGGGCCGCCATCGCGACCGCGCGGGCGAAGGCGCGATCCACGGGCTCCAGCGCGCGTGCAGCCGGTTGCGACAAGGCCTCGTCCAGGCCGTTGCGCTTCTCGAGCGCCGCGTTCAGCAGGATGCCGGCGACAACGCGGGCCTCGACGCCGATGTCGTCCTGGGACGGGGCGGCGGCGGCGTCAACGGTCGGAACAGGGCGCGGGCGACCCTTGACAGCCATGCGGCGCCCACGCGCCTGCGAACTCTGTCCGCCTCGTCCCTCAGCACTCATACGGCCACCTGCGCGCCCAGCTCGACCACGCGGCCGGGGGGAATATGGAAGAAGTCGGTCGGATTGGCGGCGTTGCGCATCAGGAAGATGAACAGCCGGTCCTGCCACAAGGGCATGCCCTGTCGCGCCGAGGGGATCAGCGAGCGCCGGCCCAGGAAGAAGCTGGTCGACATGATGTCGAACTTCAGCCCCTGCTTGCGGCACAGACCCAGCGCACGCGGCACGTTAGGCGTCTCCATGAAGCCGTATGTGACCGTGACCTTTTTGAAGTCGTCGTTGATCGGCTCCATCCTGACGCGGTCGGCCTCCTTGACGCGCGGCCGCTCGGAGGTGCGGACCGTCAGGATGACGTTCTTCTCGTGCAGCACCTTGTTGTGCTTGAGATTGTGCATCAGGGCGACGGGAGCGACGTCCGGGTCGCTGGTCAGGAAGATGGCCATGCCGGGCGCGCGGTGCGGCGGGCGGGCCTGAAGCATCTCGATCAGATCGTTCAGCGGCAGGCTGTCCTTGCGCGTCTTGGCGGTCAGGATCTGGGTGCCGCGCACCCAGGTCCACATGATCACCACCAGACAGGCGCCCAGCACCAGCGGCATCCAGGCCCCGTCAGGAATTTTCAGCAGGTTGGAGGTCAGGAAGACGCTGTCGATGAAGGCGAACGGAATGAGGGTTCCGGCCACCGCCCACATCGGCCATTTCCAGCCCTTGCGGATGACGGAGTAGGCCATCAGCGTATTGACCAGCATGGTCCCCGTCACCGCCACGCCATAGGCGGCGGTCAAATTGTGCGAGCTCTGGAACACGACCAGCAGCACCAGCACCCCGATCATCAGGAAGGTGTTCACCGCCGGCACGAAGATCTGCCCGGCTTGGGTCTCGGAGGTGTTGCGAATGTCGATGCGGGGCAGAAGGCCCAGTTGCACCGCCTGCTGCGTGACCGAGAAGGCGCCGGTGATCACGGCCTGCGAGGCGATGACGGTGGCGGCGGTCGCCAGGATCAGCATGGGCCAGTAGGCGAACTGCGGCACCATATTCCAGAACGGATTTTCTGCGGCGGCCGGATTGTCCAGGATGAGGGCGCCCTGACCCAGATAGTTCAACGTCAGGCAGGGCAGGACGAAGGCCAGCCAGCCCATGCGGATCGGCGCCTTTCCGAAATGGCCCATGTCCGCATACAGGGCTTCTGCTCCGGTCACGGCCAGGAAGACGCTGCCCAGGATGATGAAGCCCAGAAAGCCGTCGTTGATCAACAGCATGACGCCGTAGTGGGGCGACAGGGCGCGCAGAACGCTGATGTCGTCGAAGATATGATACAGACCCAGCGCGCCCAGGCACAGGAACCATACGGCGGTGATCGGCCCGAAATATTTGGCCAGGCTGGCCGTGCCGCGCGACTGGACCATGAACAGGGCGATCAGGATGCCGGCCGAGATCGGCACGATGAAGGCGTCCAACTTGCCCGCCAGACCCGGCGCGTCCTGCAACCCCTCCACCGCCGACAGCACGGAAATGGCGGGCGTGATGATGCCGTCGCCATAGAAGAGCGCCGCGCCGCAGACGCCCAGGATGAAGATCCAGGCGCTGCGTCGGCCGACGGCGACCTGAGCCAGGGCCATCAGCGACAGGGTGCCGCCCTCGCCCTTGTTGTCGGCGCGCATCAGGAAGAAGACGTATTTGAACGTCACCACCACCATGAGAGCCCAGAAGGCCAGGGAGACGACGCCGATCACGGCCAGGTCCCCGCCGACGCCCGACTGGGCATGGGCGATCGCTTCGCGCAGGGCGTAAAGCGGACTGGTGCCGATGTCGCCGAACACCACGCCGATCGCGCCCACGGTCAGAGCCCAGAAGCCGCCGTGCTTGGCGATCTGGCCCCCGGGGGCGTGGGACTCGGGTCCCGTGGCGTGGGTGGGTTTGTCCGGCGTGTTCGACGCGGCGGGGAGAGCGCCCGCGTCGTGGGGAGTATCCCCGGCCATGCGTATCCTCCGGGTCTCCGACGCGGCGTCGGTCCCTTCAAAGCGGCGAGCCTTTAGGCTCATTCCGCGCGGTCTTCAATCGTGCCGAGGGGGATTCGGTTTCGGCGTTCTGCGGATCGATTTGTGATTCAGGCCATGAGCGCCTATTTTCACACTAGGAACAAAACCATGTCAGACAGCCAGCGCTTCCCCGTCGCCGCCCACGCCCTGGCCTATATGGCCCACAAGGGCGCCTATGGGCCTGCCCAGGCGGCGCCCAGCGGCGTGCTGGCCTCGTCGATCCCGACCAACCCCGTCGTGGTCCGGCGCGTCACCGCCCTGCTGGCCAAGGCCGGGTTGATCGCTACCCGTCCCGGCGCCACCGGCGGGTCGTGGCTGCTGCGTCGGCCCGAGGATATCCGGCTGGACGAGGTGCTGAAGGCCGTGAACGGCTGCGCCCACATCGGCTCGCCCCCCGCCGGCGCCAAGGGCTGTCCGATCAGCGAACATATTCCGCGCCAGGTGGCCAAGGCCCTGACCGCCGCCGACGAGGCCGCGACCGAAGCCCTGTCCAAGATCACCATTGCAGACCTGCTGGCCGAGAATCCGATCTCGCTGGCGGCTTATGCGCCGCACAAGTCCTGCCCCGTCGCGGCCTAATGATCGCATGAGCCGCACGGTTCTGATCACCGGCGCCTCGGCCGGCATCGGCGCAGCGCTGGCCCGAACTTATGCGGCCGAGGGCTGGAACCTGATCCTGACCGCGCGTCGTGAAGGCCCGCTGCAGGCCCTGGCCGACGAACTGACCGCCGCCCACGGCGTGACGGCGACCGTCATCCCCGAAGACCTGTCCGACCCTGCCGCGCCCGAACGGCTGGTCGCCGCCGTCGCATCGCGCGGCCTGATCGTCGACGGACTGGTGAACAATGCGGGCTTCAGCCGGGTCACCGGCTTTCTCGACACGGACCTCGCCGCCCACCGGGCCATGATCCAGGTCATGCTGACCGCGCCGGTCGAGCTGTCGCGCCTGTTGCTGCCCGGCATGATCCAGCGCGGTTTCGGCCGGGTGCTGAACGTAGCGTCTTTAGCCGGCCAGATGCCCGCGACCGGCGGCGACACCCTTTATGGGCCGATCAAGAGCTTCCTGATCAAGGCGTCGCAGGGGCTTTATCTGGAGACGCTGGGAACGGGCGTCCATGTCACGGTCCTGAACCCCGGCTACACCCTGACCGAGTTCCACGACGTCAACGGCTCGCGCGATCAGGTCTCGACCGCCTATCCGGCCTGGATGTGGATGGACGCCGCCCGCGTGGCAAGGATCGGCTACGACGCCTGCGAGGCGAACCGCCCCAGCGTCACGCCCGGCGTCATGAACAACGTCATGGCCGGCCTGGCGCTTTTCCTGCCCGACAGCCTGGCGCTGCGCATGGTAGCCAACCACGCCAAGCGGCTGGAGCGACTTTAGCCCCCCGTTCTACCACCGTCATCCTCGGGCTTGTCCCGAGGACCCACTTTTCCGCCCCCCGGTTTCGGGAATGTCGCACAGCCACAACAGCTGGTGATTGATCCGCCGTGGGCCCTCGGGACAAGCCCGAGGGTGACGGATCAAAATTCTAGATATGAATCGCGTGCCCGAGCGCCCTCAGCGACGCCTCGTGGAAGGCCTCGCCCAGGGTCGGGTGAACGTGGATGGTTCCCGCCACATCCTCCAGCACCGCCCCCATCTCCAGCATCTGGGCGAAGCTGTTCGATAGCTCCGACACATGCTGACCCACCGCCTGGATACCCAGGATGCGGTGATCGGCCTTGGAGGCGATGACCCGCACGAACCCGCCGTCCCCGCCCGCCTCGATGGCCAGGGCCCGGCCGATGGCGGCGAAGGGGAAGACCGACTGGATCACGTCGTCGCGGCCCGCCACCTCGTTCGGACCCAGGCCGGCCGAAACGATCTCCGGCTCGGTGAAACAGACGGCGGCGATGGTGACCGGATCGAACACCCGGTCATGACCCGCGATAATCTCCGCGACCACCTCGCCCTGGGCCGAGCCCTTGTGCGCCAGCATGGGTTCGCCGGTCAGGTCGCCGACGGCCCAGACGTTCCGCATGCTGGTGGCGCAGCGGTTGTCGATCTTCACGAAGGGCCCGGCCATGGCCACGCCCATATTCTCCAGCCCCCAGCCCTGGGTACGCGGACGACGGCCGACCGTGACCAGCACCTTGTCGGCGTCCAGTTGCAGCGGCTCGCCGTCCTTGGTGGTGATCGACAGTTTCCCGTCGCCGAACCCGCCGGCGCGCGCGCCCAGGTGCAGTTCGACGCCGTGCGCCTCCAGCCATTTGGCGACCGGATCGGTCAGGGCCTTGTCGTAGATGGGCAGGATACGCTCGGCCATTTCGACGATGGCCACCTCGGCTCCCAGTTTCCTGAAGGCGATGCCCAGCTCCAGCCCGATATAGCCGCCGCCGACGACGACCAGCTTCTTGGGCACGTCCGACAGGCTGAGAGCCTCGGTCGAGGAAATCACGTCCCCACCGAACGGCAGGAAGGGCAGTTCGACCGGCTCGGACCCCGTGGCCAGGATGACGTGTTCAGCGGTGATGCGGATGTCGCCGTCGTCCGTCTGGACGATGCAGGTCTTGGCGTCCTCGAACTTGGCCCAGCCCTTGATGACCTTGACCTTGGCCTTCTTCAGCAGGGCCGCGACCCCGGCATTCAGCTTACGGACGATGCCGTCCTTCCACTCAACCGTCTGTTTCAGATCGATGGCGGGCGCCGCCGCCGTGATGCCCAGGGTCCCGCCGCCGGCCGCCTTGGCCACCGTCTCGAACTTGCCCGCTGCATGGATGATGGCCTTGGACGGAATACAGCCGACGTTCAGGCAGGTCCCGCCCAGGCCGTCCCCGCCGTCCACCAGCACGGTGTCCAGCCCCAGTTGGCCGCAACGGATGCCGGCGACATAGCCGCCAGTGCCCGCGCCGATGATCAGGACTTTGGTTTTCAGGGTCTGGGTCAACGATAGGCCTCAAGGCGGGAGCTGAATTGCGGGGGAACTTGCTGGGGCTCGAAAACGCGGAGCGCGCCTGTCTCGGTCTCCATGCCCAGTACGATGTCGCCGGGTTTGACGCGCTGGAAATCGACGCAGATCATGCCCTGATAGCCGCTCAACGGACGGGCGGTTTCTGCCGCCGTCAGCGTGTAGGACTTCTGCGGATCACCTTGAAGCGTCTCCAGCCGCGCGATGGTCGCCTTGGACTGGATGACCTCGATGGTTGGCGTCCGACTCGGCTCCGGCAGACGCTCCACCATCGTCACGCGCCCGACGAACAGCGCCGGCCCATCGGCCCGCAGCAGGGACGGCCAGTGCGGCGGTGGATCGGGGATGCAGGCCTGAACCGACGAGGCGAAAACGCCAACGGCCGCCAGGATGCCGGCGCTGACACATAGGGCTTTGGTTCTGAGGGTTTGGGTCATTGTCCCGACACTCTCATTCTACGGGCAGACGCGCGCAGCGCCGGCGCAACTCGCGGGTCACGAATGGCGGAGGGCAGAACCGCAGCGACCTTGTACCACTGGCCCCAGCGGATCCATTCCTCTCGGAAACCAATCCGATTTGCGTACACTACGGCGACCTCGCCCCTGGTCCATCCGCGACCGTGACACCCATCGCCATACCAAATGTCAGACAGGCGTCGAGGGGGAGCGACACCATGCACTGGAGCGATAGCCTCGAACGTGTAGCGAACGCCGCCATTGGCAACATCTGTCGTTTCTACGACGCGAGCTAGAAAGACACTATCGGCTTGGTTCCAGCTAGCGACGTGAGCCTCGCGGTCTTGGCGAAACGCAGTTTGCTCAAGCGTTTCACCTGGGCGCGGCGAGTCCAACAAGATCGTACAGGCCAGGCCAGGAGATGCGATTGCCCAAACCACAACGCTGACGATCGGCCCGGCCTTTTTCACGTTCAGCCCATCCACAACGTCGCGGGATGCTCCAACAGCCCCTTGATCCGCTGCACGAAGACCGCCGCATCATGCCCATCTACGATCCGGTGATCGAACGACGACGACAGGTTCATCATCTTGCGCACGACCATCTGGCCGTCCTTGACCACGACCCGTTCGGCGATCTTGTTGGGGCCGACGATGGCGACCTCGGGGTGGTTGATGATCGGAGTGTGGACCACCCCGCCCAGCGTTCCCAACGAGGTGATGGTGATGGTCGAGCCGGACAATTCCTCGCGCTTCGCAGTTCCATCCTTAGCCGCGCCCGAGACGCGGGCGATCTCCAGCGCCGTATCGTAAGGATCGCGCGCCTCGGCGTGGCGGACCACCGGCACCATCAGGCCGTTCGGCGTCTGGGCGGCGATGCCCAGATGGACCGGGGCGTGCTGGGTCAGGACGCCGGCTTCGTCGTCATAGGTGGCGTTGATCTGCGGCTGGTCGCGCAGGGCGACGACGATGGCGCGGGCGATGAAGGGCAGCAGGTTCAGCTTGGGCTGATCCTTGGCCTTCGTGGCGTTCAGGTGGGCGCGCAACTCCTCCAGCGCCGTGACGTCGACCTCCTCCACATAGGTGATGTGGGGAATGCGGCGCACGCTCTCGGCCATCTTCTCCGCGATCTTGCGGCGCAGGCCGATGATGCGGACCTCGGTGGTTCCTTCAGCCTTGGCGTAGGTCGAGGCGCCGCCGGACGGGGCGGACGCCGGTTGCGAACCACCGCGCGCGATGAAGCCGTCCAGATCCTCGTGCGTGATCCGACCGGCCGGGCCGGAACCGGGCACGAAGGTCAGGTCCACGCCCAAATCCCGCGCACGGTTGCGCACGGCGGGTGAAGCGGACGGGCGTTCGCCGGGGGCGCGGCCGGTCAGGGCCGGAACGGGTTTGGACGGGGTAGTCGGAGTCTTCGAAATCGCACTCGGAGTCGTCGAAGTCACAGCGGAATTCGTCGTCGAATTCTCTGCCGGTTTTGGGGCCGGTTTCGACGCCGCGACGGGCGTGGAGACATTGCCCCGACCCTCGACATCGAACGCCACCAGAGGCCCGCCGACCGGCACGGACTTGCCCGCCTCGCCGTACAGGGCGACGACCGTTCCGGCGACCGGCGAGGTGATCTCGACCGTCGCCTTGTCGGTCATGATATCGGCGATGATCTGGTCCTCCTCGACCGCATCCCCGACCTTGACGTGCCATCCGACCAGCTCGGCCTCGGCCGTGCCTTCACCCACGTCGGGCAGTTTGAAGACGTAGTTGCCGGCGGGGGTCGGTGCAGGCGCTTCCGCCTTGGGCTTTTCGGCTTTCGGTGCTTCGACCGGCGTCGGATTCGGCTTGGCGACCACCGGTGCGGATGCGGGCGCGTCCTCTGCATTCCCGCCACCCTCGACCTCGAACTCCACCAGGGGTCCGCGCACCGGCACCATGGCTCCGGGTTCGCCGTGCAGGGCGATGACCTTGCCGCTAACCGGGGCGGTGATCTCGACCGTGGCCTTGTCGGTCATGATGTCGGCGACGATCTGGTCCTCGGCGACGATGTCGCCGATCTTGACGTGCCAGCCGACCAATTCGGCCTCGGCGGTGCCTTCGCCCACGTCGGGCAGTTTGAAGACGAAACGACCCATCTTAACGACCTCCCGTCATGACGCTCTTCAAGGCGTCTGAAACCCGTTGCGGTCCGGGGAAATATTCCCATTCGAAAGCATGCGGATAGGGCGTGTCCCAGCCGGTCACGCGCGCGATGGGCGCCTCCAGGTGATAGAAGCAGCGCTCCTGAACCAGGGCCGACAGTTCGCCGCCGAAGCCCGAGGTCTTGGGCGCCTCGTGCACGATGACGCAGCGGCCGGTCTTCTTCACGCTGGCTTCGATGGTCTCGATGTCTAGCGGCACCAGCGAGCGCAGGTCGATGACCTCGGCGTCCACGCCGGCGTTTTCGGCGCCGGCCAGCGCCACCCAGACCATGGTGCCGTAGGCCAGGATGGTGACGTCGTTCCCTTCGCGCATGACGCGCGCCTTGCCGATGGGCTCGACATATTTGCCCGTCGGAACCTGGGCCAGCTCCTGCGCCTTCCACGGCGAGACCGGCTTTTCGTGCCAGCCGTCGAACGGGCCGTTGTAGAGGCGTTTCGGCTCGAAGAAGACGACCGGATCATCGTCCTCGATGGCGGCGATCAACAGACCCTTGGCGTCATAGGGGTTGCTCGGAATGACGACCTTCAGGCCGGCGATATGGGTGAACAGGCTTTCCGGCGACTGGCTGTGGGTCTGGCCGCCGAAGATGCCGCCGCCGTAGGGCGAACGCACCACGATGGGGCTGGTGAACTGGCCGCCCGAGCGATAGCGCATCTTGGCGGCTTCGGAGACGATCTGGTCGTAGGCCGGATAGATGTAGTCGGCGAACTGGATCTCGACCACCGGGCGCAGGCCGTAGGCGCCCATGCCGATGGCGGCGGCGACGATGCCGCATTCGCTGATCGGGGCGTCGAAACTGCGGGTCAGGCCGTGCTTCTGCTGCAGTTTGTCGGTGACGCGGAAGACCCCGCCGAAATAGCCGGCGTCCTCACCGAACGACAGGACATTGGCGTCCTCGCTCATCTTGACGTCGATGGCCGAGTTCAGGGCCTGGATCATGTTCATCGGCTGTATGCCCGAGCCAGTCGCTTCCGAGGCGGGGGCGGCGTTCTGGTCGACCATGTCCGGCTCGACGCCGTCGTTGCGATCGGCGTCGGTGAAGGTGGTTTGCTCGCTCATGGTCAGACCCCCACCTCGCGGCGCTGTTCGATCAGCCGCCAGTCTTCGGTCGCATAGACCTCTTCGAACATCGTCTTCACGCTGGGGCGCGACTGGCCCAGGGTCCCGATGGCTTCGGATTCCTTGCCGGCGGCGCGGACCTGTTCGACCGCCTCGCGCAGGGCCGTGGCTTGGCGTTCGTCGTCCCATTCGCCGATCACGGTCAGGTGCTGGCGCAGACGGTCCAGCGGATCGCCCAACGGCCATTTCTCGTGTTCGTCGCCGGGGCGATAGCGGCCGGGATCGTCGGAGGTCGAGTGCGGGGCGCCGCGATAGGTGAACAGTTCGATCACCGTCGCCCCCTGGTTCGACCGGGCGCGCTCCTCGGCCCACTGGGTCGCCGCCCACACCGCCAGGAAGTCGTTGCCGTCCACCCGCAGGGCCGGCAAGCCGTAGCCGATGGCCTTGGAGGCGAAGGTGGTCTCAAGACCGCCGGCGATGCCCTGGAAGGAGCTGATGGCCCACTGGTTGTTGACGATGTTCAGGATGACCGGGGCGCGATAGACGGAGGCGAAGGTCAGGGCGTTGTGGAAGTCGCCCTCGGCCGTGGCGCCGTCGCCGATCCAGCTGATGGCGATCTTGTCGTCGCCCTTGTAGGCGCTGGCCATGGCCCAGCCGACCGCCTGGGGCACCTGGGTGCCCAGATTGCCGCTGATGGTGAAGAAGCCATAATCCTTGGCTGAATACATGATCGGCAGTTGGCGGCCTTTGATCGGGTCCGCCGCGTTCGAATAGATCTGGTTCATCATCTCGACCAGCGGATAGCCGCGCGCGATCAGCAGACCCTGCTGGCGATAGGTCGGAAAGCCCATGTCCTCGCGCGACAGCAGCATGCCCTGGGCGACCGCAATGGCCTCCTCGCCGGTGCACTTCATATAGAAGCTGGTCTTGCCCTGGCGGTGGGCGCGGTGCATCCGGTCGTCGAAGGCGCGGGTCAGGATCATGGCCTTGAGGCCGCGACGCAGGGTCTCGGGATCCAGACGCGGGTTCCACGGACCGACGGCATTGCCCTCGTCGTCCAGCACCCGAATCAGACGGAAGGCCAGATCGCGCATCTCGTACGGCGTCGATCCGACCTCGGGCCGTTCGACCACGCCGGCGGGGTCCATCAGCAGGTGGCTGAAGTCCGGCGCATCGCCGGGTCGGCCGGACGGTTCCGGCACGCGCAATGACAGGGGCTGACTGTTCTTTTTCACGTTTTCGTCGTTCATGCGGGCGTCCATATCCATTCGGGGTCCGTCCGTGTTTCCTCTGGACGTGTGATAACACGGCCCCTAAGCAGGTGCTCGCTCAAATTGACCTTGCACAATCCCGATATCGGGTATTTTATTTCGCGATAATCATAATCGGAGAAACGCATTGGCCGACGAACTCGACCCCATCGACGCCCGCATCCTGGATATCCTGCAGCAAGACGCCGGGCTGTCGGTCGCGGAGGTCGCGGATCGCGTCGGACTGTCGGCCTCGCCCTGCTGGCGGCGGATCAAGCGGCTGGAAGATTCCGGCCTGATCACCAAGCGGGTCACCCTGCTGAACGCGCAACTGCTGGGCCTGGACTTCGAGGTCTACGCCATAGTCAAGCTGATGCTGCCCTCGGCCGACAATCTGAACCTGTTCGAAGCCGCCGTGGCCAAATGGCCGGAGGTGGTCCAGTGCGCCACCATCACCGGGCGCGAGGACTATGTGCTGCGCATCATCACCTCGGACATGCACGCCTTCGACCTGTTCCTGCGCGAGAAACTGCTGGCCCTGGGCATCGTCTCGGACTGCGAAAGCCACATCGTCACGCGCGGCGTGAAGAATGTGACCGCCCTGCCTCTTGGCATCATCACGCCTCACGTCGGATAACGTCGCTCAGGCGGGCCGATCCGCCTGAGGACCACGACCATGATCGAACTGGTGATCGACGCGCGCCGCAAGGACCTGGGCGGGTTCGAGGTCGGGCGCGTCCTGCCCTTCCATTCGCGCCGGATGGTCGGGCCCTTCATCTTCCTGGACCAAATGGGGCCGGCCGAGTTCGCAGCCGGCGCCACGGCCATCGACGTGCGGCCGCATCCGCATATCGGCCTGTCGACCCTGACCTATCTGTTCGAGGGCGAGATCATGCACCACGACAACCTCGGCTATGATCAGGCGATCCGGCCGGGCGAGGTCAACTGGATGACGGCCGGCAAGGGCATCGTCCATTCCGAACGCACCGATCCGCTGAGAAAGAGCACCGGCGGGCCGATGCACGGGATGCAGGCCTGGGTCGCCCTGCCCGACGAGGCCGAGGACATCGATCCGGCCTTCCATCACCTGGGCGAGGACGCCCAGCCTGCATACGAGAACGGCGGCCTGTTCGCGCGTCTGGTCGCCGGCGAAGCCTACGGCGCCAAGGCCGCCGTGCCTGTCTCTTCGCCGCTGTTCTATATACATTGGGAGCTTCAGCCTGGCGTCCGCACCGCCCCGCCGTCCGGCAAGGGCGCCGGCGGCATGAGCGAGCGCGCCCTCTATGTGGCCAAGGGCGCCATCGAGGTCGGCGACCGCACCTTCCACGAGGGTCAGATGATCGTGCTGGAGCCGACCGCCGAACCGACCGTAAAGGCCCTGGTCCAGTCGACCGTCATGGTGCTGGGCGGCGAGCCGGTGGGCGAGCGGCTGATCTGGTGGAACTTCGTCGCCTCCAGCCAGGCCCGCATCGATCAGGCCAAGGCCGACTGGAAGGCCGGTCGCATGACCCTGCCACACGCCGACGACCTGGAGTTCATCCCCCTGCCCGACGAACCAGCCAAGGCCCAGGCCGCCCCGGCGCCGGTCGAGCCCAAGCCGACCGACCCGGTCTAGCCTTTTCCCTCCCCTTCATGGGGAGGGGCGGCGAAGCGTAGCCGGGGTGGGGAAGTCATGGACCTCGCTGACGCCCTTACGGACCCCACCCTGATCGCTGCGCGATCGTCCCTCCCCATGAAGGGGAGGGAGAATAAAAGCCGCTATTTGCCCCCGCTCCCGCAACCCGCTAACGCGTCCGCATGAACTTCGATTTCGACGCCCAGGTCACCGCCGCCCTGTTCGACAACGCCGGCGCCGTCTTCGCTCTCGGCGACGGCTCTGTCCGGTTCGAGGACCGCACGCGGGTCGAGGCCCACGACGGGGCCGTGCTGTGCGCCTGCGTCCACCCGTCCGGCGACGGGATCGTCACCGGCGGCGACGACGGCAAGGTCGTCTGGAGCCGCCGCGACGAGGATCCGGCCGTCCTGGCTACGGCCAAAAATCAGTGGATCGACGCCATCGACGCCTCGCCGGCTTCAGGCCTGATCGCCTTCTCCTTTGGCCGCACCTTGTCGGTGATCGACCCCAACGATGTCGGTTTCCGCCGCGACTTCCAGCACGAGCGCACCGTCTCCGGCGTCGCCTTCGAGCCCAAGGGCCGACGCATCGCGACCTCGACCTATGGCGGGGCGGCGCTGTGGTATGCGCGGATAGAGAAACAACAACCCGTAAGACTGGCCTGGGCTGGATCGCACACCGGCGTCGCCTTCTCGCCCGACGGCGCCTTCGTCGTCACCACCATGCAGGACAACCAGATGCACGGCTGGCGCATCAAGGACGCCAAGAACCTGCGCATGGGCGGCTATCCGGGCAAGGTCCGGTCGATGGCCTTCCTGGCCAATGGTCAGCTGATGGCGACCTCCGGCGCACAGGGCGCGGTCCTGTGGCCCTTCATCGGATCGAACGGGCCTATGGGCCGCGAGGCGACCGAGATCGGTTATGACGACACCACCCTGGTCAATCTGGTCTCGGCCCGCGCCGACCAAGGCTTGCTGGCCGCCGGCCTGACCGACGGTCGGGTCTGGGTGGCGCATCCGGCCGCCCAGGGGCTGAACTTCGTCAAGGCCGAGAAGGGGCCGGCCATCGTCGCCCTGTCGCTCAGCCCCGCCGTCGACAAGGTCGCCTGGGCCGACGAGGACGGCGCCGCCGGCGTGATCATTCTCTGATGGCCAAGGGTCGCAAGAGCTGGCGTCGGGTCCTGCTGACCGCCCTTCTGGTTCTGGCCCTGATCCCGGTCGCCGGCGTGCTGATCGTCGCCGTCGCGCCGCCGCCACCGACAATCCTGATGCTGCGTCAGCTCGCTCGCGGCGAGGGGATGGATTACCAGTGGCGCGGCCTGAACCAGATCTCGCCCAACCTGGTGAACGCCGCCATCGCCGCCGAGGACGCCCGTTTCTGCAGCCACCACGGCTTCGACATGGAGGCGATCCAGAAGGCGCTGGATCATAACGCCGAGGGCGGACGCATCCGGGGCGGATCGACCATCAGCCAGCAGACGGCCAAGAACGTCTTCCTGTGGCCGGGCCGCGACTGGGTCCGCAAGGGCCTGGAGGCGGGCTACACCGTGCTGATCGAGACGGTCTGGTCCAAGCGTCGGATCATGGAGGTCTATCTGAACGTGGTGGAATGGGCGCCCGGCGTATATGGCGCCCAGGCCGCCTCGCGCCACTGGTTCGGCAAGGACGCCCGCGACCTGAGCCCGCGCGAGGCCGCGCGTCTGGCCGCCATCCTGCCCGCCCCGCGCCGTTACCAGGCGGCGGCGCCCGGTCCCTATGTCCGCAGAAGGGCGTCACGCGTCCAGGCGGCCATGGGCACGGTGCGCAACGAAGGACTGAACGCCTGCGTCGTCGGCCAGGGTTGACGCCAAAGGCCTGGTTAACCGTTCCCCTTGAGGCTTCCCTTAACCGCCCGATGGCACACTGCGGTCATTCGGGCGGTATATGGGCGATCTGCGCCCTCGGGGATGATCTTGGCGCAAGCTTTCACACTGATCGGCAAAGCTGTTCGAAGCCTGCGCAATCTGGCGGCGCGCCTGTCGTCCGACCGGGGCGGCAATGTCGTGATGATATTCGCTCTGGTGATGCCGGCCCTGATCATGATCACCCTGGGCGGGATCGACATCAATCGCATCACCACGGTCAAGGCCCGCGTTCAGGACGCCCTGGACGCCGCCGCCCTGGCCGCCGCACGGTCTTCCTACACCGATCCCGATGACCTGCAGGCTGTGGCCGTGGTGGCGCTGCGAGCCAATCTGCGAAACGCCTCGGTCGAGCCGTTCGCCGACGATGCCGTCAAGATCGTCCTGACCAAGGATCAGTTGATCGTCGCCGACATACGGGTTCAGGTGAAGACCCTGGTCGCCAATGTCTTCCTGCCGCCCTACGGCAAGATCCTGGACGACACCTTGCCGGTCAGCGTCCACTCCGAGGTCAATCGGTCGTCCAAGGACATCGAGGTCTCGCTGGTTCTCGACATCACCGGATCGATGGCCAGCAACAACCGCATCGGCGATCTGAAGAATGCGGCGAAGCAGTTGATTGAGCTGGTGGTCCAGCCGGCCGCCAAACAGACCCCCTACTATTCGCGCATGGCCATCGTCCCCTATTCGATCGGGGTCAATTTGGGGACCCGAGCCGACGGCGCCCGCGGCCCGTCGGTTGCGGCGACCAATATCACCGGGGCGTCCTGGGCGGCGGCGGCGGCGAAGTCGATCGGCGGCATTACCCGCGCCTCGCCCGGCGTGGTCACCGCCAATGGACATGGGCTGGCCACCAATGATTACGTCTGGATCAGCAGCGTCGGCGGCATGACTCAGATCAACAACCGCGCCTATCGCGTAGTTCGAATCGACGCCAACAAGGTCTCACTCCAGTACCAGTCCGGTGGAAATTGGTACGCGCTGAATACGAACAGCGGCTACAGCAGCTACAGCTCCGGCGGACAGATCCGTAAATGCACTCGCGAAGACTGTTTCGTCACCGTCACCTCGCGAAACCACGGCCTGTCAGAGGACGAGGGCGTCCAGATCGCCGGCGTCAACGGAATGACGGCGCTGAACACCACGAATGACGGCCTCTATGAAGTCTTCGAGAAGACATCCAACGACGCCTTCGTCCTGCCTGTCGCCGGCGCCGCCTATGCCGATTACACCAATAGCGGAACGGTCCAGTGCGGACGTGACGGATGCGCCAAACGCGTCTTCCGGGATGCGCAGTACAATCGCCTGACCGTCTTCGACAACACAAGCTGCGTCAGCGAGCGGGCGGGCTCGTCAGCCTATGCCGACACTTCTCCCAGCTCTGCCCATGCCGGGCGCAACTACGCCTCGCCGCGCAATCCTTGTCCCGCCGCCACGATCCAGCCGCTAACGTCAAACATCGACACCCTGACGACTCTGGTCAACGGCCTGAAAGTCACCGGGTCGACAGCGGGTCAGATCGGTCTGGCCTGGGGCTGGTACACGGTGTCGGACCAGTTCAACGGCCTGTGGTCGTCCAATACCGCCGCCGCCTATGCGCCCAACAAGGTTTTGAAGGCCGTGATCCTGATGACGGACGGCGAGTTCAACACCCCCTACTGTGGCGGCGTCATCGCGCGCGACGCAGGGTCCGGTTCGGGCAACCTCTATGACAAGATCGCTTGCGATGCGACCAACGGCGACCCGTTCGACCAGGCGGCCCAGCTCTGCGCCGGCATGAAAGCCAAGAACATCATCGTCTATACGGTCGGCTTTTCGATCACGCCCGGCAGCGAAGCCGCGACCATCCTGAGGACCTGCGCGACCGACAAGGACAAGGCCTTCCTGCCTCAGTCCGGCGCCGACCTGTCCAGCGACTTCCAGGCCATCGGTCGCGACATCACCCGCCTCCGGATTTCCCGCTGACGCCCTACAGCAGCCGGATTTCCCGCAGGCGTTCGGTCAGATAGTCCTCGGCTAGGATCGTCTTGCCCGCATAGCGGTCAGGGTTGTCCGGCGTGATGGCGCTGGGCAGGGTCTCGATCGGGAAGTCCGGGTTGAAGTGCAGGAAGAAGGGCGTCGAATAGCGGGCGAAGCCGCGACGTTCCGGCGCCGGGTTGACCACGCGGTGGGTCGTCGACGGCAGGACGTGGTTCGTCAGGCGCTGCAGCATGTCGCCAATATTGACGACCAGGGCGCCGGGCGGCGGCGCGATGTCCAGCCAGCTGCCGTCTTTCTCCTTGAGCTGAAGGCCCGCCTCCTCGGCGCCCAGCAGCAGGGTGATGACGTTGATGTCTTCGTGCGCGCCGGCCCGGACGCCGGGCGCATCGGCCGGGACCGGCGGATAGTGCAGCATGCGCAGAACGCTGTTGCCCATCTCGACCTTGTCCGCAAAGAAGTCGTCGCCCAGCTTCAGATAGCGGGCGATGGCGCGCAGGATCTTGGCGCCCAGGGCGTCCAGATCCTCGAACATCCCATACAGGTGCGGCTTGAAGCCCTCGATCTCGGTCGGCCAGACGTTGTCGCGCATGTAGCGGCGATAGGGATGCCCTTCAGGCAGCTCGCGACCGACGTGCCAGAACTCCTTCAGGTCTACGGCATTCGCGCCCTTGGCCGCCTCGACCCCAAACGGCGTCAGCCCGCGCGCGCCGCCCGTTCCCGGCTGATGATACTGGCGCTTCACCTCCTCAGGCAGGGCGAAGAAGGCCTTGGCGTCGTCGATGGCGGCGTGGATACGCGCCTCGTCCAGACCGTGGTCGGCCACCACCGCAAAGCCGTATCGCGAGAAGGATGCGCCCAGGGCGTCGCTGAACGCCTGGAAGTCAGCGTCATACTGGGTCATCGAAACCGGCTGGATCGCGCGGTCGGCGGCAGGGCTGTCGTTCTGGGTCGCGCTCACGGGCGTCGTCCTCGGTCTGGGGATGTGCGGCGGTTCCCATACCCCTAATCCAGCGGCTTGTCAGTTCATCGTCAAACGGGAGCACGGACACCGTTCACGCGCCATACAGCTTGGAACCTTCACAGTAAGCATACGTTTCCGCGCCAGATCATATTCACGAAGAGGACCATTCCATGCGCGCCAAGATCATCGTCGCCAGCGTCTCGATCGCCGCCCTGCTGGGCGCCGCCGCCTGCACCACGACCGACCCCTATCGCTCGGGTCCCGTTCGCAACAACACCGGGACCGGCGCCATCGCCGGGGCTCTGGGCGGCGCGCTGCTGGGCTATCTGACCAATACGTCCAACGGCGAACAGGGCCGCAAGAACGCCCTGATCGGCGCTGGCGTCGGCGCCTTGGGCGGTGCGGCCGTGGGCCAGTATATGGACCGCCAGCAACGCGCCATGGAAGCCGAACTGTCCGGCTCCGGCGTCGGTGTCGCACGCCAGGGCGACGTCCTGGTTCTGCGCATGCCGTCGGACGTGACCTTCGCCACCAACCAGTCCTCGATCGATCCGCGCTTCCTGCCCGTGCTCGACGACGTGGCGCGCGTGCTGCAGCAGTATGACCAATCGACGGTGGATGTGATCGGCCACACCGATTCTTCGGGCGGCGATGCGATCAACCAGCCCCTGTCCGAACGCCGCGCCAGCAGCGTCGCTTCCGAACTGGTGCGTCGCGGCGTGATCGCCCAGCGCCTCTATGTCGCGGGAGAGAGCGCACGCAATCCGGTGGCTTCGAACGCTACGGCGGAAGGCAAGGCCCAGAACCGTCGCGTCGAAATCCTGATCCGTCCGTTCACCGGCTGATCGACAGCGGCATTTGAAGACTAGACAGAGGGCGGCGCCACGAGGCGCCGCCCTTTCTTTGTTCAATCACAGGCTTCGTGATTTGCGCGCAATCGCACGCCATGGTTCTCGACGTCATCGGATCATGGGAACGACGCAGTGACGCCTGAGGATCGGGAGTTCGGGCACGGCCTGAAGCTGACCGCCATCGCGGTGATCAGCGCCGTCCTGACGGCGACCTTCGTCATCGGCGCTGGCCAGGCGCTCTTGAGCGCCTCCAAGCCGATCATAATGCCACAAGCAACCGTCTCGCACGCATCTGCAGACTGACCCCGCTCCCGTAATCCTGAAGACTTCTACGGCACAGAAAAAACGCCGCCTCCTTTTGGAAGCGGCGTTCTATCTTTCGACGACTTCAAAGTCCGAAGATCGACCCGGAGATAAGTCCGGGCCGACCCCTCAGAGGTCTTAGAAGTTGATATCGATGGTCGCGCGGCGGTTGAGCGGTTCACGCACACCGTCGGCGGTCGGCTTGGCCAGGTTGGTTTCGCCCTTGCCGTCGAGGGCGATGACGCCGCCGTTGACGCCTGCAGCAACCAGCGAGTCCGCGACGGTGCGCGAACGGCGGTTGGACAGACCCAGGTTATAGGCGGCCGAACCCGAGGTATCGGTGTAGCCGACGATCACGACGCGCGTCGGACGACCCGACTTGGCGTAGTTGGCGGCTTGCGTCACGACCGAGCGGGCTTCCGCGGTCAGGTCCGAGCGATCCCAGTCGAAGTAGACGACGAACTGGCGAGGCGTCGGGGTCTGAGCGACCGGCGCCGGGGGCGGCGGGGGCGGAGGAGGCGGCGGGGGCGGAGGCGGCGGGGGCGGGGGCGGGGGAGCCATTTCTTCCGCACCGAAGCTGTAGCGCAGACCCAAGGTCACGGTGTGCGACTGATCGTAGTCGCCGTCCCATTCGCCGAACTGCGTGGCGCCGGCGCCCGTGCCGACCGTCGTCGAGGCGAACGAAGCGTCGCCCGTCAGATAGCGGTAGGTCAGGTCGATGTTGGCGCGGTCGCTGATGGCCCAGGCCAGACCGGCGATCGCCTGAGCGGCGAACTTGGTCGAGCTGTCGTCAGCGGCGAAGGTGGCGAGACGGTTGGCACGCAGAGCGCCGACCGTGTTCGTATCGACGCGGTTCACACCAGCGCCCAGGCCGACGAAGGGACGAACGCCCCAGTATTCGAAGCCAAAGTCATAGATGACGTTGGCCATCAGGGTGGCGGACTCGATGTCGCCTTCGGGCGAGAAGCAGCCGCCCGTCGCCGGGGTCAGGTTGCAGAGGCCTTGCGTGCCGGAAACGGCACGGACCTTGCCGATGTCGCCCGAGCGATAGCCGCCTTCGAGTTCAACGCGCCAGTTGGGGTTGAAGCGGTAGCCGAGACGGGCGAACGCCGCCCAGCCGTCGTTCACTTCATAGTTCCACGACGCGCCGGTCGTGGACGACTCGGCGTTGATGTCGTCGATCATGTGGTAGCCGGCGTCGATGGCGCCGTACCAGCCGTTGGGTTCTGCCGACGCAGCACCAGCCGACAGGGCCAAGGCGGCCGCTGCGCTGGACGCCAGCACGAAAGTCTTCATACGCATAGGGGGGTATCCCTCCGCCTCTGTTAAGTAGGGGGCGGGTCTACCGCCTGCGCGGGTCTTACCAGCCTTGCCTTAGAAGGTCGAGGCGGAAACGTGACCGAAGGCGCTTCAACATCTCATACCGTGGCGTTGATGATACAGGTAAATTTGGCGCTTCAGCTACAAATTGTTAACATTCGGCCGTTCACGCGTCACAATCGGCGAAGGTGCGGGCGATCACTTGTCCGAGCAATGCCAAGCCACGCGCACCGCCTTAAGCCTGCAGGATTTGCATCCCGAGCCATTCGGCGATCAAAGCCGGCTTGTCACCACCTTCGATCTCCACGTTTAGTTCGTGCTTCAACAGCCAGCGACCGCCCCCCTTGTCTTCGGCGGACAGCAGTTTGAATCGGCCTCGGATGCGTGATCCTGCCAGGACAGGGGCCAGAAACCTCAGCTTGTCGAATCCGTAGTTGACACCCATCACGACCCCGTCAAGCGGCGCAACCGCATCGTAGCTCATGGCGGATGCCAGGCTCAGAGTCAGGAACCCATGCGCAATGGTTCCGCCGAACGGCGTCGCCTTGGCGGCCTCGGGATCGACATGGATGAACTGGTGATCCTCGGTGCAGTCGGCGAAGGCGTCGATCCGGGCCTGGGTGACGTCGAACCATTTCGACACCCCGACCTCCTGGCCGATCAGTCCCTGAAGTTCGCTGGCCCTGGTCATGGCGTCCACCCTTTATTGCTTTGAGGCGAGGTTGGCCGACCGGCACGACGAAGGAAAGCCCTCAACCGCCGAAGCGCCCTTCGATGATCTCGGCGTACAGGGTCGGATCGACATTGCCGCCCGACAGGATGATCGCCGTCGTCAGCCCTTCCGTTCCGATCTTTCCGGCTAACAGGGCGGCCAGAGAAACCGCGCCTCCAGGCTCGATGACCAGCTTCAGATGGCGAAAGGCGAACCGCACAGCCTCGGCCACTTCCGCGTCGGACATGGTGATCGCGCCCGCCAGTCGCCGGTTGATCGGCCAGGTCAGAACGCCCGGCATCGGCGACATCAGAGCGTCGCAGATCGACGGCGCGCCTTGCGGATGCCCGACGCGCTCGCCCGCCGCCAGCGACCGCGCAGTGTCGTCGAAGGCCTCGGGCTCGACCACGAACACCCGCGTCGAAGGGCTGCGTTCAGCCATGACCAGATTGATCCCGGCCATCAGCCCGCCGCCTGAGGCGCCGCACAGCAGTTGGTCGAAAGGTGCGTCGGCCTGATCCAGCATTTCCAGAGCCGTCGTCCCCTGCCCCTCGATGATGAAGGGATCGTCGAACGGCGGAACCAGGATGGAGGCGCGCTCGGCGGCGATGGCGGCGCCGATTTCCTCGCGGCTCTCGGTCCAGCGGTCGTAAAGCCGCACCTCGCCGCCGAAGCCGATCACACCCTCGACCTTCACCTGGGGCGAGTCCGAGGGCATGACGATGA
This sequence comes from Brevundimonas sp. TWP2-1, assembly GCF_049897645.1. Lineage (NCBI taxonomy): Bacteria > Pseudomonadati > Pseudomonadota > Alphaproteobacteria > Caulobacterales > Caulobacteraceae > Brevundimonas > Brevundimonas sp. TWP2-1. The sequence goes on from NZ_JAFCWR010000002.1 coordinate 1,231,397, forward strand.
TCGCCGGCGCGCCGACCATGGCGGCGGCAGCGGCCACGCCCTGCGCATGGTTGCCGGACGAGAAGGCGACGACGCCGCGCGTCTTCTCATCATCCGTCAGCCGACTGATGCGGTTATAGGCGCCGCGGAACTTGAAGGCCCCGGCCCGTTGCAGGTTTTCCGCCTTCATCAGGACCCGACCGCCGACGACGGCGTTCAGGGCAGGGCTTTCGAGCAGCGGCGTGCGGACGGCGACGCCGTCGATCTGACGGGCGGCGTCGAGGACGCCTTCATAGCTGGGCAGGTGCGTCGTCATATGCTCCCCTTAACCCAAGGTCCGAGCGCCGCGTAAGGCGTCCAAGGGAGAAACGTCTTGAGCCTCATACTCGCCATCGACCAGGGCACGACCTCGACCCGCGCCATCGCCTTCGAGGTCGCGCCTCAAGCAGCGCGAAGCGCGGTAGGCGAAAAGCATCAGGATTTGCGCCCCGTCGCCGTCAGCCACATCGAGCTGGCCCAGCATTTCCCCAAGTCCGGCTGGGTCGAACACGATGCCGCCGAGATCTGGACCGCGACCCTTCAGACCTGCCGCGAAGTGGTGCGAAAGGCCGGTGGGGTCGGCCGGTTCGCCGCCATCGGCATCACGAACCAGCGCGAAACGGCGGTGATCTGGGATGCATCGACCGGCGAGCCCCTGCACCGCGCCATCGTCTGGCAGGATCGCCGCACCGCCGACGTCACCGCCCGCCTGACCGCCGAGGGTCATGAGCCCATGGTCCAGGCGGCGACAGGCCTGATTCTGGACCCCTATTTTTCGGCGACCAAGTTCGCCTGGCTGCTGGACGCCGTGCCGGGATCACGCGAGCGGGCGGCCAAGGGCGAGGTCAAGCTGGGTACGATCGACGCCTGGCTGATCTGGAAACTGACCGGCGGTCGGGTCCACGCCACCGATGCGACCAATGCGTCCCGCACGGCCCTGATGGACCTGAAGACGGTCGAATGGCGCGACGACCTGTGCGCCCTGTTCGGCGTGCCGCGCGAGGTCCTGCCCGTCATCGTCCCTTGCGCGGGCGTCATCGGGGAGACCGATCCGGCGCTGATCGGCCGCGCCCTGCCCATCGCCGGTTCCGCAGGCGATCAGCAGGCGGCCCTGGTCGGACACGGCGCGCTGAAGGCCGGCGACGCCAAGATCACCTATGGCACCGGCGCCTTTCTGGTCGCCAATGTCGGCGCCGAGCCGGTCGCCTCGACGCGGCGGCTGCTGGGCACGCTGGGATACCGGGCCGACGGCGAGACCGCCTATGCGCTGGAGGGGTCGATCTTCTCGGCGGGGTCGGCGATCCAGTGGCTGAGAGACGGGGTCGGGCTGATCTCGGAATCGCGCCAGTCCGAAGCGATGGCGCAGGAGCTACCCGACAACGGCGGGGTCTATATGGTGCCCGGCTTCACCGGCCTGGGCGCACCCTGGTGGGAGCCGGAGGCGCGGGGGACCGTGGTCGGGCTGACGCGGGATTCCGGCCCGGCCCATTTCGTCCGCGCGGCTCTGGAGGCCCTGGCCTATCAGACGCGGGATCTGTTGGACGCCCTGGCCCAGGACGGCGCCCCGCCGCTGAAGACGCTGAAGGTGGACGGCGGCGTCACTGCCAACAGTTTCGCCATGCAGTTCGTCGCCGACATCTGCGAGGTCGAGGTCGAACGCCCGGCCTTCCAGGAGATGACCGCCCTGGGCGCCGCGCGTCTGGCGGCCCTGGGCGTCGGCCTGCTGCCCGATCTGGAGGCCCGACCCGCCGAGGCTCCGGCCTGCTGGAGGCCGCGGATGAAGACCGAGGACCGTGAGCGTCTGCTTTCCGGCTGGCGTCGCGCCGTGAAGGCCGCCATCATCGCCGCGCCGGACCGGGCGTAAGACGCGGGCGGCGTAGGAAACCCCAAAAGACCTGACTGGGCCGCCCATGACCGACGCCTCTTCACTCGACGCCCCCACTCTGGACGCCCAGACCGCCTTTTCCGGCACGCGCGAGGTCGATCCTCGCTATCGGCTGGACGAGACCGCGCTCGACGCCTGGATGACCGCCCATGTCGCGGGCTACGCCGGCCCGCTGGCGGTGCGCCAGTTCAAGGGGGGCCAGTCGAACCCGACCTACGAACTGACGACGCCGGCCAAGAGCTATGTGCTGCGTCGCAAGCCGCCCGGCGTCCTCTTGCCCAGCGCCCATGCCGTGGACCGCGAGTTTCAGGTCATTTCCGCCCTGGCCGCCCAAGGCTTCCCGGTGGCCACACCCCACGCCCTGTGCCTGGACGAGACCGTCATCGGGTCAATCTTCTATGTGATGGACAAGGTCGAGGGGCGGATCTTCTGGGACCTGAAACTTCCCGGCCTGACGCCTGCCGAACGCCGCGCCGTCTATGAGGCCCAGACCGACACCCTGGCCCGTCTGCACGCCTTCGACCCCGCCGCCATCGGCCTGGGCGACTACGGCAAGGCCGGCAACTATTTCGCGCGTCAGGTCGGCCGCTGGACCAAACAGTATCGCGCCTCGGAGACCGAACCCGTCGCCGCCATGGACCGGCTGATCGCCTTCTTGCCCGACAGCCTGCCGCCCGAGGGACCAAGCCGGATCGTCCACGGCGACTTCCGGCTCGACAACATGATCCTGGCGCCGGACCGGGCCGAGGTTCGCGCCGTGCTGGACTGGGAGCTGTCGACCCTGGGCGATCCGATGGCCGACTTCTCCTATCTGCTGATCGCGTGGGCCATCCCGGCCAGCCTGCGCAACGGCCTCGCCGGCGCCGATCTGGAGGCCCTGGGCATCCCGTCCGTCGAGGAGACGGTCGAACGCTACGCCGCCGCGACGGGCATGCGGCCCGCCAATCTGGACTGGCTCTACGCCTACAACCTGTTCCGCCTGGCGGCCATCTGCCAGGGCATCGCCGGCCGTGTCCGCGACGGCACCGCCGCCAGCGCCCACGCCAAGACCATGGCCGCACAAGTCGGCCCGCTCAGCGACGCGGCCTGGGGTTTCGCGAAGAAGGCCGGAGCCTAGCGCGGCGGCTTTACGCAAACACATTCCGTCGATACGCCGGGCGTCATCTGCTGCTTTTCACAGGACGCATGGCGATGATCGCGCTGCCGAAAAGACGTCGATGGACCTGGGCGCTCGCAGCGGCGCTGGCCTTGGTTGTCGTCAAACCCGACCCCACGACAGCGAAGTCGGTCGAAGACGGGACGTCGCTTTCCAAATTCCACTGGCGCTCCTCCGCCCAGATCATCGCACCGAGGGCCGGTGACGGAAACGGGTATTTGGCGCTCAAGGACCCCTCGATCGTCCATGTGGACGGCGAGTATCATGTCTTCATGACCTCGGTCGGGGCCGAGGGCTGGCACATGGCCTATACCCGTTTCACCGACTGGTCGCAGGCGTCGACCGCTCCCATCGTCGATCTGAAACAGTCTGGGATCGGGCCAGGTTACAGAGCCGCCCCGCAGGTGTTCTACTTCGCGCCGCAGAAGCTCTGGTACATGGTCTACCAGAGCGGTCCGCCCGTCTATTCGACGACCGCGACGATCGGTGATCCGTCATCCTGGAGCGCGCCGAAACCCTTCTTCGACCAGGCCCCGGACATCATCAAGGCCGCCACGGGCCAGGAGGCCTGGCTCGACTTCTGGATCATCTGCGACGAGGCGTCCTGCTATCTGTTCAACACGGACGACCACGGCACCCTGTTCCGGTCGCGGACGTCGATCCAGAATTTTCCGGCCAGGTTTGCCGACACACGCCGCGTCATGACCGGGCCGCGAGACGACATCTTCGAAGCCAGCATGCACTACCGGCTGGCCGGCACGAACACCTACCTGACCCTGGTCGAAGCGATCGGACCCCAGGGACGCTATTTCCGCGTTTGGACCAGCGATCGGCTGGATGGCGACTGGCGTCTGCTGGTGGGCAGTCCATCGAATTCCTTCGCCGGGTCGGACAATGTCGTCTTCGACGGCGAGGCCTGGTCTCAGGGCGTATCGCACGGCGAGCTGGTCCGCAGCGGTTATGATCAGACCCTGACGATCGATCCCTGCCAGCCGCTTCAGTTCCTCTATCAGGGCCTGGAGCCGCATGCGCCCGACACGGCCTATATCGACCTGCCCTATCGCCTCGGCCTGCTGACGGCGACCGGACCCAATCCCGTCAGCGCTCTGTGCCCTGCGTCTCCATAAGACGGCGCGCGATCTTCAGTCCCTGACGGCGGCGCCCAGGATGCGTTTGTCGGTCTTGCCCTGGACCAGCACCGCCACCGCCTCGCCGGGACGCACGGGCGGCAGGGTGTAGAGCATGGGGCGGCCGCGCCATTCGCCCAGGCGGGTCACGCCGCGCACGACGTTCATGTGCCGCACGGCCTGGCCGCGGTTTTCGCCCTGGCGGACCTCGACCACCTGGGGACCGGGCGTATAGGTCACCGCCACCACCTCGGCGCCGCCGACGGGCGCGCGGCCGGAGCCGACGCCGACGCCGTTTCCACTCTCGCGGAACTCGATCTGGGGCGGCCAGACCTGGCGCACGGCTTCCTGATCGATGGCGGTTTCAAGTTCGAGGCTGCGGGCGCCGGAGACCTGACGGCGGCCGTCGATCACTACCTGAGGCGTCGAGACGCCGCGTTGGCGCAAGGCGGCGCGATAGGCGCGCTGACGCTGAACGAACTCCGGGCGGGCGAAGGTGTCGGCCCAGCCCAGATAGTCCCAGTAGTCGACGCCGTAGGTCAGGGCGATGACGCCGGGCTGAGCCGCCGCCTTCTCCACTGCCGCATTGGCCTCGACACAGCCGCCGCAGCCTTGGGCGGTGAAGAGCTCGACCACCACCGGCGGGCCGTCGGCTGTAGCTTGACGCGGCGCGAGCGGCGGACGGCTGGCAGCCGGCTGGGCCGCCGAGGCGACGGACAGCAGGGCGCCCGCCATGACCGTGCCCGCGATGATCCAGCCCTTGGTGTTCATGCCGTCGTTCTTAGTCCCCGCGACGCACCGCCGCGCCTCATAATCGCGTGACCCACGGGCTCAAGCGCGCACGGAGCGCGATAGCCCAAACAAGGACGGCTCAAGCAGCGCCAAGCGCGGTAGCCCAAAAGAAAAAGCCCTCAGTCCATCAGCTGTTGCGACAGATAGACATAGTGACGCGCCCAGCGGCGGGCGTTGGCGACCGGATCGGCGTCGTTGGAGTGGCCGCCGGCCGTGTCCTCGTAATAGAGATGGTCGTGACCCTGGTCGCCCAGGCGGGCCGCGAACTTGCGCGCATGGCCGGGGTGGACCCGGTCGTCGCGGGTATTGGTGGTCAGATAGACGCGCGGATAGGTCACGTCGGGCCGCAGCTGCTGATAGGCGGAATATTTTGCGATCCATGCCGCCTCTTCCGGGATGCGCGGGTCGCCATATTCACCGATCCACGAGGCGCCGGCCGGCAGCTCGTGATAGCGCAACATGTCCACCAGAGGGCTTTCGATCACAGCCGCATTGAACAGTTCGGGGTGTTGGGTGATCGACACGCTGGTCAGGACGCCGCCGTTCGAGCGGCCGTAGATGCCCAGGTGACGCGGGCTGGTGACGCCGCGCTGTTCCAGGTCGCGCGCCACGGCCGCGAAGTCGTCGAAAGCCTTCTGGCGATTTCCGTCCAGCGCCGCCTGGTGCCAGTCGGGACCGAACTCGCCGCCGCCACGAATGTTGGCCTGGACGAAGACCCCGCCCCGCTCTAGCCACAGCTTGCCCATCTCGGGCTTGTAAGCCGGGTTCAGACTGACCTGGAACCCGCCGTAGCCCAGCATGATGGTCGGGTTCGACCCGTCCAGCTTCATGTCGCGCGGACGGGTGATGAAATAGGGGATTTTGGTCCCGTCGGTGGAGGTCGCCTCATACTGCTCGGTCACGTCGCGCGAGGCGTCGAACTTGGCCGGCGCCGACTTCAGCGTTGTCAGGGTCGCCGCATCCGCATCGGCCAGGCTGAGGGTCGGCGGAACCAGGAAGCCCTGGGTCGAGACGAAGACCTCGCCGCGCGACTTGGACGAGTCGCCCAGGCCGACAGCGAGGTTGTCAGGGACCGTGATGGACGAAGCCGTCCACCCTTGGGCGGCGGGACGGAACTGCATCAGTCGCCCAGCCACATTGTCGGTGACGGCCGCCAAGATGGCGTCGGACAGGACGGCGACGCCTTGAAGCGCCTGACGCGCGGTCGGCTGGAAGACCACGGCGCTGTCTCGGCCGATCAGAATGTCGAGCCGCGTCTCGCCCAGCACCGCCAGCGGCAGGGCCAGCAATGAGCCTGCCGCATACTCCTGACCGTCGAAGCTCCACGCCTGATCCGGCGAAAAGACCAGGCGGCCGTCGATCACGCCCGAAATCCCGACCCGCTCCGGCAGGTTCAGCTTTTGCGCCTTGCCGTCATGGCCGAGGCTCCACGTCTCCGACCGGAAGGTGTCCAGCGGGCGGGTGATGATGACCGCGGTGACCTTGCCTTCCTTGTCCCGATAGACGGCAGGGCTGACGCCGTAGCCGCCGTCGCCCTGTTCGCCGCGATACACCTCGGTCGCCTGGGCCAGGGCCTGACCGCGCTTCAAGGTCTTGACGATGAAGGGATAGCCGGACTCGGTCATGGTGCCGGCGCCGAAATCGGTGGCGACCAGGAGCGTGTCGCGGTCCAGCCATTCGATGCGATGCTTGCCCTCGGGCAGGTTGAAACCGCCGTCCACGAACCGTTTCGTGGTCAGGTCGAACTCGCGCACGACCACCGCGTCCTTGCCGCCGTCGGACAGGTTGATCAGGCAGCGGGTTTCGTCGGGCGCCAGGCAGTCGGCGCCCTTGAACACCCAGTCCTCACCCTCGGCCTTGGAGAGGGCGTCGATGTCCAGCAGGGTCTCCCACTGGGGCGTGGCGGTGCGGTAGCTGTCCAGCGTCGTGCGGCGCCAGACGCCCTTGGGATTGGCTGCGTCCTGCCAGAAGTTGCCGATCCCGTCGCCGAGGAAGGATGGGCTGGGAATCCGGTCGGTGGCGGTCAGGATGGCTTCGGCTTCGGCCCGGAAGGTCTCGTAGCGCGCGTCGCCGGTCAGGACGGCGAGGGACTTGCGGTTCTCCTCGGCGACAAAGGCCATGGCCTCGGCCCCGTCCACCTGTTCCAGCGCCAGATGATCGTCGGCGGCTGCGACGCCGGCCGGGGTCAGGTTCTGAGGATAACCGGCCGGCGGCCCCATGCGCTCAGGATGCTCATCCGCCCGCCACATCGAGGATTGCGCCGGAGCTATGGTGCAAGCGCCCAGCAGAAGCGCCGGAATGGCAGCGGACAGGATCAGGTGACGCATGTCTAGAACTCCGCAAATCTGATCCTCCCCCGCATAGCGGGGGAGGGGGACCGCCGCAGGCGGTGGAGGGGGCTGGACCCAGAAAGGGTGCGGGGGTCGCCCCCTCCACCACTTCGTGGTCCCCCTCCCCCGTTCGCAAGCGCTCTCGGGGGAGGATTGATCGGTCTATTCCTGCGCCGGCGTGTCCATCAGGCGGCGCGACAGATAGGTGTATTCCAGCGCCAGACGACGCGCAGTCTCGCGCAGGTTGGCACCGGCCGCATGGCCGCCGTCGACGTTCTCGTAGAACAGGACCGGATAGCCCAGCTCTTCCAGACGCGCCGCCGCCTTGCGGGCATGGCCCGGATGGACGCGGTCGTCCTTGGTCGAGGTGTGGATGAAGACTTCAGGATAGGGCTGGCCGGCGCGCAGGTTCTGATAGGGCGAATATTGCTCGATCCAGGCGCGCTGTTCGGGGATGTCCGGGTTGCCGTATTCGCCGATCCACGAGGCGCCGGCCAGCAGCTTGTGGAAGCGCAGCATGTCGAACAGGGGCACCTGGATGACGGCCGCGTTGATCAGGTCCGGCCGCTGGGTCAGCATCGCCCCCATGAACAGGCCGCCTTGCGAGCCGCCCATGATGCCCAGCTTGGGCTGGCTGGTGATGTTGCGCTGGGTCAGGTCCAGAGCCACGGCCTGGAAGTCCTCGTGCGCGCGCTGGCGGTTCTGCTGCAGGGCCGCCTCGTGCCAGCGGGGGCCGAACTCGCCGCCGCCGCGCGTATTGGCGATGACATAGACCCCGCCACGCTCAAGCCACAGCTTGCCGACCGTCGCCGAATAGCCGGGCAGCAGCGAGCTTTCGAACCCGCCGTAGCCGTACAGCAGGGTCGGGTTCGACCCGTCCAGCGGCATGTCCGCCTTATGCACCACGAAATAGGGGATCATCGTCCCGTCGGCCGAGCGGGCCTCGTGCTGGTCCACCGTCATGCCGGCGGCATCGAACTTGGCCGGCATGGACTTGACCTGATCCACCGCACCGGTCGCCGCATCGGCCAGCCACAGGCTGGACGGGTTCAGATAGCCGGTGATGCTGACGAAGACGTTGTCGTCCTTCTCGGAGGCCGAGCCGATGCCGACCGAGACGTTCTGCGGAAGGTCCAGGGTCGTGTGCGCCCACTCACCGTCACCGGGAGTATAAACCCGCACCGAACCGCGCACATTGTCATACAGGGCCACGACCAGACGGTTGCGCGTGACGTTGACGCCCTCGATCGCCTGACGCTCGGTCGGACGCAGCACCAGCTGGGCCGGGGTCGCCTGATCGGCCAGCCAGGCCTCCAGCGGCCATGCGATCAGGTCGCCGGTCTTGAAATCCTGGGCCGACGGCGCGGTCCAGTCCTGTTTCAGCGACACCAGCAGCCGCCCGTCCACCAGACCGGTGATGTCGGACTTGGCCGGCAGTTGAAGCTGAGTCAGGGCGCCGTCGTCGGTCAGGCGCCAGGTCTCAGACGAATAGAAATCCACCGACCGGTTGATCAGGGTCGCCTTCACCACCCCGTCGGCGTCGCGCAGCGTATAGCCGGACACCGAGACGTCCGTCGGCTTGCCCGTGAACAGGGTCTCGGCCTGGTCCAGGCCCTGACCGCGCTTCAGGCGCTTGACCACCATCGGATAGCCAGAGTCGGTCAGGGTGCCGGGGCCGAAGTCGCGCGAGATCAGCAGGGTGTCCTTGTCGATCCAGGACGCGCCGCCTTTGGATTCCGGCAGGACGATGCCGCCCTCGACGAACTTGCGCTCGACGCTGTCGAACTCGCGCAGGGTCACCGCGTCCTTGCCGCCGTTCGACAGGCTGAGCAGGCAATAGCGTTCTTCGGGCGCCAGGCAAGTCGCGCCCTTGTAGACCCAGTTCTGGCCCTCGGCCGCCGCCAGGGCGTCGATGTCCAGGATGGTCTGCCACTCGGGCGTCGCAGTGCGATAGCTGTCCAGCGTGGTCCGGCGCCAGACGCCGCGCACGTGCTGGGCGTCCTGCCAGAAGTTGTCGATATGGCCGTCGTGGGTGAAGCCGGGCGAGGGGATGCGGTCCTGAGCCTGGACGATCTCCAGCGCCTGCTGGTGCAGCGGCTCATAGCGCGCATCGCCCTGCAGCACGGCGAAGGTGCGGTCGTTGTGGGCCTTGACCCATTCCATCGCCCGCTCGCCCTCGACCTCCTCCAGCCACAGATAGGGGTCGGTCGCGTCGCTGGTCGCAAAGGCGCCGGAAGCGTGGGCGGGAGAAGAGGCAGGGGTCTGGGCCATGGATACCGAGGTCAGGCTGGTGGAGGCGAGAAGGGCCGCGAGCGCGACGGCGGAAGAGCGGATCATGGACAGTCCCCGGAAAACGAAGCCGGCACCTTAGCGACGCCTTCCCGTGCGGCAAGCCGTGCGACCTTACCGTTTTGTCACACCGGCCTCAGTCCTCGTCTTCGATGCACAGCAGGTTGCCGCAGGCCTTGCAGTGGACCGCGTCCTGATCGTGGGTCTGAAGCCCGCAAGCCTCGCACGGATAGCGGACCTTGTGCGGCTTGATCAGGGCCTGGGCCAGACGCAGGAACAAGGTGATGCCCACCAGCATGATGGCGATGGACAACAGCTTGCCCAGCGATCCGGGCAGGGTCACGTCGCCGAACCCGGTCGTCGTCAGGGTCGCCACGGTGAAATACATGGCGTCGATATAGCCCGCGATCCCGTCATGCCCCAGGAAGGTCGCATAGACGAAACCCGTCGTGACGAAGACGAAGGTGACCAGGCTGGACAGGGCCCGCACGATCCCCTCGACCCGGGTGTCGTCGAACCGGGCCCCGATGGTGCGCCAGAAGAAGTCCGAGTTCAGCAGGGTCCACAGGCGCAGCATCCGCAGGAAGCCCAGGTTGAACAGCCAGATCGGGAATAGCAGGGTGGCCAGAATGAATAGGTCCAGCCAGACGATCGGCCGCTTCAGCCAGTCCCTGATGTCCGAATAGGCATAGGCCCGCGCCGCCAGATCGGCCGCCAGGGTCGCCGCCACCAGATAGTCCAGCGCATAGAAGGCCCATCCCATATTCTTCAGGATCGGCGAGGCCAGGAAGAAGGCGATGATGGCGAAGTCCACCGCGATCACCATCAGTCGGAACTTCACCGCCGCCGGCTGGCTGCCGTGATACAGATAACGCAACCGCGCCTTCAGCCGCAGGCCGTCGTCCTTGGGGTCGGTTTCGGTATGGGACACGCTGGTTTCCGGGACGCAGGGATGCGCCTATATGGCCTGCATGACCCGTCCTTTCGTCAAGATGAACGGCGCCGGCAATGACTTCGTCGTCGTCAATGCGCTGGAACAGCCGTTCGCTCCCACCGATGTGCAAATTCGCGCGCTGGGCGACCGTGAAACGGGCGAAGGGTTCGACCAGCTGATCGCCATCGAACCGTCCGCGACGGCCGATGCCTTCATGCGGGTGTGGAACGCCGACGGGTCAATGGTCGAGACCTGCGGCAACGCTCTGCGCTGCGTCGGCTGGCTGTTGATGCAGGCGAACGGCGCGGATCGCGTCGTCATCGATACGGCGGGCGGACCGACCACCGCGACCCGCGCCGGCGACCACCGCGTGACCGTGGACATGGGCAAGCCCCGGCTCGACTGGACCCAGGTGCCGTTAGCCGAGGAGATGGACACGCGCGGGATCGAGCTTCAGGTCGGGCCGATCGATGCGCCGATCCTGCACACGCCGGGCGCCGTCTCCATGGGCAATCCGCACGTGGTCTTCTTCACCGACCGCCAGGACGACGGCTTCGTCACCGGATCCGGCTCGCTGGTCGAGCATCACCCGCTGTTCCCGCAAGGGGTCAATGTCGGCTTCGCAAACGTGCTGGACCGCGACCACATCCGCCTACGGGTCTGGGAGCGCGGGGCAGGCCTGACGATGGCCTGCGGCACTGGCGCCTGCGCCGCCCTGGTCGCGACGGCCCGGCGAGGCATGACGGACCGCAAGGCGACCGTGGTCGTGGACGGCGGCGAACTGGTCATCGACTGGGATGCGCAGACCGATCATGTGCTGATGACCGGGCCCGTGGAAATCGAGCGCACGGGCCTGCTGTCGATCTGAAACAGGCCGTTTGCGGAAAACCGCACGCGGCTGTTCCGTCGGGTCACCTTTTTCGCACAGAGCCGGCGACGGCTGCGGGTTTGACGGCCTTCGCGTCCCGAAACTGTGGGATAAGGCGCGATAGCCCGTCTGCGGTTGTCCCTTACCGTCCGCCGCTTTAGGAACAGACGAGCCAATCAGAAACGACGCGCCCGGAAACGCCCAAAGTCATGCCCGATCAAACCGAAAAACAGACCTTCTCCGACCAAGAGGCCCTGGATTTCCACCGCATCCCCACGCCGGGCAAGATCTCCATGGCGCCGACCAAGCCGATGGCGACCCAGCGCGACCTGTCGCTGGCCTATTCCCCGGGCGTGGCCGTGCCTGTGCTGGCGATCGCCGCCGATGCCGACAAGGCCTACGACTATACGGCCAAGGGCAATCTGGTCGCCGTCATCTCGAACGGCACGGCCATCCTGGGCCTGGGCAACCTGGGCCACATGGCCTCCAAGCCGGTGATGGAAGGCAAGTCGGTCCTGTTCAAGCGGTTCGCCGACGTCGACAGCTTCGACGTCGAGGTGAAGACCACCGATCCGGACGAGTTCATCACCGTCGTCAAGAACATCGGCGACACCTGGGGCGGCATCAATCTGGAGGACATCAAGTCCCCGGAATGTTTCGTCATCGAAAGCGAGCTTCAGGACCTGCTGGACATCCCCGTCTTCCATGACGACCAGCACGGCACGGCCATCATCTCGACCGCCGGCCTGATCAACGCCTGCCATGTCGCGGGCAAGAAGCTGGACGAGGTCAAGGTGGTGCTGGCCGGCGCCGGCGCGGCGGGTCTGTCGTCCATCGCCCTGATGAAGGCGGCGGGCGTCAAGGCCGAGAACACCGTGATCTGCGACCGCGACGGCGTGGTCTATCAGGGCCGCGAATACGGCATGGACCAGTGGAAGGCCGCCCATGCGACCGACACCCCGCTGCGCACTTTAGCCGAGGCCATGGTCGGCGCCGACGTGGTGCTGGGCCTGTCGGCCAAGGGCGCGATCACCAAGGAGATGGTGGCGTCGATGGCCCCCAATCCGATCATCTTCGCCATGGCCAACCCCGATCCCGAGATCACGCCCGAAGACGTCCAGTCGGTGCGGTCGGACGCCATCATCGCCACCGGCCGCTCGGACTATGTGAACCAGGTCAACAACGTCCTGGCCTTCCCGTATCTGTTCCGGGGCGCCCTGGACGTGCGCGCGCGTCGCGTGAACCACGAGATGAAGATCGCCTGCGCCCAGGCCCTGGCCGCCTTGGCACGCGAGGATGTGCCGGACGAGGTCGCCGCCGCCTATCGCGGGCGCAAGCTGAAGTTCGGCCCGGACTACATCATTCCGACGCCGTTCGATCCGCGCCTGATCTGGTACATCCCGCCCTTCATCGCCCAGGCGGCGATGGATACCGGCGTGGCCCGCGTCCAGATCGAGGACATGGACGCCTATCGCAACGCCCTGCGTTCGCGCGTCGATCCGTCCGCCGCCCTGATGCAGAAGATCAGCTCGGCCGTGCGCGGCGGGCCCAACAAGCGCGTCGTCTTCGCCGAGGGCGAGGAGCCCGCCGTCATTCGCGCCGCCTGGGGCTTCAAACAGGCCGACCTGGGCACGCCGCTTCTGGTCGGGCGTGAGGATTTGATCCGTCAGAACGCCGCCGAGGCGGGTCTGAACTTCGACGAGCTGGGCATCGAGATCATCAACGCCCGCGTCTCGGACCACAATGTCGAGGACACCGACTGGCTGTACGAAAAGCTGCAGCGCCGGGGCTATCTGCGCCGCGACGTGCAGCGGATGATCAACCAGGACCGCAACTATTTCGCTGCCACCCTGGTCGCCAAGGGCCGGGCCGACGCCATGGTCGCGGGCGTGACCCGCAACTTCAATATGGCGCTGAAGGAGGTCCAGCGCGTGCTGGACGTCGAGGACACCCTGATCGGCCTGTCGATCCTGCTGGCTAAGGGCCGGACCCTGTTCGTCGCCGACACCACCATTCACGAACTGCCCAACGCGGAGGAACTGGCCGACATCGCCGTCAAGGCGGCCGAGACGGTGCGCAGGCTGGGCCGCAATCCGCGCGTGGCCTTCCTGTCCTATTCCACCTTCGGCAACCCGCCCGGCGACCGCGCCGAAAAGGTCCGCGAGGCGATCCGCATCCTGGACAAGAAGGGCGTCGATTTCGAATACGAGGGCGAAATGCCGCCGGAGGTCGCCCTGGATCCCAAGGGTCACCCGGCCTACGCCTTCAACCGCCTGACCAAGCCCGCCAACATCCTGGTCATGCCCGCCATCCATTCGGCCGCCATCTCGACCAAACTGGTTCAGGCCCTGGGCGGCGCGACCGTGATCGGCCCGCTGCTGGTCGGTCTGGAGAAGCCGGTTCAGATCGTGTCCCTGGGCGCCTCGGTCAGCGAGATCATCACCGCCGCCACCTTCGCCGCCTATGACGCCGGTCCCGCCTTCCAGGGGTCGGGCCTGACCTCGGCGCCGCGCCCGCCGGCGGCCGTGGTCGAGCGTTGAGCGAACTTTCGCCCTTTCCACCCGCCGCCCCGCCGCCCCGGCGGGTGGAGTCGGGCCTGTATCTGGTCGCCACCCCGATCGGGAACCTGCGCGACATGACGCTGAGGGCGCTGGACGTGCTGGCCGCCGCCGACCTGGTGCTGGCCGAGGACACCCGCGTCACCGCCAAACTGCTGGCGGCCTATGGGCTGAAGGCCAGGCTGGAACGCTGCGACGACCATGCGTCCGGCCGCGCCGCCGAACAGGCCGTCGAACGCCTGCGCGAGGGCCAGGTCGTGGCCCTGGTGTCGGACGCGGGCACGCCCCTGGTCAGCGATCCCGGTTTCGTCGTCGCCCGCGCGGTGATCGCCGAGGGCTTGCCTGTCCATCCGATCCCCGGCCCGTCCAGCCTGCTGGCGGCCCTGTGCATCGCCGGCCTGCCCGCCGACCGGGTGCTGTTCGCCGGCTTCCTGCCGCCCAAGACGGCGGGTCGCACCGCCGCGCTGGAAGGCCTGAAGGGTCAGCGCCAGACCCTGGTCTTCTTCGAAAGCGGGCCGCGTCTGAGGGACAGCCTGACCGACATGGCCGCCGTGCTGGGTCCGCGCCCCGCCGCCGTCGCCCGAGAGCTGACCAAACTCTATGAAGAGTGTGTGCGCGGGACGCTGGATGCGCTGGCGGTCGATCCGCGCCTGGACGGCCCCAAGGGCGAGATCGTGGTGGTCGTCGGCCCCGGCGAAGAGGTTCAGGCGACCGAAGCCGACGCGGACGCCGCCCTGATCGACGCCCTGCAGACCCTGTCGACCGGCGACGCCGCCTCGGAGGTCGCCAAGGCCCTGGGGCTGAACCGCAAGACCCTCTATCGCCGCGCGCTGGAGCTGAAGGGCAAGTGAAACGCCTGCCTCGGCCCGCGCCGGTCCGTCGCCCCAAGGCGGCGTGGCGTCAGGCGAAGGGCGGGGCGGCGTTCAAGGCCGGTCACGCCGCCGAATGGATCGCTGCGTTCTGGCTGATGCTGCGCGGCTATCGCGTCCTGGGCTTTCGGCTCAAGAGCCGGGCCGGCGAGATCGACCTGCTGGTCTGTCGCGGCCGTGTGCTGGCCGTGGTCGAGGTCAAGCGCCGCGCGACCATCGAGGCGGCGATGCTCGCGCTGAAACCCGACCAGCACGACCGGCTGATCGCGGCGGGCGAGGCCATCCGGCGCAATCGTCCCGGCCTGCAACGTCTTGATTTGAGAATTGATATGGTGGCGCTGGCTCCCTGGCGCGTTCCACGTCATCTTCGCGGCGTCGAAAGGCGCTGACGAAGGGATCGCATGACGCGCGAGGAGGCCGAGGCCATCCTGACCGCGGCCGGTCAGGCCGAGGACGACGCCTTCCCCCTGCTGGAGGCTGCGATCGCCTGCGCCATTCACGACCAACCCCTGCGTGATCCCGAGCCTGTGCGCGCCCTCGCCCGCAACGCCTGCGCGCGATTGAAGGAACGGATCGGCGGCGAAAGCCCCGACGAGGCCCTGTCCGAGACCCTGTGCGCGGACCTTCGGCTGAACGGCGACCTGATCCATTTCGATCATCCCGGAAACACCGACATCATCGCGGTGGCCGAGCGGCGGCGCGGCCTGTCCGCCGCCCTGGCCGTCTTCTATCTGCATGCGGCGCGCGAAGCCGGTATCACGGCGGCGGGCGTGGACTTCCCCGGCCATTTCATGATCCGCGTCGAGACGCCGGAGGGGCCGGTGGCGCTGGACCCGTTCAGCCAGGGCCGGCTGATCCTGCCCAGCGAACTGACCCGCCGTGCGCTTCGCGCCGGGCTGATGCCGCATGTCGCGGATCGGCTGGACATCCTGATGGCGCCGGTGACGGATCGACAGTCCCTGATCCGGCTGCAGAACGTGCTGTTCAGCCGCGCCATTCGCGGCCGGGACTATGAGGCCGCCGAACGCTCGGCCCTGCGCCGCGCCCTGCTGGACCCCGAGGACCACCGCCCCTGGCTCGACGTCGCCTCGGCGCGCGAGAAGCAGGGCGCGCTGGCCGGCTCGCTGCAAGCCCTGTCGCGCGCCCACGGCCTGGACGGGGTCGAGGAAGCGCGGCGGTTCACGACGTTCGAACGCGTGCGGATGCAGTTGAATTGACACCTCTCCCTCCCCGTCCGGGGAGGGTCGTCGCGCCAGCGACGGGGTGGGGGCGGCCCGCAGGGACGCACTTGCCTGAAACAAGGCAGGTCGTGGGACGTGGCCTTGCCGCCCCCACCCGACCTCGCTTCGCTCGGCCACCCTCCCCGCTCCGGGTAGGGAGAGGCGCTCAGACGGCTTCACCTTTTAGAAGTTTCGGCAGGTCGCCCGTCGCGCCGCCGGCCTCCTGCATGAAGGCGCGGCGCAACGGCCCGATCCGGTTGACCGCCGCCATGCCCAGATCGCGCGCCAGACGCACCGGCGCGATGTCGTTGGAGAACAGGCGCACGAAGGCGTCGAAGCCCGCCGCCAGGGCCGCATTGTCGAACCGGCGCCAACGGGCGTAGCGTTCCAGCACCGTCTCGGCGCCCAGGTCTTCGCCCAGGCGCGCAGCCTCGGCCAGCACCTCGGCCAGGGCGGCGGCGTCCTTCAGGCCCATATTTAGCCCCTGGCCCGCGACGGGGTGGACGCCATGCGCCGCATCTCCGATCAGGGCGATGCGCGGGGCGATCAGTTTCTCGGCCAGGCTGAGCGCCAGCGGGTAGACGAAGCGCGGCCCCTCGACCGTCGCCCCATCCAGAAACTCTCCGAACCGGCGCATCAGATGGGCGTGGAAAGCTTCATCCGACGCGTCGCGCAGGGCCTCGCCCCGCCGCGTCGTCTCGGTCCAGACCAGGCTGGCGCGCTGATCGGTCAGGGGCAGGATGGCGAAGGGGCCGCTGGGCAGGAAATATTCGTGGGCGATGTTGCCGTGGTCGCGGCCCAGCCGGACCGTGGCCACGACCCCGCTCTGGCCATAGCCCCAGCCGACGGTCTCGATCCCGGCGGCGCGACGCACGGTCGAGCCTCGCCCCTCGGCGCCGACGACCAGCGGGGCGATCAGTGTCGATCCGTCGGCCAGGGTCACGGTCGCCTTGCCCGCATCGGTCTGGACCCTGGCGACGGTCGCCGGCGCACGGACCTCGATCCCCGCCCGCGTGACGGCCTCGGCTAAAGCGACGCGGATGCGGCGGTTCTCGACCATATATCCCAGCGGCTCGCCCCCGGTGCGGCCGCCGATCTCGTCGGCGTCGAAGCGCAGGAAGGCCGGCGAGGCCTTGCGGCTGGCGGCGCCCGGCCGCCTGCCGTCCGTCACCAGAATATGGTCCATCCGACAGGCGTGGGGACGTAAGGCCTCTCCCAGACCCAGGGCGTCAAGCATGCGGAAGGTCGAGAAGGCCACGGCCGTCGAACGTCCGTCGAAGGTCGGCGCCATCTGGGCGCTGAACGGCTGCGGATCGACCATGACGACCTTCAACCCGCCCTGCGCCGCCGCCAGGGCGAACGCCGCCCCGGTCAGCCCCGCGCCGGCGATGACGATGTCGTAGCGTTCGGTGTCGGCCATGACAGGCTTGTCGCGCCCGAAGACCAAAACGTCCAGACGGGAAATCGTCACAGCGCCGCCGGCCCTTTGACCGAGGTCAAAGCTTTCACTGGACGACGGCCGCACGGTCGTAGGGAGCAGGAGACTTACGGTGAACAGGCGACGGATTCTGATCGGCGCGGGCGCCACGCTGGCCTTGGGCGCGGCAGGCGGCGTCGGTTGGCGGGCGTCGACCGGATCGCTCGGCGACTACGACCTTCTGACGGCCCGGTTTCGCGCGCCCCTGACAGACGCGCCGGCCCTGACCGAACTTATCCGCTACGCCGCTCTGGCGGCCAGTGGTCACAACACCCAGCCATGGCGTTTTCGCCTGTCCAACGGGGTCGTCGATATCCTGCCCGACCTGTCGCGTCGAACACCGGCGGTCGATCCCGACGATCATCACCTGTACGTCAGCCTGGGCTGTGCGGCCGAGAATTTGCGGATCGCCGCCGGTGCGACCGGCCGCCCCGGCGAACTGACCGTCGGCCCCGATGGACGCAGCCTGCGCTACAGCTTCACCTCCGGAAGCGCCCAGCCCGATCCCCTGTTCGCCGCCATTCCGGCTCGACGTTCCAGCCGGACCGTCTATGACGGCCGCCTTATACCGGCGAACGCGCTGGCCCAACTGCGTCAGGCGGCTGCGGCGCCCGGCGTCGCCGTTCATCTTCTGACCGACCGAACCAGTCTGGACCGCGTCCGCGAACTGGTCGTCGCCGGCAACACCGCCCAGATGGCCGACCCCGCCTTCATGGCCGAACTGAAACATTGGCTGCGCTTCAATCCCCGCGCGGCCCTGCGCCAAGGCGACGGCCTGTTTTCGGCGGCCAGCGGCAGTCCCATCCTGCCCGACGGCCTGGGCCGACTCGCCTTCGACCGCTTCTTCACCGCCGCGAGTGAAAACGCCCGTTATGAGGCCGAGATCGCCTCATCCGCCGCCGTGGCCGTCTTCGTGGCGGAACGATCCGATCCGGCCCATTGGATCGCGGTCGGTCGGGCCTGCCAGCGGTTGATGCTGGCCGCGACAGGCTTGGGTCTAAGTCATGCCTTCGTCAATCAACCGGTCGAAGTCGCGGCCCTCCGCCCGGAGCTGGCCGCCTTGGTCGGGGAGGGCGATAAACGCCCGGACCTGTTGCTGCGGCTCGGCTATGGCTCGACCCTGCCTCTGTCCCCGCGTCGCTCCGTCGGGACCGTGATCATCTGACGGCGTCGGCCGGGCTGGTAAACAGGCTCTTAACCCTGAGGATGCGACAAGGACGGCCGAACGTCAGCCGCCCGGAACGTCACGCCTTTCCATGTCCACCGCCCTCGCCATCAGCCGTCAGGCCTGGATCAGCGCCCGCATCCTGTGGGACGCGCCCTTTGTGGTGCGGTTCAGGGGGGTGTTGCAGGCCTTGCTGGCGACCCTGCTGCTGGTCGCCCTGGTGTCGTGGAATCCGGCGGACGCCAGTCTGAACGCGGCCTCCAGCCTGCCGACCACCAACTGGCTGGGGGCGAACGGCGCCCTGTTCGCCGATCTGTTCATGCAGTCGCTGGGCCTCGCCGCCTGGCCCGCCGCCCTGCTTCTGGGCGCCTTCGGCTTGGCCCGCGCGGTCGGCGATGCGATCCAGCAACGCCTGAAGCCCTCGCCGCTGAAAGCCTTCGCCGCGACCGGCGGGGTGCTGTTGCTGTCCAGCGCTCTGGCTGCGCTGGCCGCGCCTGCCGCCTGGCCTCTGGCCGCCGGCCTCGGCGGTCTGTGGGGCGATGCGGTCACGGGTCTGGCGGCGCGCGGGATCGGCGCCCTGCATATTCCGGGCGGGCGGATCATCGCCGGCGTCATCTTCCTGATTGTCGGCCTATGGCTGGTCGGTTTCGCCATCGGCCTGCGCGCCATGGACTTCATCGACGCCCTGCATTGGGGCAAGTCTTTGCGCCCGGCCGCCGCACCCCGCACTGCGGCCCAGCCTGCCCGCGAAAAAGCGCCGGCCAGGGCCCGCACGCCCCGCGCTGCGCCCCCGCCCGAGGAGGCTTCGCAAGCCGCGCCCGCAGATGCGCCCCAGACCGCCTATGACGACCTGCCGCCGTGGGAAGACGACGCCGTCCAGCCCGCGCCGCGCCCATCGGTCGCCCGCCCGGTCGAGCCGCGCGTCGCCGCGGTCAAGGCGCCCAAGGCCCGCAAGGACGACGTGGACCAGCAGGCCTTCGACTTCGTGCGGCCCGAGGGCGATTTCGACCTGCCGCCGCTGGGCATACTGACCAAGCCCCCCCAGCGCGTGGGGGCGGTCGACGAGGATTCGCTGAAGCAGAACGCCAAGATGCTCGAAGGCGTCTTGCAGGAGTTCGGCGTGCGCGGCGTGATCGACCAGATCCGCCCCGGCCCGGTCGTCACCCTGTACGAACTGGTTCCCGCCCCCGGCGTGAAACACGGCCGGGTCGTGGCCCTGGCCGACGATATCGCCCGTTCCATGTCCGCACGCGCCTGCCGCATCTCGGTGGTTCAGGGGCGCAACGCCATCGGCATCGAACTGCCCAACGCCAAGCGCGAGACCGTTTATCTGCGCGACCTGCTGTCCAGCGCCGAATACGACAAGAAGGGCCATCTGCTGCCCCTGGCTTTGGGCGAAACCATCGGCGGCGAGCCCTATGTCGCTGACCTGGCGCGCATGCCCCACCTGCTGATCGCGGGCACCACCGGCTCGGGCAAGTCGGTGGGGGTCAACGCCATGATCCTGTCGATCCTGTATCGCCACAGCCCGGCCGAATGCCGCTTCATCATGATCGACCCGAAGATGCTGGAGCTGTCGGTCTATGACGGCATCCCGCACCTGCTGGCGCCGGTCGTCACCGATCCGAAGAAGGCCGTCGTCGCCCTGAAATGGACGGTGCGCGAGATGGAGGATCGGTATCGCCGCATGTCCAAACTGGGCGTACGCAACATCGCGTCTTACAACGAACGCGCCCGCGAGGCTCAGGCCAAGGGCGAGCATTTCGAGCGCACTGTCCAGACCGGCTTCGACGACCAGGGCCGCCCGGTCTACGAGTCCGAGAAGATCCGGCCCGAGCCCCTGCCCTTCCTGGTCGTGGTCATGGACGAGATGGCCGACCTGATGCTGGTCGCCGGCAAGGACGTCGAAGGCGCGGTCCAGCGCCTGGCCCAGATGGCCCGCGCCGCCGGCATCCACCTGATCATGGCGACGCAACGCCCGTCGGTCGATGTCATCACCGGCACCATCAAGGCCAACTTCCCGACCCGGATCAGCTTCCAGGTCACGTCCAAGATCGACAGCCGCACCATCCTGGGCGAACAAGGCGGCGAGCAGCTGCTGGGTCAGGGAGACATGCTCTATATGGCGGGCGGTGGGCGCATCACCCGCCTGCACGGCCCGTTCGTCGACGACAAGGAAGTCGAGGACGTCTGCAAACACCTGAAGGCCCAAGCCGAGCCCGACTATCTGGACCTGATCACCGACGAACCGGACGGCGACAGCGACGGCGCCGTGGACGAAGGCGGCGGCGGATCTGGCGACGATCTGTATGATCGCGCGGTCGCCGTGGTCACCCGCGACCGCAAGGCCTCGACCAGCTACGTCCAGCGCCGGCTCCAGATCGGCTACAACCGCGCCGCCTCCCTGATCGAGCGGATGGAGCAGGAGGGCGTGGTCAGCCCCGCCAACCACGCCGGCAAGCGCGACGTCCTGGCCGGTCCGCCGCCGATGGTGTGAGAACACCCGTCTCCTCCCTGCTTTGCGGGGAGGTGGCGCGGCGCGGCGCGGCTTCGCGCCGTGACGGAGGGGTTCTGCGAACCATCACAGGTGCATGTGGGACTTCAAGAACCCCTCCACCGCTTCGCGGTCCCCCTCCCCATCGAGATGGGGAGGAGACGCCATGCAACCCTCCTCCCCAATGTCCGTTCTCCACCCCGCTATCTCTCCCAAGCTTCAGCATTTCGATGAACAGGGCTTCATCGCAGCGCCGGAATATGGTCAGGCTCGCGTCATTCCGACGCCAAGCCGACCGGGCAAGACGGCAGGATCGACAACCATCCCGAACGGGAGACGGACTTCATGACCTCCAAGACGCTCGCCATCGCTCAGACCGACCTTCAGCGCCGCAGCCTGCTGCTGGGCGCAGGACTTCTGACCGGGTTCGCCGCTCTGGGCGTGTTCGACGCCGCCCAGGCCCAATCCAACCTGTCGTCGGCCGACCGCTCGGTGGTTCAACAGGCGCAGGGCTATCTGCAGGCCCTGACCTCGGCGCAGGGCACGTTCACCGAGACGGGACCCAACGGCCAGACCCGTCAGGGGCGATTCTATTTGCAGCGTCCCGGCAAAATGCGGTTCGAATACACCAACCCGGCCGGGCTGCTGGTGGTGTCGGACGGCTATAACGTCAAACGCTACGACCCCCGCCTGAACACCTTCCAGCAAGTGCCGCTGGGCCGTACGCCGCTGTCCACCTTCCTGGCGCGCAACGTCCGGCTGGACCAGGGCGTCCGCATCGAGCGCGTGACGCGGATGGCGTCCGGCGCCTTCGCGATCACGGCGCGCGACGCCAACCGTCCGAACGACGGACAGGTGATCCTGGCCTTTGCGGGCAATCCGATGCGCCTACAGGAATGGACCATCACCGATCCGCAAGGGGCGCGCACCCGCACCCAGCTGACGTCGCTGCAACCGGCATCGAACCTGTCGGCGCGACTGTTCCAGCTGACCGACCCGACGCGTCGCCCCGGCCGAAACTAAAAGGCCCGAGGGACGGGTGACCATTCCTCAACCCCTGTTCCCCTAGACTGGCCGCATGAGCGCGACCGCCCCGCCATCGCTGAAATGGATCGTGGCGGTCGGCTTCGGCGCCTTCGCCCTGTTCATGCTCGGCGCGCTGGTGGTGGAGCCGGCGGTCCATGGCCTGATCGAACCGGCGGATGATCCCGCGCCGCATCCCCCGTCCGGCAGGGTCGAGGTTGGGGACGCGGTACTGGCTGGCAGATACGCCACGGCCGGATCGATACTGGTGGTTGAAATCGAGGGCGGCGCGCTTTCGACCGGCACGGGCGGGACGCTGAAGTCTGAGCCGCATCGACTGGTCCCGGCCGATCAGCAGGCCAGCGTCTCCACCCTCTTCGCCGACGCCATGACCGTGCCGACCCAGGCGCAGATCGAGATCCGTCGCGTGACGGCCGAAGACGACACCCGGCTTTGCGCGGGTCATCCCGTCGGCTGGCTGGCGCTGGCGGTGCGGCGCGACGGTTTCATCATGATGCCGGTCCGACAGGGACCGCCGCCCGGCGCCCTGACGCCCGACGATCGGCTGTGCGCGGTGCTGGACCTGAGCCGATGATACGGGGGCTGTTGCTGGCCGCTCTGATCGGGGCGGTCGCGGCGCTTCTGACCTGGACGAAGCCGGGCGATGCGACACCCACCGGCGCGCCGGACACCCTTGTCGTTCAGGTGCTCGACAACGGATTTCATACCGATCTGGCCGTGCCGCGCTGGGCGCTGGAGCGACGCGGCGGCCCTCTGGCGCGCGCCGTCGCCGGGCTGGCGCCCGGCGACTGGATCCTGATCGGTTGGGGCGATGCGAAATTCTATGTGGATCAGAGCCCCATTTCGGATCGCCTGCCAGACGGCGCGCGCGCCTTCTTGCATCCCCGAAACCGGTCGGTCCTGATGCTGGACCCGCGTAGCGTCGATCCGCGTCTGACTTATGGGGAAGACAGCGCCACCCTGACCCTGACGCGCGCCCGGTTCGACCGCCTAGCCGCGCGCGTGGAGGCGTCGCTGGACCTGTCGGACGGCGCACCCCGCATCGCCGCCGCCCGCCCCGGCGACGATGCGCGCTTCTTCGCCAGCCGCGAGACCTTCTCCATCCTGCATCTGTGCAACCACTGGACGGCGGCCGTGCTGAACGCCGGCGGGGTTCCTGTCCGCCCGGTCCAGTCGATCACCTCGGCCGAGGTGATGCGGTCGGTGCGGGCGGCCGAACAGGAGCGAAAACTGGACATGAGGCCGTCGCGAGACTAGACCGCCCGACTTTCGCTTATCCGGCCGGGTCCGAGCCCCGGCGGGCGAACAAGAAGGAGAGGCCGATGGCCCACAAGCAATTTACCCGCAGTTCCTCCACATCTAGCCCGGCAGGAAAAGCGCCCAGCCAGCGCCAGCTGCGCGCCGGCGAGCTGATCCGTCACGCCCTGGTCGACATCCTGCGCGAGGAGGATATCCGCGACGAAGCCCTGGCCGACGTGTCCATCACCGTGACCGAGGTTCGCCTGTCGCCGGACCTGAAGCACGCCACCTGTTTCGTCGAGCCCCTGGGCGCCGGCGTCGAGGCCGCTGCGACCAACGGCCATGAGAGCGAGATCATCAAGGCCCTGAACGTCCACGCCAAGTTCATCCGCGGCCAGCTGGGCCGGCGCCTGGACATGAAGTTCACGCCCGACCTGAAGTTCCGCCACGACGAAAGCTTCGGCGCCGCCAACCACATGGACAAGCTGTTCGCCGACCCGCGCATCCAGGCCGACCTGGCGGCACGCGACGACGAAGGGGACGACGCTTGATTGAGCGGTCTCAAGCAGCGCGAAGCGCGATAGGCCAAGCATAATGGCCCGCAAGAAGAAGGGCGATATCATCGACGGCTGGGTCTGCCTGGACAAGCCGTTCGAGATGGGGTCGACGGAAGCCGTCAGCCGCATCCGCCGCCTGTTCAACGCCCAGAAGGCCGGTCATGCCGGGACGTTGGACCCGCTGGCCAGCGGCATCCTGCCCATCGCCCTGGGCGAGGCGACCAAGACCGTGCCGATGATGATGGACGCGCAGAAGGTCTATCGCTTCACCATCAACTGGGGCGTCTCGACCGACAGCGTGGACCGCGAGGGCGAGATCATCGGCCGTTCCGACGTGCGACCCACGGTCGAGGCGGTGAAGGCGGCGCTGCCGGCCTTCGTCGGCGAGATCGACCAGACCCCGCCCCGCTTCTCGGCGATCAAGGTGGACGGCGCCCGCGCCTATGACCTGGCCCGCGATGGGGTGGAGTTCGAACTTCAGTCGCGCCGCGTGACCATCCATTCGGCCGAGGTCAGCGATGCGCCGGACGCCGATCACGTGGAGCTGACCATCCGCACCGGCAAGGGCGTCTATGTCCGGTCGCTGGCGCGCGACCTGGCCGTTGTGCTGGGCGCCGAGGGTCATGTGTCGGCCCTGCGGCGCGAGCTGGTCGGGCCGTTCAGCACGCAAAACGCCGTCACTCTGGATTCTCTGGAGGAAATGGTGCATAGGGGCGCCGCCTCGGAAGGCTTGCTTGCCGTTGCGACCGCTCTGGACGACATCCCGGAGCTGGCCGTGACGGAACAGGACGCCTTCTCGCTTCGGCAGGGACGCCCGATCGTTCTGCTCCCCCGTCAGGTGGAAACCCTCAAGGATCGTCTTCGCGACGGTTCGCGCACGGTTTCAGCCTTTCAGGGCCAGACCCTCGTCGCACTCTGTCAGTTGCGGGCCGGCCGGTTAGAACCCGACCGCGTTTTCAACCTCTAGGCCCGCGCCATCCGGCAAGGGCCGAGACCTCACGGCCTCAAGTCGCGAAGCGCGATAGGCCAAGAAAGGACTCTTCGATGTCGGTTACTGCTGAACGCAAGCACGAGATCATCGCCGATAACGCCCGCACCGCTGGCGACACCGGCTCGGCCGAGGTTCAGGTCGCGATCCTGTCGGAACGCATCGCCAACCTCACCGAACACTTCAAGACCCACAAGAAGGACAACCACTCGCGTCGTGGCCTTCTGAAAATGGTGTCGCAACGTCGCCGCCTGCTCGACCACCTCACCAAGGTCGACGCCGATCGCTACCAAGCGCTCATCGCCAAGCTGGGCCTGCGCCGCTAAGGCGTCGGATCAGTGTAGAATACGCTTTCGAGGCGCGGACGGTCACGTCCGCGCCTCGTTGTGCAACTAGACACGACCTGTGCGCCGCAGGACTTACGGCGCATTTGCGAGGGCCATGCCGGTCCTCTCCCGGTCGATCGCGATGGCGCGACGACCTCTGGATCGAAGGACTGAACGCCGACGCATCCGCCCCATGATGGGACCCCGCGCGGAATACGCCGCCCGGGATACGAAAGACGAAATATGTTCGATATCAAACGCAAGACGATCGACTGGGCCGGACGCCCGCTGACCCTGGAAACGGGCCGCATCGCCCGCCAGGCCGACGGCGCCGTGCTGGCGACCTACGGCGAGACCGTGGTTCTGGCCACCGTCGTCTATGGCCGCTCGCCCAAGCCGGGCCTGGATTTCTTCCCCCTGACGGTCAACTACCAGGAAAAGACCTTCGCCGCCGGCAAGATCCCGGGTGGCTATTTCAAGCGTGAAGGCCGTCCGACCGAGAAGGAAACCCTGGTTTCCCGCCTGATCGACCGTCCGATCCGCCCGCTGTTCGTCAAGGGCTTCAAGAACGAGACCCAGGTCGTCGTGACCGTGCTGCAGCACGACATGGAGAACGATCCGGACATCGTCGGCCTGGTCGCCGCCTCGGCCGCCCTGACCATCTCGGGCGTGCCCTTCATGGGCCCCATCGGCGCCGCGCGCGTCGGCCTGATCGACGGCGAGCTGGTTCTGAACCCGCATATCGACCTGATCGCGACTTCGGAGCTGGACCTGGTGGTCGCCGGCACCCAGGACGCCCTGATGATGGTCGAATCCGAAGCCAAGGAGCTGTCGGAAGAGAAGATGCTCGAAGCCCTGATGTTCGCGCACGCGGGCATGCAGCCGGTGATCGACGCCATCATCGAACTGGCCGAACACGCCGCCAAGGAACCCTTCGACTTCCAGGCCGAAGATCATTCGGACGTGGTCGCCTCGATCAAGTCGCTGGTCGGCGAGGACATCAAGGCCGCCTACACCCACCCCGGCAAATACGACCGTCGCTCGGGCGTCGACGCGGCCAAGAAGGCCGCCGCCGCCAAGCTGGTGAAGACCGACGAGAACCCCGACGGCGTCGACAGCTCCAAGTTCTCGGCCGCCTTCAAGGAATGCGAAGCCGAGGTCCTGCGTCGCGACATCATCGAGAACGCGCACCGCGTCGACGGCCGCGCCCTCGACAAGGTCCGCGCCATCGTGTCGGAAGTCGGCGTCCTGCCGCGCACCCACGGTTCGGCCCTGTTCACGCGTGGGGAAACCCAGGCCCTGGTCGTCGCCACGCTCGGCACCGGCGAGGACGAACAGTATATCGACAGCCTGTCGGGCACCTACAAAGAGAGCTTCCTGCTGCACTACAACTTCCCCCCTTATTCGGTGGGTGAAGCGGGTCGCATGGGTTCGCCCGGCCGTCGCGAGATCGGTCACGGCAAGCTGGCCTGGCGCGCGGTTCGTCCGATGCTGCCGTCGAAGGAAGACTTCCCCTACACCATCCGTCTGGTCTCCGAGATCACCGAGTCGAACGGCTCGTCCTCGATGGCCACGGTCTGCGGCGCGTCGCTGGCTCTGATGGACGCGGGCGTTCCGCTGATCCGTCCGGTCTCGGGCATCGCCATGGGCCTGATCCTGGAGCCGTCGGGCGAGTTCGCCATCCTGTCGGACATCCTGGGTGACGAAGATCACCTGGGCGACATGGACTTCAAGGTCGCCGGCACGTCGGAAGGCATCACCAGCCTTCAAATGGACATCAAGGTCGCCGGCATCACCAAGGAGATCATGAAGCAGGCTCTGACCCAGGCCTCGGCCGGTCGCCTCCACATCCTGGACGAGATGTCCAAGGCCATGGATGCGCCGCGCACCGAACTGGGCGAGCACGCGCCCAAGATCGAAACGGTCAAGATCCCGGTCGACAAGATCCGTGAAGTGATCGGTTCGGGCGGCAAGGTCATTCGCGAGATCGTCGAGAAGACTGGCGCCAAGATCGACATCGGCGATGACGGCACCATCAAGGTCGCCGCCAACGACCAGGAGAAGATCGACGCCGCCAAGGCCTGGATCCAGTCCATCGCCTCGGAGCCGGAAGTCGGAACCATCTACTCCGGCAAGGTCGTCAAGGTCGTCGACTTCGGCGCCTTCGTGAACTTCTTCGGCGCCAAGGACGGCCTGGTCCACGTGTCCCAGATCGCTCTGGAACGCGTCGCCAACCCGGCCGACGTCCTGTCGGAAGGCCAAGAAGTGAAGGTCAAGTTCCTGGGCTTCGACGATCGCGGCAAGACCAAGCTGTCGATGAAGATCGTCGATCAGACCACGGGTGAAGACCTGACCGACAAGATCAACGCCGAACGCGCCGAGCGTGGCGAAGAGCCTCTGTCGGACGACACCGGCGGCCGTCCCAAGCGCGAAGGCGGCGGTGATCGCGGTGGCGATCGCGGACGTCGTCGTCGCGACTAGGCGATCGCGTATCCAAGACTGATGAGGCCCGGCGGAGCGATCCGCCGGGCCTTTTTCTTTGGCGGCGCTATGCAGAGATCGGGGGCCTGTCTGGAATTTCACTTGCCGCGCTTGCGCCTGCGGTCTCCATTGCCGCATCCAATTTCGAGGGGCCGTTCCATGTTTGATCGTCGTCGTCTTCTTCAGTCCGCCGCGCTGGGCGCCGGCCTGGTCGCCGTAGGCGGTCCCGCCTTCGCCCGACAAGCCGCGCCCCAAGGCGACGCCGCCGCCCAGCTCAAGACCTTCATGGACGCCACGTTCGAGCAGACGCTGGACAAGAGCCCCGAGGTCGTCACCATGTTCGGCCTGGACAAGGGCGGCCGCGCCGCCGCCAAGTCGAAACTGACCGCCCCGACTCGCGCGGAAGAAGACGACCAGCGCGCCTTCACGCGTCGCCAGCGCGCCGAACTGGCCCGCATCGACCGCACCAAACTGGATGCCCGCAACGCCAACTATTACGACAGCCTGGCCCAGAATCTGGACGGGGTGATCGCCACCTACGACATCCCCTATGGCCAGGGCGGATGGCCCAATCCGTACCGGGTCAGCCAGCAGGGCGGCGCCTATCAGTCCACGCCGGACTTCCTGGCCAATCAGCACACCATCGAGACGGCTGCGGACGCCGACGCCTATGTGGCGCGCGTCAACGCCTTCGCCGACGTGCTGCTGGCCGAGACGGATCGGGTGAAGGAGGAATATGCGCTCGGCGTGATCCCGCCCGACTTCATCCTGGCCAAGGCGATCCGCCAGCAGGACGGTTTCCTGGCGACCCCGGCGGCGACCTCGCCCCTGGTGCAGTCGGTCGTCGATCGCGCGCGCGCCAAAGGCCTGACCGGCGACTGGGGCGCCCAGGTGGAGCGGCTGGTGACCGAGCGGGTCTATCCGGCTCTCGCCGCCCAGAACGCGGTGCTGAAGGCCGCCCAGCCCAACGCCGTGCACGAGGCCTCGGTGCGTCGCCTCCCACAGGGCGAGCAGTACTACGCCAACAGCCTGCACTACATCACCACGACCCGGCTGACGGCGGACGAGATCCACCGCACCGGCGTCGAGCAGATGGCCGATCTGACGGCGCGCGCCGACGTGCTGCTGAAGGCGCAAGGGCTGACGCAGGGCTCGGTCGCCGAACGGATCAAGGCCTTGGGGGACGATCCCAAATACGTCTACGCCAACACTGACGTCGGCAAGGCCGAGCTGATCGACAAGCTGAACGCCCAGATGGCCGACATGCAGGCGCGGCTGCCGAACGCCTTTGGTCGGCTGCCCAAGGCCAAGGTCGAGATCAAGCGCGTGCCGCCCGAGATAGAGGCC
Source organism: Brevundimonas sp. TWP2-1 (assembly GCF_049897645.1). Lineage (NCBI taxonomy): Bacteria > Pseudomonadati > Pseudomonadota > Alphaproteobacteria > Caulobacterales > Caulobacteraceae > Brevundimonas > Brevundimonas sp. TWP2-1. The sequence goes on from NZ_JAFCWR010000002.1 coordinate 1,260,561, forward strand.
GGCGCGCCGATGGGCTACTACAACTCGCCCAGCCTGGATGGGACGCGGCCCGGCATCTACTGGATCAATCTGAAGGACACGGCGGAATGGCCGTCCTGGACCCTGCCGACCCTGACTTATCACGAGGCTGCGCCGGGCCATCACCTCCAGATCAGCCTGCAACAGGAGAGCGAGTCCGCGCCCCTGCTGATGAACCTGTTGGGCTTCTCCAGCTATGTCGAGGGCTGGGGTCTGTACGCCGAGCAGCTGGCCGACGAGATGGGCGCCTATGAGAACGATCCGACAGGACAGATCGGTTACATTCAATCGTTGATGTTCCGCGCCGCCCGCCTGGTGGTCGACACCGGCATCCATTCCAAGGGCTGGAGCCGCGAACAGGGCATCCGCTACATGATGGAAGCCTATGGCGATCAGGAGGGGGCGGCGACGTCCGAGGTCGAACGCTACTGCGGCTGGCCGGGCCAGGCCTGCGCCTACAAGGTCGGGCACAACGAATGGGTCCGCCTGCGCGAAAAGGCCAAGACCACCCTGGGGCCCAAGTTCGACATCAAGGGCTTCCACGACACGGCCTTAGCCGCCGGCGGCGTGCCGCTGTCGGTGCTGGAGCGGATCGTGGACGGGTGGGTCGCGACCCAGGCGTGACCCACAGACCGTAGCGGGCCATAGTCGCAGATAAGCAGGGATGCGCCGGCGCGGCGCTCCCGTCACCGGAGTTCATCGCATGATCGATCGTCGCCGTCTTCTGCTGACCGCCGCCGCCACGGCTGCGGTCGCGCCGTCCCTGGCTCAGGCCCAAGCCGCCGCGACCGATGCGGATGGGCGGCTGAACAGCCTGCTGGACGGCTGGTTCGAGGCGGACATCGACGAAAGCCCCGAACGCGCCACCAACCTGGGCCTGGACCGGGGCGCGCGAGCAGGGCTGTCGTCAAGGCTCAGCGAGGCGGGGCCGGACGCTATCCTCAAGGATCGTCGCAAGGCGACCGACCGCTGGGGCCAGCTGAGCGGCTTCGATCAGGCCGGCCTGTCGCCGGCTGGGGCGCTGAACTACGCCATCGCCGCCTTCGGGGCGGAGACGGCGGCCCAGACGGCGCGCTTCGACTATGGGGCGGGGCCGGGACGGCCGTCGCCCTATATCGTGACCCAGCTGTCGGGCGCCTATTTCAGCACGCCGGATTTTCTGGATAACCAGCACCGGATCGAGGACGCGGCGGGCGCCGACGCCTTCCTGTGGCGGCTAGAGGCCTTCTCGGGCGTGCTGGAGGGCGAGACCGCCAAGGTGCAGGAAGACGCCGGTCTGGGCGTGATCCCGCCGGACTTCATCATCGACCGCATGCTGCCGCAGATGCGCACCCTGCACGACACGCCCGCCGCCGACATGGCCATGCTGAAGTCGCTGGCGCGCAAGACGGCCGGGCTGAACCTGACCGGCTACGACGCGCGCGCCGCCGCCATCGTGGACCAGAAGGTCAAGCCGGCCCTGGCCGCCCAGATCGCGGCGCTGGAGGCTTTTCGGCCTCGCGCGACCCATGATGCCGGAGTCTGGCGTCTGCCGGACGGCGAAGCCTTCTACGCTGCGGGCCTCAAAGCCAATACGACCACGACCCTGTCGGCCAAGGAGATTCACGCCCTGGGCCGCGAACAGGTCGCCGAGATCAGCGCCGAGATCGACGCCATCCTGAAGGCCCAGAGCTATACGCAAGGCACGGTCGGCGAACGCATCCAGGCCCTGAACAAGGAGCCGGCACAACTGTTCGCCAATACCGACGCGGGCAAGGCCGAGCTGCTGGCCTGGCTGAACCAGCTGGTCGCCGATCTGGAGCCAAAACTGCCCCAGGTGTTCGGCCGCCTGCCCAAGTCCCACGTCGAGGTCCGGCGCGTGCCGGTGTCGATCCAGTCGGGGGCGCCGGGCGGCTATTACCAGGGACCGCCGCTGGATGGGTCGCGACCGGGCGCCTATTACATCAACCTGCGCGACAGCGGGAACTGGCCGCGCTTCGCCCTGCCGACCCTGACCTATCACGAGGCGTCGCCGGGGCATCACCTGCAGGTGGCGCTTCAGCGCGAGTCCGGCGAGCTGCCGCAATGGCGGCGGGCGGGCGGCTTCTCGGCCTATAACGAGGGCTGGGCGCTGTATGCCGAGGCGGTGGCGGCCAACGATCTGGACGTCTATGCGGCCGATCCGCTGGGCCGGGTCGGCTTCCTGATGTCCTATCTGTTCCGGGCCGTGCGGCTGGTGGTGGACACCGGCCTGCATTCCGAGCGCTGGAGCCGCGAACAGGCGGTCGAATATATGGCGGCCTCGGGCGCCAAGCCGCTGGATGCGTCCAACAGCGAGATCAACCGCTACTGCGTCTGGCCCGGCCAGGCCTGTTCCTACAAGGTCGGCCACACCGTCATCGCCCGCCTGCGCGAACAGGCCGAGGCCAGGCCCGGATTCGACCTGCGCGCCTTCCACGACAAGGTGCTGGAGAACGGATCCCTGCCGCTGGCCGTGCTGGAGCGGATCGTGGGTGAAAAGGCCTAAAATCTGGGCCTAGTCGGCGACGGTCAGGCCGTCGGCCTTGCGCAGGCGGTTGTGGATGTCGGTGGCGGCGACGGCGGCCTCTGCGGTCGCCACGGCGATCTGGTTGAGGCCGCGCACCACGTCGCCGGCGGCGTAGAGACCTGGCACGCTGGTCGTCTGGTGCAGATCGACCTCCAGCCGACCGTCGCCGGCGACGCGCGCGCCCAGACCCTTGGCCAGTTCGGCGTTGGGCGAAGTGCCCAGCGCCGAATAGACCAGGTCGAAGGCGCGGGTCTGGCCGCCCCAGGTCAGGGCGGTCACGCGGTCCTGTTCCAGCTCCACCGCCTCCAGCGGCGCCAGGATCAGTTCGACGCCCAGCCTGTCCAGCTCGTCGCGGCGTGAGAGGGCGTCGGCCGGGCCGATGTGGATCAGCGTCACCCGGTCGGAATAGGTGCGCATGAAGGCGGCTTCGCGCGCGCCCTTGTCGCTGTGGCCGATGACGGCGACCGCCTTGTCCGTGGCTTCATAGCCGTCACAGATGGGGCAGACGCGGACCAGCGACCGTTGTACCGCGCGTTCGACCCCCGGCAGGTCGGGGTGATGATCGACGACGCCGGTCGCCAGCAGCACGGCGCGGGCGCGAATGGCGCGGCCGTCCACCTGGGCGACGAAGCCGTCGCCGTCTCGGGCCAGGGTCTTTACCCGACCGGGCATGACGACCGCCCCATATTCCTCGGCCTGTTCGCGCATTCGCTTCAGGATGTCCGAGCCGCCGATACCTGCGGGAAAGCCCGGCATATTGTGGCTGACGGGAATCCAGCAGGCGCGCGGTTCGCCCGCGTCCACCACCAGGGTCCGCCTGCGGAAGCGGCCGAGATAGGTCGCCGCCGTCAGACCGGCCGGACCCGCCCCGACGATCAGGACCTCCGGGTCGTTCACCGCGTGCGCCAGGCGACGGGCCACAGGTCGGATCGCACGCCCGCGCATTGGCCCATCGTGCTTTCCTCCGTCAGGACGAAGCGGTCGCCGGTCCAAGCCCAGGTCTGGGCCGAACCACAGTCGCCGATGCCGCGTCCCTTGGCGAAGGCCGACAGGGTGCGAGTCTTGGGATCATAGGCCCCGTTGACGGTGGAGTTGTCGGCCATGACCGGGTCGACGCCAGGGCCGGCCGTTCCGGCGAGGATCGCGGGGCGGGGGTCACGACCGCCCGGTCCCGTCAGATACCAGTTGTGGGTGACGTTATAGGCCCCGGCACCGCACGGCACGCCCCACAGTTCCGTGCGGGCGTCCAGCCGGGCGGACATGACCATGTCGCTGATCGCCGGCATGGCCGATTCCTTCAGGCAGGTTCCGACCTCGGTGCGGGTGCGAAGGGCGGCGGGGACGGTCTGGTTCACGTCGCCGAAGCCCGCCTGATCCACGGCCGGGGCCGGCGTGACCGTCGGCAGGGGCGGGGCGACCGGGACGGCGGACGCGGGACGGTCGCCACGGCGGATCAGGGCCGTGGTGGTGTTCAGACGGCCCTGTTTCTCATCGATCCACAACAGGGCGGCGGCGGCGCCGTGCAGGGAGACGTCCTGGGTCGAGACGCCGCGAATGGTCATGACCTTGCCCTGAGCCATGGCGTCGATCGCGGCGCGGGCGTCAGTGCGGATTTCTCCGATCGGCGCTTCCGCCTCGCCCTCGGGGCTGAGCGTGGAGTCAAAGGCGCGACCGTCGATCGTGAGCGCGATCTGGCCGGGACCCTTGGCGTCGCTGTCGGGCCAATAGCCGAACAGGATCTGGGGCTGGGCGTCCGGACCGGGCGCCAAGGTGATGCGCACCCAGCCGGCGGCAAACTCGGGCGCGAAGCCGAAGGCCCAGCAGGTTCCGTCGTTGCCGCAGGTCGCGCTCCAGTCGCGGAACTGCTTCGTCTCGCTGCGGATCTGAAGCACCGGCGCGGCTGCAGCAGCGGCGGCGGCGGTCGCAGGCATGGCGGCCTTGGGTGCTGCGGGCGCCTTGGCGGCGTCCCTGTCGCCGCAACCGGCGACGGCGAGGGCGGACAGGGCCAGGGCGGAAAGCGCGACGCCGCAAGACAGGGTCTTCATGCCTTTTTCAACTCCGACGGCTTGTGCGCCGCGCGCGCGCCGGTCTTGGCGCTCTCGACGATATACTCGGGATTGTCAGGCGAAGCTGCGACCTTGTGGCCCTTGATGTGCGTTTCGGAGGTGACCTTCTTTACGACCTTGCCGGTCGTCGTGCCCTGGCTGTGATCCCACTTTACGCGATCGCCGGACTTGAACGTCTTTTCGGGCATGGCTGCGCTCCCTGCTGTGTCGCTTCTCGTTCAGTGATCAGCCTGCGCATCAGTTCCGCATCGATCACGGGCGGGACTTCGCAGAAGGTGACGATCCACCGGTCGATCAGTTCACGTTCGTCTTTCGTCATTCCATCGTCCGTCGCCGCCCTTGGGCCAAGGAGAAGCCCAGACCCGCCAAAGGGTTCAGCGTGGCGTCGAGGTTTTTTCCGGGCGGGGTTAACGGACGGCGGGGTTTGCGTGGACGCGCGGCCCCGCTATATCCCCGCCACGACATTCCTTCCCTACAGTCACAGGCGGACCGCACGCATGGCCAAGATCAAGGTCGAAAACCCCATCGTCGACATCGACGGCGACGAAATGACCCGCATCATCTGGCAGATGATCAAGGACAAGCTGGTCTTCCCGTTCCTGGATCTCGAACTGGATTACTACGACCTGGGCATGGAGCACCGCGACGCCACCGACGACCAGGTGACGATCGACGCCGCCCACGCGATCCAGAAGCACGGCGTCGGCGTGAAGTGCGCCACCATCACGCCTGACGAAGCGCGCGTCGCCGAGTTCGGCCTGAAGAAGATGTGGAAGTCGCCCAACGGCACCATCCGCAACATCCTGGGCGGCGTCGTCTTCCGCGAGCCGATCATCTGCTCGAACGTGCCGCGCCTGGTTCCGGGCTGGACCCAGCCGATCGTCGTCGGCCGCCACGCCTTCGGCGACCAGTATAAGGCCACCGACTTCCTGATGCCCGGCCCCGGCACCCTGACGATCAAGTTCATCGGCGAAGACGGCGCCGTGATCGAGCACGAGGTCTACAAGGCGCCCGGCGCCGGCGTGGCCATGGCCATGTACAACCAGGACGACTCGATCCGTGAGTTCGCCCACGCCTCGTTCGCCTATGGGCTGCAGCGCAACTATCCGGTCTATCTGTCGACCAAGAACACGATCCTGAAAGCCTATGACGGCCGCTTCAAAGACCTGTTCCAGGAAGTGTTCGACGCCCATTACGCCGCCGAGTTCAAGGCGCGCGGCCTGACCTACGAGCACCGTCTGATCGACGACATGGTCGCAGCGGCCATGAAGTGGTCCGGCGGCTTCGTCTGGGCGTGCAAGAACTATGACGGCGACGTCCAGTCGGACGTGGTGGCGCAGGGCTTCGGCTCGCTGGGCCTGATGACCTCGGTCCTGATGACGCCGGACGGCAAGGTGCTGGAAACCGAGGCCGCCCACGGCACCGTGACCCGCCACTATCGCCAGCACCAGAAGGGCGAGGCCACGTCGACCAACTCGATCGCCTCGATCTTCGCCTGGACCCGCGGCTTCAAGCACCGCGCCAAGCTGGACGACAACGCGGCCTTGGCCACGTTCGCCGACACCCTGGAGAAGATCGTCGTCGACACCGTCGAAAGCGGCCATATGACCAAGGACCTGGCGCTGCTGGTCGGCGACCAACAGGGCTGGCTGACCACCGAGGGCTTCCTCGACAAGGTCGCCGAGAACCTGAAGACCGCCCTGCCGGACGTGGGCTGAGGATAAGGGGGAGCCGGGAACGTCGCGAGGCGTCCGGCCCCCTCAACCGCTACGCGGTCCCCCTCCCCCGATGGGGGAGGATTGTCCGACCAAGAGTCCTCAAGTAGCGCGAAGCGCGATAGGACAAACAAGAATGAGGCCCCGTCGGAGCGATCCGGCGGGGCTTTTCGTTGTGCGAACGGCCGGGGCGTGCATGATCGGCGATAATGAGGAAGCGGTCTTGAAGCGTCTGTTCGGAAATATGGTGCTGGCGGCGGTCGTGGCGGCGGTGCTGTCCTTCTTCGCCGCGCCCGCCGTGGCCTTCTTCGCCATTCGATCGGCGGCCGAGGCGAACGATGTGGCGGGGCTGGCGCGGTTGATCGACTTCAACGCCGTGCGTCAGTCGCTGCGGCCGCAGCTGGCGGGACGGCCCGAGGCGATGGCGCCCGCGCCGTCGTTCCTGGAAGACCCCATCGGCGCCTTCCGGCGTCAGATCGAACAGAACCCCATCCTGCGCCAGCCGGACGTGGACGCCTATCTGACGCCGGCGGCCCTGACGGCCCTGCTGCGCGGCGAGGGACGGTACGCCAGCCAGAGGACGACGGCGGGCGTGGCGCCCGCGTCGGCCCAGGCGCGCAAGCCCTGGCCCAGTCCAGCCTACTGGAGCGTCAACCGGGCGCGGATGGCGGTGACGGACCAGGGCGGATCGCGCACCCTGTTCACCTTCGAGCGGCGCGGACCGTTCGAATGGAAGCTGGTCCACATCGGCCTGCCCGACGGGACCGCGCCGGCCGTGACGGTGACGACGCGCCCATGAGGCCGAGGGATGGGAGGCAACCGGGCGGTCGGGCGCCGCGTTGGCTTTTCAAGGAGACTGCATGAACCGCAAGATCGTCACCGGAGCCCTGATCGCCGTCGTCGTCGGCGTGGTCGTCGCCCTGTTCGCCTCGCCCTTCATCGCCGCCCAGGCGCTGGTTCGGGCGGCGCGGACGGGGGATGCGGCGGGGCTGGAGCGGCAGGTGGATTTTCCGGCCTTTCGCGCCAGCCTGAAGAACGAACTGAATGCGCGGGCGGCATTGGAAATCCGCAGCCGGACCAACGGGGATCGCGGTTTGGCGGCGCTGGGGATGCTGCTGGCCCCGTCGCTGGTCGAAGGCGCAGTCGACAACTTCGTCACGCCCCAGGGCATCGCCGCCATGGTGCGTTCAGGCGAGACGCCCGAACCCGAACGGCCCGTCCCCGCCGACGACACGCCCGCCGCGCCCAAGGACAAGATCCATCAATCCTGGGCCTATCGCGGAATCAACACCTTCGCCGTGACGCTGACGCGCGACGACCGGCCGGACGACGCCCTGGTGCTGATCATGGAGCGCCGCACGCCGTTTACGTGGAAGCTGGCGGGGGTCGATCTGACGCCCGATCCGATGGGGTGAGGCCGAGGTCGAAATTGCACTGCACCTCGAAAACGAGTGCAAGGTGCAAGAGGGTGCAATTTCGATCTGGATAAAAACTGAGTGCAGTTGGTGCACTTTTGCTCTGCATGACGTCCCCCATTCCGACTGTCGATTATACGCGCGATCGGAGGGGCGTCAGGGTGGCGGACGCTGCTGCGACGTAAGTCGCTGAATAGCAGGCTAATTACATCAAGAATTAGGATGGCTAGCCCCCTCTCCTATAGGGAGAGGGCTTGAGCGCACGGCGGCGTTAGCCGTCGTTCTGGCGCGAAAGGGTGAGGGGTTGTGGTGTGCGAACTGGCCCACCACCGTAACCCCTCATCCGGCCCTTCGGGCCACCTTCTCCCTATGGGAGAAGGGCGTTGTGTTAAGCCAGCGCGGCTCGGACCGCCGCCAGACCGTCTTCGGCCTTCGACCCATCCGGGGCGCCGCCCTGGGCGAAGTCGGGTTTGCCGCCAGCGCCCTGGCCGCCCATGGCGATGACGGCGGCGCGGGCCAGGTCGGCGGCGTTGACGCGGTCGGTGAGGTCGGAGGTGACGGCGACGGTGACGGCCGCCTTGCCCTCGGTCACGCCGATCAGGGCGACGACGCCGGTGCCGACCTGTTTGCGGAAGTCCTCGGCGACGCCGCGCAGACCCTTGCCGTCCACGCCGTCGAGGACGCGGGCCATCAGCTTGATCCCGCCGATCTCTTCAGGCGCAGCGGACGCGCCGGAGCCGCCGCCAAGCGCCAGTTGCTTCTTCAGCTCGGCGACCTGTTTCTCCAGCGTCTTGACCGAGGCGGTCAGGCTGTCGACGCGGGCCGGGACGTCGGCGGTCTGGACCTTGAAGCCCTGGGCCAGCGAGCGCGCGACGCCCGCCTGGGCCAGCAGATACTGACGCGCGGCCTCGCCGGTCAGGGCCTCGATGCGGCGCACGCCGGCGGCGACGCCGGTTTCCTGGACGATCTTGAACAGGGCGATGTCGCCGGTGCGGGCGACGTGGGTGCCGCCGCACAGTTCGACCGAATAGGGGGCGTTGTTGTCGCCGGTCAAAGCCCGGCCCAGGGTCAGGACGCGGACCTCGTCGCCGTATTTCTCGCCGAACAGGGCGATGGCGCCGGCCTCGATGGCCTCTTGCGGCGCCATCAGCTTCATCTCGGTGGGGACGTTCTGACGGATGACCGCATTGACCTCGGTCTCGATGGCCGACAGTTCGGCCTCGGTCAGGGGAGCGCCGTGGCTGAAGTCGAAGCGCGCGCGCTCAGAATCGACCAGCTGGCCCTTCTGGGCGACTGCGGGGCCGAGCACATTCTTCAGCGCCGTGTGCAGCAGGTGGGCGGCGGAATGGTTGGCGCGGGTCGTGCCACGTTTCTCGGCGTCCACCAGCTGGGCCGCGCGGGTTCCGATCTCCAGCTTGCCGGCCGTGACCTGGGCCACCAGGACGTGCAGGTCGCCGGCGTGTTTGCGCACGTCGATGACCTCGGCCTCGCCAGACGGCCATTCCAGGGTTCCGTGATCGCCGGCCTGGCCGCCGCTTTCGGCATAGAAGGGGGTGGTGTCGAACAACACTTCAACGATGTCGCCGGCCTCGGCCGTCTCGACAGGTGCGCCGGCGTTCATGATGGCCAGGACCTCGCCCGAGCCCTCGATATTGTCATAGCCGGTGAAGACGGTCGGCCCCATGCGGTCGCGGATCGCCAGCCATTCGTTGGTGTTAGCGGTCTGGCCCGAGCCCTTCCAGTGTTCGCGCGAACGCTGGCGCTGCTCGGCCATGGCGGATTCGAAACCGTCCACATTGACCGAGAAACCGCGACGACGGGCCTCGTCCTGGGTCAGGTCCAGCGGGAAGCCGTAGGTGTCGGACAGGGTGAAGGCGGTCTGACCGTCCAGCATGTCGCCGGGACGGAAGCCCTGAACCGCCGTGTCGAACAGGGCCATGCCGCGGCCGAGCGTGGTGCGGAACCGGACCTCTTCCTGCTTCAGCGTGTCTTCGATGAAGGGCTGGGCGCGGGCCAGTTCGGGATAGGCGTCGCCCATCTGGGCCACCAGGGTCGGCACCAGACGGTGCATCAGTGGATCGGCGGCGCCCAGCAGGTGGGCGTGGCGCATGGCGCGGCGCATGATCCGGCGCAGCACATAACCCCGGCCCTCGTTCGACGGGGTGACGCCGTCGGCGATGAGGAAGGAGGAGGAGCGCAGGTGGTCGGCGATGACCCGGTGGCTGGCGGCGCGCTCGCCGTCCGACTTGGTCGAGGTGGCGTCTTCCGACGCGGCGATCAGGGTCTTGAACAGGTCGGTCTCGAACACCGAATGCACGCCCTGAAGCACGGTGGTCATCCGCTCCAGCCCCATGCCGGTGTCCACGCTGGGCTTGGGAAGGTTGCGAACGATCTGATCGTTCTCCTTCTCATACTGCATGAAGACGTTGTTCCAGATCTCGACGTAACGATCACCGTCCTCGTCCGGCGAGCCGGGAGGGCCGCCGGCGATCTTGTCGCCGTGGTCCCAGAAGATTTCGGTGCAGGGGCCGCAGGGGCCGCTGTCGCCCATGGCCCAGAAATTGTCCGATCCGGCGATGCGGATGATCTTGTCGTCGGAGAAGCCGGTGATCTTCTTCCAGATCGCGGCGGCCTCGTCGTCGTCGATATAGACGGTGACCAGCAGGCGTTTGGCGTCCAGGCCGAAGTCCTGGGTGACCAGGTTCCACGCCTTCTCGATGGCGTGTTCCTTGAAATAGTCGCCGAAGGAGAAGTTCCCCAGCATCTCGAAGAAGGTCAGGTGGCGGGCGGTGTAGCCGACATTGTCCAGGTCGTTGTGCTTGCCCCCGGCGCGGACGCATTTCTGCGACGACGTGGCGCGCGGATACGGCGGCTTGGACGCGCCGGTGAAATAGTCCTTGAACGGCACCATGCCCGCATTGACGAAGAGCAGGCTCGGGTCGTTCTGCGGCACCAGCGGCGCCGAGTGCACCTTGGCATGGCCGTCCGCCGCGAAATAATCGAGGTATGTGGCGCGGATCTCGTTCAGGCTGGGCATGGGCGTGTTTTCGGCTCGGCGGTCGCTAAGGAACCGGCGTCTTATAGGGTTTTGGCGGCGAGCGCATCATCTGGAGCGCGCCGTTGCGAAGAACCCGAAACATGTGATTTGAACTTCAGGTTGATAAGTGCGCACTTTTGAAGCGCGCAATTTCGCGCCTCTTGAGAGGACTGAAATGAAACGCGTTCAAAACCTCGCCATCGTGATCGCGGCGATCGCCACGACAACGGTGGCCTTCGGCCCGGCCGAGGCTCTGGTCCAGAGTTCCTGGGATCCCAGTCTCGTGGCGTATTCCTACGTCTACTACGCCGATGCGGCGAAGACTCAGCAGTTGGGCACGGCCTGGGACACATGCCGCCAGAGCGGCAGCACCATCTATGTGATAAAGCCTTATATTCCCACGGCCTATTACGATGAGACGCCGATGTTCGTCTGTTCCGGGATGGGGCCGTATCTGCCGCCTGACTGGCCTTACTGATCGGCGAAGGGCGGTTCGATGAACCGCCCTTCTTTCTATTTCTAAACCCTCGGCGGCGGGCCGAACTTGCCGGACTGATAGTCCTGAACCGCCTGGATGATCTCTTCGCGGGTGTTCATGACGAAGGGGCCGTGGCTGAAGACCGGCTCGCCGATGGGCTGGGCATGGCCCAACAGGACGACGGCGTCGGTCTGGGCCGTGATCTCGACCGTGTCGCCGTCGCCCAGGGCGGCGAGGTTCCATTCGGGCACGGGGGTTCCGGCGACGGAGACCTGGCCCTTGATCGCGTAGAAGAAGACGTTGCGGCCGGGGGCAACCGGGGTTTCGAACCGGGCGCCGGCAGGCAGGCGGACGACGGCCAGGTGGATGTCGATCAGCGACTGGATCGGGGCTGCGACGCCCCGCCATTTGCCGGAGACCGGTTCGACAGTAACGCCGTCCTCGGTGGTGAAGGTCGGGATGTCGGACTTCTGCAGGCCGACATAGTCGGGCTTGGTCATCTTCAGCCGCGACGGCAGGTTCACCCACAGCTGCAGGATCTCCATCGGCCCGCCGTCGCGCTTGAAATCAGCCGGGGAAAGTTCGGCGTGGATCAGGCCCGAGCCGGCGGTCATCCACTGGATACCGCCCGCCTTGATGATGCTCTCGCCGCCGCCGGAATCGTTATGGGCCAGTTCGCCGTCGAGGATGAAGGTGACGGTCTCGAACCCCCTGTGCGGGTGGGGACCGAACGGCAGGCCGGCGTTGCCCGGCGCATAGGTCTGGGGCCCGTGGTGGTTCAGGAACAGGAAGGGATCGACCTGGTCCAGGCCCGGACCGGGCACGGGACGACGGGTCGTCAGATCGCCGATGTCGTCGCGGTGGGCGGGATGCAGGCGAAGTACGGGGCGGAGCTGGGTCATTCGCCACATATAGGGTGGCGGATCGGCTCTGGCGAGCCTCAGCCTGCGCGAGACACTGTCACAGGGCGGGCGCGACCGTTCTGGATCAGTTCGCCGGTCCAACCCCTGGCGTCGGGTCGCAGGTGCAGCTCGCCGCCGGACAGGGGGATGACGGCGATGTCGCCAGCCCTAGAGGCGGGGCCGGCTGGGCCGCCCTGGTCGGTTCCGGCCGGGAGATCCAGCCGACGCCAGGCGCCTTCGATCATCCGCCCCCCGCCGAGGTCGGTCAGGGCCAGGGACAGCAGGGGTTTTCCATCGGAAGTCGTCACGCGCCAGCGGCCGTTCAGAGGACCACTGCGGGCGTCCGCATCGATCTGGGCCTGGGCCACGCCCTGGTCATAGGCGATCTCTGCGTCGGTGGGGCTGACCTCGTAACTGCCGACATAGGCGTTCACATCGACGGGGGCGGTCAGGGGACGGCGGTGCCGATCCGTCGCCGCGTCGCCCTGCGCCTCTTCGCGGCCGAAGCCGGAGGGCGGTTCGAACGGGCGGACGACCGGCGCCTGGTAGGTCTCGGGCGTGGCGTCCAGCAGACCCGTGGTCTGGATGGCGGGCTCCATGGCGACGGCGGCGATCAGGGCGAACAGGATCATGAGGCCCACCGTGCCAAATGCCGGCCCGCATCGGCTAGCCGTCGATCGGCTTGCGAACGCAAACGTGATCCGCCGTGATGGAACCTGCGTAAGAGCGGCAATGCGTAGATGTTCGCCGCTGTGCGTTGACACCGGCCCCCCAGGGTCACAAAAGCCTTCGCAACCGCACACGGCGATTGAATTCATTCGCTTTTGAGAACCATTCGCATGACCCAGCCCAGCCCGACGCCGGGTGGCGCCTCTAGCGACCGGACCGGTCGCTTCGTCACCCAACCGAACGGTCACATCGCGCCGCTTTCGCCGCACATGAGCATCTGGCGCTGGCACGTCACCATGACGGCCTCGATCCTGTTCCGAGCCACCATCATCGCCTCGACCGTCGGCGTCCTGTTCTTCGTCGCCTGGCTGGGCGCCATGGCCTTCGGGCCGGACGCCTATGACACGGCGCTGGCCGTCGCGGGCTCGCCGCTGGGCCTGTTCATCGGCTTCGGCCTGACGGTGGTGCTGTTCTCCTTCATCCTGAACGGCGCGCGTCACACCTATAACGACACCGGCAACGGACTGACGGTGACGTCGGCGACGCTGCTGTCGAACATCGCGGTGTGGGGGCCGGTCCCGCTGGCCGTGCTGTTCTGGGTCGTCCTGTTCTCCGTCGGGAGGGTCTCGCTGTGAGCGTCGCCGCCAAGTTCAAGAACAACGTCAAGGTCTCCGAGCGCCACGGCGCCGGCGAATGGCTGATCGAGCGCGTTCTGCTGGTCGCCCTGATCCCGCTGGGCCTGTGGGTCGCCTCGACCGGCTTCACCCTGGCGGGCGCCGGCTATGACGCCGTGCTGGCCTGGTTCGCCAATCCGCTGAACGCGGGCCTGCTGGCCATCACCGTCGTGGTCTTCTTCGGCTATGTCAGCCTGGCCTGGAAGGTGATCCTCGAAGACTATGTGCCCAGCGCAGGAACGCGCGGCGCGCTGGTGGGCCTGCTCAACATCGTCTTCCTCGTGCTGGCCGCCGCCAGCGTCTTCTTCATCGTGCGGCTGGCGCTGGGTTCGGCGCCGCTTCCCGCTGGTTTCGGAGCCTGATTAGCTGATGGCCGCTTACGAACTGATCGATCACGAATACGACGTCGTCGTCGTCGGCGCCGGGGGCTCGGGCCTTCGCGCCGCGCTCGGCGCCGCCCAGCAGGGGCTGAAGGTCGCCTGCGTGACCAAGGTCTTCCCGACCCGCTCCCACACCGTCGCGGCGCAGGGCGGCATCTCCGCCTCACTGGGCAATATGGGCGAGGACAGCTGGCAGTGGCACATGTACGACACCGTCAAGGGATCGGACTGGCTGGGCGACCAGGACTCGATCGAATATCTGGTCCGTAACGCGCCCAAGGCCGTCTATGAGCTGGAACACTGGGGCGTGCCATTCTCGCGCACCGAAGAAGGCAAAATCTATCAGCGCGCCTTCGGCGGCATGACCCGCAACTTCGGCGAAGGTCCGGTGCAGCGCACCTGCGCCGCCGCCGACCGCACCGGCCATGCCATCCTGCACACCCTGTACGGCCAGTCGGTGCGTCGGGAAGTGAAGTTCTTCGTCGAATATTTCGCGCTGGACCTGATCATGCAGGACGGGACCTGCACCGGGGTGACCGCGCTTCAGCTCGACAACGGCCAGCTTCACCAGTTCCGCGCCAAGATGGTGGTTCTGGCGACCGGCGGATACGGCCGCGCCTATTTCAGCGCCACCAGCGCCCACACCTGCACCGGCGACGGCAACGCCATGGTGCTGCGCGCCGGCCTGCCGCTGCAGGACATGGAGTTCGTCCAGTTCCACCCCACCGGCATCTATGGCGCCGGCTGCCTGATCACCGAGGGCGCACGCGGCGAGGGCGGATACCTGACCAACTCGGAAGGCGAGCGCTTCATGGAGCGCTATGCGCCGACCGTGAAGGACCTGGCGCCGCGCGACATGGTCTCGCGCTCCATGACCATCGAAATCCGTGAAGGCCGCGGCGTGGGTCCGAACAAGGACCACATCTTCCTGCACCTGGACCACCTGGATCCCAAGATCCTGCACCAGCGCCTGCCGGGCATCTCCGAAAGCGCCAAGATCTTCGCCGGCGTGGACGTGACCAAGGCGCCGATTCCGGTGCTGCCGACCGTCCACTACAATATGGGCGGCATCCCGACGAACTATCACGGCGAAGTCCTGACCCTGCGCGACGGCAACCCCGACAGCGTGGTGCCCGGCCTGATGGCCGTGGGCGAAGCGGCTTGCGTCTCGGTGCACGGCGCCAACCGCCTGGGCTCCAACTCCCTGACCGACCTGGTGGTGTTCGGCCGCGCCGTCGGCCTGCGCTGCGGCGAGGTGGTGGACAAGGCCTCGGCCGTGCCGTCAGCCTCCAAGACCCAGACCGACGAACACCTGGCCCGCCTGGACCGCTTCCGCTTCGCTGACGGCTCGACGCCGACATCCGAGCTGCGGCTGGCCATGCAGAAGGCCATGCAGGCCGACGCCGCGGTGTTCCGCACCGGCGAGACCCTGCAACAGGGTACCGACAAGCTGCGGGCCATCGATGCGGCCGGCGCCGACATCAAGACCACCGATCGCGGTCTGATCTGGAACACGGATCTGATGGAGACGCTGGAATACGACAACCTGATCGCCCAGGCCGTCGTCACCATTGAGAGCGGTCTGAACCGCACGGAATCGCGCGGCGCCCACGCCCGCGAGGACTATCCGGATCGAGACGACGCCAACTGGATGAAACACACTCTGGCGTGGAAGCGTCCGGGCGAGCAGGTCCAAATCGATTATCGTCCGGTCCACAACTACACCATGTCCGATGACATCGCGTATATCGAACCGAAGGCGCGGGTTTACTAAGATGGTCCAGCTCACTCTCCCCAGAGGCTCCAAGCCGACGACGGGCAAGGTTCACAAGGCCGAGCCCGGCTCCAAGGACGTCAAGACCTACAAGGTCTACCGCTACGATCCCGAAACGGACGCCGATCCGCGCTGGGACACCTATGAGGTGCCGACCGGCGACCACGGCCCCATGCTGCTGGACGCCTTGATCCACATCAAGAACACCATCGACCCGACCCTGTCGTTCCGGCGCTCGTGCCGCGAAGGCATCTGCGGCTCGTGCTCGATGAACATCGACGGGCGCAACGCCCTGGCCTGCACCAAGGGCTGGGACGAGTGCGCCTCGCACAACATCACCATCGCCCCCCTGCCCCACCAGCCGGTGGTCAAGGACCTGGTGACGGACCTGAGCCTGTTCTACGCCCAGTACGACTCGATCCAGCCCTATCTCCAGTCGGACGAGCCCGACCCGGAGAAGGAACGCCTGCAGACCCCGGCCGAGCGCGAGAAGCTGGACGGCCTGTACGAGTGCATCCTGTGCGCCTGCTGCTCCACCTCCTGCCCCAGCTACTGGTGGAACCAGGAAGAATACCTCGGCCCGGCGGCGCTGCTGCAATCCTATCGCTGGATTTCCGACAGCCGCGACGACGCCACGGACAAGCGTCTGGACGACCTGGAAGACCCGTTCAAACTCTATCGCTGCCACACCATCATGAACTGCGCCCAGGTCTGCCCCAAGGGCCTGAACCCGGCCAAGGCCATCGCCGAAACCAAGAAGCTGATGGTCGCGCCGAGCCGGAAGCGACAGGCGGCCTGATCGAAAAACCCCCGGAGCACCGCTCCGGGGGTTTTTTGTTGTCTTCTAATCGGCCAGCTTGAGCCCGCAGTGGGCTGCGAAATGACGAAAGTCGGGATCGCCGGAGATCAACGGAATTCCCGCATCGATGCAGGACTGGGCGATCAGGGCGTTGGCCAGCCGCGCCTTGAGACCACGCATCGCGAGCGCGCGGCGATTAAGCGCCGCCCTTTCCCAATAGCCGTCGATGACCGGCACGAGCGGCGCCGCGCCCAACAGGGCGTCGAGATCGCTTTCAGGCGACGGGGCGGACAGCAGTTCCGTCAGAACCAGCGGCGGCAGCACCAGTCTCTCGTCGCGAAGAGCGCGGCGAACCGCCGGTCGTGCGGGTCCATCGAAGCCGTGCAGAAAATGCAGGACCGCGCTGGTGTCGGCGGCGATCAAACTGACCGATCCGATCCGTCCAGCGGCCGATCCTGGCGCAGGTCGTCAAGATCGACCTCCAATGGTGCGCGGCCTTCCAGGGCCAGCATGCGACGGCTCCAGTCCGAATGCGCCAGGGTTTCGAGCGCCCGACGCAGGGTTTCCGTCACGCCCTGGCCCGTCGCATCCTGAGCCGCCGCCAGGAGGCGGGCCGGCAGAATGGCGGTGATCTTGCGCATGTCGTTCATGCGTCGATCATGCCATATTCAGATGCTGGCGCCAACTTACGGCCTTGCGCCCGCGCCCCGGCTTGATATGAGCGGGCCATGGCCAGCATCACCTATATCGAGCATGACGGAACCGAGCACGTCGTCGACGTGAAGCCGGGGCTCAGCGTCATGGAAGGCGCGATCCGCAACAATGTGCCGGGGATCGACGCGGACTGCGGCGGGGCCTGCGCTTGCGCCACCTGCCATGTCTATGTCGATGAGGCCTGGCGCGAGGCGACGGGCAAGCCCAGCGCCATGGAAGAGTCGATGCTGGACTTCGCCGAAGAGGTTGAGCCGAACAGCCGCCTGTCGTGCCAGATCCGTGTCTCGGACGCGCTGAGCGGCCTGGTCGTGCGGTTGCCGCAGAACCAGCACTGAAATGGACGAGCCGGGGCTGATCGAGAGGATCGGCCGCTGGATCGACCATTGCAGCAAAGGGGCCGACCCGGCCGGACCGCCGCCGATCCTGGGGATCGCGGGGTCGCAAGGGTCTGGAAAATCGACCCTGGCGCAGGACGTGGCCGAGCGGTTCGGCGGGGCGGCCCTGTCGCTGGACGACGTTTATCTGACCAAAGTGGAACGGACGGATCTGGCGGGGCGGTTGCATCCGCTGTTCGCCACGCGCGGGCCGCCGGGGACGCATGACCTGGGTTTGCTGCAGCGGCTTCTGGACCGGCTTTCGCGTGCGGGTCCAGGCGACCGGACGCCACTGCCCCGCTTCGACAAGCTGACCGATGATCGGGCGCCCGAGGCGGACTGGACCGTGGCGCAGGGGCGGCCGAGGGTGATCGTGCTGGAGGGATGGTGCCTGGGGGCGACGGCGCAGGCGGAGACGGCCCTGACCGCGCCGATCAACGCCCTGGAAGCCGAGCAGGACGCGGATGGCCTGTGGCGGGGCGCGATCAACGAGGCGCTGGCTAGGGACTATGGGCTGCTGCGCGCGCGGCTGGACGCCCTGATCTTCCTGAAGGCGCCGTCGTTCGATGTCGTGCTGGATTGGCGCAGCGAGCAGGAGGCGGGGCTGATGAAGCGCGACGCCGTGCCGCCGGAGCGCCGTGCGACCCTGGCGGTCTTCGTCCAGCACTATGAGCGACTGACGCGGCATATGATCGAAGGCGGCGTCGTCGCCAACCTGATCGTCGCGCTGGACCGGGATCGCCGGATCTTGGGCCTGGAGGGCGCGGATTTCCTCGCGGCGACAGGGGGCGTGGCGCCGGAGCCGGCCTCGCGCGTTATTCAACCATGAGCCTGTTTGGATCCAAGCCCGCCGCCACGGAAGACAGACGGTCGGCGACGCGTCGGCCGGCCAATGCGCGCGGCGTCGTCTGCGCGCCCGGCGTGGAGACGGCGTGTCTGATCGTGGATCTGTCGGACGGGGGCATGAAGGTGCGGCTGGACCGCGGGGCCGCTCTGCCGCGAGAGGTGGTGGTGGTCGATATCGCGCAAGCCGTGGCCTATCCCGCGACCGTTGTGTGGCAGAGGACGAACGAGGCGGGTTTGAGACAGACCGGCGCCAAATCGCTGCGCGGCTTGGCGCCCGCCCGGTTGGTCGGGGCGCGCGAGGCCTGGCTGAGGGCCGGGGGCCGCTAGAGACCGGCCGGCATGGAGCCGGCGTTGATGGCGATCCGCCCCACCAGACCCTTGACGATCAGGTCGAGCGCCGAACCTTCGCGGTAGTCGGCGGCGGCGACGAAGTTGACCCGGTCCTCCGAGATCAGGGAATAGACCTTCTTCTGGTCCTTCTCGTTCGAGCGCGGATCATAGACGGCGATGGAGAAACCGCCCTTGGTGTGCATCATCTTCATGGTCGGCACGTCGGTGTCGCCGTCGCCGATGAAGATCATCCGGTCGAAGGGCACGGCGCGCTCGTCGTCGGGGATGAAGTGGTTGATCCGCTCGTGCTCCCAGTGGTTCTTCACGCCCTTGTTGATGCGGAACAGATATTGGGTCTTGGTGGTGTAGTTGACGCCGACGGCCGGCCAGGCCGCCTCGCCCTTTTCGTCATAGACATAGTGGGAGGCGAAGACGTGGTTCAGGGCGGGGCGGATCGGGGTGCCGTCGATCATCTCCTCCAGCCCCGCCGAGATGATGTAGTGCTCGATCTCCAGCCCGTATTTGGCGCCGAAGGCGTTCATCCGGTCGAACCAGCTGAGGTCTTTCAAGCCCTCGAACAGGGCCACGGCCTCGCCGTGCTGGCGTAGGGTCTCCCGCGTCACCGGTGCGCCGTTCTGGCGCGCGTGATGCAGCATCAACTGCATGTACATCAGGATGCCGTCGCCGTCGGCGTCCTTGGTCAGGCGCTCGGCCTCCTCCCAGAAGGCGCCGATGCCCATGCCCACCGAGGGGATAAACGACACCTCCTGCATGTTGCCGCGCGCCAGGGTGCCGTCAAAATCATAGATCAGGGCGGTCTTCAGCAACGGGGTCTTGGGTTCGGACATGAGGGCGAGATCCTTGGTGGAACCCGCCCTCTATATCAGCCTGCCGCGCCCGTCGATTGTCGACGCTGGCCGAAGGTGGGGGCGGCGGCCTTCTGCTCGGCCCAGTAGTCTGCCCCCGTCGTCGGTTTGAACATGGTGCGCGGCGACCCGTTGCGGGCCACCACGGCGAAGGTGTTGGTCGAGGCCTGATAGATCAGGGTGTCGCCGTTGGGCCGTTTCACCGTCTCCGCATCGCTGGGCGGGCTGGAGGTGAAGGCCTTCACCTTCGCAATATAGTCTTGGGGCGACCGGGCGTCGAAGTCGGCGCCGTTGCGCTGATAAAGGCGCGCCGTCTTGGCGTCGATCGTCTCGGTGCGACTGACCGTCAGGCCCGGCCTCACCTCCCGTGTCGTGGTGGTTTCGACCGTTTCGGACACGAAACTCGCAGATGGCGCGGCTTCCGCCGTCCGGTCCCGCGTCTCGACCGCCGAACTGTTGTCGCAGGCGCTCAGCCCCAGCAAACCGCACAGGGCCAGCGCGGCCCCTCCCCTCGTCAGCGTTCTCATTCTTCCCTCCAGATACCCGCTGAACGCGACGAAAGCACAACTTTATTGTTCGTGCAATGTTCTCGTCTCGACGGCGTCACGTGTGGCGGCTAGACGAAGGGTATGGACAATCGCTCCCTTTCGAACCGCAAGATCCTGCTGATCGTCGGCGGCGGCATCGCGGCCTACAAGGCGCTGGAGCTGGTGCGGCTGATCGCCAAGGCAGGCGGCCAGACACGGGTGATCCTGACCGAATCCGGGGCCGAGTTCGTGACCCCCCTGTCGCTGGCGGCGTTGAGCGGCCATCCGGTGCGGTCGGGCCTGTTCCATCCGGACGACGAGACCAGCATGGGCCATATCGAGCTGTCGCGCTGGGCCGACCTGGTGGTCGTGGCGCCGGCGACGGCGGGGCTGATCGCCAAGGCGGCGAACGGTCTGGCCGACGACCTGGCCTCGACGACCCTGATCGCCACGGACAAGCGGGTGCTGCTGGCGCCGGCGATGAACGTGCGGATGTGGGAACATCCGGCAGTGCAGGCCAATATGGAACGGTTGAAGGCCTTTCCAGGCTTCCACGGCGTGGCGGTGGTCGGGCCGGACGACGGCGAGATGGCCTGTGGAGAATACGGCTTCGGCCGAATGGCGGAACCGGCAGCGATCCTGGAATCCATCGAGAGCCTGCTGGTGGGCGCTGACGGGCGGCCTTTGGCGGGCAAGCGCGCCGTGGTCACCGCCGGGCCGACGTTCGAACCCATCGACCCGGTGCGGGGCCTGACCAATCGCTCCAGCGGCAAGCAGGGCTACGCCATCGCCGCCGCCCTGGCCGAACTGGGCGCCGAGGTGACGCTGGTGTCCGGACCGACGGCGCTGGGGGCGCCCACGGGCGTGACGCGGATCGACGTGGAGAGCGCGCTGGAGATGCAGGCGGCGACGCGCGCGGCCCTGCCCGCCGACATCGCCGTGCTGTCGGCCGCCGTCGCCGACTGGCGTGTGGACACCATCGCCGGCGGCAAGATCAAGAAGGGGCCGGGCGGACCGCCGACCCTGGCCCTGATCGAGAACCCCGACATCCTGGCGGGCGTCGCCGCGCCGGGACCGAACCGGCCGGCCCTGGTGATCGGCTTCGCCGCCGAGACCACGGACCTGGAGGTCAATGCGCGGGCCAAGCTGTCGCGCAAGGGCTGCGACTGGATCATCGGCAACGACGTGTCCGACGACGTCTTCGGCTCGGACGGCAACGCCGTGCTGCTGGTCACCGCCGACCGGACCGAAACCTGGCCGCGCCAGTCCAAGACCGCCATCGCCCGCGCCGTCGCCGCCCGTATCGCCGACCATTTCCAGGCCCCCGAATGACCGAGACCACGATCCAGATCCTGCGCCTGCCGCACTCCGAGGGCCTGCCCCTGCCGGCCTATGAGACGGCCGGGTCGGCGGGCATGGACCTGCGCGCGGCGGTGCCGGAAGACCAGCCGATGACGCTGGAGCCCGGACAACGAGCCCTTGTGCCCACGGGGCTGAAGATCGCCCTGCCGCTGGGCTACGAAGCCCAGGTACGGGCGCGCTCGGGCCTGGCGCTGAAACACGGCATCATCTGCCCCAATGCGCCGGGCACCATCGACAGCGACTATCGCGGCGAGTGCGGGGTCATCCTGGCCAATATCGGCGCCGAGCCCTTCGTCATCCGCCGGGGCGAACGCATCGCCCAGCTGGTGATCGCCAAACACGAACGTGCGGATTGGGTCGAGGTCGAGACGCTGGACGACACCGCGCGGGGGACGGGCGGATTCGGGTCGACGGGGCGGTAGAAGAAAGCGGCCATGAACCCGACGACCACACGAAGTTCAAGGTTACTTTCCTGTCTGGTCGTGATTGCCGCTACGGTTCTCGTTGCGTGCTCGGGCCAAGGCGGCGCAGACGCAGAAAAATCCCAAACCACGGATGAGCCGAAAGCCTCCCTTGAGGCTTGCACATCGCCGACCCTGCCAATTTCCGAGATCGAGAACACCAGCCTCTCACCACTGGTCACAGACCGAGGCGATGACGTCTTTCTAGAGAATGGTCGATATCGATCTGGCGGCAACTGGGGCGACGCTGGAGAACCTGGCACCTACCGCATTTGCGGTCAGAACCTCTGTACCAAGATTGAGAACCGATCAGAGGTTTGCCGCCCACTAAGCCGCCAGTCTTCAGGCCGATATGTAGATTCCTCGGGCCGCGAGCTGATCTTCAAGCCATTGGCCGCAGAATGCCTCGCCCCCTAAACCAGCGGCGCCGTCGGCTGGATCAGGGCGGCCTTCCGGCGGACGTGTTCGCGCCAGGCGGTGTAGAGGCCGCTGGAGGCGATCAGGGCGGCGCCGGCCAGGGTGCTGAGAGTCGGGGTCGTGGACATCAGCCACCAGCCGAAGACGATGGCGCCGACGATCTGGAGATAGTCGAAGGGCGCGACCACGGCGACCGGGGCCTTTTGCAGCGAGGCCGTCATAAACAGCTGGGCCAGGCCGCCGGCGATCCCCGATCCGATCAGCAGGGCGAAGGTCAGGGGCGAATGCATCTGGCCGATGAAGGGCAACAGGATCGCCCCCACGATCGAGCAGGCGACGAAGAACCAGAAGACGATGGCGGCGACATGCTCGGTGTCGCGCAACTGACGAAGTGTGATGGTCACGCCCGCCGTCAGCACCGCCCCGATCAGGGCGAAGGCCATGCCCGCAAGCGGCAGGACAGAATGCCCGACGCCCGGCCGCATGACGATGATGACGCCGATGAAGCCCACCGCGACGGCCGCCCACCGTCGCGGGCCGACCGCCTCCTTCAGAATGAAGAAGGACAGGATGGTGGCGAAGATGGGCGCGGTAAAGCTGAGAGTCGTGGCGTCGGCCAGGGGCAGAAGCGTCAGCGTCTGAAACAGGCACAGGATCGCCGCGACGCCCAGGGCGCTGCGTCCCAAATGGGCGAGGGGGCGACGCGTGGACAGGGCCGAAAGACCGCCCGGCTGGGTCAGGACCCAGGCCAGCACAACCGGCAGACCGAAGAAGGCGCGATAAAACAGCATCTCCGGCGCCGCCACGCCATCGTACGACGCCAGCTTCAACGTCGCCGTCATGATCGAAAAGCAGCCGGCGGCCGCAATGCGCAGGGCGATGCCGCGAACGACATTCTCGCCCGCAGCATTCGATGGGTCAGCGGAAGGCCGCTCGGAGGCGACCATATGCGGCTTACGCCTGGCCGGTTTCGACCGGCTGTTGGGCGATCTGCTGCTGGCGGGCGATGTAGATGGCGGCGAAGTCGATGGGGTCGAGCTGGAACGGGGGATAGAAGCCGCCGTCGGCCGTGGCGCCCGAGATGATCTCGCGGGCGAACGGGAACAGATAGCGCGGGCATTCGATCAGCAGCAGGGGCTCGATGTCCTGCTCGCTGACGTTGGCCAGCTGGAACAGGCCGCCATAGACCAGTTCGACGTGGAAGACGGGCTGGTTCTCGTGGGTCGCCTTGATAGACAGCTTCAGATCGAGCTCGAACAGGCCGTCCGGGCGACCCTGGGCGGCCATTTCGACGCCCAGGTCGATGGCGGGCTTGCCGTCGATGCGCAGGGATTCCGGGGCGCGCGGGTTCTCGAACGAGAAGTCACGGACGTATTGCGCCAGGATGCGGAAGCCGGGGCCGGCGGGCTGGCCCTGTTGGGCCTCGCCTTGCTGGGGCTGTTCGGCGGAGGGTGCGACGTCGGTCATGAAAGCGGTCTTTGAACGGATTTGAGGGTGATCGGGCCGGAATGTGGCGCCGCGATTACCATGCCGGGACGCTTGGCCGCAACGTCGCCCGCGCGATTGGGGGGCGCGCTTCGCCTTGCCTCGTCCTATATGACCCCGTAATCACGCCTGACATAGGTTTGGCGCGCCCGTCGTTCGCTACAGGAAATCTCCCCTTGAACCTGCCGGTCCAGTTCCAGATCGTCGTCTTCGCCTTCATCGCGGCCTTCGTGCTGTTCCAGCTCTATAATGTGCTGGGCAAGCGCGTCGGTCGTCAGCCGCAGGAGGACGCCAAGGCCGTCGTGCCCGGCCCGAACCCGGCCGAGACGCCCAAGATCGCGGCGATCGACCCCGTCACCCTGGCCTCCATCGCGAGTCTGAAGGCCCGCGACCCGGCCTTCGATCCGGCGCGGTTCCTGGACGGGGCGCGTCAGGCCTATGAGACCATCGTGCGGGGCTATGCCGCCGGCGACCGGGCCGCGCTGAAGCCGTTGCTGAAGCCGAACGTCTTCGCCTCGTTCGACGCCGGCATCGCAGCGCGCGAGACGCGGGGCGAGACGGAAACCGTCGAGTTCCTGTTTCCGCCCCGCGCCGATCTGGAAGGCGCCGTCGCCGAGGGCGACCGGGCCGTAGCCAAGGTTCGCTTCCTGGGCGAGCTGCGCAGCCGCGTGACTAAGGTCTCGGGCGAGCCCGCCGATGTCGAGACGGGCGAGCCGGTGATCGAAGAGCGCCGCACCGCCGAACACTGGACCTTCGAGCGCACCTTGGGCGCGGCCGATCCCAACTGGGTCCTGGCGCGCGTCGAGCCGGCCAACGCCTGATGTCGATCCTGCGGCAGGTCGGAGCCTGGCCGCTAACGCTGGCGAGCGTGCTGGCCGCCGCAGCCTGCTCCACCGGACCGATGACGCCGGTCGCACCGGCAGGGCCCCAGACTGGGTCGCAGACGGGGCCTGTTCCCTATACGCCGTCACCGACGCCCGGCGCCCAGCAGCCCACGCCGTCCAATGCGCTTAGTCCTGCCGTCTTGCCAGGATGGAGCGCTGAGGATCACCTGGCGGCCTTCCGCGCCTATATCGACGGCTGCGGCGCCGCGAGCGATACGGCCGCGCGCGCCGTCTGCGGACGGGCCAAGGCCATGGCGACGACGACGACCGTCACGCCATCCGACGCCCGCGCCTTCTTCGAGGCCAGCTTCAGCGCGGTTCCGGCCGCGACGGCGGACGGGCGGCCGGGTCTGCTCACCTCCTATTTCGCGCCCGAATATCCCGCGCGGCGCCGGCCGGACGCCGAGTTCTCGGCCCCCGTCCTGCCAAAGCCCGCCAATCCGCGCAGCGCCGGCGACCGGGCCTATATCGAATCCGCCGCACGACCGGATCAGGCCCTGGCCTGGATGCGAGCCGAGGATCTGTTCTTTCTGCAGATCCAGGGCTCCGGCTATCTGACGTTCGAGGACGGGACGCGGGGCCGGGCCGCCTACGCCGCCGACAACGGCAAGCCCTTCGTCGGCATCGCCCGCCCCATGGCCCAGCAGGGCCTGCTGCCGCAAAACGGCACCTCGGGCGACGCCATCCGGGGCTGGCTGGCGACCCATCGGGGCTATGAGGCGCAGGCCGTCATGGCGCTGAACCCGCGCTACATCTTCTTCCGACTGGACGGGGACGACGACGGCCATCCCGCCGGCGCGGCGGGGATACCCCTGACTGAGCGGCGCGCCATCGCGGTCGATCCAGCGCACTGGCGCTATGGCGAGCTGGTCTGGCTGGAGGCGGACGGCGGCAACCTGCGCGGCGCCACGGCCAGCTATCGCGGCCTGGCCATGGCGCTGGACACGGGATCGGCCATTCGCGGACCTGTGCGGGCCGACCTCTATATGGGGCGTGGCGACGCGGCCGGAGCCGAGGCCGGGACCGTGCGCCACCCTTTGCGGATGTGGCGCCTGGTCCCGAGGGGTTAGGCGACGGTCAGGGTCACCGTGATATTGCCCCGCGTGGCGTGCGAATAGGGGCAGACGGCATCCGCCTCTGCGACCAGGGCTTCGGCCTCGGCGCGATCCACCCCCGGCAGGCTGATCTCCAAAGCGACCTCCAGGCCGAAGCCCTTGTCGCTGCGCGGACCGATGCCGACCGTGGCGTTGACGGAGGCGTCAGCGGGCACCTTGGCATGACCGCCCTGCGAGCCGACGAACTTCATCGCGCTCAGGAAACAGGCGGCGTATCCGGCCGCGAACAGCTGTTCGGGATTATTGCCGACGCCGGCGCCGCCCAGTTCCTTGGGCGTGCCCAAGGCGACGTCAAGCGCGCCATCGCTGGTGGCGACGCGGCCGTCGCGGCCGCCCGTGGCGGTCGCCGTGGTGCGGTAGAGGACGTTGATGGACATGATGAGACTCCTTCGTGGAATAAATATCGTGTGCGATTTAATCGACAGCGATGATTTAGGGCGAAGCTCGAAGGTCGTCAAGCTTGCGATTGTATCGCGCGCGATTAATATAGGGTCATGAGCGAAGCCGCCCCCTCCCCTGCACCCATGGCCGTCGATGACATGCTGTGTTTCGCCGCCTATTCGGCGAACTTGGCGTTCAACCGGTTCTACAAGCCGCTGCTGGACCACATGGGGCTGACCTATCCGCAGTATCTGGCCATGGCTCTGCTATGGCGCGATGACGGGCAGACCGTGGGGCAACTGGGCGAACGGCTGTTCCTGGAGTCCAACACCCTGACCCCGCTGATCAAGCGGCTGGAGGCGGCGGGGTTGGTGACGCGCACGCGCGACAAGGCGGACGAGCGGGTCGTACGGGTCAACCTGACCCAGGCCGGGCGCGCGCTGGCGGCCGAGGCCGCCTGCCTGCCGCAGTCGGTTCAGGACGCCACGGAGATGACACCAGAGACCATGATGGGGCTACGCGACGGGTTGAATGTGCTGCGCGACCAGTTGCGCGCCTCACCGCCAGCGGACGCGGGCTAGGCCAGGTCCTCGATCTCGTCCTCGGTCAGTTCGCCGGGGACGATGGTGACGGGCAGCTTTCGTCCTCCCAGCTGGGCGCCCTGTTTGATGATGGCCGAGACCAGCGGGCCGGGTCCGCGCGAGCCGGTTCCAGCGGCCAGGACCAGGATCTTGATGTCGGGGTCGGCGGCGACGACCTTCTTGATCGCGGCCTGGGCCTCGCCGCGTTCGATCAGGAAGATGGGGGCGGCGCCGGAGCGGGCCATGGCCTCCTCGCCCAGCCGGTTCAGCAGGATTTCCGCCTCTTCGCGCTGCTGGCGTTCGATCTCTTCGCGCACGCCCGACCAGTGGGCGTCGCTGTCGGTGGGCAGGACGCGCAGCATGACCACGCGCCCGCCCGTCGATTTCGCCCGGCGCGAGGCGAACCGCAAGGCGGCCTCGAACTCAGGACTGTCGTCGACGACGACGAGGAATTTTCTCGGCATGGCGGCCTCCCCAGCCAGATCAGCGACTGAAGAGGCCGTGAGACGCCCGCTTCGTCAAGCGCCGAAGACGATCGCGCCCCTATCCATTCATCGCCGCCGTCGCCAGGTCGCGGATCGTGGCGTTGGCGATGGTCAGTTTGGCGAAGGTCCAGCCGGAGCCGGACTGTTCGATCTCGTCCACAGAGGCGCGCACGCCCTCGACCGCCGCCTGTTTGGAGCCGATCCAGGCATCCACGGCGCCCTCGGCCGCATCCTCGCTGACGCCGACCGACGGATCGGAGGCGCGGGCGACGGCGCGGGTCAGGGTCGCCTGTTCGTTCATCAGATCCTCGATCAGGCGACGGACGGCCAGGCGATCGAAATGATCCGCAGACGGAATGGAGCCGGCGGCGGCGCGCAGACGGTCGAAGTCGAAGGCGGCGCCGACCTGGTGATACAGGCGCGCCATGGCCGCGACGGGCCAGTTGGCTTCCTGGGCCAGATCGCCGATGTCGGAGGCGGCGACCAGCGGGCGCATGATGGCGATGCTGCGGGTCAGGTCCTCGGGCGCGCCGTGGTCGGCGAAGGTCTTGACCCGCGCGTCCAGACGCCCCTGTTCGAAGCGCGACAGGACGGCCGAGCCCTCCGCCTGAAGGGCGTCGGCGATCGGGCGATAGCGGTCGATCAACGCCTGGACGGACAGGCCGCCCTTGGCGCGGCGGGCCAGCCAGAAGGTCTGGCGGCGCAGGACCACGGCGATTTCCTGATAGAGGGCCGTCTGGGCCTCGGCCGAAATCTTCAGGTCAAGGGCAGAGACGGCGTCCCACGCCTGGTCCAGGCGGAAGACGCGACGGGCCGCCTCGAAGGCGATGATCAGGGCGGTGGTGTCGCATTCCGCCGAGCCGCGCAGGCGGTCAGGGAAGGTCGGGCCGCACATGTTGACGACTTCGTTGGCCATGACGGTGGCGATGATCTCGCGCCGCAGCCGGTGGCTCTTCATCTCCGGCTCGAACCGGGCCAGGGCGTCGGGGAAGTAGCGGACCAGGATCTGTTCGAAGAAGGGATCCTCAGGCGCTTGCGAGGCGACGATGTCGTCCGACAGCTCCAGCTTGGCATAGGCCATCAGGACCGCCAGCTCGGGCCGGGCCAGCGGAACGCCCGCCGCCATCATCTCCTTGACGCGGGCGTCGTTGGGCAGGCCCTCGACCTTGCGGTCCAGCTTGCCGCGCGCCGACAGGGTCTGCATGAACCGCTGCTGCGCGTCCAGGGCGCCGACGCCTTCGGCCTGTTGCAGGGTCAGGGCCAGGGTCTGGTCGTAGTTGTGGGCCAGCACCTTCAGGCCCACCTCGTCAGTCATGGAGGCCAGCAAGGCCGGGCGCTCCTCGACCGGCAGGACGCCGTTGGTCACGGCCGAGCCGACCAGGATCTTGATGTTGACCTCGTGGTCGGAGGTATCGACGCCGGCGGAGTTGTCGATGGCGTCGGTGTTGATGCGCCCGCCCTGCTGACCGAAGCCGATGCGTCCCGCCTGGGTGAAGCCCAGGTTGGCGCCCTCGCCCACCACCTTGACCCTCAGTTCGTCGGCGTTGATGCGCAGGGCGTCCGTGCCCTTGTCGCCGACCTGGGCATCGGTCTCGGCCGCCGATTTCACATAGGTGCCGATGCCGCCGAGATAGAGCAGCTCGGCCGGCGCCTTCAGGATGGCGCGGATCAGGCTGACGGGGTCCAGCACATCGTCGGTGATGTCCAGTGCGGCCTTGATCTGGGGCGTCAGCTGGATCGACTTGGCCGAGCGGGAGAAGACGCCGCCGCCTTCCGAGATCAGGGTTTTGTCGTAGTCCTGCCAGGACGAGCGGGGCAGGTCGAACAGGCGCTTGCGTTCGGTCCAGCTCGTTACATGATCCGGGTTCGGATCAATGAAGATGTCGCGGTGATCGAAGGCCGCGACCAGGCGCGTCGCCTTGGACAACAGCGCGCCATTGCCGAAGACGTCACCCGACATGTCACCGACGCCAACCATGGTGAAGGGCTGGGTCTGGATGTCCTTGCCCATCTCGCGGAAGTGGCGCTTGACCGCCTCCCAGGCGCCGCGCGCCGTGATGCCCATCGCCTTGTGGTCGTAGCCGATGGAGCCGCCCGAGGCGAAGGCGTCGCCCAGCCAGAAGCCGTAGGAGGCCGAGACGCCGTTTGCGATGTCGGAGAAGGTCGCCGTGCCCTTGTCGGCCGCCACGACCAGATAGGGGTCGTCCCCTTCCCACGCGATCACATTGGCCGGATGGGTCACGGAACCGTCGGCCGCGATGTTGTCGGTGATGTCCAGCAGGCCGGAAAGGAAGGTGCGATAGGCGCGGATTGCCTCGCCCTGAATGGCCTCGCGGTCGGTCGTGCGGGGCAGTTGCTTGGGATAGAAGCCGCCCTTGGAGCCGACCGGCACGATGACGGCGTTCTTGACCTGCTGCGCCTTGACCAGGCCCAGGACCTCGGTGCGGAAATCGTCGCGCCGGTCCGACCAGCGCAGGCCGCCACGCGCGACGGGGCCGAAGCGCAGATGGACGCCCTCGACGTGCGGCGCCCAGACGAAGATCTCGCGATAGGGTTTGGGCAGCGGCAGGTCCTCAAGCTCGCTTGAGGCGATCTTGATGGAGATGTGCGGCTTGGGCGCGCCGTCGGCGTCCAGCTGATAGTAGTTGGTGCGCTTGATCGCCCCGATCAGGGCGGCGATGCGGCGCAGGGCCCGGTCGTGATCCAGGCTCTTCACGTCCTGCAGCAGGGCGACGATCTTGTCGTTCAGCTCGGCGGCGGCAGGCGCGCGGTCGTCGGCAGAGCCGCCCCCCGAAACTTCAAAATGGGGTTCGAACTTGGCCTTGAACAGAGACAACAGGGCGCGCGCCACGTCGGGGTATTCGCGCAGAGCCTCTTCCTGCACCGTCTGAGACGGGTCCAGACCAGTCTGCTGGCGATAGTGGGCCAGGGTGCGGATCAGGGCCGCCTCGCGCCATTCGACGCCCAGTTCGATCACTAGGCGGTTGAAGCCGTCGCTCTCATTGCGGCCGGTCCAGACGGCGGCGAAGGCATCCTCGAACGGGCCCTTCACATCATCGAAGACCAGCGCCTCGCCGCGCGGATCCTCCATCAGAAACTCGTGGACATGGATCTCAGTCTCGCCCGCCGGCCGGATCGGATAGCCGTATTCCTCCAGCGTCTTCAGGCCCATGTCCGCCAGGATCGGCAGAACGTCGGACAGGGGCACGGCCGGACCGCGCCGATAGAGCTTGAAGCGGAATTGCAGGCGGCTGTCGTCAGCGGAACGGAAGGCGCGCACGGCGACGGCCTTGCCTTCGCCCGGCAGGCCGGTCTCGTTCAGCCGGTTCACATATTGCAGATCGATCGCGGCCTCGTCGGCGTCATAGCGATCGCGGTAGGCGGCGCCGAAGGCCCGGGCCCATTGGGCGCTCAGCGGCCCGACTGACACCTCTTCCACGCCCGAACGGCGCAGGGCGCCCTCGAACCGGTCCACCCAGCCGCGTCCGGCCTCGGCGACATCGGCCTCCAGCTGGACCGGATCGGGGATCGGGTGCTCGCCTGGATTCACGCCGATGATGTAGTGGACCCGCACCAGGGGCGCGTCCGACAGCTGCGGATACCAGGCCGAAATCCGGCCGCCCCAGGCGCGGGCGACGATCTGGCCGATCCGTTCGCGCACGGCGGAATCGAACTTCTCGCGCGGGATGAAGCACAGGACCGAGACGAAGCGGTCGAACGGGTCCTGACGCGAGAACAGGCGGATACGCGGCCGGTCGTAGAGGTGAAGGATGCCCAGGGCGATGGACAGCAGCTCATCCTCCGTGACCTGGAACAGCTCGTCGCGCGGATAATTCTCAAGGATGTTCTTGAGGCGTTTTTCGTTGTGACTGCCCGGCGCCTTGTCGGCGCGGGCCAGGGCATTGGCGACCTTGCGACGGAGCAGCGGCACCTCGGTCGCCAGCTGGTCGTAGGCCTCGGAGGTAAACAGGCCGACGAAACGGGTCTCGCCCGTCGCCTTGCCGTCCGGGCCGTAACGCTTGACCCCGACGTAATCCATGTAGGCGCGGCGATGCACACGCGAGCGGGCGTTCGCCTTGGCCACCGTCACCGGCTCGCTGAGATCCAGCTGACGGCGCATCTGACGCGTCAGGACCGCCGGCTCGGACGCGCGGCGCAGCACTGTGCGTTCCGGGTCGGCCAGAATGCCCAGGCCGTCGGTGGACTGGCCCAAGGGCGCCTCGGCCTCGTAGTCGCCGTCGGCGTTCAGCGGATAGTCGTAGTCGCGGGCGCCCAGGAAGACGAAATGGTCGCTCTTCAACCATTTCAGGAAGGCGATGTTCTCGGCAAGCACGGCGGGATCGACCGACGGAGGGGTCGCCTCCAGCCGCTCCACGGCCTGGCGCATCAGGGCCGTCATGGCCTCGTGGTCGGCGACGGCGGCGTGAACGTCCGACAGGCTCTGGGCCAGACCCTCGCCCAGGACGTCGCGACGTTCCTGCGGCACGCTGTCGATGACCAGCATGATGATCGACAGGCGACGGCCGTCCAGCTCGACCACCGGGTGAAACAGGGCGCGCACCGAAACACCAGCCTCGGCCAGGGCGCCCATGACGCTGTCGACCAGGAAAGGGGCGTCCTTCTGCACGATGCGAACCAGGTCGTAATCCAGCGCCTTGCCGTCCGCGCCCTGCATCGGGCCGACGGTGATGGCGGGCGCGGCGGCGTCCGCGGGGTACGTCTTGGCGGCGGTCCAGGAGGCGGCGAGCAGGGCGGCCAAATCCTCGCCGTTCAGCTCGGGCGTCTCGTCGGCGGCATAATCTTCGTGCGCCTGGGTCAGATAGGCCTGCTCCGCCGCGCCCGGTCCGGTTCCAACGATCTTGGCGAAGGCCGCCTCCAGCGCGGCCTTGGTGATCGGCTGAACGAGGGATTGGCGCAGATCGGGGACGGTCATGGACGAGCAGTCTCGAACGACGCGGCAGGGCCGCAAGGAATGCGGCGCGACGCGGCGCCACCCCCGCTGACTAGGCCAGGTCCGGTCGCTCGGGAAGCCCCTGGCGACCGATCGTTGTGATGATCAGTGATAAGGTTGGAATTATTGTGCAGCGCCACAAAGCAGAAAGCCGCCGGACTGGGGGAGTCCGGCGGCCTGCGCGAGCGGCGCCTGGAGGGGAGGGGAGGGCGCCGGTCTCGCTTCGCTGCGGTTCGGAGGGGGGAGTGTCCCGCAGCGTCGAAAACAGAAATGGGAAGCGCGTTTCTGCGTTCAAGAGCGCGCGCCGGGGATTCTTCGCGACATTTTGGCCTCTGTCTGACGCCGACCGCTGGCGTGGACAACGGATTTCGATGCTATGCGTTGTGTGGGGTCAACGGTGAAGCTGGAGCACCCGATCATATGCGTCGCTTTCTTTTAGGATCGATCGTGGCCGCCGTGGTCGGCCTGTTGCTCGCGGGTGCGGGATACTGGGCCTATTGGAACTTCTATTCGCGGTTCCAGCCGGTCACGATCAGCCGCAATCAGGCCGAGGTCCAACAACTGCTGGACGAGGCGTCGTGGGTGTCAGACGGCAGCGGCGGGCAGGCCCTCTATATCGTCACCTATCGCGACAGCGCCTCGGCCCATCGCTACCAACGCGACGAGGTAGCCAAGCTGAAGGCCGCAGGGATCGAGACCCGGTTCATCCTGTTCGCTCGCCCCGATCTGGAAGGCGCGCCGCAATCGACGGCGGCGGAACGCGCCACGGTCGCCGAACTGTGGCTAACGCGCGACTGGCCGCTTTACGAACGCTGGATGGCGACGCCTGCGAACAGCTGGACCGCCGCCGGCCTCCCCCAGGCGGACGGCAATCTGGCGCGGACGGCCGTGGTCGAGGCCGGGCGCC
Organism: Brevundimonas sp. TWP2-1; assembly: GCF_049897645.1. Lineage (NCBI taxonomy): Bacteria > Pseudomonadati > Pseudomonadota > Alphaproteobacteria > Caulobacterales > Caulobacteraceae > Brevundimonas > Brevundimonas sp. TWP2-1. The sequence goes on from NZ_JAFCWR010000002.1 coordinate 1,293,701, forward strand.
GGTTCGACGAACGGCTGAGCCAGCTGCTGAAAGAATCCGGGGTCGAGATCAGCTATCCGCTGATCCTGTGGCGCGACCAGAACGGTTTCCTGAAAGCCTGCGGCTGCGCCGACCGTCGCGCCTGGGCCTTCATCCGCGACGATGTCGGCGCGCCGGATCGGCTGGGAGCATCCGAGGATGCGCCGATCGCGCCCGATGCCGAGGCTCCGGTGCAGGACGGTCAACCCTCAGTCATGCCCTATCCGGCCTTGCCGACGATCCCGCCGGTCGATGCGCCGAACAAAGGCATGACGCCGACGCCGGGCGCGCCCCAGACGCCCAAGACCCAACCCACGACACCGCCCGCGTCGAACCGGCCGACCACCCCGCCACGCACTGCGCCGGCCCCGACCAAGCAGGACGACACGACCTTCTATTGATCAGAGGGTTCGGCAGGCGGCGATCAGGCGATCGACGTCCTCGACGTCCTGATACAGGCCGAAGCCGAAGCGGATCACGTCGTCGCGCACATCGGTGACGATATTCGCCTGACGCAGGCCCGCGCACCAGGCCTGGGCGTCAGGATGGCGCAGGGCCAGGAAACGGGCGCGCGGCGCGTCGCCGATCACCGGGTTGAGGAATTCAGCCTGGTCCAGCACCCCGGCGCGACCGTCCTGAACCGCCGTCTGGAAGCGGCCGGCCAAGTCGCGAGCATGGGCGGCGACGGCGGCGGTGCTGAGCCCGTGATCGTCCAGCATCCGGCGCGCGGCGTTGAACCGATAGAGCGCCGAACAGTCGAAGGTCGCGCCCCAGAACCGGCCGCCGTCGCTGCGGTACTGAACGCCGCCGGGCGGCCCCGACAGATCGCCGAACTCCGCAAACCATCCGGTGATCACCGGACGCGGGCAGAAGCCGGGCGGGGCGTGCAGGAAACAGACGCCCTCACCCGCCATGGCGTATTTGTAGCCGCCGGAGACATAGAAGATCCGATCCGCCACCGCCGACAGTTCCGTCGGCGTCGCCATGAAGCCGTGATAGCCGTCGATCAGCACCCAAGGGCCTTCGGGCCGGGCCAGGGCGGCGAGGTCCTCGATCCGGTCGAACAGACCGCCTGTGCGGAAGAAGACCTGACTGACCACGATCCAGTCGTAGCCGCCCTTGGCCGCCTCGGCGACGAACCGATCGGCGAAGGTGTCGAAGGGGGCCAGAGGCACGCGCGTCACCACCGCCGCGCCGATCTCCTCCCACCGCTCGGCCTGACGGCGGAAGGAGTGAAACTCACCGTCCGTCGCCAGAATACGGACCGGCGTCGTCTCCACGCCCGAGAACAGGCGCAGCAGAAAGTCGTGGGTGTTGGACGAGAAGACGACGCTGTCGGGCGAAGGCAGACCAAGCTCGGCCGCGACATGGGCCTGAGCCTCCGGGATCACCTGGCCGAAGACGAGGTCCCATTTGTGGTCGGCATGAAGATTGGCGTCCAGCCACGTCTGCTGCTGCGCCTCGAAACTGACGTCCGGCCACAGGTGATGACTATGCGCCGCGAAATGCAGCCGCTCGGGAGCCGCCGACAGGGCGCGGGAGAAGAGGGATTTATGGCTCATCGCTTGACCAGATCGAACAGAACGGCGTCGTCCGCTCGCGAACCATGAACGATGGCCAGAAAGCGAAGTTCACCCGGAAGAACGGCGTAGTACAGATTGTAGGCGCCATGAACGGATCGGCGGATGCGGGGATCGAACGCGGCCTTTGGACGGCTTTCGGGATCGAGCGCCAGCGCCTGGGCTGCGGCGCGAAGTTCACGAACGAAGCTCAAAGCGCGGCGCGGACTGTCTTGGGCGATATGATCGGCGATCTGTTCGAGATCCCTCTCGCTGCCGGGCGAGAAGACGACCTTCATCCTTTGGGCTGATCCGACGCGACGAGGGCGCTGTATTTGGCTTCCAGCCGGTCGAACACCGCATCGGCGTCTTCGCCGGGACCGTTACGTTCGGCCTGAAGGTGGTCGCGCAGCGCGTGCGTGGTCATCGGTTTCGTGGAGCGGCCGACGAGCCAGTGTGTCAGGGCCTCGCGTACGGCCTCATCGGTCGAGGCATAGGCACCGGCTCCAACGGCGGCTCGGATGCCGTTCGCCATCTCGACCGGAACCTCGGCCGTTATCCGTTCCAGCTTGCCCATCGCGGTCTCCTTTCGATCAGGATCGTCCAGAGACCGCGTCGAGGCAAGCGGCGCCGCTTAAACCAGCGCCCCGTGGCAGTGTTTGAACTTGCGGCCCGAGCCGCAGGGGCAGGGCGAGTTACGGCCGGTCATTTCCCAGCCGGGGGGCAGCATCTCGATCGGCAGTTTGGAGCGGTCGTCGCCGATCAGCGTGCCTTCCGGGTTCTGGGCCGACGGATTGGCCATCTCGTTCTCGCCGGTGCCGGGGTTCAGGTGGATTTCCTGGAACTCGGGCAGTTCGGGCGGGACCTGGAAGCGGAACTCGACCGTCATCAACCAGCGCGTCACGTTGTGGCGCAGGTCGTAGAGCAGGCTTTCGAACAGGGAGAAGGCCTCGGTCTTGTATTCGTTCAGCGGATCGCGCTGGCCGTAGCCGCGCAGGCCGATGACGCCGCGCAGGTGGTCCAGGTGGACCAGGTGCTCGCGCCACTGCATGTCGATCATCTGCAGCATGAACTGCTTTTCGAGGCCGCGCGTCTGGTCGGCGCCGATCTGCTCCAGACGTTCGGCGGCGCGGGCGTCGGCGGCGGCGAGAAGCCGGTCCTCGATCTCCTCGTTCGACACGCCCTCCTCGGCGGCCCAGTCGTGCAGCGGCAGTTCCAGACCCAGGGTCGAGCGGACCTTCTCGTCCAGGCCGTCGATGTCCCACTGTTCGGCATAGGCCTTGGGCGGCATGTAGCGTTCGACCAGGTCGGACACCACGTCGCGGCGGAAGTCGCCGACCAGTTCGGACAGGTCCTCGGAGTCCATGAACTCCTGGCGCTGCTCGAACACGGCCTTGCGCTGGTCGTTCACGACGTCGTCGTATTTCAGCAGGTTCTTGCGGATGTCGTAGTTGCGGGTTTCGACGCGCTTCTGGGCGGTCTCGATGGCGCGGTTCAGCCAAGGGTGGGTGATGGCCTCACCCTCGGCCACGCCGAAGGTCTTCATGATCGAGTCGAGACGGTCGCCGGCGAAGATGCGCAGCAGGTCGTCCTCGCACGACAGGTAAAACTTCGAGGTGCCGGGGTCGCCCTGACGGCCGGTGCGGCCGCGCAGCTGGTTGTCGATCCGGCGGCTCTCGTGACGCTCAGTGCCCAGGACGAACAGGCCGCCGGCGTCCAGCGCGATCTTCTTCTGGACGGCGATGTCGGCCTTGAACTGGGCCTCTTGGGCCACTTCCATCTCGTGGGTGACCTCGACAGCCATGTTGCGCTGTTCGAGCATCCACTTCTGCATCTTCATTTCGAGGTTGCCCCCGAGCTGAATGTCGGTGCCGCGGCCCGCCATGTTGGTGGCGATGGTCACCACGCCCGGCAGGCCGGCGTCGGCGACGATATAGGCTTCCTGTTCGTGCTGGCGCGCGTTCAGGACGCTGTGCGGGATGCCGCGAAGCTTGGTCTCGTAGGTGATGTCATAGGCGGCGTCGCCGATCTTCTCGGCTTCCTTGGCCTTGCCCGCATATTCCGGCTTCAGCGCGCGCGAGACCTCGACCTTGTATTCGAACTTGCTCAGCAGGTCCGACAGCTGTTCCGAACGCTCGATCGAAACCGTGCCGACCAAGATCGGCTGACCGGCCAGGTGGCATTCAGCGATCTGTTTGGCGATGGCCTGGTTCTTCTCGGCGTGAGTCCGATAGACCTCGTCGTCGTAGTCCTTGCGCTGGATCGGCCGGTTGGTCGGCACCTCCAGCACGTCCATCTTGTAGATGTCGCCGAATTCCTGGGCCTCGGTCGCAGCCGTGCCGGTCATGCCCGACAGCTTTTCGTACAGGCGGAAGTAGTTCTGGATCGTCACCGAGGCCAGGGTCTGGTTCTCGGGCTGGATCTTGACGTCTTCCTTGGCCTCGATGGCCTGGTGCAGGCCTTCGGACAGGCGACGGCCGGTCATCATACGGCCGGTGAATTCGTCGATCAGGACGATCTCGCCGCCCTTGATGATATAGTCCTTGTCGCGCTGATACAGGGTGTTGGCGCGCAGGGCCTGGTTGGCGTGGTGGACCAGGCTGATGTTGGCGGCGTCGTACAGGCCGGTGGTGTCGGCGGCGAAGTGACCGCCGGCTTCCAGCGCCTCTTCGATCCGTTCCGAACCCAGTTCTGTCAGCAGAACCTGCTTCTGCTTCTCGTCGAGCTCGTAGGCGTCCTTGTCCTTGATCAGTTCCTTGATCAGGCCGTCGAGGATTTTATAGAGGTCCGAACGGTCCTCGGTCGGGCCCGAGATGATCAGAGGCGTGCGCGCTTCGTCGATCAGGATGGAGTCGACTTCATCGACGATGGCGAAGTTGTGCGGGCGCTGCACCATCTCGCGCCGGTCATAGACCAGGTTGTCGCGCAGATAGTCGAAGCCGAACTCGTTGTTGGTGCCGTAGGTGACGTCGGCGTTGTAGGCCGCCTGGCGTTGGCCCTGGCTGAGGCCGTTGACGATGACGCCGACCTCAAGACCCAGGAAGCGATAGACCTTGCCCATCGTCTCGGCGTCGCGGCGGGCCAGGTAGTCGTTGACGGTGATGACATGCACGCCCTTGCCGGGCAGGGCGTTCAGATAGACGGGGGCCACGGCGACCAGGGTCTTGCCCTCGCCGGTCCGCATCTCGGCGATGCCGCCTTCGTGCAGGATCATGCCGCCGGCCAGCTGGACGTCATACTGACGTTGGCCCAGCACCCGCTTGGACGCCTCGCGCACCACGGCGAAGGCCTCGGGCAGGATCTTGTCCAGGGTCTCGCCGTTCGCCACACGGTCGCGGAAGGCGTCGGTCATCATCCGCAGCTCGTCGTCGGACAGGGCGGCGAACTTGGGCTCCAGCGCATTGATGCGCTGGGCGTGGTCCTGGAAGGCCTTGACCTTGCGGTCGTTGGAAGAGCCGAAAAGTTTCTTGGCGAAGCCGAGCATGTTGGATCCGGTAGCGGTCGAGCGTCTGCGAGCTGAGCGGCTCTGAAATCCCGTGAGGGGCGGCGATACGGACGCCGCGAGAGAGGCCCTGAACGATTACGGCCCCGGAGCGCCGCATCAGGCGCGCGCGAAGGGCCGCGCAGACGATCAAAACCCCTCGACTTGGGCGCAGGCGGGACTTAAGCACCGGCCTAACCCCTGTCAACGCGAGGGGCTTTCGGCCGCCTTCGACGGAGCGCCCCCTTGACCCCCTTCCGCCGACCTTCGAACCTCATGATGACGGCGCTTTTGGCGGCGGTCCTGGCGACGGGCGCCTGTTCGCGTTCCGGCGACGACCGTCCGCCTGAACAGGGCGACCAGGCCGTGGCGACGGTGCAGGACGAGACCATCTGGGCGTCGGACGTGAAGCGCGAGGCGGTGGCCCAGGGCCTGATCGGCGAGGGCGAGGCGCTGGATGCGACATCGGATCTTTTCCGCCGCGTGCTGGACGAGGTGATCGATCAGAAGCTGCTGGCGGGCGAGGCCGAAAGGCGGCGACTGGATTCTTCGCCTCTGGCCCAACGGCGCCTGGAGGCGACCCGCGAGCGTATCCTGGGCGACATGCTGGTCGAGAGCGTGGTCAACAAGGCCGTGTCCGACCAGGCCGTGCAGACCCTTTATAATGAACAGCTTCGGCTGGCGAAGACCTCCGAGGAGATCCGGGTGCGCCTGATCCTGTCGCGCACCAAGCCCGAGGCCGACGCCGTGATCGGCATCCTGGGCCAGGGCGCCGGGTTCGAGGCGGTGGCGGCGGAGCGGTCGGTGGACGAGGCGACGCGGTTCTCGGGCGGCGACCTGGGCTATTCGACGCTGGACGTCATGCCGCAAGCCTATGCCGACGCCCTGCGCGACAAGCCGGCCGGTTCGACCGTCGGCCCGTTCCAGACCGAGGGCGGCTGGGCCGTTTTGCGGGTCGAGGATCGCCGTAAGGAGAACCCGCCAACGCTGGAGCAGGCGCGTCCCCAGATCGTGCGCTATCTGACCTATGAGGGCGTGCGACAGTTGCTGGAGCAACTGCGCGGCAAGTCCAAGGTCGATGTGCGCCTGCCTGCACAGTCGCCGCCCGCCGCATCTGCGCCGGCCCCGTCGTCCACCCCGTCTCCCGCACCGGCCGCCTGACATGACCAAGCCCCCCTCCACGACCGGCCAGAAGATCGAGCATGCGTTCGAAAAGGCGCTGGACCCGTTCGCCACCGCTCTGAAGCGCGCGACGCGCACGCCGGGATCGGACCCGGCGGCCACGACGCCCGCGCCCGTCGCCGGCAAACCAGGCCTGAATATTTCGCCCCTGGCTGTGCCCTTCCCGACCATTCCGCCCATCGGCGGGGTCGAGATCGCCACGGCGCGGGCCGGTTTCTACAAGCACGAACGCGACGACCTGGTGGTGTTCCGCTTCGCGCGCGGCACCAGCTGCGCCGGGGTCTTCACCCGCCACAAGATCGGCTCGGCGCCCGTGGACTGGTGCAAGAAACACTTGACCGGACCCGACGGCGGCAAGGACGTGCGCGCCCTGGTGGTCAACGCCGGTTGCGCCAACGCCTTCACCGGCAAAGCCGGCGCCGACGCCGCGCGCCGCACGGCTTCGGAGGTCGCCAAACGGTTCGGCTGTCGTCAGCGCGACGTCATGCTGGCCTCGACCGGGGTCATCGGGGTGGTGCTGGACGAAAAGAAGATCGTCGCCAAACTGCCCGAGATCGAGAACGGGCTCGACGCCGACGCCTGGGCCAGGGCCGGGCGCGGCATCATGACCACCGACACCTTCCCCAAGGGATCGTACGCCGAGGCCGAGATCGAGGGCTACAAGGTTCGCATCGCCGGGATCGCCAAGGGGTCGGGCATGATCGCGCCGGACATGGCGACCATGCTGGCCTTCATCGTCACCGACGCCGACATTCATCCGAATGTGCTGCAGGCGCTGCTGGGCCTGCACGTCCGCACCACCTTCAACAGCGTGACGGTGGACGGCGACACCTCGACCAATGACACGGCCTTACTGTTCGCCACCGGAACCTCTGGCGCGCCGCGCATCGGACGGGTGGGGGACCGCCGGCTGAAGAGCTTCTCGGCCGCCCTGGACAAGGTGATGCTGGACCTGGCGCACCAGCTGGTGCGCGACGGCGAGGGGGCGACCAAGTTCGTCAAGGTGACGGTGGACGGCGCCGCCAGCCCTGCCTCGGCCCGCAAGCTGGCCAAGTCCATCGCCGACAGCCCCCTGGTCAAGACCGCCATCGCCGGCGAGGACGCCAACTGGGGCCGGGTCGTCATGGCCGTGGGCAAGACCGAGGAACCGGTGGATCGCGACCGCCTGGGCATCCGGTTCGGTCCGAATGTCGCCGCCGTCGAGGGCGCCCCGTCCGCCACCTACGACGAGGCGAAGATGAGCGCCTATATGAAGAACCCCGAGATCGACATTACGGTGGACGTGGGCGCCGGCCGGGCCTCGGCGACCGTCTGGACCTGCGACCTGACCAAGGGCTACATCGAGATCAACGGCGATTATCGCTCATGAGCGACACGCCGCTCCCCACCGTGCTGGTCGTCGCCGTCGCCCTGATCGACGTGGACGGGCGGGTGCTGATCGCCAAGCGGCCGCAGGGCAAGAAGCTGGCCGGCCTGTGGGAGTTTCCGGGCGGCAAGGTCGAGCCGGGAGAACGGCCTGAGGAGGCTCTGATCCGCGAGCTGAAGGAAGAACTGGGTATCGACGTCAGCGAAAACTGTCTTTCGCCGTTCGTTTTCGCCAGCCACGCTTACGATTCGTTTCACCTGTTGATGCCATTGTATCTGTGCCGACGGTGGGACGGCGTGGTCACGGCGCGTGAGCACGACGGCCTGGCCTGGGTGAAGCCGAACAAGCTTTCGGACTATCCCATGCCCCCGGCGGACGAACCCCTGGTCGCCTGGTTGCGCGACCTGCTCTGATCACCGCCGACCAGGGAGGCCGGCCATGAGACGTCTTATCGGCCGGTTCCTGCGTGACGACGGCGGGGCCACCGCCATCGAATACGGCCTGATCTGCGCCCTGATCTTCCTGGCGATCGTCACCTCGATCGCTGCTTTGGGCAACAGCAACACGGGCGGCTTCGCCGTAACGGTGGACAGGCTGACCACCGCCATAAAGGCCGCCATCGGCGGCTAGTCCGACTCTTCGCCGGTCATTTCCTTTACGCCCAGCACATCGGCAAGCCGCGTCTTGGCCGATCCGCGCGGCAGGGGCTTCTGCTGGCTCTCGTGCGGTTTCCAGCCGGCCAGATGAATGATCTCGAACGTCGCCGGGATGCGACCGTCGGCCTGGGCGTGGCGTTCGGCGTACAAAGTGGCGGTGCGGGCGACGATGCGGCGGTTCAGCGGCCGGACCGAACCGTGCAAGACATTGGTCTCGCCCATAGCGCGCAGGTCGCGGATCAGGGCGAACAGGTCGGCATAGCGGACCGTGAAGCGATCCACGTCTGACACAGGCAGGGCGAATCCCGCCCGCTGCAACAAGGCCGCGCCGTCATAGCCGTCGGCGAAGGGCGACACGCGCGCTTGAGCCCCGCCGCGCTCCTCCAGCTCGACCTCGGTCAGGACCGCCCGAAGTTCCTTCAGGGTGCCCGCGCCGAACAAGGTGCCGATGAACAGACCATCCGGCTTCAACGCGCGCCTGATCTGGGCCAGGGTGCCGGGCAGGTCGTTGGCCCAGTGCAGGGTCAGGAGCGACACGATCAGATCGGCCGATCCATCCGCCAGCGGCAGGCCCTCCGCGCCCGGGGCCGCGCGCTGCGTCAGGGACAGGGGCGTCTGGATTTGACCCACGCGGCCGGCGGCGTCGCTGGACCGAACCGCACGTTCGAACACCCCTGGGTGGGCAGACAGATCGACCGCAACGGGAAAATCGCGCAAGATGGCTTCCAGGCTCTCGGCGGCGTTGGCGGCGGCGCGGGCGTGCAGGAAGTCGGCCTTGTCGAACCGGGCGGCGGATCGCGCCAGCCGCGCCTGACGCCGGGCTGCGTCGAAGATGCGCGGGGGGCCTTCGGACGAGGATGGGGGGACGATCATGGATGCACAGGATGGGGGCTGGCGACGCGCCTGGGAAGGGGCGGGGCGACAGTTGCGGGGGGCGGCACGCGGCTTGGCGGACCTGATCCTGCCGCCGATGGCGCACGACAGCCGCGAGGCGACGGCCGCCGCAGGCCTGACGCCCGACGCCTGGAGCCGCATCCGGTTTCTGGAGGCTCCGGTCTGCGACGGCTGCGGGGCGGCGTTCGAATATGACGGCGGCGTCTTCGCCGAGGACCGCTGCACCGCCTGCATCGCCCAGCCCTATGCTTTTCAGCGGGCGCGAGCGGCCTGTCTGTATGACGAGGCGTCGCGAGGGCTGATCCTGCGGTTCAAGCACGGGGATCAGCAGCAGTTCGCGCCCCTGTTCGCCCGCTGGATCGGCCGGTCCGCCGCCGATCTGGTCGAAAAGGCGGATGCGGTCGTGCCCGTCCCGTTGCATCCCTTTCGCCTGCTGTCGCGCCGCTTCAATCAGGCCGCCGAGATCGCCCGACCGCTGGCCCGCGACGCAGGCCGCGACTATCTGCCCGACGCCCTGGTCCGCACGACCCACACCACCAGCCAGGGCGGCAAGAGCCAACGCGGGCGGCGTCTGAACGTCAAGAAGGCCTTCGCCGTAACCGAGACCGGGCGGCGTCGGATCCGGGGACGGCGCATCCTTCTGATCGACGACGTGTTGACCACGGGCGCGACCGGAGAGGCCTGCGCGCGCGCCCTGCTCGACGCCGGAGCGCGCGGCGTGGACCTGGCCGTCATCGCGCGGGTGCGAAACGCCCGTGAACTGACTATGTAACCCCTATCGCTCCCCGCGCGGCGGCTCGCTGCTTGAGGGACATACTGTTCTGGAGACCTGATTTGGCCGACGTCGTCATCTACACCAAGCCCGGCTGCCCCTATTGCTACAGCGCCATGGCGCTTCTGAAGAAGAAGGGCGTCGACTACACCGAGATCGTCGCCTCGAACGATCCCGCCAAGAAGGCCGAGATGGTCGAGAAGTCCGGCGGCCGCATGACATTCCCGCAGGTCTTCATCGGCGGCCAGCACGTCGGCGGTTCCGACGACGTCCACGCCCTGGATCGCGACGGCAAGCTCGACGCGCTTCTGGCGGCCTGATCCAATGAGCGGCGGGCTCGACATCGCCCTGATCCAGACCCGCACGCCGGCGACGGCTGAGGCGGCGCTGGCCCATGTCGAGCCCCTGATCCGCGAGGCGGCGGCCGGTGGGGCGAAGTTCGTCCTGACGCCGGAAGGGACCAATGTCCTGGAACAACGTCGCGACCGTCGCGACGCCGCCATCACGACGGAGGATGCCGATGTCGCCGTGCTGGGTCTGCGCCGTCTGGCGGCTGAACTGGGCGTCTGGCTTTTGATCGGATCGGCCATCGTGCGGTCCGGTCATGCCGGAGACGGCCGCGCCGCCAATCGGTCGCTGCTGATCGATGCCTCAGGGGGGATCGTCGCCCGCTACGACAAGCTGCATGTCTTCGACGTGAACCTGCCGAATGGCGAGACCTACCGCGAGAGCGCCACGGTGCGGCCGGGCGACGGAGCGGCGATCGCGGACACGCCCTGGGGCCGGCTGGGGCTGACCATCTGCTACGACATCCGCTTTCCCCATCTGCATCGCCAGCTGGCCAAGGCGGGGGCGGCGATGATCGCCGTTCCGGCCGCCTTCACCGCCCCGACGGGCGAAGCGCACTGGGAGATCCTGCTGCGCGCTCGCGCCATCGAGACGGGCGCCTTCGTCCTGGCGCCGGCGCAAGGCGGCCTGCACGAGGACGGGCGCCGCACATGGGGGCGGTCCACCGTCGTCGGACCCTGGGGCGAAATCATCGCCAAGGCGGATCACGACGAGCCTTGCATCGTGACGGCGAAGCTGGACATGGAGGCGGTGGCCCGCGCGCGTGCGGCGGTGCCCGCACTGACCCACGATCGCGATTTCCTGCCCGCCGTTTGATTGTCCCATGATCCGCTACGCCCTGAAATGCGACCAGGCCCACGACTTCGAGGCCTGGTTCGGTTCCTCGTCCGACTTTGACGACCAGGCGGGGCGCGGCCTGGTGGAATGCCCGTTCTGCGGCTCGCACTCGGTTCAGAAGGCGATCATGGCGCCGGCCGTCGGCGGGACGCGCAAAACCGAACCGGCCTCGGACATCGCCGCAAAGATGCAGAGCGTGATGATGGCTGCGGCCCGCGAGGTCCGAGCCCATGTCGAGGCCAACTTCGACTACGTCGGCGATGCGTTCGCCCGCGAGGCTCGCGACATTCACGAGGGGAAGTCCGAGAAGCGCGAAATCTATGGCGAGGCGACGCCCGCCGAGGTGAAGAAGCTAAAGGACGACGGCGTGCCGGTCTCGGCCATGCCCGACGCCCCGCCGGACCCGTCCAAGGTCAACTGAGGTGGCCTCGGGGGAGGAACGGTATCATGAGTTCGCGCCGCCGCCGGCCTTGCGGCCCTTCGTCCGCGTGATCTGGACCTATGCCGCACCCGATCCCTCGCCGACCATCCAACGCATTGCGCCCGATGGCTGTCCCGAGCTGATCTTCGACCTGGGCACCCCCTATGCGGAACGGGGCGACGATGGCGAATTCCGCCTGCAGCCCTCGGCCCTGTTCGCGGGGCAGATGACCCAGCCCCTGGTCATGCGGCCGACCGGTCCGACCGAACTGGTCGCCATTCGGTTCGAGCCTGACGGCGCGCGGGGCTTTCTGGGGCGGCCGCTGAGCGAGGCGACCGACCGGCGGCTGGACATGGTCGAGCGCCTGGCCGGGTTCGTCGCTCCGGCCGGGGATCCGACGGGGCAGGTCGCGGCCATAGCCCGCTGGCTGGACGCGCAGAGGCGTGGCGCGGACTGGACCATCGATCCGTTGATACGCGCGGAGATCGAGGTTGCCGCCCTTGATCGCCCGGCGCCGGCACGATCGCCGTCCGAGCAACGCGCCCTTCAGCGCCGGTTCGCGGATCGGGTCGGGGTGTCGCCGCGCCTGCTGCGTTCGATCTTTCGGTTTCGGCGGGTGTTCGATCATGCCGCCGACCCGGACAGGGCCGAGAGCTGGCTCGCGGCCGGGCTGGAGGCCGGCTATTTCGACCAACCGCAGATGGCGCGCGATTTCCGCCGCTTCCTGGGCTGCACCGCCACCGAATGGGCGCACGAGCAGCATGAACTGGCCCGCGCCATCGCGTCGCAAACCTACAAGCCGTCGGAACCGCACCCCGCCTAGTCTGGACGCATCGACCGGAGAGGGAAGACGACGATGCTGACCCCGCTGCTATTCGCCGCTGCGCTTCACGCGGACCTGCGACCCGACCTGGGCTGGATGTCCGGCTACTGGCTATCGTGCGAGGGCGGACGCGAGGTCGGCGAGACCTGGAGCGATCCCCGTCTGGGCCTGATGCTGGGAACCTCGTTGACGGTGCGCGACGGCCGGGCGGGGTGGGAACTGTCCCGCATCGGCCCCCTCGATCCGACCCCGGCCGCGCGCCTGGCCTATTTCGCCCACCCGGAAGGCCAGGCCGTCACCGTGTTTCCAGTGATCGACGCCGGTCCGAGCCGCGTCGTTTTCGAACAGGCCGCCGACGACGACTTTCCCAAGCGCGTCGTCTATGAACGCGAGGGCGATGTCCTGAACGCCCGGATCGAAGGCGTGATGGACGGTCAGGAAAGGATCATCCGATGGCGCTTCCAGAAGACGGAACTGAACGCGCGCTGCCCCAGCCCACAGCCGGGCTAGACTGGCGGCCCATGCGGCCTGACGACATTGCTGCGGTGGTCGAGGTCGCCCGCCTGTCCTTCCCCGACCATTTCGAGGATCGCGCCTGTTTCCAGAACCGGCTGGCGCTGTATCCGCGCGGCTGTTTCGTGCTGGCGGAGGGCGACGCTGCGCCCAAAGGCTATCTGATCGCCTATCCGTGGAAGGCCGAGAGCGCGCCGCCGCTGAACACGGTGATCGAGGGCCTGCCCGCCGAACCGGCCCTGATCTATCTGCACGACCTGGCCCTGCATCCCCAGGCGAGAGGCGGCGGGGTCACCGGCGCGATCGTCGGGCGTCTGGCGGAACAGGCGACCGAGGACGGCTGGCCCGCCATCGCCCTGGTCGCGGTCAACGACGCGGTCCGCTTCTGGGCCCGGCACGGTTTCGTGGAGGAGGCGGCCGAAGGGATGGCGGCGAAACTGGCCAGCTACGGGTCCGACGCGCGCTATATGACGAGACTGCTCTAGGGCCGGTTGAGGGCGGTCTGCCCACCCGCTCTCACAAAGTTCGTGCGGTGGGGCTGCGGCAGGGCGTTGTAGGCCCGGCGTCTCATCTCGCGTTCGCAGACCAGCGGATCGCCCACGGAGTCAGGCGTCAGGACGGCGCGATGCGCAGCGCACCATTCATGGCTGGCCACCCGGATACGCCCCGCAAGGATCAAGGCTTCGCCCGGTCGAGCCATGTGCAGACCCTGAGCATCGACGCGCATATCCGGCGCGTCGCCAGCGAGCAGCGCAGCCGAAAGCATAAGTCCCAACATCATCATCTCCGCTTTGAAACCGAGCCTGGATCAGGCTTTTCATGCAGAAGAGACGATGGCGGATGTCATCAGATGCGGCTGAGCAGATGAAATATCGGTAAGCCGGCAATCACAGCTGTGAACGCCCGCTCTGGTGTTTCTGTCCACATGCCTGTAAGAGGCGCGCGCCTCCCGCATGCCTTTTCATGACCAGCGGCCGCCCGTATGCCGGCCGCGCCTTTTCGCGATTATCAAATGAACCTGCGCAACGTCGCCATCATCGCCCACGTCGACCACGGTAAGACGACCCTGGTGGACCAACTGCTCGCCCAGTCCGGCGTCTTCCGAGCCAACGAGGCGCAGACCGAGCGCGCGATGGACTCCAACGACCAGGAAAAAGAGCGCGGCATCACCATTCTGGCCAAGTGCACCTCGGTGCTCTGGAACGGCAAGGCCGGTGAAACCCGCATCAACATCATCGACACCCCCGGCCACGCCGACTTCGGGGGCGAGGTCGAACGCATCCTGGGCATGGTGGACGGCTGCGTCATCCTGGTCGACGCCGAAGAGGGCGTCATGCCCCAGACCAAGTTCGTGCTGACCAAGGCGCTGAAGATGGGTCTGAAGCCCATCCTGTGCATCAACAAGGTCGACCGCGCCCACGCCGATCCCGACCGTGTCCACAACGAGGCCTTCGACCTGTTCGCCGCCATCGGCGCGACGGATGAGCAGTTGGACTTCCCCCACATCTACGCCTCGGGCCGCAACGGCTGGGCGACGATGGATCTGAACGTCCCGAACGACAACCTGGCCCCGCTGTTCGACCTGATCGTCGACCACGTCCCCGCGCCCAAGGTGCAGGACAACCGCGACAAGCCGTTCCAGATGCTGAACGTGCTGATCGAGTCCGACCCCTTCCTGGGCCGGATCCTGACCGGCCGGATCGAGAGCGGCAAGGCCGTTCCCGGCATGGCGATCCACGCCCTGGACCGTGAAGGCAAGGAAATCGAGCGCGGCCGCATCACCAAGGTGCTGGCCTTCCGCGGCCTGAAGCGTCAGGCCCTGGACGAGGGTTCGGAAGCGGGCGACATCGTCGCCATCGCCGGCATGTCGAAGGCGACCGTGGCCGACACCCTGTGCGCCATGGAAGTGACCGACGCGCTTCCCGCCCAGCCGATCGATCCGCCGACCATCTCCATGACCGTCTCGGTCAACGACAGCCCCCTGGCCGGTCGCGAAGGCGACAAGGTCCAGTCGCGCGTCATCCGCGACCGCCTTCTGAAAGAAGCCGAGGCCAACGTCGCCATCCGCGTCACCACGACCGAAGGCGGCGACGCCTATGAGGTCGCCGGCCGTGGCGAACTGCAGCTTGGCGTTCTGATCGAGAACATGCGCCGCGAAGGCTTCGAGGTCTCGATCTCGCGTCCGCGCGTGGTCTTCCAGGAAGGCCCGAACGGCGAGAAGATGGAGCCGATCGAGGACGTCATGATCGACGTCGACGACGAGTTCTCGGGCATCGTGATCGAGAAGCTGTCGGCCCGTAAGGCCGAAATGACCGACATGGGGCCGTCGGGCGCCGGCAAGACCCGCATCAGCCTGAAATGCCCGTCGCGCTCGCTGATCGGCTATCAGGGCGAGTTCCTGACCGACACGCGCGGTTCGGGCGTTCTGAACCGGGTCTTCAGCCACTACGAAGAATACAAGGGCGCGATCGCCGGCCGTCTGAAGGGCGTGCTGATCTCGAACTCGGACGGCGACACAGCGGCCTTCGCCCTGTGGAACCTGGAAGATCGCGGCGTCATGTTCGTCGGCGCCGGCGAGAAGACCTATCAAGGCATGATCATCGGCGAGAACGCGCGCTGGGATGATCTGGACGTCAACCCGATCAAGGGCAAGCAACTGACCAACGTCCGCGCCTCTGGCAAGGACGAGGCCGTTCGCCTGACCCCGCCGCGCCAGATGTCGCTGGAACAGGCCATCGCCTATATCGACGACGATGAGTTGGTCGAGGTGACGCCGAAGTCCATCCGCCTGCGCAAGCAGACGCTGAACCCGTCGTTCCGCAAGAAGCGCGTTCGCCCCGAGTAATCCTCCACTGACGCGAAGGGGGATGCGGCCTATAGGTGGCTGACATGACCGTTTCGCCCAGTCTGGATGACCGCCTTGACGAGGCCGCCCGCGCGGGAGATCCGCGCGCGGCGGTCTCTGTCGTTCTGCGCGAGACCTATGACGCCGCCCGCGCCCGCGCCGAGCGCAAGCTGGATGGGGGCATGAAGGGGCGCGATGTCGCCCGCCTCTACGCCACGGCCGCCGACGACATGCTGGCGAGCCTGTGGCGGGTCGCCACCCAGGTCCTGTTCCCCGTCTCCGCCGTCGAGAGCGAACGGCTGTCTCTGGTGGCGGTCGGAGGTTACGGCCGGGGCGTGCTCGCGCCCTTTTCCGATCTGGACCTGCTGTTCCTGCGTCCCGCCAAGGCCACGCCGCGCGGGGAGAGCGTCATCCAGTTCGTCCTCTATGTGCTGTGGGACCTGGGCATCAAGGTCGGACCGGCGGTGCGCTCGGTCGAGGAATGCCTGATCCTGTCGCGCACCGACATGACGGTGCGGACCACACTGCTGGAGGCACGGCATCTGGCGGGGGACGAACGGCTGTCGGACCTGATGATCGGCCGGTTCCGCGACATGGTCTCCAAGTCCGACCCGCGACCCTTCATCGCCGCCAAGCTGGAAGAGCGGGCCGTCCGGCACCAGAAAGCGGGCGTAACCCGCTACAAGGTCGAGCCCAACGTCAAGGACGGCAAGGGCGGGCTTCGCGACCTGAACACCCTGTACTGGATCGCCCGATCCCTGGCGCCCGACAGCCGGCTGGGCGCGACGGTGATGGACGAAATGTTCACCTCGCGCGAACGTCGCGCCTCCGACGACGCCTTCGACTTCCTGTGGCGTGTGCGGATCCATCTGCACCTGATCGCGGGACGGGCCGAGGAGAAGTTGACCTTCGATATGCAGCCCGAGGTGGCCCGACGCATGGGCTGGCAGGGGCGGGGCGACGAGCCGGCGGTCGAACGGTTCATGCGCCGCTATTTCCTGGTCGCGCGCGACGTCGGCGCCCTGACCCGCGCCATGTCGGCCAAGCTGGAGGCGCGGCACCAGAAGACGGCGCAGGGTCTCTCGCGGCTGATGACCCCGTTCCGGCCCGCCCGCCGCAAGATGGAGGTCGAGGGTTTCTGGGTCGATCAGGGCAGACTGTCGGTCGAAGGGCCGGAAGTGTTCGCCGCCGATCCGGTCAAGCTGCTGACCCTGTTCGTCTGTGCGGATCGTCACGATCTGGACCTGCACCCCGACGCCTTTTCGGCCGTGACCCGGTCGCTGTCTCTGGTGACGCCCCGGCTGAGGCGCGATCCGGCGGCGACGCGGGCCTTTCTGGACATTCTGGCCCACGGCCAGCGGCCCTATCGCGTCCTGACCATCATGAACGAGACGGGCCTGCTGGGCCGGTTCCTGCCCGAATGGGGGCGGATCGTCGGCCAGACCCAGTTCAACATGTACCACGCCTATACGGTGGACGAGCATACGCTGCAGGCCATCGGCATCATCAACGACATCGCGCGCGGCAAGCTGAAGGACGACCACCCGCTGGCCACCGAGATCGTCCAGCTGATCTCGGACATGGAAGCCCTGATGCTGGGCATGCTGCTGCACGACGTGGGCAAGGGCGGCGAGCGGGGACAGCTGGAGGACGGCGCCATCGCCGCACGCCGGGCCTGCGAACGGCTGGGCGTCGATCCGCGCCGTATCGAACTGGTCGTCTGGTTGGTGCGAAGCCATCTGGCGCTGTCCGACTATGCCCAGAAGCGCGACCTGTCGGACCCCGCCACCATCCGCGCCTTCGCCGAGCTGGTGGGCGATCCCGAACGGTTGCGGATGCTGCTAGTGCTGACCGTCGCCGACATCCGCGCCGTAGGGCCGGGCGTCTGGAACGGCTGGAAGGGTCAGCTGATGCGCACCCTCTACAACCAGGTCGCCGGTCTTTTCCGGGGCGAGGACGTGGCGCGTGAAGACCCGCTGGCGGAGCACCCGGCCCTGGTCGAGCGTGCGCGTCAGACAGGCTCCGCCGCCGAGGCCGCGCCGACCGCCCCCGTCGCGGGGCTGGCTGTCCAGACCACCGAAATCTCCATCGCCGCCGCCGACCGGCCGGGCCTGTTCGCGGATCTGGCCCAGACCATGGCCGCCCTGGGCGCCGACGTGACCGACGCGCGGGTGGCGACGCTGGACGGCGTGGTGTTGGATGTGTTTCGCGTTCAGGACGGGGCGGGTCTGCCCTATGGCCAAGCCGAACCGCGTCGCCTCACCGCCCTGGTCGAGGCGCTGGAAAAGGCCGCGCGCGGCGACGGTCGCATCGGCCAGGCGCCCGACCCGACCGGCAACGCCCGAAAAGCGGCCTTCGAGGTTCGGCCCGTGGTCATGGTCGATCACCACGCCAGCGAGGTCGCCACCGTGGTCGAAGTGTCCTGCGCGGACCGGCCCGGCCTGCTGGCGGCCCTGTCGCGCGTGTTCAACGACGAAGGCCTGAACATCCGCTCCGCCCACGTCGCCTCCTATGGCGAGCGGGCGGTGGACAGCTTCTATGTGGTGGATGGCAAGGGTCGAAAGATCACCTCGGAACAGCGGATCGCCGAACTGCGCACCGCGCTGGAGGCGGTGCTGGACAGCCGCGCCCCGGCCCCCGCAGGCCGCAAGGTGGCCTCGGCCCGCGCCAGCGCCCGCGACGTCTCGGACCTGGGCCGCCGCAGCCCGCGCGCTAAGCCCGTATCCCCCGGCGAGCAAGCGCGCTAAGCGAAAGTCTTCCTCCGCGCCCTGTCGAATGTCCGCATGAGCCTCGCCCGCAATACCCTGGTGCAGTCGACCCTAACGCTCGGCAGCCGCCTGCTCGGTTTCGCCCGCGACCTGGCCCTGTCGGCGAACTTCGGCCAGGGGGCGCTGATGGACGTCTGGTCCACGGCCCTGATGCTGCCCAACATGTTCCGCCGCCTGTTCGCCGAGGGCGCCTTCGCCCAGGCCTTCGTGCCGGTCTATGGCGGGGTCAAGACGCGCGAGGGCGACGAGGCGGCTGCGGTGACGGCGTCGGAGGCCATGTCCTTCATGTTCGCCGTGGTCGCGGCCTTCTGCATCCTGCTGCAGGTCGCCATGCCGTGGATCGTGCCCCTGCTGCTGTCGGCCTGGAAGGACGACGCCGAGGTGATGCGCGTCGGGGTGATCGCCACACAGTTGGCCATGCCCTATCTGGCCTGCATGACCATCGCCTCGCTGCTGTCGGGGGTGCTGAACACCGGCGGCCGGTTCGCCCTGTCGGCGGCTGTGCCGGTCTTTCTGAATCTCTGCACCCTGGCGCCGCTGTTGGGCGGCTTCTTGTTGCCGGTCTCGCCCGCCGCGGTTTTGCTGGCCACCAGCGCGGCGGTCACCGTCTCTGGGGTCATCCAGGCCGGCCTGCTGTGGTGGGGCGTGCGGCGTCTGGGCGTGAAGCTGAAGCTGGGCCTGCCGCGCCTGACCCCGAACGTGAAGCGCGCCCTGGCTCTGGCCGTGCCCGGCGCCATGGCCGGGGGGGCCATGCAGGTGAACTCGGTCGTGTCCCAGGTGCTGGCCGGCTCGGACGCCGGGGCGCGTTCGGTGCTGTACAACGCCGACCGCCTGTACCAGCTGCCGCTGGGCCTGGTCGGGGTGGCCATCGGCCTGGCCCTGGTGCCGCGCCTGACCCGGGCCTTCGTCTCCGGCGACCACGAGGGCGGGCAGAAGACGCTGGACGACGGGATCAACCTGGCCATGGCCTTCACCCTGCCCGCCGCCGTCGCCCTGTTCGTCATTCCCTTCTTCATCATCGACGCCACGGTGACGCGCGGCGCCTTCACCAGCGCCGACGCCGCCCGCACCGCCGACGTGCTGCGCCAGTTCGCCTGGGGCGTGCCGGCCTTCGTCCTGGCCAAGGTCCTGACCCCGCCCTTCTTCGCCCGCGAAGACACGCGCCGACCCATGTATTTCGCCGTCGCCGCCGTGATCATCACCGTGATCCTGGGCTCAGGCCTGTTCTTCTGGTTCCGCGCCCTGGGCTGGGACGGGGTGCTGGGTCTGGCCATCGCCACCAGCGTCTCGGCCTGGGTCAATGTCGGCCTGCTGGCCGGGGTGCTGATCCGCGAGAACAGCTGGCGGCCGTCGCCGGCCTTCGTCTCGCGCATCGCCCGCGTCCTGGCCGCCAGCGCGGTCATGGCCGGCCTGCTGCTGCTGGCCGGGATCAACTATGGACTGCTCAGCCGGGTGCTGCTGGCCAAGGAGATCGCCGTCCTGGCGGTTTGCGGCCTGGGCGCGGGCGTCTATGGCGTCTGCCTGTTGGCCTTCCGGGCCGTCACCCTGTCAGAACTGAAGGCGACCCTGCGCCGCGAGCCCGGCGGTTCGGCCGTGTCCGGTCTGGACTGAACCCCGCCAAGGCGATAAGCGCGAGCCATGATCCTTTCGGGCCCGATCTTCGACCGGCGATGGCGCGGCTGAACCGCCGCACCCTTCGCCACGCCTGACCCTGACTTTTCGAGACCCGAATCCATGACCGATCAATCTCCGCCGGCCCTCTACACCGGCCCACGCCGCATCCTGTCCGGCATCCAGGCCTCCGGCGCGCTTCACCTGGGCAACTATCTGGGCGCGCTGAAGCGGTTCGTCGAACTGCAGGACCAGGGCGCGCCGGTCTTCGTCTTCGTCGCCGACATGCACGCCATCACCGTCTGGCAGGAGCCGGACAAGCTGGCCGCCCAGACGCGCGAGATCGCCGCCGCCTATCTGGCCTCGGGCCTGGATCCGGCCAAGTCGATCATCTTCCCGCAGTCCGCCGTCCGCGCCCACGCCGAACTGGCCTGGATCTTCAACTGCGTCGCCCGCCTGGGCTGGCTGGACCGGATGACCCAGTTCAAGGAGAAGTCGGGCAAGCATAAGGAACGGGCCTCGGTCGGCCTCTACACCTATCCCGTGCTCCAGGCCGCCGACATCCTGCTGTACAAGGCGACCGAGGTCCCGGTCGGCGAGGACCAGAAACAGCATCTGGAACTGACCCGCGACATCGCCGCCAAGTTCAACAACGACTTCGGCGTCCCCGGCTATTTCCCCGTGCCCGAGCCCATCATCCAGGGGCCGGCGACGCGCGTCATGTCCCTGCGCGACGGGGCGGCCAAGATGTCCAAGTCGGACCCGTCCGACAACAGCCGCATCAACCTGACCGACGACGCCGACACGATCGCGTCCAAGATCCGCAAGGCCAAGACCGATCCCGAGCCCCTGCCGGAAACCCTGGACGGACTGAACGATCGGCCCGAGGCCAAGAACCTGGTCGCCATCTACGCCGCCCTGGCCGGCCTGACCCGCGAACAGGTGATCGAACAGTTCGGCGGTCAGGGCTTCGGCGCTTTCAAGCCGGCCCTGGCGGATCTGGCCGTGGCGTCCCTGGCGCCCGTCACGGACGAGATGCGCCGCCTGATGGACGACCCGGCCGAGATCGACCGCGTGCTGAAGGACGGCGCCGAACGCGCCGCCGAAATCGCCGATCCGGTGGTGGACGAGGTCAAGAAGATCGTCGGCTTCTGGCGCGGATAGGCCGCTGGCGGTTTCCGGACGCGGCGTCGCGGCGACCTGTTCCGCCGCCGCGCCGCCGGGGCTAAAATCGCGACCATGAGCCATCCCCTCGACCGCGCCGTCTGGAACGGCCTGACGACGCGGCTGTCGTCGTTCACGACGCCGGATTCCGACGCGCGCGCCGTGCGCATCGATCCCGAGGTCGGGGTTTTCCTGTCGGCCGCCGACGCCTCTCGCGAAAGCCGCGCCCGCCTCACAGAACTCGCCCGCCTGCACCCGGGCGCGGGCCTGGTCGAGCACGCCGACGGCCCCATGGCCGACGTCCTGCCGGACGGAATCGCCGTGGATCGCCGCATCGGCCTGGTGCAGATGACCTCGCTCGCCCTGACGCCGGGCAAGGCGCCGACCATCGCCTTCGAGACCCTGACCCCGGCCGACGCTCCGGCCATGCTGGCCCTGGCCACCCTGACCCGGCCCGGTCCCTTCCGCTCCAGAACGCGCGAACTGGGCCCCTTCATCGGGGTGAAACGGGACGGCGAACTGGTCGCCATGGCCGGGCGCCGTCTGCGTGTGGACGGCTTCACCGAACTGAGCGGGGTCTGTACGCACCCCGACCATCGCGGCAAGGGCTATGCGGCCGCCCTGTCGCGCGCGGTGGTGGGCGAGATCCACGCCTCGGGCGAGGCCGCCTTCCTGCACGCCTTCGCCGATCATGAGGCGACCATCGCCTTTTACCGCTCGCTGGGCTTCGAGGTTCGGGCGCCGATGGTCTATACGATCCTGGCCGACTGACGGGGGAGACCACCATGGGCGTGTACGAAGCCAAGATCGCCTGGAGCCGGGGCGACCAGCCCTTCCTCGACAAGCGCTACAGCCGCGCCCATTCCTGGACCTTCGACGGCGGCGCGGTGGTGCCGGGGTCGTCGGCCCCGGTCAGCGTGCCCTTGCCGATGTCCGATCCGGCCGCGGTCGATCCGGAAGAGGCTATGATCGCCTCCCTGTCCAGCTGCCACATGCTGTGGTTCCTGGCCTTCGCCGCCAACGCCGGCCTGGTGGTCGACACCTATGTCGACGAGGCCTCGGGCAAGATGGGCAAGGACGAGAACGGCAAGAGCTATCTCGCCCAGGTCACCCTGCGCCCCTTCACCAGTTTCACCGGCCGCGAACCGGATCAGAGCGAGATCGACGCCCTGCACCACCAGGCCCACGACCACTGCGAAATGGCCCATTCGGTGCGCGCGGAAATCACCGTCGAGGCGACGATCGGCTAGGTCGGATCAGGCGCCTAGGCTAGGCCCGCGCCGTCTCCTCCTCGACCAAGGACCGGAACAGGCCGTGAGCGGCGACCATGCCGTCCGAAGTCGCCAAGGTGATGTTGGACGCGGCGCGCGCCAGGTCGCCGGCGGCGAAGACGCCCGGCTGGGACGTCGCCTGCATGGCGTCCACCTTGATGACCCGGCCCATCGGCGTGTCGGTCATCTCGCAACCCAGCCGCTCGGCGAAGGGGCTGGCGACGCGAACGCTGGCGCCGACGAAAATGGCTTTCAGCTCCACGAAGCGGCCGTCGGTCAGTTGGGCCCCGGTCAGCGTCGGGGCCTCGCCCTCCAGCCGGGCGATGGGCGTGGTCTCTATGGTGACGCCGCGCCGGTAGAGCAGATGGGCGTCCTCCGGTGACAGCCCGACCTCCAGCCCCATGAACAGGGTCACCTGGCCCCACTCCGCCACGGTGGCGGCGTACTGGACCGCATGGTCGCCGCGGCCCAGCACGCCGATGGGGCCGCCGCCGATCTCATAGCCGTGGCACCAGGGGCAGTGCAGGGCCGTGCGGCCCCAGCGTTCCTTGACGCCCGGAATATCGGGCAGGACGTCCTCGACCCCATGCGACAGCAGAAGCCGGCGGCCACGGGTCCGCGTGCCGTCGGCGAAGGCGACCGAGAAGCCGCCGTCGATCCGCTCGATCGCGACCGCCTCGGCCATGCGGAAGGCGGCGGTGGGATAGGCGGCGACCTGGGACCGGGCGGCGGCGGCGATCTCGGCGCCGGGCTTGCCGTCGTTGGTCAGGACGCCGTGGGCGCGGGCGGCGAAACGGTTGCGGGGCTTGCCGTCGTCGATGACCAGCACCCGGCGACGGGCGCGAACCAGCTGCTGGGCGGCTGACAGACCGGCGTAGGAGCCGCCGATGATCAGGGCGTCATGCGGCATGGGTTCACTTGGGGCGATGGGCGTTGAGACGGGCATTCAGCAAATCCCTTTTTGGGTGTTCAGCCATCCGGCGCGCGAAGTCCGCCGCCAGATCGGCCAGGGTGATCTCGTTCAGCCGCGCGACCAGCAGGGCGCGGGCGGCGGCGTAGGTTTCGGCCAGGGCGTCGTTGACCGCCGCCTCGACCAGGCAGCCGTCGGCCTCGACCGGCGGGGTTTCGGGAAACAGGCCGGGCCCGCCCAGGGCCGTGTTCACCTGGCCCAGGGTCACCTGGTCCAGCGGCCGGGCCAGCCGCCAGCCGCCGCCATGCCCCTTTTCCGAAGCCACCAGTCCCTGCTCACGCAGGCCGGCCATGGTCCGGCGCACCACGACCGGATTGGTCGACAGGCAGACGGCCAGTTGGTCCGAGGTCATGGGCGCGCCGGTTCGCGCCTCGTGCTCGGCCATGTGCAGCAGGGCGTGGAGGATGTTCGAGAGGCGGGAATCTCTTTTCATGTAACTTCAATTGTTACGTGACGTGCCCTGCGTCAAGGCGCCGACCGGAATTCTTTTCAGACGTTGGGCGCGACGTCGGTCAGGAAGGCGCGGAAGCGGCGCAGGGAGTCCTCGGTCAGGTCCGGGTCGTGGCGCATCGGGCCGTTGTTGGTCGGTTCGTCGAAGGCATGGGTGCCGGCGGCGACCCAGCTTTCGACCTCGGCGCCGCAGTTGCGGATCATGGCGTTGACCAGTTCGGCGTTGCGCACCGTGGTCAGGTGATCGCGCTTGCAGGTGACGGCCAGCACCTTGGGGCAATGCCGCCAGGGCTTCATCCGGTTGAAGGCGAACGGGCCGATATACGGATAGGCCAGCCAGACGGCCTGCACGCCCGACAGGTCGGCCGCGCCGGGATCGGCCACGCCCAGGGTGTTCGGCGCGGGGTCGGCGCTCATCATCTCCATGATCGACCAGCCGCCGTGGCTCCAGCCGGCCAGGGTCAGCCGGGTCGCGTCCACGTCCGGTCGGGCCGAAATCCCCTGAATGGCCGCCAGGACGTCGCCGGCCCGCTCATAACCCCGGAAGGCCAGGCCGGTGCAGACCGCCGTGAGGGTGAAGGCCCGGCCCCAGCCGCGCGGGCCGTAGGAATCGATGATGAAGGCCCGCCAACCCGCCGCCTTGGCCGCCGCGGCGTAGCGGGGCAGGTGGTCGCGCAGGCCGCCGCAGCCGTGGAACATCAGAACCGCCGGCCGGGGCCGGTCGTCGTCAGGACCCACGACGGTCATATGGGGTTCGAGGCGGGCCCAACGGCGCTTGAGGTCGTCCATCCCCGATTTACGCCGCAGCTTGCGCCCGAACGCCAGCCCCTCTTGCAGATTTCGTCATTCAGATATATCTAATCGCTCGTGAATAGATATATCGAAAAGGAATCGATCATGAGGTCCAAGGGGATCTTTCAAGGACGCCGCGACGGATGCGGCGAAAAACACGGTCGTCACGGCGGCTTCGCCTCCGGGCGTGGTATGCGCGGTGGACACGGCGCCGACTTCGGTCCCGGCTGGGAAGGCGGCGAGGGACGCGGTCACGGCCAAAAGCACGGACGGCGCGGCGGCGGTCGTCTGTTCGACCACGGCACGCTGCGTTGGGTGCTGTTGTCGCTGATCGCCGAAAAACCCAGCCACGGCTATGAGCTGATCAAGGCCGTCGAGACCCGACTGGGCGGCGCCTATTCGCCCAGCCCCGGCGTGATCTACCCCAGCCTGACGCTGCTGGAAGAAATGGGCGCTCTGAGTTCTCAGACCGACGGCGGCAAGAAGCTGTATTCCATCACCGACGAGGGTCGGGCGCTGCTGGTCGAGAACGCCGAGGTGTTGCGCGCCGCCGAGGCGACGATGGACAAGTTCTCCGCCCGCGCCCTGCGCCCGGCCGCGATCCAGGACGCCATCGGCCGCCTGCGCCACACGATCCACGGCCGTCTGACGAGCGAGACGGCGCTGACCGACGATCAGGTTCAGGCCATCGCCGCCATCCTGGCCGAGGCCGCCGACAGGGTCGAAAAGGCATGAGCGTGCGTGAGGCCCGCCGGGTGCGGCACGAACTGAAGTTTCGCACCCTGTCGGTGGTCTCGATCGAGGCCCTGACCCCGACGCTGAAACGGATCGTGCTGGGCGGCGACGACCTGACCGGCTTCGTCAGCGCCGGGTTCGACGACCATGTTAAGATCTTTCCCATGCGGGACGGAGAGGCCGCGGTTCTGCCGACGCCAGGGCCGGACGGGCCGGTCTTTCCCGAACCCCGGCCGGTGGCGCGCGACTATACGCCTCGCGCCTATGATCCCGCGACCAACCGGCTGACGATCGACTTCGTCATCGGCCATGGCGGACCGGCGACGGAGTGGGCCGAGGCGGCGACGGTGGGTAGCGTCCTGGGCGTCGGCGGGCCGCGCGGTTCCTTCGTCGTGCCGACCGACTATGCCGATCATGTGCTGGTCGGCGACGAGACGGCGCTGCCGGCCATCGCACGTCGATTGGAAGAGTTGCCTGCCGGTGTGCGCGTCCTGACGGTGGTCGAGGTCGAAGACGCGACCGCGCGTTTGGCGCTTGCGACCCGCGCGGACCTGACCCAGATCTGGGTCGAGCGGACAGGCGCTCGCGGACAGGCCGACGCCCTGATCGAGGCCGCGTCTGCAGCGGCGGCCGAAGTCTCACGCGACGACGCCTATGTCTGGATCGCGGCGGAATCCCAGGTCGCCAAGGCCTTGCGCGCGGCCCTGATCGCTCTGGGCTTCGATCCGAAGGCGATGAAGGCGGCGGGCTACTGGCGTCTGGGCGATGTCGGCGCCCATGAGGTGATCGACGGCTGAGCCTCAAGCCCCCGCGCAGCGCAGGGTCAGATTCAGACGCCCGCCGCCGGGGATCAGCCGCGACGACCCCTCCAGCACGCGGTCGATCCCGTGCCGGGCCAGTCGCGCCGAACCGGTCAGGGCGCAGACGTCGCCGCTTTCCAGCTTCAGCATCGTGGTGCGCCCGCCCTCGGCCGCGCCGATGCGAAACATCGCCGTATCGCCCAGCGACACAGACAGGACCGGCGCGCCGAGATCGGCCTCGTCCTTGTCCTGGTGCAGACCCATCTTCGCCCCCTCGCGATACAGATTGACCAGACAGGCGTCCGGCGGCGCGGGCCAGCCCACAGTGGCGTCCCAAAGGTCCAACAGAATTTGCGGGATCGCGGGCCAAGGCCGGCCCGTCTCGGGATGCGTCGCTTGATAGCGATAGCCGCGTCGATCCGAGACCCAGCCCAGCGGTCCGAAATTGCTCATCATTACCGAGAAGGGCCGGCCGCCCGGCGTTGTCGGTCGATAGAGCGGAGCCTGATCCAGCCGCGCGAACACCTCGGCGACCAGATCGGCCTGCGCCGCCGCATCGAGCGCCCCCGGCCACAGCCGAAAGCCCTCGACAGCGGTCTTCACCTCAGCGGGTGTAGCTGTATTCGCCGATTTCGCAGACATTGATGCGTGAACGGATCAGTTCCTCGCCGTTGGTGAACTCGGCCTTGAAGTCATAGATGCAGGCGCCCGAGCCGTCATCGATATTGATGCGAACGTTCTGCCCGTTTTCCAGCACGTCGTCGCCCAGGATGTCCTCTTCCCAGTCGTCCTTGCGCGAGTCCGACGCATAGAAGCGCAGCATGGTCCAGCCGGTGCGGTTCTTGATGGTGACGTGGCGGTCGTAACCGTCGCGCGACTGAATCGTCGGCGCCGTTGCGGGCGGCGGTGCGGCCGCAGCGCCTGCTCCGATAAGAACGGCCATGGCGACCGCCGCCTTGAGCATGGTCTTGATCATTGTTTCCTCTCCCTTCCTCGATCGCGATCCCCTGAGCGCGACGAAAATTCTTATGCCTCACAATCGCGGGCCCCGCATCTTCGAATTTCGTCGTTCTGTGAAAGGGGTTGAATCGCAGAACGCCCTTGCAGGCCGGGGGGATTTTCCCATATCGGGGCCAGCTTCGGAGAAACCCCGCGAAACTTGGGGCTATCCAGCCTGATCCACGCCAACCCAACCGGGGGCGGTCACGCGCGGCGCTTCCTCGAAGGCCGCCGCATCGCCCGCTGAACGAGAGAGACTGAAGAGCACATGGCCAAGATTATCGGCATCGACCTCGGCACCACCAACTCCTGCGTGGCCGCCATGGACGGCAAGACCCCCAAGGTCATCGAGAACGCCGAGGGCAACCGCACGACCCCGTCGGTCGTGGCGATTCAGGACGGCGCAGAAGTGCTTGTGGGCCAACCCGCCAAACGCCAGGCCGTCACCAACCCGTCCAACACCTTCTTCGCGATCAAGCGCCTGATCGGCCGCAGCTTCGATGATCCGGTGGTCGCCAAGGACAAGGGCATGGTGCCCTACGAGATCGTCAAGGGTCCGAACGGCGACGCCTGGGTGCGCGCCTTCGGCAAGGACTATTCCCCCCAGCAGATCTCGGCCTTCATCCTGCAGAAGATGAAGGAATCGGCCGAGGCCTTCCTGGGCGACAAGGTGACCCAAGCCGTCATCACCGTTCCCGCATATTTCAACGACAGCCAGCGCCAGGCCACCAAGGACGCCGGCAAGATCGCCGGCCTGGAAGTGCTGCGCATCATCAACGAGCCGACCGCGGCGGCCCTGGCCTATGGGCTGGAGAAGAACGACGGTCAGAAGATCGCCGTCTATGACCTGGGTGGCGGCACCTTCGACGTCTCGGTCCTGGAAATCGGCGACGGCGTCTTCGAGGTGAAATCCACCAACGGCGACACCTTCCTGGGCGGCGAGGACTTCGACCTGCGCCTGGTCGATTACCTGGCCGACGAGTTCAAGAAGGAACAGAGCGTCGATCTGCGCCAGGACAAACTGGCCCTGCAGCGCCTGAAGGAAGAGGCCGAAAAGGCCAAGAAGGAGCTGTCGACCACGACCCAGTACGAGGTCAACCTGCCGTTCATCACCATGAACGCATCGGGTCCGCTGCACCTGAACATCAAGCTGACGCGCGCCAAGCTGGAATCCTTGGTCGACGACCTGGTCCAGCGCACCATAGAGCCGTGCCGCAAGGCGCTTGCCGACGCCGGCCTGAAGGCGTCGGACATCGATGAAGTCGTGCTGGTCGGCGGCATGACCCGCATGCCCAAGGTCGTGGAAGCCGTGAAGGCCTTCTTCGGCAAGGAGCCGCACAAGGGTGTGAACCCTGACGAAGTCGTGGCCCTGGGCGCCGCCGTTCAGGCCGGCGTGCTGCAAGGCGACGTCAAGGACGTGCTGCTGCTGGACGTGACGCCTCTGACCCTGGGCATCGAGACCCTGGGCGGCGTCTTCACGCCCCTGATCGAGCGCAACACCACGATCCCGACCAAGAAGAGCCAGACCTTCTCGACCGCCGACGACAACCAGTCGGCCGTGACGATCCGGGTCTTCCAGGGCGAGCGTCCGATGGCGTCAGACAACAAGATGCTGGGTCAGTTCGACCTGATGGGCATCCCGCCGTCGCCGCGCGGCATGCCGCAGATCGAGGTCGCCTTCGACATCGACGCCAACGGCATCGTCAACGTCTCGGCCAAGGACAAGGCGACCAACAAGGAACAGTCGATCCGCATCCAGGCGAACGGCGGCCTGTCAGACGCCGACATCGACAAGATGGTCAAGGAAGCCGAGGCCAACGCCGCCTCCGACAAGATCCGCAAGGACCTGGTCGAGGCCCAGAACGCCGCCGACAGCCTGATCAACTCGACCGAGAAGGCCCTGGCCGACCACGGCGACAAGGTGGGCGCGGAAGAGAAGACGGCCATCGAGACCGGCCTGGCCGAGCTGAAGACCGCACGCGAAGGCACGGACGCCGAAGACATCCGCGCCAAGACCAACACCCTGGTCCAGGCCTCGATGAAGCTGGGCGAGGCCATGTACGCCCAGCAGCAGGGCGCGGGCGAAGGTGACGCCGCCCCGGCCGACGACGGCGTGGTGGACGCCGAGTTCGAGGAAGTCTCGGACACGGACGGCGACGACAAGAAGAGCGCCTGATCCGCCACAGTGCGCTGAAATGATACGGCCCCGCTTGTCTTGCGATAGGCGGGGCCTTTTTCTGAAACTTGCATCGTTCGTCCCGGCCCCCATGTCAGCCGGGACACCGTTTTCCTCCAGGGTCCGCAGAGATCCGGGGCGAACGGCAGGGGAAGTATGAGGACGGACGCCCGATGGCGCGTGATTATTACGAGGTTCTTGGCGTCGAACGCACGATCGACGCCCCTGGTCTGAAGGCCGCCTACCGCAAGCTGGCGATGATCCATCACCCCGACCGCAACGGCGGTTCGGAAGAATCGATGGCCCAGTTCAAGGAAATCTCCGAGGCCTATACGGTTCTGTCGGACGAGCAGAAACGGGCCGCCTACGACCGGTTCGGCCATGCGGGCGTGAACGGCGGCGCAGGCGGCGGTTTCGGCCAGGGCCAGCAGGGCTTCTCGGACATCAACGACATCTTCTCGCAGGTGTTCGGCGATGCGTTCGGGGACGCGTTCGGCGGCCGTCAGCAGGGCCGGGGACAACAGGGCGGGCCGCGTCGCGGCTCAGACCTGCGCTACGACCTGGAGATCACCCTGGAGCAGGCCTACAAGGGCGAGGATGTCGATCTCGACATTCCCTCGACCACGACCTGCGACACCTGCGAAGGATCCGGCGCCAAGCCGGGCACCAAGCCCGTAACCTGCACCACCTGCCAGGGCGCCGGTCGCGTGCGCCAGGCCAATGGCTTCTTCCAGGTCGAGCGCACCTGCCCCCGCTGCCACGGCCAGGGCCAGATGATCGCCGATCCTTGCACGACCTGCCACGGTCATGGCCAGGTCCGCAAGAACCGCACCCTGAACCTCAAGATCCCGGCCGGCGTCGACGACGGCTCGCGCATTCGCCTGTCGGGCGAGGGCGATGCGGGCCAGCGCGGCGGACCGCGCGGCGATCTCTATGTCTTCATCTCGGTGACGCCGCACGACCTGTTCGAACGCGACAACCTGGACCTGCTGGTCACCGTGCCCGTGCCGATGACGGTGGCGGCCCTGGGCGGCGAGATCGATGCGCCCTGCCTGGTGTCGGACGCCTGCGACGGCAAGTGCAGGGCCGCCGTCACGGTGCCGGCCGGCGCCCAGACCGGCAAGACCGTCCGCATCAAGGGCAAGGGCATGCCCCATCTGAACGGCCGCAACCGGGGCGACCTGGTCGTCGAGCTGTTCGTCGAGACGCCCACCGATCTGACCGCGCGCCAGCGTGAGTTGCTGGAAGAGCTTGCCCTGTCGTTCGGCGAGGGGCAGAACCCTCGCAACTCCAGCTTCGCCGGAAAGGCGAAGCGCTTCTGGGCAGACATCCTGGGCAATCAGGATGCGGACGGATCGAAAGAGAACGCGGTTTGAGCGCAATCTTCCACGCCGGCATTTCCGGCTATCGCGGCCGGATGGGTCGCGCGGTTTCGCAGGTGCTGGACGCCCGCGAGGACGTGGTCGTCGCCGCCCGCTTCGACTGGGGCGAGACGGCCGACATCTCTCTTTGCGACGTCATCATCGACTTCTCGACCCCCGACGCCTCGGTCGCGCTGGCCCAGGCGGCGGCGGAACGCGGCGGTCCGGCCCTGGTCATCGGCTCCACCGGCTTTACGGCCGAGCAGGAGGCCGAGCTGATGAAGGCCGCCGAGAAGATCGCCATCGTCAAGAGCGGCAACTTCTCCCTGGGCGTCAACATCCTGATCGGCCTGGTCCAGCACGCGGCCCAGCGTCTGGACGCCCAGGACTGGGACATCGAGATCACCGAAGCCCACCACCGCAGGAAGGTGGATTCGCCGTCAGGCACAGCTCTGATGCTAGGCGAAGCCGCCGCGGAGGGCCGGTTCACTGATCTGTCCGAGATTCAGTCCAAACCCTATGACGGGGTTCAGGGCGAACGCGAAAGCGGCAAGATCGGTTTCTCCTCCATCCGCGCCGGCGGCATCATCGGCGAACATACGGTGCTGTTCGCCTCCGAGGACGAGGTCCTGACCCTCAGTCACTCGGCTATTGATCGCAGCCTGTTCGCCAAGGGCGCCGTCGCCGCCGCTGCCTGGGTGCGAACACGCAAGACCGGCCTCTACGACATGCAGGACGTGTTGGGCTTCCGTCAGGCTTGATGCCTGGGGCGCTGACGCGCCGCGCTATGTTCGCCCCCGGGTCCGATCTTTGATCGGCCCGAGGACAGGCTCTGCGGTCGCTCACGACTTGAGCGCCTCCGGCGTCTGCTGGTTCAGCGACTAGGCCGCGTCTTCCTGCGCCGGCAGGCCATAGGCCTCCCACAGCGAGCGATCCTTCAGCGCCTTGGCCAGGAAGGCGACGTGGGCCGCCTGTTCCTCGGGCGTGGAGCGCAGCGCCAGTGGGCGCGGACGCTGGCCATAGGCGGCGATTTCCAACGCGCCGCCGGGTCCGCGGCCGACCGGGCCGGACGACAGGTCCAGCACCCGCTCCTTGCCGCCGCGAAGCTCCAGATAGACTTCCGCCAGCAGACGGGCGTCGATCAGTGCGCCGTGCAGCGTCCGCTCGACCAGCGACACCTTGTAGCGTTTGCACAGAGCGTCCAGGGAGTTGGGCATGCCTGGAAACCGGGTCTGGGCCAGTTTCAGCGTGTCGATCCAGCGCGCCTCGCCCGTGATCGGCCGGCCGCACAGCTTGTACTCATGGTCGATGAAGTTGCGGTCGAAGGCCGCGTTGTGCGCGATCATCTGCGCGTCGCCGATGAATTCGATCAGGTCGTCCGCGATCTCGGCGAACTTGGGCGCATCCTTGACCTTGTCGTCGGTGATGCCGTGGACCCGGATCGCATCGGGAGGGATCAGCCGCTCGGGATTGACGAAGCGGTGGAAGGTGCGGCCGGTCGGCAGCAGATCCTGGATCTCGATACAGCCGACCTCGATCAGCCGATCGCCCGTCTTGGGGTCGAAGCCGGTGGTCTCGGTATCCAGAACGATTTCGCGCGCCATGTCCCCTTAATGGAGACATTCGCCTCAGTGCGAAAGGCCAGCCGCGCCTTGCCGAGGAGATATCCACGACGGGTCCAGGACCGTGGCGACGATCGCCGCCACATCCGCTCGCGCCGCGTCGAGGCCCCGGCCGGTGTCGATCACGAAATCCGCGCGGGCGCGCTTTTCGGCGTCCGGCATCTGGCGCGCGAGGATGACGTCGAACCGTTCGCGCGTCATGCCGGGACGGGCCAGGACACGCTCGGCCTGGATCGCGGGATCGGCGGTGACGACGACCACGGCGTCGACGGCCTTGTCGCCCCCGGTCTCGAACAGCAGGGGGATGTCGAGGACCGCCAGCCGGGTTCCCGCAGCACGCGCTGCCTCAAGATCTTCCGCCCGGCCTTGGGCGACCAGCGGATGGACGATGGCCTCCAGCCGGCGAAAGGCGGTCTCGTCGCGGCCCAGCGCCTCGGCCAGGCGGGTTCGGTCCACGGCGCCATTGACGACCACGTCGGGGAAGGCCTCTCCCACGGGCTCAACCGCCGCGCCGCTAGGGGCATAGAGGCGATGCACCGCGTCATCGGCATTCCAGACGACCGCGCCCAGATCGGCGAACATGGCCGTCGTCGTCGACTTGCCCATCCCGATGGAGCCGGTGAGACCGAGCAGGATCATGCTGTCCCGCCCAGATGCGCCATCAACAGGGCGCGCAGGTCCAGCGGCGGAGGAGGTCGACGAAACAGGGCCTGGAACGACGGCGCCGCCTGGCCGATCAGCATCGCCAGACCATCCACCGTCGGCAATCCACGCGCCCGCGCTGCCGTCAGGAAGGGGGTGGCCAGCGGCTTGTAGGTCATGTCCATCACCACCGTGCCTGGCGCGATCAATGCGAAGTCGATCTGCGGCGAGACACTGAGCGCATTGACGACCAGGGCCGCGCCGTCAAAGGCGTCCGGTGCCGCCATGACCCGCACCGACAGACCGAGATCGGCGGCCAGGGCCTGGGCCCGTTCCGGCGACCGATTGACGATGCGAACATCTGCTCCGGCCTCGACCAGCGCCCCCGACCCGGCGCGCGCCGCACCGCCGGCGCCCAGCATGACCACCGGCCGGCCGGCGACGTCCAAATTCGGCGCCTGTTCCATAAGACCGCGCATCAGTCCGACGCCGTCGGAGCTGTCGGCGGATACGCAGCCGTCGTCGAACGTCAGGATGTTGGCCGAGGACGTCAGCCGCGCCGCCGGCGTCGCTGTGTCTGCCAGGGCGAAGGCCTGTTCCTTGAAGGGCGCGGTGACATTCAGGCCCATGATCAGGCCCGCGCGCCCGGCCGCGACCAAGGCCTCGAAACCGGCTGGATCGGCGGGGGCGAATGGGACATAGGCGCCGTCGATGTCGCCCGCCGCCAGCCAGGCGTTGTGGATCACTGGACTGAGCGAATGCGCCACCGGATTGCCGGCGATCCCGGCGACCATGGCGGCGCCCGTTATGCGGTGCGTGCTCATGCCGCGATCACTCCCGCCCGCCTCAGTTCCGCCAGCACAGGCCATAGCGGCAGGCCCAGGACGGTGAAATAGTCGCCGTCCACCGCCTCGAACAACTGAGACCCCAGACCCTCCAGCCGATAGGAGCCGACACAGGACAACAGGGCCTCGCCTTCCGCCGCCAGATAGGCGTCGAGGAAGGCGTCGGAGAAATCCCGCATCCGCATCTCGACGGTATCGACGCCGGACCAGACGATCTGCCCCTTGGTCGCCAGGGCGGCGCCGGAATGGAGCCGGTGCGACTTGCCGCGCATGGCTTTCAGCCGCTCTCGCGCGGCGTCCAGCGACTTGGCCTTGGACACCAGTCCGTCGTCGAAGGCGAGGGTCTGGTCCGAACCCAGCACCCAGGCGGCTTCATCGTCGCGCGAGACGGCCAACGCCTTGGCCTCGGCCAGGCGCACCGCCAGGGCCGCCGCATCCAGATCGCCGGACACGGCCTTGATCGCGTCTTCGTCCACATCGGCGACGCGCACCTCGAAGGCGACGCCGGCATTTTCCAGCATGGCGCGTCGAGCGGCGCTCTTGGACGCGAGGATCAGGGTTTCGCGCTCAAGCAGCCCGGAGGGCGTTAGCGCACCAGAAAGCTCCGATTTCACCAGGTCGTCCCGATCTTGTGGTTGCGATGTTCACTGAGCAGGTTGGTGATCGCCGCCGCCGTTTCCTCGACCGAGCGACGAGTCACGTCGATGGTGGGCCAGCCGCGCCGCTCGAAGGCGCGCCGCGCCTTGATCGTCTCGTCGCGGACGGCGTCCTGATCGGTGTAGTTGGACGACTGGTTGGCGTTCAGATTGTCGATGCGGTTGCGGCGGATCTGCACCAGCCGGTCGGGCGACACCGTCAGGCCGATCACCAGCGGCTTCTTCAGCTTCGTCAGCCGCTCGCCGTCCTCCTGGCCCGGCACCAGGGGCACGTTGGCCGCCCGGATGCCGCGGTGGGCCAGATAGATGCAGGTCGGGGTCTTGGACGTTCGGCTGACGCCGCACAGCACCACGTCAGCGCCTTCCAGCTGCTCCAGCGACCCTTGGCCATCGTCATAGGCCATGGCGAAGTCCAGCGCCGCGATCCGGTTGAAATAGTCGTGGTCCAGCGCGTGCTGGGCGCCGACGCGGGTCGACAGGGCCGCGCCCAGATAGCGCGACATGGCGCCGACCAGAGGATCCAAGGCCCCGATCTGCGGCATGTCCAGCCGACGACAGCCCTCCTCCAGCTGTTCGCGCAGCTCCCGATCCACCAGGGTGTGCAGCACCACGCCCGGCGCGGCCGCGACCTCGTACAGCACCCGGTCCATCTGCTTGGCCGAACGGACCAGGGCGTAGATGTGCTCGATGGGGATGACGCCGTCGAAGCGCGCCGTCACCGCCTTGGCCATGGCGTTCAGCGTCTCGCCGGTGGAATCCGACACCAGATGCACATGGAAATAGGTGGCCAGACGGGCCGGTCCCGAAGGTCTCGCTGGGCTCATGAGACTGTCTGTCTCCCTGTTGAAAGTTAGGGGACGGCGTTGGACCGTCGGGGCGCCGTTTTCCTTAGCCCCTCCTCGCCCGGCCCGCGAGCGGGGATGACGGTGGATGGCGGTCCCCATCCGAGGGCGGATCATCCCAAGGCGGAAAACCGGTTTCTCCATCGCTGTGGAAAATCCTAACGAAGGGTTAACGTCGCTTAACCGTGCTCACAGGCGCAAGTCCCCGCAAACCCTTGACCGTTAAGGTTTCGTTAGGGATTGTCCACCGGCGGGATTGTCGCCCATGGCATCCCCGTTAAGGATACGCGGGGCGTGGATATCCGCTTTTGTTCCGCCGGCTGTCCTGAAGTCATCCCCGCCATTCCACCGCCCTACCTGCCACTTCGAATCTTTTAATTCTTAATCTGATTAGGGATTGAGAGCGGGGGGCTGTGACCTTAATCGTCCAGCATGACCGATCCGACCCAGAACGCCGATCAGACGCCCTTGATGCTCAGGGCTCTCCGAGGGGAGACGCTGGAGCGTCCGCCGGTCTGGTTCATGCGTCAGGCAGGGCGTTACCTGCCGGAGTATCGCCGACTGCGGGCCGAGGCGCCCGACTTCATCGCCTTCTGCCTGAATCCAGAGATGGCGGCCGAGGCGACGCTTCAGCCGATGCGGCGGTTCGGCTTCGATGCGGCCATCGTCTTCGCCGACATCCTGTTGATCCCCCGCGCCCTGGGTCAGGACGTCTGGTTCGAAACGGGAGAGGGGCCGCGTCTGGGCGAGATGCCGATTCCCGGTCGGATGGCCGAACTGGCTGCGGGAGCGGGCGAACATCTCTCGGCCGTGGGCGAGACCCTGTCGATCGTGCGCGCCGCCCTGGAGCCCGAGCGGGCCCTGATCGGGTTCGCCGGCGCGCCCTGGACCGTGGCGACCTATATGCTGGACGGCGAACACCGCACCATCGGCAAGGGTGAGCGCGCCCAGGCCCGCACCTATGCCTATGCCGACCCCAGGCGGGTGGACGAGACGCTTGAGGTTCTGGTCGAGGCCACGGCGCGTTATCTGAAGATGCAGGCCGACGCCGGCGCCCAGGTGCTGAAGATCTTCGAGAGCTGGGCGGAGGGCCTGCCGGACGACCTCTTCGAAAGACTGGTCCTGAAGCCCCACCAGGCGCTTGTGAAGCGCACGCGGGAGCTGGGCGTCACCGTACCCTTGATCGGCTTCCCACGGGGCTCTGCGGCGCTTGCAGAGCGGTATGCGCAGGAGGTCGAGGTCGACGCCGTCGCCCTGGACACCGCCTGCCCGCTGGAGGTCGGAAAACGGGTGCAGCAGATCAAGCCGATCCAGGGCGCGCTGGACCCCCTGTTGCTACGCGCCGGCGGCGACTTGCTGGACCGCCGCGTGGATCAGCTGATGGAGGCCTGGGGGCAGGGGCCGTGGATCTTCAACCTGGGACACGGCATCCTGCCCGACGTGCCCATCGACCATGTCGAACAGGTTCTGAAACGGATCGGCGCCCAATGACCGAAGCGACCCAAGTCCGCCGCATCGCGGTGGTGCTGTTCAATCTGGGCGGGCCGGACGATCAGGCCTCGGTCAAGCCGTTCCTGTTCAACCTGTTCAACGACCCAGCCATCATCAGCCTGCCGGGGATCGTGCGCACGCCGCTGGCCAAGCTGATCTCCAGCCGGCGCGAGACCAGCGCCCAGGCCAACTACGCCCTGATGGGCGGGGGTTCGCCCCTGCTGCCGGAAACCCGCCGTCAGGCGCAGGCACTGGAGACGGTGCTGAACGACCGGTTGTCGGGCGACACGGTGCGGGTCTTCATCTCCATGCGCTACTGGAATCCTCTGACCGAGGAAACGGCGGCCGATGTCGCCGCCTTCGGACCGGACGAGGTGGTGCTGCTGCCGCTGTATCCGCAGTTCTCGACCACGACGACGCAGTCTTCGCTCAAGGCCTGGAACGCCGCCTACAGCGGCTCGGGCGTCAGCCGCGCCGTTTGCTGCTATCCGGC
The DNA here is from genome assembly GCF_049897645.1 of Brevundimonas sp. TWP2-1. Taxonomy (NCBI): domain Bacteria; kingdom Pseudomonadati; phylum Pseudomonadota; class Alphaproteobacteria; order Caulobacterales; family Caulobacteraceae; genus Brevundimonas; species Brevundimonas sp. TWP2-1. The sequence continues at coordinate 1,331,104 of NZ_JAFCWR010000002.1, forward strand.
CGCGGCGGGTTGGGTCGAGGCCCAGGCCCAAGCTATAGGCGAGAAGCTGGACGAGTCGGTGGGCCAGTCGGTGCGAGTCCTCTTCTCCGCCCACGGCATCCCCGAGAAGCTGGTGACGGGCAAGGGCGATCCCTATCAGGAACAGATCGAGACGACGGTCGCTGCCGTCGTCGCCGCCATCGAGGCGCGTCGCGGACCGATCAACCACGCCATCTGCTATCAGAGCCGCGTGGGGCCGATGAAATGGTTGGGCCCCTCGACGCCCGAGGCCATCGAGAAGGCGGCCAAGGACGGGGTGGGCGTGGTCATCACCCCCATCGCCTTCGTCTCCGAACATATCGAGACCCTGGTCGAGCTGGATATCGAATACGGCGAACTGGCCCATGAAAAAGGGGCCAGTCCCTATCTGCGGGCGCCGGCGGTCGGGATCGAACCCCTGTTCATCGACGCCTTGGCCGATGCGGCGGTCAGCGCCCTGTCTCGCACCGGCGTCGCGCCGTTCGGTCAGGGGTGCAGGGCGGACTGGAAAGCCTGTCCGTATCGCAACGGGAGACAGGCGGCATGAATACCTACGACCTGGCGCGTGGCCTGCACATCCTGGCCGTCATCGCCTGGATGGCGGGGCTGCTGTTCCTGCCGCGCCTCTATGCCTATGACGCCGAACAGAACGTCAAACCCGAGCCGCTGAAAAGCGAGATGCAGGCCCTGTTGCGCCTGTGGCAGGCGCGGCTGCTGCGGATAATCCTGAACCCGGCGATGATCCTGTCCTGGGTGTTCGGGCTGTGGCTGATCCACATCGATGTCTCCGCGCGCGGCGCCGGCTTCCTGGCCGAGCCGTGGATGATCGCCAAACTGTCCGGCGTCTTCCTGCTCAGCGGCTGGCATGGTTTCCTTTCGGCGCAGAGGAAGAAGATCGCGGCGGGGACTTCGAAATATTCCGGCAAGTTCTGGCGCATGACCAATGAGGTTCCCTTCGTCCTGGCCATCGTCATGGTGCTGTCGGTGACGACGGAGTGGACGTTCCGATAGTTGCTCACACTTGTGACCAGCCATCTAAGGCTCAGGTCATCGTCCGAGAATGAAGAATGGGTCGGGTTCGCGTTTGATGCCCGAGTATGAGACCATCGTCTCATGACCATTGCTTTCGTGCTTCTGTTGATGCTCACCCCGTCGCCTCAAGCAGAAGTGACCCTAAGTGCGGCTTTGGATGATTCAACCAAGCCTCAAGGGATAACGCGCCGTCTGCGTGAAAGCGAAATCGCAACCTACGTCGTCAATCACGGCGTCTACCCCGCAGGCATTGTAGGGGAGGTGGGTGAAGCGTTTCGCCCAGATGGAAGTTTTGCTGGTGCAGGACGAATTCCTCGTCGAGGAAGCTACACTATATGGAACGATCGGTTGTGCATCACTGTCGGTAAACTTGAATATTGTCGCGTACTGTATGTCGATGAAGCCGGCGCAGTTTTCTCTTCGCTTCTGAATGCAGACGGGATTGAAACGCAGATGTTTCCGTTGGGATCGATGTGGGCGAGGCGAACTCGTTAGCCATTGTCCTCTTTGTCTCTCTTTGAGGGGCAGCAATGAGATCTCGCCCCATACAGCCGCTTGACCTGACCCGCCGCCTGTGGTTCCGCTGGCGGTGAACCGTTCGGCATCTGCGTCGGCGGTCCCTCTCTTTTCGTGACGCCTGCAGGCCTTGTGCCAGCGGGAGCCCGTCGCGCCTCCCTTCGGCCTTACGGCCAGACATTTTCAGAGACCCGCGCCGCAGCCTCTTGGCCGTGTGCGCCCGCGAGCCTGCATCATGACCGACGTCCGCGACACCAATCCCGACACGCCCGAAAACGAAGCGGCGGAGGCGCAAGCCCCGACCCATCACGGCGCTGAGCACGAGGCCGGTGAAGTCGCAGGCGCCGACTCCGGCGTGGACACCACGGCCGACGACGATGACGACGGCGAACCCGTGGTCGCCAACGGCCGCATCACCCTGGCGGAACTGAATGAGAAGACGCCGGCCGACCTGGTCGCCTTCGCCGAACAGCTGGAGGTCGAGAACGCCTCCAACCTGCGCAAACAGGATCTGCTGTTCGCCATCCTGAAGGCCCTGGCCGACGAGGAAGTCGAGATCATCGCAGACGGCGTGCTGGAAATCCTGCCCGACGGCTTCGGCTTCCTGCGCAGCTCGGACGCCAACTATCTGCCGGGTCCGGACGACGTCTATGTCTCGCCGTCGCAGATCCGCCGCTTCGGCCTGCGCTCGGGCGATACGGTCCACGGCGCCGTGCGCGCGCCGCGCGAAGGCGAGCGTTACTTCGCCCTGCTCAAGGTCGACACGATCAATCTCGAAGACCCCGAGATGGTCAAGACCAAGGTCTTGTTCGACAACCTGACGCCCCTCTACCCCGAAGAGCGGCTGAACATGGAGATCCAGGATCCGACGCTGAAGGATCGCTCGGGTCGGGTGATCGACATCGTCGCCCCCCTGGGCAAGGGCCAGCGCTGCCTTATCGTGGCGCCGCCGCGCGTCGGCAAGACGGTGATGTTGCAGAACATCGCCAAGTCGATCGAGAAGAATCACCCGGAAGTCATCCTGATCGTCCTGCTGATCGACGAACGGCCGGAAGAAGTCACGGACATGCAGCGCACGGTGAAGGGCGAGGTCGTCGCCTCGACCTTCGACGAGCCGGCCACGCGCCACGTCGCCGTCGCCGAAATGGTGATCGAAAAGGCCAAGCGCCTGGTCGAGCACAAGAAGGACGTGGTGATCCTGCTGGACTCCATCACGCGCCTGGGCCGCGCCTATAACGCCACCGTCCCATCGTCGGGCAAGGTGCTGACTGGCGGTGTTGACGCCAACGCCCTGCAACGGCCGAAGCGCTTCTTCGGCGCCGCGCGGAATGTGGAGCAGGGGGGGTCGTTGACCATCATCGCCACGGCTCTGATCGACACCGGCAGCCGGATGGACGAGGTGATCTTCGAAGAGTTCAAGGGCACCGGCAACTCGGAAATCGTGCTGGACCGCAAGGTCGCCGACAAGCGCATCTTCCCCGCCATCGACGTGCTGAAGTCCGGTACCCGCAAGGAAGACCTGATCACGCCCAAGGATCAGCTGGCCAAGACCTATGTCCTGCGCCGCATCCTGAACCCCATGGGTCCGCAGGACGCGATCGAATTCCTGCTCGACAAACTGCGTCAATCGAAGAACAACTCGGACTTCTTCCAGTCGATGAACACCTGATCCGTCTTCGGACGTTTCACGTGAAACAGGAGACGGTGCGATGAAGGTCAATGTCGAAGTGGAGTGCACCCCGGCGGAGGCGCGGGCCTTCCTGGGGTTGCCTGACGTGACGCCGCTGAACGAGGCCATGGTCGCTGAGATGCAGAAGCGGATGGAGACCAATGTCGCCGCTATGCAGCCCGAAGAGCTGATGAAGACATGGACCAGTTTCGGTCTTCAGGCTCAGGACCAGTTTCGCCGCCTGATGGAAGCGGCCGTCAAACCATGACCCGCCTGTCTCCTCCCCCCATCGGGGGAGGGGGAGGATCCCAATGACCGACACCATCTTCGCCCTCGCGACGCCGCCTGGCCGAGGGGCCATCGCCGTCATCCGTCTGTCCGGGCCGGCGGTCGAATCGGCCCTGACGGCGCTCGGCGCGACAAGGCTCAAGCTGCGAATGGCTGCGGTTCGCGATCTGGCCCACGCCGGCGATCACATCGATCAGGCCCTGGTCCTGCGCTTCGCCGCGCCGAACTCCTACACCGGCGAGGACTCTGCCGAACTGCATCTGCATGGGGGGCGCGCCGTGGTCGAGGCCGCCAGCCGTGCCTTGATCGCGCTTGGCGTTCGTCCGGCCGAACCCGGCGAGTTCACCCGCCGCGCTTTCCAGAACGGCCGCATGGACCTGGCCCAGGCCGAGGCGGTCGCCGATCTGATCGACGCCGAGACCAGCGCTCAGGCCAGGCAGGCCCTGGGGCAGTTGGACGGAAAACTCAGCGAAACCTACGCCGGTTTCCGCCACGACCTGCTTCACGCCCTGGCTCTGGTCGAGGCGGAGATCGACTTTCCCGACGAAGAGGTGCCGGACAATCTGGCGCGAACCGCCGGGCCGGTGCTGGATCGTCTCGCCGACGATTTACGCCGTGCCGTCGATACCGGGCGGCGGGGCGAACGGGTGCGGGACGGCTATCGCATCGTCCTGATCGGCGAGACGAACGCCGGCAAGTCGTCGCTGTTCAACGCCCTCGTCGCACGAGAGGCGGCCATCGTGACGCCGATCGCCGGCACCACCCGCGATGTGCTCGACGCCGATCTGGTGATCGGCGGTTACGCCGTGACCCTGTCCGACACGGCGGGCCTGAGAGAAAGCGACGATCCGGTCGAGGCCGAAGGCGTTCGCCGCGCGCGACTACGGGCGGAACAGGCGGACCTTCGTCTGTGGGTTCGCGCACCCGGCGATCCGGACGGGGTGGCGGCTGACTATGCTTGCGCGGGTGACCTGGTGGTGGCCAACAAGTCCGATCTTGGAGGCATTCACACCACAAGCGGTTTGGAAGTTCTGTCGGTCAGCACCGAAAGCGGGCAGGGCTTGCCAGAGCTTCACGACTGGATTGCCGCACGGCTGTCAGCCGATCTGGCGGGGGCGGATTTTCCGGCGATCACGCGTGAGCGTCACCGGCTTCGGTTGACCGAGGCGCTGTCGGCGGTGACGGCAGCACGCGTCGCCTTAAATGTCGCGCCGGAGATGGCGGGCGACGATCTGCGTCGGGCGGCTGATGCCTTGGCGCGGGTCACCGGCGCCATTGGGGTCGAGGATATATTGGGGCAGGTCTTTTCGACCTTCTGCATCGGAAAATAGGACAGGCGTTCCACGTGAAACATCGGCGGTTCCTCCAAGCCTGAAGGTGGCGAAGTGGAGCCAATTGGACTATGTGCCCGGCATGAGTTCTCCCACCGATCTTTACTTTGACGTCGTCATCATCGGCGGCGGCCATGCCGGCTGTGAAGCCGCAGCAGCGTCTGCGCGTGCGGGCGCCCGCACTGTCCTGCTGACCCAAAAGCTGGAAACCATCGGCGAGATGTCCTGTAACCCGGCCATCGGCGGTCTGGGCAAGGGGCACTTGGTGCGCGAGATCGACGCCATGGACGGGATCATGGGGCGTCTTGCCGACGTGTCGGGCATTCAATTCCGCCTGCTGAACCGGTCCAAGGGCGCCGCCGTGCGTGGCCCTCGCAGCCAGATCGACCGGCGTCTGTATCGTGAAGCCATGCAGGTCGAACTGAAGACGACGGCAAACCTGACCCTGATGGCGGGCACGGCCGAGAGTCTGATCCTCGACGGAGACCGTGTGGTCGGGGTTACGACGGGAGCCGGCGAGACGGTGCGGGCCGGGGCGGTCGTCCTGACGACGGGCACCTTCCTGAACGGTGTCATCCATCGTGGCGACGAGCGGATTCCTGCCGGTCGCCACGGCGAGGATCCGTCCACCGGTCTGGCTGCCGACCTTCATGCCGCCGATCTGATGATGGGACGGCTGAAGACAGGCACGCCCGCGCGCTTGGATGGGCGCACCATCGCTTGGGATCGGTTGGAGATGCAGCAGGCGGACGAGACCCCGTCGGCCTTTTCTTTCCTGACTGACAAGATCGACGTGCCCCAGATCGCTTGCGGGGTGACCCACACGACGCAAGAGACCCACAGGATCATCGCCGAGAACCTCAGCGAGAGCGCCGTCTATGGCGGCAAGCTGTCGGGGAGGGGGCCGCGCTATTGCCCTTCGATTGAGGACAAGGTGGTGCGGTTCGCCGACAAGACCAGCCACCAGATCTTCCTCGAACCCGAGGGCCTCGATGATCCGAGCGTCTATCCGAACGGGATTTCGACATCAGTCTCCGAACCGACCCAACTGGCCTTCCTGCGCACCATCCCGGGTCTCGAAGCCGTGGAGGTGTTCCGCTACGGCTATGCCATCGAATATGATTATGTCGATCCGCGCGAGCTGAGCCCCGCGCTGGAGGTCAAGAAACGGCCGGGTCTCTATCTGGCCGGCCAGATCAACGGCACGACCGGATATGAGGAGGCCGCCGCCCAGGGGCTGATGGCGGGGCTGAACTCGGCCCGTGCTGCAGCTGGACAAGAGGCGGTCGTCCTGGGACGCGACCAGGCCTATATCGGCGTGATGATCGATGATCTGGTAACGCGTGGCGTGACAGAACCCTATCGCATGTTCACCAGTCGGGCGGAGTATCGTCTGACCTTGCGCTCGGACAACGCCGATCAGCGCCTGACCCCGCTGGCGATTGAGCTGGGAATCGTGGACGACAGGCGTCGGATGCGGTTCGAAGGTAAGGCGGCGGAGCTGACCATTGCGAGCGCCGTTTCACGTGAAACACTGTTTACCCCCAACGAAGCGGGAGCCTTAGGGATCACCGTGAATGCGGATGGGCGTCGTCGATCGATGCGCGAACTTCTGGCTTTCCCGGATGTCACCCTGAATCACTTCATTGCCGTTTGTCCGTCCATCCGGGACTGGAGCGCTGAAGTTCGCGAGCAGGTCGAGATCGACGCGGGATATGCCAACTACCTCGATCGGCAAGCGCTCGACGCTGAGGCCTTGCGGACGGAGGAGGGGATGATTCTGCCCGCCGATCTCGACTATGCGGCCATTGGGGGTCTGTCGAACGAGGTGAAGGAGAAGCTGGCGCGGGTCCAGCCTCGCACCCTGGGTCAGGCCGGGCGGATCGAAGGTATGACGCCCGGCGCCCTGACGGCCCTTCTGGCCCATGCGAAGAAGTCGCCCAAAGCCTGGGTTGCCGCCTGATGCTCGAAACGGAAAAGGCCGCCTTTCAGGCCAAGGCCGGGGCGACGCCGCAGCAGATGGCGGACCTTGAGGCTTTTCGTGTTCGTCTCGGCGACGCCAATTCAGTGATGAACCTGGTCGGGCCCGACAGCCTGCCGGACTTCTGGAACCGACACGCCTGGGACAGTGCCCAGTTGTTGACGCATGCGCCCGAGGCGCGGACCTGGGCTGATCTGGGGGCCGGCGCCGGGTTTCCGGGCGTGGTGTTGGCGATCCTGATGAAGGGGCGAGAAGGCGCGCATGTGTGGTTGATCGACAGTCTGGGCAAGCGGTGCCGGTTCCTGCAGGAGATCGTGGATGCGCTCGATCTGCCGGCGACCGTCATCATTGGCCGGGCGGAGGAACAGCAGGTGACATGCGACATCGTCACCGCGCGTGCAGTCGCGCCGATGGAGAAACTGCTGGGTTATGCACAGCCCTACTTCCAAAGGGGTGCACAAGGTCTGTTCCTCAAGGGGGAGAGGGCCGAATCCGAGTTGATCGAGGCGCGGAAACCCTGGCATTTCGAAGCTGAACTGGCCCCGTCGCAAAGCGACGTGCGCGGCCGTATCGTGACAATCCGGAGTCTCCGACGTGCCCGCACAAAGCGCTAGAAAGAGACCTGCCCGCGTTCTGGCGGTGTCGAACCAGAAGGGCGGAGTGGGCAAGACCACAACGGCCATCAACCTGGGCACCGCCTTGGCCGCTATTGGCGAGCGTGTGCTGATCGTGGACATGGATCCGCAGGGAAATGCGTCCACCGGTCTGGGTGTTCCGCGTGAAACACGCCGGGTCACCATCTATGACGTGGTCGTCGACCAGCGCTCTATCGACGATGCGGCGGTGCAGACGACGGTGCCGGGGCTGTGGATCGTGCCTGCCGACGCCGATATGTCGGGTGTGGAGATCGAGCTGAGCCAGGCGGATCGTCGTTCCTATCGCTTGCGCGACGCCTTGCGGGCGCATGATGATGGCCCTACCGCGTATGACTATGTGCTGATCGACTGCCCGCCCTCGCTGAACCTGTTGACGCTGAACGCGATGGCGGCTGCGGATGCGGTCTTGGTGCCGCTTCAATGCGAGTTCTTCGCCTTGGAAGGTTTGAGCCAGTTGATGCGGACCATCGACATGGTCAAGCACAGCCTCAATCCTTCGCTGGAAATCCAGGGGTTGGTGCTGACGATGTATGACCGTCGCAGCGCCCTGTCGGGTCAGGTGGCCAACGATGTGCGCGCCCACTTCGGCGACAAGGTCTATGAGAGCGTCATACCCCGCAACGTTCGCGTCGCCGAGGCGCCGTCGTTCGGAAAGCCGGTGTTGATTTACGACCTGAAATGCGCCGGCAGCCAGGCCTATCTGAAGCTGGCCCGGGAAGTGGTGAAGCGCGAACGCCAGCGCCTGAAACTGGCCGCCTGAATCTTATTGGAAACGGAACAGTATCTTGGCTGAACGACAAAGAGGTCTGGGCCGCGGCCTGTCGGCATTGATGGGGCAGGACGCCGAGGCGCCGGTGGCGTCGGACGCGCCGGCGCCGGCCGGCGTGCAACGCGTGCCGATCGAGAGCCTGAAGCCCAACCCCGATCAGCCGCGCAAGACCTTCCGTCAGGAGGATCTGGAGGAACTGACCGCCTCGATCCGCGACAAGGGCGTGCTGCAGCCGATCCTGGTGCGGACCCATCCGGGCGAGGACGGCGTCTGGCAGATCATCGCCGGCGAACGCCGCTGGCGCGCCTCCCAGGCCGCGCGCCTAACCGAGGTGCCGATCGTCATCCACGAGATGGACGACGTGGAGGTGTTCGAGGTCGCCATCGTCGAGAACGTGCAGCGCGCCGACCTGAATCCGCTGGAGGAGGCGGAGGCTTACCGCGTCCTGATGGAGCGGTTCGGCCGGACCCAGGATGCGGTGGCGGGCGTCGTCGGCAAGAGCCGCAGTCACGTGGCCAACACCATGCGCCTGCTTCAACTGCCCGAGCGGGTGCTGTTCTATGTGCGCGAAGGCAAGCTGTCGGCCGGCCATGCGCGGGCTCTTATCAATACGCCGGATCCAGGCCAACTGGCGGACATCGCCTTCGTCGACGGCCTGAGCGTGCGCGAGACCGAGGCCTTGGCCCGTCGCGCGGTCGAAGGGCCCAAGCCTGTGAAGGCCAGGTCTGCATCCGCGTCTTCGGGCGGAGAGGGGGCGGCCGATGTCGTCGCGCTTCAACAGGATTTGGCCGATGCCCTGGGCCTGAAGGTCCAACTGGCGGACAAGGGCGGCAAGGGCGACCTGACCATCCGTTACGGCTCGCTGGAGCAGCTAGACGATCTGTGCCGCCGTTTGATGCGGGGTTGAGGCGGCGGACTTGGCGATGATCTTGTGGTAAGGTGGCCTATGACTGAAGAAAACACGCCCTCCGCCGCCGACAATCTGAAACAGGCGCTTGCCGCCAAGAAGGCCAAGACCGGTCATGGCTTCAATGCCCAGGCCGGCGCCAAGGCTGAGGAAAAGAGCGTCTCGGCGCGCAATGTCGCCATGGCTCAGCCCGCGTTCCGCAAGGCGTCCAAGCGGGGCTGATTACGCTGCGTCTTCTCCCCACGGCAGGGAGAAGGCGTCTCTTAAAGCCCGAGCCGTCGCGCTCGTCCGGCGATTTCCAGCAGCAGGCGTTCGGCGATCAGTTGATCCGGCATGCCGGTGGTCTTGGTGGCCACGTCGGCGGTGTTGATGCTGTCCAGCACCTCATCCAGCGCTTCAAGCCTCCAAGACCGCGCCTGGCGCAGCATTTCCGCCTCCTGTTTCCAGAAGACGCCTGCGGCCTTTGCGGCCTCCTTGGCGTTTGCGCCGTTGGCCTGCAAGATATTGATCCGGCGCAGTTTTCCCAGATGCAGGGCGGCAGATCGGACAGCCAGAACCGAGGATTCGCCCTCAGCGAAGGCGCGTCTCAGACCCGCTTGCGCCGGGCCGGGCCGGGCGCCGAAGGCCTGAAGCGCGGCGTCGGACAGGGAGGCGTCCGGCTCGACGCCCAGGTGATGCTCCAGCGCGTCCATATCCAGCGTCTTGCCGGAGCCTGGGCCGATGAACAGGGCCAGACGCTCGATCTCCTGGCGCATCAAACCCCGCTCGCGCGGCAGACGGGCGACGAAACGGTCCAGGGCGTCGGACGTCAGACCGACCTTGTCGGCGGCCAGGGCCTCGCGGACCATGCGGGCGACATCGCCGGTCTCGTCCTCGTAACAGACGATGCCGACGGCGCCGTTTTCCTTCTCGGCGGTCTTTCGCAGGGCGGACTCGCGACCCAGCTGGTCGGCCTCGACCACCATCATGGCGTCGGGATTGTAGCCGCCCTCCGCGTGGATCTTGAGGGCGGCGGCGACGGCCTTGTCCACGCCGGGCTTCAGCGTGGACAGACGGATGCGTACCAGACGACGGCCGCCCATCAGGGACATGGCCGTCAGGGCCTCTTCCAGCTTCGTCTCATCGCCGTCGATGTCGCTGTCGGTCAGGACGGTGACGTTGAAGGGGTCGTTCAGGTCGGGGGTGACGGTCCGGCACAGCACCTCGGCCCGTTCAGCGACGCCGGACCGGTCCTTGCCGTGGATCACTGCCGCCCGGATCGCCGGATCGGGCGCCTTCAGAAAGCGATCGATCTCGGGGCGTTTGGCCAGGATCACGGGTTCGACAGCGCCTGCATGAGGTCGAGGCGGATCAGCCGGGCCAGTTCGGAAGCGGCACGCTCCTCGCCGTCCTGCTGGGCGGCGATGGCGGCATAGGGCTGGTCGGCGGCGGCGTAGGTGGTGGTGACCGTCTCGGTCCCACTGACGGGCGTTCCGCCTGCGGCGGGCGTCAGGGTCCAGTTCGCCTTGACCGTCAACTCGTATCGGGTCGCGGTGTCGTCGATCCGGCGGCCCAGCGAGCGGCGGTTCTGCTCGACCTGGGTGGTCAGGCGATAAAGCGGCGTGGAGGACCGATCCCAGGCCAGGGCGTCCTCCAGCTGTTCGCGCAGGCGATAGCCCAGCCTGTCGTCCTGGGTCGTGACGGCGATGCGCCGCAGGGACGAGCCCACGGCCGGTTCGGCGTACATGGGGGTGAAGCCGCAGGCGGAAACCGCCAGGGCGGACAGGACTGCGAAAGCCGCCGCGATACGCATCAGCCGGCCACCAGATTGACGATGCGGTCCTTGACCACGACGATCTTCTTCACGCTCAGACCCTCCAGCCGCGCCTGCACGGTCTCGTCGGCCAGAACGATGGCCTCGACCTCGGCGGGCTCCATGCCGCGCGGCACGCGGATTTCCGCGCGACGCTTGCCGTTGATCTGGATGGGCAGGGCCACCTCGTCGTCGGCCGCCAGCGCAGCGTCCCACACCGGCCACGGCGCGTCCAGAACCATCCCGTCCTCTCCCAGCCGTGTCCAGGCTTCCTCGGCCAAGTGCGGGGTGAAGGGGGCGATGAGGCGGGCCAGGGCCGACAGGGCCTGCCGCTTGGCGTCGCCGCCGGCCTGGGCGTTGTCGCGAATGGTGGCGACGAAGGCGTAGAGTTTGGCGATGGCCGAGTTGAAGCGGAAGCCCTCGACGCCCTCGGACACGGCCTTGATGGCCTTGTGCGTCTCACGCAGCAGGTCGGCGTTGGCCTTGTCCTCGCCGGCGAAGGCGGGATCGTACGCATCAAACAGGGTCCAGGCGCGCTGGACGAAGCGGCTGGCCCCCTCGACGCCGCCAGGGGTCCATTGCACGTCGCGTTCGGGCGGGCTGTCGGACAGGACGAACAGACGGCCGGCGTCCACGCCGTGCGATTCCAGGATTTCGGCCGGGGCGACGACATTCTTCTTGGACTTGGACATCTTCTCGATGTCGCCGATGACCAGGGTCTCGCCGGTCGACAGCTGGCGAGCCGAACGGACGCCATTGTCGTTGGTCAAATCCACGTCAGTCGGCTCGACCCAGGCGCCGTCGCCGCGGCGATAGGTCTCGTGAACCACCATGCCTTGGGTGAACAGGCCGGCGAACGGCTCCTTCACCGACAACATGCCGGCGTCGGACAGGGCGCGGGTGATGAAGCGGGCGTAGAGCAGGTGCAGCACCGCGTGCTCGACGCCGCCGATATACTGATCCACCGCCAGCCAGCGGTCGGCGGCGGCCTTGTCGATCGGCGCCTCGGCCGTCGGGTCGGTGAAACGGGCGAAATACCAGCTGGAGTCGACGAAGGTGTCGAGCGTGTCGGTTTCGCGCGTCGCGTCCTGACCGCAAGACGGGCATTTGACGTGTTTCCAGGTCGCGTGGCGATCCAGCGGATTGCCGGGCACGTCGAAGGTCACGTCGTCGGGAAGGACGACCGGGAGCTGATCGGCGGGAACCTCCACCGGACCGCAGGACGGGCAGTGGATGATCGGGATTGGGCAACCCCAGTAGCGCTGGCGCGAAACGCCCCAGTCGCGCAGGCGATAGATGGTCGCGCCCTTGCCCACACCCGCCGCCTCGACGCGGCGGATGGCCTCGGCCTTGGCGGTTTCGATGTCCAGGCCGTTCAGGAAGTCGGAATGGAAGATCGCGCCCGGACCGGTATAGGCCTCGTCGCCCACGGCGAAATCGTCGCCGGCGCCTTCGGGACGAACCACCGGGATCACCGGCAGGCCGTATTTGCGGGCGAAGTCCAGGTCGCGCTGGTCGTGGGCCGGGCAGGCGAAGATGGCGCCCGTGCCGTATTCCGACAGGATGAAGTTGGCGATCCAGACCGGGACCTCGGCCCCGGTGAAGGGATGAACGGCCTTAAGGCCCGTGTCCCAGCCGATCTTCTCGGCCTGGTCGATATCGGCCTGAGACGTGCCGCCCGCGCGGCATTTGGCTACGAAATCGGCGACCGCTGGATCGGCCTCGGCCAGCTGTTTCGAGATCGGGTGATCGGGCGCCAGGCCCAGGAAACTGGCGCCGAACAGGGTGTCGGGCCGGGTGGTGTAGATTTCGACGCCGGACTCATATCCCACGGGGGCAGCGCCTGCGAAAGCCCAGGTCATCTGCAGGCCCTTGGAGCGACCGATCCAGTTCTCCTGCATCAGCCGGACCTTCTCGGGCCAGCGGTCCAGGGTCTTCAGACCGTCAATCAGGTCGTCCGCATAATCGGTGATCCGCAGGAACCACTGGTTCAGCTTGCGCTTCTCGACCACCGCGCCCGAGCGCCAGCCGCGCCCGTCGATGACCTGCTCATTGGCCAGGACGGTGTTGTCCACCGGATCCCAGTTGACGACCCCGTCCTTGCGATAGACCAGGCCGCGCCGATACAGCTCCAGGAACCAGGCCTGCTGCTTGCCGTAGTATTCCGGGTCGCAGGTCGCGAACTCGCGCGACCAGTCCAGCGACAGGCCCAGCAGTTTCAGCTGTTCGCGCATCGTCGCAATGTTGGAATAGGTCCAGCCTTTGGGGTGGATGCCGCGTTCCATGGCCGCGTTCTCGGCCGGCATTCCGAAGGCGTCCCAGCCCATCGGGTGCAGGACGTCATAGCCCTGGGCGCGCTTGGACCGCGCCACCACGTCGCCCATCACATAGTTGCGGGCATGGCCCATGTGGATGTTGCCCGACGGATAGGGAAACATTTCAAGCACATAGTATTTCGGACGGCCGGTATCCTTCGTCACGAAGGCGGAGGCCTCGGCCCAGCGGGCCTGTTGGCGAGGTTCGGCGGTCTTGGGTTCGTAACGGGCCACGGTCGTCCTGAAAGTCAGAAGGGCGCTGACGCCCTCCCGGCTCAACTAGCCCGAAGGACGACAGCGCCCAAGAAGTAATGCGTTTCGGCCGCCCGAAGAAAGGCGACTGAGCCTAATCCACCTGGTGCTCAAGCAGCCCGGAGGGCGGTAGCATCCAAGGGAAAGCTAAAGCAGGCCTTCGCCTGCTTTAGCCAGCATTAGACAGGTTCAGCTGGCGCGCCTTGGTCAGGATGGCGTTTTCCAGATCGGCCTCGGTCTGGGCGGCGACCGGGGCGGCGGTCCATTGCCCATCGGCGCCCTTCACTTCCTTGGTCACCGTGACGTTCAACGCGTCGGCGCGCAGACGGGTGTCTAGGATGAAGACGGTCGCCTTGAAGCGCTCGTTCGGCGTCTGGGGGTTGATGTACCAGTCGTAGTTGATGACGCCGCCCCACGGATCGGCGGTCAGCAGCGGCATGAAGCTGAGGGTGTCGAGCGAGGCGCGCCACAGGAAGGCGTTGACGCCGATGCCCTGTTGCACGTTCGTCTTGGGCGCAGACTTCTCGCCGCCGACGAAGGGAATGCTTGAGCAGGCGGACAGCGACGCGCCAAGGGCCACGCCCGAGACCAGGACGGCCGCGACGTTCCGAACCAGGGCCTTGTTGAGGCTCATCAAGAGAAGTCTCCGTAAACTCAGGGACGCGCGGGCCTCGCCCACACGCGCGCACGGCCAAGGAAGAATGCCGACTGCGGGGTTCTATAACACGGTGAAAAGGGGCGATGACAAGGCGAAGTCTGCGGCGGTCGCATCCGGCGTCGCGCTGTTTTGCGACAGGACCATGTCATCCGGCGGGATTCCGGCCGAATCCCGTGACGCTTGAGACACATGCGCAGACAACAATGCGCGGGAACCTTGTTATCGAAGGCTCATTCCGTTGACCGCGAGGACACCCGGTGTCTAATCGCCTGGCTCACGACCATATAAGGTCGGTTCAGGGTTGAAACGCCGCGTCATGGCGGGGTTCGAAGGATTTGGTATGCGGTTCGGTGGTTTCCTGGCTGTGATGATGGCGACGACGGCGATGGCCGCGTCGACTTCGGCGCTTGCCCAGAGCACGTCCACAGTCTCGCTGTCGGACGCCCAGGCGGCCCAGCGCAGCGCCCCCGCTCCCCAACGTCGTGGTCTGCGCCTGAACGACAACGGTCGCTGGGGCCTGGACTTCAACCTGAACCAGCCCGTCGGCCGCGAGACAGATTGGGGCGATGTGGAAGCGGGCGCCTATTACCGTCTGAACGACCGCCTGCGCGTCGGCGCTGCCGCCGCCGTGGGCGCACCCGAGGCCGATCCGGCCCGTGCGCCCGAAACCAATGGCCGCGCCCAGCCGCGCGTGCGTCTGGAAACGATCTTCAAGTTCTGATTTGGACCCGATCCGTCAGCGGAACGCCGACTGGATCGCATCGATCGCCGCCAGACCGCAGGCCCCTGTGGCTTTGAGGCGAGCTGCGTTGGCGGCCTTGATTCCACCCAAGGCATAGACGGGCAGGGGAACGCTCTGCGACTTTTCCTCAAACGCCGCGATACCCAACGGCGGCTTGTCGGCAGAGGCGCCGCCGGCGGGGAAGACCGGTGACAGGATCAGCGCGTCGAGCGCTTCGATCAATGCGGGCCCGCCATGCCAGGCTGCGGTAATCATCCAGCTAGGGTGCGCCGCCCGGATCGCGGGCGCGCTGTGGGCCTCGCGCTCAGGCAAGTGGACGCCGTCGGCGACGAGGGTCTGAGCCAGATCCGCGTCCAGCCCAACCAGCAGGGTCACGCCGCGATTATTCGTCGTCGCCTCGCGCAGACGACGGCCGGTTTCGACCGCGTCGGCCGCGCCGAACGCCCGATAGATCACCGCCGATCCGGGCGGCAGGCGAGCAGCCGTCTCCCATGGGCGAGGCGTACGGTCGGGATCGGTGAAGAACAGCAGCGGGGGCAGGCCGGCGACCTGCGGGCTGACAGCGGCGGCGGCGCGGTTTAGAGCGGTGGCCGCATCCCAGAGCGCGCGCGCATCGTCGCTGTAACCGGCCGGCAGGGTCATGACCTCTTCTTCCTCCGCTTTAGCTCCGTCGTCCATCGCCGAAAGGGTCGCCGCCGTCCGCGCCCGCATCGACGCCGCCTGCCTCGCGGCCGGTCGCGATCCTGGCGACGTGACCCTGACTGCGGTGTCGAAGACCCAGCCGTCCGAGGCCATCGACGCGATCCTGGGAACAGGCCAGCGAATCTTCGGCGAGAACCGGGTGCAGGAGGCACAAGGGCGCTGGACGGAACGCCGCGCAATGCTGCCGGACCTGGAACTTCGGCTGATCGGGCCCTTGCAAACGAACAAGGCCGAGGACGCCGTCGAGCTGTTCGACATGATCGAGACGCTGGATCGGGAGAAGCTGGCCCGCGCCTTGGCTCAGGCGGCCGAGAAACGCGGCCGATCGCCGCGCGTGCTGGTTCAGGTCAATACCGGCATGGAGCCTCAGAAGGCCGGCGTCTTGCCGGATGCGGCCGACGCCCTGATCGCGGCGGCGCGCGGGAGCTATGGGCTGACGGTCGACGGTTTGATGTGCATTCCCCCGGCGGATCAGGACGCAGGGCCGCATTTCAAGATGTTGCGAGATCTGGCCGAAAGGAATGGCCTAGCGGTCCTGTCGATGGGGATGAGCGGCGACTATGAGACCGCGATCCGGTGCGGCGCGACCCATGTGCGGGTCGGAACCGCGTTGTTCGGGGAACGAAATCGACCTTAAATCCCCTCTAGGCCGTAACCCGATGTGAATTCGCACCCCCAAGCCTTGGCGCGGGGGCCAAGCCTCGCCATTGTCTGCATATGCCCACGCCCAAGACCATTCTGATCATCGACGACGACGACGACCTGCGCGAGGCGTTGGCCGAGCAGTTGAACCTGCACGAAGAGTTCAAGACTCAGCAGGCCGCGACTGCGACAGACGGCGTGCGGATGGGACGCGAGATCCGCGCCGACCTGATCCTGCTGGATGTGGACCTGCCGGACATGGACGGCCGCGAGGCCTGTCGCCTGTTGCGCAAGGACGGGGTTTCGACCCCGGTCATCATGCTGACGGCCCAAGCGGCCGACGCCGACGCCATTCTGGGCCTGGACGCCGGCGCGAACGACTATGTCACCAAGCCTTTCCGGTTCGCCGTCCTTCTGGCCCGCATCCGCGCCCATCTGCGCAGCCACGAACAGTCCGAAGACGCCGTCTTCTCGATCGGGCCTTACGAGTTCCGTCCCGCCGCCAAGGTTCTGATGGACGCCAAGGGCAAGAAGGTGCGGTTGACCGAGAAGGAAACCAATATCCTGAAATACCTCTATCGCGCCGGGGCCAAGCCGGTGTCGCGCGAGGAGCTGTTGACCGAGGTCTGGGGCTATAACGCCGGGGTCACGACCCACACGCTGGAAACCCACATCTATCGCCTGCGCCAGAAGATCGAGCCGGAGCCAGGTCACGCACGCCTGCTGCTGACCGACGCGGGCGGATACCGGCTGCAGCCGTAAGGCTCAGTCGGTCGTCTTCGGGCGGATCGTGAACATCGGCAGAAAGACGTGCACCAGAGGACCGATGGTCAGGGCGTAAAGCACCGTGCCCAGCCCGACCGAGCCGCCCAGCAGCCAGCCGACGGCGATGACGGCCAGCTCGATACTGGTCCGCACCCATTTGACCGGCCAGCCGGTGCGGGCGACGATCCCGGTCATCAGGCCATCGCGCGGGCCGGGGCCGAGGCCGGCGCCGATATAGGCGCCGCTGGCTACGCCGTTCAGCACGATGCCGGCGACCAGCAGGCTGGCTTGCAGCGGTAGGCCCAGGTCCGACGGGATCCAGTCCAGGCCGAAGTTGGCGACCGTGCCGATGACCAGAACATTGGCGACCGTGCCGATTCCCGGCTTCTGGCGCAGGGGGATCCACAGCAGCAACACGGCCATACCGATAAGATTGACGACCAGGCCGAAGCTGATACCCGCCGGTCCGGCGAACCGCTCGAATACGCCCTGGTTCAGCACGTCCCAAGGATCCAGTCCCAGATCGGCGCGCACGATCAGGGCGATGGACAGGCCATAGAGGACGAGGCCGGCGAATAGCTGGATCAGGCGACGGGTCATAAACCCACCAGATGCGCCAAACCGGCTATGGAAAAAAGGTCCAGTCATGGCATTCTGGCCTCATGTCACCCCGTTCCATCGGTCTTGTCTCCCTGACCCGCCATCTCGGCGCTTGGCGCGCGCCGGGCGCCGGGGCGGCCTATCGCCAGCTGGCGGGGGCGGTACGACTGCTGATCCTGGACGGTCGACTGCCGTTGGCGGCGCGGTTGCCGGGGGAGCGCGAACTGGCGCAGGCGCTGGGTTTGAGCCGCACGACCGTGTCGGCCGCCTATGGCCGACTGCGGGATGACGGCTTTCTGACCGGCGGGCAGGGGGCGGCGGCGCGCACCAGCCTGCCGGCCGGGCCGGGACCAGGGCGAGAGGCGGCCCCAGAGGCGTTCACAAAGTCGGGCCTGATCGACCTGACCGCCGCCGTCCTGCCGGCCGATCCGAATGTCCATGCCGCCTATGTGCGTGCGCTGGAGCGATTGCCGGCGAACCTGCCCGGACACGGCTATGAGACGGCGGGACTGGAGGAACTGCGTGAGGCGGTGGCGGCCGGATACCGGCGGCGCGGCCTGCCGACCTCGCCGGGCCAGATACTGATCACCCACGGCGCCCACAACGGCCTGGTCCATCTGCTTCGACTGACGACGCGGCCCGGCGCCCCTGTGGTGTTCGATCATCCCACCTATCCGCAGGCCATCGACGCCATTCTGGCGGCGGGCGGTCGCGCCGTGCCGGTGGCGCTTCCAGACGGCGAGGGCGAGGAGGGCTGGGACGTCGAGGGTCTCGTTGCGGCCTGTCGCAGCAGCGGCGCAGCGATGGCCTATCTGGTGCTGGACCACAACAATCCGACGGGACGGATGATGCGGGCCGCCGACAGGACGCGGCTGCTGGCGGGGCTGAAGGGGTCCGAAACCTTGCTGGTTCTGGACGAAACCCTGGTCGAGCTGACCTTGAGCGGACCACCGGCGCTCAGTGCCTCCGCCGTCGATGCCCCGCGCATGGTCCGGCTGGGGTCCATGTCCAAGAGCGTCTGGGGCGGCCTGCGAATTGGCTGGATTCGCGCCGACCGGGCGGTGATCCAGCGCCTGGCCCAGAGCCGCGCCAGCTTCGACCTGGGCGTGCCGATTCTGGAGCAGTTGGCGGCGGTCGAGCTGTTGAGCGACGGCGGAAAGGCGCTTGCCTTGCGACGGCCCCTGTTGCGTGCGCGTCGAGACCACCTTCGGGCGCGGTTGGCCGAACGGTTGCCGGATTGGGTCTGCCCGCGGCCGGCCGGCGGCCTGTCGCTCTGGGCGCGATTGCCTGCACCGATCAGCTCCGCCCTAACGATCCGGGCTGAGGCCGAAGGCTTGCGCCTCGCCGCCGGTCCGCGATTCGGCGTCGATGGGGCTTTCGAACGCCGCCTGCGCCTGCCCTACACCTTGCCGGAAAACCAGCTGGACGAGGCTGTGACCCGCCTGGCCCGCGCGGCGAAGAAGGTCGGGCGAAGCGGCAAGCCCGTAACGGCGGCCAAGCCGGTCGCCGTCTATTGAAGATCAGACGTCCAGATCGACCGTCACCGGAGCATGGTCGCTGGGGCGTTCCCACTCGCGGACGTCGTCGTGGATGCGGGCGGTGTCCCTGACCACGGCGGGGGTCAGGCCGGGCGAGGTCCAGATGTGGTCCAGGCGCAGGCCGCGATTGGACTTGCGGAAATCGGCGGCGCGATAGCTCCACCAGCTGGCCAGTTTCTGCGGCTCGGGGAAACGGTCGCGCAGCACGTCGGCGAAACCGCCCGTTTCCTGAAGCCGGTTCAGGGTTTCGACCTCCAGCGGCGTGTGGCTGACGATCTTGGACATGTAGCGGTGGTTCCACACGTCGCCCTCGCCCGGCGCGATGTTGAAATCGCCGGCCATGACCAGGGGCCGTGACTTGTCCTGCTTGGCCACGATGGCGGTCAGCTGTTCGTAGAAGTCCATCTTGTGATCGAACTTGGGGTTCAGCGCACGATCGGGCACGTCGCCGCCGGCGGGGATGTAGAAGTTCTGGACGTCGATACCGGCGACGCGAGCCGAGACACAGCGGGCGTGGCCCAGCTTGCAGACCTGGAAGGTGTCGCTGTCCTCAAGCGGCAGACGGCTGGCGATGGCCACGCCGTGCCAGCCCTTCTGGCCGGCCACGCGCAGATGGGGCATGCCCATGTCCTCGAAGGCGCCGCGCGGAAACTGGTCCGTGGTGCATTTTATCTCCTGCAGCATCAGGACATCGGGCGCGCGCTCGGCGACGAAGCGCGCGACCTGGTCGATGCGCAGGCGGACGGAGTTGATGTTCCAGGTAGCGAGGCGAAGGGTCATGCCTTTCGTCTAGCAGGCGCGCGGCGTAAAAAAAGCCCGGCCGCAACGGGCCGGGCTATGGGAGGTTCGTCTCTCTCGCCGCCGGGGAGGGGATATTGTCCGTGGCGGTAGAACGGCCGCCGCCGTTCATGTGCTCAAAGTGTCACTCGCGAACATAAAAGTCAAACCGTCACAATTGGCGCTTGCGCGTGCTCATTATGAAACAGTCAGAGGTCGGATCAGTCTGGCATGTTGCGCGTCAAAGGGGCCGTCGCCCATTCGCCGCGCCATTCGTAGGTCAGGGTGACACAATGGCGATAGGCGCCGTCCGACCACCGTCCGACCGCCTGCATGGTCAGGGGGCGCGGCGCCCGCACCCGGCTCATGATCAGCCAGACTTCGTCGGAGCCGGGGCACAAGGCGCGAGCCAGACCGCGGCCGTCGCCGTCCTGATCCACGCCATAGATGTCGCTTTCCTCGGCCCCCGGCGGCAGGGCGCGTCTCGCCGCATCGGGGCCGCCACGCGTGAAGCCGGCCGTGCCGCGCGCCGAGGTCGAATAAAGCCTTTCGACCTGGACCGCGCCGAACAGGCCGCGGCGGACCTCCAGCGTCACGCCCTTGGTCAGGGCCTGGGTGATGCGGTCCGACGCATTGTAGGACAGGAACCGGGTGTCGGCCAGGGCCGGCGCAGCGGCTGAAGCCACGGCGGCGAGAGCGAGGGCGGAGGCGATGAAACGGCGCATGCGTCCCTCTTCGTCAGGCTTTGCGGCGAGAACTAGGCTTCGCCCCGATCAGTGCTCGCCAAGACAGCGCAGGGCGACTTCCAGATTGCGCAGGCCGTCCTCGCCCGTGACCGCCGGTGTTTCGCCGGTGGTGATGGCGCGGGCGAAGGCTTCCAGCTCCTTGCGAAGGGGCTCGGCCGGCCAACTGTTCAGCATCCGGGTGGAATAGGAGCCGTCGGGCTGCTGGCCGAAATATTCAGTGACCTGGCGGGTGATCAGGTCGGCGACGATGAATTTGGTCTTGGTCGCGACCTGAAGCGTGCGGGTCTTGTAAGGGGTGACCCAGTTGGTGGTGATGTGGGCGATCACCCCATTGTCCAGCCGGAACTGGAGCAGGGCCGTGTCCTCGCGGTCGGCGCGGGTGCGGGCCAGTTGCGGCTGGACCTCGACGATTTCCGAACCCGTCAGGTGGCGGATGATGTCGATGTCGTGGACCGCCAGGTCGATGACCACCCCGACCTCGCCCATACGGGGCGGGAAGGGGCCGACGCGGGTGATCTGGATGGAGATGATCTCGTCGTCGGCGACGGCGCGCTTGACCGTCTCGACCGCTGGATTGAACCGCTCGACCTGACCCACCATCAGGACGCGGTCGTTGGCCTTGGCGGCGTCGATCATACGCTGGGCGTCGGCCACGCTGGCGGCGATGGGCTTTTCGACCAGGACGTGGACGCCCTTTTCCAGCAGGGCCACGCCGATCTCGGCATGGAAGCGGTTGGGCGTAGCCACGATGGCAGCGTCCAGGCCGGCTTCGACGAAGGCCTGGGCCGTGGTGACCGCGTTCGCCTCATAGGCGGCGGCGACGCCCTCGGCCGTCACCGCGTCCGGATCGAAGACGGTGGTCAGGTCGAACTCGCGCATCTCGGAGGCGACGCGCGCATGGTTGCGGCCCATGACGCCGACGCCGGCGACGCCGATCTTGAGGGCGGGAGAGTTCGGCATCAGATTCAACCCTTGTAGCTGGCGACGGCGGCGATGACCTTGTCCTGGGTCGCCTCGTCCAGATCGGCGTGCATCGGCAGGCTGATGACCCGGTCCTTGAGTCGTTCGGTCACGGGAAGCCCGCCCTCGCCGCGCGGGAAGCGCCGATAGGCCGGCTGCAGGTGCATGGGCACTGGATAATAGACGGCGGTGGGCACGCCCTGATCCTTGAGGTGGGCCGCCAGACCGTCCCGATCCTCATGCTCGACCGTATATTGGGCCCAGATCGACACGCCGCCTTCTATGACGTGGGGCACGGCCGCGACGTGGGGCGCCAGCTTCTCGTTGTAGCGCGCGGCGATCCGGTTGCGCCATTCGATCTCCTGTCCGAAGACGTTCAGCTTCTCGATCAGGATGGCGGCCTGGATGGTGTCCAGGCGGCTGTTCATGCCGATGCGCATGGCCAGGTATTTGGGATCGTGGGCGAACGCGGCGGCCCCCGCCTGCAGGTCCTTGGCGACGACCTTTCCGTGGACCCGCAGCGAATCCATCTCCTGCGCCAGGTCGTCATCGTCGGTCAGCACCGCCCCGCCGTCGCCGTAGCAACCCAAGGGCTTGGCCGGAAAGAAGCTGGTCGTGGTCACGTCGGCCCATTTCAGCGGGTGGTCGCCGTTCAGGGTGCAGCCGAAGCCCTGGGCCGAATCCGAGATCAGCTTCAATCCGTGGCGGTCGCAGATCACGCGGATGGCCGGATAGTCCGCCGGTTGGCCGAACAGATCGACGGCGATGACCACCTTGGGCGTGAGGCGACCCTCGGCCTTGACCGCCTCGATTGCGGCTTCCAGGTGCGCAGGGTCCATATTGTAGGTGCGCGGATCGACATCCACGAACACGGGCGAGGCGCCCAGCCAAGGCACGACCTCGGCCGTCGCGGTGAAGGTGAAGCTGGGGCAGAAGACCGCGTCGCCCGTTCTTATGCCCCAGGCGATCAGCGGCAGGATCAGGGCGTCGGTTCCGTTGCCGCAGCCCAGGGGGTGTTTCGCCTGACCGAAGGCGGCGAGGTCGGATTCGAACTGGCGGACCTGTGGTCCCATGACCCAGGCGCCGCCGACGACGGCTTCCTGGACCGCGGCCTCGATCTTGCCGGCGAGGCGCAGGCGCTGGGCCTGAAGGTCGATGAAGGGGATCATGAGGGACGCTCTCCACGGGGGATCGGGCGGCGGCTCGACAAGGACGGGCCGCGAATGTCGGGTCGTCCTAGCAAGATCGCGCGCAGGGGCCAAATCGCGCGGCGTCACATCGCGTTGCCCTTTGCTACCGCATCCGCCCCTTGGCGCCCGAAGGGATGCATCCTAATCCAGCGCCATGATGTCTCTCGCCGCCGCCCGGATCAGGGTCTCGAACTGGCTGTTCGACCATGCCCTGCCGTTGTGGGCCGACAAGGGCGTGGACGCGCACGGCCGCTTCTTCGAGCAGCTAGATTTCGACGGTCGGCCCGTCACGGACGTGCGCCGCCGCACCCGCGTTCAGGCCCGCCAGATCTATGTCTTCTGCGAAGCCGCAGCCCTGGGTTGGGAGCCGGGACGAGACCTGGCCCAGGCGGGCCTAAACTGCATGATCTCGACCTGTCGCAGGGATGACGGTCTCTGGGTCGCGGCGACCGATGACGCCGGCGCGGTGATCGATGAGACGCCTGATCTCTATGATCTGGCCTTTGTGCTGTTCGCCCTTGCGGCCTCGCATCGGGTGCTGGGCGATCCGCGCGCGCGGCCGTTGGCGCTGGAGACCGTGACGGCGATCAATCTGAAGATGGCGTCGCCGCATGGCGGTTGGGAGGAGGCCTTGCCCCCGCGTCTGCCGCGCCGCCAGAATCCTCACATGCACATGCTGGAGGCCATGCTGGCCTGGCAGGCGACCGCTCCCGATCCGGCGTTCGAGGCGGCGGCCCAGGTTTCGCTTGATCTCTGTCGGCGTCATTTCCTGATCGACGGGGCGATCCGGGAGTATTTCACCGACGATTTGCTGGTGGACCCCAGCGAGGGTCACGTCATCGAGCCGGGCCATCTGCAGGAATGGGCTTGGCTCTTGAAGCAGGCGGGTAGTGCCGGCCCAGGCGCAGGCGTCGCCGAGGGGCTGCATCGCTGGGCGGTGTCCCAAGGCCTTTGCGAGGGTTTCACGATCCGCGAGATCGACCCGTCCGGCGCGCCGCTCGACGCCGGTCGTCGGCTGTGGGCCCAGACCGAGGCCATTCGCACGGGCCTGAGTTTTGGCGACGCCGCCACCCCGGCCCTGATCGCCAAGGTCTTCGACACCCATCTTGCCACCGCCGTTCCCGGCCTGTGGGTGGACAGTTATGACGCTGACGGCCGGTCGCATGACCAAGCCGTACCGGCGTCCAGCCTGTACCACCTGATGACGGCCTTTTCCGAAGTCCTGAGATACGAAGCATGAACCGTATTCCCGCCGCCTTTCTGGATCGGGACGGGGTGCTGATCGAGGACAGCGGCTATCCGCATCGGCCCGAGCATCTGAAGCTGATCCCCGGCGCGGCGGCGGCTGTGCGGCGCATGAACCAGGGCGGCTATCGCACCGTCATCGTCACCAACCAGTCGGGCGTGGCGCGCGGTATGTTCAGCGAGGCGCAGATGAACGCCTTCAATGATTTGCTGGTCGCCCGGCTGGCCCAGGACGGGGCCGTCATCGATGCGGTCTATGCCGCGCCCTTCCACCCCGATGCGGTCGAGGCGCGTTATCGCCATCCCGATCACCCCGACCGCAAGCCCAATCCCGGCATGTTGCTGCGGGCGATCGCCGAGCATGATCTGGACCCGGCGCGATCCTTCATCATCGGCGATCAGAAGCGCGATCTGCAGGCGGGCGAGCGGGCAGGCGTGGCGGGGTTCCTGTTCGAGGGCGGCGACCTGGACGCCTTCGTGCGCGATGTGGTGGGTCTCTAAAGACCGGACGTCGCATTTCCTCGCCTGGTGAATTACTCTGATCGAAAATCGGAGGAGATCGCCAATGAACGCGCCCAATCCTTTTGTCGAACGGCGCTGGACCTCGCCGGATGGCCTCAGCCTGTTCGCGCGCGACTATGCGCCCGGTCCTGGCGTCGCGCGTCCGCCGGTCATCGCCATCCATGGCCTGACCCGCAACAGCGCCGATTTCGAAGCCATTGCCCCCCTGCTGGCCCAGAGCGGAAGGCGGGTGCTGGCGGTGGACGTGCGCGGGCGAGGCCTGTCGGATCGTGCGCCTGACCCTATGACCTATATGCCCGACGTCTATGCGCGCGACGTGCTGGCCCTGATGGAGCAGTCGGGGATCGACCGCGCCGTCTTTCTTGGCACCTCCATGGGCGGGCTGATCACCATGGCGCTGACGGCGATGAAGCCCAGAGCGGTGGTCGCGGCGATCCTGAACGACATCGGGCCGGAAGTGGCGCCCGAGGGGTTGGCGCGCATCGCCGCCTATAGCGGCCAGCCGGTCGAGATCGGGTCGTGGGCCGATGCGGCGGCCTATGCGAAGCGGATCAATGCGGTCGCCTTTCCGCACTATTCGGACGCGGACTGGGACGCTTTCGCCCGGCGCATCTTCCGTCAGCAGTCGGATGGGGAGATCGGGCTGGACTATGACCCGGACATCGCCGTGCCGATCCGCGCGGCGGGCGCCAAGGCGCTGGTTCCCAACCTGTGGCCCATGTTTCGGCGACTGGCGCGGAAGAAGCCGACCCTGCTGGTGCGCGGCGCCAACTCGGACCTGCTGAGCGCCGACATCGCCGGGCGGATGAAGAAGGCCGGGCCGGCCATGGACTATGTCGAGGTTCCCGGTATCGGCCACGCCCCCATGCTGGACGAGCCGGAGGCCAGGGCGGCGATCTTCGAGTTCCTGTCCGAGGTCGATTAGTCCTTGGTGGGATCGACCTGCGACGCATCCCCATAGGTCAGGGCCAGGAAGACGTCCTCCAGGTCCGGATCCTCGGTGGTGATGTCGGCGATAGTGACGCCGGCGGCGCGGACGGCGTTGATGACCTGTTCCACCGACGACTGCCCCTTCTTGTAGGTTACGGCGAAGGCGCCGCCCGGACGGGGCGTCACCTGGAAGCCGTCAAGGATCGGCGGAGTCATCTGGGGCGTCTCTGGAGTCACGACCACATTGCGGCTGTCCAGCCGGCGCAGAAGCTGCGGCGTCGGTTCGCAAGCCACGACCTCGCCCCGGTTGACGATGGCGATGGTGTCGCAGAGCTCCTGCGCCTCTTCAAGGTAGTGGGTGGTCAGGACGATGGTCACGCCTTCGGCGTTGATCTGGCGGACATAGGCCCACAGCTGGCGGCGCAGTTCGACGTCCACGCCGGCCGTCGGTTCGTCCAGGATCAGGATCGGCGGATTGTGAACCAGGGCCTTGGCCACCATCAGACGACGCTTCATGCCGCCGGACAGGGCGCGGACATAGGCGTTGGCCTTGTCCGACAGGCCCAGCGCTGCCAGCAGTTCATCCGACCGGCGCTCGTTCTTCGGCACGCCATAGAAACCGGCCTGGACCTCCAGCGACTCGCGCGGGGTGAAGAAGACGTCGGCGACGATCTCCTGCGGCACGACCCCCAGGGCGGCGGCGGCGTCGCGCGGCTCCTTGTCGATGTCGCGGCCCCAGATTTTCACCGTGCCTTCGGACTTCTTCACCACCCCGGCCAGGATGTTGATCAGGGTCGATTTTCCGGCGCCGTTGGGGCCCAGAAGTCCGAACACCGAACCGCGGGGAATGACCAGATCGACCCCGCGCAGGGCCGTCTTGGGCGCGGCCTTCTTGGAGCCGGCATAGGTCTTCTTCAGCCCGTGCACATCGATGGCGTTGTCGGGCAGGGCGGGGGTCTCTGACATGATCGGCTATTCACTCGGGCGGGACAGCGAGCGGCATAGGTAGGGCGCGCGGCTGCATTCGCCAACCTGTCCCGCGGCGATGTTGCGACAAGCGTGCCTGTCCTTGTGTCAATGATGCTTGACTGCCTGCAAAATGATGTCTAGGTTGCTTGTCATAAAGACAACCTAGCTTGATGGAGACAGCCAATGACCACCGTTCAAAAAGCCAAGACGCCCCTGACCCGCACCCGCCTGATCGGCTTCATCGCCATGGGCGTCTGCGCCATCGGCTATATCGGCGGGGGGCTGGCGCTGTTGGCGGGCAAGACCGATCAGATCGAGATGACGCATGCGGCCATCGCCGGCGCCGCCTTGTTGGTCATCGGCGAAATCGGCCTGTGGGTCGGCGCCGGCTGCCTGGGTTTGACCCTGTTCAAGAAGCGCAAGGCGATGCTGAACCGTCTTCTGGGCCGTCGCCCGGCGGCGCCCACCGAGGTTTGACCTTCGGGGCCGGTCCGCCTAGGAAGCCAGCAAGCCTTCCACACCGGACCGCATCATGCCCCCCCGCCATTCCGACGCCATCATCCCGCCGCCCGAAGAGATCGTGGTCTCCACCAGGCGCGTGGCCTGCGATGGCGGCGGCGGGGCGCTGGGTCACCCGCTGGTCTATATGGACATGGGCGAGGACGACTTCATCGAGTGCGGCTATTGCGACCGGCGTTTCGTCCTGTCGGCCCATCCGCATGACGAGAACGAATATCTGAGCCCGGCGGCCCGCGCGCCCGAGGCCCACTGAGCCCAAGTCCCTGAGTTCGTAACCTCAGTTCAGTCGCGGTGTGACGGCGTCTGGGTCTATAGAGCGCTGACACCCCGTTCGGACGGAGACGAGCCTTGCGCTATCTGCACACCATGGTCCGGGTAAAGGACATCGACGCCTCGCTGCATTTCTACTGCGACCTTCTGGGTCTGCAGGAGGTGCGGCGCACCGAGAACGAGGCGGGGCGGTTCACCCTGGTTTTCCTCGCCGCGCCCAAGAACCTGGCGCAATCGGCGGCGGAACGCTGTCCCGAGGTCGAGCTGACGTTCAACTGGGACCCGGAAGAGTATCAGGGTGGCCGCAACTTCGGCCATCTGGCCTACAAGGTCGACGACATCTACGCCGCCTGCCAGAGGCTGATGGACGGCGGGGTGACGATCAACCGCCCGCCGCGCGACGGCAACATGGCCTTCGTGCGCTCGCCCGACGGCATCTCCATCGAACTGCTGCAGGAAGGCGCGCCGCTGGCGCCGGCCGAGCCCTGGGCCTCGATGCCCAATACCGGAGCATGGTGATGCGTACGGGGCAGGGCCTATCGCTGGCCTTGGCGGCGATGGCCGTGACCCTGTCGGCCTGCGCCTCGACCACCGAGAGCAATACGGGCCGCACGGCGACGGAGCAGCTTCTTCTGGCGCGTGCGTCGGACAAGGCGGTCGAAGGCCTGGTCTTGCCGCTGCCGCTCGGCGCCTCGGTCTTCGTCGATGACGCCTATTTCCAGGGCGAGGGCACGCGTTACGCCGTCAGCGCCATTCGCAGCGGCATCTCCGACGCCGGTTTCAGCCTGGCGCGCAACAAGGACGAGGCGAACGCGGTGTTCGAAATCCGCGCCGGCGCCCTGTCGCTGGAGCAGATGCGGCGCGTGTTCGGCATTCCCGAGATGCGGATCCCGATCAACGAGACGCTGAACGTCGTCTCCCTGCCGGAACTGTCGGTCTACAGCCACCGCGACAGGGTCGGCGTCGCCGAGTTTTCCGGCTTCCTCTATGAGGCCAAGACGGGCGCGCCGCTGGGCGCGGTGGTGCCGATGATCGGCACCTATCGCATCCGCAGCCACAAGGCCTTCATGGTGGTGGCCTGGGGCCAGCAGCAGGCTCAGCCGGGTCAACGCGATCCCGGATCGAGCTGGACCGAATTCTGACGCTGACGCGGCGGCCCCGTCCGCCTATGTTCCGGTCATGACCGAGAAGACCGCGCCCGAAACCACCGAGACCGAACATCCCCAAGATCGGGCCCTCACCCAGGATGGGCCCGCGCTGCGGCTGTGGATGATCGACGCCTCGGCCTACATTTTCCGCGCCTATCACGCCCTGCCGCCGTTGACGCGCAAGTCGGACGGCCTGCCGGTCGGCGCGGTCCAGGGCTACTGCAACATGTTGTGGAAGCTGCTGAAGGACATGAAGGGCGCCGACGGTCCGACCCATCTGGTGGCCATCTTCGACCACTCCGAAAAGACGTTCCGCAACACCCTGTACGACCAGTACAAGGCCCACCGACCGCCGCCGCCCGAGGATCTGATCCCGCAGTTCCCTCTGGTGCGCGAGGCGACGGCGGCGTTCGGCGTCCATTGCGTCGAACTGCCCGGCTACGAGGCCGACGACCTGATCGCCACCTACGCCTGCAAGGCGCGCGATGCGGGTGGGGAGGCGGTGATCGTCTCGTCCGACAAGGATCTGATGCAGCTGATCGGCGGCGGTGTCGTGATGTGGGATCCGATGAAGGATCGGCGTCTGGCCGAGGCCGAAGTGTTCGAGAAGTTCGGGGTCGGCCCGGAAAAGATGGTCGATCTGCAGGCCCTGATCGGCGACAGCGTCGACAACGTCCCCGGCGCCCCCGGCATCGGGCCGAAGACGGCGGCCCAGCTGTTGGACGAATACGGCGATCTGGACACCCTGCTGGCCCGCGCCGGCGAGATCAAACAGCCCAAGCGCCGCGAGACCCTGATCGCCTTCGCCGATCAGATCCGTCTGTCGCGCGAATTGGTGCGCCTGACGTGCGATGCGCCGGCGCCCGAGCTGATCGACGACTTCGCCGTGCGCGATCCCGATCCCGAAATCCTGTCGGCCTTCCTGGAGACGATGGAGTTCCGCTCGCTTCAGCGCCGCGTCGGCGACGGCAAGGCCGGCCCCAGCGAGGTCTCGGCCTTTGCGCCAAAACGTGCGCCGAACCTGAACGCCCCCATCGCCACGCCGCGTTACGGCCAGGTCGTGGAAGGCCCGGCGGAGGTCCAGACCTTCGACCACGCCGTCTATGAATGCGTCCAGACCGAAGAGGCGCTGGAGCGGTGGATCGCGCGCGCGACCGAGGTCGGCGTCGTCGGTTTCGACACCGAGACCGACGCCCTGTCGGCGACCCATGCGGGCCTGTGCGGCGTGTCGTTGGCGGTGGGGCCGAACGCGGCCTGTTACATCCCCCTGACGCACGAGCATGAGCCGCAGGCGAACGACGGCGGCCTGTTCGGCGAGCCAGGCGAGGCGCGCGAGCCGATCCATCAGCTGGACAAGCCGACCACCTTGGCGAAGCTGAAGACGCTGCTGGAAGACCCGTCGGTCCTGAAGGTGTTGCAGAACGCCAAATACGACATCGCCGTCATGGCGCGCCGGGGCATTCGCGTCGCGCCCTATGACGACACCATGCTGATCTCCTACGTGCTGGAGGGCGGGTTGCACGGGCATGGCATGGACGAGCTGTCGCGCCTGCACCTCGGCCACGAACCGATTCCGTTCAAGCGCGTGGCGGGGACCGGCAAGAGCCAGAAATCCTTCAAGCACGTCGCCCTGAAGCCGGCGGCGGAATATGCCGCCGAGGATGCGGACGTCACGTTGCGGCTTTGGCGCATCCTGAAACCCAGACTGGCGCGCGAGGGCCTGTCCACCGTCTATGAGACGCTGGAGCGCGGGATGCCGACGGTGCTGGCGGACATGGAGCTGAACGGCGTCCGCATCGATCCCGACCGGTTGAAGCGGCTGTCCAGCGAGTTCGGCCTGCGCATGGCCGAGCTGGAGGCCCAGGCCCATGAGATCGCCGGACGGCCCTTCAACATCGGCTCGCCGCGCCAGATCGGCGAAATCCTGTTCGGCGAGCTGAACCTGCCCGGCGGCAAGAAGACCGCCTCGGGTCAATGGGGCACCGACGCCAGCGTGCTGGAGGAACTGGCGCTCAGCCATGATCTGCCGCGCGTCCTGCTGGACTGGCGTCAACTGTCGAAGCTGAAGGGCACCTATACCGACGCCCTGACCGCCGCCGCCGACCCCAAGACCGACCGTGTCCACACCAGCTATCAACTGGCCGCCGCCACCACCGGCCGTCTCGCCTCCAGCGACCCCAACCTCCAGAACATTCCGATCCGAACCGAGACCGGCCGCGAGATCCGCCAGGCCTTCATCGCCGCGCCCGGCAATGTCCTGATCAGCGCCGACTACAGCCAGATCGAACTGCGCCTGCTGGCCCATATCGGCGACATCCCCGAGCTGAAGCGCGCCTTCAAGGCGGGGTTGGACATTCACGCCGCCACGGCGTCCGAGATGTTCGGCGTTCCCGTCGAGGGCATGCCGTCCGAGACCCGGCGCCGCGCCAAGGCGATCAACTTCGGCATCGTTTATGGCATTTCGGCCTTCGGCCTGGCCAACCAGCTAGGCATCGATCAGGGCGAGGCCGGGGCCTATATCAAGACCTATTTCGAACGTTTCCCCGGCATTCGCGCCTATATGGACAAGACCAAGGCCGAGGTCCGCCAGGCCGGCTTCGTCTCCACCATCTTCGGCCGCCGCATCCACATCCCGGCCATCCATTCGAAGTCGGGCGCCGAACGCCAGTTCGGCGAACGCGCCGCCATCAACGCTCCGATCCAGGGCGCCGCCGCCGACATCATCCGCCGCGCGATGATCCGCATGCCCGCCGCTCTGACTGACGCCGGCCTGACCACGCGTATGCTTCTCCAGGTCCACGACGAACTGGTCTTCGAAGCCCCCGAAGCCGAAGCCGACCGCGCCATAACCGTCATCAAGCAGGTGATGGAAAACGCATCCGACCCGGCGGTGGCCCTGACCGTTCCGCTGGTGGTGGATGCGCGCGCGGCGTCGAACTGGGACGCCGCGCACTGATGCGCCGCTAAGCGGGCGTGCTGCTTTCCAACTCCTTGATCCGCTTCTCGATCTGATCTGACAGTTGGTAGATGTCCGTCAGATCGCCGATCAGGTGACGGGTTTCGCCCTTCTCCGCGAAGGTGCCGACATGCTTCTTGGTGACGCCGTTGAAGTGCAAGCGCGCGATGGTCTTGCGGTTGTTGTCGTCCAGCAGGATCGCGCAGTAGGACTGGGCGTCGCGCATGACGATGCGCTTGGGCTTCACCAGTTTCGAGGCGATGGCCTGGATGATGTGGAAGCCGGAAACCTCGTCCTCGGTGGTCACGATCATTTCCGGGTCGCTGGGCGGCGCTTCTTCCTGATCGGTCATCGAAGGGCCGGTGGCGTTCAGGGCGGTGGACAGGCGTTCGTTGACCTTGTCGCGGATGATCGAGGAGAAGGTGGCCACGACCATCTTGCCGAAGTTCTCGCGCACCTGGGCGGTGACGCGACCCTCATGGACGCGGGCGGCCATCATGCGCACGAACTCTTCCGACGGTTCGGCCATTTCCTTTTCCAGCTCCTTGCGGAGCAGGGATTGGAGCTTGAGCAGCCCCGCCTCCTGAACGATCTTTTCGATGTCGAATGAGAGTTTGGTGAACTTCTCCACCGTGCGTCCGTCGGTCGGTTTAAGCGCATCCATGCTGAAGGTGAAGAACGGCTTGTCGTCCATCTTGTTGGTGGCTTCGACGTCCGAATAGAACTGATAGACGACACCGTTGGTCAGGATGGCGAGGCGCGCGTCCGTGACCGAGAAATAGCGGAAGAGCTGGCTGGCGTGGTTGAGGTTCAGCGCCACATTGCTGGGCTTGCACTCGATCAGGATGCGAACCTTGCCGCCATCGCAGATGGCGTAATCGACCTTCTCGCCCTTCTTGGTGCCGACGTCGGCCGTGTACTCCGGAATCACCTCTGACGGATTGAACACGTCGTAGCCGAGAGCCTGAATGAAGGGCATGACCAGAGCCGTCTTGGCGGCCTCTTCGGTCAGCAGCACCTCGCGGTGCTCCATCGTGCGCTTCTGGAGTTCGGCGAGCTTCGTTTGAATGTCCAAGATTTCCCCCTAGGTGACCGGCGACAGCTAAGCTGCAACCATGGGGAGAGTCTACATATCTTATGGCGCGCAGGTCTGGCCTGGTCAGGCCGCCATCATGCCGATGTCGTCGGGGACTTCGCCGCGGCCCAGAAGGCCGGTTTCGAAGTCCATGAAGATGTCCATCAGCTCCTCGACGTTCACCGGGGCGGCGCCGGGGCCGAAGCGGAAGCGCCAGTAGCTGACGATGTGCTGGACGGCGCCCAGCTGGTCGCCCAGTTTGGCGAACATCGAAGGGGCGTCCAGCAGGAAGTCGCGGAAGGCGGTGGGGCGGCCCTCCTGCGTCAGTTTGGCGTAGGCGTCATCATAGATGCGAAGAGTGCGGCTGACCTCGTCGCAGGTCTTGATGATGCGACCGCGCAGAACGTCGCGGCTGCGGGCCAGATATTCCTTGGCGGCGCGATCGGTCTTGCCGACGGGCTTGATGGTGCGCACGGCTTCGGCGACGGCGGCGACCTCGCCCAGCAGGGCGGCCAGCGTCCATTTGTAATAGAGGAAGCCCTTCCAGCAGAAGACACCCTCCTGATACTGCTCCGGCGCCAAGCGCAGGGTCAGGCGCAGGGCGTCCAGCTGGTCGCCAGGCGTGTTGGACAGGATCTTGGACGCCATTCGCCCGGCCGAATCCGAGTTCACGGCGATGGTGTCGGGGCCCAGGCTGAGGGTCACCAGCGGCTCGATCTCGCTGCGGACGAAGGCCAGCA
This sequence comes from Brevundimonas sp. TWP2-1, assembly GCF_049897645.1. Classification (NCBI taxonomy): domain Bacteria; kingdom Pseudomonadati; phylum Pseudomonadota; class Alphaproteobacteria; order Caulobacterales; family Caulobacteraceae; genus Brevundimonas; species Brevundimonas sp. TWP2-1. The sequence continues at coordinate 1,364,324 of NZ_JAFCWR010000002.1, forward strand.
TGCGCTGAAGATCGCTGTCGCTGATCGAGAAATAGCAGGGCGAGGGGTCCAGGCCGCCGCGTCGCAACTGTTCGCGCAGCAGGAAGGGATCCAGGGACGGCAGTTTGTCGATCAGGCGCAGGGTTTCGATGTCGGGGTGGGTGGCGGCGACGCCGAACGCCTCCATCATCATCCGCTCGAACCCGATCTGATTGACGAAGACATAACGGCCGCCGGTCTTCAGGTCCTCGTCGTCGATGGGGATGACCACCTTGGTGGCGACCTGGCGACGGCCGGTGAACAGGTCGGTCTCGTTGCGACGCAGCCGGTGCTTGATGATCAGGGACCTGTTCAGGGCCGGGGTGCGGAAGATCGGACGCGCCGCCCAGTCGGGGTTGCGTACGGCGCCGTCGGCGGAACTGTCGCCGTTTTCTTCCCACACGCGCAGCAGGTTGAGCACGCGAGCGGTGGAGGCCGAACTCTTGAGATGTTCTAGGTTGCGGACGGCGCGATCTGTCATGCCGCGAAGATTGCACCGCCAATCGTGACCAAATGGCTTAGCTTGGCGCAAAAAAGAACGGGGGTCGCCGAAGCGGCCCCCATCGATGATTTTCAGCTCTAGGGTCAGAAGGCGGCCGTGACCGAGACCCACAGGCGACGCGGCTCCTGATTGTTGGCGAACTCCGGCGCATAGGCGACGGGCGCGCCGTAGGGCAGCAGGCTGACGAAGTCCTTGTCGAACAGGTTGTAGACGACCGCATTGACCGTCAGATTGTCGTCGATGCGGTAGGCGCCGCCGAGGTGGAACAGGCTGTAGGCCTCATAGTCGCCCAGCGCCGTCTGGGCCTCGCCGGCCCCGCGATAGCGCGCCGAACGGTATTCGCCACGCAGCCACAGGTTCATCCGGTCGGTGGCGTTCCAGCGCAGGTTGGCGTTTACCATATGCTCGGGCGTATCGGTCAGGGGCTGGCCGGCGGCGGCGCCCGACTTCTGCTCGCTGTCGGTGAAGGTGTAGTTGCCCTGAAGCGTCCAGGCGTCGTTGAAGCTGAAGCGGGCGGTGGCCTCGACGCCTTGCGTGACCGCCTCGTCGATGTTCACGCTCTGGCCGAAGGTGGCGAAGGTCGGCCAGAAGCCGACATCGGCGCAGCCCGTCTTGTTGTATGTGCCGGTAGCGAACTGCGCCTGGGTCAGGCCGAAGGTGCAGTTGGCGATTGGCACGCCGGAGGCGATCTTGTCGTCGAACTGGTTATGAAAGACGGTGACGCCCGCACGCAGGCGCTCATGATCGTCATACAGGACGGCGAACTCGGTCGAGGTCGAGGTTTCCGGCATCAAAGTGGGGGTGCCGAGCAGCGGCAGACGGCCTTGCTGGCCAAAACCGTTGATGCCCGATGCAAGTTGTTCCAGGCGCGGGGTCTTGAAGCCTTGGCTGACGCCGCCCTTGACGGTCCAGACATCGGTCGGGTTCCAGACCAGATAGGCGCGCGGGCTGAAGTGCGAGCCGAAGGTCGAGTGGTCGTCGTGACGGGCGCCGACCGTCAGGGCCAGAGTATCGGTGAACCGCCATTCGTCCTCTGCGAAGACGGCCCACTGGGTGTGGTTGAACGTGCCGGAGACCACGTCGTCCGTCATCTCGGCTTCCCAGTGCTGGCCGCCGACGGTGAAGGTGTGGTTTCGCCATTGCGAGAACAGCTTGGTGTCGAAGATGCGGTTCTCGCTCGTTAGGTCGCGCGGGTTGCCGGCGCCGGCGACGCCGTTGGGGATGATCCGGCCCTTGGTTTCGGTCGTTGCGATCGAATAGTTGGATTCCAGCGTGCCGAACGGCAGGCGCCAGTTATGGGCGATGGCGATCTGGTCGCGATTGAACTCCAGGAACTTGTCATAGCCGCCTGCGGTGGTGGCGGTGCCCATTTGGCCCTTGGAGTTGTCGTACCACTGGCGGCCGACGTCGGCGTCGATCCACAGGTCGTGGTCGGCGTGCAGGTTGAAGGCCAGGCGGGCGCCGGCGGACCAGATTTCGTTGGCGGTGGAACTGCGGCCGAAACCTGTGACCGGGGTTTGCACGCCGGCGACGTTTTCGAACGTCAGGCGCGACTGCTCACGCTCCGAACGCGAGCCGCGGAGCGAGACGCCGACCCGGTCCTTGATCAGCGGGCCGGCCAGATAGACGTCCCCGCCGCGGATCGGGCCGAACTCGTCATCGCCCTGGATCGTGTAATGGGCGCTGGCCGAGCCGTGCCATTCGTCACCGATCTTGCGCGTGATGATGTTGACCACCCCGCCCATGGCGTCGGAGCCGTAGAGGGTCGAGACGGGGCCGCGCACGACCTCGACCCGTTCGATGGCCGAGACGGGGGGCAGGAAGCTGGTCGAGGTTTCGCCGAAACCGTTGGGGGTCACGCTGCCGGCCGTGTTCTGGCGGCGGCCGTCGATCAGGATCAGGGTGTAGTCCGAGCCCATGCCCCGGATGTTGATGGTCTGGCCGCCCGTCTTACCGACGGCGGCGCCGGTATCGACGCCTTCGAGATTGTTCAGGATCTCTGCGAGCGAGACGGCGCGGACTTCCTCGATTTCGGCGCGGGGAATGACGCTGATCGAGGCGGGGGCCTGGCTGATCCGCTGTTCGAAGCCTGAGGCGGTGACCACGATCTCGCCCAGCTCGGCCGTCTGCGTCGCCTGTCCGGGCGTGACCGGCTGAAGGGTCTCCGCCAAAGCGGCGCCCGAGGTCAGGCCGAAAACGCAGGAAGCGCCGGCCAGCAGGCGTGCGCGGGTCGAGAAGGTCATATTCAGATTAGCCCCTAATACTTGCGAGCGCCTCTCAACATCATTCGCAACAGGACTCCAAGGGGGGTGCGCCCATCCGTCGCAAGCGCCGCCGTATCGCCACAGGCTGTGATGGAGCGCCGCTGGCGTGTGACGGTGATCCGGGTCTAGAACGACGGCATGCAGATCTTCGACATCCTGATCATCGTCGCCATCGCCGCCGTGACAGTCACCCTGGGGTTCGGCCTTTATTCCCTGTTCCGGGGCGGGGACTATGCGCGGACCAACTCCAACAAGCTGATGCGATTGCGGGTCGGGCTTCAAGCGCTCGCGGTTCTTCTGTTGGTCGTCGGCATGATGTGGAAGGCGACGAAGGGAGCCTGATCATGGTGACGCTGAACAAGATCTATACCCGGACGGGCGATGACGGACGGACGCGGCTGGCGTCGGGCGCGCCGGTGTCCAAGAGCGACGCCCGTGTCGAGGCCTATGGCGCGGTGGATGAACTGAACGCCGTGATCGGCGTGGCGCGGCTGAACAGCGGCCAGAACGACCGCATCGACGCCATGCTTGGCCGTATCCAGAACGAGCTGTTCGACCTGGGCGCCGACCTGGCCACGCCGCTGGATCCGCCCCCGGCCTGGGAGGCCTTGCGCATCATCGAGACGCAGGTGGCGCGGCTGGAGCAGGAAATCGACTGGATGAACGAGAGCCTCAAGGCGCTCGACAGCTTTATCCTGCCGGGCGGCGCCCCGCTGTCGGCCCATCTGCATGTGGCGCGCACCGTTTGCCGCCGGGCGGAACGCGAAGCCGTGCGACTGGTCGAAAGCGGCGAGGCGGTGAATGTCGAGGCGGTCAAATATCTGAACCGCCTGTCGGACCATCTGTTCGTGGCGAGCCGACGCGCCAATGCGAACGGCGCCAGCGATGTGAAGTGGAAACCGGGCGCGACGCGCTAGACTTTAGGCCGCCGGCCGTGCTGCGGCCAAGGCCGCCTTCTGGCGTTCGACCTCGACGGCGCGGGCGCGGTCCTGGGCAGCAAGCTCGTTCTCGATGCGGACCAGTTCGCGGTTCTTTTCGGCCGAGGCTTCCTCGCGCGAAACGCCGTTGGGCCGGCCCGTGATCTGGGCGATGGAGATGGGCTGGGCGCAGATACGGCTCTCCATGTCGTACCACTTGCCTGCCGCCTCGCAGCGCTTGCCCGGCGCGACCCAATAATCCTGCAGGATGAAAATCCCCACGGTGGCGACGCCGAACAGGGCGAAGAAAATCATCGCCAGGCGGGGAAAGGTCAGGAAACGCTTCATCTCGTGGTCCGTTGGGTGAGGGTCGCAGCCACAGCTTGACCCCGCGTTACGTTGACAGGCCTTCGCGACCGCTCCATGTCCTGCCCTCACATTCAGGCGATTTCACGGATAGACCCATGAAGGTACTCGTCCCCGTCAAACGGGTGATCGACTATAACGTCAAGGCCCGCGTGAAGGCGGACCAGTCAGGCGTCGATCTGGCCAACGTCAAGATGAGCATGAATCCCTTCGACGAGATCGCCGTCGAAGAGGCGGTTCGTCTGAAGGAAGGCAAGGAACATCACGCCGCCGGCACCGCGACCGAGATCGTCGTGGTCTCCATCGGCGTGACCCAGGCCCAGGAAACCATCCGCACCGCCTTGGCCATGGGCGCGGATCGGGGCATCCTGATCCAGTCGGATGCGGACCTGGAGCCGCTGGCGGTCGCCAAGCTGCTGAAGGCGGTGGTCGAGGAAGAAAAGCCCGACCTGGTCCTGATGGGCAAACAGTCCATCGACGGCGACAATAATGCGGTGGGTCAGATGCTGGCCGCCCTGCTGGACTGGCCCCAGGCGACCTTCGCCGGCAAGCTGGTCATCGAAGGCGGCAAGGCGACCGTGACGCGCGAGGTCGACGGTGGTCTGCAGACCCTGGCCGCCGACCTGCCGGCGGTGGTGACGGTGGACCTGCGGCTGAACACGCCGCGCTACGCCTCCCTGCCCAACATCATGAAGGCCAAGAAGAAGGAGATCGCCGTCAAGGCGGTCGCCGACTATGGCGTCGATGTCGCCGACCGTCTGAAGGTCCTGAAGGTCACCGAGCCGCCCAAGCGGTCGGCCGGCGTCAAGGTGGCCGATGCGGCCGAACTGGTTTCCAAGCTCAAGTCCGTGGGAGCGCTGTAATATGGCTGTCCTCGTCATCGCCGATCACGACGGTTCGACCGTTCGCGACACCACCCACAAGACCGTGACCGCCGCGCTGGGCCTGTCGTCCGACGTGGACGTTCTGGTCGTCGGGCAGGGCGCGCAGGCCGCTGCTGATGCGGCTTCGAAAATCGCCGGCGTCCGCAAGGTGCTGCTGGCCGAGAGCGGCGGCCTGGGCCACGGCCTGGCCGAGGCGGTCACGGACACCGTCACGCCCCTGGCCGCCGGCTACGACGCCATCCTGACGCCGGCCTCGACCGACGGGAAGAATTTCGCGCCCCGGATCGCCGCCAAGCTGGACGTCGCTCCGATCTCGGACATCATCGAGGTGGTGTCGGCCGATACGTTCGTGCGGCCGATCTATGCCGGCAACGCCCTGGAGACGGTCCAGTCGGCCGACGCCAAGAAGGTGATCACCGTGCGTCCGACCGCCTTCGCCGCCGCCGCTGAAGGCGGTTCGGCCCCCGTCGAGAGCGTCGCCGGCGCCGAGGCGACCAAGACGGCCTTCGTCTCCGAGGAAATGGTCAAGTCGGACCGCCCGGACCTGGGCGCCGCCAAGATCGTGGTCTCGGGCGGTCGCGCCCTGGGCTCGGCGGACGAGTTCCATGCGGTGCTGGAGCCCCTCGCCGACAAGCTGGGCGCCGCCATCGGCGCCTCGCGCGCGGCGGTGGATGCCGGCTACGCCCCCAACGACTATCAGGTCGGCCAGACCGGCAAGGTGGTGGCCCCGGCCCTGTACATCGCCATCGGCATTTCGGGCGCCATCCAGCACCTGGCGGGGATGAAGGACTCCAAGACCATTGTCGCCATCAACAAGGACCCCGACGCCCCGATCTTCCAGGTCGCGGATTACGGCCTGGTCGGCGACTACAAGACCATCGTGCCGGAACTGATGACGGCCCTGGGCTGAGTCTCGGTTAGACCAATATGCTAGGGCGCGGCTTCTAACGGAGCCGCGCCCTTTTTCTTGCCCGTAGAGGATCGGATGGCGAACCTGCCCATAAGGCTGCAGCCCGGCGCGGCGGTGGATCGCATCGAGGGCTGGGAGGCGGACGCCGAGGGACGGCGTGTGCTCAAGGTGCGCGTGCGCGGCCGTCCCATAGATGGAGAGGCCAATGACGCCGTGATCCGACTGCTGGCCAAGAGCCTCGGCGTGTCGAAATCGTCGGTGACTGTGGTGCGCGGCGGCCAGTCCCGGTCGAAGATGGTTGCCGTCGATGGTCTGCATGACGAGGCGCTGGGCGCAAGAATCGCCGAAATCCTCTCCGGCGACTGAGAGCGACCCTTTTCGGCGATTGGCGCGTTCTCCATCCAAGCGGAGAACAGACTCATGACCACGGACGCCCGTATCCTTCACGCCCGCAGCGGCGTCGTTCTCGAACAGAGGGGCGAAGACTACGCCGTCTCAAGCCTGCGCCTGGAGGAGCCGTTGACCTTCACGGATGTATCCCAGGCCCAGCTCACGTTCGACAACGAGGTCACGGCTTCCGAGCAGGACCCGGAGTTGATGTCCCGTTTGGGCGGGGCCTGAGGCAGCCGAGTTGCCTGGAACCTGCCGGCTTACATAGCGGGCTGACGGTGTGTTCCGCCGCTGGCTGACCGTGACTCTTTGAGAAAGTTTCGCGGTCCTGTCAGAATCTGGTTGCGGACAAAACGGGGTCTACGTATAGAGCCGCCTCGCTCGGAAACGGGCTGGCCGACGGGGCTGCGGGGGTCTTGATCCTCACGGTTTCACGGAAGACAGAAGCGAAAAACTTCTTGCTTTCATCGGTTGGTTTCACT
>NZ_JAFCWR010000003.1:0-5507 GCF_049897645.1 Brevundimonas sp. TWP2-1
CGTATAGAGCCGCCTCGCTCGGAAACGGGCTGGCCGACGGGGCTGCGGGGGTCTTGATCCTCACGGTTTCACGGAAGACAGAAGCGAAAAACTTCTTGCTTTCATCGGTTGGTTTCACTAGGTTCCGCGCTCCAATCGAATCGCCGACGGGTTTTTAGAGGTAAGCCTCGCTTTCCTCGGGTGGTTTCTTGCGGTCTGAAGGGTTCGCCTTTCTCTCCGGAAGTTCTCTGAAAAGAGCGGTTGACATGAGGTTCGGCGGTCTCTAAATCCCCGCCTCCGCCGACGACACGGCGCTAAGCAAGTCGGGCCGCTGATGCGGTTTTGGTCTTTGACATTGTTGATTTGGAAAGAGAAACGCAGGCGGCGGTGTTCTTGCGATGGCCCTAGAAGGTCATCATACGACACTGACTATCTGCGGTCTTTTTGAAAAGATACCATGCGTCGGTCTTCGGATCGATGAATGGGAACTCGTCAATAAAATACGTAGAACTAATGCCAAGACGTCCTTCGGGATGTTCTTAAGCTTAGGTCAGAAGTCAACTCAACCTGAGAGTTTGATCCTGGCTCAGAGCGAACGCTGGCGGCAGGCCTAACACATGCAAGTCGAACGAACTCTTCGGAGTTAGTGGCGGACGGGTGAGTAACACGTGGGAACGTGCCTTTTGGTTCGGAATAACTCAGGGAAACTTGTGCTAATACCGAATGTGCCCTTCGGGGGAAAGATTTATCGCCATTAGAGCGGCCCGCGTCTGATTAGCTAGTTGGTGAGGTAAAGGCTCACCAAGGCGACGATCAGTAGCTGGTCTGAGAGGATGATCAGCCACATTGGGACTGAGACACGGCCCAAACTCCTACGGGAGGCAGCAGTGGGGAATCTTGCGCAATGGGCGAAAGCCTGACGCAGCCATGCCGCGTGAATGATGAAGGTCTTAGGATTGTAAAATTCTTTCACCGGGGACGATAATGACGGTACCCGGAGAAGAAGCCCCGGCTAACTTCGTGCCAGCAGCCGCGGTAATACGAAGGGGGCTAGCGTTGCTCGGAATTACTGGGCGTAAAGGGAGCGTAGGCGGACATTTAAGTCAGGGGTGAAATCCCGGGGCTCAACCTCGGAATTGCCTTTGATACTGGGTGTCTTGAGTATGAGAGAGGTATGTGGAACTCCGAGTGTAGAGGTGAAATTCGTAGATATTCGGAAGAACACCAGTGGCGAAGGCGACATACTGGCTCATTACTGACGCTGAGGCTCGAAAGCGTGGGGAGCAAACAGGATTAGATACCCTGGTAGTCCACGCCGTAAACGATGATTGCTAGTTGTCGGGATGCATGCATTTCGGTGACGCAGCTAACGCATTAAGCAATCCGCCTGGGGAGTACGGTCGCAAGATTAAAACTCAAAGGAATTGACGGGGGCCCGCACAAGCGGTGGAGCATGTGGTTTAATTCGAAGCAACGCGCAGAACCTTACCACCTTTTGACATGCCTGGACCGCCAGAGAGATCTGGCTTTCTCTTCGGAGACTAGGACACAGGTGCTGCATGGCTGTCGTCAGCTCGTGTCGTGAGATGTTGGGTTAAGTCCCGCAACGAGCGCAACCCTCGCCATTAGTTGCCATCATTTAGTTGGGAACTCTAATGGGACTGCCGGTGCTAAGCCGGAGGAAGGTGGGGATGACGTCAAGTCCTCATGGCCCTTACAGGGTGGGCTACACACGTGCTACAATGGCGACTACAGAGGGTTAATCCTTAAAAGTCGTCTCAGTTCGGATTGTCCTCTGCAACTCGAGGGCATGAAGTTGGAATCGCTAGTAATCGCGGATCAGCATGCCGCGGTGAATACGTTCCCGGGCCTTGTACACACCGCCCGTCACACCATGGGAGTTGGTTCTACCCGAAGGCGCTGCGCTGACCGCAAGGGGGCAGGCGACCACGGTAGGGTCAGCGACTGGGGTGAAGTCGTAACAAGGTAGCCGTAGGGGAACCTGCGGCTGGATCACCTCCTTTCTAAGGATGCTTCTCCAGGCTGTCTCTCACGAGGCTGTCTATTGAGGCTCCAATAGCGAAGCGCTTCACAGCGCCGAGCACAAACGGCGGAACGCCGCCGTCTCCGTTTCTCTTTCCACTTTCGTCATCGACGCATCGACCATTCGGGTCGTTGTATTGGTGACGCGATCGCGAGCCTGGGTTTTATAACCCGGCTGTCGCTGCCATAGGCCCGTAGCTCAGGTGGTTAGAGCGTACGCCTGATAAGCGTAAGGTCGGCAGTTCGAGTCTGCCCGGGCCTACCAGGACTTCTGGTTCGCCGGGGTTCTCAGCCTCAAGACGGCATCGCCGACAGCTCTCCTGGGCTTCGCACTGTTCCTTGGAACGGGGCCATAGCTCAGTTGGTAGAGCGCCTGCTTTGCAAGCAGGATGTCGTCGGTTCGACTCCGTCTGGCTCCACCAGGATTTTGTGATCGCATTCAAGTTTGCCGTCGGCCGTAAGGTTGGCGTGCATTGAAATCGTAAAGGAAGAACGCAACCGGCTCCCCTGAGCTTTTAGGTTATGTTCGAGAAGAAGACATTGTCTGACAAATATCAGGCTTGGTCCCCCGGCATCTTTCCAGTCGGGCGGAATAAACCAAGCATGAGTTTTGCTGAGAAACGATCAAACGTTGAAGGGCTTCTGACGGATGCCTTGGCGTAGAGAGGCGATGAAGGACGTGGCAAGCTGCGATAAGAACCGGGGAGGCGCTAGCACCCTTTGATCCGGTTATTTCCGAATGGGGAAACCCACCTTTACAGTCTTCCAACTTCGTTCTGAACTTCATCCTTGTGATGGGGGCCAGGACGGCGATTGGCGGATTGTTAAAAGGTATAATGAACTGAATACATAGGTTCATTAAGCGAACCCGGGGAACTGAAACATCTCAGTACCCGGAGGAAAGGACATCAACCGAGACTCCCGTAGTAGTGGCGAGCGAACCGGGACCAGGCCAGTGCTCTTGTGAAATAAAGACGAACGATCTGGAAAGGTCGGCCATAGTGGGTGAAAGCCCCGTAGTCATCAAATAGCAAGAGACTCGAGTAGGGCGGGACACGTGAAATCCTGTCTGAACATGGGGGGACCACCCTCCAAGCCTAAGTACTCCTCTACGACCGATAGTGAACAAGTACCGTGAGGGAAAGGTGAAAAGCACCCCGACAAGGGGAGTGAAACAGATCCTGAAATCGGAAGCCTACAAGCAGTCGGAGCCCCCAAGCGGGGTGACGGCGTACCTTTTGTATAATGGGTCAGCGACTTCATGTGTCGAGCAAGCTTAAGCCGTTAGGTGTAGGCGCAGCGAAAGCGAGTCTGAATAGGGCGCTAAGTTCGACGTATGACGACCCGAAACCAGGTGATCTATCCATGAGCAGGTTGAAGGTTGGGTAACACCAACTGGAGGACCGAACCCGTGAATGTTGAAAAATTCTGGGATGACTTGTGGATAGGGGTGAAAGGCCAATCAAACCTGGACATAGCTGGTTCTCCGCGAAATCTATTTAGGTAGAGCGTCCGACGAATTCCTTGGGGGGTAGAGCACTGGATGGTTGCGGGCTGCGCGAGCGGTACCAATACTAACCAAACTCCGAATACCCAAGAGAACTATCGGGCAGACACACGGCGGGTGCTAACGTCCGTCGTGAAAAGGGAAACAACCCTAACCATCATCTAAGGCCCCCAAGTCACGGCTAAGTGGGAAACGATGTGGGATTGCTTTGACAATCAGGAGGTTGGCTTAGAAGCAGCCATCCTTTAAAGAAAGCGTAACAGCTCACTGATCAAGCGATCCTGCGCGGAAAATGTAACGGGGCTCAAGCCGTGCGCCGAAGATATGGGTTTGCAGTTTACTGCAAGCGGTAGCGGAGCGTTCCGTAGGCCGGTGAAGGTCAGGCGTGAGCCTGGCTGGAGGTATCGGAAGTGAGAATGCTGACATGAGTAACGATAGGAGTGTGAGAGACACTCCCGCCGAAAGACCAAGGGTTCCTGCGTAAAGCTAATCTGCGCAGGGTTAGTCGGCCCCTAAGGCGAGGCTGAAAAGCGTAGTCGATGGGAAGCAGGTAAATATTCCTGCACCAGCTGGAAGTGACGGATGGCTTAACTCGTACCCACTTATTGGATTGTGTGTGCGGGGGCGTTGTCCCAGGAAATAACTCCAGCAGAGACCGTACCCGAAACCGACACAGGTGGTCAGGTAGAGCATACCAAGGCGTTTGAGAGAACTATGCTGAAGGAACTCGGCAAATTGCACGCGTAACTTCGGAATAAGCGTGACTCACCCTGGGCAACCAGGACTGAGTGGCACAAGCCAGGGGGTAGCGACTGTTTAGCAAAAACACAGGGCTCTGCGAAGCAGCAATGCGACGTATAGGGTCTGACGCCTGCCCGGTGCCTGAAGGTTAAAGGGAGTTGTGAAAGCGACGAACTGAAGCCCAGGTAAACGGCGGCCGTAACTATAACGGTCCTAAGGTAGCGAAATTCCTTGTCGGGTAAGTTCCGACCTGCACGAATGGCGTAACGACTTCCCCACTGTCTCCAGCATAGGCTCAGTGAAATTGAATTCCCCGTGAAGATGCGGGGTTCCCGCGGTCAGACGGAAAGACCCTATGAACCTTTACTATAGCTTCGCCTTGGCGTTAGCGACCGTATGTGTAGGATAGGTGGGAGACTATGAAACCGGGGCGCCAGCTCTGGTGGAGTCGTCCTTGAAATACCACCCTTACTGTCGTTGACGTCTAACCGAGGGCCGTTATCCGGTCCCGGGACATGGCGTGGTGGGTAGTTTGACTGGGGCGGTCGCCTCCTAAAGTGTAACGGAGGCGCGCGATGGTGGGCTCAGACCGGTCGGAAATCGGTCGTCGAGTGCAATGGCATAAGCCCGCCTGACTGCGAGACTGACAAGTCGAGCAGAGACGAAAGTCGGCCATAGTGATCCGGTGGTCCCGAGTGGAAGGGCCATCGCTCAACGGATAAAAGGTACTCTAGGGATAACAGGCTGATTTTGCCCAAGAGTCCATATCGACGGCAAAGTTTGGCACCTCGATGTCGGCTCATCACATCCTGGGGCTGGAGCAGGTCCCAAGGGTATGGCTGTTCGCCATTTAAAGTGGTACGTGAGCTGGGTTCAGAACGTCGTGAGACAGTTTGGTCCCTATCTGCCGTGGGTGTTCGAAGCTTGAGAGGATCTGTCCCTAGTACGAGAGGACCGGGATGGACATACCTCTGGTGTACCTGTCATGGCGCCAGCTGTGCAGCAGGGTAGCTAAGTATGGAATAGATAACCGCTGAAAGCATCTAAGCGGGAAACTAACCTCAAAACAAGGCTTCGCTGAGGATCGTGGAAGACTACCACGTTGATAGGCCAGGTGTGGAAGTGGGGCGACCCATGAAGCTTACTGGTACTAATAATCCGATCGGTTTGATCGTTTCTCAGCAAAACTCATTCGATGATTGCTCCTTGACCGAAGCAATCTCAGACAATGTCTTCT